>NZ_JBVHDT010000001.1:0-1249347 GCF_055563235.1 Streptomyces sp. NPDC003248 | reverse complement strand
TCGAGGAGCCAGGTGCGGGCCGAGGTGGCGTTGGTGATGGTCTCGATGGTGGTGAACGTCTTCGACGCGACGATGAACAGCGTCTCGGCCGGGTCCAGGCCGTGGACGGCCTCGTGCAGGTCGGCGCCGTCGACGTTGGAGACGAACCGGAAGGTGAGCGAGCGGTCGGTGTAGGCGCGCAGCGCCTCGTAGGCCATCGCCGGGCCGAGGTCGGAGCCGCCGATGCCGATGTTGACCACGTTGCGGATGCGCCGGCCGGTGTGCCCGGTCCAGGCACCCGAGCGGACCCGGCCGGCGAAGTCCGCCATCCTGTCCAGCACGGCGTGCACCGCGGGGACCACGTTCTCCCCGTCGACCTCGATCACCGCGTCCCGCGGGGCCCGCAGCGCGGTGTGCAGCACCGCCCGCCGCTCGGTGGTGTTGATCCGCTCACCGCGGAACATGGCGTCCCGCAGGTCGAACACACCGGTCGCGGCGGCGAGTTCCCGCAGCAACCGCAGCGTCTCGTCGGTGACGAGGTGCTTGGAGTAGTCGATGTACAGGTCACCGACCTGCAAGGTGTACCCGCTGCCGCGCCCGGGGTCGGCGGCGAACAGCTCGCGCAGCCGCACCTCGCCGAGTGCGTCGCGGTGCTCGGCCAGTGCGGTCCACTCGGGCGTCTGGTGGAGCCTGGAACGGACGTCTGCGTTCATGTCGGACTTCAGCCTTCTTTCCTACACCTGTCCTGCTGCGTACCTGCCCCGCTGCCGGTCCCAACCTAGTTGATCAGCACACTGGGTGACCTGTCGCGGTGTCGTCCTGCGGCGCAACAAGGTGTCGTCCTGCGGTGCAACAACAGGTACGTGCGGGCGGCGCGCGGGTATCAGCGCGGCGACGGCCAGGAACACGGCGCGGACGGGGCCGACACGGAGCACGAGCCGGCCGCTGCTCTCGGCTCCCGTGCGAGCGGGCGGTCCGCGGCAGGCCGCCGTGGCGGGCGACGGCCGGGCATGGCAGGCCATGACGGGCCGTCGGGGTGACGGCGGTGACGGTGGTGACACGACTCCGGCCAGGCGCCCCCGTGGGCACCTGGCCGGTCGTCAACTCCTAGATCTCGCCCCGCAGTTTGGCGAGCGCCTCGGCGAGGATCGCCTCGCCGTCCGCGTCGCTGCGCCGCTCCCGCACATAGGCGAGGTGCGTCTTGTAGGGCTCGGTGCGCGGCGGGTCCGGCGGGTTGTCCCGGTCCTGGCCGGCCGGGAAGCCGCAGCGCGGGCAGTCCCAGGTATCGGGCACCTGCGCGTCGCTGGCGAAGCTGGGCTGCGTCTCGTGCCCGTTGGAGCACCAGAAGGAGATGCGCAGACGCGGCGCGGACTCGCCGCGCTCGGCCTCGCCCATCGGCCCCGCCCCGACCCGGCTTCCTCGGATCGCGTTGCCACTTGCCACGGTCGTAACTCCCTGCGTGATGGTGCCGCGAAGCGAGTCGGCGTTTCACTTCGCCGCGAGCGCCTCAGTCTACGTAAGGCCCAACGCGCGTCCAGTGATTGGAGTTACAGCCCCCACACACAGACGCAAGCCCCATGATAGGCCGCGCTCAGCTGCGCGTACCGAACATGGGGCGTTACGTACGGAATGTGCGTCTGTACGCTTCGTCGATCAGCTGTTCGTCTTCATCAGGATGCCGAGGACGACGATGCACGCGAACCAGAGCAGACCGATCACGAGAGTGATGCGGTCGAGGTTGCGCTCGGCGACCGAGGAGCCGCCGACGGAGGACTGCATGCCGCCACCGAACATGTCGGAGAGGCCGCCGCCCTTCCCCTTGTGCATCAGCACCAGCAGCATCAGCAGCAGGCTGAAGACGATCAGGGCGATCGAGAACCCCAAAACCACGGCTGGACCAACTTCCTCGGATTCGGATGACGACGGGGGCGCAGCGACGGGGCCGCGCCCCCGCAAGGGTACGACGGATCGGGTCTACCGCATACTCACGGCCGGTGTCACTGGTCGCGGAAGCGCACGATCTTGACGAACTCGTCGGCGTCCAGCGAGGCACCTCCGACCAGGGCGCCGTCGATGTCGGCCTGGGCCATGATCTCGGCGACGTTGCCGGCCTTCACGGAGCCGCCGTACTGGATGCGGACCTTGTCGGCCACGTCCTGGGAGTACAGCTCGGCGATCTTGCCGCGGATGGCGGCGCAGACCTCCTGGGCGTCCTGGGCGCCGCAGACCTTGCCGGTGCCGATGGCCCACACGGGCTCGTAGGCGACCACGATCGTCTCGGCCTGCTCGGCCGGGATGTCCTTCAGACCGCCCTCGACCTGGGCGAGGGTGTGGGAGACGTGGTCGCCCGCCTCGCGGACCTCGAGCTCCTCGCCGACGCACAGGATCGGGGTGAGGTCGTGCTTGTAGGCGGCCTTGACCTTGGCGTTGACCAGTTCGTCGGTCTCGGCGTGGTACTGGCGGCGCTCGGAGTGGCCGATCGCCACGTACGTGCACTTCAGCTTGGCCAGCATCGAGCCGGATACCTCTCCGGTGTAGGCACCGGAGTCGTGCGCGGAGATGTCCTGGGCGCCGTACTTGATCTTCAGCTTGTCGCCGTCGACCAGGGTCTGCACGGAGCGCAGATCGGTGAAGGGCGGCAGGACGGCGACCTCGACGGCCTCGTAGTCCTTGTCGGCGAGGGCGAAGGCGAGCTTCTGGGTGTGGGCGATGGCCTCCAGGTGGTTGAGGTTCATCTTCCAGTTGCCCGCCATCAGCGGCGTGCGCGTGCTCATCGGGGTCAGTCCTCCAGTGCGGCGAGGCCGGGGAGCGTCTTGCCCTCGAGGTATTCGAGGGAGGCGCCGCCGCCGGTCGAGATGTGGCCGAATGCGGTCTCGTCGAAGCCCAGGAGGCGGACGGCCGCGGCGGAGTCGCCGCCGCCGACGACCGTGAAGGCCGGGGAGTCGATGAGGGCCTGGGCGACCGCCTTGGTGCCCTCGGCGTAGTCGGGGTGCTCGAAGACGCCCATCGGACCGTTCCAGAACACGGTGGCCGCGTCGGCGAGCTTCGAGGCGTACAGCTTGCGGGTCTCGGGGCCGATGTCCAGGCCCTCCTGGTCGGCGGGGATCGCGTCCGCGGCGACGGCGGTGGGGTTGGCCGGGGCCTTCGTCTTCAGGTCCGGGAACTCCGTGGAGACCAGGACGTCCACGGGCAGGACCAGCTCGACGCCGGTCTTCTCCGCGCGCTCGATGTACTCGGTGACGACCGGGACCTGGTCCTCCTGGAGGAGGGAGATGCCGACCTCGTGGCCCTTGGCCTTGAGGAAGGTGTAGGCCATGCCGCCGCCGATGAGGATCCGGTCGGCCTTGCCGAGCAGCTGGTCGATGACGGCGAGCTTGTCGGAGACCTTGGCGCCGCCCAGGGCGACGACGTAGGGGCGCTGCACGTCCGCGGTGAGCTTCTTCAGCACGCCGACCTCGGTGGCGATGAGGAAGCCGGCGGCGTGCGGCAGGCGGGCGGGCAGGTCGTAGACCGAGGCGTGCTTGCGGTGCACCGCGCCGAAGCCGTCGCCGACGTAGACATCGGCGAGTGCGGCGAGCTGGTCGGCGAACGCGCCGCGCTCGGCGTCGTCCTTGGCCGTCTCGCCCGCGTTGAAGCGCAGGTTCTCGATCACGGCGACCTGGCCGTCGGCGAGGTCCGCGACGGTGGAACGGGCGGACTCGCCGACCGTGTCGGTCGCGAACGCCACGGCGGAGCCGAGGAGTTCACCGAGGCGCGTGGCCGCGGGGGCGAGGGAGAAGGCCGGGTCCGGGGCGCCCTCGGGGCGGCCCAGGTGTGAGGCGACGACCACCTTGGCGCCCGCGTCCGCGAGGGCCTTGACGGTCGGCAGTACGGCGCGGATGCGGCCGTCGTCGGTGATGGTGGTGCCGTCGAGCGGCACGTTCAGGTCGGCGCGGACGAAGACCCGCCGGCCGGCCACACCTTCGGAGAGGAGTTCGTCGATCGTCTTCATGAAAGCTGCTCCCGGGAGGGCTGGTGGTACTCCGTGATCGTAGAGAGGGCTCTTCCGCACGTGCGTCAGGGCCCGGGCGGCGCGTCCGTGCGCCGCCCGAGCCCTGCCATCACATGGGGGTGCCTGCTCCGAGGGTCAGAGCTGGCCGCCGACGAAGACCGTGAGGTCGACGAGGCGGTTGGAGTAGCCCCACTCGTTGTCGTACCAGCCGAGGATCTTCACCGACTTGCCCTCCTGGACCATGGTCAGGGAGGAGTCGAAGGTGCAGGAGGCCGGGTCGCTGACGATGTCGGAGGAGACGATCGGGTCCTCCGTGTAGGACAGGTAGCCCTGCAGCTCGCCCTCGGAGGCCTTCTTGAACGCGGCGTTGACCTCGTCCTTGGTGACCTCGCGCTCCAGCTCCACCACCAGGTCGGTGGCCGAACCGGTGGGGACCGGGACGCGCATCGCGATGCCGTCGAGCTTGCCCTTGAGCTGCGGCAGGACCAGGGCGGTGGCCTTGGCGGCACCCGTCGTGGTCGGGATGATGTTCTCCGCGGCGGCGCGGGCGCGACGCAGGTCGGAGTGCGGGAAGTCCAGGATGCGCTGGTCGTTCGTGTACGCGTGGACCGTGGTCATCAGGCCCTTGACGATGCCGAAGTTCTCGTCGAGGACCTTGGCCATCGGCGCCACACAGTTGGTGGTGCAGGAGGCGTTCGAGATGACGTGGTGGTTGGCCGCGTCGTACTTGTTCTCGTTGACGCCCATCACGATGGTGATGTCCTCGTCCTTGGCCGGAGCCGAGATGAGGACCTTCTTGGCGCCGCCGGCGAGGTGCTTCTCGGCGTCGGCCTTCTTGGTGAAGATGCCGGTCGACTCGATGACGATGTCGACGCCCAGCTCACCCCACGGGATGTCGGCGGGGTTGCGCTCGGAGAGGACCTTGATGGTGTGGCCGTCGACGGTGATCGTGTCGGCGGTGTGCGACACCTCGGCCTTCAGGCGGCCCAGGATGGTGTCGTACTTGAGCAGGTGAGCGGTGGTCGCGGTGTCACCCAGGTCGTTGACAGCCACGATCTCGATGTCAGCACCCTGCTCCAGCAGCGCGCGGAAGTAGTTACGACCGATGCGGCCAAAGCCGTTGATGCCTACGCGGATCGTCACGAACCGATCTCCTCGTTGGTACGCCGGCCATGCGGTGCCGGCGAGCTGTATTTGGGATGTCCCCGACCACCCCCGACCCTACCTCTCCACGGCCTCCGGGGTGACATCGACTTGTCCCATACACGGCAGGACGGCCCGTACCCACCAGTAGAGGTACGGACCGCCCGAGTCTGAGCCCGTGCCCGCTCGTTTGTCGCCCGATTCGGTCACGATGGGTCGGGCGGTGTTGACCGCAGCGTGCCATCTCCTCGTCTGAGGCGAGCGCCTTCCCATGAGCGCCGCCGGGCGCCCGGAGGCTGCGGCTGAGTGCTCCGGGACGGAGCCGGGGGCATGGTGTCGTCCGGGACGGAGCCGGGGGGCATGGTGTCGTCCGGGACTAGCGGGGGCGGGGTGTCGTCCGGGACGAGCGGGGGCGGGGCCGGGCGGGGCTCCGCGGCCGCCGGAGCCACGGCCGGTGATGGCGAAGAGCGTCACCTCGAGGTGGCGCGGGAAAGTCCCGGCGTGGCGGGCCTGGACCGGGTCTGCGGAAGGGCGCCGGCCCGACGGTCGACGGCCTCAGCGGGCTTCGGTACCGGCGTGTCGGCGGGCTGGGGCGGGTGGTGGCCGGCCCCGGCCGGTGAGCCGGGAGGCCGGTGTCCCGGCGCGGCGTGCGGTCGGCCCGTTGGCGTGCCGTGCCCGGGAGGTCCGGCGACCGGGGCGGGCGGGGCGCCGGTTCCGCCCGTTCAGCCCACCAGGTTGTCGGCGAGTTCCTCGCTGAGGTTGGCCTCGGTGCCCGGGATGCCGAGGTCGGAGGCCCGCTTGTCGGCCATCGCGAGCAGCCGGCGGATCCGGCCGGCGACCGCGTCCTTGGTCAGCGGGGGGTCGGCGAGCGCACCCAGTTCCTCCAGGGAGGCCTGCTTGTGCTCCATGCGCAGCCGGCCGGCCGCCGCGAGGTGCTCGGGCACCTCGTCCCCGAGGATCTCCAGGGCCCGCTGCACACGGGCTCCGGCGGCGACGGCGGCCCGGGCGGAGCGGCGCAGATTGGCGTCGTCGAAGTTGGCGAGACGGTTCGCCGTGGCGCGCACCTCGCGGCGCATCCGGCGCTCCTCCCAGGCCAGTACCGACTCGTGCGCTCCCAGGCGGGTGAGCAGGGCGCCGATGGCGTCGCCGTCGCGGACCACGACCCGGTCGACGCCGCGTACCTCGCGGGCCTTGGCGGCGATGGACAGCCGGCGGGCGGCGCCCACGAGGGCCAGCGCCGCCTCCGGGCCGGGGCAGGTCACCTCCAGGGAGGAGGAACGGCCCGGCTCGGTGAGCGAGCCGTGGGCCAGGAAGGCGCCGCGCCAGGCAGCCTCCGCGTCACAGGTCGCGCCCGAGACCACCTGCGGGGGCAGACCCCGGATCGGCCGGCCCCTGCCGTCCACCAGACCGGTCTGGCGGGCCAGCTGGTCACCGCCCGCGACCACGCGCACGACGTAGCGGGAGCCGCGGCGCAGCCCGCCGGGCGCCATCACGATCAGCTCGGAGCTGTGCCCGAAGATCTCCAGGATGTCCCGCTTGAGCCGGCGGGCCGCCATCGCGGTGTCCAGCTCCGCCTCGATCACGATGCGCCCGCTCACCAGGTGAAGGCCGCCGGCGAACCGCAGGACGGCGGAGACCTCCGCCTTTCTGCAGCAGGTCCGGGTGACGGGGAGCCGGGAGATCTCGTCCTTCACCGCTGCCGTCATCGCCATGGGCCGATCCTTCCATGCATCCGAAAAATACGGTCGTACGCGGCGGCCAGCAGCTCCGGATCATGCCGCGGAGTCCCGTCGGGCCGGGCCACCGGCGCCAGCTCGACCGCGGCCCCGAACCGCTCGGCGGCGTCGGTCAGGGAGTCGCGGTCGGGCACGGCGGCCTCGTCGGCCAGCACCACGTCCAGGGCGAGTTTAGGGGCGTGTCGTCCCAAAACCTCCAAATGACGCTGCGGGGAGAAGCCCTCGGTTTCTCCGGGCTGCGGCGCCAGATTCAGGGAGAGTACCCGGCGTGCCTTCGTCTCCGTGAGGGCGTCCAGCAGTTCGGGCACCAGCAGGTGCGGCATCACCGAGGAGAACCACGAGCCGGGCCCCAGGACCACCCAGTCCGCGTCCAGGACGGCCGCCACCGCCTCCGGGACGGCCGGCGGATCGGACGGCACGAGGTGCACCGACTGCACCTCGCCGGTCGTCAGCGCGACGGTCGCCTGCCCCCGCACGGTGTCGATGTCCTCGGGACGCGCGGGATCGTGCCCCTTGACCAGGGCCTGCAACTCCAGCGGTACGGCGGACATGGGCAGCACGCGCCCCTGCGCGCCGAGCAGCTTGCCGACCAGGTCCAGGGCCTGGACATGGTCGCCGAGCTGCTCCCACAGGGCGACGATCAGCAGGTTGCCGACCGCGTGGCCGTTGATCTCGCCCTGCGACTGGAAGCGGTGCTGGATGACCCGGGCCCAGGTCTGGCCCCAGTCGTCGTCGCCGCACAGTGCCGCCAGTGCCTTGCGCAGGTCGCCGGGCGGCAGCACGCCCAGCTCGTCGCGCAGACGCCCGCTGGAGCCGCCGTCGTCGGCGACCGTGACGACGCCGGTGAGGTCACCGGTGATCCGGCGCAGTGCGGCGAGCGAGGCCGACAGGCCCATGCCGCCCCCGAGGGCGACGACCTTCGGCTGGGTGCCGCGGCGGCGCGGTTTGCCGCCCCGGGCCACGGCCGGCCGGCTCACGCGCCCTTCGGGCATCGCCCTGCGCAGCCGGCCCAGCCGCGGTGTACGTCCTGTCATTCCCGTCCCATGTCCCGGTGTACGACCACCGTCTCCACGCCCTCGGCCGCGAGCCGCGCGGCGAGCTTCTCCGACATCGCGACCGAGCGGTGCTTGCCGCCCGTACAGCCGACCGCGATGGTCACGTACCGCTTGCCCTCCCGGCGGTAGCCCGCGGCGATCAGCTGGAGGAGTTCCGCGTACCGGTCGAGGAACTCCTTGGCGCCGGGCTGGTTGAGGACGTACGTCGCCACCTCCTCGTTCAGGCCGGTGTAGGGCCGCAGCTCCGGGACCCAGTGCGGGTTGGGCAGGAACCGCATGTCCACGACGAGGTCGGCGTCGACGGGGAGGCCGTACTTGAAGCCGAAGGACATGACCGTGGCCCGCAGCTCGGGCTCCTCCTCGCCGGCGAACCGGGCATCCATCTTGGCGCGCAGTTCGTGCACGTTGAGGCTGGAGGTGTCGATCACCAGGTCGGCGTCGCCGCGCAGCTCGCGCAGCAGCTCGCGCTCGGCGACGATGCCGTCGACGATGCGGCCGTCGCCCTGGAGGGGGTGCGGACGGCGCACGGACTCGAAGCGGCGCACCAGGGCTTCGTCGGAGGACTCCAGGAAGACGATCCGCCGGGTGACGTTCCGCGCCTCCAGGTCGGCGAGGGACTCACGGAGGTTGTCGAAGAAGCGCCGGCCGCGGACGTCGACGACGACCGCGATGCGCGCCACGTTGCCCTGGGAGCGGGCGCCGAGCTCCACCATGGTGGGGATCAGCGCGGGCGGGAGGTTGTCGACGACGAACCAGCCAAGGTCCTCCAGACACTTGGCGGCCGTCGAGCGGCCGGCCCCGGACATACCGGAGATGATCACCAGCTCGGGGATGGCCGCCTCCGGGATACCGGGTGGTGTCACGTCCGTACTCACCTGCGCTCCGTCTTCGTGGCCTGCGGTGTGCTCGGCGCTGCCGTGGCCCGTGTCGGGCGCGGCGGCGTCGTGCCGGGTGGCATCCTCGCCTGTCCGCCTGGGCGGTGACTGCGAGGACGCTGTGAGCTTCTGATCTTGGTTCGCCGCGGGCGGCTGGTCCTGGTTCACCGCGGGCGTGCGACCTGGGTCGGCTGTGTGCTGCGCGTCGTGCTCGCTCATGTCTCCTGCCCCCGTCGTTCGTGCGGGGCGCCCGTGGTGGCGGGTTCCCCGGGGGAGCCCGCCGTCGTGCCGGGCTCCTCCTCGTCCATGATTTCTCCGGTCGCCGTGTTCACGGCGGGTGCGGCCGGAACCGCGCGGGTGAGGGCCGCGACGATCGTCTCGGCCGTCCTGCGACCTATGCCCGGTACCTCGCAGATCTGGTCGAGCGTCGCGGAACGCAGTTTCTTCACCGAGCCGAAGTGTTTGATCAATGCCTGTCTGCGGGTCTCGCCGAGCCCGGGGACGTCGTCCAGGGGGCTGGAGCGGAACCGCTTGGCGCGCTTGGTGCGCTGGTAGGTGATCGCGAAGCGGTGGGCCTCGTCGCGGACGCGCTGGAGGAGGTAGAGGCCCTCACTGGTGCGGGGCAGCACTACGGGGTCGTCGTCGCCCGGCAGCCAGACCTCCTCCAGTCGCTTGGCGAGGCCGCAGACGGCGATGTCGTCGATCCCGAGGTCGTCCAGGGCCCGCCGGGCCGCCGCGACCTGCGGGCGTCCGCCGTCGACGACGACGAGCTGCGGGGGGTAGGCGAAGCGCTTGGGCCGGCCGTCGTCCTCGGTGAGGGTGTGGACGGCGGCGTCGGGCAGGGCGCCGTCGGCACCGGGCTCGCCGTCGGTCCACTCCCCCGTCCTCTCCTTCTCCACGAGGTAGCGCCGGAAGCGGCGGGTGATCACCTCGTGCAGGGAACGGACGTCGTCCTGCCCCTCGAACCCCCTGATCTGGAAGCGGCGGTACTCGCTCTTGCGGGCCAGACCGTCCTCGAAGACCACCATGGACGCCACCACGTCGTCACCCTGGAGGTGCGAGACGTCGTAGCACTCGATGCGCAGGGGGGCGCTGTCGAGGTCGAGGGCGTCGGCGATCTCCTCCAGGGCGCGCGAGCGCGTGGTCAGGTCGGAGGCGCGCTTGGTCTTGTGCAGGACGAGCGCCTGCTGGGCGTTGCGCTCGACGGTCTCCATCAGGGCCCGCTTGTCGCCCCGCTGCGGGATGCGCAGGGAGACGTGGGAGCCGCGCCGCGCGGTGAGCCATTCCTGGACGGGCCCCACGGGCTCGGGCAGGGCCGGGACCAGAACCTCCTTGGGGACGGCGTCGCCGGTCTCCTCGCCGTAGAGCTGCTGGAGGGCGTGTTCGACGAGGGCGCCGGTGGTGATCTCCTCGACCTTGTCGGTCACCCAGCCGCGCTGGCCGCGCACGCGTCCGCCGCGGACGTGGAAGATCTGGACGGCGGCCTCCAGCTCGTCCTCGGCGACCGCGACGAGGTCGGCGTCGGTGGCGTCGGCGAGCACCACCGCGTTCTTCTCCATGGCCTTCTTCAGAGCCTCGATGTCGTCGCGCAGGCGGGCGGCCCGCTCGTACTCCATCTCCTCGGCCGCTTCCCTCATCTGCTTCTCCAGACGGCGGAGGTAGGTGCCGGTGCGGCCGGCCATGAAGTCGCAGAAGTCCTCGGCGAGATCGCGGTGCTCCTCCGCGGGAATCCGGCCGACGCAGGGCGCGGAGCACTTGCCGATGTAGCCGAGCAGGCAGGGGCGGCCGGTGCGGGCCGCGTTCTTGAAGACGCCGGCGGAGCAGGTGCGCACCGG
This sequence comes from Streptomyces sp. NPDC003248, assembly GCF_055563235.1. NCBI lineage: Bacteria > Bacillati > Actinomycetota > Actinomycetes > Kitasatosporales > Streptomycetaceae > Streptomyces > Streptomyces sp. NPDC003248. The sequence continues at coordinate 1,238,733 of NZ_JBVHDT010000001.1, read as the reverse complement.
GAAGACCCGCAGGAGGAGATCGACGGTGTCACGGATCGCCCACGCGTGCGCGTACGGCCCGAAGTACCTGACGCCCTTCTTCTTGTGGCCGCGCATCACCTGCACGCGGGGGAACTCCTCGTTCATCGTCACCGCGAGGTACGGGTAGCTCTTGTCGTCGCGGTACTTGACGTTGAACCGGGGGTCGTACTCCTTGATCCAGGAGTACTCCAGCTGGAGCGCCTCGACCTCCGTGGACACCACGGTCCACTCCACGGACGCGGCCGTGGTGACCATCGTGCGGGTGCGCGGGTGGAGACCCGCCAGGTCCTGGAAGTAGTTCGCCAGGCGCTGGCGCAGGCTCTTCGCCTTCCCGACGTAGATCACCCGGCGGTGCTCGTCGCGGAACCTGTAGACCCCGGGAGAGTCCGGGATCTGTCCCGGCTTGGGGCGGTAGCTGGAGGGGTCGGCCATGTCTCACACCCTACTGGCGCGGAGTGACAGCCCGGCGTGGCTGTGGACAACCGTGGAGCGTCGGGGGCGGGGGTGCGCTCGGTCGGCGGAGCCGTGGACGGTCCATGGGTGTGACGATGCCGGTTCGGGAGGGGGAGCACGGGTGGTGGGCGCGGGAGCGCGGGGGGGGCGGGTGCGGGAGCGGGAGTGGCCAGGAGGGGGAGGCTGGTGGCCACGGACCGCGCGGGTGGCGGCCCGGCGGGGGCTGATGCGGAGGGCGGGGCTGAGCGAGGCCGAGCGGCGCGTGGGGCGACACCGGGGGACCGTGACATCCGCCACCGGCCGTCACGGTCCCCGGCCGGTGCCGGAGCCCCGGAGCTCCCCCACGGCGAAGGAATGCGCACGCCGGCCCGCGGTTCCGGTGAGGACCCGGCGGTATCCGGGGCGTGGGCAAGGGGGCACCGACTCGGCCACCGGCGGACCGCGTTCGGGCGTCAGGTGTTGTCGGGGCCTGGGCAACACGCTTCAATGCGGGGGAACTCGGGTCGGTGAACCGCGCCCTACGGATGTGAAGGCGCCCCCGTGTCGCGGGGGCCGGCCACCGACCCGAACGGTCCGTCCAGCCGTCGTGAGCATTCACAGAGAGGCCTGTGCATGCCGTACGCCCCACCCCACGCGGACTCCGGCACCGACGCCGCCGCGGACCTGGACGCGGCGCTGCGCGACGGCCCCTTCCACGTCGCCCTGCGCGCCGCGATCGCCGCTCGAGGGCTTCCCCTGCAACGCGTCCAGCACCACCTGTCACGGCACGGCGTGAGAGTCGGGATCACCAGTCTGAGTTACTGGCAGCAGGGCGCCCGGCGTCCGCAGCGTCCCGAGTCGATGAGGGCGGTCCGGGCCCTGGAGGAGATCCTGCGTCTGCCTCGGGAGTCCCTGATCCGGCTGCTCACGGAGGCCCGCGGGGACACGGCCGCCGGGCAGCCGCCGGGGCGCTCGTACCGTTCGTTCCCGGAAGCCCCTGACACCCTCACCGAACTGCTCGTCGAACTGGAGTGCCCTCCGGACGGCGGGCTCGTCGCCCTCGGCCACCACGAGCGCGTCCGCATCGGCTCGGCCCGGGAACTGCGGGAACAGGAGTCCCAGCACATCGTCCGCGCCCACCGCGACGGCGTCGACCGCTTCGTGGCCGTCCACCGCGGCGACCCCGGGTGCGACCCGGAGCGCATGGCGCTGCACGCCCTGGAGAACTGCCGCCCCGGCCGCGTCCGGCGACACCTCGACACCGGCATCCTCGTCGCCGAGCTCCTCTTCGACACCCGCCTGCGGGCCGGCGACACCTTCCTCTTCCGCTACGGCGTCGAGGACGGCACCGCCGGTGCCTCCCGGGAGTACGTCCGCTGCTTCGGCACGCCGGGCGGCCAGTACGCGCTGCAGATCCGGTTCGACGAGAACGCGCTGCCCGCACGCTGCCACCGCCTCACCCGTCCCTCGGCGGCGGCACCGCGCGGCGGCCGTCAGGAACTGGCGCTCAGCCGACGGCACCGCTCCGTGCACTTCGTCGAGCCTCGCGTGCGGTCGGGCGTGATCGGCATCGGGTGGGACTGGGAGTGAACGGGCGAGCCGTCCGGGAGGGGACGCCCGTGGGCGTCAGGCGCCCGGACCGGCGACGATCCTGCCGTTCTCGGCCGTGACGGACAGCGCGTTCAGCGGCACGGTCGCCGGTTCCCGCAGCACCTCGCCGGTCGTCGCGTCGAACTCGCTGCCGTGGCAGGGGCAGATCAAAGTCATCCCGTCGAGACTGTTGACGGGGCACCCCGCGTGGGTGCAGACCGAGCTGTACGCCTTCAGCTCTCCGTTCCCGGACCGGCTGACCACCACGTTGTGGTCGCGGTAGAGCTTCGCGGTGCCCGGCGCCACGTCGCTGTCCGCACCGAGTTCCACCGGAGCGGTGGGCGTGGGCGGTGCCGCCGCTTCGCCGGCCGGCGCGCAGGCGGCCAGACCGAGTCCCGCCGCGGGCGCGAGAGCCGATGCCGCAGCGAGCCTGGCGGCGGGCGCGAGAGCCGCTCCTCGCAGGACGGTACGGCGGCGTGCGGAGGGTCGGCCGGGCATGGGGGGCTCCACGGGGGTCGGCGGGCGGCAGGACGGCGGGCTCCGTGCGGCGGCGCCCCGATCCCGGCCCGGACGTGGCACACACGGAGGCCGGGCGCGGGAGCGTGTGCGCCTCGGAACACGCGCACGATATCGCCGGAGCGGGTGCGTGCAGACGGCGGGTTGCGTGGGCTTGCAGGAGGTTGCATGGACTTGTGAGGGGTTGTGTGGGGCGTAAACGCTTGCGCAAGCGTTTACGCACATCTCGGGATGGGATAGCTTCCCGCCAGGAACGGCACCGCCGCAGGCGACAGAGGGGGACTCCTTGGCCACCATGGCCGACGTGGCACGGCAAGCGGGGGTCTCCGTGGCGACCGTCTCCCATGTGCTGAACGAAACCCGCCCGGTCCTCCCCCACACCCGCCAGGCGGTCCTCGACGCCGTGGACGAGCTCGGCTACACACCCAACTCCCTCGCCCGTTCCCTGGTGACCTCCCGCACCCGCTCCATCGGGCTCGCCGTGTCGGCGATCAGCAACCCGTACTTCACCGAACTCCTCCAGGGGGTCGAGGCCGCGGCCCTGGCACAGGGATACAGCCTGCTGATCGCCGATCCGCACGACGATCCGGTGCACGAGCGGAAGGCCGTCCAGCTCCTGCACGAGCGGCGGGTGGACGGCGTGATCGTCGCACCGTCGGCGGAACCGGACGGACTCCTGGCCTACCTCACCCGCCACAGGGTGCCCACGGTCCTCCTCGACCGGACCAGCGGCACACCGGCCGACGGCGCACCCCGCTTCGACCAGGTCTGTGCCGAGAACACCGAGCCCACGGCGCGGCTGGTCACCCATCTGGCGGGACTCGGCCACCGGCACATCGCGTTCGTCGCCGGCCTGCCCGGCCTCAGCACCACCGCCGAACGGATCACCGGCTACCGGCGCGGTCTGGCGGCCGCCGGTCTGCCCTGCGACGAGCGTCTTCTGGTGCACGGTGACTCCGCGTCGGCCGGTGCCGAACGGGCCACCGCCGCCCTGCTGTCCCTGGACACCCCGCCGACCGCCCTGGTCTCCGGCAACAACGCGATGACGCTCGGCGTCCTGCGCGAACTGCGCGCCCGGGGTCTGACCGTGCCCGACGACCTCGCGCTGTGCTGCTTCGACGACTTCGCCTGGGCGGACCTGTTCTCGCCCCGGCTGACCGCGATCGCCCAGCCCAGCAAGGGCATGGGCGTCGAGGCCGTCCGCGTCCTCCTCGAACGTATCGCCGCACCCGACGGGCCCGCCCGGACCGTGCGGCTCCCCTGCACCTTCGTGCACCGCACGTCGTGCGGCTGTGACCCGGACCGGCCGTCCGCGCCGTCCGAGAAAGGAACCGCCCCGTGATCGTCGTCGCAGGTGAGGCCCTGATCGACCTGGTACCGCAGGAAACGGGCGCCCTCGCCCCGCTGCGGCCCGCCCTCGGCGGCGGCCCCTACAACACGGCCGTGGCCCTCGGCCGGCTCGGTTCTCCCACGGCCTTCTGCTCCCGTGTCTCCTCCGACGCCTTCGGCGAGGCGCTGCTGGCCGGACTCCGGGAGGTGGGCGTGGACGGGTCGGCGGTGACGCGCGGTCCGGAACCGACCACCCTCGCCGTCGCCACGGTCGACGGGAGCGGCTCGGCCGCCTACTCCTTCTACGTCGAGGGCACCGCCGACCGGCTGTTCACCGTCCCTGCCGCACTGCCCGCCGGGACGCGGGCGGTGTCCTTCGGCACCTGCTCGCTCGTCCTGGAGCCGGGTGCGAGCGCCTACGAGGAGCTGATGCGGACGGCCGCGGCGCAGGGCCTGTTCACCGCGCTCGACCCGAACATCCGGCCCGGGCTGATCCCGGACGCCGACGCCTACCGGGCACGGTTCAAGAGCTGGCTTCCGTCGGTGTCCCTGCTGAAGCTCTCGGAGGAGGACGCCCGATGGCTGGGCGGCACCCCGCGCGAGTGGCTGTCCGCCGGACCGGCGGCCGTCGTGATCACTCACGGCGGCGACGGACTGACCGCCTTCACCCAGGACGGCGCGGTGTACCCGGTGCCGGGCGAGGAGGTCGAGGTGGTGGACACCATCGGCGCCGGCGACACCGTGAACGCGGCTCTTCTGCACGGTCTGTCGGCGCGCGACGCGCTGTCTCCGGCGGCGGTCGCGAGTCTGGGCCGCGAGGGCTGGGAACGACTGCTGCGGTTCGCGGCCCGCGCCGCGGCGGTCACCTGCTCCCGGGCGGGCGCCGAGCCGCCGTACGCCGCCGAAGTCGGCGAGCCGTAACGGGTCGCGGCGGGTGATGGAGCGGCCTGCATCCACCGGCCGGGGTCCCGGACGGCCGGTGTGCATCAGCCGCTCTCCGGGCGCGAGCACCCCTGACCGGACTTCTGCTTCTGCTTCTCTCGGTGCTGTTGTCAAGGTGCGACCGGCCCCGCGGGTCCTCGGACGCAGGGCCAGGGTGGCTGCTGGTGGAACGGACGGCGCCCCGCGGGGAGTTCCCGCGGGGCGCCGCGCTTTTCCGGAACATCCTGTGTTTTCAGGACTGTTCGGAAGTGGTCATGTTCTGTCGGATACGGTCGGCTGCTTGTGTTCGGCCGGAGGCCGGGCGCGACTCGGCTCGTCTCAGGCCTTGCGGGCCCGCACCGTCTTCTTCGCCGGCGTCGCCTTCTTGGCGGTGGAGGCCGCCTTCTTCGTCGCCGCGTTGTTGACGGACGTCGTGGCGGACGCCGTCTTCCGCGCCGTCGACCTCGCCGCGACCGTCTTCTTGGCCGCGGTCCCGCGCGCCGGCTTCACCGGCGCCGCGTCGCTGATGCGGTCGGCTCCGAGGATCTCCCGCAGGAACTTGCCGGTGTGACTGGCCGGGACGCCGGCGACCTCCTCCGGTGTGCCCTCGGCGACGACCAGGCCACCACCTGCGCCGCCCTCGGGGCCCATGTCCACGACCCAGTCGGCGGTCTTGATCACGTCGAGGTTGTGCTCGATGACGATGACCGTGTTGCCCTTGTCGACCAGGCCGGCGAGGACCTTGAGGAGCTTGCTGATGTCCTCGAAGTGCAGACCCGTGGTCGGCTCGTCCAGGACGTAGACCGTACGGCCGGTGGAACGCCGCTGGAGCTCGCTGGCGAGCTTCACGCGCTGCGCCTCACCGCCGGACAGGGTGGTCGCGGACTGACCGAGCCGGACGTAGCCGAGGCCGACGTCCTTGAGGGTGTTGAGGTGCCGGGCGATCGCGGGAACGGCCTCGAAGAACTCCGTGGCCTCCTCGATCGGCATGTTGAGCACGTCGGCGATGGACTTGCCCTTGTAGTGGACCTCCAGGGTCTCCCGGTTGTAGCGGGCGCCGTGGCAGACCTCGCACGGGACGTAGACGTCCGGCAGGAAGTTCATCTCGATCTTGATCGTGCCATCGCCCGAGCAGTTCTCGCAGCGGCCGCCCTTGACGTTGAAGGAGAAGCGGCCGGGCAGGTAGCCGCGGACCTTCGCCTCGGTCGTCTCGGCGAACAGCTTGCGGATGTGGTCGAAGACGCCGGTGTACGTGGCGGGGTTCGACCGGGGGGTGCGGCCGATGGGCGACTGGTCGACATGGACGACCTTGTCGACGAGGTCGTCGCCGTCCACGCGCGTGTGCCGTCCCGGCACGTTCCTCGCGCCGTTCAGTTCGCGGGCCAGGTGGGTGTACAGGATGTCGTTGACCAGCGTCGACTTGCCGGAGCCGGACACACCGGTGACCGCGGTGAACACGCCCAGGGGGAAGGAGACGTCGATGTCCTGGAGGTTGTTCTCGCGGGCGCCGTGGACCGTGAGGTGCCGGGACGGGTCGCGCGGGCGCCGTACGTCGGGCACCGGGATGGCCTTCTTGCCGGACAGGTACTGACCGGTCTGCGACTCGGCGTTCGCGAGCAGTTCCTTGAAGGACCCGCTGTGGACGACCTTGCCGCCGTGCTCGCCGGCACCGGGGCCGATGTCGACGACCCAGTCGGCGATCTTGATGGTGTCCTCGTCGTGTTCGACGACGATGAGCGTGTTGCCCATGTCGCGCAGCCGCACGAGGGTCTCGATCAGCCGGTGGTTGTCGCGCTGGTGCAGGCCGATGGACGGCTCGTCGAGGACGTACAGGACGCCGACGAGGCCGGAGCCGATCTGCGTGGCCAGGCGGATGCGCTGGGCCTCGCCGCCGGAGAGCGTGCCGGCCGCGCGGTTGAGCGAGAGGTAGTCGAGGCCGACGTCGACCAGGAACCGCAGCCGCTCGTTGACCTCCTTGAGCACGCGCTCGGCGATCTTCTTGTCGCGGGCGTTGAGCTTCAGCTCGCCCAGGAACTCGGCGCAGTCGCTGATGGACATGGCGGAGACCTCGGCGATGGACTTCTCCATGATCGTGACCGCGAGGACGATCGGCTTCAGGCGGGTGCCCTCACAGGTGGGGCAGGGCACCTCGCGCATGTAGCCCTCGAAGCGCTCGCGGCTGGCGTCGCTCTCGGCCTCGCCGTGCCGGCGCTTGACGAAGGGGACGGCGCCCTCGAAGGGCGTCGTGTACACGCGCTCGCGGCCGTACCGGTTGCGGTAGCGGACCTCGATCTGGGTCTTGTGGCCGTACAGGAGCGCCTTCCTGGCGCGCTGCGGCAGGCCCGCGAAGGGGATGTCCGTCCGGAAGCCCAGCGCGTCCGCGAGGGCGCCGATGAGGCGGCCGAAGTAGTCCTTGGTGTGGCCGTGCGACCAGGGGTGGATGGCCCCCTCGTCCAGCGACTTGTCCTCGTCGGGGACGATCAGCTCGGGGTCGACCTCCATGCGCGTCCCGATGCCGGTGCACTCCGGGCAGGCGCCGAAGGGCGAGTTGAAGGAGAAGGAGCGGGGCTCCAGTTCTTCGAAGGACAGGTCGTCGTACGGGCAGTAGAGGTGTTCCGAGTACATGCGCTCGCGCTCGGCGTCGTCCTCGGGGAGGTCGACGAAGTCGAGCACGACCATGCCGCCGGACAGTCCGAGGGCGGTCTCCACGGAGTCGGTGAGCCGGCGCTTGGCGGACTCCTTCACCGTGAGGCGGTCGACGACCACCTCGATGGTGTGCTTCTCCTGCTTCTTCAGCGTGGGCGGGTGGGCGAGCTGGACCGTCTCGCCGTCCACCCGCGCGCGGGAGTAGCCCTTGGTCTGGAGGTCGGCGAAGAGGTCGACGAACTCGCCCTTGCGCTCGCGCACGAGCGGCGACAGCACCTGGAAGCGGCTGCCCTCCGGCAGTTCCAGGACCCTGTCGACGATGGCCTGCGGCGACTGGCGCGAGATCGGACGGCCGCACTCGGGGCAGTGCGGCTTGCCGATGCGCGCGAAGAGCAGACGCAGGTAGTCGTAGACCTCGGTGATGGTGCCGACCGTGGAGCGCGGATTGCGCGAGGTCGACTTCTGGTCGATGGAGACGGCCGGGGAGAGGCCTTCGATGAAGTCGACGTCCGGCTTGTCCATCTGGCCGAGGAACTGGCGGGCGTACGAGGAGAGCGACTCCACGTAGCGCCGCTGGCCCTCGGCGAAGATCGTGTCGAAGGCGAGCGAGGACTTGCCCGACCCCGACAGGCCCGTGAAGACGATGAGCGAGTCGCGCGGCAGGTCGAGCGAGACATTCTTGAGGTTGTGCTCGCGCGCGCCACGGACGATGAGACGGTCGGCCACGCCGGTCCGCACCTTTCTTGAGAGAAGTGACAGGGGCGGGGCCCCCGTCTTCCTCAGACTAGGGGGAGCCACTGACAGCGCCGGTCGGGATTCACCGGATGACAACAATCCCCGGCCTTCCAGCATGCCCGATGCCGCCACCGACCATATAGCACGTGCATTCGATTTATGGCCGCGGTCCGTCATCTTCACCCGAAGGGGTGGCAGGGCTAGTGTCAGCGCCATGACTGATCACGCTCATGACCTGGGGTGTGTACGTGAAGCGACCGAGCGGCTGCTCGCTGCGGTCGCCGGGCTGGACAACGCGGCAGTGACCGAGTCGTCACGTCTTCCGGGCTGGAGCCGGGGACATGTCCTCGCCCACCTGGCACGCAACGCCGACGCTTTGGTCAACGTCCTCCAGGGCCGGCCCATGTACGCATCGGGCGAGACCCGGGAGACCGACATCGAGCGGGACGCCCGCCGCCCGCTCGATGTCCAGCTGGCGGACGTCCGGGACAGCACGGCCCGCTTCCTGGAGGCGGGCGCCGCGCCCGCCGACTGGTCACGCACGGTCGAGCTGCGAGGCGGGGTCACCGACGCGGCGGCCCGGGTGCCGTTCCGGCGGTGGGCCGAGGTCGAGCTGCACCATGTGGACCTCGGGATCGGTCACGAGCTGGAGGACCTGTCGGCGGAGTTCACCGAGCGGGAGATCGACTTCCTGGCCCAGCGGTTCGCCGGACATCCCGACGTGCCGCCGACCCGGCTGACGGACGGCACGCGCGCGTGGCGCACCGGCCGGGAGACCGGCGCTCCCGAGGTGACCGTCGCAGGGCCCCGCGCGGACCTCCTGGGCTGGCTCGCCGGGCGCCGCGACGGCTCGGCCCTGGACGTCGACGGAGGTCCCCTCCCGGCCCTCCCGCCGCTATAGGCTGCCGTCATGACGTACACCGGAGAGGTGAGGGTCGGCGGCCCGGCCGACGTGCACGAACTCAAGGACCTGATGATCACCAAGATCGCGGTCGGTCCGATGGACAACAACGCCTATCTGCTGCGCTGCCGGGCCACGGACGAGCAGCTGCTGATCGACGCGGCCAACGACGCGCACACGCTCCTCGGCATGATCGGTGACGACGGCATCGCCTCCGTCGTCACCACCCACCGTCACGGTGACCACTGGCAGGCGCTCGCCGACGTCGTGGCGGCCACGCGCGCGCGTACGTACGCCGGCCGGGACGACGTCGAGGGCATCCCCGTGCCGACCGACGTCCCCGTCGACGACGGCGACGTCGTGCGGGTGGGGAACGTGGAGCTCACCGCGCGCCACCTGGTCGGACACACCCCGGGCTCGATCGCCCTCGTCTACGACGACCCGCACGGCCACCCGCACGTCTTCACGGGCGACTGCCTCTTCCCGGGAGGCGTGGGCAACACCCGCAAGGACCCCCGGGCGTTCGCCAGCCTGATCCACGACGTCGAGACGAAGCTCTTCGATGTGCTCCCGGACGAGACCTGGGTCTATCCGGGACACGGCAACGACACCACCCTGGGCGCCGAGCGCCCGCACCTGCCGGAGTGGCACGCGCGCGGCTGGTGAGCCACCCCGCACGCCCGCGCTCCCGCGACGGCGCACGCCCCCCTGTGTACCTGCGGTACCTGCGCAGTGCGCACCCAGGGGGCGTGCGCCGTCTCATGCGCTCCCCGTGAACGACGTGCACGCTCTGGCGCCCCACGCGCATTTCCCTTCTCCCGCACCCACCCGCGCGGTCGACCGGTGGCAGCTCCGCGCGGGAGGACGCCTCCCCCGCACGCCATGGGCCGCCGGTCTTCTCCCGCCCCTCGGCCGGCGGCCCAGGCGCTCTCGAAAGCCCTTTTCACACGGCTGCAACACCCGTTCCCACAGGGTGGACAGTCGCTGATGTGATCTCGACAGAACACGGCATGCACTGCCACTCTCCCGCCATGCCTTCTGACCCTCGTGTCCTGCGCCGCGCCGCCGTCGGCGTCACCTCGGTCCTCCTCGCCGCCGCAGTCGGCTGCGCACCGCAGCCGGAGGACGAGGCGGCCGCCGCGCCGTCCGGTTCGGCCGGGAGCGCCTGCGCCAAGAGCACGCTGGCCACCAAGACCTCCGGCAAGCTGACGATCGCCACCGACTCCCCCGCGTACGAACCGTGGTTCAACGACGACAAGCCCGCCAACGGCCAGGGCTTCGAATCGGCGGTGGCCTACGCCGTGGCGGAGCAGCTCGGCTACGACGAGAACGCCGTGGTGTGGCAGAGCGTGCCGTTCAACAAGGCCTTCGCACCCGGTGAGAAGACCTTCGACTTCGACATCAACCAGGTGTCCATCAGCGACGAGCGCAAGAAGGCCGTGGACTTCTCGTCCGGCTACTACGACGTGCGCCAGGCCGTCATCGCGCTGAAGGGCACGAAGGCCGCGAGCGCGACGAGCATCGCGGACCTCAAGGGCCTCAAGCTGGGCGCCCAGGTCGGCACCACCAGCCTGGACTACGTCGACGACGTCGTGCAGCCGACGCGGGCAGCCGCCGTCTACGCCAAGAACGACCAGGCCAAGTCCGCGCTGAAGAACGGCCAGGTCGACGCCATCGTCACCGACCTGCCGACCGCCTTCTACATCACCGCCGCCGAGGTGACCGACGGCACCGTCGTCGGCCAGTTCGAGAACCAGGGCGGTACGCCGGAGCAGTTCGGGCTGGTGCTCGACAAGGGCAGCGCGCTCACCTCGTGCGTGACGGCCGCCGTAGACGCCCTCCGTCAGAACGGCACCCTGGCGAAGATCGAGCAGCAGTGGCTCTCCGACGCCGTCGACGCCCCGGTGCTCAAGTGACGGTCACCGAGGAGGAGCCCGAGGCGGAGGGCGCGGACGACAGCCGGAACGTGCCCGCGAGCGGCCCCGGGAACGGCGAGGAGGGGGCCGGTCACGGGTACGTCCCCTCGCGGCGGCGGCTGGAGCGTGAACGCCACCGGCGCACCCGCGCGCGCCGCGCCACGGCGATCGCCGCGCTCTCGACCCTGGTCACCGCCGTCGCGCTCTATCTGGTCGTCGTCAGCGCGCCCGGCTGGCCCCGCACCAAGGAGACGTTCTTCGACGGGCGGTACGCGCGCGAGGCCTTCCCGAAGGTCCTGGAAGGGCTCTGGCTGAACGTCCGCCTGCTGTTCGTCTGCGGCGCCGCCGTGCTCGTCCTCGGCATGATCATCGCCGTGGCCCGGACCCTGCGCGGCCCTCTCTTCTTTCCCCTGCGCGTACTGGCGGCGGCGTACACCGACTTCTTCCGTGGACTGCCGCTGATCATCAACCTGATGATCGTAGTGCTGGGTGTCCCGGCACTGCGTCTGCAGGGGGTCACCGTCGACCCCGTTCTGCTCGGCGGCACGGCCCTGACCCTGACGTACTCGGCGTACGTCGCCGAGGTGTTCCGCGCGGGCATCGAGTCGGTCCACCCCTCGCAGCGCGCGGCGGCCCGCTCGCTGGGCCTCACCAACCGGCAGGCCCTGCGGTACGTGGTGCTCCCCCAGGCCGTGCGCCGTCAGGTGCCCCCGCTGCTGAACGACCTGGTGTCCCTGCAGAAGGACACCGGTCTCGTGTCGATCGGGGGCGCCATCGACGCCGTGCGCGCCGCGGACATCATCGTGGGGCGCAGCCTCAACTACACGCCGTACGTCGTCGCGGGTCTGGTGTTCGTGGCGCTGACCATTCCGATGACGCGCTTCACGGACTGGGTGACCGCCCGGATGGACCGTCAGCGGGCCCAGGGAGGAACGACATGAGCGACACGTCCGCACCGCCCGGCGGCCGGTCCGCTTCCCCCGACGGCTCGCCCGTGCTGCGGATGGAGTCCGTCCGCAAGACCTTCGGCGGTTCCGTCGTCCTTCGGGACGTCGATCTGGAGGTCGCCCCGCACACGGTGACCGCGCTGATCGGCGCCTCCGGCTCCGGCAAGTCCACCCTGCTGCGCTGCGCCAACCTGCTGGAGGACATCGACGACGGGGCGATCTGGCTGGACGGTGAGGAGATCACCGACCCGCGCGCCGACCAGGACGCGGTACGGCGCCGTATCGGCGTGGTCTTCCAGGCGTACAACCTCTTCCCGCACATGACCGTACTGGAGAACATCACGCTCGCCCCGCGCCGCGTGCACGGCGTCGACCGCGCCGAGGCCGAGGAACGCGCGCGGGAGCTCCTGGAGCGGCTCGGTCTCGGCGGGAGGGCGGGCGAGTACCCCGACCGGCTCAGCGGCGGACAGCAGCAGCGTGTCGCCATCGTGCGCGCCCTCGCCGTACGCCCACGGCTGCTGCTGCTCGACGAGATCACCGCGGCTCTCGATCCGGAGCTGGTGGGCGAGGTCCTGAACGTCGTCCGCGACCTCAAGGACGACGGCATGACCATGGTGCTGGCCACGCACGAGATGGGCTTCGCCCGGGAGGTCGCCGACCAGGTGTGTTTCCTGGACGCGGGTGTGGTGCTGGAACACGGCACCGCCGCCGAGGTCTTCGGCGATCCCCAGCGGGAACGCACCCGGCGCTTCCTGCGGCGGATCGTGGAGGCGGGCCGCCTGTAAGGACCGGGCACCTGGAGGGTGCGGCTTACACCGGCAGGCGGGTCACGCGTCCGCCTGTGCCGGTCCCGCCAGCGCGGCGACCCGCTCCACGCCGAACACGTACCCCTGCACGCCGCAGCCCGCGATGACGCCGTCGGCGCGCAGGGAGACGTACGAGTGGTGCCGGAACGACTCGCGCCGGTGGATGTTGGAGATGTGGACCTCCAGCACGGGCAGACCGTCGCAGGTGTTGAGCGCGTCCAGGATGGCGACCGAGGTGTGCGAGTAGGCGCCCGGGTTGATCACGATGCCGCAGTGGTGCGCACGCGCCTCGTGGATCCAGTCGATCAGCTGCCCCTCGTGGTTGGACTGCCGGAAGTCCACCGTGCCCCCGTGCGCGGCCGCCGCCTTGACGCACAGCTCCTCGACGTCGGCGAGGGTGTCGGCCCCGTAGATCTCGGGCTGGCGCTGCCCCAGGAGGTTCAGGTTGGGGCCGTTGAGAATCATGATCGGGGCGTCTGCCAGGGTGCGGGGCACGGTTCCTCCGGTCCGTTCGACGTGGGGCGGTCCGTCGGGGACCGCTGCTCGAACCCGGTTTATCACGGTGAGAGCGCGGGGCAGCAGGCCGTACCCTCCCTGCATGACGCCCCCTTCGTACCCGCCCAAGCCCTCGCCCGGCGACCGCATAGCCGTCCTCTCGCCCTCCGCCGGGCTGCCCGGACTCTTCCCGCGCCCCCACGAACTGGGCCTGCGACGGCTGCGCGAGGAGTTCGGGCTCGAGCCGGTCGAGTTCCCGACGACCCGGACGATGGGTGCGACCGCGCAACAGCGGGCCGACGACATCCACGCGGCGTTCGCCGACCCCGGGGTGAAGGCGGTCATCGCGTCGATCGGCGGCGACGACCAGATCACCGTCCTGCCGCTGCTGGACCGTGAGCTCCTCCGCGCGAACCCGAAGCCGTTCTTCGGGACGAGCGACAACACGAACCTGCTCGCCTACCTGTACAACACGGGCATCGTCGGCTATCACGGCGCGAGCGTGATGGTGCAGCTCGGCCGGCCCGTGGCCATGGACAAGCTGACCGCGGACTCCCTCCGGGCGGCGCTGTTCACCTCCGGCGCGTACGACCTGCGGCCCGCCGAACACTGGACGGACGTCAACCGCGACTGGGCCGACCCCGCGACGTTCGAGACGGAGCCGGAGACCCGGCCCGGTACCGGATGGACCTGGCACAACGCCGACCGCGTGGTGGAGGGCCGCAGTTGGGGCGGCAGCGTGGAGATCCTCTCCTGGCTGCTGATGGCCGACCGGGAGATCGCGCACGACCTGTCCGAGTACGACGGTGGCGTGCTGTTCCTGGAGACCTCGGAGGAACTGCCCAGCGCCACGGAGGTCTTCCGGATCCTCCGCAACATGGGCGAGCGCGGCCTGCTGCGGCGCTTTCCGGCGCTGATGATGGGCCGTGCCAAGACGTGGTCGTTCGAGCGTCCCAACAGCCCGGAGGAGGGCGCGCGGTACGCCGCCGAACAGCGCGAAGCGGTGCTGCGTGCGCTGCGGGCGTACGCCCCTGACACCCTGGCCGTCTTCGACGTGGACTTCGGCCACACCGACCCGCAGCTCGTCATCCCCTACGGCGGGACGGTCCGCGTCGACGGGCCCGCCCAGCGCATCACCGTCACCTACTGAGCCGACCGCCCACGGTGTGCGCTGCCGCGCGCCCCGTAACCCCTCGTGACGGCGGGTAGTTGACGCGGCATGCACGAAGCGCGCGTGACCGCGCCCTCCATGACCCGGCTCGCGTCCGCCTCGCTCGCGGGAACGGCCATCGAGTTCTACGACTTCTTCGTCTACGGAACGGCGGCCGCGCTGATCCTGGGTCCGCTGTTCTTCCCGACGTTCTCGCCGTTCGCCGGGACGCTGGCCGCCTTCGGGACGTTCGGCGTGGGCTTCGTGGCACGGCCGCTGGGGTCGGTGCTCTTCGGGCACCTCGGGGACCGGCACGGGCGGCGGCCGGTGCTGGTCGTCTCCCTCCTGCTGACCGGCGCCTCGACGGTCGCCGTCGGGTGCGTGCCGACGTACGGGTCGATCGGGGCGACCGCTCCCCTGCTGCTGATCCTGCTGCGGTTCCTCCAGGGGCTCGGGCTGGGCGGCGAGTGGGGCGGCGCGGTGCTGCTGACCGCGGAGCACGCGCCCGCCGAGCGGCGCGGACTGTGGTCGAGCTTCCCGCAGGTGGGGCCCGCGGTGGGTTTCGTGCTGGCCAACGGGGTGGTGCTGGCCCTGTCGGCGACGCTCACCGAGGCGCAGTTCGCTCAGTGGGGCTGGCGGGTGCCCTTCTGGGCGGCCGGGGTGCCGGCGGTGCTCGGGCTGTGGCTCAGGTCGTCGCTTCCCGAGAGCCCGCGGTTCCTGGAGATCGGCGATCACGCGCGCGTGCCGCTCGTCGAGGTCGTGCGCTCCCACTGGCGGCTCGTCCTGCTGACCGCGGGAGCTATGGCCGTCGGGTACGCGATCTTCTACGCCGTGACGACGTGGTCGCCTGCCTATGCCACGGAGCGGCTCGGGGTGAGCCGCAACGTCATGCTGGCCTGCGTCCTGGCCGCGGTGGTGGTCAAGGGCGCACTGACGCCCCTGGCGGCCCTGGCCGGTGACCGCCTGGGCCGACGGCCGCTGTGCCTGACCGGGTGCGCGGCGGCCGCCGTGTGGATGTTCCCGATGGTCGCGCTCCTGTCGACCGGCCGGCCACTGCCGATGTTCGTGGGTCTCCTGGGGGCGCTGATCGCGTTCATCACGATGTTCGCCGTGATCGCCGCCTATCTGCCGGAGTTGTACGAGCCGCGCGTGCGCTGCACGGGCGCGGCCGTCGGCTACAACCTCGGCGGCGTGCTCGGCGGCGCGCTCACGCCCCTCGTGGCCACGGCCCTCGCGGAGCAGTCGGGGCGGGTGCCGTGGGGTGTGGGCGCCTATCTGACGGGCGTCGCGCTGCTCAGTCTGGGCTGTTTCGCCCTGCTGCCGGAGACCCGGCCGACGCCGGTGGCGGCGACGGGTGCCGCTTCGAAGGCGGAGCCGGAGGCTGCCGCGGGGTGAGGCGGGGCGGCCGGCGTCCGTCATCGTGGGACGCGTCCGGGCGTGCGCGTCCGAGCGTGCCGACCGGCCTCACGGATTGATCGCGAGTTCCAGATAGGCGGCGAAGACGACCAGATGCACACCGCCCTGGAGCGGTGTGGCCCTCCCCGGCACCACCGTCAGGGAAGCCACCACGACCGTCAGGGCGAGCAGCACCATGTGGGTGGCGCTGAGGCCGAGGACGAGCGGGCCGGAGAGCCATATGGACGCGAGGGCGACGGCAGGGATGGTCAGGCCGATGCTGGCCATCGCGGAGCCGAGCGCGAGGTTGAGGCTGGTCTGCACCCGGTCGCGCCGGGCGGAGCGCAGCGCGGCGATGGTCTCGGGGAGCAGCACGAGCAGGGCGATGATCACACCGACTACCGCGTGGTGCAGACCGGCCGCCTCCACGCCGGACTCGATGGTGGGGGACACGCCCTTGGCGAGCCCGACCACGCCGATCAGGGCCAGGCCGAGGAGTCCGAGGCTGATCAGGGCGGTCCGGGAGGACGGTGCGTCGGCGTGGTCGTCCGCGGTGATGACGCCGCCCTGCCGGGCGATCGGCAGGAAGTAGTCGCGGTGCCGTACGGTCTGGGTCGCCACGAACAGGCCGTAGAGGATCAGCGAGGAGAGCGCGGCGAAGGTGAGCTGGACGGCGGAGAACTCCGGTCCCGGCTTGCTGGTGGTGAAGGTCGGCAGGACCAGGCTGAGCGTGGCCAGGGTCGCGACGGTCGCGAGGGCCGCTCCGGTGCCCTCGGGATTGAAGATGGCCGTGCCGTGGCGCAGCGAACCGACGAGCAGACACAGCCCGACGACGCCGTTGCAGGTGATCATCACGGCGGCGAAGACCGTGTCCCTGGCGAGCGTCGCGCTCTTGTCGCCGCCGTCCGCCATCAGGGTCACGATCAGGGCGACCTCGATGATCGTCACGGCCACCGCGAGCACCAGGGACCCGAACGGTTCGCCCACCCGGTGGGCGACGACCTCCGCATGATGGACGGCGGCCAGGACGGCTCCGGCGAGGACCACGGTCACCAGGGAGACGACCGGGCCGGGCAGGCCGCGCCCCCAGGTCAAGACCAGCAGGACGACCGCCAGTACGGGCACGAGGGACGTCCACCGGTTCGTGAGCGGCCTGAGCCAAGCGATCATGCTGCGATCGTCGCAGAGCGGGACGGGCTCCGCATGTCCGGCCCGTGCGTCTGGTTCTTGGCTCATGCGGCCGCTCCCTGGTCGCGCTGGTTCGGTCGTCGAGCGACGAGGCCGGCGGCGAACGGCCGGGAGCGATGGCCGGCAGTGCACCCGGTCACCGCTCCCGTCGCCGCCTGGTCGTGCGAGGTCAGACGTCGAGGCTGTCCTTCGGAACGCCTTCGCTCTCGTTCGGTGCCTTCTCGGCCGCCGCCTGCTTCCGGGAGGCCCGCAGGCTGGTGATCGTCGTGACGATCAGCACGGAGCAGATGACGCCGAGCGAGACGGGGATGCTGATCTCCGGGACGTGGACCCCGGACTCGTGCAGCGCGTGAAGCACCAGCTTCACTCCGATGAAGCCGAGGATGACGGACAGGCCGTAGCTCAGGTGCACCAGCTTCTTCAGCAGGCCGCCGATGAGGAAGTACAGCTGCCGCAGCCCCATGAGGGCGAACGCGTTCGCCGTGAAGACGATGTACGGGTCCTGCGTGAGACCGAAGATCGCGGGGATCGAGTCGAGAGCGAAGAGCACGTCGGTGGTGCCGATCGCGAGCATGACCACGAGCATCGGGGTCATGACCCGCTTGCCGTTCTGCTCGATCCACAGCTTGGTGCCGTGGTAGCGGTCGGCTACGCCGAACTTGCGCTCAACCGCCTTGAGGAGCTTGTTCTCCTCGTACTCCTCGTCCGCCTCGTCGGCCCGGGCCTCCTGGATGAGCTTCCAGGCGGTCCAGATCAGGAAGGCGCCGAAGAGGTAGAACACCCACGCGAAGCTGGCGAGGATCGCGGCGCCCGCGGCGATGAAGACGGCTCGCAGGATCAGGGCTATGAGGACGCCGACGAGCAGGACCCGCTGTTGGTACTGCGACGGGACCGCGAACTTCGCCATGATCAGGACGAAAACGAAGAGGTTGTCGACGCTGAGGGACTTCTCGGTGATGAAGCCCGCGAAGAACTCTCCGGCGGGCTGGCCGCCGCCGAAGAACAGCAGGCCGAGCCCGAAGAGTCCGGCGAGGGCGATCCAGACGCCGGTCCAGATGCCGGCTTCCTTGATCGACACGTCGTGCGGTTTGCGGCCGATGAAGAAGTCGACCGCGATGAGGGCGGCCAGGCCCACGATGGTCAGGACCCACAGGGTCACGGAAACATCCACTGCGCCTCCGGCAGTACGTAACGGCAGGTAGTCAGCGTCGTCGCGCTGCCGGAGGTCTCTTCCACCCCGGGTCCCGGTTCACATCACACGCGTGGGACCGCACGGGCCGACGCCCCGGGATCTGACTCGATCCGTATTGACGGGTACGCCGCAGCAGGTAGGGAGTACTCCCCTCCGTACGGAAAACAGTACCCGAATCACCAAGGATTGGTAAAGCACTTGGTAAAGGAAAACCAAAAGCCCCTGCTCGTGGCGCCTTTACGGGTGCTTGGGGAAGCCGTGGGAGTGGTTACCGCAACCAGGTCCGGCGAGCCGTGGCGACCTGGGTGAGGACGTCTTCGAGGACCTGGCTGCCCGACGGCACGAGCGCGGGTTCGTAGGTCCAGGCATGCCCGACCCAGGGGTCGGCGAGGTGGTCGTCGGGGACCGGCGTCAGACGCATCAGCCCGCGCCACAGCGGATCGAGCAACGGACCGTAACCACCGGCGTCCTCCCGGTCGGCGACCATCATCAGATGGACACCGACGGCGGGACCCTCGTCCGCGAGGTAGCGGAGCTGGTTGACCGCACGGTCGTCGAAACCGTGCGGGAAGTCGTTGACGACCAGGAGCTGCTGGGACGCGTCGAAGCCGGGAGGCAGCGAGTCGGCCGCGCCTCCGCGGACGGCCATCTGCACCAGGTCCACGCGCTGGGTGAGCCGGCCCAGGGCATCCGCCACACCGGCCGCGCCGACGGCGGGCGGGCCCGCGAGCACACCGGTCCGCACCAGGGGAGCGAGGGCCTGCGCGCCCGACCCCGCCGGGTCGATGACGTGGACGGTGAACTCGCCTGCGGGATGGACCGCCAGCAGGCGTGCCGTGTGCGCCACGGCCGATTCCATGGCGAGGCGCCTCAGCTCGTGGGAGTCGGCGAAGGAGCCGTCCGACGATCCCGTTCTGCCGCTGTCGATCCACAGCCCGCGCTCCAGCGGCAGCCGGATCAGCATGGGGATGCGCAGCCGCTCGCTCTCGGGCAGGTGGAGATCGCCCAGGCGCAGGGCCATGGGCATCTCCATGGGCACGCGGTAGGCCTGCCAGACCGGGTTGTCCCAGCGCGCGAACGCGGGCGGCAGCGCCGGCTCCACGACGTCGGCCTCGGCGGTGAGCTGGGCCAGATCCCGGTCCAGGGCCTGCTGGGCCTGCTCGACGAGCTGCGCGTATTTGGCGCGGGCCGCCTCGCGGGCGGCGTCCGCCCGGCCTCCGACGCGGCTGCGCGGATCGGACAGGATCTGGTCGAGCTCGTTCTCCCTGCGGGTGTCGGCGAACTCGACCGCACTGCGGTAGGCGGCCGTGGTGCGCGCCAGGTCCTCGAACATGCCCCAGACCTGGTTGTAGAGCCGCTCCTCCAGGGACCAGCCGGTCGCGTCCCCCGCGACGGGCTGCGCAGGCTGCCCGGGCTGGACCGGGGGCGCGGTGGGCGGGGGCGGTGGGGCGGTGCTGCGCCGACGCGGGTGGCGGTAGTCGACCGGGCCACCCGTGGGGGGCTCTGACGGCGCCGACGGCTGGGTACCGGCCGACGGGTCGGCCGGTACGGAGCCCGTCGGGTAGCCCGCCCCGGGGTCGGAGGAGCCGGGCGCGCCGGGGCCCTGGACGGGGGTTCCCCCAAAGGGGCCGGTGGCGCCCTGGGCGGCCTGTGCGCCGTACGGAGAGCCGCTCTGGTCCTGGCCGAGGGTGGACGCGGCCGCCTGCCGGGAGCGGTCGCCGTCCGTCGTGCGCGGCGGTGGAGCGGGCACCGAACGGGCCAGGCCCAGTGCCACGGCTTCCTGGATCCCGGCCGCGACCTCGTGTGCCTGCGGCAGGCCCTGGTCGGCGAGGAGCTCGGCGAGGCCCCCGGCGTAGCCCTGGCCGACCGCGCGCACTTTCCACGCGCCCTGGCGCCGGTACAGCTCCAGGGCGACCACGGCCGACTCGGTGTCCAGGCCGGTGATGGTGTAGCTGGCGACCTCTGCGCCGTCGAGACCGGTGACCGCGACGAAGGGGGCCGCGACGGAGCCGAAACCGATCGGTCCGCCGACGCCCGAGGGCAGGGCGAGCAGGATACTGACGCGGTGCACGTCCGCGGCGACGGCGTCCAGGTCCACCGCGAGGCGGTGATCGGCGGCCGCCTGCCGGGGGACCTCGACGCCGGGCAGGACGGGCGCGCCCGGGTGCGCCACCCACTCCGCGCCGTGGATCCTCCCGCTGTCGTCACCGAGGGTGGCCCCGGCGACGATCGGCGTTCCGGCCGCGATCCTGACCTCGAGGCGGACCTGGGAGAGCGGGTGGTTCTGCCCCCGCACCAGCTCGGCCGTCATCGCCTGTCGCCCCCCCCTGCGTCGCGTGTGGTGTCGTGGTGTCCCGCTCGTCCCGGCCGGGTCTTACAGGACGGGCAGGATGGCGGGCAGCAGGTCCTGGAAGGTGCGGCCGTTGGCCGGGGTGCCGAGAGCGGTCATGCTCCAGCCGCTGCCGACGCGGTGCACCTTGGCCATGACCTGGGCCGTGTACGCGCCGCCACCTGCGAGCGTGTAGCGGGCCAGCTCCTGGCCGTTGGTCTCGTCGACCAGACGGCAGAACGCGTTCTGCACCTCCTGGAACGTCTGGCCCGTGAAGGAGTTGACGGTGAAGACGATCTGGTCGATGTGGACCGGGACGCGGGCCAGGTCGACGAGGATCGCCTCGTCGTCGCCGCCCTGGCCGACACCGCCGACGAGGTTGTCACCGGTGTGGCGGACGGAGCCGTCGTCGCTCACCAGGTGGCGGAAGAAGACGACGTCGACCGGCTGCTTGTCCGCGAACAGGACGGCGGAGGCGTCGAGGTCGATCTCCCGGGTGCGGGAGCCGAACAGGCCACGCCGGGGGGCCGCCTGCCAGCCGAGACCCATGCGCACCGCGGTCAGGCTGCCCCCGTCGTTCTTCTGCAGACTGATGGCCTGACCCTTGGTCATGTTGACGGTCACGCGCTGATTCCCCTCTCGAACTGTCCCCTGTTGCCGCGGACCCGCGGTTGACGAAACCCTACGCAAGGGCACTGACAGCGCCGTACCCGAGACCGCACTTTGTGTCGTTCTTGCAACACAGTGCGTACGGCGCCCGAGCGCTCCTGGTCCGTCAGGCCAGGCCGGCCTCCTTCATCTGGCGCAGTTCCTTCTTCATCTCGGAGACCTCGTCGCGGAGCCGGGCGGCGACCTCGAACTGGAGGTCGGCCGCGGCAGCCCGCATGCGCTCCGTCATCTGCTCGATCTGCTCGGCGAGCTCGGCCGCGGGGCGGTCGGTCGGGACGCTCCGCGCGGCCGAACCCTTGGCGGGCTTGGCGGACTTCGCTCCCTTGGCCGCCTTGTCGCCGAGGGCGGGCACGGGCGCCTTGGTGGCGCGGCCGTCCTTCTGCGCCCGGTAGCCCGAGCCGAGCAGCTGCTCGGTGTCGACCTCCTCGCGGGCGATCTGGGCCACGATGTCGTTGATCTTCTTGCGGAGGGGCTGCGGGTCGATGCCGTTCGCCTTGTTGTAGGCGATCTGCTTCTCCCGGCGGCGGTTGGTCTCCTCGATCGCCCGCTCCATGCCGGGGGTGATCTTGTCGGCGTACATGTGGACCTGGCCGGAGACGTTGCGCGCCGCGCGGCCGATCGTCTGGATCAGCGAGGTGCCGGACCGCAGGAAGCCCTCCTTGTCGGCATCGAGGATCGCCACCAGGGACACCTCGGGGAGGTCGAGACCCTCCCGCAGGAGGTTGATGCCGACCAGGACGTCGAACTCACCGGCGCGCAGCTCGCGCAGCAGCTCGATGCGGCGCAGGGTGTCGACATCGCTGTGGAGGTAGCGCACCTGGATGCCGAGTTCCAGGAAGTAGTCGGTGAGGTCCTCGGCCATCTTCTTGGTGAGGGTGGTGACCAGGACGCGCTCGTCCTGGTCGACACGTGTCCGGATCTCGTGCACCAGGTCGTCGATCTGCCCCTCGGTGGGCTTGACGACGACCTCGGGGTCGACGAGCCCGGTGGGGCGGATGATCTGCTCGACGACGCCGTCACCGCGCGACAGCTCGTACTTTCCGGGCGTCGCCGACAGGTAGACGGTCTGTCCGATGCGCTCCTGGAACTCTTCCCACTTCAAGGGTCGGTTGTCGAGGGCGGAGGGCAGGCGGAAACCGTGGTCGACGAGGGTGCGCTTGCGGGAGGCGTCGCCTTCGTACATGGCGCCGATCTGCGGGACGGTGACGTGGGACTCGTCGATGACGAGCAGGAAGTCGTCCGGGAAGTAGTCGAGCAGGGTGTTCGGCGGGGAGCCGGGCGAGCGGCCGTCGAAGTGCATCGAGTAGTTCTCCACGCCGGAGCAGGAGCCGATCTGGCGGAGCATCTCGATGTCGTAGGTGGTGCGCATGCGCAGCCGCTGGGCCTCCAGGAGCTTGCCCTGCTTCTCCAGCTCCGCCAGGCGCTCGCCCAGCTCCTTCTCGATGTCGTTGACGGCCCGCTCCAGGCGCTCGGGCCCGGCGACGTAGTGGGAGGCCGGGAAGACATAGAGCTGCTCGTCGTCGCTGATGATCTCGCCGGTGACCGGGTGGAGCGTGGACAGGGCCTCGATCTCGTCGCCGAACATCTCGATGCGGACGGCGAGCTCCTCGTAGACCGGGAAGATCTCGATGGTGTCGCCGCGCACCCGGAAGGTGCCGCGGGTGAAGGCCATGTCGTTGCGCGTGTACTGGATGTCCACGAAGCGGCGCAGCAGCTCGTCCCGGTCGATCTCCTCGCCGACCTTGAGGGGGACCATGCGGTCCACGTACTCCTGCGGAGTACCGAGGCCGTAGATGCAGGAGACCGAGGCGACCACGATGACGTCCCGCCGGGTGAGCAGCGAGTTGGTCGCGGAGTGACGCAGGCGCTCGACCTCCTCGTTGATCGAGGAGTCCTTCTCGATGTAGGTGTCCGACTGCGGAACGTACGCCTCGGGCTGGTAGTAGTCGTAGTACGAGACGAAGTATTCGACGGCGTTGTTCGGCAGCAGCTCGCGGAACTCGTTCGCCAGCTGGGCGGCCAGCGTCTTGTTCGGCGCCATCACGAGCGTGGGGCGCTGGAGCTTCTCGATCATCCACGCGGTGGTGGCGGACTTGCCGGTGCCGGTCGCGCCCAGGAGGACGACGTCCTTCTCGCCGGCCTCCACGCGCTTGGCCAGCTCGGCGATGGCCGCCGGCTGGTCGCCGCTGGGCTGGTAGGGGCTGACGACCTCGAAGGGCGCCACCGTGCGTTCGATCTGGGAAACGGGCCGCATGCCATCCACCGTACGACCCCCCACTGACAACGGGGTCCGGTCAGCGGTTCTGCGGGGTCCGGGGCTCGTGCGAGGACACCTTGCGGCGGGTGCGCAGCGGGGTCCGGCGGACGGGGTGAGGGATCTGGCCGTGGGCGGGGACGCCGGGCTTGTGCTCGACGGGGGCCCAGTCGGGCTTGCCCATGACCATCAGCGGGTCGAACAGGACGACGGCGCCCGCGAGGCAGAGGAAGGAGAGGGGGCCGATCAGCATCGGTGCGAGCAGGCCGGCGGGTGCGTCGCCCTGGATCGGCGCACCGGTGGTGTGCAGATGGACGCTGACGGCGGCCATGCCCGTGTAGTGCATGCCGGAGACTGCCAGCCCCATGACGAGGCCGGCACCCACGCTCCACAGGAGGCCCCTGACCTGGCCCGCGGCCCACAGGGCGGCCGTGGCGGCGGCCATGGCTATGGCGACGGAGGCGGCGACGGTGAGCGTGTCGTACTCCAGGTTGCCGTCGAGCTGAAGGCCGGCCATGCCCAGGTAGTGCATCGAGGCGATGCCCAGACCGGTGATCGTGCCCCCGGTGAACAGGGCGGTCCCGGTGGCTCCCCGGTAACCGACGATGAAGATCCCGACTCCGACCATGACGATGGCCACGGCCAGGCTGGCGTAGGTGATCGGCTTGTCGTAGTGGATCGGTGCGTCCGCGACCGTGAAGCCCATCATCGCGATGAAGTGCATGGTCCAGATGCCGGAACCGATCGCCGCGGAGGCCAGGGCGAGCCATCCCGGGCGCCAGGAGTCGGCGACGAGCAGGGCTCTGGTGGTGCACCGCAGGCCGAGTGCGCCACCGAGGCAGGCCATGACGTAGGCCACCAACGGTGTGACGATTCCGTAGCTGAATCCGTCGACCGTGCCGTACATGCGCGGTTGCCCTTCCGCCCTGTTGCTGGATGTCCCTGTGACGCGCACCCCTCCCCGGACGGCGCGAGTGGCCAGAGGTGACGCAGAGAGTATGACTGCCACCGGAATGGTCGAACGATTTTCCGGCAAAGAAACACGCCCCTGCCCCACATGTGCGGCAGAAGTGAGGGGCCCGGACTTCTCCTGTCGTTCGCGGGGCCGTCGTGCACTGCTCCGCCGTGGAGCGTCTGCTGCGAGAGTGGAGCTGTACGTGATCGCCCGAACGCGAGGAGTGCGCATGTACGCGCGCGTAGTTGCCGCCACGACGACCGTGTTGGTGGGCGTCGTGGTCCTGCTGCTGTCCGTCCACGACGCGCGGGGCGCCGGCGGCCGGCCGGAGGTGATCGCCCACCGGGGGGCGTCCGCCGCGGCTCCCGAGAACACCCTGGCCGCCGTCGACGCGGCGGCCGGTCTGGGCGTCCGCTGGGTGGAGAACGACGTCCAGCGCACAAAGGACGGCGAACTCGTGGTGGTCCACGACGACAGCCTCCGCAGGACGACCGATGTCGAGGAGGTCTTCCCGGAGCGCGCTCCCTGGCAGGTGAGGGATTTCACCGCGGCCGAGATCGCGCGGCTCGACGCGGGCAGCTGGTTCGGTTCCGCGTACGCGGGCGCGCGCGTGCCGACACTGAGGGAGTTCGTCCGCCGCGTCGAGCATCACCGTCAGAGCCTGCTTCTGGAGATCAAGAACCCCCAGCTGTATCCGGGGATCGAGCGGGACACCCTCAAGGTGCTGGGCAACGAGGGGTGGCTCGACCAGCGGCACCTGGACGGCCGGCTGGTCGTGCAGAGCTTCAGCACCGGGAGCCTGCAGACCCTCCATGATCTGAAGCCGGCGGTCATCACCGCGCTGCTGGGCCGCCCCCCGGTGGCGGACCTGCCCGGCCACGCACGATTCGCCGACCTGATCAACCCCTCGTACACGTCTCTCTCCCAGGACTATGTGTCCGCCGTGCACGCGGTCACGGGTCCGCACGGCAAGCCGCTGCGGATCTTCGTATGGACCGTCGACGACGCCTCCGCCGCCCGGGTCGTGGCCGGGTACGGCGTCGACGGCATCATCACGAACCGGCCCGACGTGGTGCGGCAGGCACTGCCGCGCCCCTGACGTCCCCCTCGCCCGCCGGGCCGTCCCCTGCCGCCCTCCGGTCCGGTGCGGCCGTCCGGGGGGCGTTGTCAGTGGCGGGTCGTACGGTGGGGGCATGGACAGCCATGGGCAGTACGAGCCGCGGGTCGTGTGGGCCGTCGTCGGTACCGACATCGGTCCGCTGCTGCTGGCCGCGACCCGCGAGGGCCTGGTCAACGTCGTGTTCCACGCCACCGAGGCGGTGCGCGACAAGGCACTCGGCCGCCTCGCGGCCCGGCTGGGCACCGAGCCGGCCGAGGCGCCCGGCTCCCCCTTGCTGGCCGAGGCGATACGTCAGGTCGAGGACTACTTCGCGGGTTCCCGGCGCGCCTTCCAGCTGCCCCTGGACTGGTCGCTGATCTCCGGCTTCAACCGGCAGATCCTGCACGAGCTCGCCTCCGGCGTCCCGTACGGGGCGGTCGTCGGCTACGGCGAGCTGGCGAAGCGGGTGGGCCGGCCTGGGGCCGCGCAGGCGGTGGGGACGGCGATGGGCGCCAACCCCCTGCCGGTGGTCGTGCCCTGCCATCGGGTCGTGGAGAGCGACGGCGGGATCGGGGGCTTCGGGGGCGGTCTGGAGGCGAAGCGGAAGCTGCTCGCCCTGGAAGGCGTACTGCCGGAGCCCCTCTTCTGATCCGGGCGGAGCCGGCGGTCCGGTCCAGCAGGCGCTCCGGCGGCCGCTGACGGCCGGGTGACGGCCCCGACGGCCGGCCCGGTCTCCGACGGTCGGCCCGCGCTCCGGCGGACGGCCCGGTCGTGCGGGGAGCTGGCGTGCTGCGCCCGGCGGACCGGCCGCACGGCAGTGCAGGTGGTGGGGCAGTACAGGTGGCGGGCAGGGCACCGGGGGTGTCAGTCGTAGTGCCGTGCCTCGATGACATTGCCGTCCGGATCACGGAAGTAGAAGCTGCGGGTGGCGTCGCCCCGGGCGCCGAAGGAGCCGTGCGAGACCTCCGACACCGGCACGGCGTGGTCGGCCAGGCGGGTGCCGAGCGCGTCGAAGGCCGCCCGGGGCAGGGCGAGGCAGATGTGGTTCACGGGGTGTCCGGCACTGTCCGCGGACCCGGGGAGCATGGTCATGCGTTCCGCCGACGTCAGGGGCATGAGATCGAGGAGCGCCTCGTCGTTGACACGGACGGACGGGAACGGCACCTCGCCCTTCGAGAACTCGGCGACGCGCACGGGTTCCAGGCCGACGGTCCTGTCGTAGAAGTCGGCTGACGCGAGCGGGTCGCGCACCCACAGGACGACGTGGTCGAGGCGTGTCGTGTTCTCCGTCATGCCTTCAGGCTCGTGTCGTCCCCCACCGGGCGCAAGGGTTTGGCCGGGTGCGCCGCCCGCCAGGAATGAGGGAAGACCGACGGACAGGAGGCGGGCACGTGGTGCTGGTGGTGTCGGAAGAGGTACGGGAGGCGGTCGACGCGCGTCGACCCGTGGTGGCCCTGGAGTCCACGATCATCGCCCATGGGCTGCCCCGTCCGCGCAATCTGCAAGTGGCGCTGGAGCTGGAGGCGGTCGTACGCGCGGAGGGCGCCGTACCGGCGACGATCGCCGTACTGGACGGGCGGCCCCATGTCGGCCTGGACAAGCAGCAGCTGGAACGGGTCGCCAACGAGGACGGGATCCGCAAGCTGGGCCACCGCGATCTGCCGCTCGCGGTCGCCTCGGGGGCGAGCGGAGCGACCACGGTGTCGGCTACCGCGCTGCTGGCGGCGTCGGCGGGTGTACGGGTGTTCGCCACGGGCGGGCTCGGCGGGGTGCACCGGGAGTGGACGACGACCCAGGACGAGTCGGCCGACCTGGGGTTGCTGGCGCGCACGCGGATCACCGTGGTGTGTGCCGGCGTGAAGTCGATCCTCGACGTTCCGGCGACCCTGCAGCGGCTGGAGACACTGGGCGTCGCCGTCGCCGGGTACGGCACGGACCGCTTCCCCGGCTTCTACCTCCGCGACTCGGGCCACCCCGTGGACTGGACGCTGCACAGCCCGCAGCAGGTGGCACAGGTGATGCGTGCTCAGGATGCGCTGGCGGCACCGGATGCGGCACTGATCGTCGCCAACCCGGTCCCGCAGGAGGAGCAGTTGGATCCCGATCTGCACGCGCGTGTGCTCGCCGCCGCGCTGCAGGCGTGCGAGGAGGAGGGCGTGACCGGTCAGGCCGTGACGCCGTTCCTGCTCGACTACCTGGTCCGGCACACCGACGGCGCGTCCCTGAGTGCCAATCTGGCAGCGGTACGCGGCAACGTACGGCTGGCGGGGCGGATCGCCACCGCGTGGGCCGGGGCGTGACCGAGGCTGCCCGCGCGGTGGGCCCGGGGGTGCGGAGAGGGGCGTTGCTGGTCGTCGGGGACGTGGTGACGGACGTCGTGGCGCGGCACCGGGGGCCGCTGGCGTCGGGGACGGACACGGCGGCGGTGATCCGGAGGCTGCCCGGCGGGGCGGGGGCCAATGTGGCCTGCTGGGCCGCGCATTGGGGATGCGCGGACGTACGACTGCTCGGGCGGGTGGGTGCCGACGCGGTGGACTGGCACGAACGGGAGCTGGTCGGCTGCGGGGTGCGGCCCCGGCTCGTCGTCGACCCCGAGGCGTCGACCGGCACGGTGATCTGCCTGGTCGACACGGGGGCCGCGGCCGAACGGACGTTCCTCACCGACAGCGGCGCGTCCCTGCGGCTCGGTCCCGACGACTGGTCGGACTCCCTGCTCGACGGGGTGGGCCGACTGCATCTGTCGGGTTACCTGCTGTTCTCCGCGTCCGGGCGCGCGCTGGTGCGGACGGCGACGGCCTCGGCACGCGCGCGTGGGGTGCCGGTGAGTCTCGACCCGGCGTCGGCGGGGTTCCTGACGGAGCTGGGTGCGGAACGCTTCCTCGGACTCGTCCGGGGGGTGGACGTGCTGCTGCCCAGCCGTGACGAGGCGTGTCTGCTCACCGGGTGGCCCGACGGGGCGGACGCCGCGGCCGAACTGAGCCGTCACGTGCCCCTGGTGGTGGCCAAGCAAGGGGCTGACGGCGCACTGGTCGCCCGCGACGGCGCCGTCACCGCCCGCGTCCCCGCCGTCCCCGCGACAGCCCGGGACACCACGGGAGCCGGTGATGCCTTCACCGGCGCGTTTCTCGCCGCCCTGCTCGTGGGCGCCGAGCCGGGTGCCGCGGCGGCCGAGGGGTGCCGGGCGGGCGCGCGTGCGGTGGAGCGGGTGGGCGGCAGACCGCCGGCGCGCGGCGGCGAACCCGGCTCGGCCACAGGTCATCCGACAGGCCCTCCGACAGGGCTTCCGACAGAGCTTTCGCCAGTCCCTCCGACAAGTCTCCCGGCAGGGCTTCCGGCAGAACTTTCCGCACCGCGCAAGGCGGGCGGCGCGACGACGACACAGGGGGCCACGGGTGGTGGCGTGATCGATGACGCGGGAGCGCGGGCGGAAACCACTCCCGCCGGCTGAGGGCATCGGCCGTGAGGCCTGTGGCGATGCCGGCCGCCTACCCCTTCCTCCCCCATGCCGAGATCATCGGCGCGGTCGCCAGATCCATGGTCCCGGCGGCGACGTCGGCCAGGTGCCGGTCGATCTCCTCGTCGGTCGCGAGGCCGGCGGCGACGAGGTCGGCGCGGACCTGACGGACCGTCGCGGACTCCAGGGCGGCGCAGGCAGGTGAGGTGACCGGGAAGTAGGCGTCGGCCTCGACCCGGCGCAGTCCGGCCTCGCGCAGCAGGCGCGGGAGTCTGCGGCCGTAGGAGAGGTCGGCGCCCCGCTCGGCGAGGAGCTTGCGGAAGCCGTCCGCCGCAGCCGGTTCGCCAGTTGCTGTTCGGGACCGTGTTCGTCGGGGCAGAGCAGGGGCTGCAGGGCGGGGTCCGCGTCCTCGACCAGGAGCCGTCCGCCGGGGCGCAGGGCCCTGACCATCGATTGCAGGGCCCGGTCCCGGTCCGGCACGTGAACCAGCACGAGCCGGGCGTGCACCAGGTCGAAGCCCTCCCCCGGCGGCTCGTCGACACCCACGTCGTGCACGCGAACCTGCACCGGCTGGCGGGCGGCCGGGGTCAGCCGCGAGATGTCGATGTCGGTCGCGACGATCCTGCCGGTCGGTCCGACCTTCTTCGCCAGCCAGGACACCACTGAGGTGCCGCCCGCGCCGACCTCCCAGCAGCGCCAGCCGGGTCCGACCCCGAGTCCTTCGAGATGGCGGAACGTCGTGGGGTCGAAGAGGTCGGCGAAAGCGTCGAAGCGTTCCCCCGCCTCGCTCCGCCGGTTGTCGAGGAGGTACCCGTCGGCTCGCGTCATACGCCGATCATCCCAGTTGCCCGGGTTGTCCAAGGCGGGTGACGCGGCCGGTACGCCTTGGCCGGGGGCCCTCGGCCGAAGGCGCGAAGGGCCGGCGGAGGGTGCGGAAAAGGAGCGGGGCGGGGATGGGACCCCCTGTCGCGGGCAGACCCACGTCAGGTTGTCCACAGGCGGGAACAAAGCGGAACGGCCCCTTCCCACAGGCTTCCCCGCGGTCTGCGCGGGCCTGGCAGACTGGCGCGCCAGGGCGCAGAAACGCGCCACGGGGAGACGTACGCGAGGAGATCCAGATGACCATGGCGGGGAATCTTCGGAAGGTGACCGGCCTGGGCACGGTCGGTGGCCTGCGGAAGATGGCACGGCTGGCCCGGCGGCGCATGAAGGTCGACCTGAGCCATCCCGCCCGCTCCCCGCTGGGTTCCTCGGTGGTGAACTGCGTGTCGTACCAGGACGGGGCCCGGGCCCCGGTCGGCGGCGACCTCGTCGACACCGTGGAGCGCGTCCGCAAGAGCGGCCACGGCTTCGTCTGGCTCGGTCTGCACGAGCCGACGAACGAGGAGTTCGCGGGCATCGCCGACCTGTTCGACCTCCATCCGCTCGCGGCCGAGGACGCCGTCGAGGCCCACCAGCGCCCGAAGGTGGAGCGGTACGGCGAAACCCTGTTCGCGGTGTTCAAGACGGTCTGCTACGTCGATCACGAGCAGCTCACGGCGACCAGCGAGGTGGTCGACACCGGCGAGATCATGGTGTTCGTCGGCCGGGACTTCGTCATCTCGGTGCGACACGGACGGCACGGCTCGCTCGGACCGCTGCGCGAAGAGCTGGAGGCAGACCCCGCCCAGCTCGCCAAGGGGCCTTCCTCGGTGCTGCACGCGATCGCCGACCATGTCGTCGACGACTACCTCAGCGTCATCGACGCCGTGCAGGAGGACATCGACCAGGTGGAGATGGACGTCTTCGCCCAGCACGGCGCGCGGGTCGACCCGGGGCGCATCTACCAGCTCAAGCGCGAGCTCCTGGAGCTGAAACGGGCGGTGGTGCCGCTCGGCCGGCCGCTGCTGGACCTCGCCGACCGGCCGGTGCGCGTGGTCGACCCCGAGATACAGGCCTACTTCCGGGACGTCTCCGACCACCTGATGCGCGCCACGGAGCAGATCGCCGCGTTCGACGAACTCCTCAACTCGATCCTCCAGGCGCACCTCGCTCAGGTCACGGTCGCCCAGAACGAGGACATGCGGAAGATCACCGCATGGGCGGCGATCGTCGCCGTGCCGACGATGGTCTGCGGGGTGTACGGCATGAACTTCG
Organism: Streptomyces sp. NPDC003248; assembly: GCF_055563235.1. NCBI lineage: Bacteria > Bacillati > Actinomycetota > Actinomycetes > Kitasatosporales > Streptomycetaceae > Streptomyces > Streptomyces sp. NPDC003248. The sequence goes on along the minus strand of NZ_JBVHDT010000001.1, from coordinate 1,207,657 downwards.
ACCACATGCCGGAGCTCCACTGGCGATACGGCTACGGCATGGTCATCGCCGTGATATCCCTCGCCTGCCTGGCTCTGTACCGGGGCTTCCGGCGCAACGGCTGGCTCTGAAGCCCCCGCGCGTCTCCTCCGCTCACCCGCTCCACGCCGGATGCCGGGGATCGTCGGCGCGGACGAGGACATCGGCCGTGGCCGCGGGGTCGGTCTCCTGGACGTAGCGCTCGAAAGCGGGCAGCGTCCACTGGTCGCCCTCCGGGGTGCGGCGGCGCAGGGCGGCCGGGGAGAGGAGGACATGGACGGTCAGGTCGAACGGGAACCAGTGACGCAGCAGAAGGGGGCCGTGCAGCAACATGACACCCCCGGGAGGGAGTTGGATGTAAGAACTGCGGGTGGCGCGATCGGTGACGGGGTCACGGAGGTCGGGCAGGATCCGGCCGTCGCCTCCCGGATCGAGAGGGCCGAACACCTCACGCCACAGGGCACCGGTGTCGAACCAGCCGTCGTAGTAGGCCTCCACGTCGTGGCGTCCGTGCTCCAGGCGGAGGGAGGCGGGGCGCAGGAAGCCGTGGGTGTCGACGACACGAGAGGAGCGGCCACGCACGCGCAGCGCCTCGGAGACACGTTCGGCGAGGTCACCGGGGCGGGCTGCCGGGGCGCCGTCGAAGGCCACCCGCAGCCAGGGACCGCCGTCGGCCGGGGGCAGGTCGCGCAGCCGGTCGGCAAGGATGTCGCCGAGCCGTTCCCAGGTGATCGCTTCGAATCGCACACGGCCCATGATGCGCCAGACACCGGCCAGGCCGCGTCGCGCTCGGGGTGCCGCAGGCCACACACGGACCCCCACGTGGCGCGGGACCCAGCAGGGGGAATGACATCCTCATGCCGGCCCCCGCAACTCCCCCGCCTCGTTCCGGGTTTCTCGTCGTCCAGCCGCTGCGGCGCAGGCACTGCGCCGGATGCCGCCGCGGGCCGCTTCCGATGCTCGTCCTGGAGGACGGCGCGCCACGCTGCCTCGGCTGTGCCGATCTCGGGCACCTGGTGTTCCTCCCGCGCGGCGACACGGCACTGACCCGACGATCACGCGAGGAGAGCACGCTGTCGGCCGTCGTGGTCCGGTTCAACCGGCGCCAGGGGCGCTACGAGCGGCAGGGGGTCCTCGTCGAGGAGGCGGGCCTGGCCCGGGCCGAGGCACGGTGTCTGGCCGACGCCGAGGCGAGGCGGCGGCGCCGGGCACGGGATGCGCGGCGGCGGGCGGCGCAGGACGCGCGGTTCGCGGACGCGTTCGCGGCGGAGATCCGGCGGCTGTTTCCCGGCTGCCCGGTGGACCGGGCCGAGGCGATCGCCGCACACGCGTCGGCGCGGGGCAGCGGCCGGGTGGGGCGCAGCGCCGCCGGGCGGGCGTTGTCCGAGGGCGCGGTCGTCTCCGCGGTCGTGGCGTCCGTACGGCACCTGGACACGCCGTACGACCGACTGCTGATGAGCGGGGTACCACGGCGTGAGGCGCGGCAGCGGATCACGGCGGGGGTGGAGGCTGTGTTGCGGGGGTGGGGCGGGGAGGGGGAGGGGGTCCCCCTCCCCGAGCGTGAGGTGCAGGTCCCGCTCCCCCGCCCATGACGTGCGCTGCGCCGACGCACCCCGCCACGACGTGACCGTTCCTGACGCGCTGTTGCCGTGCGATACCCCATGGTGACGGACAGTACCGAGCGTCCTCGGGGGGGTCAGACGGACAGTACCGAGCGTCCTCGGGGGGGGGTCCGGCGGGATCACAGGACGCCGGTGGCCTGTCACGCCGTACGGGCGGTCGGGCCGGTCGGGCCGGCGGCAGCTCTGCGGGAGAGCGCTGCCGGAACCCTGCGTGCCTGGCCGGTGGGACGTATCGTGGCCGAAAGAGTGCCGCCCGATGACGCACGGCTCGCCACTCGCGTACGCAAGGAACACGGCCATGGCCGATCCCAAGGGATTCATGAGGACGCCTCGCCAGGACTGGCCTCGGCGGCCGGTCGAGGAGCGGGTGCGGGACTGGGACGAGGTGTACGTCCCCGGAGCGCTGCTCCCCATCATCAGCAAGCAGGCGGATCGCTGCATGGACTGCGGTGTCCCGTTCTGCCACTACGCCTGTCCGCTCGGCAATCTCATCCCCGAGTGGAACGACCTGGTGTCACGGGAGGACTGGCGGACGGCGAGTGACCGGCTGCACGCGACGAACAATTTCCCCGAGTTCACCGGCCGGCTGTGTCCGGCGCCCTGCGAGGCCGGGTGCGTGCTCGCCATCAACCAGCCGGCCGTCACCATCAAGAACGTCGAGGCCGCCATAGCGGACCGGGCCTGGGAGGAGGGTTTCAGCCCGCCGCGTCCGCCGGAGCGGCTGTCCGGGCGGACGGTCGCGGTGATCGGCTCGGGGCCCACCGGTCTGGCGGCGGCGCAGCAGCTGACCCGGGCCGGTCACACCGTAGCCGTGTACGAGAAGGACGACCGGATCGGCGGGCTGATGCGCTACGGCATCCCCGAGTTCAAGATGGAGAAGCACCATCTGGACCGGCGTATCGAGCAGATGCGTGCCGAGGGGACCAAGTTCCGTACGTCGACGCAGGTGGGGCATGATGTCGTGGCCACCGATCTGCGGGCGCGCTACGACGCCGTGGTGATCGCCACCGGGGCGACCGCGTGGCGGGAACTGCATGTGCCGGGGAGGGAATTGACCGGGATCCATCAGGCGATGGAGTACCTGCCGCTGGCCAATCGGGTGTGCGAGGGGGATCTGGAGGCGTCGCCGATGTCGGCGTCCGGCAAGCACGTCGTGATCGTGGGTGGAGGCGACACCGGGGCGGACTGTCTGGGGACGGCTGTGCGGGAGGGTGCCGCGTCCGTGACCCAGCTGGACATCTACGCCCAGCCGGGCGCGGAGCGCGACGAGGACACGGATCCCTGGCCGACGTACCCGAAGATCTACCGGCTGTCCGCCGCGCACGAGGAGGCACGCGACCTGGAGACGGCGCCGGCGGCCGACGCGGACGCGCGGTTGTTCGCGGCGTCCACGCTCCGTTTCACGGGCGACGGGAGCGGGCACGTCCGCTCGCTGCACCTGGTCGAGGTGGACGCCGCGCGGCGTCCGGTGGAGGGCACCGGGCGGGCGCTCCCCGCCGATCTCGTGCTGCTCGCCCTCGGCTTCTCCGGGCCGGACCGTGAGGACGGGCTCGTCGAGCAACTGGGGCTGGAGTTGGAGCCGCGCGGCACGATCGCGCGGGACATGGACTTCGCGACGAACGTGCCCGGCGTGTTCGCCGCGGGGGACGCGGCGCGCGGGCAGTCGCTGATCGTGTGGGCGATCGCGGAGGGGCGGGCGGTCGCGGAGGCCGTCGACCGCCATCTGACGGGAAGTTCCCGGTTGCCGGCGCCGATCGGGCCGTACGACCGGCCCATGACGGCGTAGGCGCGCCGACGGGAGGGGGAAGGCTACCGCTTACGGGGCTTGCGTCCGGGGCTCGGACTCGGGCTCGGGCTCGGACTCGGCTCGGGCTCGGATTCGGACTCGGGCTCGGGATCACGGCTGAGGCTCGCTTCTCAGCGGCGCTCGTCCGTCCCCGCCACCTTGCCCGTCGCCAGGGCCACCCGGTTCCAGGTGTTGATCGTGCAGATCAGGGCGATGACCTGGGCGAGTTCGCCGTCGTCGAAGTGGGCCGCGGCCTCGGCGTAGACATCGTCGGGGTGACCCGCGTGGCGGCCGGGTTGCACGCGGTGCTGCGGCTGCCGCCGGGCACCGAGCGCTCCACGGTCGAGGCGGCCGCCCGTCGGGGCGTCGCCCTGGACGGTCTCGCCGCCTTCCGCCACCCGCGGACGGCCATGGAAGGCCGGTGACGGACTCGTGGTCGGCTATGCGACGCCGCCGGAACACACGTACGCAGCTTCGCTGGAAGCCTTGTGCGGGGTGCTGGCACCGGGCGGACCGCGGAGCCCTGACACCGCAATCGCCACCAACCCCGCCAGCCCCCACCACCAACCCCACCACCGGAGAACCCGCCGAGTGAGCCCTCGCCGCCCACTCCTCCTCGGCGACGACAACGGCAGCGGCGGCGGTCCGACGCGCCCATGCGCGCGGACCGCCGCCGATCACCCGGACCGCCGCCGATCACCCGGACCGCCGCCGATCGCCCGGACCGGCCGTCCCTGCCGGGCAGCCCACCCCCGCCGAATCAGCCAGATCAGCCGAATCAGCCAGGTCAGCCGGATCAGCCGATTCTCAACCCTTCCGCCCGACCGCCCCGTACCCCGGAATCACCCCGTCCTCCTGGCCCGGCACGGGGTCGCCCAGTTCGGGGTGCCAGTCGGGGACGACCGTAACGCCGGGGTCGACCAGGTGGAGGCCGTCGAAGAAGTGGCTGAACTCCTCGCGTGAGCGCAGGGCGAGGGTGACTCCGGCCGCCTTCAGTTTCGCCGTGGCCGCCGCCGACTCCTCCGGGGTGAAGTCGGCGGTGGCGTGGGTCATCATCAGGTAGCTGCCCGGGGGGAGTTCGGCGAGCAGCCGGTTCACCAGCTCGTGCGCGCCGTCCTCGTCGGAGATGAAGTGCAGGAGGGCGACCATGGACAGGGCGACCGGCTGGTCGAAGTCCAGGATCTTCCTGGCTCCTTCGATGATGGCGGCCGGGTCGCGGACGTCCGCCTGCAAATACTCCGTGACGCCCTCGGGCGTGCTGCGCAGCAGGGCGGCCGCGTGGGCCAGCACGATCGGGTCGTTGTCGCAGTAGACCACGCGGGCGTCGGACGCCGCCTGCTGGGCGACCTGGTGGAGGTTGGGCTCGGTCGGGATGCCCGTTCCTACGTCCAGGAACTGCCGGATGCCGTTCTTGGTGAGCCAGCGGGTGGCCCGGTGCATGAAGGCGCGGTTGACCCTCGCCATGACCGGGACGCGGGGGTCGAGGGCCAGCATCTGCCGTCCCATCGCCTCGTCCACCGGGTAGTTGTCCTTGCCGCCCAGGTACCAGTCGTACATGCGGGCGGGATGGGGCTTGCTGGTGTCGATCTCGACGGGGGTGGCGGGTTCCTGCCCGGTCATGAGGCACTCCGTAAGACGCAAGAGGTAGTCAAGAGAATAGTCAATTCAGTACCAGTACAAGGGAGTTCAGGTGCAGGGTGGTTCTTGTCCGGGAACAGGGTCCGGATCGGCATCAGGGACGGCACCGGGGGCGGCACCGGAGACGAGTCAGGGGATTGCACCGGGGTGACTGAGGGGGATGAGCGGGGGGACGGCTGAGGGGATGACTCTGGGGACGGCTCAGGGGACGGCTCAGGGAAAGACGACACGTCAGGACAGCAGGAAGTCGGCCTCCCCCGCTTTCGCGCCCTCGATGAAGGCCGTCATCTCGTCGGTGGTGTAGATCAACGCCGGGCCGTCCGGGTCGGTGGACTGGCGGACGGCGATCCGGCCGTCGGCGAGCTTCATCGCCTCCAGGCAGTTCCCGCCGTTGCCGCCGCTCCACGGCTTGTGCCAGCCCTCGCTGCCCAAGTCCCGCGCGGGCATCCCGTTGTAGACCCGTTTGCGCGGCTTGATGCGGTCCATTTACAGCTCCTTGCGGAGATCCCGCAGGATCTCCTTCGTGCGATGTGCCGTAGCGGCCTGCGCCGCCATGCGGTCCATGACCTCGAGGTGGGTCGCCACCTCGGTGCGCGCGTCGAGGTAGACGGCGCCGGTCAGGTACTCGCTGTAAACCATGTCCGGGAGTTCCGGCATGGCGAATCGGAACAGCACGAAGGGCCCGTACGTGCCGGGATGCGGCCCCGCGGAGAACGGGGCGATCTGCAGCGTCACGTGGGGCATCTTCGTGGCCTCGAGCAGTTTGTCGATCTGCGCGCGCATCACCTCCGGGCCGCCGACCGGGCGGCGCAGCACCGTTTCGTCCATCACGACCCAGATGCGGGGCGCGTCCTGACGGGTGAGCAGTTCCTGGCGTTGCATGCGCAGGTCGACGAGGCGGTCGATGTCCTCCGGCCGGGTCTGGCCGATGGCGCCGGACTCCAGGACGCCGCGTGCGTAGTCCTCGGTCTGCAGCAGACCGGGGACGAAGTGGGGCTCGTACTGGCGGATCAGGGCGGCCGCGCCCTCGAGGCTGACGTGCATCGAGAACCAGCCGGGCAGGACGTCGTGGAAGCGCTGCCACCAGCCGGGTCTGTTGGCTTCCTCGGCGAGCAGGACGAAGCCCTCGGCCTCCTCGTCGCTCACCCCGTACGCCTTGAGCAGCAGTTGGAGGTAGGGGATCTTGAGGGAGACCTCGGCCATCTCCATACGGCGGACCGTGGCGGGCGCGACGCGCAGGATGCGGGCGGCCTCCTCCCGCTTGAGCCCGGCGCGTTCCCGCAGGTCCAGCAGGCGCCGGCCGAGGACGACCTGTCCCACTGTCGGCGCGGACCGCGGTTCGCTCACGCCCCACCTCCACGATGAGCCCCACCGGGCGGTCCGTCGGGGACGGCCGGCCGGTCACGAAAAGAATCCTGACAGCCCTGCGGCGCCATTCGAAGACCGAATCGAAGATCTGTACGAGCTAGGTACGGATCTCCGGTGATCCCAACTGGCGCCGCTCAACATGCTGTTCGCAGCAGTGTGCCACGGCGTTCCACCGCGTCACACAGCACTCTGCATTTTTCAGAGTGACACTTGCCAAGTGTCCACGGCGGGGCGATAGTGGCAAGCGTGATTCCGTCCGCGCCTTTAGGAACAGACGCCGCCGCAGGCCGCCCGCCGGGTCTCGGTGCCGCCGCGGGAGCAGGCCCTGAACAGGCCGTTCCCGAGCGCCGGTTCCGATTCGAACTGGCCGCTCACCCGGGCTCTCCCGCACAGGCAAGACGCCTGACGCGGACCCGGCTGACCGGCTGGTCGGTGTGCGAGGACACCTGCGACACGGCTGATCTGGTCATATCCGAGCTGGTCACGAACGCCATCGTGCACACCGCGAGCGGCACCGTGGTCTGCGAGCTGCACGACACCGGTGACCTCGTACGCATAGCCGTGCGGGACGAGGGCTGCGCACCGGGCGAACCGCATCCCTCGCCGCAGCGCCCCGAGGAGGAGCACGGGCGGGGTCTGTTCCTCGTCGACGCGCTGTGTCAGGCGTGGGGTGCCCAGGAGCACGGCCCCGGGCTGCTGGTCTGGGCCGACCTGGCCCGCGGCGCGGGGGTCTCCCCCGTGCCCGCCGAACCCCACGACGACATCGCCGCACCCGCGCCGCACGACGCCGGGTCCCCTACGCCGCACGGGCTCATACCCCCGCCGCACAACGCCGGGTCCCCCACGCCCCACAGGCTCATACCCCCGCCGTACGACACCGGACCCACGCCCTCCGGGCTCATGCCCCTGCCGCACGGGACCGCATCCGTACGCCACGAGGCCGGGGCCACACTCCGCGGCGGCCTCACCGCCCCCCGGAACGACCTGGGCTGGGGCTCCCGGCCGAAACCCGTGCCCTCCGACGGCACGGGGGACGAGGACGACCACCCCGAGCACGCCGCCGACCGCGCCCAGCACGCCCAACACGCCCAACACGCCCAGCGCACCGAACCGGACCAGCGGGGCGCCGGCGCGGAGGAACGGACACCCGCCCCCGCGTGGCGCGCGCACCACTCCCCCGTGTCGGACGGCCCCCTCCGGCGCGTGGGCCCCCAGCGGCGGCCGAGCCTTCCCCCGTACCCGAGCCCGCTCCCCCGCTCGGGAACGGGGCCCGGAGGACGGGACCTGGACCGGGACCCCGCGTGAGCGCCGTACCCGGCCGGACTCCGGCCCTCGGCCTCGACACCCTCGCACGCCTGCGGCGCGGCCCCGGCACCGGCCCCGCCGCGGCCCCCCGCCGGCTCGCCGTGCCCGACGGCATGACGGCCCCGCTGGGCTGCGACGCCGTCGCCGTCCCGGCCGGCCTCGGTCCCCAGATCATGCCGCGCCTGCCCCGCGTGGGCTGCGTCTACGCCGACGAGACGCACTGGTGGTGGCTCGTTCCGTCCGACTCCGACTACGCCCTGGAGTGGCCCGCCCCCGCGCACTACGCCACGGGCGCGCTCGTCCCGGACTCCCCGCGCGCCCCCGGCCTCATCCACCGGCCGGACGGCACCCTCCCGTACACGCCGCCACTCCCCCTCTACCTGACCCTGTGCCGCCTCACGGGCACGGCGCCGACGTGGTCGAGGCCGGTCAGCGCCTAGCACCCCCGCCCGCCGAGCAGGCGCCCCGCCACCGGACACACCAGCACACCTCCACCCCTCCACCCCTCCGGCACCTCCACCCCCCCAGCACCTCCGGCACCTCCCGCCGTACACACCGGATACATACCGGCACATTCCACACCACCGTGCCCCCGCACGTCCGCCCGCCCGCGAGGCATCCGCCCGGCGCCCCCGTCCCTCGCCCCACCCCGGCGCACGCCCGCGCGTAGCCCCTGCTCCGTCCTGCGCCCTGCCCTCCCGCGGCGCCTGCCGCGATAGTGGCCACTTGTCGGCGATCGGGGGAGGTCCTCACGGTGCGGAAGGTGCCGAAGCAGCAGCGTCCTGACGAGCGCGAGGTGTCGGAGTCGGAGCGGCTGCTCTTCGGGGGCCCGCTCCGCTACGACATGGGCTGGAACCAGCACCGGGACGCCTTCCTGGAGCTGAGCTTCCGCGCCATGCTGACCCGGCTGCCGTCCCTGCTCGCCGTCAGTCTGCGCCTGGCCCGCCAGGCCGACCCGCGGGCGGCGCGGATCGTGCTGGCCGCCGAGATGGGCCGTGGCGCGGCGCAGGCGGTGAGCCTGCTCGCCGTCAACACCGTGCTGGCCCGGTTGATCCAGAGCGGCCCGATCGAGGACCGGCTGCGCGGCGCCGTGCCCGCGCTGGCCGCCATGGCCGTGGTCCTCTTCGTGGGGGCCGTGCTGCGGGCCGCGTCCACGTACGCCACCGGGCGTCTGGAGCCCAAGGTGGAGCGGGTGGCGACCGAGCTGTACCTGGAGCGGGCCGCGTCGGTGGAACTGGCCGCGATCGAGGACCACGCCTTCCACAAACTGCTGGACACCGCGCAGTACGGCGCCCAGTCCGCCCGCCGGATGATCATGTACGGCACGCGCGTGGTGAACGCGGTGATCTCGCTGGCCGCGGCGGCCGGCGTGCTGACGGTGCTGCACCCGCTCCTGCTGCCGCTGCTGGTGACGATGACGCTGCCCAGCGCGTGGAGCGCCCTGACGAACGCCCGGCGCCGGTACGAGTCGTTCCACACGTGGGTGCAGCACGCGCGCGCGGGTCATCTCATCGCGAGCCTGCTGACCGAACCGGAGGCGGCGCCGGAGATCCGGGTGCACGGTGTCGGCCCGTTCCTGCTGCGCCACTTCCGTTCGATGTCGGAGACCGCGGAGGCGGAGCAGGCGCGGCTGGCACGGCTCGCCGCCCGCACCGGCCTGTTCGCGGCGGCCTGGACGGGGCTGGCGACGGTGGCGACGTACGCCACGCTCGGCGGGCTGCTGATCAGCGGGACGATGGCGCTGGCGGTGGCGGGCACGGCCGTGATCGCGATCCGCAGCGGCTCGACGAGCCTGAACACGCTCGTCCTGGAGGTCAACCAGCTCCACGAGGAGGCCCTGTTCGTGGGCGACCTGCAACGCCTCTACGTCGAGGCGGCCCAACGGGCGATCCCGGAGGGCGGCGACGCGCTGCCGGCGGACCCTCGGCAGATCCGCTTCGAGAACGTCAGCTTCGGCTACCCGGGTGAGTCCTCCCGGCCCGCTCTCGACGACGTCTCGCTCACCCTTCCCCTCGGGCGGATCATCGCACTCGTCGGCGAGAACGGCTCCGGCAAGACCACCCTGGTCAAGCTGCTGGCGGGGCTCTACAGGCCGGACCGGGGGCGAATCCTGTGGGACGACGTCGACGCGGCGGACGCCGACCGGCGGCAGTTGGCCGAGCGGATCGCGATGGTGGCGCAGGACTTCAAGCGGTGGCCGTTCACGGCCAAGGTCAACGTCGCCGTCGGCCGCTCGTCCGTGCCGCTGACCGAGGAGCGGCTGACCGACGCGATCGGCGAGGCGGGTGCCGGGGAGGTGGTCGCGGACCTGCCGCGCGGTCTGGACACCCTGCTGGCCCGACACTTCAGCGGCGGGCACGAGCTGTCGGGCGGGCAGTGGCAGCGGCTGGGCATCGCCCGGGCCGCGTACCGGCGCGGGCGCATCCTCATCGTCGACGAGCCGACGGCGGCCCTGGACGCCCGTGCCGAGCTGGAGGTCTTCGAGAAGATCCGTGCGCTGGCCGACGGCGGCCAGACGGTCGTACTGATCACGCACCGGCTGGCGTCGGTCCGCCACGCCGACCTGGTGCACGTGCTGGACCAGGGGCGGCTGGTGGAGTCGGGCACCCCGGACGAGCTGCTGGCCGGGGGCGGCGTCTACGCGGAGCTGTACGCGCTCCAGGCGGAGCAGTTCGCCCCGCAGCCTCCTCGACAGACACCGCCGAATACACCTCAGCAGGCACCACCGAATACACCTCCGCAGGCACCGCCGAAGACACCTCCGCAGGCGCCCCAGCAGGTCCCCGCCTCCTCGAAGGCGAGCTGACCCGTCCCGTCAGTCGGCGGCCTCGCCGCCCCGGACGATCACCAGGAAGGTGTCCGTCGCGAGGTCCATGACCACCTCGGCGGCCAGCCCCTCCATGCGTCGCGCGTGCGCGAACTCCTCCGCCGGCCACGACCCGCGCGGCCCGCCTGCGGGAAAGCGTTCGAGCACCGTTCGCCCGCTCACCATCTCGCACCTCCAGAAAGCGTCGTACCTGTAGGGAGTTAACGCTCTCCGGCCCCGGAACGCCTCGCCCGGTGACGGTACTGAGACGTAGCCGACACGGATTCAGTGCGGAGTGTGAGGATCCGGTCACCTGGTGGACATACTGGCGACGCTTCGCATCAGAACTCGTACTCGTCGTGATAACGGACGGGCTCCTGTCCCGCAGGCGCCCCGAAACTCGACGCGCGTCCCTCCGGTTCCTCCCACGCCTCCTGCCGTCCGAGGGCCGTCAGGTCCAGCAGGCTGGTGGTGGAGCCGAGGCCGTCCAGTCCGCGGCCGTACGCCGAGTAGGTGTGGAAGACGCGGTCGCCGTCCCGCAGGAAGCAGCTGACGCCGGACCGCTCGACGAGCTCGCCGTCCCGCTCCAGGGTCACCTCGAAGTCGCGGTTGAAGTCGTTGCCGTACGACGAGTACCAGGGGACCGTCCAGCCCATGCGGGCCTTGAACGGCAGGATGCCGGTGAACGGCGCCCTGGAGACCACGGCGAACGACGTGTCGCGCGCCTTGAGGTGCGCGAGGTGGCCGACCTGGTCGAGGAACCCGGAGCAGCCGCGGCAGCCCGTGTCCCACCCGGGGGCGAACATGAAGTGGTGGACGACGAGTTGACGGCGTCCGTCGAAGAGGTCCGGGAGGGTCGCCTTGCCGTCCCCGCCCTCGAAGACGTACTCCTCGGCGACCTCGACCATGGGCAGCGCCCGCCGCTCGGCGTTGAGCGCGTCCCGCGCGCGTGTCACCACCTCCTCCTTGACGAGTAGTTCCGCGCGCGCGGCACGCCACTGCGCGCGCGAGACGATCTCCGGAAGCGACATGGCCCCTCCAGTACGACGGTCGGTTCGCGGTGTTGACCGCCGCCGCGCACGGAACTCATCGCCGTCGCGCGGCCTTTCCCGCTCTCCGCGTACTTCTCGGGTGCCGTCCTGCCGGATGCACCGGTCCTGGCCGTGTCCGGGCCTCCCGCTCACCTCACCGTACGGAGCCGTGGCCGGCGGCGTGGGCCGGGGCGTGCGCCGGGGCGTGGGCGCCGGACGTGTGCCGGACGGCCCGGTCCTGGCGTGCGGCGACGGGCCGGTCGGGGATCCGCGCCGGGAGGTCCACCAGGTCCCGGTGGGCGGCGAGTTCCGCGAGGAGTTCGGTGAGGCGTTCGCTGTGCCGGCGGCCGAGCCGGCCCGTGTCGTCGAGGTGGACGGCGCCGGCGGTGGTCGTGTCGACGAGGCGTTCGAGGAGCGCGGCGACCTCGTCCGTGCCCTGGGTGTGCCGGGCGAGGGAGGGCAGTTCGGCGGCGGCGAGGGTGATCGAGGCGCGGGCCTCGGCGAGGGTCCGGTAGGCCTCGCGGCGCAGCGTCCAGCGGGCGGCGCGGTCGTGGGATCCGTCGAGGACGTGGACGAGGTAGGCGTGCGCGGCGGACGCTGCGGCGGCGAGCCGGGCGCGCACCCGCCCGCCGCGCTCCCCCGGCATCGGCAGGTGCCCGACGACCAGCACGATCGCGCAGGCCAGCAGGGTCTCCCCGATCCGGCTGACGGAGGCCTGCGGCTCCCCGCCGACCATCACCAGGGCCAGCACCAGGACGGTGACGACGGCGGTCTGGGCGGCGAAGTGCCGGGTGGCGACGGGGATGAGCGCCCCGCACACGGCGACCAGGACCACCAGGCCCTCCGGCCGGGGCAGCAGGGCGGCGAGGCCGGCGAAGACGAGCGCGCCCAGCACGGTCCCCGCGGCCCGGCACAGCACCCGGGACACCAGCGGCCCGAGGTCGGGCTTGACCAGGAAGACGGCGGTGGCGGGCAGCCAGTACCAGTGGGTGTGCTGCCCGTACCAGTGGGAGTGGTACAGGGTCTGCGCGATGGCCGCGCTCGCCCCGAAGCAGAGGGCGACGCGCATCCCGTACTCGCGTCCGCCGGCCCCGAGGGCCGTGCGGACCAGGTCGCCGGCGTTCCGCCGCCGGGTGTGCAGATCACCCCCGCGGCCGTGGTCGAAGGCGTCGGCGGCGTGCAGCAGGGCGTCGTCGAGGGCGCGCAGCGCGGGCGCCGACCGCGAGGGCGCCGGCAGCGGCCCGGTGGGCGCGCTCTCCCGTACGGCGGCGGCGAGGCGCCGGGGGCCTTCGGAGGCCCGCCCGGAGACGGGCTTCCCGGCCCAGGCGAGGGCGGTCGCGGCCTCGGCGAGGGGCAGTGCGGCGGCGTACTGGGCGTGCAGCCGGCGTTCGGCCGCGGAGCCGGCGTAGCGGCGCAGGCGGGGGCCGGCGAGGGCGTCCTGGGCGTGGTCGAGGGCGGCGGTGAGGGCCGCCCGCCGGGCGGTGGCCCGCTCGGTGCCGACGGCGTCGAGGAGGCGGGCGACGGCTTCGTAGACGTCGGCTACGGCGGTCCGTTCCCCGTCGAAGCGGAAGTCGCCGGTGAGGGCGCCGGGCGTGGGGAGGGCCAGCCGCAGCGCGAGCAGCCAGCCTGCCCCGGCGAGGAAGGCGAGGGCGCGTGCCCAGCCGCTCTCGGGGAGCGGCATCCCGGCTCCGACGGCCGCGGCGACGAGCAGCTGGGTGCCGGAGCCCGAGGCGACGGGCCCGATGGCGCTCATGCCGCCGGCGAGGAGCCCGAGGCCGGTCAGCGCGAGCGTCAGCGCCACGGCGTCCAGGTGGTCCCCGGCGCAGGTGCCGGCGAGCAGTCCGACCGCTCCCGCGAGCGCGGGCGCGCCGAGCCGCTTGACGGAGGCCCGCCGGCTGCCGGGCCGGTCGTTGATGCCGGCGAGCATGGCGGCGATCGCGGCGACGACGCCCAGGGAGGCGCGGTCGACGAGGACGGAGACGAGGAGCAGGGGTCCGGCGGCCAGTGCCCCGCGCGCGACCGCACTCCACGGGACGGGCCCGCGCTGCGCCCTCAGGGCGTGGGCGAGCCAGGGCGGCAGGGCGGTGGGTGTGCGAACGGCAACGGCGGAACGCGAGAACACGGAGCTCCTGTCGGACGAGGGCGGGGGTGTGCCTTCGGGCGACGGTGGCCGGGGCTGTGCGGATCGTGCTGGGGTGCCGGGGTGTGCCCTCCACGGTACGGCCGGCTCTTGGAGGGGGCGAAACGGTGGCGTTTCGGGGAGGTGACACTTGGCCGTGATCCGGTCTCTTTGTGAACGCAACGTCCGCGGGTACCCGGAGATGGCCTGCGCATGCGCCTGCCCGGGAGAGCCGTCCGGCGAACGGCCGCGGCCCGGGAGCCCCGCCTCGGGCACGCTGCCGATCCCCCGGCCGGAAGCGAAGCCGGCGGCGTACGGCGCGGGGCGAGCGGGTCGCTTCGGCGGGCGGCCGTCCGCCTACACTCTGGCGACCCTGGGCGGTGCGGGACCCGCCGCGGCCGACGCGCCGCTGGACACCCCGTTCACCCCCGTCGGCGCCCCGCACCTCGCGGAGGCCGAGCGGATGGTGCAGTACCAGCGGCTGCTCGCGGCCGGTCATCTGACCGACGGCCTGGCCGGGCACTGGCCGCTGGACGGATCGGGCGACGACCGCTCCGGGCGCGGACCGGCCCTCACGCTCGGCTCCGGCGCGACCTGGACGGCCCTGCGCGCGGGTGGCGAACTCGGCTTCGACGGCACGTCCGCCGCGTACGCCGCCACGTCCTCCGTCCTGGACACCACGGCGCCCTTCACCGTCTCGGCCTGGGTACGCCTCTCGGACGACAGCGCCGGCCCCGCCGACCTGGCGAACATGTACACCGCGGTCAGCCAGGACGGCACCGCGTGCAGCCGCTTCCTGCTCCAGTACGACGACACGGCCGGCACCTGGGCGTTCAAGGTCCGCGGCGAGGACCAGAGCGTCAAGATCTCCGCCCTGGCCACCAGCGCGCCCGTCCTGGGCCGCTGGACCCATCTGACCGGTGTGTGGGACGGCACCCGTGTCCACCTCTACGTCGACGGCGTGCCGGAGGGCAGCGCCGACGCGGCTCTGTCCTGGGCGGCGACCCAGGGCTTCAACATCGGCCGGGCCCGCTGGGACGGCGCGTACGTGAACCGCTTCAAGGGCGCCATCGACGACGTCCGCGCCTACCGCCGCGCCCTGAGCGCCGACGAGGTCTCCCTGATCAGCGGCCGCACGGCCCGCCTCAACAACGTCTACCTCGTGGGCTCCTCCTCGTCCGTCACCTGGGGCACGCCCGACGACCTGTCGAGCTGGACCGCGCTGGCCCGCTGTTCCTCCTTCCTGACCTGGGTGCTCAGGCATACCTACGGGTGGGCGACCGACGCCTACTTCATCCAGTACTTCCAGGACCGCATCCCCGAGGCCGCCGACTACCGCCGGGCCTTCACCGACGGCACGGCCGGCCCGCGCTTCCAGCGCGTCCTCAAGGTCGCCGACCTCCGGCCGGGCGACCTGATCGCGGTCGACTACGACGGGCAGGTCGAGGACAGCACCGGCCACATCGTCATGGTCCGCGAGGTCAAGGGCGTCTTCAGCGGCGTCGCCGACTTCACCGGCGAGACGCAGTACGCCGTCGAGGTGGTCGACTGCACGTCCGAGCCGCACGGCGTGTACGCGCTGACCAACTACCCGAAGTATCCCGACACCCGCATGGTCGGCCCCGTCGCGGAGGAGAACTTCGAGGGCGTCGGCATCGGCCACATGATGTTCTACGCCTCCGACACCACCGGCGAGTTCTCCCGGTACCGGTGGAGCGTCAACACCGCCAGGGCGAGCGCCCACCCGGTGGCGGACCGGCCGATCGCGGCGGCACGCGTCCTGTGAGCCGCGGGCCGGCGGCAGCGGCGCGGCTCACGGCAGTCCCGCCGCTGCCGCCGCCGTCCGCAGGACGTCCCGCAGCATCTCGGGGGTGAGCCGCCCGGTGAACGTGTTGCGCTGACTGACGTGGAAGCAGCCGAAGAGGTCGAGGCCGTCGAGCGGCACGCGCACCCCGTGCCCGAAGGCGGGCCGGGGCCGGGGAACGGTCCAGCCGGCCTCGGTGAGCGCGGGCAGCGCCGCCTGCCAGCCGAAGGCGCCCAGGACGACGACCGCGCGCAGTGTCGGCCGCAGCAGCCGCAGCTCCTGCACCAGCCAGGGACGGCAGGTGTCCCGCTCCTCGGGGGTGGGTTTGTTGGCGGGCGGTGCGCAGTGCACGGGCGCGGTGACCCGTACGCCGTGCAGGGCGAGACCGTCGTCGGCGGACACCGAGGTGGGCTGTGAGGCGAGCCCCACGTCGTACAGCGCCTGGTACAGGACGTCCCCGGAGCGGTCGCCGGTGAACATACGGCCGGTGCGGTTGCCGCCGTGCGCGGCCGGGGCGAGCCCCACGATGAGCAGACGCGCGTCGGACGGCCCGAAGCCGGGCACCGGCCGCCCCCAGTAGGTCCAGTCGGCGAAGGCGGCCCGCTTCGTCCGGGCCACCTCCTCGCGCCAGGCCACCAGCCGGGGGCAGGCTCCGCACCCCGCCACGCGCCGGTCGAGGGCGGCGAGGGCATGAGCGGCGTCCATCCCTCCACGGTAGAGCCCCCTTCGCCGTGCTCGCGCCGTCCCGGATCCCGCCTACTCCCCCCTGGGCACCGCTCTCACCCAGACCCCGTCCTCCGTCAGGTACCGGTCCACTCTCAGGCCCGCCTCGGCCAGCGCCTCCTCGAACTGTTCCGGGGTGAGGGGCCGGGAGCGGAACGTCTGGGTCCATGTTGCGTCGGGGAACACGTACTCGGCGCGCACCGTGTGGACACCGTCGCCGACCGGGTCGGCCGACAGGATCCGGACCGTGCAGCCGGCCGGGTCGACCCGTTCGCGGGGCAGGTTCGCGTGGTAGTCCTCGCCCTCCCGCTGGATCAGCACGTGTCCGTCCGGCGCGACGTGGCGCGCGCAGGCGCGCAGCATCCCTCGCCGGACCTCGTCGTCCCCGCTGTGCACCAGGAACGACGCGAGCATCACGACGTCGAAGGTCTCGCCCAGGTCGAGGTGTTCGATGGGGCTGCATATCGTGCGTGCCCCGCGGACGCGCTCCAGCATCTCGGCGGACTCGTCGACCGCCGTGACGGTGAACCCGCGCTCCACCAGCGCGTGGGTGACGCGGCCGACGCCGCTGCCCAGTTCCAGGATGTGCGCGCCCGCGGGGACCGCGGCGGCGATGATGTCCGGCTCGTCGCCCACCCGCAGCCGGCTGTAGAGCTCGACCGCGCATCCGTCGGGGGTGATGGCCCCGGGACCCGTTCCCTCGTATCCCTCTCGCATGTCACGCCTCATGCCAGTCCAACGGGCCGTCCCCGCCGGGCCGTTCCCCCCACCCGCCGGTTCACCCGTTCGAGCGATGGGACGTCCGTTCGCCTTCTGTGGAGGACGTGCGGGCCGAGGAGTACGTTTCCAGCAGGAGTGATGTTCCGATGCGTACAGGCAGTGAGCCGACGACGGCGCGCAGCGCGCTGCGGATGCGTCTGTGGCTGAGCATGTGGGGGCTGCTCTGGGCCGGCTTCGGCACGGTCGCGTTCGCACTGGTGGGACGAGTGGGATGGGCCGTCGCCTGCGGTGTGCTGTGGCTGGTGGCCGGCGTCGATCTGGCCATGATCCTCAGACATCTGCGACAGGGGCCGCACTACCAGCCGGGCCGGAACGTGCCGCCGTACTGGCCGCCGGACCACCCGCGTACCTGAGCAGGTCCGTATCCGGGCAGACCCCTGCCGGGGGGCAGGCCCCTGCCCGGGGGCAGGTCCGTCTCCGGGCGCGGTCCGTACCCGAGCGCCCAGCCCCATGAGCCGCCCGTCGTGCCCCGCAGCCCGCCCGTCCGCCGGGTGGTCCCTCGTCGGCGCGGCTGCCCGCCCGCCCCACCGGGTGGTTCCCTCTGTCGGTGCGGCGGCGGAGGCTCAGGTGTCGAAGCGTGCCGCCTTCAGGTACTGCGGGTTCGGGTCCAGTGCGGCCGCCAGGCGGAAGTGGCGCTTGGCCTGGTCGCCGCGGCCCTGCCGCTCATAGGTCCGGGCGAGCGCGAAGTGCGCGAACGCGTTGTCCGGTTCCCGCTCCAGGACGATCGTGAACTCGAGCTCGGCGGGACGCAGCTGCGCGGCGGCGAAGAAGGCACGCGCGCGCAGCAGGCGGGCGGCCGTGTTCTCGGGATGGGCGGCGATGACACCGTCGAGCAGCTTCACCGCGCCCCGCGGGTCCCGTGCGGCGAGCAGCTGCTCGGCGGCACGGAAGTCGATGACATGCGTCTCCGGAGTACGTCCGGTCGAACCGCTGGTATCGGGCACGGAAAAATCCTTCCCTCGCTGCACGCGTTCAACGCGCGGGGCGGGGGCCGCTATTCCTCCGGTGACCCGAGGGGCTCGCGGGGCGCACGCGCCCGGTGCGCCAGGTCGGCCCACACCTCGCGGACGCGTCGTTCGAGGTCCGGCAGCGGTACGTCGTTGTCGATCACGATGTCCGCGATCTCGCGGCGTTGCTCGCGTGTCGCCTGGGCGGCCATGCGCGCGCGGGCGTCGTCCTCGGTCATGCCGCGCAGCCGGACGAGCCGGTCCAGCTGGGTCGCGGGCGGGGCGTCGACGACGATCACGACGTCGTACAGGGGGGCGAGGCCGTTCTCGGTGAGGAGGGGGACGTCGTGGACGACGACGGCGTCCTCGGGGGCGGCCTCCTCCAGCTCGCGGGAGCGGGCGCCGACGAGGGGGTGGACGATCGCGTTGAGGGAGGCGAGCTTCGCGGGGTCGGCGAAGACGACGGAGCCCAGGGCCGGGCGGTCGAGGGTGCCGTCGTCGGTGAGGACCTCCTCACCGAAGGTGTCGACGATCGCCGCGAGACCGGGGGTGCCCGGTTCGACGACCTCGCGCGCGATGCGGTCCGCGTCGATCAGCACGGCACCGCAGGCGACGAGCAGCCGCGACACCTCGCTCTTGCCGGCGCCGATCCCGCCGGTCAGGCCCACCTTCAGCATGACGGGAAGCTTAGGGCCTGCCGCCGCCGACGCGTCCGGCAGGCCCCCGGACGACGGCTCAGCCCTCGCCCTCGCGCTCCGCCAGGAACTTCTCGAACTCCCGCCCGATCTCGTCCGCCGAGGGGATGTCCACGGGTTCGGCGAGCATGTTGCCGCGGGTCTCGGCGCCGGCGGCGGCGTCGTACTGGTGCTCCAGGCCCTGGACGAGGGAGGTGAGTTCCTCGTCGCCCTCCTGGATCTGGCGGTCGATCTCGGTCTGCGTGCGGTGCGCCTCCGTGCGCAGCGTGTGCGCGACGCCGGGCAGGACGAGTCCCGTGGCGGCCGTGATGGCCTCCAGGACGGTCAGGGCGGCGTCGGGGTACGCGGAGCGGGCGATGTAGTGCGGGACGTGCGCGGCGACGCCCAGGACGTCGTGGCCCGCTTCCATGAGGCGGTACTCGACCAGTGCTTCGGCGCTGCCGGGGACCTGGGCCTCGTCGAAGGGGCTCCGATGGCCCGGGACGAGGTCGGTGCGGTTGCCGTGCGGGGTGATGCCGACGGGACGGGTGTGGGGGACGCCCATGGGGATGCCGTGGAAGTTCACGGACAGGCGCACGCCGAGCCGCTCCACGATCTGCCGGACGGCGACGGCGAAGCGCTCCCACTCCACGTCCGGCTCGGGGCCGGACAGCAGCAGGAAGGGCGCTCCGGTGGTGTCCTGGACGAGGCGTACCTCGATGGCCGGCTCCTCGTAGTCGGTCCACCGGTCGCGCTTGAACGTCAGCAGCGGACGTCGGGCGCGGTAGTC
The DNA here is from genome assembly GCF_055563235.1 of Streptomyces sp. NPDC003248. Classification (NCBI taxonomy): domain Bacteria; kingdom Bacillati; phylum Actinomycetota; class Actinomycetes; order Kitasatosporales; family Streptomycetaceae; genus Streptomyces; species Streptomyces sp. NPDC003248. The sequence continues at coordinate 1,188,246 of NZ_JBVHDT010000001.1, read as the reverse complement.
CACCAGGCGGTCGTGGTCGAAGCGGGCGACGACCTGGTGGGGCAGCGCGTCGAGGAGGCGGTCGACGATCTGGTCGCCGGTCTCCCCCGCGTCGATGTATCCGTCGAAGTGGTAGAGCATGACAAGTCCGGCCGACTCCTGGGCGAGCGCCATGTCGACGACGGCCAGCCCCTTCGGCTCCCATGCGTACAAACCCTGCGGATCAAGCACTTGGACCGCTCCTCCTCGTGTTCGTACATCCCAACGCGCACGCCGGTGTACGCATTCCCGCTGCATCACCTTGATCGTTCGGCTCCCGGGACGGGCCGCCGGGTGCCGGCCCGCTTGCCCGGGGCGGGCCACCGGGTGACGGCCGCTTCCCCGGGCAACGACGAGGGGCCGTACCTCGAAAGGTACGGCCCCTCAGTGAGCGGCTGGGATCAGCTGCCGGCGATCAGCTCTGGCCGCCGGCCAGCTTCTCGCGCAGGGCGGCCAGCGCCTCGTCCGAGGCCAGCGCGCCGGAGGTGTCGGCACCCTCGGAGGAGTACGAACCGCCGGTCGCGGCCGGAGCGGCGGCCTCGCCACCCTCGGCAGCGGCCTGGGCGTCCGCCTCGCGGGACTTGATGACCTGCTGCTGGTGCTGCTCGAAGCGCTGCTGCGCCTCGGCGTACTGGCGCTCCCACTCCTCGCGCTGCTTCTCGTAGCCCTCGAGCCAGTCGTTGGTCTCGGGGTCGAAGCCCTCGGGGTAGATGTAGTTGCCCTGGTCGTCGTAGGACGCGGCCATGCCGTACAGGGTCGGGTCGAACTCGACCGAGGCCGGGTCGGCACCGAAGGACTCGTTGGCCTGCTTCAGCGAGAGGCTGATGCGACGGCGCTCGAGGTCGATGTCGATGACCTTGACGAAGATCTCGTCGTTGACCTGGACGACCTGCTCCGGGATCTCCACGTGGCGCTCGGCCAGCTCGGAGATGTGGACCAGACCCTCGATGCCCTCGTCCACGCGGACGAACGCACCGAACGGAACCAGCTTCGTGACCTTGCCGGGCACGACCTGGCCGATCTGGTGGGTGCGGGCGAACTGCTGCCACGGGTCTTCCTGGGTCGCCTTCAGCGACAGGGAGACGCGCTCGCGGTCCATGTCGACGTCGAGGACCTCGACCGTGACCTCCTGGCCGACCTCGACGACCTCGGAGGGGTGGTCGATGTGCTTCCAGGACAGCTCGGAGACGTGGACCAGACCGTCGACGCCACCCAGGTCCACGAAGGCACCGAAGTTGACGATCGAGGAGACCACACCGGACCGCACCTGACCCTTCTGGAGGGTGGTGAGGAAGGTCTGGCGGACCTCGGACTGGGTCTGCTCCAGCCAGGCACGGCGGGACAGGACCACGTTGTTGCGGTTCTTGTCCAGCTCGATGATCTTGGCCTCGAGCTCCTTGCCCACGTAGGGCTGGAGGTCGCGGACGCGACGCATCTCGACCAGGGAGGCCGGGAGGAAGCCACGGAGGCCGATGTCGAGGATGAGACCACCCTTGACGACCTCGATGACGGTACCGGTGACGATCCCGTCCTCTTCCTTGATCTTCTCGATCGTGCCCCAGGCACGCTCGTACTGGGCGCGCTTCTTCGAGAGGATCAGGCGACCTTCCTTGTCCTCCTTCTGGAGAACAAGGGCCTCGATCTCGTCACCGACGGCGACGACCTCGTTGGGGTCGACGTCGTGCTTGATGGAGAGCTCGCGGCTCGGGATAACACCTTCGGTCTTGTAACCGATGTCGAGCAGGACCTCGTCCCGGTCGACCTTCACGATGACGCCGTCGACGATGTCGCCGTCGTTGAAGTACTTGATCGTCTCGTCGATCGCGGCGAGGAAGGCTTCCTCGTTACCGATGTCGTTGACCGCTACCTGCGGGGTGGTGGCGGTGGTCTCGGTGCTGCTCGTCATGTGGGAAAGGGCTCCGGTACGGACATTGAAGTCGTAGGTACTGCTTACGCCGGGAGCCCGTTTCGCTCTGCAGAAGCCGGACAGCCAAGGAAGCGCCCCACCGGGTGACCGGTGACGGCGCCTCGACAACCGAGGGGACATACAACAGATGCGAGCGCAGCCTGCTACGTCTGAGGTGCGCAGGCCCGCAGCGCAACTTGTAGCATACGGGGGCAGCCGGGCAGGGTCAATGCGCGAACGCGCACACCCGGGGCGGATCGCCGCATACCCGGCACTGAACCTGTCTTCTGAGGCCACATGGACCGCGGAAGAACCCTCCGGTGACACCTCGGTGGCACCGCCGGGGCGGGTTGGACGGAAGAGTACGACGAGGGAGCCCATCATCCAAGAGCCCGTATCGCCCCAGTCGGTACCCCGGCCGGCGCCCGAGCCGGAGGCCGAGCCGGAGGCCACCCGCCGCGACGCCGGCGTCACGGAGAGCGCCCGCGCCAACCGGGGCTGGTGGGACCGCAACGCGGACGAGTACCAGATCGAGCACGGCACCTTCCTCGGCGACGACCGCTTCGTGTGGTGCCCCGAGGGCCTGGACGAGGTCGAGGCCGAGCTGCTCGGCCCGGCGGAGGAGCTGAAGGACCGGGACGTCCTGGAGATCGGCGCCGGCGCGGCCCAGTGCGCGCGCTGGCTCGCCGCGCAGGGCGCCCGCCCGGTGGCGCTGGACCTCTCCCACCGCCAGCTCCAGCACGCGCTGCGCATCGGCGTCACCTTCCCGCTGGTGTGCGCCGACGCGGCCGCGCTGCCCTTCGCGGACGCCTCCTTCGACCTGGCCTGCTCGGCGTACGGGGCGCTGCCCTTCGTCGCCGACCCGGTGCTGGTCCTGCGGGAGGTGCGCCGGGTGCTGCGCCCGGGCGGCCGTTTCGTCTTCTCCGTGACCCACCCGGTCCGCTGGGCGTTCCCCGACGAGCCGGGGCCCGAGGGCCTGTCGGTCGCCTCGTCCTACTTCGACCGCACGCCTTACGTCGAGCAGGACGAGGACGGCCGCGCGGTCTACGTCGAGCACCACCGCACCCTCGGCGACCGGGTCCGCGACATCGTGTCCGCGGGCTTCCGGCTGGTGGACCTCGTCGAGCCCGAGTGGCCGGCCTGGAACACCTCGGAGTGGGGCGGCTGGTCGCCGCTGCGCGGCGCCCTGATCCCGGGTACGGCGATCTTCGTGTGCGAGCGGGACTGACGGCGTCGGCGGTCCGCGCCCTGCGGCGCGCACGTGACGGCGGCCGCGGGGGAGGCGAGTAGCCGGCGGGCCGGAGGCGGGGCCGGGGGCCGGAAGGGCACGCGCGCAGGGGCCCGCCCGCCCCACGCGCGCGTGGGGCGCCTGCGACGGCACGCGGCGGACGCGTCGTCGAGGCGTACGACACTAGGGGCGTGATCCGTGACGACGCCCTGGACGCGCTGCCCGTGCGGGCCGCCCTGCCTTCCCTGAACGACGCCCTGGACGGGACCGGCACGGCCGTCCTGGCCGCGCCGCCCGGCACCGGCAAGACGACGCTGGTGCCGCTCGCGCTGGCGGGGCTGCTGGGCGAGGGGCCCGGGCGGCGCGTGGTGGTGGCCGAGCCGCGGCGGATCGCGGCGCGTGCGGCGGCCCGGCGGATGGCGTGGCTGCTGGGTGAGAAGACCGGCGGGAGCGTCGGGTACACCGTGCGCGGGGAACGGGTCGTCGGGCGGCACACGCGCGTGGAGGTCGTCACGACCGGTGTGCTGTTGCAGCGTCTCCAGCGCGACCAGGAGCTGACCGGTGTCGACGTGGTGGTGCTGGACGAGTGCCACGAACGCCATCTGGACGCGGACACGGCGGCCGCCTTCCTGTGGGACGTCCGGGAGGCGCTGCGGCCGGAGCTGAGGCTGGTGGCCGCGTCGGCGACGACGGACACGGAGGGCTGGTCCCGGCTGCTGGGCGGGGCGCCGGTCGTCGAGGCGCACGGCGCCGCGTTCGACGTCGAGGTCGTCTGGGCGCCTCCGGCCCGTCCGGTCCGGCCGCCGCACGGCACGTGGGTCGATCCGGCGCTGCTGGGGCATGTGGCGTCGGTGGTGCGGCGGGCGCTGGCCGAGCGGCCGGGGGACGTGCTGTGCTTCCTGCCGGGCGTCGGGGAGATCGCGCGGGTCGCGGGGCAGCTCCAGGGGCTGGGCGGGGTGGAGGTGCTCCAGGTGCACGGACGGGCGCCGGCTGCCGTGCAGGACGCGGTGCTGACGCCGGGCGAGGGACGCCGGGTGGTCCTGGCCACGGCGGTGGCCGAGTCGTCGCTGACCGTGCCGGGGGTGCGGGTGGTCGTCGACGCGGGGCTCGCGCGGGAGCCCCGCGTGGACCACGCACGGGGACTGAGCGCGCTCGCGACCGTGCGCGCCTCCCACGCGGCGGCGCGGCAGCGGGCCGGACGGGCCGGGCGCGAGGCGCCGGGCGTGGTGTACCGGTGCTGGCCGGAGGCGGAGAACGCCCGTCTGCCGCGCTTCCCGTCCCCGGAGATCAAAGTGGCCGACCTCACCGCGTTCGCCCTCCAGGCGGCCTGCTGGGGCGATCCCGACGCCTCCGGGCTGGCCTTGCTCGATCCGCCGCCGGCGGGCGCGATGGCCGCGGCGCGGGGTCTGCTGACGGCGATCGGCGCGGTGGACCCGGGCGGCCGGGCCACGGAACGGGGGGTGCGGCTGGCGCGGCTGGGGCTGCACCCGCGGCTGGGGCGGGCGCTGCTGGACGGGGCGTCGCTGGTGGGGGTGGAGCGCGCCGCCGAGGTGGTCGCGCTGCTGAGCGAGGAGGCCCCTCGCGAGTACGGCGACGACCTGGCCGCCGCCGTCCGCGGTGCCCGGCGCGGGGGCGACGCGTACGGCGCGCGGTGGCGGACGGAGGTGCGGCGGCTGCGGTCGGTCGCCGCGGAGTCCGCAGGCCCTCCCGCGCGGGACGCCCGGCCGGCCCGGGCGGGCGGCGCTGAGGACGCCACCGCGGGGCTCGTCGCCGCCCTCGCCTTCCCCGAGCGCCTCGCCCGGGCCGACGGCGGCTCGCACCTGATGGTCTCCGGGACCCGCGCCGAGGTCCGGGAGGGCTCCGCCCTGCGCGGCGCGCCGTGGCTCGCGGTCGCCGTGGCCGACCGTCCGGTGGGCAAGGGGCACGCGCGCGTGCAGCTGGCGGGGGTGGTCGACGAGGAGGTGGCGCGGCTCGCCGCCGGACCCCTGCTCGACGAACGCGACGAGGTCCACTGGGCCGACGGTGACGTCGTCGCCCGGCGCGTCGAGCGGCTCGGTGCCGTGGAGCTGGGCGTGCGGCCGCTGAGGGACGCCGATGCCGCGCTCGTACGGCAGGCGGTGCGTGAGGGACTACGGCAGGAAGGGCTGACGCTGCTGCGGTGGCCGCCGGAGGCCGAGGTGCTGCGGCAGCGGCTGGCGTTCCTCCGGCTGCACCTGGGGGAGCCGTGGCCCGACGTGTCCGAGGCGTCGCTGCACGCGCGCGTGGAGGACTGGCTGGAGCCGGAGCTCGGCCGGGCCCGGCGGCGCGCCGATCTGGCGCGGATCGACGCCGGGGAGGCCCTCGCCCGGCTGCTGCCGTGGGCCTCGGGTGAGGCGGCCCGGCTGGAGGAGCTGGCGCCGGAGCGGATCACCGTACCCAGTGGGTCCAGGATCCGGATCGACTACGCGAACCCCGAGCAGCCGGTGCTCGCGGTGAAGCTCCAGGAGATGTTCGGGCTCCAGGAGTCGCCGCGGGTGGCCGGGGTGCCGCTGCTGGTGCACCTGCTGTCCCCCGCCGGGCGGCCCGCGGCCGTCACCGCCGACCTCGCCTCCTTCTGGCGGGACGGCTACAAGGGCGTACGGGCGGAGCTGCGCGGCCGGTATCCGAAGCATCCGTGGCCGGAGGACCCGGCCGGTGCCGAGCCGACCCGGCACACCAAAGCACGGCTCGGGAGGTGAGCCGAGGGGGCCGAGCGATCTGATGGCACATCAGGACGGCGCCTCTCTCGGGTGGGAGGGGCGCCGCCGAAGTGGTGTGTGGTGCGCGTGGGTGGTGCGGGGTGCGCGTGGGTGGTGCGGGGTGCGCGTGGGTGGTGCGGGGTGCGCGTGGGTGGTGCGGGGAGGGCTTACGAGCCGGTCGTCGCCGACTCCGAGGCGGACGCGGACGCGGTCGCGGTCGCGGTCGCGGTCTCGGTCGCGGAGGTGTCGTCGGAGGGGGTCTCCGACGACCCTTCCGAGGCGCTCTCCGACGGGCTCGGCGTGGTGGTCGGGGCGGCCGTGACGGTCAGTTCGACCGTGAGCGTGGCGCCGCCCGTGGTGGTGATGCGCAGCAAGAACGTGCCGGCCGTGTCGTCCGCGTACAGCTGCGGCAGCTGGAGCAGGCCGTCGGCGTCGGTCCGCAGGTCCGTCAGGGTGCGGACGGCGTTGCCGGCGGCGTCCTTGAAGTAGGGGCCCTTGTCGTTCGCGGTCGTGTCGCCGGCCGACGCGATCAGGGTGGCGGTGGCCGCGACCTTGTCCGCGGCGGCACCCTGGTACGTGGCCTTGACCTCGACCTGGTCGCTGAACGTACCGCCCGCCGTGCAGGTCAGCGCGGTGCTGGTGGTGCGGGCGAGGGTGTCGGCGGCACGGGCGGTGACCGTGGCCGTGTAGTCGAGGGCGGGCAGCACGCGGCCCAGGACCGTGGCGCGGACGGTGAAGGTGCCGGTCTCCTCGCCCGCCTGGAGGGCGGGGGCCGTGGCGACGCCCTTGCTGTCGGTGGCGATCGTGGCGACGCTCTCGCCGCCGGCGAAGGCGGCGTCGGTGTCGCCGACGATGGTGAAGCGGACCCTGACCTTGCCGACGGCCTTGCCGGCCTCGGTCTCGGCGCGGGCGCTGATCGTCTGGGTGAACGCGTCGCCCGCCATGGCGGTGAGCTTCGCCGTGCCCGCGTTCTCGAGGTGGTCGACCGTTTCGGTCGGCGTCTGGGCCGGAGTGGTGGGGGTCGTCGACGGCGTTTCCGACGTGTCCGGCTCGGAGGTCGTCGGGGTCGTGCTCGGAGTCGATGACGACGGCGTCGTGGACGGCGAGGTGGTCGCCGCGCTGTCGTCGTCGCTGCGGCTGGACGGCAGGCTGCCGGTGCCGTCGGGGATCTCGTGGGTGCCCTTGCGGTAGTACTCCAGCCACGACACGACGGTGTTGTAGTACTCCGTCGAGTTGTTGTAGCTGAGGATCGCGCTGCGCAGCCCGGACGTGGTGGACATGTCCCAGCTGAAGCGGCACAGGTAGTGACCGGCCGCGAGGGCCGCGTCGTAGATGTTGTTGGGGTCCTTCTTGCCGTCGCCGTTGCCGTCGCGGCCCGCCCACTCCCAGGTGGAGGGGATGAACTGCATCGGGCCCACGGCACGGTCGTAGGTGCTGTCGCCGTCGTAGGCGCCGTTGTCGGTGTCGCTGATGTTGGCGAAGCCGTTGCCGTCGAGGACCGGGCCGAGGATCGGCGTGAGGGTGGTGCCGTCGGCGTTGACGTTGCCGCCGCCGGCCTGACCCGACTCGACCTTGCCGATGGCGGCGAGGAGTTCCCACGGCATGTTGCAGCCGGGCTTGGCCTCGGCGAGCGCCGCCGCGGCCTTCTTGTAGGCGTCCAGCACGGTCGCGGGGATGCCGGCCTCGGTGTCGCCGGTGGCGGCCGGGGTGGTTCCGGCGCTCTGACTCGGCGAGGGGGTGGGGCTGTTCAGCGGCGGGAGGTCCGTGTAGTACGGCGAGTTGCCGGTGGCGCTGTCGTCGGAGCCCGTGCCGGAGGCGGCATCGGCGGCGGTCCGTCCGCCGGTCCGGCCGCCGGCCGTGACATCGGGTGCCTGGGACGCGGCCAGCGCCGCGACGACCACCGCGGCCACGGTCGTGTTGACGGCTCCCTTGCGCAGCCTCCTGCCGAAATGCGCCGACATGAAGTGAACCCCTCCCGTGGACACCCGTGCGCCCGTCTCCGTCCGATGCGCCCGCCCCTGTGCGGACGTACCGCCTCACCGGCCCCGTGGGGCCGTCGCCCCGCCCCGAGGGTTGCACTCCCGAGCGGTTTGCGCCGTTCTGTTCGGTTGTTCGACCGGGCCTTCCGACTCGGCGCCCCAGGCGACCCTACGACAACTTCGGTGGCACCGGCACCCGTTCGAACGCGGTGTTCACCACCCGGCCATCTCCGTTCCGGTGTCAGTGGCGTCACGCATACTGGTGCGCGTCGTCGGACTTCCGGCCCGACCGGTCCGCCGACGTCCGCCGAAGTCCGCCACCGGGAGCCCTGTTTGCCGTTCACCCTCAGTCATGCGGCGGCCGTGCTGCCCGCCTTGCGCACCGACGGCACCGGCCGCGGCCCGCTGGTGCCGGCCGTGCTGGTGGCGGGGTCCTTCGCGCCCGACATGACCTACTACGCGGCGAGCGTCGCAGCGGGGGCCATGGAGTTCGGTGACGTCACGCATTCCTTCACCGGCGTGTTCACCGTCGACGTGCTCGTCGCCTGGGCGCTGGTGGGGCTGTGGCTGCTGGTGCGCGAACCGCTCGTGGCCCTCCTGCCACGGGCCCGTCAGGCCCGTCCGGCCACCCTGGCGCGCTGCGGGGCGCCCCGCGCGCGTGTCCGCCCGCGCACCCTCCTGTGGTGGTACGTGTCCGCGGTGCTCGGCGCGCTGACCCATGTGGTGTGGGACGCCTTCACGCACCTCGACCGGTGGGGCATGCGCCTGTTCCCGGTGCTCGGCGAGAAAGTCGCGGGCTCACCGCTGTACTGGTACCTCCAGTACGGCGGCTCCGCCGTGGCCGCGGTCGTGATCGTGTGCTTCGTGGCGTACGCGCTGCGCCGGACACCTGTCGCCGAGCCGGCCGGGGTGCCCGTGCTGTCGGCGCGGGACCGGTGGTGGGCGGCGGCGCTGATCGGCGGCTGTGCGCTGGTCGCGGCGGTGCGGCGGGCGACGCGGTGGTGGGAGTACTGGGGTTCCCGGGCGAAGCCGTACGAGCTGATCCCGACGCTGTGCTTCGGGGCGGGCGCCGGCCTGCTGCTGGGCCTGCTGCTGTACGCCGTGGGCGTCCGTGTGGCCCGTCCAGTCGCCCCGGAGTCCGCGGGGCGTCCGGACCGGGTCAGCGTGGGCTGAACGGCTCGCCGGCCGGCCGCACGGGCACCACGGACACGGCGATACCACGTGCCGCCCGGGGTCTGGGGAGGCGGCCGAGGACGCCGAGGGCCAGGGCCAGGTAGCCGTGCGCGACCTCGATCCGGGCGAGCGGCGCGAGTCGACCGAGACGGGCGGCGGCCGTGCGCAGGACGGTGAGCGGGGTCCCGGGGACGCGGGGGGTGGCGGCGCCGCGCGCGTGGGCGGGGAGCGGCCGCCCGGCGGGCGCCGCGTCGGGGCGCACCGACCGATCGGCGGTCGGCGTGGCGTGCACGCGTGCGGGGGCCGTCCGGCGGTGGAGCATGCGTATACCCATGGCGGCATCCTCGCGGGCGCGGGCGACGAGGGGCGTTTTCACGGGGGCCACCTGGGTGAGGGCCTCTCGGGGGACGGCGGGAGGGCACCGGCATGCGCGTACCGCCGCAGGCCGGTGCGGACTCCGGTGCACCGGCCGGCGCAACCGCCGCCGGCCGGTGCGGCGCCGCTGCGGGCTAGGGCCTGTTGTGAAAGTCCCGTCGTCCGCCCGGAGGGCGGGCCTGGCGGCGTCAGGTGCGTGCTCTGGGGGTCCCCCCGGCCGAAGGCTGGGGGAGTGCCGGCCCCTGGCCCTCGTACTGGATGTACTTGGGTCAGGGGCCGGTGCGGCGAGAGTGCGTGCATGGCGTCACCAGGCAGGCGGGACTTTCACAACAGGCCCTAGTGCGCCGCCGACTCCCAGTCCCGGCCCGAGCCCACGGACACGTCCAGCGGGGCCCTGAGGTGGACGGCGTCGGACATCTCGCGGCGGACGAGTTCCTCCGCGGCCGCGCGCTCGCCGGGGGCGATCTCCAGGACGACTTCGTCGTGGACCTGGAGGAGCATGCGGGACGTGAGCCCGCTCTCCCGCAGCGCCTGGTCCACCTTGAGCATGGCGATCTTGACGATGTCGGCCGCGGTGCCCTGGATGGGCGCGTTGAGGGCCATCCGCTCGGCCGCCTCACGGCGCTGGCGGTTGTCGCTGTTGAGGTCGGGGAGGTAACGGCGACGCCCGAAGAGCGTGGCCGTGTAGCCCGTCGCGCGGGCTTCGTCGACCGCCCTGCGCAGGTAGTCCCGGACCCCGCCGAAGCGCTCGAAGTAGGCGTCCATCAGGGCGCGGGCCTCCCCCGCCTCGATGTTCAGCTGCTGGGACAGGCCGAACGCCGACAGGCCGTAGGCCAGGCCGTACGACATGGCCTTGATCTTGCGGCGCATCTCGGCGTCCACGGCGGCGGGCTCGACGCCGAACACCTGGGAGGCGGCCGTGGTGTGCAGGTCCTCACCGGAGGTGAACGCCTGGATCAGGCCCTCGTCCTCGGAGAGGTGCGCCATCACCCGCAGCTCGATCTGGCTGTAGTCGGCCGTCATCAGCGACTCGAAGCCCTCGCCGACGACGAAGCCGCGGCGGATGGCCCGGCCCTCGTCCGTGCGGACGGGGATGTTCTGGAGGTTCGGGTCGGTCGACGACAGACGGCCGGTCGCGGCGACCGTCTGGTTGAAGGTGGTGTGGATGCGTCCGTCCGCGGCGATCGACTTGATCAGCCCCTCGACGGTGACGCGCAGCTTCGCCTGTTCGCGGTGGCGGAGCATGATGACCGGCAGTTCGTTGTCCGTCTGGGTCGCCAGCCAGGCCAGGGCATCGGCGTCGGTCGTGTACCCCGTCTTGGTCTTCTTCGTCTTCGGCAGGCCCAGTTCGCCGAAGAGGACCTCCTGGAGCTGCTTGGGCGAGCCCAGGTTGAACTCGTGCCCGGCCGCGGCGTGCGCCTCCTTCACCGCCTGCTGGACGGCGCCCGCGAACATCTGCTCCATGGCCTCCAGGTGGGGCCGGTCGGCCGCGATGCCGTGCCGCTCCATCCGGGCCAGCAGGGCGGAGGTGGGCAGCTCCATGTCCCCCAGCAGTTCGGCGGCGCCGACCTCCTCCAGGCGGCCCCGGAACGCCTCGCCGAGGTCGAGGATCGCGCGGGCCTGCACCATGAGGGCCTCGGCCTCGGCGCCGTCGTCCGCGCCGAAGGCGAGCTGGCCGTCGGCCGCCGCGGGCGGGGCCAGCTCGCGGCCCAGGTACTCCAGGGACAGCGCGTCGAGGTCGAAGGAGCGGCGGCCCGGCTTGACCAGGTAGGCGGCGAGGGCGGTGTCCATGAAGACGCCGCCGACGCTCCAGCCGTGCTCGGCGAAGACGCGCATGGCGCCCTTGGCGTTGTGGAGCACCTTGGGGCGGTCCCCGGCGGCCAGCCAGGCCGTCCACGCGTTCTCGTCGGCCTCGTCCAGCTCGGCCGGGTCGAACCAGGCGGCCGCTCCCCCGCCCGCGGCGAGCGCGACCTCGGCGACCGAGCCGGCGCCCAGCGCCCACGTGTCGACGGTGGCCACGCCGAGGGTCTGTGTGCCGTGCTCGGCGAGCCAGCCGGCCAGCTCGCCCGTGCCCAGCACCGAGCCGTCCACCGCCACCCCACCGGTCACCACCGGGGTCGACTCGGCCTCCGCACCCCCCGGGTCGACGGCGAGGAGCCGCTCGCGCAGCGACGGGTTCCTGATCTCCAGGGTGTCCAGGACCATCGCGACGGCCGTGCGGTCGTAGGGCAGGCGCTCGAGGTCGGGGACGGTCTTCGGCAGCTCGACGGTGCGGACCATCTCCGTCAGGCGGCGGTTGAGCTTGACGGCTTCCAGGTGGTCGCGGAGGTTCTGGCCGGCCTTGCCCTTGACCTCCTCGACGCGCTCGACCAGCTCCGCGAACGAGCCGAACTGGTTGATCCACTTCGCGGCCGTCTTCTCACCGACGCCGGGGATGCCCGGGAGGTTGTCGGACGGGTCGCCCCGCAGGGCCGCGAAGTCGGGGTACTGGGCGGGCGTCAGGCCGTACTTCTCGAACACCTTCTCCGGGGTGAAGCGGGTCAGCTCGGAGACGCCCTTCGTCGGGTACAGCACGGTGGTGTGCTCGCTGACCAGCTGGAAGGAGTCCCGGTCACCGGTGACGATCAGCACCTCGAAGCCCTCGGCCTCGGCCTGGGTGGCGAGCGTGGCGATCACGTCGTCCGCCTCGAAGCCGTCGACCGCGAACCGTGAGACGTGCATCGCGTCGAGCAGCTCGCCGATCAGCTCGACCTGCCCCTTGAACTCGTCCGGGGTCTTCGAACGGTTCGCCTTGTACTCCGTGAACTCCTCGGACCGCCAGGTCTTGCGGGAGACGTCGAAGGCGACCGCGAAATGCGTGGGCGCCTCGTCACGCAGCGTGTTGGCCAGCATCGACGCGAAGCCGTAGATCGCGTTCGTCGGCTGGCCCGTCGCGGTGGTGAAGTTCTCCGCGGGCAGCGCGAAGAACGCGCGGTAGGCCAGCGAGTGCCCGTCCATGAGCATGAGGCGGGGCCGCTCGCCGGAGGTCTTCTCGGTCTTCTTCGATGCTGTTTCTGCCACGCCCCCGATCCTGCCACGCCCCACTGACACTCCCGCCCACCCGCACACCTCCCCCGGTACGCCGGCCGCCCCCGGCGCCGCGCGACGAGGCCCCAGCACCGCGCACCAGCCTCACCAGCCCCACCAGCCCCAGCGCCACCAGCTTCGCGAACCGCCCCCCTGAACCGCCCCCTGAACCGGCCCGGATGCCGCCCCCCGGAACCCCTCCGCCCCTCGCGCAACCAATGCTCCCGCCCCCCGCGCTCCCGCCCGCCCCCACTGTCGGCACCACGTGCGAGGATCGGACCCACAGGTCCCGCAGGCACAGAGGTCACGGACACAAGGCACGGACACAAGGCACGGACACCCACGTCCGCCGCCCCACCTCCACAGACCCCCGCCGCACGGACCGCACGCCACGGACACCCAGCATTCCCGCGCCAAGCGAAGGAGAGCCCCGCGATGGCAACGAAGCCGCCCAAGGCCGACCCGGTCCAGGACGCGCCCCAGGTCGCCGAGCCGAAGCACGCGGCGGCGGGCCTCCCGGCCATCGGGCACTCCCTGCGGATCGCCCAGCAGCAGATGGGCGTGAAGCGCACCGCGCTCACCCTGCTGCGCGTCAACCAGAAGGACGGCTTCGACTGCCCCGGCTGCGCCTGGCCGGAACCGGACCACCGGCACGCGGCGGAGTTCTGCGAGAACGGCGCGAAGGCGGTGGCGGAGGAGGCGACGCTGCGCCGCGTCACCCCGGAGTTCTTCGCCGCGCACCCGGTCGCCGACCTCGCCACCCGGAGCGGCTACTGGCTGGGCCAGCAGGGCCGGCTGACGCACCCCATGTACCTCCCCGAGGGGGCGGAGCACTACGAGCCGGTCTCCTGGGACCGCGCCTTCGACATCATCGCCGAGGAGACGGCCGCCCTGGCCTCCCCCGACGAGGCCGTCTTCTACACCTCGGGCCGCACGGGCAACGAGGCGGCGTTCCTGTACCAGCTCTTCGCGCGCGAACTGGGCACCAACAACCTGCCGGACTGCTCCAACATGTGCCACGAGTCGTCCGGCTCGGCCCTGGTGGAGACGATCGGCATCGGCAAGGGCAGCGTCCTGCTGGAGGACCTCTACAAGGCGGACCTGATCATCGTCGCCGGCCAGAACCCCGGCACGAACCATCCGCGCATGCTGTCCGCCCTGGAGAAGGCGAAGGCGAACGGCGCGAAGGTCATCAGCGTGAACCCGCTGCCCGAGGCGGGCCTGGAGCGCTTCAAGAACCCGCAGACCCCCAAGGGCCTCACCGCGGGCGCCGCGCTCACCGACCTGTTCCTGCAGATCCGCATCGGCGGCGACCAGGCCCTCTTCCGCCTCCTCAACAAACTGATCCTGGAGGCGGACGGCGCGGTCGACCGGGCGTTCGTCGAGGAACACACGCACGGCTTCGAGGAGTTCGCCGAGGCCGCCCGCGCCGCCGACTGGGACGACACGCTGACGGCGACGGGCCTCACGCGCGCGCAGATCGAGGAAGCCCTGCGCATGGTGCTCGCCTCGCAGCGCACCATCGTCTGCTGGGCGATGGGCCTGACCCAGCACAAGCACTCCGTGCCGACCATCCGCGAGGTGGTCAACTTCCTGCTGCTGCGCGGCAACATCGGCCGGCCGGGCGCGGGCGTCTGCCCGGTGCGCGGCCACTCGAACGTGCAGGGCGACCGCACGATGGGCATCTTCGAGCGCCCCGCACCCGCCTTCCTGGACGCCCTGGAGCGGGAGTTCGGCTTCGCACCGCCGCGTGAGCACGGCTTCGACGTCGTCCGGGCGATCCGCGCCCTGCGCGACGGCGAGGCGAAGGTGTTCTTCGCGATGGGCGGCAACTTCGTCTCCGCCTCTCCCGACACCGACGTCACCGAGGCGGCCATGCGGCGCGCCCGGCTGACGGTGCACGTGTCGACGAAGCTCAACCGCTCGCACGTCGTGACGGGCGCGCGTGCGCTGATCCTGCCGACGCTGGGCCGCACCGAGCGCGACCTCCAGGGCAGCGGCGAGCAGTTCGTCACCGTGGAGGACTCCATGGGCATGGTGCACGCCTCGCGCGGCCGGCTGGAGCCGGCGAGCCCGCACCTGCTGTCCGAACCGGCGATCGTGTGCCGTCTGGCCCGGCGGGTGCTCGGCGCGGACAGCAAGGTCCCGTGGGAGGAGTTCGAGAAGGACTACGCCACCGTCCGGGACCGCATCGCGCGCGTGATCCCCGGCTTCGAGGACTTCAACGCGCGCGTGGCCCGCCCCGGCGGCTTCGCGCTGCCGCACGCCCCGCGCGACGAGCGCCGCTTCCCGACGGCCACCGGCAAGGCCAACTTCACCGCGGCGCCGGTGGAGTACCCGACGCTCCCCGAGGGCCGCCTGCTGCTCCAGACGCTGCGCTCGCACGACCAGTACAACACCACGATCTACGGCCTCGACGACCGCTACCGGGGCATCCGGAACGGCCGCCGGGTGGTCCTCGTCAACCCCGAGGACGCGCGGGAGCTGAAGCTCGCGGACGGCTCGTACGTCGACCTGGTCGGCGAGTGGAAGGACGGCGTGGAGCGGCGGGCCCCCGGCTTCCGGGTGGTGCACTACCCGACGGCCCGGGGCTGCGCGGCCGCCTACTACCCGGAGACCAACGTCCTGGTGCCGCTGGACGCCACGGCGGACACCAGCAACACCCCGGCCAGCAAGTCCGTCGTCGTACGTCTGGAACAATCGGCGACCGACTGAGCGTTTGCTCAGCCAGTACGGCGGTGGCGGCCGCCCCGCCGTACCGGTCACGACGAACGGAGCAGGACCCCATGGGCGAGCAGCAGCACGCGAAGTTCCCGCAAGCGGTCATCGACGAGTACGCGGCGCTCGGCGTCGACCTCCCCGCCCTCTTCTCCGCCGGCCACCTGGGCGCCCGCATGGGCGTGCAGATCGTCGAGGCCTCCGCGGACCGGGTCGTGGGCACGATGCCGGTGGAGGGCAACACCCAGCCCTACGGACTGCTGCACGGCGGCGCCTCCGCCGTCCTCGCCGAGACGCTCGGCTCGGTCGGGTCGATGCTGCACGGCGGCAGCTCCAAGATCGCCGTCGGTGTCGACCTCAACTGCACCCACCACCGCGGGGTCCGCTCCGGTCTGGTCACCGGCGTCGCCACCCCCGTCCACCGGGGCCGCTCCACGGCGACGTACGAGATCGTGATCAGCGACGAGGCGGGGCGCCGGGTGTGCACGGCACGGCTGACGTGCCTGCTGCGCGACGTGAACCCCGGCGACGGAGCCCCCGCGGGCGCGGCGGGCTGACGCCCCGCCGGCCCGCGCCCGCCCCTCCGCAGCCGGCCCCACCACCGCAGCCGCCCGCTCCCGCACCCGACCCGCGTTCCGTGCCCCCGCACGCTCGGCGGGCGTTGCCCACCGGGAGCGGGCGCACTAGCGTCGAGGCATGCCGAGCGGACGATCTCCCGGAAACGGAAGGGCACTTGGGCCACGGAAGGCCCCTCCCCTCCCCGCCGCCCCAGCCGGCCGCGTCCCCGGGGAAACCGCGTCCGCACGCCGCCGCACACCCGCCGCCGCGCACGTTCCGGACGGCGAACCGTACCGGCATGTCCGAGAAAGCGGAATGTGCCGATAAAGGCCCGACTCGCTTTCCTTGGCGTAACTCTACGTAATACCGACGCAATACAAGACGACGGCCGGAAACCGCGCGAAGGGTGTGCCCACGCCACTTCCCGCGCCACTTCCCGCACCACTCCAGTCGCTTCCGGCAACACCATCACGTCATCACCAAATCGCCGGACACTACTGAAATCTCAAGCGGGCCATCTGCGGGTTCTCACCATGCGGACAGGGCGAACCAGTCGGAATTCCACGCATCCACCCACCGAGTACCGCTCTGCATTACGTCGTGTCATAACAAGAGAGTCACAGCCTGAGCCAGACCCTCCTCCACCTTCCCCGCGCACGCCTAGAGTCACCGCCAGTCACCGCGCCATCGGATTCGAAGTCATTCGGCCCAGCGCTCGACTCGGCGCGTTCCAGGGGGGACCGCCGTGCCAGGGAAAGGACCTGACTGTGCGTCAACGTTCGATCATCGCCATCACCGCCGCACTCGCGGCGGGATCGCTGACACTCACTGCCTGTGGGTCGCGTGACGACAGCAACAGCGGCAACGGCGACAAGACCACTGTGGTGATCGGAGTCGACGCCCCCGTCACCGGCGACCTGTCGGCCATCGGCCTCGGCATCCAGTACTCCGCCGACCTCGCGGTCAAGACGGCCAACAAAGAAGAGTACGTCGACGGCATCGAGTTCAAACTCGAAGCCCTCGACGACCAGGCCCAGCCCTCCGTCGGCCAGCAGAACGCCCAGAAGTTCATCAGCAACAAGGAAGTCCTCGGCGTCGTGGGCCCGTTGAACTCCAGCGTCTCCCAGCAGATGCAGAAGCCGTTCAACGACGCGGGCCTCACCCAGATCTCCCCCGCCAACACCGGCACCGAACTGACCCAGGGCGACGGCTGGAAGACCGGCAACTCCGTCCGCCAGTTCGACACCTACTTCCGTACCGCCACCACCGACGAGATCCAGGGCGCCTTCGCCGCCCAGTACCTCTACTCCAAGGCCGGCATCAAGAAGGTCTACCTCATGGACGACCAGAAGACCTACGGCGCCGGACTCGCAGCCTCCTTCAAGACCAACTACACCGCACTCGGCGGGCAGATCGTCGGCACCGACCACGTCAACCCCGACGACCGCGACTTCAACGCCGTCGTCGCCAAGATCAAGAAGACCGGCGCCCAGGCCCTCTACTACGGCGGCGAATACCCCGCCGCGGCCCCCCTGAGCCAGCAGCTCAAGGACAGCGGCCAGAACATCCCCCTCATGAGCGGCGACGGCATCTACTCCAGCGAATTCCCCAAGCTCAACAAGAAGGCCGAAGGCGACCTCGCCACCTCCATCGGCAAGCCGGTCGAGCAACTCCCCTCGGCCAAGCAATTCATCGCCGACTACAAGAAGGCCGGCTACAAGGGCGGCTACGAAACCTACGGCGGCCTCGCCTACGACGCCACCTGGGCCATCATCGAAGCCGTCAAGCTCGCCGTCGAGGGCAACGACGGCAAACTGCCCTCCGACGGCCGCAAGGCGGTTCTCGACGCCATGGACAAGATCAAGTTCGAGGGCGTCACCGGCACCGTCTCCTTCGACGAGTTCGGCGACACCACCAACACCCTGATGACCGCCTACAAGATCAAGAACAACGCCTGGGTCCCCGAGTACAGCGATTCCCCCAAGGTCGACTGAGCGAGGCCGCACACCGGACACTCACCGGCCCACACAGTGATCCAGGCCGCGCGGGGGCGCCCCCCCCCCCCCCCCCGCGGCGCCGTATCCGAACCACTCCACGGAGGCCCTGCGGTGCACGAACTGCCGCAACAGCTGGCCAATGGACTCATCCTCGGCGCGATGTACGGTCTCATCGCGATCGGCTACACGATGGTCTACGGCATCGTTCAGCTCATCAACTTCGCCCACGGCGAGATCTTCATGGTCGGGGGCTTCGGCGCCCTCACCGTCTGGCTCGTCCTCCCCGACGGCTTCGCCCTCGGCGCCGCGGTACCCCTCATGATCCTCGGCGGCGTCCTCGTCTCCGTCGCCGTCGCCACCGCCGCCGAACGCTTCGCCTACCGGCCCCTGCGCACCGCACCCCGCCTGGCCCCCCTCATCACCGCCATCGGCCTGTCCATCGTGCTCCAGCAGATCGTCTGGATGTGGTACCCCGACGCCAAGAAGGACCGCCCCTTCCCCCAGTTCGAGGGCGGCCCCGTCGACGTCCTCGGCGCCCACATCCAGCGCGGCGACCTCTTCGTCCTCGTCGCCGCCCCCCTCTGCATGACCGCCCTCGGCCTCTTCGTCACCAAGACCCGCTCCGGCCGCGGCATGCAGGCCACCGCCCAGGACCCCGACACCGCCAAACTCATGGGCATCAACACCGACCGCATCATCGTCATGGCCTTCGCCATCGGCGCCGCCTTCGCCGCCGTCGCCGCCGTCGCCTACGGCCTCAAGAACGGCCAGGTCGGCTTCCGCATGGGCTTCCTGATGGGCCTCAAAGCCTTCACCGCGGCCGTCCTCGGCGGCATCGGCAACATCTACGGCGCCATGCTCGGCGGCATCGTCCTCGGCGTCGCCGAATCCCTCGCCACCGGCTACATCGGCGACATCCCCGGCATGGACCTCTTCGGCGGCGGCGCCTGGAAGGACGTATGGGCCTTCACCCTGCTCATCCTCGTCCTCCTCGTCCGGCCCCAAGGCCTCCTCGGCGAACGCGTCGCGGATCGGGCGTGATACCCATGACAACCAACATCCCCGCCCAGAAGACCACCGGCACCACCACCCCGCCCACCACCGAGGCGGCCCCCCTCATCCCCCTCCCGCCGACCGCGGCCCGCGCCATCACCCTGGCCGGCTCCGCCGTCGCCCTCGCCGGCACCTTCCTCGCCTGGACCTGGACCGAGGAGTTCCCCGGCAACCTCACCGTCACCGGCTACCCCGGCGGCCTCCAGGTCCTCACCCTCACCGGCGCCCTCCTCACCCTCCTCTTCACCCTCGCCGGATGGGGGTCCACCGGCATCAAGGGCCTGCGCTGGCTCATCCCCGGCGGCACCAACAGCCCCGTCCGCCTCCTCTCCCTCGGCGTCCTCGGCACCACCGGCTACGCCATGGGCGCCATCGCCCAGGAACTCGGCGGCCTCGTCAACCTCGAACCCGGCGCCTGGGTCTCCGGCATCGGCGCCCTCGTCGCCACCGCGGGCGCCCTCGGCCTCCCCGCCGACCAGCCCTACGACGCCTCCGACCCCCGGCCCACCCCGTGGGCCCGCCTCCGGCACTCCCTCACCGCCCCCGAGCCCGGCCGCGCGAAGCCGCTCCCCGCCTGGACGGAGATCCTCGTCATCGCCGGGGGCTTCGGCACCGGCCTCTACGTCTTCGCCTACGGCATCGGCACCGAGTACTCCGAACTGTTCATCGGTTTCCTCATCACCACCGCCTTCGCCTTCACCGCCGTCAACCGCGCCGGCCTCCTCAAGCGGCTCTCCGCGCTCACCGCCAAACACCGCAACGTCACCCTGACCGCCGCCTTCGTCGCCGCGATCTGCTTCCCCTTCACCCAGACCAACGACCAGTTCGCCCTCATCGGCGCCAACATCCTCATCTTCGCCACGGTCGCCCTGGGCCTCAACGTCGTCGTCGGTCTCGCCGGCCTCCTCGACCTCGGCTACGTCGCCTTCCTCGGCGTCGGCGCCTACGCAGCCGCCCTCGTCTCCGGCTCCCCCCAGTCGGCCATCGGCGTGCACTTCCCCTTCTGGGCCGCCGTCCTCACCGGCGCCCTCGCCTCACTCGTCTTCGGCGTGGTGATCGGGGCCCCCACCCTCCGGCTGCGCGGCGACTACCTCGCCATCGTCACGCTCGGCTTCGGTGAGATCTTCCGCATCACCATGAACAACCTGAACGGCAACAGCGGACCCGACGTCACCAACGGCTCCAACGGCATCCCCAACATCCCCGACCTGGAAGTCCTCGGGTTCGACCTGGGCCTGCCCCACGACGTCCTCGGCCACGAACTGACCCGCTCCGGCAACTACTACCTGCTGATGCTGCTGTGCACCGCCGTCGTCGTGCTGGTCTTCCGCCGCTCCGCCGAATCCCGCATCGGCCGCGCCTGGGTCGCCATCCGCGAGGACGAGACCGCCGCCACCGCCATGGGCATCAACAGCTTCCGCCTCAAGCTCCTCGCCTTCGCCCTCGGCGCCTCCCTCGCCGGCCTCGCCGGCACCGTCCAGGCGCACGTCTCCTACAGCGTCACGCCCGAGCAGTACCAGTTCGCCGGCTCGGTCCCGCCGAACTCGGCCTTCCTGCTCGCCGCCGTCATCCTCGGCGGCATGGGCACCATCAGCGGACCGCTGATCGGCGCCGCCCTGCTCTACCTCATCCCGGCCAAGCTCCAGTTCATGGCCGAATACCAGCTGCTCCTCTTCGGCATCGCGCTGATGCTCCTGATGCGCTTCCGCCCCGAAGGCCTGGTCGCCGACCGCAGGAAGCAGCTCGAATTCCACGAGACCGGACAACTCGACGTACCGCAGGACACGTCGCTGCCCGAGAGCGCGACCGGCGTCACCAAGGCAGGGGCGTGACCGCCATGACCACCACCACGACCGCACCCACCAGCACCACGGTCCTCGACGCCGGCGGCGTCACCATGCGCTTCGGCGGCCTCACCGCCGTCCGCGGCGTCGACCTCACCGTCGACACCGGCGAGATCGTCGGGCTCATCGGCCCCAACGGCGCCGGCAAGACGACCTTCTTCAACTGCCTCACCGGCCTGTACGTACCGACGGAGGGCACGGTCTCCTACAAGGGCACCGTCCTGCCCCCCAAACCCCACCTGGTCACCCAGGCCGGCATCGCCCGCACCTTCCAGAACATCCGCCTCTTCGCCAACATGACCGTTCTGGAGAACGTCCTGGTCGGACGGCACACCCGGACCAGGGAAGGCCTGTGGTCCGCGCTGCTGAGACTGCCCGGCTTCCGGAAGGCCGAACAGGAGTCCCGCGAACGCGCCATGGAACTCCTGGAGTTCACCGGCCTGGCCGCCAAGGCCGACCACCTCGCCCGCAACCTCCCCTACGGCGAGCAGCGCAAGCTGGAGATCGCCCGCGCGCTGGCCAGCGAACCCGGACTGCTCCTCCTCGACGAGCCGACCGCCGGCATGAACCCGCAGGAGACCCGCGCCGCCGAGGAACTCATCTTCGCGATCCGCGAGAAGGGCATCGCCGTCCTCGTCATCGAGCACGACATCCGGTTCATCATGAACCTCTGCGACCGCGTCGCCGTGCTCGTCCAGGGCGAGAAGATCGTCGAAGGCCCCGCCGAGGTCGTCCAGGCCGACGAACGCGTCATCGCCGCCTACCTCGGCACCCCCTTCGAGGGCGCACCCGGCACGGAGGAGGCCGCCGAGGTCGAGGCGGCCGAGGCGCACAGCACCACAGAAGGGGACGACAAGTGACCGCACTGCTGGAGGTCGAGGACCTCAGGGTCGCCTACGGCAAGATCGAAGCCGTCAAGGGCATCTCGTTCACCGTGAACGCCGGCGAGGTCGTCACCCTCATCGGCACCAACGGCGCCGGCAAGACCACGACCCTTCGGACACTGTCCGGACTGCTCCAGCCGGTCTCCGGCGAGATCAGGTTCGACGGCACGTCACTGAGGAAGATCCCCGCGCACAAGGTCGTCTCCATGGGCCTCGCCCACTCCCCCGAGGGCCGGCACATCTTCCCCCGGATGACCATCGAGGACAACCTCCGCCTCGGCGCCTACCTGCGCACCGACAAAGAGGGCGTCGAGAAGGACATCCGACGCGCCTACGACCTCTTCCCCATCCTCGGAGAGCGCCGCAGGCAAGCCGCGGGCACCCTCTCCGGCGGCGAGCAGCAGATGCTCGCCATGGGACGGGCGCTGATGTCCCGGCCGAAGCTGCTGATGCTCGACGAACCCTCCATGGGCCTCTCACCGATCATGATGCAGAAGATCATGGCGACCATCCGGGAACTGAAGTCCCAGGGCACCACCATCCTGCTCATCGAACAGAACGCCCAGGCCGCCCTCTCCCTCGCCGACCACGGCCACGTCATGGAAGTCGGCAGGATCGTCCTCTCCGGCACCGGACAGGACCTCCTCCACGACGAATCCGTCCGCAAGGCCTACCTCGGCGAAGACTGACCCGCACCCCCGCACCGGCACGACGAGGCCCGCGCCCCTTCCAGGGGGCGCGGGCCTCGCCACGGCTCAGCGGATCCGGCCGGTCAGCCCTTGGACGCCTTCTTCTCCTCCGCGTCCTGAATGACCGCCTCCGCCACCTGCTGCATCGACATCCGCCGGTCCATCGACGTCTTCTGGATCCACCGGAACGCAGCCGGCTCCGACAGCCCGTACTCCGTCTGGAGGATCGACTTCGCCCGATCGACCAGCTTCCGCGTCTCCAGCCGCTGGGTGAGGTCCGCGACCTCCTTCTCCAGCTCCTTCAGCTCCGTGAACCGCGAGACGGCCATCTCGATCGCGGGAACCACGTCGCTCTTGCTGAACGGCTTCACCAGGTACGCCATCGCACCCGCGTCCCGCGCCCGCTCCACCAGGTCGCGCTGCGAGAACGCGGTCAGCATCAGCACCGGCGCGATCCGCTCCTCCGCGATCTTCTCCGCCGCGGAGATGCCGTCCATCTTCGGCATCTTCACGTCCAGGATCACCAGATCCGGCTGGTGCTCACGGGCGAGCTCGATCGCCTGCTCGCCGTCACCGGCCTCACCGACGACGCTGTAGCCCTCCTCCTCCAGCATCTCTTTGAGGTCGAGCCGGATCAGGGCCTCGTCCTCGGCGATGACGACACGGGTCGTCAGCGGAGGCACGTGCGACTTGTCGTCGTCGGGCGCGTCTACGGGCTGGGGCGACTCGGGGGCGGTCACGGGGGCTCCTTGTCAGGGCAGGGGTACTGCTGACAAGAGCCTACCCAGCTACGGTAAGGTGGGGTCACGGCGGGTGGCCGTTGACCTTTCTTTCAAAGGGAGCCCCGGTAGCCCAGCGGTAGAGGCAATGGTCTCAAACACCATACAGCGTCGGTTCGAATCCGACCCGGGGTACTTTTCCTTGGATTCCAAGGAATTGACCGAAAAGCGGATGTTCCCGTTCTCGTGAACATCCGCTTTTTGCTGCGTTCCGCCGCGGTCACGCACGGACAGTGATCGCGCCTCGGCGTACGCCCGCCCCGGCCCCCTCCCCTACGCGTCGTCCTCCCCGATGTGGTGGACGCGGACCAGGTTCGTGGAGCCGGAGACTCCGGGGGGTGAGCCGGCGGTGATGACCACCACGTCTCCCTTCCGGCACCGGCCGTACCTCAGCAGCAGTTCGTCCACCTGGTCGACCATGGCGTCGGTTGAGTCGGCGTGGGGGCCCAGGAAGGTCTCCACGCCCCAGGTGGCGCTGAGCTGGGAGCGGGTCGCGGGTTCCGGGGTGAAGGCGAGGAGGGGGATGGGTGAGCGGTAGCGGGAGAGGCGGCGGGCGGTGTCGCCCGACTGGGTGAAGGCGACGAGGAACCGGGCGCCGAGGAAGTCGCCGATCTCGGCCGCGGCGCGGGCGACGGCGCCGCCCTGGGTGCGGGGTTTGTTGTGTTCGGTGAGCGGCGGGAGGCCCTTGGCGAGGATGTCCTCCTCGGCGGCTTCGACGATCCTGGCCATGGTGCGGACCGTCTGGACGGCGTACTTGCCGACGCTGGTCTCGCCGGAGAGCATCACGGCGTCGGTGCCGTCGATGACGGCGTTGGCGACGTCGCTGGCCTCGGCGCGGGTGGGGCGGGAGTTCTCGATCATGGAGTCGAGCATCTGGGTGGCGACGATGACGGGTTTGGCGTTGCGCCGGGCGAGTGCGATGGCTCGCTTCTGGACGATGGGGACCTGTTCCAGGGGCATCTCGACGCCGAGGTCGCCGCGGGCGACCATGATGCCGTCGAAGGCGGCGACGATGTCGTCGATGTTCTCGACCGCCTGCGGCTTTTCGACCTTGGCGATGACGGGGAGGCGGCGGCCCTCTTCGTCCATGATGCGGTGGACGTCGACGATGTCCTTGCCGTTCCTGACGAAGGAGAGGGCGACGACGTCGAAGCCGGTGCGCAGGGCCCAGCGGAGGTCGTCCTCGTCCTTCTTGGAGAGGGCGGGGACGGACACGGCCACTCCGGGGAGGTTGAGTCCCTTGTGGTCGGAGACGACGCCGCCTTCGATGACGCGGGTGCGGACCCGGGGGCCGTCGACGGCGGTGACTTCGAGGCCGACCCTGCCGTCGTCGACGAGGATGCGTTCGCCCGGGGTGACGTCGGCGGCGAGGCCGGCGTGGGTGGTGCCGCAGATGTGGCGGTCGCCCT
This sequence comes from Streptomyces sp. NPDC003248, assembly GCF_055563235.1. NCBI lineage: Bacteria > Bacillati > Actinomycetota > Actinomycetes > Kitasatosporales > Streptomycetaceae > Streptomyces > Streptomyces sp. NPDC003248. The sequence goes on along the minus strand of NZ_JBVHDT010000001.1, from coordinate 1,163,853 downwards.
GGACGCCTTCCTCGACGGTGATGGTGAAGGTGTCCCCGCGTTCGAGGAGTACGGGGCCTTCGGTGAAGCGGCCGAGGCGGATCTTGGGGCCTTGGAGGTCGGCGAGCAGGCCGACGCTGCGGCCGGTCTCGTCGGAGGCCTTGCGCACGTGCCGGTAGCGCTCCTCGTGTTCGGCGTGGGTGCCGTGGCTGAGGTTGAAGCGGGCGACGTCCATTCCGGCTTCGACCAGGGCCTTCATCTGGTCGTAGCGGTGGGTGGCGGGGCCCAGTGTGCAGACGATTTTCGCTCGGCGCATGGGTCGAGCGTAGGGCTTACCGCCGGGTAGGGAATCGGTGGTGCGTGTCTGCTCAACGTCCTTCGGGTGAAGGCTTGTTGACAGGTGGTGCATTGTGCGGCCGAGTGCTCCGATGAGCACGTCGGGGGGCTTTTCGGTGGGGCCGTCGGGGTGAATGCGCGGGTGGGGCGGGCTCCGGTCGGGGCGGGCCGGCCATACGTCCGGCTCTGATGATGGTTCCCCTGGTTTGGCCTGGTTCGGGGAGTGGGTGGCTCACAGGCGGGGTCACCAGATCGAAACCTGCGGGGTCTGTTGCCGTTCGTCGTGGGCGGGTCAGAATCTACGCGCGTTTGTCTACGCGCCTTTTTCTACGCGGGTTGTCTACGCGCGTCATTGACCGTTCCCCGAGGAGCACAGCATGCCGTTGAACCGTCGTACGTTCCTGCAGAAGTCCGCCGCGACCGGGGCGGGGGTGGCGGTCGCGGGGGCGGCCGCGGCGCCGGCGGCTCAGGCGGCGGAGTCCGGTGGGCAGGGGAAGTCGGGAAAGTCGGCGAAGCGGTACTCGCTGACGGTGATGGGGACGACGGATCTGCACGGGCACGTCTTCAACTGGGACTACTTCAAGGACGCGGAGTACACGGACACTCAGGGCAACGCCCAGGGTCTGGCGCGGGTTTCGACGCTGGTGAACCAGATCCGCAAGGAGCGGGGCCGGGAGAACACGCTGCTGCTGGACGCGGGTGACACGATCCAGGGGACGCCGCTGACGTACTACTACGCGAAGGTGGACCCGATCACCGCGCAGGGCGGTCCGGTGCATCCGATGGCGCAGGCGATGAACGCGATCGGGTATGACGCGGTGGCGTTGGGCAATCACGAGTTCAATTACGGGATCGAGACACTGCGGAAGTTCGAGGAGCAGTGCGATTTCCCGCTGCTGGGCGCGAACGCGCTGGACGCCAAGACGCTGAAGCCGGCATTTCCTCCGTACTTCATCAAGAAGTTCGCGGTGAAGGGTGCTCCGCCGGTGAGGGTGGCGGTGCTGGGTCTGACGAATCCGGGGATCGCGATCTGGGACAAGGCGTACGTGCAGGGGAAGCTGACGTTCCCTGGCCTGGAGGAGCAGGCGGCGAAGTGGGTGCCGAAGCTGCGGTCGATGGGTGCGGACGTGGTGGTGGTGTCGGCGCACTCGGGTGCGTCGGGTACGTCGTCGTACGGTGACCAGTTGCCGTACGTGGAGAATTCGGCGGCGTTGGTGGCGCAGCAGGTGCCGGGGATCGACGCGATTCTCGTGGGTCACGCGCATGTGGAGATCGCGGAGCTGAAGGTCACCAACGAGCGGACGGGGAAGACGGTGGTGCTGTCGGAGCCGTTGGCGTATGCGGAGCGGTTGTCGTTGTTCGACATCGAGCTGGTGTTCGCCGAGGGGCGCTGGACGGTCGAGTCGGTCGCGGCGTCGGTGCGGAACGCGAACACGGTGGCGGACGACCCGAGGATCACGAAGCTGTTGTCGGACGAGCACGCGCAGGTCGTGGCGTACGTCAATCAGGTCGTCGGGTCGGCGACGGAGACGTTGACGACGGTGGAGGCGCGGTACAAGGACGCCCCGATCATCGACCTGATCACGAAGGTGCAGGAGGACGTGGTGAAGGCGGCGCTGGTGGGGACGTCGTACGCGTCGCTGCCGGTGATCGCGCAGGCGTCGCCGTTCTCGCGGACGTCCGAGATCCCGGCGGGTGAGGTGACGATCCGGGATCTGTCGAGTCTGTACGTGTACGACAACACGTTGGTGGCGAAGGTGATGACGGGTGCGCAGGTGCGGGCGTACCTGGAGTACTCGGCGGAGTACTTCGTGCAGACGGCGGCGGACGCGGTGGTCGACGTGGAGAAGCTGACGAACGCGAACAGCCGTCCGGACTACAACTACGACTATGTGTCGGGGCTGGCGTACGAGATCGACATCGCGCAGGCGCCGGGGTCGCGGATCAAGAACCTGACGTACGGGGGCGCGGCCCTGGACGACGCCCAGGAGTTCGTGCTCGCGGTGAACAACTACCGGGCGAACGGCGGTGGCGCGTTCCCGCACGTGGCGTCCGCGACCGAGGTGTGGTCGGAGTCGACGGAGATCCGGACGCGGATCGCGGAGTGGGTGACGGCGAAGGGTGTGCTGGATCCGGCGGATTTCGCGTCGGCGGACTGGAAGCTGACGCGGAACGGGACGCCGGTGTTCTAGGCCTGTCGGGTTGAGGTGGTGGTCTCAGGTCCCGTCCCGTAGGGGGGTCAGGGTTTCCGGCCGGCGTGCGGGCGGGATCTGGGGCTGTCGTGGTGCGAGGCCGAAGGTGGTGAAGGCGGTGCGTGGGGGCAGGGGGTAGAGCTCCTTGCCGGTGAGGGTGTTGAGGATGGTGGCGCTGCGCCAGGCGGCGAGGCCGAGGTCGGGGGCGCCGACGCCGTGGGTGTGGCGTTCGGCGTTCTGGACGTGGAGGGTGCTGCCGGTGGCGGTGATGGCGGGGTCGAGGACGAGGCGGAAGTGTTCGTCGATGCGGGGGCGTTCGCTGTTGTCGCGGCGGAGGTAGGGGTCGAGGCCGGCGAGGAGGCGGTCGAGGGAGCGCTCTCGGTGGCCGGTGGCGAGGACGACGGCGTCGGTGGTGAGGCGGCTGCGGGTGTTCTGGTGGATGTGTTCGAGGTGGAGTTCGATTTTGGTGGTGGCGATGCGGCCGGCGGTGCGGACGCGGACTCCGGGGGTGAGGACGGTGTCGGGCCAGCCGCCGTGGAGGGTGCGCCGGTAGAGCTCGTCGTGGATGGCGGCGAGGGTGGTGGCGTCGATGCCTTTGTGGAGTTGCCATTGGCTGTCGACGAGGCGGTCGCGGACGGTTTCGGGGAGGGCGTGGAAGTAGCGGGTGTAGTCGGGGGTGAAGTGTTCGAGGCCGAGTCTGGAGTACTCCATGGGGGCGAACGCCGCGGTGCGGCCGATCCAGTGGAGTCGTTCGCGGCCGGTGGGGCGGTGGCGGAGGAGGTCGAGGAAGATCTCGGCGCCGGACTGTCCTGAGCCGACGACGGTGACGTGGCCGGCGGCGAGGAGGGTGGTGCGGTGGCGGAGGTAGTCGGAGGCGTGGAGGACGGGGACGTGGGGGTCGTCGGTGAGGGGGCGCAGGGGGTCGGGGACGTGGGGTTCGGTGCCGATGCCGAGGACGACGTTCTTGGCGTGGGTGCGGCCGTGGGCTCGGGCTTCTCCGTCGGGGCCGAGGTGGGTGTGGTCGATCTCGAAGAGGTCGCGGTCGGGGTTCCAGTGGACGGCGTCGACCCGGTGGCGGAAGTGGAGTGCGGGGAGGTGCTCGGCGACCCAGCGGCAGTAGGCGTCGTATTCGGCGCGGGGGGTGTGGAAGCGCTCGGCGAAGTAGAAGGGGTAGAGGCGGTGGTGGGCTCTGAGGTAGTTGAGGAAGGTCCAGGGGCTGGTGGGGTCGGCGAGGGTGACGAGGTCGGCGAGGAAGGGGACCTGGGTGCGGGCGCCGTCGATGAGGAGGCCGGGGTGCCAGGTGAAGGCGGGGCGCTGGTCGTAGAAGACGGTGTCGAGTGTGGTGAGGGGGTGGGCGAGGGCGGCGAGGGAGAGGTTGCAGGGGCCGATGCCGATGCCGACGAGGTCGCGGGGGGTGTCGGTGGGGTGGTGGGGGACGGTGTTCACGCGGGGGTGGGTCCTTCGCTCGCGAGGGTGAGGAGGGTGGTGAGGTCGCGGGGGTGGGTGTGGGGGTTGAGGAGGGTGGTCTTGAGCCAGAGGCGGCCGTCGAGGCGGGCGCGGCCGAGGACGGCGTGTCCTTCGGTGAGGAGCCGGCGGCGGAGGGCGGCGACGGTGTCGTCGGTGGCGCCGGTGGGCCGGAAGAGGACGGTGGTGAGGGTGGGGCGGTCGTAGAGGTCGAGGGCGGGGTGGTCGTGGATGAGGTCGGCGAGGGTCTGGGCGTGGGCGCAGACCTGGTCGACGAGGGCGGCGAGGCCGGTGCGGCCGAGGGTCTTGAGGGTGACGGCGATCTTGAGGATGTCGGGCCGGCGGGTGGTGCGGGGGGAGCGGGCGAGGAGGTCGGGGAGGCCCGCGTCGGTGTCGTCGTCGGCGTTGAGGTAGTCGGTGGCGTGGTGGAGGGCCGTGAGGTCGGCGGGGTCGCGGACGGCGAGGAGGCCGGCGGCGGCCGGTTGCCAGCCGAGCTTGTGCAGGTCGAGGGTGACGGTGTGGGCGGCGTCCAGGCCGGTGAGGCGGTGGCGGTGGCGGTCGCTGAAGAGGAGTGGTCCGCCGTAGGCGGCGTCGATGTGGAGGCGGGCGCGGTGGGCGCCGGCGAGGCCGGCGATGTCGGGGAGGGGGTCGATGAGGCCGGCGTCGGTGGTGCCGGCGGTGGCGGCGACGAGGACGGGGCCGGTCAGGTCGGTGAGGGCGTGGTGGAGGGCGGTGGGGTCGAGGGTGCCGGTGGGGGTGGGGAGGGCGAGGGGGTCGGGGAGGCCGAGGAGCCAGGCGGCGCGGGGCAGGGAGTGGTGGGCGTTGGCGCCGTGGACGAGGCGGAGGCGGGGGCCGTGGCGTTCGCGGGCGAGGAGGAGGGCGAGCTGGTTGGATTCGGTGCCGCCGGTGGTGACGAGGGCGTCGGTGAGGCCGGCTTCCCGGGCGAGGGCGCGGGTGACCCGGGCTTCGAGTGCGGAGGCGGCGGGGGCCTGGTCCCAGGAGTCGAGGGAGGGGTTGAGGGCGGAGGCGGCGAGGTCGGCGGCGGTGGCGACGGCGAGGGGCGGGCAGTGCAGGTGCGCCGCGCACAGGGGGTGGGCGGGGTCGGCGGCGCCCTCGGCGAGGGCGTGGACGAGATCACGCAGGGCGTGGGGGTCGCCTTCGGCGGGCAGGACCTCGCCGAGGGCGTGGTCGACGCGTGCGGCGACCGCGGCGGGGCCGCCGGCGGGCAGGGGGCCGCCGCGGGCTCGGGTGCCGGTGCGCAGGGCGTCGAGGACCGTGTCGAGCAGGGGCCGCAGGTCGCCGGTGGGGCCTTGGGGGCCCGAGGCGAGGGGCGGAAGGCTCATGGGGCTCCTCCGGGGGCGGGGAGTCCCAGTGTGTCGCCGGGCACGGTGAAACGCGGTGTGGGCTGCGGGAATTGGACCCGAAAGTGGGAGCGTGGGGGGTGGTGGTGCGGGTGGTGACGGGTGGTGCCGGGGCTGGCGTGGGGGGTGCTCGCGCTGGGGTTCGGGCGGGGTGGTGCCGGGGTGCGGGTGTGGTGGCTGGGGGACGCCGGGCGGGCGGGTGTGGCCCGCCCGGCGACCGGCCCGGCGACCGGTCCGGCGTCCGTCGGCCGGTCCGGGGCGCGCTATGCCTGTCGGATGCGCAACGCTCGTCGCAGGTCGTCGAGTTGGTCGGTGAGCTTGCGGCGCAGTGCCGGGGTCAGGTCGGCGTCGTTCAGGCAGGTCTCGCCCAGGGTGAGGTGTGCGGCGTCGACGGCGTGGACGGGGAAGGCCCAGTGGCCGACGGCCTCGGCGATGGCGGGGCCCCGGCGGGCGGCCACGGCGGGCCCGTCCTGGTAGAAGCGGGGTACGTACTCCGCGACCAGGTCGGCCTGTTCGGGTTGCCAGAAGCCCTGGGCGGTGGCGGTGAAGAGGTAGTTGGAGAGGCCGTCGGTGTCGAACATGGCGGCCCAGGCGGTGCGCTTGGCCTCCGGGTCGGGGAGGGCGGCGCGGCAGCGGGCGGCGCCTTCCCGGCCGGTGGCGGAGGGGTCGCGGTCGAGTTCGGCGGCGATGGCGGCCTCGTCGGTGGCGCCGAGGACGGCGAGGCGGGTGAGGACGCGCCAGCGCAGCTCGGGGTCGAGTTCGGGGCCGCCGGGAACGGTGCCGTCGGCGAGCCAGGCGGCGATGGTGTCGGGGTGGGCGGCGGTGGCGATGCGGTGGCGTACGGCGATCAGGCGCAGGCCGGGGTGGTCGCCGTCCTCGGTGCGGCGGATGAGGTCGCGGCACACGGAGGTGAGGGTGGCCAGGGCGGCGGGCCGCCGCTCGGGGGCGAGGTAGCGGTCGGCGATGTGGGTGCCGGCGAAGGCGAGGACGCCCTGGGCGAGGGCGAGGTCGGTCTCCTGGGGGAGGTGGGCGCCGACGGTGGCCAGGTAGTCCTCGGGGGCGAGGTCGCCGTCGCGGACCATGTCGCGCAGGGTGTTCCAGACGACGGCGCGGGTGATCGCGTCGGGGATCTCGGAGATCCCGCGCAGTGCGCTCTCCAGGGAGGTCTCGTCCAGGCGGATCTTGGCGTAGGTGACGTCCAGGTCGTTGGGGACGACGAGGGCGGGGCGGATGCCGGGGCGGGCTTCGGGGGTGTCCTGGGGGACGTCCGTCTCGTAGCGCTCGCGCAGGACCAGGGTGCGGCCGTCGTTGAGGTCGCGGTCGTACACGCCGACGGTGGCGCGGTGGGGGCGGCTGCCGTCGTGGTGGAGGGCGAGCGTCCATTCACCGGGGCGGGCGTCGACGGACGCGGTGAGCGTGTCGACTCCCGTGGTCCGCAGCCAGGCGTCGGCCCAGGCGTGGACGTCGCGTTCGGTGGCCCCGGCGAGGGAGTCGATGAAGTCGGCGAGGGTGGCGTTGCCGAACCGGTGGCGGGCGAAGTGGGCGTTGATGCCGGCCAGGAAGTCCTTCTCGCCGAGCCAGGTCACCAGTTGCCTGAGGGCGGAGGCGCCCTTGGCGTAGGAGATGCCGTCGAAGTTGAGGAGGGCGGAGGCGGTGTCCTCGACGTGTTCGGGGGCGACGGGGTGGGTGGAGGGGCGCTGGTCGGCGTCGTAGCCCCAGGCCTTGCGGACGACGCCGAACTCGGTCCAGGTGTCGGTGAAGCGGGTGGCTTCGGCGGTGGTCTGGTAGCCCATGTACTCGGCGAAGGACTCGTTGAGCCAGATGTCGTCCCACCACTTGAGGGTGACGAGGTCGCCGAACCACATGTGGGCCATCTCGTGGGCGATGACCATGGCGCGGGTCTGGCGTTCGGTGTCGGTGACGGCGGAGCGGTAGACGAAGTCGTCGCGGAAGGTGACGAGGCCGGGGTTCTCCATGGCGCCGGCGTTGAACTCGGGGACGAACGCCTGGTCGTAGGAGTCGAAGGGGTAGGGCTCCTCGAACTTCTCGTGGTAGCGGTCGTAGCACTGCCGGGTGACGTCGAGGATCTCGTCGGCGTCGGCGTCCAGGTGGGCGGCGAGTGAGCGGCGGCAGTGGATGCCGAAGGGCAGGCCGCGGTGTTCGGTGCGGACGGAGTGCCAGGGGCCGGCGGCGACGGCGACGAGGTAGGTGGAGATCAGGGGGGTGGGTGCGGCCTGCCAGCGGCCGGCGCCGAGGTGTTCGGTGATGCCGTTGGCGAGGACGGTCCAGCCTTCGGGCGCGGTCACGGTCAGGGCGAAGACGGCCTTGAGGTCGGGCTGGTCGAACGCGGCGAAGACGCGCTGGACGTCGTCCATGAACAGCTGCGTGTAGAGGTAGGTCTCGCCGTCGGCGGGGTCCGTGAAGCGGTGCATTCCCTCGCCGGTGCGGGAGTAGCGCATGCTCGCGTCGACGCGCAGTTCGTGCTCGCCGGCGGTGAGGTTCTTCAGCGGCAGCCGGTTGTCGTCGAGGAGGCCCGGGTCGAGGGGTTCGCCGTCGAGGGTGACGGAGCGCAGCTCGGCCGGCTTGAGCTCCACGAAGGTGTCCGCGCCCGTGCGGGCGGTGAACCTGATCTCGGTGTGGGAGTCGAAGGTCTCGTCCCCGGCGGTCAGGTCGAGGGTGATCGTGTAGCGGTGGACGTCGAGGAGCTCGGCACGGGTCTGCGCTTCGTCGCGCGTCAGTACGGACATGCAGGACATGCTGCCTGATGGCGCAGGCGGGGCACAGGGGCGGATCGGTACGTTCCTTTTGTTCCGCGCCGCGCCGGGGGCGCCGGGGCGGGGGCGCCAGGGGGCTGAGGGGTGCGGGGTCAGGAGGTGGTGCCGTGGACGGCGTCCTCGGCGATGCGCTCGTGGTGGCGGATCACCTCGGCGATGATGAAGTTGAGGAACTTCTCGGCGAAGGCCGGGTCCAGTTTGGCGTTCTCGGCGAGGGTGCGCAGACGGGCGATCTGGCGGGCCTCGCGGGCCGGGTCGGCCGGGGGGAGCTGGTGGCGGGCCTTGAGGTGGCCGACCTGCTGGGTGGCCTTGAAGCGTTCGGCGAGCATGTGGACGACGGCGGCGTCGATGTTGTCGATGCTGTCGCGCAGGCGGGCGAGCTCGTCGAGGACCGCGGGGTCGACGGCGCCGGTTCCGGTGTGGCTGGTGGTCATGGGCGTTCACCCTAGTGCGTCGCCGGGCGCGCTTGGCCGCCGCCCGGGCCGTTCGGGCAGGTGGCGGCGGGCGGAGGGCATCTGGCGGGGGCCTCCGGCGGGTGCGGGGCGGCTGCCGGGGCCGGGGCCGCTTCCGGCCGGCCCTCGTACAGTGGAGAACGGGTTCACGGCGTCTTGGGGGTGCGGACGTGGGCAACGGTGGCACGGTCGAGCACGGGTATCCGCATCTGGAGACGGTGCGGAGCGCCGTCACGGCGCTGTACAAGCGACTGTCCTACGACACCGTCCATCTGTTCGATACGAGTGTGGCGCCGGCCGATGTGGCGTTCTGCGCCACCGACGACCTCCATCTGGGAGCGCAGCGGGTGGCGCGCGAGCTGGTGCGGCACTTCCGGTTGCCGGACGCCCGGATGGTCGTCGGCTTCCGGGAGATGGAGTTCGCGGCGAACGTCGAACTGGCGGCGGGGCCGGAGTACTTCGTGGAGCTCAACGACCGGTTCCGCGGGCACCGGCGGGACATCGGTGCCGCGTTGGCGCACGAGATCGCGCATGTGTTCCTGCACCGGCTGGATCTGTCGTTCCCGGGGACGCGCGACAACGAGATCTTGACGGACACGGCCACGACGTACCTGGGTGCCGGGTGGCTGCTGCTCGACGCCTACCGGGAGGACGCGGACTCCTCGCAGAAGCTGGGCTATCTGACCCCGGAGGAGTTCGGGTACGTGCTGGCCAAGCGGGCGGTGCTGTTCGGTGAGGACCCGTCGGTGTGGTTCACCAGTCCGCAGGCGTACACGGCGTACACGCGGGGGCGGGAGCGGGCCCGGCTCGACGAGCGGCAGCCGCCGCTGACGGCGGCGGGGTGGGCCGGCCGGCGGCGTTACGCCCGGGACCGGCGTCATGCGCAGGACGGCCGGCCCGTCGGGGACGCCCGGCCGGGAGGGGACGCCCCGTACGCGTTCGGGCCGGACGGGCCGGGGCCGCTGCGGGTGACGTTCGCGTGCCCGACCTGCCATCAGCGGATCAGGGTGCCGGTGCGGGGGCGGGTGCGGGCGCGGTGCGGGCTGTGCCGGACGGTGCTGGAGTGCGACACGTAGGCGGGCCGGAGCGACCGCCGGCCCGCGTGGCAGCCGGCGTGGCCGCCTCAGCGGCCCGGCCGGACGATGCCCCGGGCCCGTGCGGCCACCAGCCACTTCGGGAACTCCCCCACCAGCCGGTCGTAGAGGTCCGCGTCGGAGACCTGGCCGGGGTCGGAACCGGCGTGGAAGAAACCGGCGTTGTCGACGGCCCGCCGGGCCGGTACGGCCAGCTCGTCGAGCTTGCGCAGGAAGTCGAACTGCCGGCTGCCCGGGTCGCCGAAGCCGATGAACTGCCAGAACAGCGGAAGTTCGGCCGCCTTGCACAGGTAGCGTTCGGCGGCGAGCTTGTTGATCGGACCGCCGTCGGTCTGGAAGACGACCAGGGCGGGTTCCCGGGAGCCGCTGTCGAGGTAGTGGTCGATGACGGCGTCCATCGCCAGGTGGTAGCTGGTCTTGCCCATGTGTCCGAGCCCGGCGACGATCCGCTCGATGCTCCCCCGGTGGTCGGCGAGCGCGATGTCGGTGACGGCGTCCACGTCGGTGGAGAAGAACACCACGGGCACCCGCCCGTCGTCGTCGAGGTGCGCCGACAGGCCCAGCACCCGGTCGGCGAGCGCCTGCACGCTGCCGTCCCGGTAGTACGGCTTCATCGACCCCGAGTGGTCGACGACCAGGTAGACGGCGGCACGCAGCCCGCCCAGGCCGTGCTTCGTGAGGGACACCCCGGCGCTCTTGTACAGGCCGACCAGCGCGGGGGCCGTCTCCTGGACCTTGCTGAGACTGATCGCGACCATGGCGTCACCCTCCCACACCCGGACGTGCGACGGCGCCCGCCCAGTCGTCCGGTCGGGGACTGTGGGCGGGCGCCGTCTGTGTTCCGTACGCCGTTGTACGGGACGTGTTGGGGGGCGGCCGCCGGGGGCCGTCAGACCATCAGGGCGCGGTCCGTCGGGCGGATCGGGGCCGGCAGTTCGCTGGCGCCGGTCAGGAAGCGGTCGCAGCCGCGGGCGGCCGAGCGGCCCTCCGCGATCGCCCACACGATGAGCGACTGGCCGCGGCCGGCGTCACCGGCGACGAAGACGCCCGGCACGTTGGTCTGGAAGTCGGCGTCGCGGGCGATGTTGCCGCGCTCGTCGAGGTCCAGGCCGAACTGCTCGACCAGGCCGTTCTCCCGGTCGGTGCCGGTGAAGCCCATGGCGAGGGTGACCAGCTGGGCGGGGATCTTGCGCTCCGTGCCCGGCTTCGGGGTCAGCTTGCCGTCGACGAACTCGACCTCGGTCAGGTGCAGCCACTGGACGTTGCCGTCCTCGTCGCCCTCGAAGTGGGTGGTGGAGACGGAGTAGACCCGCTCGCCGCCCTCCTCGTGGGCCGAGGTGACCTTGTACAGCATGGGGAAGGTCGGCCACGGCTGGTTGGTCGGGTGCCGCTCGTCGTTCGGGCGGGGCATGATCTCCAGCTGGGTGACGGAGGCCGCGCCCTGGCGGTGGGCGGTGCCCACGCAGTCCGCGCCGGTGTCGCCGCCGCCGATGACCACGACGTGCTTGCCCTCGGCCGAGATCGGCGGGGAGACGAAGTCGCCCTCCTGGACCTTGTTGGCGAGCGGCAGGTACTCCATCGCCTGGTAGACGCCCTTGAGCTCGCGGCCGGGGACCGGCAGGTCGCGGGCGGTGGTGGCGCCGGCGGCGATGACGACGGCGTCGTAGCGCTTCTTCAGGTCGGTCGCCTTGAGGTCGCGGCCGACCTCGACGCCGGTGCGGAAGCGGGTGCCCTCCGCGCGCATCTGCTCGATGCGGCGGTTGATGTGCCGCTTCTCCATCTTGAACTCGGGGATGCCGTAGCGGAGGAGGCCTCCGATGCGGTCCGCGCGCTCGTAGACGGCGACGGTGTGGCCGGCCCGGGTCAGCTGCTGGGCGGCGGCGAGTCCCGCCGGGCCCGAGCCGATGACCGCGACGGTCTTGCCGGACAGGCGCTCGGGGATCTGCGGGGCGACGTCCCCGGTCTCCCACGCCTTGTCGATGATCGAGACCTCGACGTTCTTGATGGTGACCGGCGGCTGGTTGATGCCGAGCACGCACGCCGACTCGCAGGGCGCCGGGCACAGCCGCCCGGTGAACTCCGGGAAGTTGTTGGTGGCGTGCAGGCGCTCGGAGGCGGCGCCCCAGTCCTCGCGGTAGGCGTAGTCGTTCCACTCGGGGATCAGGTTCCCCAGCGGACAGCCGTTGTGGCAGAAGGGGATGCCGCAGTCCATGCACCGGCTGGCCTGCTTGCTGATGATCGGCAGCAGCGAGCCGGGGACGTAGACCTCGTTCCAGTCCTTCAGCCGCACGTCGACGGGACGGGACCTGGCGACCTCGCGGCCGTGGTTGAGAAAGCCCTTGGGATCAGCCATTGGTCGCCGCCTCCATCATCTTCTCGGTGATCTCGGTCTCGGAGAGACCGGCTCGCTCGGCGGCGTCCTTGGCGGCGAGCACTGCCTTGTACGTGCTGGGGATGATCTTGCTGAAGCGCTCCGCGGACGCGTCCCAGTCCACGAGGAGCTTCTCCGCGACCGTCGAACCGGTCTCCTCGGCGTGGCGGCGCACCACGTCGTGCAGCCACTGCTTGTCGGTGTCGTCGAGGGCCTCGACCGCGTCGAGGTTGCCGACGTTGACGTTGTCGCGGTTGAGGTCGATCACGTAGGCGACGCCGCCGGACATGCCGGCCGCGAAGTTGCGGCCCGTCTCGCCGAGGACCACCGCGTGACCGCCGGTCATGTACTCGCAGCCGTGGTCGCCCACGCCCTCGGAGACGACGGTCGCGCCGGAGTTGCGGACGCAGAACCGCTCGCCGGTGCGGCCGCGCAGGAACAGCTCGCCGCCGGTCGCGCCGTAGGCGATGGTGTTGCCCGCGATCGTGGAGTACTCGGCGAGGTGGTCGGCGCCCCGGTCGGGACGGACGATCACCCGGCCGCCGGAGAGGCCCTTGCCGACGTAGTCGTTGGCGTCGCCCTCCAGGCGCAGCGTGACACCGCGCGGGAGGAAGGCGCCGAAGGACTGGCCGGCCGAGCCGGTGAAGGTGATGTCGATGGTGTCCTCGGGCAGGCCCGCGCCACCGAACTTCTTCGTCACCTCGTGGCCGAGCATGGTGCCGACCGTGCGGTTGATGTTGCGGATGGAGACCTGGGCGCGCACCGGCTGGGCGTCGGTCGCCGAGTCGGCGGCCAGCGCGTCGGCGGCGAGCTTGATCAGCTCGTTGTCGAGCGCCTTCTCCAGGCCGTGGTCCTGCTCGACGATCTGGTGGCGCACCGCGCCCTCGGGCAGTGCCGGGACGTGGAACAGCGGCTCCAGGTTGAGGCCCTGGGCCTTCCAGTGGTCGACGGCGCGCTCGACGTCGAGGATCTCGGCGTGGCCGACGGCCTCCTCGATCGAGCAGAAGCCCAGCTCGGCGAGGAGCTCGCGGACCTCCTGCGCGATGAACTCGAAGAAGTTCACCACGTACTCGGCCTTGCCGGAGAACCGGTCGCGCAGCGTCGGGTTCTGGGTGGCGATGCCGACCGGGCAGGTGTCCAGGTGGCAGACGCGCATCATGACGCAGCCGGAGACGACGAGGGGGGCGGTCGCGAAACCGAACTCCTCGGCGCCGAGCAGCGCCGCGATGACGACGTCGCGGCCGGTCTTCAGCTGGCCGTCGGTCTGGACGACGATGCGGTCGCGCAGGCCGTTGAGCAGCAGGGTCTGCTGGGTCTCGGCGAGGCCGAGCTCCCAGGGGCCGCCCGCGTGCTTCAGGCTCGTCAGGGGCGAGGCGCCGGTGCCGCCGTCGTGGCCGGAGATGAGCACGACGTCCGCGTGGGCCTTGGACACACCGGCGGCGACCGTGCCGACGCCGACCTCGGAGACCAGCTTGACGTGAATGCGCGCCTTCGGGTTGGCGTTCTTCAGGTCGTGGATCAGCTGGGCGAGGTCCTCGATGGAGTAGATGTCGTGGTGCGGCGGCGGGGAGATCAGGCCGACGCCCGGGGTCGAGTGCCGGGTCTTGGCGACCCACGGGTAGACCTTGTGGCCGGGCAGCTGGCCGCCCTCGCCGGGCTTGGCGCCCTGGGCCATCTTGATCTGGATGTCGTCCGCGTTGACCAGGTACTCGGAGGTGACGCCGAAGCGGCCGGAGGCGACCTGCTTGATGCTGGACCGGCGCGCCGGGTCGTACAGGCGCTCCGGGTCCTCGCCGCCCTCACCGGTGTTGGACTTGCCGCCCAGCTGGTTCATGGCGATGGCGAGGGTCTCGTGCGCCTCCTTGGAGATGGAGCCGTACGACATGGCGCCGGTGGAGAAGCGCTTGACGATCTCGCTGACCGGCTCGACCTCGTCGAGGGGGATCGGCTGCCGGTCCCCGGCCTTGAAGCCGAACAGGCCGCGCAGCGTCATCAGGCGCTCGGACTGCTCGTTCACCCGGTCGGTGTACTTCTTGAAGATGTCGTAGCGGCCGGTGCGCGTGGAGTGCTGGAGGCGGAAGACCGTCTCGGGGTCGAACAGGTGCGGCTCGCCCTCGCGGCGCCACTGGTACTCGCCGCCGATCTCCAGGGCGCGGTGGGCCGGCGCGATGCCGGACGCCGGGTACGCCTTGGCGTGGCGGGCGGCGACCTCCTGGGCGATGACGTCGATGCCGACGCCGCCGATCTTGGTGGCGGTGCCGTTGAAGTACTTCTCCACGAAGGCGTCGTCGAGGCCGACGGCCTCGAAGACCTGGGCGCCGCGGTAGGAGGCGACGGTCGAGATGCCCATCTTGGACATGACCTTCAGGACGCCCTTGCCGAGGGCGTAGATCAGGTTGCGGATCGCCTTCTCGGGCTCCAGGCCGTTGAGGAAGGTGCCGGCGCGCAGCAGGTCCTCGACGGACTCCATCGCCAGGTACGGGTTGACGGCGGCGGCGCCGAAGCCGATGAGCAGGGCGACGTGGTGGACCTCGCGGACGTCGCCGGCCTCGACCAGCAGGCCCACCTGGGTGCGCTGCTTGGTGCGGATGAGGTGGTGGTGGACGGCCGCGGTGAGCAGCAGCGACGGGATCGGCGCGTGCTCGGCGTCGGAGTGGCGGTCCGACAGGACGATCAGGCGGGCGCCGTTGTCGATGGCGGCGTCGGCCTCGGCGCAGATCTCCTCGATGCGCGCGGCGAGGGCGTCGCCGCCGCCGTGCACGCGGTACAGGCCGGAGAGGGTCGCGGCCTTGAAGCCGGGCATGTCGCCGTCGGCGTTGATGTGGATGAGCTTGGCCAGCTCGTCGTTGTCGATGACCGGGAAGGGCAGCACGACGGAGCGGCAGGAGGCCGCGCTCGGCTCCAGCAGATTGCCCTGCGGGCCCAGCGAGGAGCGCAGGGAGGTGACCAGCTCCTCGCGGATGGCGTCCAGCGGCGGGTTGGTGACCTGTGCGAACAGCTGGGTGAAGTAGTCGAAGAGCAGCCGCGGGCGGGCGGAGAGCGCGGCGATCGGCGAGTCGGTGCCCATCGAGCCGATCGGCTCGGCGGCGGCCTTGGCCATCGGCGCGAGGAGGACGCGGAGCTCTTCCTCGGTGTAGCCGAAGGTCTGCTGGCGGCGGGTGACCGAGGCGTGGGTGTGGACGATGTGCTCGCGCTCGGGCAGGTCGCCCAGCTCGATCTCGCCGGCCTCGAGCCACTCGGCGTAGGGCGCCTCGGCGGCGAGCTGCGCCTTGATCTCGTCGTCCTCGATGATGCGGTGCTCGGCGGTGTCGACGAGGAACATCTTGCCGGGCTGGAGGCGGCCCTTGCGGACGACCTTGGCGGGGTCGATGTCGAGGACGCCGACCTCGGAGCCGAGGACGACGAGGCCGTCGTCGGTGACCCAGTAGCGGCCGGGGCGCAGACCGTTGCGGTCGAGGACGGCGCCGACCTGGGTGCCGTCGGTGAAGGTGACGCAGGCGGGGCCGTCCCAGGGCTCCATCATCGTGGAGTGGAACTGGTAGAAGGCGCGCCGGGCCGGGTCCATGGAGTCGTGGTTCTCCCACGCCTCCGGGATCATCATCAGCACGGAGTGCGGCAGCGAGCGGCCACCGAGGTGGAGCAGCTCGAGCACCTCGTCGAAGGACGCCGAGTCGGAGGCGTCCGGCGTACACACCGGGAAGATGCGCTCGATGGTCTTGTCGTCCGAGGCGAACAGCTCGGAGACGAGCTGGGACTCGCGGGCGCGCATCCAGTTGCGGTTGCCCTTGACGGTGTTGATCTCACCGTTGTGCGCGACGAAGCGGTAGGGGTGGGCGAGCGGCCAGCTCGGGAAGGTGTTGGTGGAGAAGCGCGAGTGGACCAGGGCGACGGCCGAGGCGAAGCGGCGGTCGGACAGGTCGGGGAAGAACGGCTCCAGCTGGCCGGTGGTCAGCATGCCCTTGTAGACGATGGTCCGCGCGGACAGCGACGGGAAGTAGACGCCGGCCTCGCGCTCGGCGCGCTTGCGCAGCACGAACGCCTTGCGGTCGAGGGCGATGTCCTTGCTGGAACCGTCGGCGACGAAGATCTCGCGGAAGGCGGGCATCGTCGAGCGCGCGGTGGCGCCGAGGAGCTCGGGGGCGACCGGGACCTCGCGCCAGCCGAGGACGGTCAGGCCCTCTTCGGCGGCGATCGTCTCGATCCGCGAGACGGCCGCGTCCGTGCCGTCCTCGGGGAGGAAGGCGATACCGACGGCGTAGGCACCGGCCTCGGGCAGCTCGAATCCGGCCACCTCGCGGAAGAAGGCGTCGGGGACCTGGGTGAGGATGCCCGCGCCGTCGCCGGAGTCCGGCTCGGAGCCGGTGGCGCCGCGGTGCTCGAGGTTGCGCAGTACCGTGAGCGCCTGCTCCACCAGCGTGTGGCTCGCCTCGCCGGTGAGGGTGGCCACGAAGCCCACGCCGCACGCGTCGTGCTCGTTGCGGGGGTCGTACATACCCTGCGCAGCAGGGCGAGCATCCATGAAGGACCAGTTCTGGCCATTCGTGGAGTGCTGGGACGGCTGGCGCGGCGTACGCATCGGCTCTCCCGTCGTCGTCAAGTGGCATATGCATAGTGCCGAGGGACGACGTTGGCCCTCTGCGTGGCTGCAAAATTTCGTGCAGGTTACATGATGGAACGGTTCTCGGGAACGGGATATTCCGTCCCATCATGCGGACGTCGCGGGGTCGCGACGGGTGCCGCGCGAGGCGGCTTGAAATGGGGGGTCCGAACCGGACGAGATCGGTCAGATCGGTGTCCGACGGCCCGGGGAGGCGGAGTGAGCATGGTCGTTCACCCCGCGAGTGCGCCACAGGCGTCATTGCCCACAGCGCTTACGGCTCATGCCCGGTGGCCAAGCGGCCGAAACCCAGGAGTAACGGGTATTTATGCGGCCCATCGCATAAGTACCGGTCGCCCTATCCTACGGCCGTTCCGAACCAGCTGCCCAGGGCGTACGTCACACCGGCCGCCGCGCCTCCCAGGGCGAGCTGCCGCAGTCCGCTGTACCACCAGGTCCGCGCGGTCACCCTGGCCACCACGGCACCGCACAGGAAGAGCCCCAGCAGCGCGAGCAGCACGGCGGGCCACAGGGCCGTGGCCCCCAGCAGATAGGGCAGGACGGGCAGCAGGGCGCCGAGCGCGAAGGAGCCGAAGCTGGACACGGCGGCGACCAGCGGCGAGGGCAGGTCGCCGGGGTCGATGCCCAGCTCCTCGCGGGCGTGGATCTCCAGCGCCTGCTCGGGATCGCGCGACAGCTGGTGGGCGACCTGCCGGGCGAGGTGCGGCTCGACGCCCCGCGCCTCGTAGAGCGCGGCCAGCTCGGCCTCCTCGTCCTTGGGGTGCTTCCTCAGCTCGCGCCGCTCGACGTCCAGCTCGGCCTCGACGAGCTCACGCTGGGAGGCGACGGAGGTGTACTCGCCGGCGGCCATGGAGAAGGCGCCGGCGGCGAGACCGGCGAGACCGCTCAGCACGATGGCCTGCTGACCGGCGGACCCGCCCGCGACACCGGTCATCAGGGCGAGGTTGGAGACCAGCCCGTCCATGGCGCCGAAGACGGCGGGGCGCAGCCAGCCGCCGTTCACGTCCCGGTGCGTGTGGTTGTCGCGGTGCGCCACGTGCAGCGTGGCCTCGGTGTCGATGACGGCCATGTTCGTCCCCCAGAACTAAGGTGAGGCTAAGTTTGGACTGAATCCACTTTTTTACAACGCCCAGAGTACGCTCGCCATTCCTCCTCCGCCAGGAAGGAAAGGCTGCGCTAACCTGCGGTTTTGTCAGGAATCGCTCATCCGATCAAGGCCATGCACAAATGTCGACCGGGTGACATGGGGGCCTCTCAGGCTCAGGTCAACCGCCGACGGTGGGACACATCCGCAAAGGGCTCCGCGCCCGTGCGGAACCCCCTGAGGGAAGGCCCCGTATGGCATCGACCGCCCGCATCCCCACGATCCCGGCGCCGGGGGACGCCGCCGAACTCCGCGAACGGGCCCGCGGCGCACTGCTCGGCCTCGCCGTCGGAGACGCCCTCGGAGCGCCGGCCGAGAACCTGAAGCCGTCCGAGATCCGCGCCCGCTGGGGCCGCATCACCGGGTACGTCGAGGACAAGCCGGCCGGTACGGACGACACCGAGTACGCGATCTTCTCCGGCCTGCTGCTGGCCCGCCACGGCTCGGCGCTCACCCCCGCCCATGTGGAAGCGGCCTGGCACGAGTGGATCGCCGACCGCGACGAGGGCCCCTTCCGCGGCGCGGGCTTCAGCGAACGCGGCACGCTGGAGAACCTCCGCCGGGGACTGGCCGCCCCCATCTCCGCCCAGCACCGGCACGCCTGGAGCGACGGCCTCGCCATGCGCGCGGCCCCCTTCGGCGTCTTCGCCGCGGGCCGGCCCGCCGAAGCGGCCCGCCTGGTCGCGATCGACGGCTCGGTCAGCCACGACGGCGAGGGCATCTACGGCGGCCAGGCCGTCGCGGCGGGCGTGGCCGCGGCGATGGCGGGCGCACCGACGGTCGCGGTCGTGGCCGCCGCGCTCGCCGTCGTCCCCGACGACTCCTGGACGGCCCGCTCCCTGCGCCGCGCGGTCGCCGTGGCCCACCGCGGTGAACGCGCCGTCCGCTCGGCGGTCGTCATCGGCGGCTACCCGTGGACCGATCTGGCCCCCGAGGCCGTGGCGCTCGCCTTCGGCGCGTATGCGTCGGCCGACGGCGACTTCACCCAGGCCGTCCTCACAGCCGTGAACATGGGCCGCGACGCCGACACCACGGCGGCGGTGGCCGGCGCCCTGGCCGGCGCGACCCGGGGCGAGCCGGCCGTCCCGGCCGACTGGGCGGCCGCCATCGGCCCGGCACGCGGCAGCTGCCTGCCCTCCATGGCCGGACACCACGTCCTGGACGTGGCGGAACTCCTGACGCCAGTGGAGGCCGGACGCTGGGGGACGGGCGGCCGCGCGCCCGGGGAGCCCCCGGCCCGGGCCACCGCCCCCGCACGCCACCCGGCGGAGGTGCGCTCATGAGGCCACCGGGCCCGTGGGAGGAGGGCATGACGGCAGGCACGACCGACGCCCTGATCACCACGGACCCACCCCCCACGACGGACACGGACCCGACGGCCATCACGGACCAGACGACCCTCACGGACGCAACGGCCATCACGGACCCGACGGCCATCACGGCTCTGACGGAACCGACGGGCCCGACGGCCCCGGCCGACTCGACATACCCGACGGCCACTAGGATCCCGGCGGACCCGACGGCCACCACCGTCCCGGCCGACTCGACCGACCCGACTGCCTTCACAGCCCCGGCGGACCCGACCGTCGCCACGGCCCCGGCAGGCCCGGCGGATCCGCCCCCGGCAGCCCCTCCCCCGCCGGCGAAGCCGGACGGCCTCACGGTCACCGCGAAGCCGGACGGCCCGACGATCACGATCACGGCGCCGCCGGCCACGCCGCCCCCGGCCACCACGGCACAGCCCACCACGGCACAGCCCACAACGGCGCAGCTGGGCGGACCCGCGGCCGCCGGCGGCGAGGAGCCCCCACCGGGGCCACCCGCACCCGGCGACGAGAGCCGCACGGGTGGTGCGGGTGGGAGACACCGTCCGGCCGACGGCGAAGCCGAGGCCGCCCCCGGCCGCCCCCGCCGCCGGCAGGCATCCCGTACCGAGGGCCTCCTGCTCGGCCTCGCCGCGGGCGACGCCGCCGGATGGCCCGCCGCCCGCCACCGGGCCGCCCGTATGCCGGACTGGACCCGCCGCCTCACCCGCGAACTGGACACCTTCGCCGAACAGAACGCGACCACCACCCTCCCCGTCCCCATCGCCCTCAACCAGCCTCCCGAACCCCTCCGCCTCGGCCCCTCCGACGACGCGGAGTGGGCGGCGTTCGCGGCGGAGGCCCTGCTGCTCGCCGGCGACGACAGCGTCCTCGGCGACCTGAGCCGCGAACGCCGGATCCGCGCCGCCATCGACCTCACCTGGAACGCGATCGCCGGCGAGGTCGCCGCGGCGGCCGACCGCGCGCCCGAGGTCGAGTCGGCCGTCCTCCCCCTGCGCGCCCGCATCTCCGTGCGGGCCGGCCTCGGCAACCTCGCCACCGGTCTGCGCCCGCCCGCCACCGGCCACGACAACCCGCACTACTTCGACGACGCGGCCTGCGTCCGCGCCTGTGTGCTCGCCGTGGCCCACCCCGGCGACCCCGGACGCGCCGCGGAACTCGCCGAGTTCGACGCCCGCTACACCCAGGACGGCGACGGCGTGCACGGCGCACGGGCGATGGCGGCGGCCCTCTCGCTCGCCCTGGCCGGCGCGGACGCCCCCACCTGTGTGGCGGCGGCGCTCGCCGAGCTCCCCGAAGGGACGGAGATCGGCCGCAACGCCCGCCACGCCGTGGCACTCGCCCACACCGCCGAGAGCGCCTTCGCGCTGGTCCCCCTCCTGGAACACCAGATCGTCGACCACGTCTACAGCTACGGCATCGCCGCCGCCGAGACCGTGCCCGTGGCCCTCGCCCTCGCCCTGGCCTCGGGCGGCCGTATCGCCGAGGCCGTACCGGCGGCGGCGTGTCTGTCCCGGGTGGCGGACTCCGCGCCCGCCCTCGCGGGCGCCCTGACCGGCGCGCTGGGCGGCGGCGCGGCGATCCCCGCCACCTGGCGCGACGCCTGCCGCACCCTCTCCGGCTGCGCCCTGCCCCGCCTCACCGGCACCGACCTCGTGGAACTCGCCGGGCTCCTGGAAGCCGCGCAACCGGCCCCACCCGGAGGATGATTCGGGGCATGACACCCAAAACAGAAGAACGTCACCAAAACCCGGGGGAGTCCCTGGAGGCCCGTGTCACGGCCGCCCTGGTCGGCGCGGCCGTCGGCGACGCCCTCGGCGGCCCCGTCGAGGGCTACTCCCCCGACCAGATCGTCCAGCGCCACGGCGGCCGCGTCCACGGCATCGTCGGCCCCTGGAACGGCGACGACTGGCGCACCGCCCGCCCCCTCGCCCCGTACCACAAGGGCGACGGCCACGTCACCGACGACACCTTGCTGACGCACGCGCTGATCAGGGTCTACGCCACGGTCCGCGACCACCTGGACGCCTACGCGCTCGCCGAGCACCTGGTGCCCGACCTCATCACGAACCCCCGCTGGATCCCCGAGCTGGAGGCCGAGGCACTCCCCGTGCACCGCGTCTTCCTGGCCGAGAAGTGGCTGGTGACACGGCTCCACTACGGCCATGTCGACCCCCGCGAGGCGGGCGTCGGCAACATCGTCAACTGCGGTGCGGCGATGTACATGGCGCCGGTCGGCCTGGTCAACGCGGCCCACCCGCGGGCCGCCTACGCGGAGGCGATCGACGTGGCGGGCGCCCACCAGTCGTCGTACGGCCGGGAGGCGGCGGGTGTCTTCGCGGCGGCGGTGGCGGCGGCCTGCGCGCCCGGGGCGACGGCGGACTCGGTGGTGACGGCGTGTCTGTCCCTGGCCAAGGACGGCACGCGCACGGCGATCGAGAAGGTGTGCGAAGTGGCCGCCCGCCACGGGGACTTCGAGTCGGCCCTGACACCGCTGCGCCAGGCCGTGGCCCCCTACGACACGGTGGGCCCCGACTACCGGGCCCCGTCCCTGGCCGCCCGCCGCCCGTCCCGGCTGCACGCGATCGAGGAACTCCCCGTCGCCCTGGGGATGGTGCTGGTCGCCGGCGGCGACTACCGGCACGCCGTGCTGGGCGCGGTGAACTACGGCCGGGACTGCGACTCGATCGCGACGATGGCCGGCGCGCTGGCCGGCGCCCTCGGCTCCCCCGTCCCCGACGACTGGTCGAAGCGGGTGGCGGAGGCCAGCCGCCTGGACCTGTGGGAACCGGCGAGGACCCTCACCGAGGTGGCCCGGGAGATCTTCGGCAAGGACCTCGGGCGCCGTCGGGCCCACGAGCGGGCGTTCACCGCGATCGGGGGACGGGGATGCTCCGACTGACCTGGGTCCAGCCGGAGGACCTCGTCGGCCACGAACTGCGGCAGGCCGTCCAGGACGGCCGCGAACCGTCGGCGATCGCGGCCCGCTGGGCGGCGGCGGGCGGCCGGGAGGCGCCTCTGCGGGCGGGTGCCTCCCCCCGCCGGGCCTCCCCCTACCTGCGTCTGCTGGCCGAGGACCTGCTCGACGAACTGGCCGACCTGCCCAGCCGCCTGGCGGAGGAGGAGCCGACGGACCTGGAGCGCATCCGGTCGCTCTGCCCCGAGTGGCCGCAGGCGCCCGGCGCCCGCCGCACCGTCCCCGTGGCCGCCCTGGAGGCGGCCTGGCTGGGCCGGGCCGTCGGCTGCCTCCTCGGCAAGCCGGTGGAGAAACTCCCCCTCGACGGCATCCGCGCCCTCGCCCGGGCCGCCGGGAACTGGCCGCTCACCGACTACTTCACCGCTCGGGGGGTCCCCCCGGACGTCCTCGCGGCACACCCCTGGAACCGCCGGTCGGCGGGCACCTCCCTCGCCGAGAACATCGACGGCATGCCCGAGGACGACGACCTCAACTACCCCCTCCTCAACCTCCTCGTGCTGCAACGCCACGGCAGGCACTTCACCACCACCGACGTGGCCCGGGTCTGGCTCGACGAACTCCCCGCCGGCCGCACCTTCACCGCCGAACGCCTCGCCTACCGCAACCTCCTCGCCGGCGTCGAACCCCCGCTCACCGCACGCCGGCGCAACCCGTTCCGGGAGTGGATCGGCGCTCTCATCCGGGCCGACGTCCACGGCTGGACCAACCCCGGCGACCCGGCCGCCGCCGCGGCCCAGGCCCACCGCGACGCCACCCTCACCCACACGGCCAACGGCGTCTACGCGGCCATGTTCGCGGCGGCCGTCATCGCGACCGCGGCCGGCGGCACCCACGACGTGCACGCCTGTCTGCGCACCGGCCTCGCCGTCGTCCCGCCCCGCTCCCGCCTGGCCCGGGCGGTCACCCACGCCGTCCGGCTGGCCCACGCGCACCAGGACTTCGACACGGTCGTGGACGAACTCCACGCCACCCACGCGGCGACCCACCACTGGGTGCACGCGATCCCCAACACGGCGCTCGTCGCCGCCGCCCTCACCCACGCCGGCGGCGACTTCACCGGATCCGTCCGCCGTGCCGTGTCGGGAGGCTGGGACACCGACTCCAACGGCGCCTTCGCCGGCGGCGTCGCCGCGCTCCTGGCCGGCGCGCCCGCCGCGCTCCCCGACCACTGGACGGCCCCCCTGAAGAACCGTCTGGCCACCTCCGTCGCCGACTTCGACGGCACCGGTTTCGACACCCTCGCCCACCTGACCCACCGGGAGGCATCCCGCCCATGACCGACATCGTCGTGCTCGGCAGCACGAACATGGATCTCGTCGCCTACGTCGAGAAGGCCCCGCAGCGCGGGGAGACCGTGACGGGACGGCAGTTCCGCACGATCCCCGGCGGCAAGGGCGCCAACCAGGCGGTCGCCGCGGCCCACGCCGGCGCCACCGTCTCGATGATCGGCGCCGTCGGCAACGACGCCTTCGGCAGCCGGCTGCGCTCCGCCCTCGAACACTCCGGCGTGAACACCGACCACCTGCGCACGGTGGAGGGCCCCTCCGGCACCGCCCACATCGTCGTGGACGACGAGGGCGGCAACGCGATCGTCGTCGTCCCCGGCGCGAACGGCACCGTCGACCACCTCGTCCCCGGCGACGAGGGTCTCATCGCCTCCGCCGACACGCTGCTGCTCCAGTTGGAGATCCCCCTCGCGGCGGTCGTGGCGGGCGCCCGCGCGGCCCGCGCCCATGGCGTCCGCACCCTCCTCACCCCCGCCCCCGCCCAGCCGTTGCCCGCCGAACTCCTCGACGCCACCGACCTGTTGGTGCCCAACGAGCACGAGGCCGCCGCGCTCACCGGCCGCACCGATCCGCACGAGGCCGCCCTCGCCCTCCTCGACAGCGTCCCCGAGGTCGTCGTCACCCTGGGCGCGGCGGGCAGCCTGTACGCGGCCCGCGGCACCGAGCCGCTGACCGTCCCCGCACCGCACGTCACCGCCGTGGACTCCACGGGCGCGGGCGACACCTTCGCCGGCGCCCTCGCCGTGGCCCTCGGCGAGGAGCGTCCCGTACCCGAGGCCCTGGCCTGGGCGGCCGCGGCGGCCGCGCTGTCGGTCCAGCGGGCGGGCGCGTCGGCGTCGATGCCCTACCGCTCCGAGATCGACCGGCAGTACGCGTCATGACCGGCACCTGCACCGGCTCCGGCACCGGCACCGGCACCGCGCCCCTGCACGGACTGCGCGTCCTCGACCTGGCCACCCTCTTCGCCGGCCCCCTGGCCGCCACCATGCTCGGCGACTTCGGCGCGGAGGTCGTCAAGATCGAGCACCCGGAGCGGCCCGACCCGTCCCGCGGCCACGGCCCGTCCAAGGACGGCGTCGGCCTGTGGTGGAAGATCCTCGCTCGCAACAAGCGGACCGTCACCCTGAACCTCTCCCGGCCCGGCGGGCGCGCCACCCTCCTGCGCCTCGCCGCCACCGCCGACGTGATCATCGAGAACTTCCGCCCCGGCACCCTGGAGAAGTGGGACCTCGGCTGGGAGGAACTGTCCGCGGTCAACCCCCGTCTGGTCCTCACCCGCGTCACCGGCTTCGGCCAGTTCGGCCCCTACGCCCACCGCCCCGGCTTCGGCACCCTCGCCGAGGCGATGAGCGGCTTCGCCGCGATCACCGGCGAACCCGACGCGCCCCCGACCCTCCCGCCCTTCGGCCTCGCCGACTCCATCGCGGGCCTGGCCACGGCGTACGCGGTGATGACGGCCCTCGCCGCCCGCGACCGCACGGGTGAGGGCCAGGTCGTCGACATGGCGATCATCGAACCCATCCTGACGGTCCTCGGCCCCCAGCCCCTCTGGTACGACCAACTGGGCTACGTGCAGGAACGCACCGGCAACCGGTCCGCCAACAACGCCCCGCGCAACACCTACCGCACGGCGGACGGCCGGTGGGTCGCCGTGTCGACGTCCGCCCAGTCGGTGGCGGAGCGCGTCATGCGGCTGGTCGGCCGCCCCGACCTGATCGACGAGCCGTGGTTCACGACGGGCGCGGGCCGGGCCGCCCACGCGGACGTCCTCGACGAGGCGGTCGGCCGGTGGATCGCCGCGAACACCCGCACCGACGTCCTCGCCGCCTTCGAGAAGGCGGAGGCGGCGGTCGCCCCGGTGCAGGACGTGCGCGACGTGATGACGGACCCTCAGTACCAGGCCCTCGACACGGTCACCACCGTCGACGATCCCGAACTGGGCCCGATCCGCATGCAGAACGTCCTCTTCCGTCTCTCCTCGACGCCCGGCGCGATCCGCTGGGCGGGCCGGCCGCACGGCGCGGACACCGAGGCGGTCCTCACCGAACTCGGGCTGACCGCCGCCGACCTGTCCGCCCTGCGCGCGGAGGGCGCCCTGTGATCCATCCGCTGACCTGGCTGTACGCCCCCGGCGACCGCCCGCACATCGTCGCCAAGGCCCTGGTCTGCGGGGCGGACGTCGTCGTGATCGACCTGGAGGACGCGGTCGCCCCCGACCGCAAGGAGTACGCCCGCACGGCCACCGCCGAACTCCTGTCCGAACGGCCCCCGGTGCCGGTGCACGTCCGGATCAACGCCCTGGACGGTCCCTGGGCCGCCGCCGACCTGCGGGCCGTGGCGGCCCTGCCCGGCGTCTGCGGGCTGCGTCTGCCGAAGGTGACCTCGCCCGCCCAGATCACCGGTATCGCCGAGCGCACCCCGGGCCCGTTCCACGCCCTGCTGGAGACGGCCCTGGGCGTCGAGCGCGCCTACGCCATCGCCGCCGCGCACCCGGCCCTGCGCGGTGTCTCCCTGGGCGAGGCGGATCTCCGCGCCGACCTGGGCATCCGGGAGGACGCGGGCCTGGACTGGTCCCGTTCCCGGGTGATCGTCGCCGCGCGGGCGGCGGGCCTGGCACCGCCCGCGCAGTCGGTGCACCCCGACACCCGCGACCTGGAGGGTCTGGCGGCCACCTGCGCCCACGGCCGCACCCTCGGCTTCCTGGGCCGCGCCGCCATCCACCCCCGTCAGCTCCCGCTCATCGAACGGGCCTACCTGCCCACCCAGCGGGAGATCGAGGAGGCGGAGACGATCGTCAAGGCGGCGGCACACCAACAGGGCGCCCAGGCCCTGCCGGACGGCCGCTTCATCGACGCGGCGGTGGTGGCGACGGCCCGGCGGACGCTGTCGCTGGCCCGCCGGATCTAGTCTCCGGCCCGCACACACAGCACCGCCGTACGATCCGCAACACGGCGAGGGCGCCCGGGAAGGTCTCCCGGGCGCCCTGGCCGTCGTGCGGGCACCGGCGGCCGTCGTCGGCCGGCGGTGTTCGGCGCGGCGGGTGCGTCAGCTCTTCCTGCCCGCCGCCTCCGACGCGGACTCGGCCGCGTCCTTCACGCCGTCGCCCTCGCTGTCCGGCCCGGTACCGTCCCGCGGGTCCTCGCCGGCCTCGGCCCCGGCCTTCACGGTGCCGGTGTCGCCGTCGCCCTTCGAGCCGTCGACCTCCGCGTCGGCCTTCGAGCCGTCCTCGGCGTCGGCCGGGGACTCGCCGTCGGCGGACACGGCCTCCGGCTCCACGACCGCTTCGCGGCCCGGCCGCTTCTTCGCCGACACCACGATGTACACCACGGCGAGCAGGAACACGACCACTGCGGTCCAGTTGTTCAGCCGCAGGCCCAGGATGTGGTGGGCGTCGTCGACACGGAGGTACTCGGTCCAGAAGCGCCCCGCGCAGTACGCGGCGACGTACAGGGCGAACGCCCGGCCATGGCCCAGCCGGAAGCGGCGGTCGGCCCAGATCACCAGCAGCGCGACACCGATGCACCACAGCGACTCGTACAGGAAGGTCGGGTGGTAGTAGCCCGGCACCCGGCCGTCCGCGGCGGACGTGATGTGCAGCGCCCAGGGGAGGTCGGTCGACTTGCCGTACAGCTCCTGGTTGAACCAGTTCCCCCAGCGGCCGATCGCCTGGGCGAGGGCGATGCCGGGGGCGACGGCGTCCGCGTACGCGGGCATCGGGATGCCGCGGCGGCGGCAGCCGATCCACGCGCCCAGCGCGCCGAGCGCGATCGCACCCCAGATGCCGAGTCCGCCCTCCCAGACCTTGAAGGCGTCCACCCAGTCACGGCCCTCGCTGAAGTACAGCTCGTAGTCCGTGATGACGTGGTAGAGGCGGCCGCCGAGCAGGCCGAAGGGCACGGCCCAGACGGCGATGTCGGCCACCGTGCCGGCCCGCCCGCCCCGGGCGATCCAGCGTTTGTTGCCGAGCCAGACCGCGACGAAGACGCCGATGATGATGCAGAACGCGTAGCCGCGCAGCGGGACGGGGCCGAGGTACAGCACCCCGCGCGACGGGCTCGGAATGTAGGCAAGTTCCATGGCAAGGTCGACGCTACCCTGCCGCGCCGGGCCCACGACGGGCAGCCCGGCTACGGCTCCATAACGGGCCGGGGAGACGGGCTCACCCCTGGTCTGCCTCCTCCACCGTCTGCCGGAACTTCTCCGGTGTCATCGTCTGGTCCTGGTAGATGTTCTTGCCGTTGAGCATCACGGACGGCGTGCCGGTGAAACCGCCCTTCTGGAAGGCCTCGTTGGACTTGGCGACCCAGCTGTTGTGGGTTCCCTTCTCCACGCAGGTGCGGAAGGCGGGGGTGTCGAGGCCGTCGACCTTGCCGGCCAGGGCGATGAGTCTGCTGTTCTTCGCGAAGGCGTCGTCGGTCTCGGCGGGCTGGTTCTGGTAGAGAACGTCGTGGTACGCGGGGAACTTGCCGGCGTCCTGGGCGCAGGCCGCGGCGTTGGCCGCGTTGCGCGAGCCGGTGCCGCCCATGTTGCCGTCGATGAGGGTGGCCAGGTGGTACTCCACCTTCAGCTTCCCGGCGTCGGTCAGCTCGTGGATCGTCGAGCGGTATCTGTCCTCGAAGGACTTGCAGGCCGGGCAGCGGAAGTCCTCCCAGACCGTGAGCGTCGAGCCGGCGCCGTCCTTGCCGACCGGGATGGCGAGGGCGTCCTCGCCCTGCGCGCCGGAGGGCGCGACGACCGGGCCCGCGCTGTCGCTGCCGTCGTCCTTGCCGGCGTTCGCCGCGAGGACGCCGATGACCGCCGCCAGGCCCAGCACGCACACGACGCTCGCGGCGACGATCAGCGTCCGGCGCCGCCGGTCCGCGACCTTCTGCTTCTCGCGCTCGACCGCCAGCCGCTCCCTGGCGGTGCGCT
Source organism: Streptomyces sp. NPDC003248 (assembly GCF_055563235.1). Lineage (NCBI taxonomy): Bacteria > Bacillati > Actinomycetota > Actinomycetes > Kitasatosporales > Streptomycetaceae > Streptomyces > Streptomyces sp. NPDC003248. The sequence goes on along the minus strand of NZ_JBVHDT010000001.1, from coordinate 1,135,569 downwards.
TCCCTTCACGATTCTTCTCGCTCACACCCCCAGAACGAACCGGGGAGGCGCACCGCGCCTCCCCGGTCCCATGTCCACCCGTTCGGGTGAGCCGTACGGTGCGTACGGAGATGACCGCCCCGGCGGCCGTCGGCTACGCCTGCCCGCGCACGCCCTTGGCGAGGTCGCCCGCGAGCGCGCGGACGGCGTCCAGGCCGGCCGCGTGGTCCGGCGCGTCCAGCATCCGCTTGACGAAGGCGGAACCGACGATCACGCCGTCGGCGAAGCCGGCGACCTCGGCCGCCTGCTCGGCGTTGGAGACGCCGAGGCCGACGCAGACCGGCAGCTCGGTGCCGGTGGCGCGGGTGCGTCCGACCAGGTCCTGGGCCTGCGCTCCGACGGACTCGCGGGTACCGGTGACACCCATCAGCGAGGCGGCGTAGACGAAGCCGCTGCCCGCCGCGGTGATCTGCGCGAGCCGCTCGTCCTTGCTGCTGGGGGCCACGACGAAGACCGTCGCGAGGTCGTGCTTGTCGGCGTGTTCCCTCCACAGCGCCGACTCCTGCACGGGCAGGTCGGGCAGGATGCAGCCCGCGCCGCCCGCCTCGGCCAGCTCGGCGGTGAAGCGCTCGACGCCGTAGCGGTCGATGGGGTTCCAGTACGTCATCACGAGCACCGGCTTCCCGGTGGCCCGGTGGGCCTCGCGGACCGTGCGCATGACGTCGGCGATCCGCACTCCGCCGCGCAGGGCGATGTCGTCGGCGGTCTGGATGACCGGGCCGTCGAGGACGGGGTCGCTGTGCGGCAGCCCCACCTCGACGATGTCGGCGCCGCCGTCCAGGACGGCCTTGATCGCCTCGATGCCGCCGTCGACGGTCGGGAACCCGGCCGGGAGGTAGGCGATGAGGGCGGAGCGGCCCTCGGCCCTGGCGGCGGCGAGGGTGTCGGACAGCAGGTGGATGGTGCCGCTCACTTGGCGTCCCCCTCGATCTCGGCGGTGCCGGTGGCGTCCTCGGCGACCTCGGCGTCGGTGTCGTACAGGCCGAAGTAGCGGGCGGCCGTGTCCATGTCCTTGTCGCCGCGGCCGGACAGGTTGACCACGATCAGGCCGTCCTCGCCCAGCTCCCGGCCGACCTCCAGGGCGCCGGCCAGCGCGTGGGCGCTCTCGATGGCCGGGATGATGCCCTCGGTGCGCGACAGCAGGCGCAGGGCCTGCATGGCCGCGTCGTCGGTGACGGCGCGGTACTCGCCGCGGCCGGAGTCCTTCAGGTAGGAGTGCTCCGGGCCGATGCCCGGGTAGTCCAGACCGGCGGAGATGGAGTACGGCTCGGTGATCTGGCCCTCGTCGTCCTGGAGGACGTAGGAGCGGGAGCCGTGCAGGATGCCGGGCTCGCCGGCGGTGAGGGTCGCCGCGTGCTCGCCGGTCTCGACGCCGTGCCCGGCCGGTTCGCAGCCGATGAGGCGTACGCCGGTGTCGGGGATGAAGGCGTGGAAGAGGCCGATGGCGTTGGAGCCGCCGCCGACGCAGGCGACGGCCGCGTCGGGCAGGCGTCCGGCGCGCTCCAGGATCTGGCGGCGGGCCTCGACGCCGATCACGCGGTGGAAGTCGCGGACCATGGCCGGGAACGGGTGCGGGCCGGCGACGGTGCCGAACAGGTAGTGGGTGCGGTCGACGTTGGCGACCCAGTCGCGGAAGGCCTCGTTGATGGCGTCCTTGAGCGTGCGGCTGCCGGACTTCACCGCGACGACCTCGGCGCCGAGCATGCGCATGCGGGCCACGTTCAGCGCCTGGCGCTGCGTGTCGATCTCGCCCATGTAGATGGTGCACTCGAGCCCGAAGAGGGCGCAGGCGGTGGCGGTGGCGACGCCGTGCTGGCCGGCTCCGGTCTCCGCGATCACGCGCGTCTTGCCCATGCGCCGGGTGAGCAGCGCCTGGCCGAGCACGTTGTTGATCTTGTGGGAGCCGGTGTGGTTGAGGTCCTCGCGCTTGAGGAAGACCCGGGCGCCGCCGGCGTGCTCGGCGAACCGGGGCACCTCGGTGAGGGAGCTGGGCCGGCCGGTGTAGTGCACCAGCAGGTCGTCGAGCTCGCGGGCGAACTCGGGGTCGTGCTTCGCCTTGTCGTACTCGACGGCGACCTCGTCCACGGCGGCGACGAGGGCCTCCGGGATGAACTTGCCGCCGAAGGCGCCGAAGTAGCCTTCGGGGTCGGGGACCTGACCCTCGGGGTCGGGGATGAAGAACTCGCTGGGCATGCGGAAACCTCACGGTGAGTGCGGAAAATGACACCTTCGCCGTGGGGGCGGGGCTCGTCAGACGGCCGCAGGCCGTCCGTGGTCGATCGCGCAGTTCCCCGCGCCCCTTACGGGGCGCTGCCATCGCCGCCCGTTGACCTGCCCGGGTTCGTCCCCGATGACGTAGCGGACCCGCCGGCCGTGCACCCGCCGCGCGGGCGCGCGGCAGCCACGGGGGCGGCAGCCGCGCGCGAGGCGGGCGTACCGGTCCGTGGCCGGGGCGGGGGGCGTCGGAGTCATCGGGCCAAGCCTAGCGGGAGATCAGCCGCGGCCGTGCCGGAGCGCGGGGTGCTCCCCCGCCGCGACCAGGTCGGCGACCGCGGTCTTCGGGTCGCGGCCGGTGACGAGGGACTCGCCGACCAGGACCGCGTCGGCGCCGGCGTTGGCGTAGGCGATGAGGTCGTGCGGGCCGCGCACGCCGGACTCGGCGACCTTGACGATGTGGTCCGGGATCTCGGGGGCGACGCGCTCGAACGTGCCCCGGTCGACCTCCAGGGTCTTCAGGTTGCGCGCGTTGACGCCGATGATCTTCGCGCCGGCGTCCACCGCCCGCTCGACCTCGTCCTCGTCGTGGACCTCGACGAGCGGGGTGAGGCCGATGGAGACGGCGCGCTCGATCAGCGACTCGAGGGCGGGCTGCTCCAGGGCCGCCACGATCAGCAGCGCGAGGTCGGCGCCGTAGGCGCGGGCCTCCCACAGCTGGTACGAGGTGACGATGAAGTCCTTGCGCAGGACGGGGATGTCCACGCGCGCGCGGACCGCCTCGAGGTCGGCGAGGGAGCCGCCGAAGCGGCGCTGTTCGGTGAGGACGGAGATGACGGCCGCGCCGCCCGCCTCGTAGTCCGCGGCCAGCCCGGCCGGGTCGGCGATCGCGGCCAGCGCGCCCTTGGAGGGGCTGGAGCGCTTGACCTCGCAGATCACCTTGACGCCGTCGCCCTTCAGCGCGGCGACACCGTCCTTGGCGGGGCGGGCCTTCGCCGCGCGCTCCTTGAGCTCGTCGAGGCTCACCCGCGCCTGCCGCTCCGCGAGGTCGGCACGGACTCCGTCGATGATCTCGTCGAGCACACTCACGCGAGCGGCCCCCTTCCAGACGGTTGGCAGTTGCGGCGACCAGTGGAAACCGTGGTCACTGCGATGGTATCCGGAGGAGGGCGAAGGCCTCGCATCCGGTTGACGCCGGTCCCACCTCGTGGACGCGGCGCCCGGTGGTCACGGGTGCAGCCAGCCGCCGAACGGCAGGTTCCGGACCACCGTGAAGACCAGCAGCAACGCGCCCAGCGACCACAGGTGCACCGGCCGCGGGTCGAGGCGCGGCGGGCGTCCGCGGGCCGCGCGGACCACCCAGACGGTCCACAGCACGGCGAAGGCCACGTAGGCGGCGACGGCCGGCGCGTTGGCGTGCAGGGCGGTCACCAGGTCGCCGTGCGCGAAGGCGTGCGCGCTGCGCAGACCGCCGCAGCCGGGGCAGTACAGGCCCGTGACGCTCAGCAGCGGGCAGACCGGGTAGTGGCCGGGCTCGTTGGGGTCGACGGCTCCGACGTACGCGAAGGCCCCGGCGACGGCCGCGAGGAGGCCGGCGGGCACGGCGAGCCGTCCCAGGACGGTCCCCGGGGCGGGCGGTGTCACGCTCTGGCGGTCGGGGTGCACGTCTCGCATTGTGCCCCGCCCGGGGCCGCACGCGCGCGTGGGGCGGCCGGTGCGCACCTCGCTCGGTGCGCCGGCCGCCCCACGGGCGTGGTCGTACGGCGGGCTCAGCCCTCGGCGGTCGCCGGCTCGCGCGTGGCCGTCACCCGGTGCGCCGACTGCGCCTGCTTCGGCTGGCCCAGGCCCATGGTGCGCATCACACCACCGACGACACCGCCGAGCAGCACGATCACCATGCCGGCCCAGAAGCCGAGCGGCTCGGCCATGACCATGAACGCGCCCGCGACGCAGAAACCGATGAAGGCGATGATGACACCGGTCCAGGCGGCCGGGGTGTGTCCGTGGCTGCTGCCCGCCATGACTTTGCTCCTCGTTGCTGTCTGTGTTGCGTACGTGGTGTACGTGCGCGAGCCGGAGGCTCGTGGTCCATTGTCCCGTACGTGGGGGGCGGGCCGTGCCCGGGGGTGGTGTCCCGGGGGCGTCTGATTCACCACACCGTCCGATGCACCACACCGTCCGGTGCAGCCCACCGTCCGGCGCAGCCCACCGTCTTGTGCAGCCCACCGGGAGCGGGACCGGCCGGCGGAGGGTCGGGCCGGTCAGGCCGGGTCCGTGCCCGTGGGGTCCTCGCCCCGGTCCAGTGCCTTCCACATCTCCTCGGGCCGGTCGGGGTCGACGGGCCGGGCCGTGCGCCGGGGGCGGGGGGCGCCGCCGCGCTCGTACCGGCCGGACATGGCGGGCCACAGCCGGCCGTAGCGCAGGGCGAGCAGGCCGGCCAGGAGGATCAGGACGCCGCCCGCGGCCGCGGCGTACGGCCAGGCGGTGTGGGTGAGCGAGGCGACGGTGGCGGAGGTGTCGCCGGAGGCCTGGGCCGCCTTCTCGTCGAGCGCGGAGCTGTCGGAGGCGCCGAGCACGGCGGCGGCGACGATGCCCGCGCCGGAGAGCGCCAGCAGGCCGGAGACGGCGAGGCGGCCGGCCCTGCGGACGGCGAAGACGGCGACGAGCGCGGCGAGGCCCACTATGGCGAGCGCCGCGGGGACGCCGGTGACGTCGCTGCCCTTGGCGGTCAGGGGGAAGGCGCCGCCGGCCACCGTCGCCGTGCCCGCCGACCAGCGCTGCCGGGTGGAGAGCAGGGCCACGGCCGCGCCCAGCGCACCGCACAGCAGGGCGAGGGCGAGGCTCCGGCGGCCGGACCGGGCGGGGGCGGCGGCTTGGGCACGGGGGTGAGGTACAGCAGTCACGTACTCCACTATCGCCTGAACCCCGGGCGAACCGTCACCCGGGGTTCACGTGACGCGCGCCCCATCGCCCTGGGACGTCCCGCCCGCCGGCGTCCCCGAAGCGCCCTGCCGTCCCAGCCGGTTGGCGGTGTGCACCGCGCGCAGGACCGCCGCCGCCTTGTTGCGGCACTCCTGGTCCTCGGCGGCCGGGTCGGAGTCGGCGACGACGCCCGCGCCGGCCTGGACGTAGGCGGTGCCGTCGCGCAGCAGGGCGGTGCGGATGGCGATGGCGGTGTCGGAGTCGCCGGCGAAGTCCAGGTAGCCCACGCAGCCGCCGTAGAGGCCGCGCCGGGACGGCTCCAGCTCGTCGATGATCTGCATGGCGCGCGGCTTCGGGGCACCGGAGAGGGTGCCCGCGGGGAAGCAGGCGGTGAGGACGTCGAAGGCGGTGCGGCCCGGTGCGACCCGGCCGGTCACCGTGGAGACGATGTGCATGACGTGGGAGTACCGCTCGATGGACATGAAGTCGACGACCTCGACCGAGCCGGGTTCGCAGACCCGTCCGAGGTCGTTGCGGCCGAGGTCGACGAGCATGAGGTGCTCGGCGCGCTCCTTGGGGTCGGCGAGCAGTTCGTCGGCGAGGGCCTGGTCCTCCCGCGGGGTCGCCCCGCGGTGCCGGGTCCCGGCGATGGGGTGCACCATGGCCCGCCCGTCCTCGACCTTGACCAGGGCCTCCGGGGAGGAGCCGACGACGTCGAAGCCGTCGAAGCGGAAGAGGTACATGTACGGGGAGGGGTTGGTGGCCCTGAGGACCCGGTAGACGTCCAGGGCGCTCGCCGAGCACGGTGTCTCGAACCGCTGGGAGGGGACCACCTGGAAGGCCTCGCCCGCGCGGATGCGCTCCTTGATGTCCTCGACGGCCTCCTGGTAGTCGGGGCCGCCCCACAGGGCGGTGTACTCGGGCAGTTCGGAGGGCGGCAGGACGGCGGGGGGCTGGACGACCGCGCGGCCGAGGTCGGCCTCCATGGCGTCGAGGCGGGCGACCGCGTCCGCGTACGCCTCGTCGACGCCGGTGTCGAGGTCGTTGTGGTTGATCGCGTTGGCGATCAGCAGGACGGAGCCCTCCCAGTGGTCCATGACGGCGAGGTCGCTGGTGAGGAGCATGGTGAGCTCGGGCAGCCGCAGGTCGTCCCGGTCTCCGGGGCCGATCTTCTCCAGGCGGCGCACGATGTCGTAGCCGAGGTAGCCGACCATGCCGCCGGTGAAGGGCGGCAGGCCCTCCTGGTGGGGGGTGTGCAGGGCCTCGAGGGTGGCGCGCAGGGCGGCGAGGGGATCGCCGTCCGTGGGGACGCCGACGGGCGGGGCGCCGAGCCAGTGGGCCCGGCCGTCGCGGGCGGTGAGGGTGGCCGCGCTGCGGACGCCCACGAAGGAGTAGCGGGACCAGGTGCGGCCGTTCTCCGCGGACTCCAGCAGGAAGGTGCCGGGGCGCTCGGCGGCGAGCTTGCGGTAGAGCGCGACCGGGGTGTCGCCGTCGGCGAGCAGCTTGCGGGTGACGGGGATGACACGGCGGTCGCCGGCCAGCTTGCGGAACGTCTCGAGGTCCATGGCGGCTGACCTTACTGATCCGAGGCGGGTGCGCCGGAACCGGCGGCGTCGCCCCGGCCCTGGTCCCGGCCTTCGCGTTCGCCTTCGCGTTCGCCTTCGCCTTCGCCGAGCAGTACGTCGGCGTCGAAGCAGGTGCGGGCTCCGGTGTGGCAGGCGGCGCCGACCTGGTCGACCTTGACCAGCACGGTGTCGGCGTCGCAGTCGAGGGCGACGGACCTGACCCACTGGAAGTGGCCGGAGGTGTCGCCCTTGACCCAGTACTCGCCGCGGCTGCGCGACCAGTAGGTGCAGCGGCCGGTCGTCAGGGTGCGGTGCAGCGCCTCGTCGTCCATCCAGCCGAGCATGAGCACCTCACCGGTGTCGTACTGCTGGGCGATGGCGGGGACGAGCCCGTCGGGGCTGCGCTTGAGACGCGCGGCGATCTCCGGGGCGAGAGCGCTGGGCTGGGGCGTGCTGGTCATGTGTGCCATTGTGCCGCGCGGCACCGGCAGCGCCCGGGCCGTGTCCACTGTCCGGACCTCCTACGCGGTCGTAGGCTGACCGCATGTCGACTTTCGCCAAGCGTGAACGGCTTCTGCTCGCCGACCTCTTGGAGGCGCTGGGTCCCTATGCCCCGACCCTCTGCGAGGGCTGGCGGACCCGTGACCTCGCCGCGCACGTGGTGGTGCGCGAGCGCCGGCCGGACGCCGCCGGGGGCCTGCTGATCAAGCAGCTCGCGTCCCGGCTGGACAGGGCGATGGAGGAGTTCGCCGCCAAGCCGTACGAGGAGCTGATCCAGCTGATCCGTACCGGCCCGCCGCGCTTCTCGCCGTTCCAGCTCAAGCAGATCGACGAGGTGTCGAACACGGTCGAGTTCTACGTCCACACCGAGGACGTCCGCCGTGCCCAGCCGGGGTGGACGGCCCGCGAGCTGGATCCGGTCTTCCAGGACGCCCTGTGGTCCCGGCTGGAGCGCACGGCCCGGCTGATGGGCCGCAGCACGCCGACCGGTCTGGTCCTGCGTCGCCCGGACGGGCGTACGGCGGTCGCCAACCGCGGCACGCCGGTGGTGACCGCGACGGGCGAGCCGTCCGAGCTGCTGCTGCTCCTGTACGGCCGGCAGAGCGCCGCCCAGGTGGACCTGGCCGGCGACGCGGACGCCGTCGAGAAGCTGAGCAGCGGCAAGCAGCTCGGGATCTGAGGGGGCCGGGCGGCCGGTGCGGGGACGTACGCGTCTCCCGCGCGTGGGGCGGACGGACGACGGAGCCGGTCACCGGGTGACCGGGGCCCGGCTCGGGTCCTCGTGGCGCCGGCGGGGCGTCACCGCACCGGGCGGCCCGCCTCCCGCAGCGTCTGCTTGACCTCGCCGATCCGCAGGTCCCCGAAGTGGAAGACGGAGGCGGCCAGGACGGCGTCCGCGCCCGCCTCGACGGCCGGCGGGAAGTCCGCGAGCCGGCCGGCGCCGCCGGAGGCGATCACCGGGACCGTCACGTGCTTGCGGACGGCGCTGATCATCTCCAGGTCGTAGCCGTCCTTGGTGCCGTCGGCGTCCATCGAGTTGAGCAGGATCTCGCCGGCGCCCAGTTCGGCCGCCCGGTGCGCCCATTCGACGGCGTCGATGCCGGTGCCGCGCCGGCCGCCGTGGGTGGTCACCTCGAAGGATCCCGACTCCGTGCGCCGTGCGTCCACCGAGAGCACCAGCACCTGGCTGCCGAACCGCTCGGCGATCTCCTTGATCAGTTCCGGGCGGGCGATGGCGGCCGTGTTGACGCCCACCTTGTCGGCGCCGGCCCGCAGCAGCTTGTCGACGTCCTCGGGGGTGCGCACCCCGCCACCGACGGTGAGCGGGATGAACACCTGTTCGGCGGTGCGGCGGACCACGTCGTAGGTGGTCTCGCGGTTGCCCGACGAGGCGGTGATGTCCAGGAACGTCAGTTCGTCGGCGCCCTCGGCGTCGTACACCTTGGCCATCTCGACGGGGTCGCCCGCGTCCCGCAGGTTCTGGAAGTTGACGCCCTTGACGACCCGGCCGTTGTCCACGTCCAGGCAGGGGATGACTCGGACTGCCAGGCTCATGACTGCGCGGCTCCTTCTGAATGTCCTCTATAAGCTTCGAGTTCCACCGAGACCAGGACGCGCGGATCGATGAACCCCTCCACGACCAGCAGGGTCGCGGCCGGGCGTACGGCGTCGAAGAACTCCTTGTGGGCCCGGCCCACCGCATCGACGTCCCGCGAATGCGCCAGATGCATCCGGGTCCTGATCACGGACCCGGGCCCCAGACCGAACTCGGCGATCGCCTCGAGCGCGCCGGTGAAGGCCACCCTGGCCTGTTCGTACGGGTCGCCCTCCCCGTACAGCACCTCGCCCCGGAAGGCCGTCGTGCCCGCCACCAGCACACGGTCGCCCGCCGCGACGGCGCGTGCGAAACCGAAAGTCTCTTCCCAGGGATTTCCGCTCTGCACGCGCCGCACGGCTTCGGACGTCATGACGACACAGCCTCCAGGGCCTCTTCCAGGGTGAACGCCTTCGCGTACAGCGCCTTCCCGACGATGGAGCCCTCGACACCGAGGGGCACCAGCTCGGCGATGGCGCGCAGGTCGTCGAGGGACGACACGCCGCCGGAGGCCACGACCGGGCGGTCGGTCGCCGCGCAGACGGTGCGCAGCAGCTCCAGGTTGGGGCCCTGGAGGGTGCCGTCCTTGGCGATGTCGGTCACCACGTAGCGGGCGCAGCCCTCCTTGTTGAGGCGCTCCAGCGTCTCGTAGAGGTCGCCGCCGTCGCGGGTCCAGCCGCGGCCGCGCAGGGTGGTGCCGCGCACGTCGAGGCCGACGGCGATCTTGTCGCCGTGCTCGGCGATGACCTTGGCGACCCACTCCGGGGTCTCCAGGGCGGCCGTGCCGAGGTTGACCCGGGTGCAGCCGGTGGCCAGGGCCGCGGCGAGGGTGTCGTCGTCGCGGATGCCGCCGGACAGTTCGACCTTGATGTCCATCGCCCCGGCGACCTCGGCGATCAGCTGCCGGTTGTCGCCGGTGCCGAAGGCGGCGTCCAGGTCGACCAGGTGCAGCCATTCGGCGCCGGACCGCTGCCAGGCGAGGGCGGCCTCCAGCGGGGAGCCGTAGGAGGTCTCGGTGCCGGACTCGCCGTGCACGAGGCGGACGGCCTGGCCGTCGCGGACGTCGACGGCGGGGAGGAGTTCGAGCTTGCTCACAGGGTTCCGATCCAGTTGGTGAGGAGCTGGGCTCCGGCGTCGCCGGACTTCTCGGGGTGGAACTGCGTGGCCCACAGGGCGCCGTTCTCCACGGCGGCCACGAACGGCTTGCCGTGCGTCGACCAGGTCACCTTGGGGGCCCGGATCGCCGGGTTGTGCGACTCCAGGGACCAGTCGTGGACGGCGTAGGAGTGCACGAAGTAGAAGCGCGCGTCCGCGTCCAGGCCGGCGAACAGCTCGGTGTCGGCCGGGGCCTCCACGGTGTTCCAGCCCATGTGCGGGACGATCTCGGCCTGGAGCGGCTCGACCGCGCCGGGCCACTCGTCGAGGCCCTCGGTCTCCACGCCGTGCTCGATGCCGCGCGCGAAGAGGATCTGCATGCCGACGCAGATGCCCATCACCGGGCGGCCGCCGGACAGCCGCCGGTCGATGATCCAGTCGCCGCGCGCGCCGCGCAGGCCCTTCATGCAGGCGGCGAAGGCGCCGACGCCCGGCACCAGCAGGCCGTCGGCGTTCATGGCCTGGTCGAAGTCACGGGTGATCTCGACCTCGGCGCCGGTCCGCGCGAGGGCGCGCTCGGCGGAGCGGACGTTGCCGAAGCCGTAGTCGAAGACGACGACCTTCTTGTTCACGGCGCTCAATTCCACACCTCCAGCCGCATGACGCCCGCCACGAGACACATCGCGGCGGCGATCGAGAGCAGCACGATCAGGCTCTTGGGCATCTCCTGCTTGACGAAGGAGATGATGCCGCCGGCCAGGAAGAGGCCGACGACGATCAGGATGGTCGACAGACCGTTCACAGGGCGCCCTTCGTGGAGGGCAGGATGCCCGCCGCGCGCGGGTCGCGCTCCGAGGCGTAGCGCAGGGCCCGGGCCAGCGCCTTGAACTGGCACTCCACGATGTGGTGCGCGTTGCGCCCGTAGGGCACGTGCACGTGCAGCGCGATCTGGGCCTGGGCGACGAAGGACTCCAGGATGTGCCGGGTCATCGTGGTGTCGTACTCGCCGATCATCGGCGCCATGTTCTCGGGCTCGGTGTGCACGAGGTACGGGCGGCCGGAGAGGTCGACGGTGACCTGGGCGAGGGACTCGTCCAGCGGGACCGTGCAGTTGCCGAAGCGGTAGATGCCCACCTTGTCGCCGAGGGCCTGCTTGAAGGCGGCGCCCAGGGCGAGGGCGGTGTCCTCGATGGTGTGGTGCGAGTCGATGTGCAGGTCGCCCTCGGTCTTCACGGTGAGGTCGAACAGGCCGTGCCGGCCGAGCTGGTCGAGCATGTGGTCGTAGAAGCCGACCCCGGTCGCCACGTCGACCTTGCCGGTGCCGTCGAGGTCGATCTCGACGAGGACCGAGGTCTCCTTGGTCACTCGCTCCACGCGTCCCACGCGGTTCATGCGCTCTGCTCCTTCGGGGGTGTGGGGGTGGTCCCCACAAAGCTCGTCAGTTCACGGACCGCGTCGAGGAACGCGTCGTTCTCTTCGGGGGTTCCGGCGGTGACCCGCAGCCACCCGGGCACGCCGTTGTCCCGGACCAGCACGCCCCGGTCGAGGATCTTCCGCCAGACGGCGTGCGCGTCGGCGAACCGGCCGAACTGCACGAAGTTGGCGTCCGAGGCGGTCACCTCGTAGCCGAGCGCGAGCAGTTCGGCGACCAGCCGGTCGCGCTCGGCCTTCAGCTGCTCGACGTACTTCAGCAGCGTGTCGGTGTGCTCCAGGGCGGCCAGCGCGGTCGCCTGGGTGACGGCCGACAGGTGGTACGGCAGCCGGACCAGCTGGACGGCGTCCACCACGGCCGGGTGCGCGGCGAGATAGCCGAGGCGCAGGCCGGCCGCGCCGAAGGCCTTCGACATCGTCCGCGAGACGACGAGATTCGGCCGACCTTCGAGCAGCGGCAGCAGCGAGTCGCCGTGGCTGAACTCGATGTACGCCTCGTCCACGATCACCATCGACGGCTTGGCGGCCTGGGCCGCCTCGTACAGCGCGACGACGGTCTCGCCGGGGACGGCGGTGCCGGTGGGGTTGTTGGGGGTGGTGATGAAGACGACGTCCGGGCGGTGCTCCGCGAGCGCCTTCTCGGCCGCCGCGAGGTCGATGGTGAAGTCCTCGTGGCGCGGTCCGGAGATCCATCCGGTGCCGGTGCCGCGGGCGATGAGCCCGTGCATCGAGTAGGAGGGCTCGAAGCCGATGGCCGTGCGGCCCGGTCCGCCGAAGGTCTGCAACAGCTGCTGGATGACCTCGTTGGAGCCGTTGGCCGCCCAGACATTGTCCAGGCCGACCTGGTGGCCGGACGTGTCCGTCAGGTAGCGGGCGAGCTGGGTGCGCAGCTCCACCGCGTCCCGGTCCGGGTAGCGGTTGAGGTTGCGGGCCGCCTCGCGCACCCGCTCCGCGATCCGCTCGACCAGCGGCTCGGGCAGCGGGTAGGGGTTCTCGTTGGTGTTCAGCCGTACGGGGACGTCCAGCTGGGGCGCGCCGTAGGGGGACTTGCCGCGCAGCTCGTCCCGTACGGGCAGATCGTCGATTCCGAAGCTCACTTGCCCGTCGCTTCCGGCGCTCACTTGCTCGTCGTTTCCGAAGCTCACTTGCTCGTCGGTACCTTCCACCCGAACCGTGCCTTGATCGCCGCGCCGTGCGCGGGCAGGTCCTCCGCCTCCGCCAGGGTCACCACGTGGTGCGCGACCTCGGCCAGCGCCTCCCGCGTGTAGTCCACGATGTGGATGCCGCGCAGGAAGGACTGGACGGACAGGCCGGAGGAGTGGCAGGCGCAGCCGCCGGTGGGCAGGACGTGGTTGGACCCGGCCGCGTAGTCGCCCAGCGACACCGGCGCCCAGGGGCCGATGAAGATCGCGCCCGCGTTCTTCACCCGGTCGGCCACGGCCGCGGCGTCGGCCGTCTGGATCTCCAGGTGCTCGGCGCCGTAGGCGTCGACCACGCGCAGGCCCTCGTCGACGCCGTCGACGAGCACGATCGCGGACTGCTTGCCCTTGAGGGCCGGCACGATCCGGTCGTCGATGTGCCTGGTGGCCGCGACCTGCGGCTCCAGCTCCTTCTCGACCGCGTCCGCGAGCTCGGCGGAGTCGGTGACCAGGACGGCGGCGGCCAGCGGGTCGTGCTCGGCCTGGCTGATCAGGTCGGAGGCGACGTGCACCGGGTCGGCCGTGGAGTCCGCGAGGACCGCGATCTCGGTGGGGCCGGCCTCGGCGTCGATGCCGATCTTGCCGGTGAAGTAGCGCTTGGCGGCGGCGACCCAGATGTTGCCGGGCCCGGTGACCATGTCGGCGGGCGGGCAGGACTCGGTGCCGTACGCGAACATCGCGACGGCGGTGGCGCCGCCGGCCGCGTAGACCTCGTCGACGCCGAGCAGGGCGCAGGCGGCGAGGATCGTCGGGTGCGGGAGGCCCCCGAAGTCGGCCTGCGCCGGGGAGGCGAGGGCGATGGACCCGACGCCGGCCTCCTGCGCGGGCACGACGTTCATGACGACGGAGGACGGGTAGACCGACCGGCCGCCCGGCGCGTACAGGCCGACCCGCTCGACGGGCACCCACTTCTCGGTGACCGAGCCACCGGGCACGACCTGGGTCGTGTGGGTGGTACGGCGCTGCGCGCGGTGGACGAGGCGGGCGCGGCGGATGGACTCCTCGAGGGCGGCGCGCACGGCCGGGTCGAGTTCCTCCAGGGCGCGGGTGAGGGCCTCGGCGGGGACCCGGACCTGGTCGAGGCGGACGCCGTCGAACTTCTCCGCGAAGTCGATCAGCGCCGCGTCGCCCCGATGATGCACGGCCTCGCAGATCGGACGCACCTTCTCGAGGGCGGCCGAGACGTCGAAGTCGGCTCGGGGCAGCAGGTCGCGCAGGGCGGGTCCCTCGGGGAGGGCGTCGCCGCGCAGATCGATTCGGGAGATCACGTCGTCAATTCTCTCAGACCGGCATCGGAGGTCGGTCGCGCGTATCAGTGGCTGATACACATCGTGGCCGGATTCGGAAGATCCCCTTCACGGTTAGCGTTCGTGACGTCACCCAGCGGGCATGAACGGTCGTGCGAAACCCGTGAGCCGACGGGCGGCAGGAGGGACGGAACAGCGTGACCGAGGGGGCCGGCGTCCGCACCGGGGACGTGCCGGAGGATCTGACCGCCGCCGAGGCCGGCATGTGGCAGGCCTTCCGCAACGGCAGCGTGTACGACCTGAGCAGCGGGGACACGGTCGTCGACGACCCGCACGGCGGGCATCCCTGGGGCGCGGCGCGGACCGTGCGGGCGCGGATCGTGGCCTGGCTGCTGCTGGACGGACCGCCCGCGCTCGCGGGCCGGGTCTCCTCCCTGAAGCTGGTCGGCGTGCAGATCAGCGGCACGCTCGACGTGGCGGGCGGCACGGTGGTGCCGTACGTCGAGATGAAGCGCTGCCGGTTCGAGCAGGACGTGCTGCTGCCGGAGGCGCGGGTGACGACCCTGCGCATGGTGGACTGCTCGGTCCCGCGGCTGGAGGCGGCCCGGCTCCAGACGGAGGGCGACCTGCACCTGCCCCGCTGCCGCTTCCACAACGGCGTCCGGCTCACCGACGCGCACATCGGCACGGACCTGATGCTGAACCAGGCGATCGTCTACCGCGACCGCACCGGCCGCTCGGTCTCCGCCGACGGCCTGACCGTCGGCCAGGACCTCCAGGCCGAGCTGCTCGAATCGCACGGCGAGCTGCGGCTGCGCAGCGCCAAGATCGGCGTGTCGCTGAGCCTGCGCGGGGCGCGGCTGGTCAACCCGTACACCCGGTTCGCGCTCAACGCGCCCCAGCTGACCGTCGAGCGCTCCCTGTACCTCACCCCCGCGGGCATCGGCGGCCACGCGCTGAGCGGCACGACACCCGCGCGCGGGACACGCGTCCAGCGCTTCGAGTGCCGGGGCGGGATCCGGCTGGACGACGGGCGGTTCGGGGACGCCGTCGACCTGGAGCGGGCCCGGTTCGACCTCACCGACGAGCAGGAGCTGTCGCTGCGCCGGGTGCAGACCCCCGAGCTGCGCTTCCTCGGGGAGGGGCCGCGGCGCGGCAAGGTGGTGCTGTCGGGTGCGCGGGTGGTCAACCTGGTGGACCGGGCGAGCGCCTGGCCGGGGCCCGGCAACCTGCACATGGGCGGCTTCGGCTACGAGAACGTGGTGCCGCAGGGCCCGTTCCCGCTGGCGGAGCGGCTGGAGTGGGTGGCCGCCGCGACCGCCGAGTACAACCCGGAGCCGTACGAGCGGCTGGCGGCGGTGCTGCGGACGGGCGGGGAGGACGAGGACGCCCGCGAGGTGCTGCTCGCCAAGCAGCGCCGCCGCCGCGAGACCCTGCCGCCGGCCGCGAAGCTCTGGGGGTACGCGCAGGACTGGACGGTGGCCTACGGGTACCGGCCCGGCCGGGCGGCGGTGTGGATGGCGGTGCTGTGGGCGGCGGGTTCGCTGGCCTTCGCGCACGCCGACCATCCCCCGGTCAACCGCGAGGGGCACCCGCCCTGGAACCCGGCGCTCTTCGCCCTCGACCTGCTGCTGCCCGTCATCGACCTGGGGCAGGCCGGCCAGTGGCGGCTGTACGGCGGCTGGCAGTGGGTGCAGGCGGCGATGATCCTGCTGGGCTGGACGCTGGCGACGACGGTGGCGGCGGGGGCGACGCGGATGCTGCGGCGGGGGTGACCGGGGGGACCGGTGACGGGGGCGCTCTTCTGGCTTGCGGATTGCAGCTTCCGGGTTGCGGCGTGCGGCTTCCCGCTCCCGGATCGCGGCTCCCGGCTCCCGGCTCCCGGCTCCCGGCTCCCGGCTCCCGGCTCCCGGCTCCCGGCCTCCGGCCTCCGGCCTCCGGCCTCCGGCTTCCGGCTTCCGGCTGATGCCGCAGGTAGCGGAGCCACGGCCGGTGGACGGCGGGGAACACCGGCCGGTGAACAGTTGCCGAACAGTTACCTTTTACCTGTCCTTGACCTGGGGACGCACAACTTTCCACAGGTTCGCCTTACCCCCTGGCGCTCTGCCCACCAGCGGCTTTTCAATGGCGAAACCATGGCTCTGCTGCCCCCCTTCCACCGCGCCTCCCGGACGGCCGCGTCCCGGCCGGCGCGGTCCGCCGCCCCCCACCCCGTCGCGGGGCTCCCGGCCGACGACGAGGTGCTCCTCGACGTGCCCGACGACCGGCTCGGACCCGCGCTGGTCGAGGCCGCTCGGGGCGGGTACCGGGCCGCCGCCGCCCTGCTCGCCGGCACCCGCGAGCGGGCCGAGTGGGAGTACCGCGACCGGTACGCCACCCGCCTGGCCGCCTTCGCCGACGCCCGCCCCGAGTGGTTCGAGCTGTGGCGCGCCGCCGCCCCGCGCGACCCGGACGTGCTGCTGGTCGCCGCCCAGCTCGCGGTGGACCGCGCCTGGCGCTCGCCCGCCCGGGCGGAGCTGCTGCGCGAGGTCAGCCCGCTGATCACGGCGGCCGCGCAGAGCGACATCGGCGACCCCGTGCCGTGGCGGATCGCCCTGGACCACGCGCGCGGGGCGAACGCCGGGCACAAGTACTTCGAGGAACTGTGGGCGGCCGCGGTGCGCCGCGCCCCGCACCACTACGGCTGCCATGTCGCCGCCAAGCGCTATCTGGCCGAGTCCTGGCACGGCTCCCACCGCGAGTGCTTCGACTTCGCCGACCGCGCCGCGCAGGACGCGCCCGCGGGCTCCCTGGTGCAGGCGCTGCCGGCGCGGGCCGCCTTCGCCTACCTCACCGACGGCTGCGGGCCCCAGGTGCCGCGCGAGCGCCTGGAGGCGGCCGCCGACCGGGCCGTCGACCTCTCCGCCCGCTTCCCGGCCGCCGACCCCTGGCCGGCGGAGATCCGCAACCTGCTGACGTACGTCCTGGTCCGTCTCGACCGGCGCGACGACGCCCTCGCCCAGCTGCGGCTGATCGGCCCGTACGCCACGTCCTTCCCCTGGGGACGGCTGTCCGACGACCCGCTGGGGCACTTCCTGGCGGTGCGCGAGGGCGTGTGCTCGGGGGTGCCCTGGCAGGCCCTGGGGCATCCACGGAACGGGCACGGGGAACCGGCCCGCCCCGGGGACCACTAGGCTTCTGCGCCGTGACCACCGTCCGGCTGCCGCTCTTCCCCCTGAACACGGTGCTGTTCCCGGGGCTCGTGCTCCCGCTCAGCGTCTTCGAGGAGCGTTATCGCGCCCTGATGCGCGATCTGCTCAAGTCCCCCGAGGAGGAACCCCGCCGGTTCGCCGTCGTGGCGATCCGCGACGGCCATGAGGTGGCGCCCAGCGCACCGGGCATGCCCGATCCCACGGCACTGCCCCGGCGGGGGCCGGCGGCCGGCTTCGGCGACGACCCGGCCAAGGCGTTCCACGGGTTCGGGTGCGTCGCCGACGCGGCGACGATCCGCGAGCGGTCCGACGGCACCTTCGAGGTGCTGGCGACCGGCACGACCCGGGTGCGGCTGCTGTCGGTGGACGCCTCCGGGCCGTATCTGACGGCGGAGCTGGAGGAGCTCCCGGAGGAGCCCGGCGACGGGGCGGGCGCGCTCGCGGAGGGGGTGCTGCGGGCTTTCCGCAAGTACCAGAAACGGCTGGCGGGCGCGCGGGAGCGGTCGCTGTCGACGGGGGCGGACCTCCCCGACGAGCCATCGGTGGTCTCGTACCTGGTGGCGGCCGCGATGATGCTGGACACGCCGGCCAAGCAACGGCTGCTCCAGGCCCCGGACACCGCCTCCCGGCTGCGCGACGAGCTGAAACTCCTGCGCACGGAGACGGCCATCCTCCGTAGCCTGCCCTCGCTGCCCGCGGCCGACCTCACGCGCGGGCCCACCAGTCTCAACTGACGTCACCACCAGAAGGCCCGCATGGCGAAGAAGTCGAAGAAGCAGCAGCAGTCCGGCGGCACGCCCGCCACGGTGGCCCTGACGGCCGCGGGCGTGGACTTCACGGTCCACGCCTACGACCACGACCCGAGCCACCCCTCCTACGGCGAGGAGGCGGCCGAGGCGATGGGCGTCTCCCCCGACCGGGTGTTCAAGACCCTCGTCGCGGACGTCGACGGCACCCTGACCGTGGCGGTGGTGCCGGTCGCCGGTTCCCTGGACCTGAAGGCCCTCGCGTCGGCGGTCGGCGGCAAGCGGGCGGCCATGGCCGACCCGACCCTCGCGGAACGCACCACCGGCTACGTCCGCGGCGGCATCTCACCGCTGGGCCAGCGCAAGAAGCTCCCCACGGTCCTCGACGACTCCGCGAGCGCGCACGCCACCATCTGCGTCTCGGCGGGCCGGCGCGGCCTGGAGGTCGAACTGTCCCCCACCGACCTGGCCACCCTCACCACAGCGATCCTGGCCCCCGTCGGCCGCCCCTGACCCCCACCGACGCCCGCCCCCGGTCCTGGCCCTGGACCCGCCCGGCCCTGGCACGGGCCCGGCAGCCCTGGCACGGGCCCGGCTCTGCGAAACGCCCGCAACGCGCTGTCCGAGCGGGCTCGGCACGTCGGGCGGGCTGCCCGTGCTGGACGCGGCCGCCGGCACGGCACAGGCTCGGCGTCGGCACGGGCCCGGCTCGGCACGGCGTCGGCACGGGCCCGGCTCGGCACGGCGTCGGCACGGGCCCGGCTCGGCACGGCGTCGGCACGGGCCCGGCGAGGCACGGCTGCCGGGCGGTGGCCGCCGACGTGGCGCCGGGCCCGCCCGTGCACCGCGGCAGCGGCCGCCGCGCAGGTCGTCGAGGACGAGCAGTGGGCCGAGCCGACCCAGCCGCAGCAGTTCGGCCGTCGCGCGGTCGCCGACGCCGAGGCGGCGCAGTTCACGCCCCGCGACACCGCCGGACGGGGCCGTCCCTTCCGGACGGGCACCGGAAGACGTCCTGCCGGACAGGCCGGCCGAGCGGTCTCGGCCCGGGTCGCGACTCGGCTGACCGACAGCGGCTGTCGGCCGCTACCGAGCCCACCCATGATGACCCGCCGCGGCGGCCACGACGGCCCGCCGTACCGCCGGCCGGTCCTCCACCCAGGCCTCCGACCGGGCACGGCGTACCCCAGGCCTCCGACCGGGCACGCGTACCCCAGGCGTCCGCCCGGGCAGCCGCGCCGCCGGGCGTCCCGGCCACGCGGGCGGCCGGACGCCCCGGCCGGCCGGCGTCCTCCGGGGCGTCCGCACAGCGCGCGTCCGCGCAGCGCGTCCCGCCGCCGAAGGTCCCCCCTGGGCGCCCGGTCGGCGTCCAGCCCTTACGCGGGCGGTCCCTGGTGCGGCTTCGGGTACGGTCCCTGGCCGGCGCAGGGCTCCGGGTCGCGCGGGCCGAACAGGGCCAGGAGGCCGAGGTGGACCAGCAGTGCGGCGACCGACCAGGTCAGGAGCGCGCTCTTCGCGCCCAGTTCGAGGGGGGCCGAGAACGTCACGCCCTTGCCCGCCTCCTTCGCCTGGGCGAGGACGTCGTCGGCGGGGCCCAGCCAGACGCCCAGGCGCCAGGCCAGGAGCGAGCCGAGCAGACCGCCCAGGGCCAGCCCCACCACCAGCGGCACGCCGCCGCGCCGCCGCCACGCGAACACGGCCAGCGCGCTCACGGCGCCGCAGGCCAGCGCCAGCAGCGTGAACGTGCCGTCCACGCCGATGGCCTGCTCGCCCTCGCTGTCCTTGAGGTAGACGACCCAGTCGCCGTCCACCACGTCCCCCACCAGCGGCACCCGCGGCGCGAGCCACACCCACAGCAGGCCGAGCAGCACGCCGGCGAGCGTGACCAGCGCGGTGACCAGGGCGGCTTCCCGCACCTCGGTCCTCATCCCGGGCCCGTCCTGGCCGTACGCGGCGGGCGGCCCGGCCGCACCCGGGTGGCCGCCCGGCGCCGGCGGCCAGGCCTGGTGCGGGGAGGGTTCGTGCGGGGGCGGCGGCGGGGTCAGCGGTGCGGTCACCCTGACATCGTGCCAGGCCCGCCCCGGCGGCGCGTCACCGGACGGCGGCCCGGCGGTAGGCCCAGGTGGCGACGGCCAGCGAGACGACGCCGACACCCGCGCAGACCGCGAGGTCGCCGAGGACGAACGCCCAGTCGGGGCTCGGCCGGAAGGTCCGCGCGAAGGCCTCGACGCCGTACGTCGACGGCAGCAGGTCACGGGTGAAGCGCACCGGCTCCGGCATCCGGTCGGGCGGCAGCACGCCGAGGAGCAGCGCCGCCGACATGCCCAGCTGCCCCAGCACGGTGGCCAGCTCCGGACGGGGCGCGAGCAGCCCGAAGGCCGCGCCGAGCCCGGACAGCGCGGCGCCCGCCAGCGGGATCACCGCCGCGAGCACCCACAGGTGGGTCAGCGGCAGACCGAACAGCACGCACCCGAAGACGGCCGTCACCAGCGTCCCCGGCACGGTGAAGGAGGCGTACGCGCCGGCCGCGCCCAGCACCACGGCCGCGGGCGGCACGGGAAGCGTCGCGTAGTGGTCCAGCCCCCCGCTCGCCCGGAGCTGCCCGAAGTACTGCGCGAGCAGGTTCAGCGCGACGAAGGCGACGACGAGGACCGCCGAGCCGGCCACCACGGCCTCCGCCTCGCGCCCGCCGTCCACGACCCCCCGCATCATGATCAGGATGCCGACCGACTGGAACGTCGCGACGAACAGCAGCGGGATGCGTGCCACGCGCGCGCGGGACAGCTGCGCCCGGTACACGGCGACCAGCGACGGCCACAGCCGGGCACGCGGCCCGAGCTCGGCCGCCTCCCGGACCGGCGGCTCGTCCACGGCCCGGACGCCGCCCGGCAGAACCTCTGCGGGTACGACACTCACGTCGCGTTGCTCTCCCTCTCGGAGTTCACTCCGTCAGTCGTCCTGTTCGGTACGGATGCGGTGGCCGTCGCGCTCACGCCCTCACCAGTCCCTGTCCCGCGGCGCCGCCCAGCGCCAGATAGACGTCCTCCAGGCTCGGCGTCGCCAGGGTGAAGTCGTCGAGCGCGGCGAAGGCGGCGCCGCCGGTGACGGTGGCGACGACCGCGCGGGCCTCCTCGGGGGCCAGCCGCAGCGTCCAGCGCCGCCCGGACTCCACGGCGCGCTCCCGCAGCGCGGCGACCTCGGGCACGTCCAGCGGTGCCCGCTCCCGCCACACCAGCTCCACCCGTACCTCGCCCGCGACCTGTTCCTTGAGCCCGGCGGGCGTGTCGCAGGCGATGACCCGGCCCCGGTCGATGACGGCGACCCGGTCGAGCACGGTCTCGGCCTCGATGACGTTGTGGGTGACGAGCAGGACGGTCGTGCCGCGCTCGGCGCGCCGCCGGTCCACGGCGGACCACACGGCCCGCCGGGCGACGGGGTCCATGCCCGTGGTCGGCTCGTCCAGCACCAGCAGCGGCCGTTCCCCCACCAGGGCGGTCGCGAAGCAGGCGAGCCGCCGCTGCCCGCCGGAGAGCTTGCGCAGCGGCCGCCCGGCGATCGGGGTCAGCCCGAGCTCGTCGAGCACCGCGTCCCGCTCCCGGCGCGCCTGCCGTACGTCGAGGCCGCGCAGACGTGCGGTGGTCTCGGCGGCGAGGGAGACGGTGAGCTCGTCGAGGGCGGTGGACTCCTGGCCGAGGTAGGCGAGGATGCGCGCGGCCCGCTCGGGGTGGCGCACGATGTCGTGCCCGAGGATCTCCACACTGCCCGTGTCGGGCCGCATCAGCCCGGTCACCTGCCGGACCAGGGTGGACTTGCCGGCCCCGTTCGGCCCGAGCAGCCCGAAGATCTCCCCGCGCCGGACCTCCAGCCGTACGTCGTCGGTGGCGCGTACCTCGGGGGTGGCGGGGGTGCCGCGCCGGGCCCGTACCGCCGGGTAGGTCTTGGTCAGGCCGCGCACGGCACACACGACCTCGCCCCTGGGCCGGACTGCCGGTGCCGCGCGCGTACTCACAAAGGACGAGACTAAGGGGTCGGCGGCCGCCGCTCGCGTCGGGGGGCGTCCCGAGTGCCCCGTTCAGTCCCCGGCGGGCGCGTGCTCGGCACCCGTGCGCACGTCGACCTCCCGCCAGAAACCCGCCCGGATGGCGTAGCGGTCGTGCTCGTCGATCTGGTCGTCCTTGTGGGCGAGCAGGCCGAAGCGGGCCGCGTACCGCAGCAGCTCGCCGTCGATGCGGTGGGGGATGCGCGGATACATCCCGGAGAGCTTCTGGAGGTGGCTCTGGTCGCCGAGCCGCTCCGTCCACCGCCGGGCGAAGACCTGCCCCACCTCGTACGGGTCGCCGCCGACGGTGGTGATGTCCTCCTCCCGGTCGGCCCACCGCTGCTCGGCGGTGGTGAGCTGGGCGAGGGTGGGCATCGTGGCGGCCTCGGAGGGTTCGGCGGCGACGCCGGGCCGGTCGACCCAGCCCTTGTCGGAGGACCAGCGCAGGGTGGCGGTCGTGGGGTGCTGGACGGCCTGCGGGCCGGGGGCGCGCAGCGCGGCGAGGTCCTTCGGGGTGGGGACGCCCTTGGGGGCGGGGACGCGTTCCCGCGGTGCGTCGGCGGGGGCCGCGGGTGCGTGGTCGCTCTCCTCGGACGGCCGGCCGTCGGTGTGGCCGAGCCCGGAGTCGGGCAGCGGCGCGGAGAGGATCGCGGCGATCTCGGGGCGGGGCACGGGCGGCGGCGCGCAGATCCCGCCGAGGTCCTTGGCGCGGACGGCCTTGGTGATCCACGTCCGGTCCAGGACGCGCCGTTCGTCGGCCTCGGCGACGAGGTCCTCGGACTGGTTGTAGTCGCCGTCGGCGGCCTGGACGGCCCACAGGTGGACGGCGACGCCGTGCTCCTTGGCGGCCATCATGCCGGGCAGCAGATCGCCGTCGCCGGTGACGAGGACGACGTCGGAGCAGGCGCGGTTGCGGGCCAGCTCGGTCAGTTCGGCGTGCATGGCGGCGTCGACGCCCTTCTGCGCCCAGCGGCCGTCGCTGCGGGTCAGGGCGCCCAGCCGGACGGTCACCCGGGGCATCACGCGCAGCCTGCGGTGCTCGGGCTGGGGGACGCGGTCGGGGGCGCCGTCGAACCAGTAGATGCGCAGCAGCGGCCGTTGCGTCTCGGACTCGGCCTGTTCGCGCAGTCCCTGGACGAGGGCGGCGTGGTCGACGGTGATCCGGGACCGCGACGGCTCTCCGGCGAGGAGACTCGCGGCGGCCCCCAGCAGATACCCGGCGTCCACCAGGACGATGCAGCGGTCCACACGACTCACCCTCTTCCTGGGAGGTTTGCTCAGGGCCTGCTTCGAGTCTGCCCGACGGCGCGGAGGTTAACGGTCCGAACTCGATCTTCGGCGTGGCGTTTCGGCGTCGTTCACCCCGACCACCCCTGTCACAGACGGTAATTATCCGACATGCGCGGCAAGTCGGCCTATGTGAATCTGAATCCGGCCCTGGCCCCTAGACCCCCAACAGGAGGCAGATCCCCATGGCCAAGAACAAGAACCGTGACCGTAAGCAGCCGCAGCCCGAGCGCACCGGCCAGAGCACCCAGCAGACCACGCTGGAGCCGCAGGACGAGCAGCGCACCACCCAGGTGACCTCCGGTGACGTCACCCACGGCAAGGGGCGCGGCAAGCGCTTCGGTCACAACTAGCGTCCGGGTGACGGGCTTTGCGGCCCTTGCAGATACCGAGGGGCGCACCCGGTTCCGGGTGCGCCCCTCGCGCGTGTCGTCCGCTCAGCCCGCCAGGCAGGACGGGCCGAGCAGCACCTTCAGGTCACCGAAGAGTGCCGGGTCGGGCTTGACCCGGTGGCGGTCCAGGCGCAGCACGGTCGTCCTGGTCGGGCCCTGGAGCTTGATCCGGACCTCGCTGTCGCCCTTGTGGTGGGTGAGGATCTCGCCGAGGCGGCTGACCATCGGCGGGGTGACCTTGACGGCCGGGATGGTGAGGATCACCGGCGCGTTGGTGCCCGCGGTGGACAGGTCCGGGACCATCAGCTCCATCGCGACGAGGCGCGGCACGTCCTCGCGCTTGTCGAGGCGGCCCTTGACGAACACCACGGCGTCCTCGACGAGTTGGGTGGACACCAGCTGGTAGGTCGCCGGGAAGAACATGCACTCGATGGAGCCGGCGAGGTCCTCGACGGTGGCGATCGCCCAGGCGTTGCCCTGCTTGGTCATCTTGCGCTGGAGGCCGGAGATGATGCCGCCGATGGTGACGACCGCGCCGTCGGCGTGCTCGCCCCCGGTGAGCTGGGCGATGCCCGCGTCGGCCTTGTCGGACAGCACGTGCTCCAGGCCGAACAGCGGGTGGTCGGAGACGTACAGGCCGAGCATCTCGCGCTCCTGCGCGAGGAGGTACGTCTTCTCCCACTCCTCGGTGGTGAACTCGACGTCGAGGCCGAAGCCGGGCTCGCTGCTCTCCTCCTCGCCCATGCCGCCGAAGAGGTCGAACTGGCCCTCGGCCTCCTTGCGCTTGACGGCCACCACGTTGTCGATCATCGGCTCGAAGTGCGCGGTGAGCCCCTTGCGGGTGTGCCCCAGGGTGTCGAACGCCCCCGCCTTGATCAGCGACTCCGTGGTGCGCTTGTTGCAGGCGACCGCCTCCACCTTGTCGAGGTAGTCGGGGAAGGAGGCGTACTTGCCCTTGGCCTTGCGGCTCTTGATGATCGACTCGACCACGTTGGTGCCGACGTTGCGCACGGCTTCGAGGCCGAAGAGGATCACGTCGTCGCCCTGCGCGGCGAAGTTGTGCACCGACTCGTTGACGTTCGGCGGGAGCACCTTGATGCCCATGCGGCGGCACTCGTTGAGGTAGACGGCCGACTTGTCCTTGTCGTCCTTGACCGAGGTGAGCAGCGCGGCCATGTACTCGGCGGGGTGGTTCGCCTTGAGGTACGCGGTCCAGTACGAGACCAGGCCGTACGCGGCCGAGTGCGCCTTGTTGAAGGCGTAGCCGGCGAACGGCACCAGCACGTCCCACAGGGCCTGGATCGCTTCGTCGCTGTAGCCGTTCTTCTTGGCGCCGGCCTGGAAGATGGTGAAGTTCTTCGCCAGTTCGTCGGGCTTCTTCTTGCCCATCACGCGGCGGAGGATGTCGGCCTCGCCGAGCGAGTAGCCGGCGATGATCTGGGCGGCCTTCTGCACCTGCTCCTGGTAGACGATCAGGCCGTAGGTGACGGCCAGGACCTCTTCGAGGGGTTCCTCCAGCTCCTTGTGGATCGGGGTGATCTCCTGGAGCTTGTTCTTGCGGAGCGCGTAGTTGGTGTGCGAGTCCATGCCCATCGGGCCGGGACGGTAGAGCGCGGAGACGGCGGAGATGTCCTCGAAGTTGTCGGGCTTCATCAGGCGCAGCAGCGAGCGCATGGGACCGCCGTCGAACTGGAAGACGCCGAGGGTGTCGCCGCGCTGGAGCAGTTCGAAGGTCGTCGGATCGTCGAGCGGCAGGCTCAGCAGATCGATGTCGATGCCCTTGTTGGACTTCACCATCTTGACGGCGTCGTCCATGATCGTGAGGTTGCGCAGGCCGAGGAAGTCCATCTTCAGCAGGCCGAGCGACTCACAGCTCGGATAGTCCCACTGGGTGATGGTCACGCCGTCGGTGTGCCTCACCCACACGGGCACGTGCTCGGTGATGGTCTCGCTGGACATGATCACACCGGCGGCGTGCACACCCATCTGCCGGACCAGGCCCTCGACGCCCTTGGCGGTGTCGATGACCTTCTTCACGTCCGGTTCGTTCTCGTACATCGCCCGGACCTCGCCCGCCTCCGAGTAGCGGGGGTGGGACGGGTCCGTGATGCCGTTGAGGTCGATGCCCTTGCCGAGGACGTCGGCGGGCATGGCCTTGGTGATGCGGTCGCCCATCGCGTACGGGTAGCCCAGCACGCGCGCGGAGTCCTTGATCGCGTTCTTGGCCTTGATCTTGCCGTAGGTGCCGATCATGGCGACCTTGTCGGCGCCGTACTTCTCCGTCACGTACCTGATCACCTCGACGCGCCTGCGCTCGTCGAAGTCGATGTCGACGTCGGGCATGGAGACGCGCTCGGGGTTGAGGAACCGCTCGAAGATCAGGCCGTGCGGGATCGGGTCGAGGTCGGTGATGCCCATGGCGTAGGCGACGATCGAGCCGGCCGCGGAGCCCCGGCCGGGGCCGACCGCGATGCCGTTGTTCTTGGCCCACATGATGAAGTCGGCGACGACGAGGAAGTACCCCGGGAACCCCATCTGGATGATGACGTCCATCTCGTACTCGACCTGCTTCTGCCGGTCCTCGGGGATGCCGCCCGGGAAGCGGCGCTCCATGCCCCGGCGGACCTCCTCCTTGAACCAGGTGACCTCGGTGTAGCCCTCGGGGATGTCGAACTTCGGCATGAGGTTCTTCGCCTCGAACATGCCGGTGGTGTCGATCTGCTCGGCCACCAGGAGGGTGTTGCGGCAGCCCTCCTGCCAGGCGTCCGAGGAGTCGATGGCGTACATCTCGTCCGTGGACTTCAGGTAGTAGCCGGTGCCGTCGAACTTGAAGCGGTCGGGGTCGGAGAGGTTCTTGCCGGTCTGGATGCACAGCAGCGCGTCGTGGGCGGTCGCCTCGTGCGCGTAGGTGTAGTGCGAGTCGTTGGTCACCAGCGGCGGGATGCCGAGCTTCTTGCCGATCTCCAGCAGACCGTCGCGGACCCGGTGCTCGATCTCGATGCCGTGGTCCATCAGCTCCAGGAAGTAGCGGTCCTTGCCGAAGATGTCCTGGTAGTCGGCGGCCGCCTTCAGGGCCTCGTCGTACTGGCCGAGCCGCAGCCGGGTCTGGAGCTCGCCGGAGGGGCAGCCGGTGGAGGCGATGAGCCCCTCGGACCACTGGGAGATGGTCTCCTTGTCCATCCGGGGCCACTTCTGGAGCCAGCCCTCGGCGTAGGCGTCGGAGGAGAGCCGGAAGAGGTTGTGCAGACCGGTGGCGTTCGCCGCCCAGATCGTCTTGTGGGTGTAGCCGCCCGAACCGGAGACGTCGTCCCGCTTCTGGTGCGGCTGGCCCCACTGGATCTTGCGCTTGTTCCGCCGCGACTCGGGCGCGACGTACGCCTCGATGCCGATGATCGGGGTGACGCCGGCCTTCTTCGCGGAGTGGAAGAAGTCGTACGCCCCGTGGAGGTTGCCGTGGTCGGACATGGCGATGTGGGTCATGCCCATCTCGTTGCACGCGTTGAACATGTCCTTCAGCCGCGCGGCACCGTCCAGCAGCGAGTACTGGGTGTGGACGTGCAGGTGCGTGAACGGCGGCTTCGACACGGCGGGGCCTCCCAGGGAAACAGACGACGACGGACCGGCGGACAGTCCGGGGGTCAGCGTCGAAGTCTATGCCTCGCCACTGACACCCCGAGGGTTCCCCCGCGTACCTTCAGCGAGGGCCGTGGGCACTTTCACACACCCCGGCCCGTTGGATACGACAGAAACGCTGTCGTACATGTCATGCACCAGGAGGCACCCCGCGATGTCGGTCCCGCAGCTCAACGACGAGCCTCGCGGCGAGGAGATCCTCGCCGTCTTCGACACCGCCTTCGGCGCGCTCCTGGCCGCCGACCCGGCCGCGTTCCGCGTGAAGTTCCGGAAGATGGCGGCCTCGGCGTTCGCGTTCTACCGGGGTACGGCGGCGCTGTTCTACCACGACCTCGACGAGGAGAAGAGGGGCGGACCGTACCTCGACGAGCGCACCTCGCGCGTGTGGATCCACGGCGACCTGCACGCGGAGAACTTCGGCACCTACATGGACGCCACCGGCCGCCTGATCTTCAACGTCAACGACTTCGACGAGGCGTACGTCGGCCCCTTCACCTGGGACCTGAAGCGCTTCGCCGCCTCGATCGCCCTCATCGGGTACGCCAAGGCGCTCGGCGACGACCAGATCACCGACCTGGTGGAGGTGTACGCGGGCGCGTACCGCGAGCGGATCCGCGCGCTGGCCACCGGCGCCAAGGACGACGAGGTGCCGCCGTTCACCCTGGACACCGCCCAGGGCCCGCTGCTGGACGCCCTGCGCGACGCCCGCTCCCTGACCCGCTTCGGGCTGCTGGACTCCATGACCGAGATCCGCGACTTCGAGCGCCGCTTCGCGCCCGGGGGCGGCTCCATCGAGCTGGACGCGGCCACGCGCTACAAGGTCCTGGCCGCCTTCGACGGCTACCTGGAGACGCTGCCGGAGACATCGCTGGCCCGCCCGGACTCCTACCGGGTGAAGGACGTCGTCGGGCGCCGCGGCATCGGCATCGGCTCGGCCGGCCTGCCGTCGTACAACATCCTCCTGGAGGGCCACAGCGACGCCCTGGAGAACGACGTGGTGATCTACATCAAGCAGGCCCAGACCCCGGCCGTCTCCCGGCACGTCACCGATCCGGCGATCCGCGACTACTTCCGGCACGAGGGCCACCGCACGGTGATCTCCCAGCGCGCCCTCCAGGCGCACGCCGACCCGTGGCTGGGCTGGACCGAGCTGGACGGCGCGGGCCAGCTGGTCGCCGAGGTCTCGCCGTACGCCGTCGACCTGGACTGGGGCGACATCGACGACCCCGAGGAGATCGCGGCGGTCGTCGCCGACCTGGGCCGGGCCACGGCCGCGATGCACGCGGCGGCCGACGACACCTCCGGCGAGTCCCTGGTGCCGTTCTCCACCGAGCGGGCCATCGACGCGGCCATCGCCGCCGACGAGGACGGCTTCGCGCCCCTGCTGGTGGACTTCGCGCACTCCTACGGCGCACGTGCCCGCGCGGACCACCAGATCTTCGTCGACCTGTTCCGCAACGGCCGGATTCCGGGTCTGTGACGGAAAGGGCTCTCACAGGGACCCTTTAGCGGTCCCTTACAGGAGCGCGTGACACACTCTCCTCCGCCATGGACATATCCGGGACCCGACTCAGAGCCGTACGCGCGGCGCTGTTCACGGCCTTCGTCGTGACGCTCAGCACCGCGTCGCACGTCCTGCTGTCCCGAGCCCCGCTGCCGCTCAACACGGTGGCCGCCGTCGCGGCCGCCGTGTTCGTGCTCGCGTACGCCCTCGCGGGCCGCGAGCGCGGCTTCGGGCGGATCGCCGGCCTGCTGGTCCCGCTGGAACTGGCCGCCGACACCGTCTTCACCACCGGGCAGCACGTCTGCTACGGCCGTGCGGGCGGCCCGGTCGCCGGGCCGCTGGCGTCGGTCGGCTGGGACGTGCTGTGCGGTGACGGCACCGGGGTCGGGACCCCGCTGGCGCAGGTCACCGGCACCGACCCGGACCGGCTGGTCGGGGTGCTCGCGCACGCCGACCCCGCCACCGCCTGGCTGCTGCTCGCCGCGCACATCGCCATCGGCCTGAGCGCGGCCGCCTGGCTGCGCCGGGGCGAGCGGGCGCTGGGCCGGCTGCTGGAGGCGGCGGCGGCCACCACGTTCCGTCCGCTGCTGCTGGCCGTCTCCGCCGTGACCGTACGGCGTGCCCCGGCGGCCCGCCGTCTGCCGCGGCCCACGCCCCGTACGGCCACCTCCCGCGCCCGGATCCTCGTGCACTCCCTGGGACGGCGCGGACCGCCGCGCTCGGTCGCGTTCGTCTGAACGACCCCGCTGCCCGCCGCCACGCCCGCGGCCGCGGCAGCCGAGCACGACAGTCCCCTCACACGTTTCCCGCGCACCTCCCGTGCGCGTCCCACAGGGAGAACACCCACATGAGCAAGCGGAACACCCAGGCGGCGAAGACGGCGGCCCGCGAGCGGCTGCGCCTCGAACGCGAGCGCCAGGCCAAGCGGGCCAAGGTCAAGCGGCAGATCGTCGTGGCCTGCTCGGTCGTCGGCGTGCTGGCGATCGCCGGCGGCATAGGTTACGCCGTCGTCCAGGCCAACAAGCCCACCTACTGGGAAGAGGCCAAGAACGACAAGCTGGTCAAGCCGGCCAACACCAGCGGCAAGAACGGCACCACGGTCGTCATCGGCAAGAGCACCGCCGAGAAGACGCTCACGATGTACGAGGACCCGCGCTGCCCGATCTGCGCCCAGTTCGAGCAGACCGTCGGCGCGACGGTGAAGTCGGACTACGACGCCGGCAAGTACAAGATCCAGTACGTCGGGGCCACCTTCCTCGACAACAGCCTGACCGGCGAGGGCTCCAAGAACGCGCTGAGCGCCCTGGGCGCCGCGCTGAACGTCAGCCCCGAGGCGTTCCTGGAGTACAAGACCGCGCTGTACTCGGCGAAGTACCACCCCGAGGAGACCGACGACAAGTTCAAGGACGACAGCTACCTGATCAAGGTGGCGAACACGGTCTCCGCGCTGAAGGGCAACACCAAGTTCCAGAACGCCGTGAAGAACGGCACCTACGACAAGTGGGCCCTGGAGATGTCCGCGACGTTCGACGACAGCGGCGTGTCGGGCACTCCCACGCTGAAGATGGACGGCAAGACGCTGACCGGCTCCGACGGCCAGAACGCGCCGATGACGGTGGCCGACTTCAACACCGCGATCGAGGCGGCCCTCAAGGCCTGATCCGACGCGCGGCCGAAGAGCGGGCGAACTCTTGCCGGTTCGCCCGCTCTTCCGTCGTACTGGTCAGTAATCTCATCGCCCGTGACCAGACGACACAGATCGACAGAGGGCCCCGAGGCACTGCCCGGACGCGCCGGCCCGCCCGCGCCGCGCCGCCGTTCGGTCGTCAAGGCCGCCGCCGCCGGCGCGGCCCTGGCCGCCCCGTTCGCCGCCGCGCCGCCGGCCCGCGCCGCCGAGGCCCCCGTCTTCCTGCACGGCCTCGCCTCCGGCGACCCGCTGCCCGACGGCGTCCTGCTGTGGACGCGGGTGACGCCCACCGCGGAGGCGATACCCGGCTCCGGGCTCGGCCCGGACACCGAGGTCGAGTGGCTCGTCGCCCGGGACAAGGCGCTGACCACCGTCGTGGCGAAGGGCTCCGTCACCGCGACCGCCGCCTCCGACCACACCGTCAAGGCCGACGTACGCGGCCTGGAACCGGCCACCGACTACTGGTTCCGCTTCTCGGCCGGCGGGACCGACTCCCCGGTGGCGCGCACCCGCACCGCGCCGGCGGCGGACGCGTCCGTGGCGGGTCTCCGCTTCGGCGTGGTCTCCTGCGCCAACTGGGAGGCCGGCTACTTCTCCCCCTACCGCCACCTCGCCGCCCGCGGCGACCTCGACGCCTGGCTGCACCTCGGCGACTACATCTACGAGTACGGCACCGGCGAGTACGGCACGCGCGGCACGGTCGTACGGCAGCACGCGCCGGCGCACGAGATCCTCACCCTCGCCGACTACCGGATCCGGCACGGCAGGTACAAGACCGACCCGGACCTCCAGGCCCTGCACGCCACGGCCCCCGTCGTGGCGATCTGGGACGACCACGAGATCGCCGACGACGCCTGGTCGGGCGGCGCCGAGAACCACACCGAGGGCACCGAGGGCACCTGGGCGGCCCGTCAGGCGGCCGCCAAGCAGGCCTACTTCGAGTGGATGCCGGTCCGCCCGGCGCTGGCGGGCACCACCTACCGCCGCCTGCGCTTCGGCAGGCTCGCCGACCTGTCCCTGCTGGACCTGCGCTCCTTCCGCTCCCAGCAGGTCTCCGCCGGCGACGGCGGCGTCGACGACCCGGACCGCACGCTCACCGGCCGCGCCCAACTGGACTGGCTCAAGGCCGGGCTGGCGGCCTCCGACACCACCTGGCGGCTGGTCGGCAACTCGGTGATGATCTCGCCGTTCGCCGTCGGCTCGCTCTCCGCGGACCTGCTCGCGCCGCTCGCCGAGCTGCTCGGCCTGCCCCGGGAGGGCCTGGCCCTCAACACCGACCAGTGGGACGGCTACACCGACGACCGCCGGGAGCTCCTCGCCCACCTGCGCGCGAACGCCGTCCGCAACACCGTCTTCCTGACCGGCGACATCCACATGGCGTGGGCCAACGACGTGCCCGTGGACGCCGGGACCTACCCGCTGTCCGCGTCGGCCGCCACCGAGTTCGTCGTCACCTCGGTGACCTCCGACAACCTCGACGACCTGGTGGACGTCCCCGAGGGCACCGTCTCCGCGATCGCCGCGCCGGTCATCGAGGCCGCCAACCGCCACGTCCACTGGGTCGACACCGACCGGCACGGCTACGGCGTCCTGGACGTCACCGCCGAGCGCGCCCAGATGGACTACTACGTGGTCGCCGGCCGCACGCGGGCGGACGCCGGCTCGTCCTGGGCCCGCTCCTACCGCACCCTCAGCGGCACGCAGCAGGTCGAGCGGACGTACGACCCGGTGTAGCCGCCGGCTACAGGCTGTCGAGGAAGCCGAGGGCCACCCGCCAGGTGGCCTCGGCCGCCTCCTCGTCGTAGTCGGGCAGGCCGGGGTCGGTGTACAGGTGGCCGGCCCCGGCGTACCGGTAGACCTCCACGTCGGCGCCCGCTCTGCGCATCTGGAGGTACCAGGCGCTCAGCCAGTCGTCCGTCTCGAACGGGTCCGGTTCGGCCACGTGCAGCTGGACCGGCAGCTCGTCCACCGAGACGTTCGGCGCGAGGTCGGACGTGCCGTGCAGGAGGAGCAGTCCGCGGGCCTTGTCGTCACCGAGGGCGAGGGTCTGGGCGACCGACGCGCCCAGCGAGAATCCGGCGTAGACCAGCCCCCGCTCCGAGTAGGGCGCCGCGGCCAGGACGGCTCTCCGCAGCAGCTCGTCCTTGCCGGTCTCCTCCTTGTGGGCCATGCCCTTCTCGACCGTGTCGAACGTGCGGCCCGCGAAGAGGTCCGGCGTCCACACCTCGTGGCCGGCGGCGCGCAGCCGGTCCGCCGCCGCCCGCACCGCGGGACGCAGTCCATAGGTCGAATGGAAGAGCATGATGTTCATGAGGCCATGGTGCCAGCCGGCACCGACAGCACCGCACGGGCCGCGTGCCGTCACACGGTCCGTGGGCCTCTTCACACGAACCGCATGTTCACGACCCCGCCCTGCCGGTTACGTTCGAAGGCATGGAGAACCTGCTCCGCCCACTGATCGTGGTCGGCGGTTCGGTCCTGGTGACGCTGTTCATCGGCTGGGCCACCGACCTGCTGCTGTCCAAGGCCGACCGACGCCATCCCGAGACGCCCCTGTGGGGGCTGCTGCGCCGGGGCCGCATCCCGTACCAGCTCGTGCTGTGCGCCGCGCTGTTGAGAGGGTCCTACGACGAGGCCGAGCTGCTCCAGGAGCACCGGGTCGCGGTCGGCCGGACGCTCACCCTGGTCCTGATCGGGGCCGCCGCGTGGCTGGCGATCCGTATGTCCGCCGCGGTCGTGGAGACGTCGTACAGCCGTTACGCGCGCGTCCACCGCGACGCGGCCCGGGTACGGCGCGTCCGCACCCAGGTGTCGCTGATCATGCGGGTCGTCTCGGCGGTCGTCGGCGTGGTGGCGGTGGCGGCGATGCTGCTGACGTTCCCGGCGTTCCGCGCCGCGGGCGCCTCGCTGCTGGCCTCCGCCGGCATCGTCGGCATCGTCGCCGGTGTCGCCGCCCAGTCGACGCTGAGCAACATGTTCGCCGGATTCCAGATCGCCTTCGGCGACATGGTGCGCATCGGCGACACGGTCGTCGTCGACGGGGAGTGGGGCACGGTCGAGGAGATCACCCTGACCTTCCTGACCGTGCGGACCTGGGACGAGCGCCGGATCACGATGCCCGTCTCGTACTTCACGTCCAAGCCGTTCGAGAACTGGTCGCGGGGCACTCCCCAGATGACCGGCACCGTGTACTGGCACGTCGACCACTCGGCCCCGCTGGACGCCATGCGGGAGAAGCTGCGGGACGTGCTGCGCGAGTGCCCGGCCTGGGACGGCCGCGCCTACGGCCTCGACGTCACGGACACCACCCCGAACACCTTGCAGGTCAGGGCCCTGGTGACGGCCAAGGACGCCGACGACGTCTGGACGGTGCGGGTCACCGTCCGGGAGCGGATGATCCGCTGGCTGTGCGAGGAGCACCCCTACGCGCTGCCCCGCGTCAACACCGCGGACGCGACGCTGCCGCCGGGCCGTACGAACGGGCTGGCGTTCCCCGACGGCGCGACCGCACCACGCCAGCGCCGGGTCCACGAGTCGCCGCGCGTGGACCGCTGACCGGCGCGGCCTCCCTGCCCGCCCCGCCCGCCCGCTCCTCCGGAAGTTCCGGAACGGGCGGGTGGGGAGGTGGGCACCGGGAGGCCGCCCCCGCCCCTCACCGCAGACGCCCCCTCACCGCAGACTGCGCACGTCGAGGTGGCGCAGCACCCGGTCCACGATCTCCGGGTCCGCGCCCGGCTCGCTCCGCGCCGCCACCACCTCGTGCCGCGCGGCGCTCAGCATCTCCCCCTGGATGCGCCGTACCCGTTTCAGCCGGCGCGCCCGCTGCTGGTGCGCCTCCCGCCGCTCGTCCTCCCCCAGGTCCGGGCTGATCCGCAGGCCGATGTCGAAGGCGCGCCGCACCATCTGCTCGGACAGCTCCTCCGGCAGTTCCTCCTCGGCCTCGATCTCCTTCAGCCTGCGCTTGGCCGCCCGTGCCGCCCGCACGGCCAGTTCCCTCTCGAACTCCTTCTCCCGGTCGGTGTCCGCCCGCACCCCGAGCCGTTTCACCAGCCACGGCAGGGTCAGCCCCTGCAACACCAGCGTGCCCATGATCACCCCGAACGCGATGAACACGATCTCGTCCCGGTCGGGGAAGGCCTCCCCCGCCTCGGTCTGCAACGGGACGGCGAGCGCCAGCGCCACCGAGGCCACCCCGCGCATCCCCGCCCACCACATGACGACGGTCTCCCGCCAGCTCATCGGGATCTCCTCGTCGCGGTCCCGCCGGCGGTGCAGGCGCTGGGTGAGCCAGGTGGCCGGCAGCAGCCACAGCAGCCGTACCAGCACCACGACCCCGACCACCGCGCCCGCCCAGCCGAGCATCTCCCCCCACCGTCCGGACGCGGTCCGCACGGCGTTGTGCAGCTCCAGCCCGATCAGCCCGAACGCGACGCCGGTGACCAGCGTGTCGACGATGTCCCAGAAGGTGTGCCCGGCGAGCCGGGTCATCACGTCGTCGGGATCGGTGGCGTACTCGGCGAGGAACAGCGCGGTGGTGAGCACGGCGAGCACCCCGGACCCGTGGAACTCCTCCGCCAGCACGTACGACGCGTACGGCACCAGCAGCGTCAGCCCGATCTGGAGCGTCGCGTCCCCGAGCAGGTCCATGAGTTTGTTGGCGCCCCACCCGAGCGCGAGTCCGACCGCCACCGCCACCACCGCGGACAGCACCAGGTCCAGCCCGGCCCGCCACGGCGAGAAGGTGCCGCTCACGGCGGCGGTGATCGCCACGTGGTACAGGACGATGGCCGTGACGTCGTTGAACAGCCCCTCGCCCTCCAGGATGGACACCAGCCTGCGGGGCAGCCCGAGCTGCCCGGCCACGGCGGTGGCGGCGACCGGGTCGGGCGGCGCGACGAGCGCCCCGAGCGCGACGGCCGCGGCGATCGGCAGCCCCGGCACGATCGAGTGGGCGACGGCGGCCACGCACATCGTCGTGACGAACACCAGCGCCACGGCCAGCAGGAAGATCGGCCGTTTGTTGGCCGCGAACTGCCGCCAGGAGGTCCGCCGGACCGCCGCGTACAGCAGGGGCGGCAGCAGCAGCGGCAGGATCAGGTCGGGCGGGACGTCGACGTCGGGCACGAAGTCCGCGAGCGCGAGCACGATCCCCAGCAGCGTCATCAGGACCGGTGCGGGCAGTCCCCACCGGTCCCCGAGCGGGACGCTCACCACGGCCCCGAGCAACAGGACGAACAGCAGGGCCAACTGATCCACGGTCAGTGCTCCGGGGGGTCGCGACGTCACAGGGCTGTCTTCCAGCCTGCCACGCCACGCCCGTCACCTGCCCGTTCGGCACCGGGGGCACGGTACCGCGGCCCCCGTGCGGCGCCCGTGCGCCGCGTCCTGTCGCCGGGCGGGCGGGTGTCCGCCGCCGGGCCCTACGGCCGCAGCGCCCGCCGCATCGCCCGGTGCGGAATGCCGGCGTCCGGGAACTCCGGCCCGTAGGCCGCGTATCCCAGCCGTTCGTAGAAGCCCAGCGCGTGGGTCTGCGCGTGCAGGTCGACGGCGGCCAGCCCCCGCGCGCGTGCCGCCTCCTCCAGGGCGCGCACGAGCGCGGCCCCGACGCCCAGCCCGCGCGCCTCCTTCGCGACGGCGAGCCTGCCCAGCGACCCGACCGAGGGATCGCCGCCGGTCTTCGCCGCGGCCGCCCCGCCGTACAGCAGCCGCCCGGTGCCCAGGGGTACGCCGTCCTCGCGGACCGCCAGCACGTGCACCGCGCCGGCGTCGTAGGCGTCGTACTCGATGTCCTCGGGGACTCCCTGCTCGCCGACGAAGACCTCCTTGCGGAGCGCGAAGCAGGCCTCGCGGTCGGCGAGGTCCTCCACGACACGCACCCCGTACGCGCGCGTGCTCATCCGTAGGTCTCCTCACGGACCTGGTCCAGGGCGTTCTGCAAGTCGTCCGGGTAGTCGCAGGCGAACTCGGCCCACCGGCCGTCGCCGGGGTGCTCGAAGCCCAGCCGCACCGCGTGCAGCCACTGCCGGGTCAGGCGCAGCCGCTTGGCGAGCGTCGGGTCGGCGCCGTACGTCAGGTCGCCGACGCAGGGGTGGCGGTGGGCGGACATGTGGACGCGGATCTGGTGCGTGCGGCCGGTCTCCAGCTTGACGTCGAGGAGCGAGGCCGCGCGGAACGCCTCGATGAGGTCGTAGTGGGTGACGGACGGCTTGCCGTCGGCGGTGACCGCCCACTTGTAGTCGTGCTGCGGGTGCCGTCCGATGGGGGCGTCGATGGTGCCGCTGGTCGGGTCGGGGTGGCCCTGGACGAGCGTGTGGTAGCGCTTGTCGACGGTGCGCTCCTTGAACTGGCGCTTCAGCGACGTGTACGCGTACTCGGACTTGGCGACCACCATCAGGCCGGAGGTGCCCACGTCGAGCCGGTGCACGATGCCCTGGCGCTCGGCGGCGCCGGAGGTGGAGATGCGGTAGCCGGCGGCGGCGAGACCGCCGATGACGGTCGGACCGGTCCAGCCGGGCGACGGGTGGGCGGCCACCCCGACCGGCTTGACGATGACGACCACGTCGTCGTCGTCGTGGACGATCTCCATGCCCTCGACCGGTTCGGCCACCACCTGCACCGGTGCGGGCGCCTGCGGCATCTCGACCTCGAGCCAGGCGCCGCCGCGCACCCGCTCGGACTTCCCGACGACCGAGCCGTCGACCGCGACCTTCCCCGCGGCGGCGAGTTCGGCCGCCTTGGTGCGGGAGAAGCCGAACATGCGGGAGATGGCGGCGTCGACGCGCTCGCCCTCCAGGCCGTCGGGCACGGGCAGGGTACGGATCTCGGGAAGGGTGCTCACCCGTCGAGTATGCCGGACGGGTGCGACAGGCCCGTACGGAGCCTGTGGACGACCGTGGACCACCGCTCGCGGGTCCACCGCCCGCAGGCCCTCCGCCCGCGGGCCCCGGCACCGGGGACACCGGGCCCCCCGGGCCCGGTCCTCGCTCGCGGAGTCAGTCCCGGTGGACGGTGCCGTCCGGGTCGAGTCCCTTGAACGACAGCAGCACGATCAGGATGCCGCCGCACACGATGGCCGAGTCGGCGAGGTTGAAGACCGCGAAGTGCTTCGGCGCGATGAAGTCGACCACCGCGCCCTCGAAGACGCCCGGCGAGCGGAAGATCCGGTCGGTGAGGTTGCCGAGCGCGCCACCGAGCAGCAGACCGAGCGCGATCGCCCAGGGCAGGCTGCGCAGCTTGCGCGCGAGGCGGGCGATCACCACGATCACCGCCGCCGCGATGACCGTGAAGATCACCGTGAAGGCCTCGCCGAAACCGAAGGCGGCGCCCGCGTTGCGGATCGCCTCGAACCTCAGCCAGTCGCCGACGATCTCGATCGGCGGCTGGTGCTCCAGCTTCTCGACCACGATCATCTTGCTGACCAGGTCGAGGGCGTACGCGAACGCGGCGACCGCGAAGAGCACGGCGACCCGGCGCTTGCCGCGCGGCCGCCCGGCTCCGTCGTCGGCCCCGTCCTCGGCTCCCGCCGCCGGCTCGTGCGCTGCGGACGAACCGTCCGGCGCCGCCTTCCCGGCGGTCCCGTCGGACGGCTCCGGCGCGGCTCCCGCCGCCTCGGGGGTGTCCGGCGTACCGATGATGCGCTCCGCCTCTGCCACGTGAGTCCCTCAACCTAGGTACCTGACTGAGGACGAGGGTACGGCACACCCCCCGGCGGCCGGGTGATCAGTACCGGCGCTCCTGCTTCTGCTTGCACTCGACGCACAGCGTGGCCCGGGGGAAGGCCTGCATGCGCGCCTTGCCGATGGGGTTGCCGCAGTTCTCGCACAGGCCGTAGGTGCCGGCGTCCAGCCGCTCCAGGGCGTGTTCCGTCTGGATCAGCATCTCGCGCGCGTTGGCGGCGAGGGCCAGTTCGTGCTCCCGCGTGATGTTCTTGGTCCCGGTGTCCGCCTGGTCGTCTCCGGCGCCGTCCCCCGAGTCGCGCATCAGACCCGCCAGGGCCGCCTCGGACGCGGCGAGCTCCCTGCGCAGCCGTTCCTTCTCGGACTGAAGCTCGGTGCGGGCCTCGTCGGCCTCCTCCGGGGTCCAGGGTTCCTCACCGGGGCGCACCGCCAGCTCGCCCGGCTCCGCGGCGGCGAACCGCGCCTTGGGAACGGCCGACTTCGCCGCCGTGGCCGTGCCAGGAGTCTTCTTCGCAACCACCGTCGTGGCTCCCGTCTGCTCCGCGGCCGAGGCCGCGCCCACCTTCTTGGCCGTGCTCTTCCCGGCGGTGCGCTTCCCGGCCGTGCCCCCGCCCTCCGAGGACTCTCCGGCCACCGCACCGCCCTTGCCGCCGGCCCCCTCCGAACCGGCGGTCACCTCGCTGCCGACGCTCTCCGCCACCGCGGCCTCCTCCGGGGCCACGGCCTTCCTCGCCCCCGTCCTCCTCCCGGCGCCCGCCTCCTCCCGGCCGCCCGCCCCCGCGACCGTCCTCCCGCCCGGACCGGCCGCCTTGCCGGTCCGGCCGGCGGCCTTCCTCACCGGTCCGGCCGCCTTCCTGGTCGGTCCGGCGGTCTCCTCCGGCGCTGCGGTGTTCTCCACCTCCGCGGTGTCCTCGACCGCCGCGTGCCCGGCGGGTGCCGTCCTCACGGCTTCCTTCCTGGAGGACGCCTTCCTCCCAGGCGCCTTCTTGGCGGACACCTTCTTGGCGGGCACCTTCTTCTCCGCACGCCCCGCCGCCTTCTCCGAAGCAGCCGCGCCCCGCCCGCCGGGCGCCTGCCCGCCGGGCGTCTGCTTGCCGGGCGTCTGCTTGCCGGACGCCCGCGTTCCGGACTCCTTCGGCGTGGCGGCCTTCCCACCGGCCGTCCTCCTGGCGGTGGTCTTCCTGGCCGGCGCCCTCTTCCCCTCCCCCTCCTCGGCGACCGACTTCTTCCCCACCGGCGCCCGGCCAATCCCCGACTTCGGAGCCCCCTCGCCGACAGCCGCCCCCACCGCCTTGCCGGCGTCCTTGCCGGCGATCTCCTTGCCGTCCTTGCCGAGGTCCTCGCCGGGGCTCTGGCCGACACGCCTCGCCGCACCGCCAGGGGCACCCGTGGGCCTGCCGGACGCCGACTGCTGTACGGCGGTCTTCTTCGCCACCATGGCCGCGGCCCCTTCACATATTGTGCTTTGCGCGCAAATCGTGCTGGGACGATAAATCGACTTGGGTCCCGCGGCAACGGGGCACACCGCCCGATTCGCCCGCCTCGCGCACGCCGCGCGGCAAGCCTGCAACCGTTGTGCCCAGCTCCCCGGCGGGTAATCCGCCGAGCCGGCCGTCCCGGAACCCGGGGCCCGCGCACCTCACCGTTCGGGTCACCCCTGATCCGCCCGCGCCCCGC
The DNA here is from genome assembly GCF_055563235.1 of Streptomyces sp. NPDC003248. Classification (NCBI taxonomy): domain Bacteria; kingdom Bacillati; phylum Actinomycetota; class Actinomycetes; order Kitasatosporales; family Streptomycetaceae; genus Streptomyces; species Streptomyces sp. NPDC003248. The sequence continues at coordinate 1,095,933 of NZ_JBVHDT010000001.1, read as the reverse complement.
GCCCGTCCACCCCGAAAACCGGTCGGCCGCTGTCGTCGCGGCGCCGTACACTGGGCGGAGCGAGAAGCGTGGATGGGGACGAGTAGCGGCGTACGCAGCCCAGAGCGACCCGGGGACGGTGGAAGCCCGGGGGCGAGCGCGACGTGAAGATCACCCCGGAGCCGCCGGAAGAAAGCCCCGGCCGAGAGGCAGAGGCGAGTAGACCCGGCATCGCGACCCCAATGAGGGGGCTCACCGGAGCGTACGGCGCACCGGAGGGCCAAGGAGGGTGGTACCGCGGGAGCGCGCCGCAGACGGCGTAGACAGGAAAGAACGCTCTCGTCCCTCCGACGGAAGGCAGAAAGTCCGCCGGAGGAAGATCGATGACGACGTACCGCCAGGTGCCCGCCCAGGTCGACCTGCCCGCCCTCGAGCACGCGGTGCTCGACTTCTGGCGCGAGCAGAAGATCTTTGCCAAGAGCCTGGAGCAGTCCGAGGGCCGCCCCGAGTGGGTGTTCTACGAGGGCCCGCCCACCGCCAACGGCATGCCGGGCGCCCACCACATCGAGGCGCGCGTCTTCAAGGACGTCTTCCCCCGCTTCCGCACCATGCGCGGCTACCACGTGGCCCGCAAGGCGGGCTGGGACTGCCACGGCCTGCCGGTGGAGCTGGCGGTCGAGAAGGAGCTCGGCTTCAGCGGCAAGCAGGACATCGAGGCGTACGGCATCGCCGAGTTCAACGCCAAGTGCCGCGAGTCCGTGACCCGCCACACCGACGCCTTCACCGAGCTGACGACCCGCATGGGCTACTGGGTCGACCTCGACGACGCCTACCGGACCATGGACCCGGAGTACGTGGACTCGGTCTGGTGGTCGCTGAAGGAGATCTTCGCCAAGGGCCTGCTGGTCCAGGACCACCGGGTCGCCCCCTGGTGCCCGCGCTGCGGCACCGGCCTCTCCGACCACGAGCTGGCCCAGGGCTACGAGACGGTCGTCGACCCGTCCGTGTACGTCCGCTTCCCGCTCACCTCCGGTCCGCTCGCCGGCCGGGCCGCGCTCCTGGTGTGGACGACGACCCCCTGGACGCTCGTCTCCAACACGGCCGTCGCCGCCCACCCCGAGGTCACCTACGTCGTCGCCACCGACGGCGAGGAGCGGCTCGTCGTCGCCGAGCCGCTCGTCGCCAAGGCGCTCGGCGAGGGCTGGGAGACCACCGGCGAGACCTTCACCGGCGCCGACATGGAGCGCTGGACGTACCAGCGCCCCTTCGAGCTGGTGGAGTTCCCCGCCGAGGCCCACTTCGTCGTGAACGCCGACTACGTCACCACCGAGGACGGCACGGGCCTGGTCCACCAGTCCCCCGCCTTCGGTGAGGACGACCTCAAGGTCTGCCGCTCCTACGGCCTGCCGCTGGTGAACCCGGTCCGCCAGGACGGCACCTTCGCCGAGGACGTCCCCCTGGTCGGCGGCGTCTTCTTCAAGAAGGCGGACGAAAAGCTCACCGAGGACCTCCAGCAGCGCGGCCTCCTCTTCCGGCACATCCCGTACGAGCACAGCTACCCGCACTGCTGGCGCTGCCACACCGCGCTCCTCTACTACGCGCAGCCGTCCTGGTACATCCGCACCACGGCCGTCAAGGACCGCCTCCTCCAGGAGAACGAGAAGACCAACTGGTTCCCCGAGACGGTCAAGCACGGCCGCTTCGGCGACTGGCTGAACAACAACATCGACTGGGCCCTGTCCCGCAGCCGCTACTGGGGCACCCCGCTGCCGATCTGGCGCTGCGAGGACGACCACCTCACCGTCGTCGGCTCCCGCGCCGAGCTCACCGAGCTCACCGGCACCGACCAGTCCGGGCTGGACCCGCACCGCCCGTACATCGACGCCGTCACGTTCGCCTGCCCCCAGTGCGAGAAGACTGCCACGCGCGTGCCCGAGGTCATCGACGCCTGGTACGACTCGGGATCGATGCCGTTCGCGCAGTGGGGCTACCCGTACAAGAACAAGGAGCTGTTCGAGTCCCGCTACCCGGCGCAGTTCATCAGCGAGGCCATCGACCAGACCCGCGGCTGGTTCTACACGCTGATGGCGGTCGGCACGCTGGTCTTCGACAAGTCGTCGTACGAGAACGTCGTCTGCCTCGGCCACATCCTCGCCGAGGACGGCCGCAAGATGTCCAAGCACCTCGGCAACATCCTCCAGCCGATCCCGCTCATGGACCAGCACGGCGCGGACGCGGTCCGCTGGTTCATGGCGGCCGGCGGCTCCCCGTGGGCGGCCCGCCGCGTCGGCCACGGCACCATCCAGGAGGTCGTCCGCAAGACGCTCCTCACGTACTGGAACACGGTCGCCTTCCAGGCCCTGTACGCCCGTACGGCCGGCTGGGCGCCGTCCGGGGCCGACCCGGCCCCCGCCGACCGCCCGGTCCTGGACCGGTGGCTGCTGTCCGAACTCCACGCGCTCACCGACCAGGTGACCCAGTCCCTGGAGGCCTACGACACCCAGCGCGCCGGCAAGCTGCTCTCGGCGTTCGTCGACGACCTGTCCAACTGGTACGTCCGCCGTTCCCGCCGCCGCTTCTGGCAGGGCGACAAGGCCGCGCTGCGCACCCTGCACGAGGTCGTGGAGACGGTCACCAAGCTGATGGCCCCGCTGACCCCGTTCATCACCGAGCGGGTCTGGCAGGACCTGGTGGTCCCGGTCACCCCGGGCGCCCCGGACTCCGTCCACCTGGCCGCCTGGCCGGAGGCGGACCTCTCCGCCATCGACCCCGAGCTGTCGCGGCAGATGGTCCTGGTCCGCCGCCTGGTCGAGCTGGGCCGCGCCACCCGCGCGGAGTCGGGCGTGAAGACCCGCCAGCCGCTGCGGCGCGCCCTGATCGCGGCGACCGGGTTCGACGCCCTCTCCCCCGAACTGCACACGCAGATCACGGAGGAGCTGAACGTCGAGTCCCTGGCCTCCCTCTCCGAGGTCGGCGGGAGCCTGGTCGACACCACCGCCAAGGCCAACTTCCGGGCCCTGGGCAAGCGGTTCGGCAAGCGGGTCCAGGACGTGGCGAAGGCCGTCGCGAACGCCGACGCGGCCGCGCTCTCCCTCGCCCTGCGCGACGGCACGGCGTCGGTCGAGGTCGACGGCGAGACGATCACCCTCGCCCCGGACGAGGTGATCATCACGGAGACCCCGCGCGAGGGCTGGTCGGTGGCGTCCGACTCCGGCGCGACGGTCGCCCTCGACCTGGAGATCACGGAGGAGCTGCGCCGCGCCGGCCTGGCCCGTGACGCGATCCGCCTGATCCAGGAGGCCCGCAAGAACAGCGGCCTCGACGTCGCCGACCGGATCGCGCTCCGCTGGACCGCGACCGACCCGGCCACCGTCGACGCCCTGACCGGTCACACCGGACTGATCGCCGACGAGGTCCTCGCCACGGACTTCGCCCAGGGCGAGGCGGACGACACCTACGGCACCCCGTTCACGGACGAGGGCCTGACCCTGACGTTCCGGCTCCGCAAGGCGTAAGCCCTCCCGGACATCGGCGGCTGCTCCCGGGATCCGCCCGGCGGACAGCCGCCGCTCCGTCCCGGCGGGCGGTCGCCGTACCGCCCCGGCAGGCAGTCGCCGCTCCGTCCCGGCGGGGGCAGTCGCCGTACCGTCCCGGCGGGCCACCGCCGTGCCACCACCAGGTCTTCGCCCGGCCGCGAGCCGCCGACGGCTGGGCGCGCAGTTCCCCGCGCCGCTGGGGGTCGGCACCGCCGGCGTCGGTAGCCTCGTCGACCGGGGAGCAAGAACAGCAGGAACAGGGCGGGGCCCCGGATCGGAAATCCGGGGCCCCGCCCTGTTGAACGCTGCCGACGCCTAAGGCGTACTACTGGCCGTCAGTTGTCGTCCTCGTCGATCAGGAAGCCACGCATCGGCGAGGGAGCCTGGCCCATCGGCGACGGACCCTGCGGCCGGACCGGAGCCATCGGCTGGGTCATCGCCGGGGACATCTGCTGCTGGCCGCCGTAGGACGGAGCAGCCGGGCTCGGCGCGCCCATGCCCTGGTTGCCACCGTAGGCCGGGGCGCTCGCGCCGGCCGGGGCCATGGAAGGCGCCGGGGACGGCGGGAGGGAGGCAGCGGCCGGGGTGCGCGGCGGGGCGAGGGAGTCATCGGCCTGGGTCTCCAGCTGGCGCAGCTGCGACTCCAGGTACGACTTCAGACGCGTGCGGTACTCGCGCTCGAAGCCGCGCAGGTCCTCGACCTTGCGCTCCAGCGTGGCGCGGGCGGACTCCAGGGAGCCCATCGCGACACGGTGCTTCTCCTGCGCGTCCCGCTCCAGGGCGTCGGCCTTGGCACGGGCGTCACGCTCGAGGCCCTCGGCCCGCGAACGCGCCTCGCCGACGATCTTGTTGGCCTCGGAACGGGCCTCCGCGATCGCCTGGTCGGCGGTCTGCTGGGCCAGCGAAAGGACACGGGCGGCGCTGTCGCCACCGGGACCCTGACCGGGGCCGCCCATCGGACCGCCCATGGGGCCGCCCATCGGACCGCCCATCTGCTGCTGCATGGGAGGCTGACCACCCATCGGGCCCTGCCCCATGGGACCCTGGCCCATCGGACCGGGGCCCTGCGGACCCTGGCCGCCGGGACCGGCAGGCAGCTGCGGGGCACCGCTCGGCAGCTGGGGCGGACCACCCATGGGGCCACCCATCTGCTGCTGCGGCGGGCCCGATATCCCGGCGGGTACCGGTGCGCCCGGACCTCGCATGCCCTGCTGCGGCATCCCCTGCTGCTGGGGCATTCCCTGCTGCTGGGGCATCCCCTGCTGCTGCGGCGGCATCCCCTGCTGCGGCATCCCCTGCTGCTGCGGCGGCATACCGCCCTGCTGCTGGTCCTGCTGCTCCGGAGGCTTGCGCATGTTCTGCTGGTTCTGGGCAGCGGCGCGCGTGGCCGCGGCCAGTTTGGCGCGCAGGTCCTCGTTCTCGCGCAGCAGACGGGTCAGCTCGGCTTCGACCTCGTCGAGGAAGGCATCGACCTCGTCCTCGTCATAGCCTTCTCGGAGGCGGACGGTCGTGAACTGCTTGTTCCGCACGTCCTCGGGGGTCAACGGCATCTCTTCACCTCAACGTAGTCGTCGGCATTCGGCAAGACGGTAGTTCACATCGCTCACAGCCGGCTCACGATCGAGATCAGGATGTAGACGATGATCATCAGTACGAAGAAGGACAGGTCGAGCGCCACGCCCCCGAGACGCAGCGGCGGGATCACCCGCCGCAGAAGCTTGAGCGGTGGATCGGTGACAGTGTAGGTGGCCTCCAGAACGACCACCATCGCCTTGCCGGGCTGCCATGAGCGGGCGAACTGGAAGACGTAGTCCATGACCAACCGGAAGATGAGCACGATGAGGAAGACCATCAGCGCGATGTAGACGACATCAAGGACCACGCTCATGTTCGGTGCTTCCCTCTCCCCTGCTTGCGTGCTCTTCGTGTACCGCTGTTTTCCGGTGGTGCGTCTCAGCTCTGGTTGAAGAACCCGCCCTCTGCGATGCGGGCCTTGTCCTCCGCCGTGACATCGACGTTAGCAGGAGACAACAGGAACACCTTCTGCGTCACCCGCTCGATGCTGCCGTGGAGGCCGAACACCAGACCGGCCGCGAAGTCGACAAGTCGCTTCGCGTCCGTGTCGTCCATCTCGGTCAGATTCATGATCACCGGGGTTCCCTCACGGAAGTGTTCCCCGATGGTACGGGCCTCGTTGTAGGTCCGGGGGTGGAGTGTGGTGATCCGGTACGGCTCTCGTTCCGACACGACCTTGGGCATGATCACCGGTGCGTTCTTCTCCAGGGACTGGCGTTCTTGTGTGATGGATGCCACGGGCGCGATGCGCGCCGGGCGCCCGGATTCCGCGACCGGCGAAGCGGCCCGGGCGACCGGTTCGCGCGGCGCGGGCGGTTGCACGATACGCACCTCTTCATCCCTTTGGGACTGATGTGCGCCGTGTGACGCATGCGACGGCTCGTGCCGCCGGTGGTCACGCTCGGGCTCCGGGTCGAGCTCGGGTTCGAAGTCGTCATCGGGGTCGAAGCCCCGGCCGTCGTACCCATCGTCCTCCACGAGGCCGAGGTAGACCGCCATCTTGCGCATCGCGCCGGCCATGCTCTGAGTCCTCCGCTCTGTGGTGGATCGGCTTCCGACTGCCAAGTCCCGCGATCCACGTGGCCCTTGTGCCCGCCTTTCGGCGGTAATGACCATATTTTCTGCTGTGGTCCGACTTCTTGGCGACGTTACCCGAGCCTGGGGCGGACTCCGAGTACCGCGGTGCCGACGCGCACATGTGTCGCCCCGGCCGCCACGGCCTCCTCGAGGTCCGCACTCATCCCTGCCGAGACCATGTTCGCAGCCGGATGGGCTCTGCGCAGGTCGGTCGACAAATCCATCAACCGCTCGAACGCCGCCCGTTGCCGTCCGGCGTACTCCCCGGTCAGGGGTGCGACGGTCATCAGTCCGTCGAGCCGCAGCCCCGGGGAGGCGGCGACGAGTCCGGCCAACTCCTCGATGCCCGCCGGGGCGACGCCGCCCCGCTCGCCGCGCGCGCTCTCGCCGGCGTCGAGCGCGACCTGGATGAGGCAGCCGAGCTCGCGTCCGGCCCGTACGGCCTCCTTCGACAGGGCGGTCACCAGCCGGGACCGGTCGACGGACTGCACGACAGCGGCGTAATCGACCACCGAGCGGACCTTGTTGGTCTGCAACTGGCCCACGAAATGCCAGGAAAGAGGCAGATCCGAGCAGGCCGCGGCCTTCGGCGCCGCGTCCTGGTCACGGTTCTCGGCGACGTGGCGCACGCCGAGTTCCGACAGCAGTCGCACGTCCTGCGCCGGATAGGTCTTGGTGACCACGATCAGGGTCACCTCCTCCCGCCCACGGCCGGCGGCCGCGCACGCGGCGGCGATGCGCTCCTCCACCTTCGCCAGGTTGGCGGCGAGTTCGGTCTTACGGTGCGTCATCCCTCATCAGTCCAACCAGACATATCCCGCGAGTCGCCCTGTGGCGCGGTCGCGGCGGTACGAGAAGTGGTCCTGCGACTCCCGTGTGCACACCGGCGACCGCTCCCGGTCGTGCACCCCGAGCCGCTCGAGCTGCGCGTGCACCCCGGCGGTCACGTCGACCGCCGGCGTACCCCAGCTCGTCTCGGCGTACGCCGCCGGTTCGACGGCGGCCACCTCGGCGCGCATCGCCTCCGGCACCTCGTAGCACCGGCCGCAGACGGCGGGCCCGGTGCGGGCGACGATCCGCGCCGGTTCGGCGCCGAGCTCCACCATGGCCCGTACGGCGGCGGGGACGACCCCGGCGACCATGCCGGGCCGGCCCGCGTGGGCCGCGGCGGCGACGCCCGCGACCGGGTCGGCGAGCAGGACGGGGGTGCAGTCGGCGGTCAGGACGGCAAGGGCGAGCCCCCGCCGGGCCGTGACGAGCGCGTCGGCCTCGGGCACCGGGCGCTCGCCCCACGGCCCGTCGGCCTCGGCCACGTCCGTGCCGTGCACCTGGTTCATCCAGACGACCGAGGCGGGGTCCAGCCCGAGGGACTTCGCGGCCAGTTCGCGGTTGGTCCGGACGGCGCCGGGGTCGTCGCCGACCGCCCCGCCCAGGTTGAGCTGCTCATACGGAGCGGCGCTCACCCCGCCCCACCGGTCGGTGAAGGCGAAGTGCGCGCCGCTCACGTGTCCGCGCTGTCCTATCACTTCAGGAAGTCCGGCACGTCCAGTTCCTCGGCCGCGCTGTCGGAGTAGGTCCGCGACGGCGGGACCGGCGGGGAGACCGGGAGCTCGGCCACCGGCTCGGGCGCCGGCTCCGGCTCCTCCTTCGGTGTGACGCTGCCGAGCGAGCCGAAGGTCGGGCGGCTCTCCGGCTGCCGTACCGGGGCCGGCTCCTCGCGGCGGGCCGGGGCGGAGGACGTGCCGAGGACGTTGTCCCGGCGGGCCGGAGGCTGGCCGCCGTCGAACCCGGCCGCGATCACGGTGACCCGGACCTCGTCGCCGAGGGCGTCGTCGATGACCGCACCGAAGATGATGTTGGCCTCGGGGTGGGCGGCCTCGCTGACCAGCTGGGCGGCCTCGTTGATCTCGAACAGGCCGAGGTCGGAGCCGCCGGAGATGGAGAGCAGCACGCCGCGGGCGCCGTCGATGGAGGCCTCCAGGAGCGGCGAGGAGATCGCCATCTCGGCGGCGGCCACCGCGCGGTCGTCGCCGCGGGCCGAGCCGATGCCCATGAGGGCCGAGCCGGCCTCGGACATGACCGACTTGACGTCGGCGAAGTCGAGGTTGATGAGACCCGGGGTGGTGATCAGGTCGGTGATGCCCTGGACACCGGAGAGCAGGACCTGGTCGGCCGACTTGAAGGCGTCGAGGACCGAGACCTGGCGGTCCGAGATGGACAGCAGCCGGTCGTTCGGGATGACGATGAGGGTGTCGACCTCTTCGCGGAGCTCGGCGATGCCGTCCTCGGCCTGGTTCGCGCGGCGCCGTCCCTCGAAGGTGAACGGGCGGGTGACCACGCCGATGGTGAGGGCGCCCAGGGAGCGTGCGATGTTGGCCACGACGGGCGCGCCGCCGGTGCCGGTGCCGCCGCCTTCACCGGCCGTCACGAAGACCATGTCGGCCCCCTTGAGGACCTCCTCGATCTCCTCGCGGTGGTCCTCGGCGGCCTTGCGGCCGACGGCCGGGTTGGCTCCGGCGCCGAGTCCGCGGGTGAGTTCGCGGCCGACGTCGAGCTTGACGTCGGCGTCGCTCATCAACAGCGCCTGCGCGTCGGTGTTGATGGCGATGAACTCGACGCCCTTGAGACCGACCTCGATCATCCGGTTGATGGCATTGACACCACCGCCGCCGACACCGATGACTTTGATGACTGCGAGGTAGTTCTGCGGTGCTGCCACGTCGAAGGCCTCTCGCCTCGAGTTACGGGTCGCCGTCTCGCGGTGCTCCGCGCTCCGGTGACTGATGCCGAATGGGACGGTCCGTTTCGCCGACCCGAACCCTAACCCTGAAGTTTAGGGTTACCAGTGTGTCTGTTCCATGGAGTCTTCTGAACAGGACACTAAGTCGACAAGTGGCGCCCGTTCAACGAACACGCCGAACCTCCCGTTTTTCTTTTCACCCTATGTGATCAGCCAAGTCGCTGCCCAACCAGGGTGCTGGCCTGCTCTGATGTGCGTCAACTCCCCGCTGACGCGGGGGCCGTGGGCACGCTGACGTCGAACTGCCCGGCGTCCGGGGAGGCTTTCATCAGGGCGGTCAGGGTACGGGCCTTCGCGGCGCCCTTCTCGGCGCTGCCCCACACCACCGTGCGGTCACCGCTCAGACTCAGCGAGATGTCGTCGTAGGAACGCACCTTGACGACCCGGGTGTCCCGCGCGACGGCGGCCGGAAGGGCGCCGGCGACCTTCACCGCCTCGCGCACCAGCCGGTCCGTCCCGAAGCGGCGCAGACTCGCGGCGGCCGAACCCGACGTCGAGGTTTCCACGTCGAGCAGCGGCACGCCTCGAGGGGCTTCGGAAACGGTGGCGAAGCGGACGCCTTTCTTGTCCACCTCCACGAACTTCTGCCCTTTCTGCACCAGCAGGACCGGCTTGCGCTCGGTCACTTTCAGGTCGATTCCATGCGGCCAGGAACGCTCCGCCACGACCGAGTCGATCCGGGGCAGCGCCGCGCGCAGCCGCACCTCGATCGCGCCGGTGTCGACGGAGACCAGGGGGTCCCCGACGGGGACGTCGGCGGCCTCGCGCACCTGCTGCGGGGTCAGCACACTCGTTCCCGAGACGGAGACGTGGTCCACCCGCAGCCATCGCGAGCCGTACAACACCCAGACGACGCCCGCCCCGACGAGCACGACGGCCAGCGCGAGGATGATGATCGTACGAAGCCGGCGCGGGCCCAGCCTGCGGACCAGGGGCGGGCCGGACGTCTCCTGCTGGCGTGCACCGCGCTCGGCGGTGGTGGGTCCGGCCACGCTCCCTGCCCTTCGCTCCCAGAGCCTTGCCCGCCGCGCCTAACGGCGCGCGGCGATCGCCTCGTACACCATGCGGACGAGCAGGTCGTCCGCGTCCCGGCGGCCGAACTCGCCTGCGGCGCGGGACATTTCGTACAGCCGGTGCGGGTCGGCGAGCACCGGCAGGACGTTCTCCCGCACCCACTCCGGGGTCAGTTCCGCGTCGTCGACCAGCAGACCGCCGCCGGCCTTGACCACCGGCTGGGCGTTCAGCCGCTGTTCGCCGTTGCCGATGGGCAGCGGGACGTAGGCGGCCGGGAGTCCGACGGCGGAGAGTTCGGCGACGGTCATCGCGCCCGCGCGGCAGAGCATCATGTCGGCCGCGGCGTACGCGAGGTCCATCCGGTCCACATAACTTACCGGGATGTAGGGGGGCATTCCCGGCATCTGCTGGACCTGCGGCAGTTCGTTCTTCGGGCCGACCGCGTGCAGGATCTGGATCCCGGCCTGCTGGAGCCACGGGGCGACCTGCTGCACGACCTCGTTGAGGCGGCGGGCGCCCTGGGAGCCGCCGGAGACGAGCAGCGTCGGCAGGTTCGGGTCGAGGCCGAACATCGCGCGGGCCTCGGGGCGCACGGCGGCGCGGTCCAGGGTGGCGATGGAACGGCGCAGCGGGATGCCGATGTACCGCGCGTTGCGGAGCTTGCTGTCCGGGGTGGAGACGGCGACCTGGGCGGCGTACCGGGAGCCGATCTTGTTGGCCAGGCCGGGGCGGGCGTTGGCCTCGTGGATGACGATCGGCACCCCCAGGCGCTTGGCGGCGAGGTAGCCGGGCAGGGCCACGTAGCCGCCGAAGCCGACGACGGCGTCCGCCTTGGTGCGCTCCAGGATCTGCTCGGTCGCCTTGATGGTGCCGCGCAGCCGGCCCGGGACGGTGATCAGCTCCGGTGTGGGCTTGCGCGGCAGCGGCACCGCGGGGATCAGCGCGAGCTCGTAGCCCCGCTGGGGAACGAGCGTGGTCTCCAGGCCGCGCTCGGTGCCCAGGGCCGTGATGCCCACGGTCGGGTCCTGCCTGCGCAGGGCGTCCGCGAGGGCGAGCGCGGGCTCGATGTGGCCGGCGGTCCCCCCACCAGCGAGTACGACATGCACCGAAATTCACCGCTCTCCGGACGAGCGCGCCGCCGAGGCGCGCCGTCGCATCGTGTTCCATCTCCGGGGCCCCGTGGGACCCCCGGCCCCCCGCTTTCTACCAAAGCGGGGATGCCGCATCGCAAGCGCCGCCCGCGCAGCGGGCTCGTCGCGTGCGAAGGCGATCAGCAGCCCGATGGCGAACATGGTCGGCAGCAGGGCGGAGCCCCCGTAGGAGAACAGCGGGAGGGGGACGCCGGCGATCGGCAGCAGGCCGAGCACCGCACCGATGTTGATCACGGCCTGGGCCGTGATCCAGGTGGTCACACCTCCCGCGGCATACCTCACGAAGGGGTCCTCCGTGCGTCCGGCCACGCGGATACCCGCATAGCCTAGAGCCGCGAACAGGGCGAGTACCGACAGCGTCCCCGCGAGGCCCAGTTCCTCACCGGTGACGGCGAAGATGAAGTCGGTGTGGGCTTCGGGGAGTTGGCCCCATTTCTCCACGCTCGCACCGAGCCCGGAACCGAAGATCCCGCCGGAGGCGAGGGCGTAGATGCCGTGCACGGCCTGCCAGCAGGCGTCGCCCGGGCCGGGGTCGGTCGCGCCGATGCACTGGAGCCGGGCCATGCGGTTCGGGCTGGTCTTGATGAGGATCACACCGATCGCGGCGGCGATCGACAGCACGCCCACGAAGAGCCGGGTGGGGGCGCCCGCCAGCCACAGCAGGCCGAACAGGATCGCCGTCAGGATAATCGCCGTGCCCATGTCGCCACCGAGCATGATCAGCCCCAGCAGCATGAACGCGACCGGCACGAGCGGCACCAGCATGTGCTTCCACTGCGTCAGCAGCCTCTTGTCGTGCTTGCGGGCGAGCAGGTCGGCGCCCCACAGGACCAGCGCGAGCTTGCCGAACTCGCTGGGCTGGATCTGGAAGGAGCCGCCGAGCGAGATCCAGTTCTGGTTGCCGTTGACCGCCATCCCTATCCCCGGCACCTGCACCAGGGCCATCAGGCAGACGGCCCCGGCGAGGATCGGGTAGGCCAGCGCCCGGAGCAGTTTCGCCGGCATCCGGGAGGCGACCAGCAGCAGCGCCCCGCCGATGGCGGCCGCCAGGAACTGCTTGCGGAAGAAGAACGAGCCCGGCAGCGACATCTGCAAGGCGGTGATCTGGGAGGCGGAGTAGACCATCACCAGGCCGAGCACGGTGATCAGCAGACTGCCGCCGAGGATCAGGTAGTACGCGGTCAGCGGCCGGTCCCAGGCCTTGCGCGCCCGGGTGGTGAACCGCAGCACGGGGTTGTCGCGCGGCGCCCGGGCGGCGGGCCGCCGCGCGGCCCGCTGCACGGGCGGCCGGCCGCCGGTTCGGCTACCGGGCATCGGCGCTCACCGCCCCGCCGTCCGGCACGGCGCCGTGACCGGCGGTGAACCGCCGACGAGAGCCCAGCCACATCCGAGTCACGCGTCCCTCCAAGGGTCCCGGAGCAACCGCCGCGGCCGGAACCCGCCGTCAGGCGCCCGCGCCGAGTCCGCGGACCGCTTCCGCGAACGCGTCACCGCGCTGGTTGTAGTTGGCGAACATGTCCATGGAGGCGCAGGCCGGGGCGAGCAGCACCGTGTCGCCTTCGACGGCGAGGCGCCGGGCCTCCTGGACAGCCGCGAGCATCGCCCCAGTGTCGGTCCGGTCGAGGTCGACGACGGGTACTTCCGGGGCGTGTCGCGCGAGGGCGTCGCGGATCAGCGCACGATCGGCACCGATGAGGACGACTCCGCGCAGCCGCCCGGCGGACCGGGCGACCAGTTCGTCGAAGGCGGCGCCCTTGGCAAGTCCGCCCGCGATCCACACGATCGACCCGTACGCCGCCAACGAGGCTTCCGCGGCGTGGGTGTTGGTGGCCTTGGAGTCGTCGACGTAGGCGACGCCGTCCACGTCCGCCACGTGGGCGATGCGGTGGGCGTCGGGGGTGAAGGCCCGCAGGCCGTCCCGTACGGCCCTGGCGGGCACCCCGAAGGCGCGCGCGAGGGCCGCCGCCGCAAGGGCGTTGGCGATGTTGTGCGGGGCGGGCGGGTTCACGTCGGAGACCTCGGCGAGCTCCTGGGCGTTCTGCTGCCGGTTCTCGACGAAGGCGCGGTCGACCAGGATGCCCTCCACGACGCCGAGTTGGGAGGGTCCGGGCGTGCCGAGCGTGAACCCGACGGCGCGGCAGCCCTCCTCGACGTCCGCCTCGCGCACCAGGTCCTCGGTGGCCTTGTCGGCGGCGTTGTAGACGCAGGCGATCCGGTTGCCCTCGTAGATCCGGCCCTTGTCCCTGGCGTACGCCTCCATGGAGCCGTGCCAGTCGAGGTGGTCGGGGGCCAGGTTGAGGACGGCGGCCGAGTGGGCGCGCAGGGAGGGCGCCCAGTGCAGCTGGTAGCTGGAGAGCTCCACGGCGAGGACGTCGTACTCCTCCTCGCCGAGGACGGCCTCCAGCAGCGAGACGCCGATGTTGCCGACGGCCGCCGTGCGCAGGCCCGCCGCCCGGAGGATGGAGGCGAGCATCTGGACGGTGGTGGTCTTGCCGTTGGTGCCGGTGACGGCGAGCCAGGGGGCCGCGTCCGGGCCGCGCAGGCGCCAGGCGAGTTCGACGTCGCCCCAGACCGGCACCCCGGCCTCGTGCGCCGCCGCGAAGAGCGGCTTGTCCGGCTTCCAGCCGGGGGCGGTGACGATCAGCTCGGTGCCCTCGGGCAGGGTGGCGCCGTCGCCGAGGCGCACGGTGACGCCGAGCGACTCCAGTTCGGCCGCCTGGGCGCGCGCGCGTGCGTCGTCGCCGTCGTTGACGACGGTGACCCGCGCGCCGAGCCCGTGCAGCACCTTGGCCGCCGGGACGCCGGAGACGCCCAGTCCGGCGACGGTGACGTGCTTGCCCTGCCAGTCGGTCACTTTTCTGCTGCCCATCCCGCGTAGAAGAGACCCAGTCCGACGATGACGCAGATGCCCTGGATGATCCAGAAGCGGACCACGACAAGGACTTCGGACCAGCCCTTGAGTTCGAAGTGGTGCTGGAGCGGTGCCATGCGGAAGACGCGCTTGCCGGTCAGGCGGAAGGAGCCGACCTGGATGACCACCGACATGGTGATGAGGACGAACAGACCGCCCAGGATGGCGAGCAGCAGCTCGGTGCGGGAGCAGATCGCCAGACCCGCGAGGACACCGCCGAGCGCCAGCGAACCGGTGTCGCCCATGAAGATCTTGGCCGGCGACGTGTTCCACCACAGGAAGCCCAGGCAGGCGCCCATCAGCGCGGAGGAGACGACCGCGAGGTCCAGCGGGTCGCGCACCTCGAAGCACGCGTTGGGGTTGGTCAGGGTCTCGCCGTTGGCGCAGGACTCCTGGAACTGCCAGACGCCGATGAACGTGTAGGCGCCGAAGACGAGCACGGAGGCGCCGGTGGCGAGGCCGTCCAGACCGTCGGTGAGGTTCACGCCGTTCGACATGGCGAGGATCATGAACAGCGCCCAGACGACGAACAGCACCGGGCCGATCGTCCAGCCGAAGTCCGTGATGAACGACAGCTTGGTGGAGGCGGGGGTGATGTCGCGGGCGTCGGCGAACTGGAGCGAGAGCACCGCGAAGGCGATGCCGACGATCAGCTGGCCGGCCATCTTCGCCTTGGCCCGCAGACCCAGCGACCGCCGCTTGACGATCTTGATGTAGTCGTCGAGGAAGCCGACCAGGCCCATGCCGACCATCAGGCCGAGCACCAGCAGACCCGAGTAGGTCGGCGTCTGGCCGGTGATGACCTTGGACAGGAAGTACGCGGCCACGGTCGCCAGGATGAAGGCGATACCGCCCATGGTCGGCGTACCGCGCTTGCTGGCGTGCTCGCGCGGGCCGTCGTCACGGATGTACTGGCCGTATCCCTTGCGCGCGAGCAGCTTGATCAGCAGCGGCGTGCCGACCAAGGTCAGGAAGAGACCGATGACACCCGAGAACAGGATCTGCTTCATCATCGGGCAGCGACCTCACCCTCGGCACCGGTCGCGAGCAGCGCCTGCGCGACGCTCTCGAGGCCGACCGAACGGGACGCCTTCACGAGTACGACGTCTCCCGGGCGCAACTCGCTGCGCAACAGGTCGACCGCCGCCTGTGCGTCGGACACGTGCACCGACTCCTCACCCCACGAACCCTCGTTATATGCGCCCAGTTGCAGCCAGGCGGCTTCCCTGCCCCCGACCGCGACGAGCTTGCTGACGTTGAGCCGGACGGCGAGCCGTCCGACCGCGTCGTGCTCGGCGAGCGCCTCGTCCCCCAGCTCGGCCATCTTGCCGAGCACCGCCCACGTGCGGCGCCCGGTGCCCATGGCGGCCAGCGCACGCAGGGCGGCCTTCATGGACTCGGGGTTCGCGTTGTAGGCGTCGTTGACGATCGTCACGCCGTCCGGGCGCTCGGTGACCTCCATCCGCCAGCGGGAGAGGGAGCCCGCCTCGGAGAGCGCGGTGGCGATCTCTTCCGCGGACATGCCCAGCTCATGGGCGACGGCGGCCGCGGCGAGCGCGTTCGACACGTGGTGCTCACCGTACAGGCGCATGGTCACATCGCTTGCACCGGAGGGTGTGTGAAGCCTGAAGCAGGGCTGTCCGCTGTCCGTGAGTCGTACGTTCTCGGCGCGTACGTCCGCTTCGCCCGACTCCCCGAACAGCACGACCCGAGCGGCCGTCCGGGAGGACATGGCCCGGACCAAGGGGTCGTCCGCGTTGAGGACGGCGATGCCGCCGTCGTCCGCCGCGGGGAGGGACTCGACCAGTTCGCCCTTCGCCTGCGCGATCTGCTCACGGCCGCCGAACTCGCCGATGTGGGCGCTGCCGACGTTGAGCACGAGCCCGATCCTCGGGGGCGTCAGGCCGGTGAGGTAGCGGATGTGGCCGATGCCGCGGGCGCCCATCTCCAGCACGAGGAACTTCGTCTCCTCGGTGGCGGACAGGGCGGTCAGCGGCAGCCCGATCTCGTTGTTGAGCGAGCCGGGCGTCCACACCGTCGGCGCCTTGTGCTGGAGCACCTGCGCGATGAGGTCCTTGGTGCTGGTCTTGCCGGCCGAGCCGGTGAGGGCGACGAGCGTCGTGCCGAGCGTGCGCACGACGTGCCGGGCGAGGGCGCCGAGCGCCGCCTGGACGTCGTCCACGACGATCGCGGGCACGCCGACGGGGCGCGACGCCAGGACGGCCGCCGCGCCCGCCTCCACGACCGCGTGGGCGAAGTCGTGGCCGTCCACGCGTTCGCCGACGAAGGCGACGAAGAGGCTGCCGGGCTCCACCTCGCGGGAGTCCCGGACGACCGGCCCGGTGACTCGCGCGGTCGGATCCGGTATGTCGTGCGTCTGCCCGCCGACGACTGCTGCGATCTCGGCGAGGGAGAGGGCGATCACAAGTTCATCCCTGGGTCTTCTGGATAGCTTCGCGAAGCACCTGGCGGTCGTCGAAGGGACGGACCACACCGGCGATGTCCTGGCCCTGCTCGTGGCCCTTGCCCGCGACCAGCACGGTGTCGCCGGGCCGTGCGCGGCCGACGGCGGCGGCGATCGCGGCGGCCCGGTCCTCGAAGAGCTGGACCTCGCCGCGCTCGTGGGCCGGCACGGAGGCGGCGCCCTGGAGCATGGTCGCGAGGATCGCGAGGGGGTCCTCGGAGCGGGGGTTGTCGGAGGTGAGTACGGCGGTGTCGGCGAGCCGGGCCGCGGCGGCGCCCATCGGCGCGCGCTTGGTGGTGTCGCGGTCGCCGCCGCAGCCGAGCACGATGTGCAGCCGGCCCTTGGTGACCTTGCGCAGCGCCCGGAGGACGGATTCGACGGCGTCCGTCTTGTGCGCGTAGTCGACGACCGCGAGGTAGGGCTGCCCGGCGTCCACCCGCTCCAGCCGGCCCGGCACACCCGGTACGGCGGCGACGCCGTCGGCGGCGGCCTGCGGGTCGAGGCCGGCCACGGAGAGGGCGACGATCGCGGCGAGGGTGTTGGCCACGTTGAAGGGGCCGGGCAGCGGCGATCTGGCGGCGACGCGCTCGCCGCGGGGGCCGACGGCGGTGAACATCGAGTCCATGGGGCCGGTCCGGACGTCCTCGGCGCGCCAGTCGGCGTCGGGGTTCCCCTCGGCGGAGAAGGTGACGACCGGGACCTCGGCCTCACCGGCGGCGAGCCTGCGGCCGTACTCGTCGTCGAGGTTGACCACGCCGAGTCTGCTGCGTTCACGGGTGAACAGCCGCGCCTTGGCCCGGAAGTAGTCCTCCATGTCGGAGTGGAACTCCATGTGCTCCGGGCTGAGGTTGTTGAACACGGCGATGTCGAAGACGCAGCCGTCGACCCGGCCGAGGACCAGGGCGTGGCTGGAGACCTCCATCGCCACGGCGTCGACGCCGCGTTCGCGCATGACCGCGAAGAGGGCCTGGAGGTCGGTGGCCTCGGGGGTGGTGCGCTCGGACTTGATCCGCTCGTCGCCGATGCGCATCTCGACGGTGCCGATGAGTCCCACCCGTCGCCCGTCACCGCCCTCGGCCGGCGGCGCTCCGCGCCGGTCTTCCTCCCCGGTGGCGCGGGTGGCCTTCAGGCCGCCCTCGACGAGGTACGCCGTCGTGGTCTTGCCGGAGGTGCCGGTGATGCCGATCTGGAGCAGGTCACGGCCGGGGTGGCCGTAGATCGTGGCCGCCAGTTCGCCCATGCGCCCGCGCGGGTCGTCGACGACCAGCACCGGCAGACCGGTCGCGGCGGCGCGCTCGGCGCCGGTCGGGTCGGTCAGGACGGCGACCGCGCCGAGGCCCGCGGCCTGGGTGACGAAGTCGGCGCCGTGCAGGCGGGCGCCCGGGAGGGCGGCGTACAGGTCGCCGGGGCGGACGGCGCGGGAGTCGTGGGTGATGCCCGTGACCTCGGCGGCGCCCTGCGGCGTGGCGGCACCCAGCTGATCGGCGAGCTCCGCGAGGGGTGTGGCGGAGACCTGAACCGGTCGCGGCGGCCCCGGATACGTCACGGAAGCGCCCTTCTGGGTGGTTTGGGACTGATCAGCGTGTGGCACGGCGGTGAGCGTACCGGGCGTACCCGCCTGCGGGCGAAGTGAGGGCCGCGGCGGGGTCCCGGTCGGAGCGTGGTTCCCGGGATCGGGGGTGATCATGGTCACGGGCTGATTTCCTGGCTGGTTCGGCGCTGAACACGGGCGGGCGGACGGGCTGAGGGGCTCACGGGTCGGGGGCGGGGCGGGGGCGCCCGGGAGGGCTCAGGGGGTGAAGGAGACCGGGAGGTTCGCGGCCTTCGCCCCGGTCGGGGGCACCTGGAGGGACTTCAGGGTGAACTCCATGACCTGCTTGAAGACGGGACCGCAGATCTGGCCGCCGAAGTAGCTGCCCTCGGTGGCGTTCTGGATCGCGCAGTAGACGGTGACACGGGGGTTGTCGGCGGGCGCGAACCCGGCGAAGGACGAGGTGTAACCGTTGTACTTGCCGGTGGCCGGATCCACACGGTTGGCGGTGCCGGTCTTGCCCGCCACGCGGTAGCCGGGGATGCGCGCCTTGGCGCCGGTTCCCTCCTCGTCGTCCACGACCGACTCCAGCATCTGGGCGAGGGTCTTGGCCGTCTTCTCGCTGACCACCCGGGTCTTCTGCGGGGCCTCGGCCGCGGTGAAGCGTCCGTCGGGCCCCTTGGTGCCGCGCACCAGGGTCGGCTCGACGCGGACCCCGCCATTGGCGATCGTCGAGTAGACGGAGGCCGCCTGGACGGCGTTGACGGACACGCCCTGGCCGAAAGGAATCGTGTACTGCTGCGAGGTGGACCAGTCGTCGGGCGCCGCGAGGATGCCCTTGGTCTCGCCGGGGAAGCCGAGCCCGGTGTAGCTGCCGATGCCGAACTTGCGCAGGTAGGAGTAGAGGACCTCGTTCGCCTCGGCCTGCGTCTCGCCCAGCTGGCCGGTCGCCAGGATGGTGCCGATGTTGCTGGACTTCGCGAGCACGCCGTTGAGCGTGAGGTACCAGGTCGGGTGGTCGATGTCGTCCTGGAAGAGCCGGTCGCCGCGGTGCAGCCGGTTGGGCACGGTGACGTGCGTCAGGGGGGTGGCGGCGTTCTCCTCCAGCACCGCGGCCATCGACATGACCTTGGCGGTGGAGCCGGGCTCGTAGGCGTCCTGGAGGGCCGCGTTGCCGAGCGCCGCGGGGTCGGCGTCGGACAGGTCGTTGGGGTCGAAGCCGGGCGAGTTGGCCATGGCGAGGATCTCGCCGGTGCGGGTGTCCTGGACGACGACGTAGCCGCGGTCGGCCTTCGACTCCTCCACCTGCTCGGTGATGGCGTTCTGGGCGGCCCACTGGATGTCCCGGTCGATCGTCAGCTCGACGTCGGAACCGGGCACGGCGGGCGTCTCGGTGGAGCCCGCGGTGGGCACCTGGCGGCCGCCGGACTGGGCGTAGCGGATCTTGCCGTCCTTGCCGGTCAGGACCGTGTTCAGCTGCTGCTCGACGCCTCCGCCGCCCTTGCCGTCGGCGTTGACCCAGCCCAGTATCCCGGCGGCGATGTCGCCGTTGGGGTACACGCGCTTGCTGCTGGGGACGGAGAAGACGCCGGCGAGGACGTTGACCGTGGAGCCGTCCGTCTCCGCCTTGGTGGCGAGCGCGGACTTCAGGTCCTTGATCTGCTTCCAGACCTGGGGGGTCTGCCGGCTGGCCAGCTTGGCGTAGCGGGCGTCCTCGTCCTCCGGCCGCAGCTTCGCGACGAGGTCGGACTGCTCCTGGCCGAGGATCGGCGCGAGGAGCGCGGCCGCCTGCTCGGGGCCGTCGTCGATCTTCAGCTGCTCGCGCGCGAACATCGTCGGGTCGGCGGTGATGTCGTAGGCGTCCTCGCTGGTCGCCAGGGCCACGCCGGAGCGGTCGGTGATCTCACCGCGCTCGGCGGCCAGCACCTGTCCGACATACCGGTTCTGCTCCGCCGCGGCGGCGTACGTGCTCGCGTCGACGGCCTGCACCTGGAGCAGCCGTACGACGAAGGCGGCCAGCACCAGCGTCAGCGCGAGGCCCACCAAGCGCAGGCGCGGCCGCGGGCTGCCGAGCCGGATGACACGGGGAGCCCCGGGCCGCGGCGCGGCCGGCCGGCGGGCCGGGCGGGCACCGGGCCCTGGGCGGCGCCGGGCCGCGGCGGGCCGCGAGGGCCGGACGGGCCGGGCGGGGCCGGGAACGCGCCGGCGCGGCGGTTGCCTGTCGGACACTTCCGTCACCTGCCGGGGGTCGGGGGAAGGACTGGGGTGGGCACTGCCGTCGGGGCGGGGGCCGCCGGGTAGGGGCCGGCCGCCGGGGACGGGGCGTCGGAGGCGGAGGTCACCGCGGACAGGCCGGAGGCGATCACCTCGGGGGGCCGTACGGCGCTGGCGGGGTCGGCCGAGGAGCGCGGGGCGGCGGAGGGCACGCCCTTCACGGTGCCGTCCGGGTCGAGGAAGGCGGGGTCGCCGCCGGGCACCATGCCCAGTTCACGGGCGCGGCGCTGGAGCGCGTCCGGGGCCGAGTAGGAGTCGATGTCCCGCTGGAGCGCCTGTTCCTCGTCGGTGAGGGCCTTGGTCTCCTTCTCCAGGTCGTCCTTCCGGAACGACCCCTCGCTGAGCGCGGAGTTCAGCACCAGCAGACCGATGAGGCCGCCGCCGAGGAGCAGCACGACGAGCAGCACGAAGGGGGTGCGGGCGGCCTGGCGCGGGCCCGCCGGGAAGAGGCGCGCGAGCCGGGCGGCCCTCCCCCTCAGTTCGGGTTTCCCGCTCACTCGCCCTCCCCCGGGTCGGAGTCACGAACCCACTCGGGCCGGGGTGTCCCCCGGCGTGCCCGCCTCACACCCGTCACTCAACGGCCTCCCTGATGCGCTCGGCCCCGCGCAGCCGGGCCGGAGCCGCCCGCCGGTTCTCGGCGATCTCTTCCTCGGTGGGAAGTTCGGCACCGCGCGTGAGCAGCTTGAGCCGCGGCTGGTAGCGCTCGGGCACGACCGGCAGCCCGGGCGGCGCGGTGGAGGCGGCTCCGGCCGCGAACACCTGCTTGACCAGCCGGTCCTCCAGCGAGTGGTACGACAGTACGGCGATCCGCCCGCCGACGGCGAGGGCGTCGACCGCGGCCGGGATCGCGCGCTCCAGTACGGCGAGCTCACCGTTGACCTCGATGCGCAGGGCCTGGAAGGTGCGCTTGGCGGGGTTGCCGCCGGTCCGCTTGGCGGCCTGCGGCAGCGCGCCCCGGATCAGCTCGACGAGCCGGGCGCTGTGCGTGAACGGCTCCTTCTCGCGTTCCCGCACAATCGCGGAGACGATCCGCTTGGCCTGCTTCTCCTCGCCGTACGCCCGCAGGATGCGCACCAGTTCACCGGGCGGGTAGGTGTTGAGGACCTCGGCGGCGCTGATGCCGGTCGTCTGGTCCATGCGCATGTCGAGCGGGGCGTCCTGGGCGTAGGCGAACCCCCGCTCGGCCTCGTCGAGTTGCATGGAGGAGACCCCGAGGTCGAACAGCACCCCCTGCACGCGCGGGCTGCCGAGGCGCTCCAGCACCTCGGGCAGTTCGTCGTACACGGCGTGCACGAGGGTGGCGCGGTCGCCGTAGGGCGCCAGCCGTTCGCCGGACAGGCGCAGCGCCTCGGTGTCGCGGTCGAGGGCGACGAGCCGGACGCCGGGGAACCGGGTGAGCAGGGCCTCGCTGTGCCCGCCGAGCCCGAGGGTGCAGTCGACGACGACGGCTCCGGGCCGCTCCAGGGCGGGGGCCAGCAGGTCCAGGCACCGCCGGAGCATCACCGGGACGTGCCGGGTCCGTCCCTCCGGTCGTGCGCCTTCGCCGTCGTTCGCATGCGCTTCGCGCCCCTCCACCTCTTGGGCCCTCTCAGATCCGGCGGGCCCGTCCGCACCGCCGGGTCCCCCCGCTCCCCGGCGGACGCGGGGGTACCCCCGGTGACGGGAGGCCCGCCGGCGCCTCAGGCGTCAGCCGGCCGGGAGCGGGAGGAGGCCGAGCCGTACGTACGCGCCGCGCACGCGGGGAGATCTCCGGCTGCCGCGCCGGGGTCTCACGGGGAATTCACCAGCGGGAAGATCGTCGCCTCCCGCTTCGCGCCACTTTAGTCCACCCTGTCTCGCGGTCAATCAACCGGCCTGCGCGTCGCGGGCCCGCCCGGGCGCCAAGCGGTGCGCGGGCGGATTTCACCCGGTCGGCCGCGGCACGCTCCCTCCTGTGGCTTACCTCACAGGTGACAGGTGATGACGGCTTTTTCCCTTCTCACGACAGGCCCGGAACGCCGGTGACCAGTAACGTCATGGCTATGACGACTTCTGCATCCGTACCCGTCGAGTCCGAAGGCGCCATAGGCGGCGGCACCGTCACCGACCGCCTGGTCGAGGCGAACGAGCGGTACGCCGCTCAGTTCACCGACCCCGGCATGGACGCCCGCCCCGTGCTGCGGGTGGCCGTCGTGGCCTGCATGGACGCCCGTCTCGACCTGCACGCCGCCCTCGGCCTGGAACTCGGCGACTGCCACACCATCCGCAACGCGGGCGGCGTCGTCACCGACGACGTGATCCGCTCCCTCACCATCAGCCAGCGCAAGCTCGGCACGCGCAGCGTCGTGCTCATCCACCACACCGGCTGCGGCCTTGAGTCGATCACCGAGGATTTCCGTAACGAACTGGAGATGGAGGTCGGTCAGCGTCCCGCCTGGGCCGTGGAGGCGTTCCGGGACGTCGACCAGGACGTACGGCAGTCGATGCAGCGGGTGCGCACCTCGCCGTTCCTGGAGCACACCGACGACGTGCGCGGTTTCGTGTTCGACGTGAAGACCGGCCTGCTGCGCGAGATCGACCCGGGGCAACCGTCCTGAGACCTGACGTATCGCTGTCAGTTGTCCACAGGCGAGTGACACGAATCGGTAACGGCAGCAAGAATGCGGGAGTGGTGTCACGCGGGGGTCTCCCCGCGTGGTGCCCGTGTTTCGGGGTGGGCCGGTCCGCGCAGCGTCGGCCCGGAGGAACGGGCCGAGGAGGGCCGGGTGACGACCTATGACGATCGAGCGAGCCTCACTGATCTGACCGCGACTGTGGAGCGTGTCCGCAGTTCGGTGGAGGGAGTGATCGAGGGCAAGCCCGAGGTCGTACGGCTTTCGCTGACCGTGCTGCTCGCCGAGGGCCATCTCCTGATCGAGGACGTCCCCGGCGTGGGCAAGACGATGCTCGCGAAGGCGCTGGCCCGTTCCATCGACTGCTCGGTGCGGCGCATCCAGTTCACGCCCGACCTGCTGCCGTCGGACATCACCGGCGTGTCGATCTGGGACCAGCAGCGCCGCGACTTCGAGTTCAAGCCGGGCGCGATCTTCGCTCAGATCGTGATCGGCGACGAGATCAACCGCGCCTCGCCCAAGACCCAGTCCGCGCTGCTGGAGTCCCTGGAGGAGCGCCAGGTCACCATCGACGGGCAGTCCTACGAGCTGCCCAGCCCGTTCATGGTGGTGGCCACGCAGAACCCGATCGAGATGGAGGGCACCTACCCGCTGCCCGAGGCCCAGCGCGACCGTTTCATGGCGCGCGTCTCCATCGGCTACCCGAGCCCCGAAGCCGAGTTGCAGATGCTCGACGTGCACGGCGGGGTGAGCCCGCTGGACGACCTCCAGCCGGTGGCGCACGCGCACGAGATCGTCAAGCTGATCGACGCCGTCCGCGGGGTGCACGTGGCCGAGGCGGTGCGCAGGTACGCCGTCGACCTGGTCGCCGCCACCCGCACCCACCCCGACCTCAGACTCGGCGCCTCGCCGCGCGCGACGCTGCACCTGCTGCGCGCGGCGAAGGCGTCCGCCGCGCTCTGCGGCCGGGAGTACGCGCTGCCGGACGACGTGCAGCAGCTCGCCGTGGCCGTCCTGGCCCACCGTCTGCTGCCCACCGCGCAGGCCCAGCTCAACCGCCGTACGGCCGAGCAGGTCGTCGAGGAGATCCTCCAGCGCACCCCGGTGCCCGCGGCCCCCGGGCAGCAGCGCGGCCACGGCTTCGGGGCCGGCGCGCAGGCCTTCGACCAGCAGCAGCCGCGGAGGCTGTGATGGCCTCCGGCGGAACCGGGCGGGGCGAGGCCGGGCGCGACGAGCGGGGCGCTGCCCGCACCGCGCTGGCCGGCCTCACCACCCGCGGCCGCTCCTTCCTGGCCGCCGGCATCGCGGCCGCCGTCTGCGCGTACGTGCTCGGACAGCCGGATCTGCTGCGGGTGGGGCTGCTGCTGGCCGCGCTGCCCCTGGTCTGCGCGGCCGTGGTCTACCGCACCCGCTACCGGGTCTCCGGCAGCCGCCGGCTGGCGCCCGCGCGGGTGCCCGCCGGCAGCGAGGCGCGGGTCCACCTGCGCATGGACAACGTCTCCCGGCTGCCCACGGGCCTGCTGATGCTCCAGGACCGGGTGCCCTACGTGCTCGGGCCGCGCCCCCGCTTCGTGCTGGACCGGGTGGAGCCGGGCGGCCGCCGCGAGGTGTCCTACCGGGTCCGCTCCGACCTGCGCGGCCGCTACCCGCTGGGCCCCCTCCAGCTGCGGCTGAGCGACCCGTTCGGCATGTGCGAGCTGACCCGCTCCTTCTCGACGTCCGACACCCTGACGGTGATCCCGCGCGTGGAGCCGCTGCCGCCGGTGCGGCTCGGCGGCGAGGCCAAGGGGTACGGCGACGGGCGGCAGCGCTCCCTGGCGCTGGCCGGCGAGGACGACGTGATCCCGCGCGGCTACCGCTACGGCGACGACCTGCGGCGCGTGCACTGGCGTTCCACGGCCCGCTACGGCGAGCTGATGGTGCGCCGCGAGGAGCAGCCCCGGCGCGCGCGCTGCACCGTGCTCCTCGACACCCGCGCGCTCGCCTTCCGGGGCGCGGGCCCCGACTCGGCCTTCGAGTGGGCGGTCTCGGCCGCCGCGTCCGTGCTGGTGCACATGCTGGAGCGGGGCTTCTCCGTGCGGCTGCTGACCGACACGGGCAGCTCGGTGCCCGGCGAGGGCGCCGACGGGTTCGCCGGGGCGAGCCAGGGGTCGGCGGACGCGGCCGGGCTGATGATGGACACCCTCGCCGTGATCGACCACTCCGACGGCACCGGTCTGTCGCCGGCCCACGACGTGCTGCGCGGCGGCGACGAGGGGCTGCTGGTGGCGTTCCTCGGGGAGCTCGACGAGGAGCAGGCCGCGGTGGCCGCGAGGATGCGGCGGCGCAGCGGGGGTGCCGTCGCCTTCCTGCTGGACGGCGACGGCTGGGGGCGTGAACCGAATGCCGGGTCCGATCCGATGAACAGGACACAGGACCGGCTGCGCATGCTGCGCGAGGCGGGGTGGACGGCCCTGAGCGTGCCGCGGGGCGCCGCGCTGGGCGAGCTGTGGCGCCGGGCGGACGGCGAGCGCTCCGGTGTGGTGACGGCGGGCGGCGGGACGAGCGGAAGGGGGGCGGGATCATGAGCGGGCGGACGCGGCTCACCCTGTGTTCGGCGGCGGCCACGCTGGCGGCGTCGAGCGCCCTGCTGCCCCTGGTCGACCGGCTGGTCTGGGTCGTGCAGGCCGCGTTCCTGCTGGCCCTCCAGTCCCTGGCGGGCGCGGCGGCGCGGCGGGTCCCGCTGGCCCGGCCGCTGACCGTCCTGGCCCAGGCGCTGGTCGCACTGGTGCTGCTCACCGTGGCATTCGCCCGGGAGTACGCCCTCGTCGGGCTGGTCCCCGGCCCGGAGGCGTTCCAGCACTTCGCCGAGCTGCTGCGGGCCGGCGCGGACGACGTGGGGCGGTACGCGATCCCGGCCCCGCTGTCCGACGGCATCCGGCTGATGCTGGTCGGCGGGGTGCTGGTGATCGGTCTGGCGGTGGACACCCTCGCGGTGACCTACCGCAACGCGGCCCCGGCCGGCCTGCCGCTGCTCGCGCTGTACTCGATCGCCGCGGGCCTGTCCGACGGAGCGGCCGACTGGGTGTGGTTCCTGGTCGCCGCCGCGGGATATCTGATGCTGCTGCTGGCCGAGGGCCGGGAGCGGCTCGCGCAGTGGGGCCGGGTCTTCGGCGGCGGCCCGCGCGCCGCGGGGGGACCGTCCGCCCCCGTGGCCCCGGTGCGCACCGGGCGGCGGATCGGCGCGGCCGCCCTGGGCGTGGCCCTGGTGGTGCCGCTGCTGCCGCTGCCCGCGATCGACGGCGGCCTGCTGGACGGCGCCGGCGCCGGAGTGGGGGCGGGCAGCGGCGGCGGGGGCACGATCTCCGCGGTCAACCCGCTGGTGTCCCTGCGCGACAGCCTGAACGTGGACGAGGACCGCACGGTCCTGACCCTGCGCACCGACTCCGCCGACGTCTCGGAGCTGTACCTGCGGATCGTCTCCCTGGACGACTTCGACGGCACCACGTGGAAGCCGTCGAAGCGGACCATCGTCGCCGTGCCGGACGAGCTGCCCACGCCCACCGGCCTGGGCCCGGACGTCCGGCGCTCGCAGATCACCACCCGTGTCTCGGCCGCCGGCTGGTACGCCCAGGACTGGCTGCCGATGCCCTATCCGCCGAGCGGAGTCCGGATCGAGGGCAACTGGCGGTACGAACCGGTCGGCATGGCCCTCGTCGGCGACCACGGCGAGACCACGCGCGGCAAGACGTACCAGGTCGACAGCCTCGACGTGCGGCCGACGGCACAGCAGCTGGCCTCGGCGCCGGAGGCCCCCGGGGCGATCCGCGGCGAGTACACCGAGGTGCCGGACTCGCTTCCGGCGGTGGTGGAGCGCACGGCCCGCGCGGTGACCGAGGGGGCGGCGAACGACTACGAGCGTGCGGTGGCGCTCCAGGACTGGTTCGCGGTGACGGGCGGGTTCGAGTACGACACCGAGGTGGAGGTCGGCGGCGGCACGAACGCGATCGCCCGGTTCCTCCGCGACAAGCAGGGCTTCTGCGTGCACTTCTCGTTCGCGATGGCGGCGATGGCGCGCACGCTGGGCATCCCGGCCCGGGTCGCGGTGGGCTTCGCGCCCGGCTCGCCGCAGGCGGACGGTTCGGTGGTGGTGGGTCTGAAGGACGCGCACGCCTGGCCGGAACTGTACTTCGAGGGGGTGGGCTGGACCCGCTTCGAGCCGACCCCGACGCGGGGCACGACGCCCTCGTACACCGTCCCGGAGGTGTCGGACGACGCCGTGCCGGAGCTGCCGCAGGCGTCGGCCCCGGCGGACGCGTCCCCGTCGGCGGAGCCGTCGGAGAGCACGAGCTGCTCGGCGGTCGACCGGCAGCTCGACGACTGCGCCGGCGCGCTGCCGCAGGACCCGGCGGAGCAGGCCGGCGGGGGCACCCCGTGGCTGCGGACCGCCGGCTGGACCCTGCTGGGGGCGGCGGCCCTGATGGTTCCGCTGCTGCCGATGCTGTGGCGGCGCAGACGCCGCGCGGTGCGGCTGACGTCGGCCCGGCACACCGGGTCCGCCGGAACCGGCCCGGGACCGGGCGCCCGCGGGACCGGCGGCGGGCACGGTCCCGGCGCCGGTGCGGCGGTGCTGCCGGACGTGCCGTCGCACGAGGCCGCGGAGGCGGCCGCCGGGCATGTGCTGGCGGTGTGGCGGGAGCTCACCGACACGGCCTGGGACTACGGCATCGCCCCGGACGATGCGCTGACGCCCCGCCGGGCGGCCGAGCGGATCGTCCGGCTCGGTGAGCTGGACGAGGCGGCGGCCCGCTCGGTGCACCGGGTCGCGGGCGCCGTGGAGCAGGTGCTGTACGCGCCGGAGCCACGTGCCGAGGCGGGCCTGGCCGACGAGGTGCGCGGGGTGTGGGCGGCCCTGCGCGCGCGGGCCGGCCGGCCCGCGCGGCTGCGTGCGGTGCTCGCACCGCGTTCGGCCGTGCGTGCGGTCTGGGAGCTCACGGACCGGTGGACGGCCCTGCGGGCGGCCGGGGCGGCCCGGTGGGCGTCCCTGATCCGCCGCGCGTCACCGTCCGGACACGAGGGCGGCTGACAGCGCCCGGCGCGTGCCGGGAGGGACGGCGGGCGGCGGGGCGCTCAGAGCCCGGCGGGCCGCCGTGGGAGGCGGTGAGTTCCGAGCCCCACGGGCCGGCCCGAGCGGTCGGCCGGTGGGAGCGGCGGTGGTCTCGCGGTGCGGGGCCACCGGGAGCGCTGTGTTCGGTCCCCGTCCCGGAAGTGATCCAGGGCCGGGGGCCCGGACGCTGGGGGATGCGATGCTCCCGGAGGCCGTTCGCTGCGGGGCGGGCGGGGCCGACTCCGCCGCCTGGGGGCGCAGGGTCCGGGTCCGCCAGGCGGGCGACGAGGGCCGCGCAAGGCTGGGCGAGGCCGGCTGGGCCGGGCGCTGGCGGCGGGGTGGGCGCATGCGCGAGGGGGTGACCACCCGACCGGGTGGTCACCCCCTCAGCGAAGTCGTGGCACGAGCTGTGCGGCCCTGCCGGACGCCGGGGCAGAACTCAGTGGCCGTGGCCACCCTGCTCGTCACGGCGGCGCTGCCAGCGCTGCTCGATCCGGTCCATCATGGAGCGCTTCGCCCGTCCCTGACCGCGAGCGTGCGGGGCTCCCGTGGGCTGTTCACCGGGTTTGGGGGCCTTGCGCCAGCCGGTCACGGCGAGAACCGCGCACCCCAGCATGACGAGGAATCCCACCACGCTGAGCCAGACCTGCTTGGCGACCATACCGGCCATGAGGAGCGCGATACCCACCAGGAAGCCCGCGACTGCCTGGTAGACCCGCCGCCGGGTGTACGTACGCAGCCCGCTTCCCTCGAGCGCCGACGCGAACTTGGGATCTTCGGCGTACAGCGCTCGCTCCATCTGCTCGAGCATGCGCTGCTCGTGCTCCGAGAGCGGCACGGAGTCCTCCTCATCGTGCAGTCGCCGGGGCGACCCGGGGGGTCCCTTCAGGATAGGCAGGGAATCGCCCCCGTGAAACCCGCCCCTCTGCGCCAATTGGCCAACCGGAGCCCGTCATGGACGTCCCGGTCCGCTGACAACTCCATTCCCCAGCGGCCGACCCGTCATGCCGGGCGGTCTCCCTCGATCATACGGCGCACAGCGCTCGAACGGGGGGCCTGTGGCGTACTCCATGTGCGGCCGAGCCGCTGATCAGCGGCGGGTCCCGGGAGTGCGCTCAGGTGCCGTCCGTCGCCCGCGTCTCACCGAGCACATGGAGCTGCGTGGCCACGGAGTGGAAGGCGGGCAGCTCGGCCGCCGCCTCCTCCAGCTTCAGCAGGGCTTCCAGGGCGCCGGGCTCGGTGTCCACGAGCACGCCGGGGACGAGGTCGGCGAAGACGCGCACGCCGTGCACGGCGGCGACCCTGAGTCCGGCGCCCTCGACCAGTCCGGTGAGCTGCTCGGCGGTGAAGCGGTGGGGCACGGGGTCACCCTCGCCCCAGCGGCCGTCCGGGTCGGCGAGGGCCTGGCGGGCCTCCTTGAAGTGGCCGGCGAGGGCCCGGGCGAGGACGGCTCCGCCGAGGCCGGCGGCGAGCAGGCTGAGGACGCCCTCGGAGCGCAGCGCGGCCACCGCGTTGCGGACGCCCTCGGCCGGGTCGTCGACGTACTCCAGGACGCCGTGGCACAGGACGGCGTCGTAGCCGCCGCGCTCGGCGACGTCGAAGAGTCCGTGGGCGTCGCCCTGCACACCGCGCACCCGGTCGGCGACGCCGGCCTCGGCGGCGCGGCGCTCCAGGGCGAACAGCGCGTTGGGGCTGGGGTCGACGACGGTGACCCGGTGCCCGAGGCGGGCGGCGGGCACGGCGAAGTTGCCGCTGCCGCCTCCCGTGTCGAGGACGTCCAGCGACTCACGCCCCGTGGCCTTGACCCGGCGGTCGAGGGCGTCCCGGAGGACTTCCCAGACCACGGCGGTACGGAGAGAGGCGCGGGGGCGCATCGGGTCCGGCACGGCAGTTGACTCCTCGGCGCGGCACCGCCTCTTGCGCGGCGGAGCGAACGGGGTGCCTCCCCGGCCCCGGGCTGCGGGGGGAGGGAAGGCCTCAGGCGTCTTCCACCCTATTGCCTTCCGTACCGCGGCCGGTCACTGCGGTGCGCACGGGTCGCGGGGTGCGGGCGGACCCGGCGGGCCCCGGTCCGGCGCCCGGTCCACCGGCGCGCGGAGCGGGCCGTCCGCACGGCACGGGTCACGTCCTCCTCACCCCGCGTCCGGCATGCCCCGGCCCGGCTCCGGTCCGCCCGGCCCGCCCCCGGCGCCCGGCGTGTCCGGTTCCTCGCCCTCCTGGCGGGGCGGGGGCAGGACCGGCTGGAGGACCAGCAGGCGCTCCACCAGGCGGACGAACATCGCCACGTCGCGTATCAGGTCGTCGGCGTCGCGGCGGCTGGCCGCGCCCCGGATGCCGGCCTCGGCCCGGGCGCGGCGCCCGGCGCCGGAGGCGAACAGGGCGCTCCACTCGGTGAGTTCGGGCGCGATCTCGGGGAGCACTTCCCAGGCGCTCCGGATGCGGGCGCGGCGCCTGGGTGTGGTCTCGGGCCGTCCGCGCGCGGCGAGCACGGCGGCGGCGGTGCGCAGGGCCGCGAGGTGGGCCGTGGCGTACCGCTCGTTGGGGGTCTCGAGGACGGTCGCCTCGTCCAGTCCGGCGCGGGCCTGGGCGAGCAGGTCGAGGGCGGCGGGCGGGGCCGTGGTCCGGCGCAGCACGGGATGCACGTCGCTCGCCGGGCCGGTCAGTGAGGGGGCAGGGCCGGTACCGCGGTGCCGACGGGCGGCTGCTGCGTGGTGGCTGGCCATGACGAACCTCCTGTCGTCTGGGTGACGGCACACCTACTACGGGTGCCGTATGTGCCCATCGTGCGGTATGCCACTGACAATCCGTTCTGACCTGGGCTTTTGCTTCGATCGAAGGTTCGGGCTAGTTTTTGCACTGACCAGTCAGTTCAAAGATTCCGGCAGGGGGGAAGCGCGTGACCGGGGACGGAGACGGAGTCGGCGTCACGGCCGAGGGCTTCGGACTGCGCGGCCCGCGCGGGTGGGCGTTCCGGGACGTCGGTCTCGACGCGGCGCCCGGCTCGCTGATCGTGATCGAGGGCGCGTCCGGCTCCGGCCGGACCAGCCTGCTGCTGGCGCTCACCGGCCGGATGAGGGCGACGGACGGCACCGCGACGGTGGGCACGGCACGGCTGCCGAAGAACCTGGCGGCGGTCCGCCGGATCAGCGCCCTGGCCCACGTCGCCGGGGTCACCGACCTCGACCCGGCCCTGACCGTCGGCGAGCACCTGCGCGAACGGGCGCTGCTGGAGCGGCGGTTCGCCGGGTCCGTACGGGAGCTGCTGCGGCCGCGCGCGGAGAAGGCGGCCGGGACGAAGCGGTGCATGGACGCCGCGCTGGCCGCGGCCGGGCTCGACCCGGAGGCGCTGCCCAAGGGCTCCCGGACCGCCGTGCGGGATCTGGAACGGCTGGAGGCCCTGCGGCTCTCCGTGGCGCTGGCGCTCGTCGGCCGGCCGCGGCTGCTCGGTGTCGACGACGCCGACCTGAAGCTGTCCGAGGCCGAACGGGCCGACGTCCACGCACTGTTCGCGTCCCTCACCGAGGCCGGCACGACGGTGGTCGCGGTCTGCGGTGAGGCTCCCGAGGGCGCCGTCACGGTCGCCACCCGCGGCCCCCGCCACGAACCGGCGGACGACCACGCCGACTGGGACGCGCCCGACGAGCCCGATGAGCCGAATAAGCCCGACGAGACCGACGACACGGCCGAGACGGCCAGAACGAACGGCACGAAGGGCATGAACGGCACCACCGGCACGGACGACAAGGAGGACCCGGCGGATGCGCTCGCCGAAACTGGCCGCGCTTGAGCTGCGCCGCTTCGGCCGGGGAAAGCTCCCCCGGGCCGCGCTGGTGGCGCTCCTGCTGCTGCCCCTGCTCTACGGCGCGCTGTACCTGTGGTCCTTCTGGGACCCCTACGGCCGCCTCGACCGCATCCCCGTGGCCCTGGTGAACGACGACGAGGGCGCGACCGCCGACGGCCGCAGGATCACCGCCGGGGACGACATCACCGAGGAGCTGCGCGACAGCGAGGTCTTCGACTGGCACGAGGTGAGCGCGGCGCGGGCACGCGCGGGTGTGGAGGACGGCACGTACTACCTGTCGCTGACCATGCCCGCCGACTTCAGCCGGCGGATCGCCTCCAGCGCGGGCGACGCCCCCGAGACCGGCGCCCTGCGGGTGCGCACCAACGACGCGAACAACTACATCGTCGGGCAGATCTCGCGGACGGTCTTCAGCGAGGTGCGCTCGGCCGCGTCGACGAAGGCGTCGCGCTCCTTCCTGGACCGGATCTTCATCTCGTTCTCCGACATCCACGGGCGGACGGTGGAGGCGGCCGACGGCGCCGACCAGCTCGAAGGAGGCCTCGGCAAGGCGGAACAGGGCTCCCAGGACCTCGCCGACGGGCTGAAGGACGCCAAGACCGGCAGCGGCAAGCTGTCCAAGGGCCTGAAGAAGCTCGACAAGGGCGCCGGCGACCTGGAGGACGGCGCGCAGAAGGTCGCGGACGGCACCAAGGCCCTCGCCGACAAGGTCAACACGGCCTACGCCGAGGCCGGGCCGTTCCTCGAGGACAACGAGAAGACCATCGGGGACACCGCCCAACTGGTCGCCGACTCCGCCCAGGTGATCCGCGGTCACCTCGCCACCCTGGTCAAGACGGCCCCCGCCGCCGCCGAGAGCGCCCACACCGCCTCCGACACCCTGGCCGGTGTGTACCGCACGCGGTGCGAGACCCCGGTGCTGCCCGACGCCGCCTGCGCCGACCTGGAGAAGGCGAGGGACGCGGCCGCCGACGTCGCGCTGGTCGCCGACGACGTCGACACGCTCGTCACCGACCAGGACGGCGATCTGGAGGCGCTCCGCACCGACCTCGGCACGCTCCAGGAGCAGGCCCAGGCACTCGCCGACCGCGCCCCGCACCTCTCGGAGGACATCGCCGACGCCGTGTCCCGGATCAACGCGCTCGACAAGGGGGCCGCCGAGGTCGCCGCGGGCGCCGAGAAGCTCCACACCGGCCTGGGCACCGCCGACACCGGGGCCGCGGACCTGGACAAGGGCGTCGGCAAGCTCAAGACCGGCGCCGAGGACCTCAACGACGGCATGTACAAGCTGGTCGACGGCTCCGTGAAGCTCGCCGGCGGGCTGCGCGACGGCGCAGCCCAGATCCCCGACTACGACGAGCAGGACCGCGACGCGCGCACGGCCGTCATGGCGGACCCCGTGCGGCTCGCGACGCAGGACCTGCACAAGGCGCCCAACTACGGCACCGGATTCGCCCCGTACTTCATCCCGTTGTCGCTGTGGGTGGGCGCGATGGTGGCGTACATGCTGATCCCGCCGTTGAACCGGCGCGCGCTCGCGGCGGGCGCCTCGGCCTGGCGGATCGCGCTGGCCGGCTGGCTGCCGGTGGTGGCGGTCGGAGTGCTTCAGACGGCGGCCCTGATGGCGGTGCTGCACTGGGCGATCGGCCTGGACATGGCACGGGCGGCCGGCACGGTGGGCTTCCTGTTCCTGGTGACGGCCTGCTTCGCGGCCCTGGTGCAGTGGCTCAACGCCCGCTTCGGCGCGGCGGGCCGCATCCTCGTCCTCGCCCTGCTGATGCTCCAGCTGACCTCGGCGGGCGGCACCTATCCGGTGCAGACGAGCCCCGGCTTCTTCAACGCGCTCCACCCCTTCCTGCCGATGAGCTACGTCGTCGAGGCACTGCGCCGGCTCATCACGGGCGGTGGTCTGCAACCGGTGTGGCACGCGTGCGTGGTGCTGGCCGCCTTCACCGCGGGCGCCCTCGCGCTGACCGCCCTGTCCGCGCGCCGCCGCCAGGTGTGGACACTGGACCGGCTGCACCCGGAACTCACGCTGTGACCACGCGGTCGGGGCTCCCGGGCGGCCGGGCACCTGTGAGAATCGGGGGCATGGACAGCACCACCACGCCGGGCGGCCGCACCCGCCGCGAGGCCACCCGGCAGAAGCTCTACGAGGCGGCCGTCACCCTCATCGCCGAGCAGGGCTTCTCCGCCACCACGGTGGACGAGATCGCCGAGCGGGCCGGCGTCGCGAAGGGCACGGTCTACTACAACTTCGCGAGCAAGTCGGTCCTCTTCGAGGAACTGCTGCGCCACGGCGTGGGCCTCCTCACCGCCTCCCTGAGGGAGGCGGCCGAGCGCACGGCGCGCGAGGGCGGCAGCCGGGTCGACGCCCTGGACGCGATGATCCGCGCGGGCCTCGTCTTCATCGACCGCTATCCGGCGTTCACCCAGCTCTACGTGGCCGAGCTGTGGCGCACCAACCGGGCCTGGCAGTCCACGCTGCTGGTGGTGCGGCAGGAGGCGGTCGCCGTCGTGGAGGGGGTCCTGCGCGAGGGCATCGAGCAGGGCGAGTTCAGCGACGAGATCGACGTGCAGCTGACGGCGGCGGCGCTGGTCGGCATGGTGCTGGTGGCCGCCCTGGACTGGCAGGCCTTCCAGCCGGAGCGCTCCCTGGACGACGTCCACGCGGCGCTGTCGCGGCTGTTGCAGGGGCGCGTGAGCGGCCACAACTAGAGACGCGGGAGGCTCCGGGCTCCGGGCTCCGGGCTCCGGGCTCCGGGCTCCGGGCTCCGGGCTCCGGGCTCCGGGCTCCGGGCTCCGGGCTCCGGGCTCCGGCGCGATGAAAGCGCCGGTGCGCCGTGGCCGCGTCCCCCGCGGGCCACCGCGCACCGGCGCTCCCCGTGCTCCCCCGTACCCCGTTCCCCCGATTCCCCGGGGTTTCCCCCGGTTCCTCCCCCGTCCGGTCGTTCCCCGCTCCCCCGTGCCTCGCTTCCGCCGACGGGGCCGGCGGAAGGAGCGGTTGAGGGCCGGCGCCGTTCCGCCGCCCCGTGCCGGCGGTGCCGGAGCCGGGCCCCTTCCCGTGCCTCCACTCTCCCGTCCGCGCAGGTGGCGTCCCATCCGCGACCGTACTCATCTCCGCGCCTGAGTAGCCGTACTCAGACCTGCGTCCTCACCCCCACGGCGGGGCGCGGCCGGCTGGGGACGGGAGCGCCCGTGCCGGTACCCACGCCGTCGGTCCGGTGCGCACCGGGCCGACGGCGTCACGGCCGGTGGTGGCCGATAAAGTCGCGGGCATGGCACGGATTGCGGTGATCGGCGCCGGGATGGGCGCCCTCGCGGCCGCCGCCCGGCTGGCCGTCGCGGGCCACCGGGTGACGGTGTACGAGCGGACGGAGACGTACGGCGGTGCGGTGCGCCGCTTCGAGCGGGACGGCTTCTCCTTCGACACCGGGCCCGGCCTGCTCCCCCTGCCCGCGGTCTGGCGCGATCTGTTCGTCAAGACCGGCAAGGAGCCGCTGGAGGAGTGCGTCGAGCTGCGCCAGGTCGACCCGAGCGCACGGCACGTGTTCGCCGACGGCGGTGCCGTGTCCCTGCCGAACGCCTCACGCGCGGGCGTCGTCGCCGCCCTGGAGGGGGCGCTGGGCGCGGGCGCCGGGCAGCGCTGGGGCGACTTCCTGGTCCGGGCCCGCGAGGCCTGGGACCGCACCCGCCGCCCGCTCCTGGAGGAGCCGCTGTGGCCGAACTGGCCGGTGCTGGCCGGGCGTGAGCCCTATCCGTCGGTCCCGCACAAGCGCCTGCTGCGCACCCGCCGGGCCGGCACGCTCGCCGAGGTCGGCGCCTGGGAGCTGCGCGACGCCCGGCTCGCCGCGCTGCTGGAGAGCCACGCGCTCGCGTACGGCCTCGATCCCCGGACCGCCCCGGCGAGTGCGGCCGTGCTGCCGTACATGGAGCACGCCTTCGGCCTGTGGTACGTGCGCGGGGGGATGCGGGAGCTGGCCCGCGCGGTGTACGAGCGGTGCCTGGCCCGCCGGGTCGCGTTCCGTTTCGGCGCCGAGGTCGTCCGGGTCCTGGAGAAGGACGGCCGGGCGGCGGGCGTGGAGCTGGCCGGGGGCACGGTCGTGGAGGCGGACTTCGTGGTGGCGCCCGGCACCCTGCGCGGTGCCGGGACGGGCGTTCCGCCGCGCGGCGACGGCGAACCGGCGCCGCAGCGGGGGCGGCCCGGCCGGCTGACCGTGCTGCTCGCGCTGCGCGGCGGGCGCCCGGCCGGGGCCGCGCACCGGACGGTGGTGCACACGGACGACCGCGAGGGGGAGCTGGAGAGCCTCTTCGGCGCGGCACCCGGCGTGCCGTCCCGCCCGACCGTCACCGTCCTGCGGCCCGACGACCCCGCGCTGGTGCCGGACGCCGGCCATGAGGCGGTCGTGCTGCGGTGCGTGGTCCCCGCCGGGGCGGAGGTGTCCGCCGGGCACACGGAGGCGGTGGTCGCCGTGGCCGAGCGGGCGGTGCCGGACCTGCGGGACCGTCTGCTGTGGGCCGAGGTGCGCACGCCCGCCGACGTAGCGGAGGAGACGGGCGCGGAGGGCGGGGGCGTCCCGGCGCCCGCGCTGGCCGCGGCCGAGGGCCGGCTGCTGCACCCGGGGAACCCCACCGGCCTCACGGGACTGTTCACCGTGGGCGGCTGGGCCCATCCGGGCGGCGGTCTGCCGCACGCGGGCATGTCGGGCGCGCTGGTGTCCGGACTGATCGTGGAGGGACCGGAGTTCCGGGGCTCGCAGTGAGCTCACGGCGCCGCCCCTGAGCACGACCGTCCTTCCGCCGCCGCGATGCCGGGACCGCGCTGATCGCCGTGCGTACTGACGCTCGCCGGTACCGACGGCGATCGTCGATACCGACGGCGATCGTCAGCACCGGCGACGCGTCAGTACCGGTACTGCTCGTCGAGTCCGGTCCCCTGCCCTTGGTGCCCGTCGCCCTGGTAGGGGTACGGCTGCTCGGCCGGGAGTTCGCCGCCGAGGGGGTCGTCGGTGCTGCGCTGCTGCGGGACCCAGACGCCGCCGGCCGGGGTCTCGCCGTAGCCGCCGGTGCCGTACTGGTCCTGCCCGTAGCCCTGTTGCCCGTACTGCTGCTGGCCGTAGCCGGCGTCGAACGAGCCCCCGCCGTAGGTCTGGGTGCCGATGTACGGGTCGGAGTAGGCGGCGTACTGCTGCTCGCCGGGGGTGTCGTAGCCGTACTGCTGCTGGCCGTAGGAGGAGTAGCCGTCGTAGCCGTAGCCCTGGTCGGTGCTCTGGGCGGTCGCCGCGTACTGGTCCTGGGGCTGGTCGGCGGCCGCGTAGGCGGTGTCGCCGTATATGCCGTAGGAGCCGGTGTCGTCGGGCAGGGGCTGCGGCTCGTAGACGGCGGTGGTCTCGGCGGCCGACGGGTCGGCGGTGCGCGCCGCGGGCGTGAAGACGTCGTCGCGGTCGTCGTCGTAGGCGGTTCCTGCCGGGCCGTACGACAGGTCGTCGGCCCCGAACGGCGCGGCGCCGTCCGGGCCGAGGGCGTCGGAGCCGGCCGCGGGGTCGCCGTCACCCGTCTCCAGGTCGGAGACCTCCAGCGTGGGGTCCTGGCGCTCGGCCTTGCCGCGGCGGCGCTTGGTGCCGTCGGTGCCGGGCCGGTTGACGGCCCAGCCCGCCGCGAAGCCGCGGCGGAACGACAGGGTGACGTAGGTCTGGCCGATCGCGAAGGCGACCGCGCCCAGGGCGATGACGACGACGGACGGGATCAGCACCCCCAGCACGACGCCGACGAAGCCGCCGAACGCCAGCAGCCGCCAGCGCAGTCGCGCCTTGTACTGCAGCAGCACCTCGCCGAGCAGCCACAGCGCGACGACGCCGAACGCGATGTAGAGGACCGTCCAGCCCATGTACGCCCCTCTCCCAGTGACCGCTACGCAGTGTGTCGTACACCGGTGCGACCGGTCTAGGCCCGCGGCGGGTGGTGCAGACCCAGGTTCTCGTAGATTTCCAGCGTCGCCGTGGAATTGTTGAGCGTGATGAAGTGCAGTCCGGGCACCCCCTCGGCGAGCAGCCGAGCGCAGAACTCCGTGGCGAAGTCGATGCCCATGGAGCGTACAGCGGCCGGATCGTCTTTCGCTGTGAGGATCCGCTCTTTGAGGGCCGCCGGGAAGTGGGCGTTGCTGAGCTTGGGCAGCCGCTCCAGCATCCGCAGGCTCGTCACCGGCAGGACCTCGGGGATGACCGGGGTCTCGCAGCCGGCCGCCGCCACCCGGTCGCGCAGCCGCAGGTACGACTCGGGCTGGAAGAACATCTGTGTGATGGCGTAGTCGGCGCCGGCCCGGCACTTGTCGACGAAGTGCCGGACGTCCGTGTCCCAGTCCTCGGAGCGCGGGTGCATCTCGGGAAAGGCGGCGACCCCGACACAGAAGTCGCCCGCCTCCTTGATGAGCCGGACGAGCTCGGCGGCGTAGGTGAGGCCCTGGGGGTGCGGCACCCACGCGCCCATGGGGTCGCCGGGCGGGTCGCCGCGGACGGCGAGCATGTTGCGGATGCCGGCGTCGGCGTACTGGCCGATGATGTTGCGCAGTTCGGCGATGGAGTGGTCGACGGCCGTGAGGTGCGCGACCGGGGTGAGGGTGGTGTCGGCGACGATCTGCTGCGTCTCCTTGACCGTGGTGGCCCGGGTGGAACCGCCGGCACCGTAGGTCACGGAGACGAAGTCCGGGGCCACCGCCTCGACCCTGCGGAGGGCGTTCCACAGGCTCCGCTCACCCTGCGGGGTCTTGGGCGCGTAGAACTCGAACGAGTACGTCGTCTTGCCGTTGGCCAGGATGTCACGCACAGTGCGCGCGCGATCAGTCCTGGTGGATGCGGTTCCGAGGGCCATACCCGCAGGTTAGCCAGGGGGCGGCGGTCACCCAACCGGATCTCGGTCATTTGCCCGATTTGTCGCCATGTTGTCCATCCCTTGGGACGGACCGGCGGCGCCGGCGGGGATCGGTGCGCGCCGGACCGCGCTGTCGGCGCACGCCGGACCGCGCCGGAGGCGGCTCAGGCCTGGGCCAGCCGCTTGGCGAACTCCGTCGCCGCGGCCCCGGGATCGTCCGCCTCCGTGATCGCCCGGACGACGACGACCCGGCGGGCGCCCGCCTCCAGCGCCTCGTCGAGGGTGGTGAGGTCGATGCCTCCGATGGCGAACCAGGGGCGGTCGGTGCCGAGGGACGCCGTGTACCGGACCAGGCCGAGGCCCGGGGCGGGGCGGCCGGGCTTGGTGGGCGTGGGCCAGCAGGGGCCGGTGCAGAAGTAGTCCACGCCCTCCTGGACGGCCGCCGCGGCCGCTTCCGCCTCCGTGTGCGTGGAGCGGCCTATCAGGACGCCGTCGCCGAGGAGGGCGCGGGCCGCGGGGACCGGCAGGTCCCCCTGGCCGAGGTGGAGGACGTCGGAGCCGGCGGCATGGGCGACGTCCGCGCGGTCGTTGACCGCCAGCAGCTTGCCGTGCCGGGCGCAGGCGTCGGCGAACACCGCCAGGTGCTCCAGCTCCTCGGCCGCCTCCATGCCCTTGTCGCGCAGCTGCACGACGTCGACACCGCCCGCGAGGACGGCGTCGAGGAACTCCGGGAGGTCGCCCTGGCGCCTACGGGCGTCCGTGCAGAGGTAGAGGCGGGCGTCGGCGAGGCCGGCGCGGGCGGTGTCGGGCATGCGTGGGTCCCCCCGGGGGCGGTGGTGTACGACCGCGGCGGCGTCGGTCACGGCCGCCGTCGTACACCGGACGGTTGTCGGATCTGTGGGTCAGACGGCGAGCGCCTGGGCGCGGCGCTTCACCTCCGTGCCGCGATTCTCGCTCAGGGCCTGGGCCGGGGTGCCGGGCAGGCTGGCGTCGGGGGTGAAGAGCCACTCGATCATCTCTTCGTCCGTGAAGCCGTCGTCCCGCAGCAGCGTCAGGGTCCCGGACAGGCCCTTGACCACCTTGTCCCCGTCGATGAAGGCGGCGGGCACGTGCAGCGCGCGGTTCTCACCCCGGCGTACGGCGATCAGCTGGCCCTCCTTGACCAGCTGCCGGACGCGCGTCACCTCCACGCCGAGCTGCTCGGCGATGTCGGGCAGAGTGAGCCAGGCGGGGACGAGAGCATCGATCTTTGCGTCAATCTCGGTCACGGGAACAAGCCTGCCATCTGCCACTGACAGTCGGAAGCCGGGTCCGCCCCGGCACGGCCGGTCGGCGAGCCGTTCGTATCGCAACCGCCCGCCGCACCCGCGGCCGGACCGCCGCCCCGCCGGCCTTCCGCCCGTCACCGCACCCGCCCCGAAGCCGCCGTGTCTCCGCCGCATGTCCACCGCACGTCCGCCCGCCCGTCCGCCCGCGCGGCCCGCCCGGACGCGTCAGGCGGTGGCCGCCTTCAGCGGGCGCGCCGGGTCCTGGAGCAGCCGCGGGTCCATCGGCGTGCCCGCCTCGATCAGCCGGCGTCCCTGGGCCAGGTCGCGGGGCCGGCCCACCGCCAGGAGGGCGACCAGGCGGTCCTCGCGCAGCCAGCAGACCGTCCAGGCCGGTCCGGACGGGTCGCCGCGCCACAGGGTGGTGTCGGCGCCGGTGTGGTGGCCGGCGTACTGGACGAAACGGCCGAACTGCTCGGACCAGAAGTACGGGACCGGGTCGTAGACCGCCAGGGGCTCGCCGGTGGCCTCGCCGAGGATGTTCGCCGCCACCGTGCGCGGGCCCTGGAGGGCGTTGTCCCAGTGGTGGACGAGGAGCCGCTCGCCGTACCGCGCCGACGGGAAGGAGGCGCAGTCGCCCACCGCGTACACGTCCGGCGCGGAGGTGCGCAGATGGGCGTCGGCCACGACCTCGCCGTCGGCGCCGAGGGCGATGCCGGAGCCGGCCAGCCAGGCCGTGGCGGGGCGGGCCCCGATGCCGACCACGACGGCGCCGGCGGGCAGCCGCGACCCGTCGTCGAGGACGACGGCGCCGGGCTCGACGCGCTCCACGCGCGCGTGGGTGCGCAGCACGGTGCCGCTGTCGGCGTACCAGGCGGTCATCGGGGCGGCGACCTCGGCGGGCAGGGCGCCGGCCAGCGGACGCTCGGCGGCCTCGACGACGGTGACCGCGCAGCCGGCCTCCCGGGCCGCCGTGGCGAACTCCGCGCCGATCCAGCCGGCGCCGACGACCACGACGTCGTGCTGCCGGTCGAGCACGGGCCGCAGGCGTTCGGCGTCGTCCAGGGTGCGCAGCAGGTGGACGCCGGGCACGCCCTCGGCGCCGGGGAGCCGGATCGGTTCCGCGCCGGTGGCGAGGACCAGGACGTCGTACGGGACGGGCCCGGCCTCGGTGTCCAGTTCACGGTCGGCGACGCGCACGCCGAGGACCTCGCTGCCCAGCCGCAGGCCGATGCCGAGGCCCTCGAAGTCGACGTCGAGGGCGGAGCCCTCCGCCTTGCCGAGCAGGACGGCCTTGGACAGCGGTGGCCGGTCGTAGGGCTGGTGGGGCTCCGCGCCGATCAGGCTCACCGTGCCGGTGAAGCCCTGTTCGCGCAGCGCGACCGCGGTCTGCACCCCGGCCATGCCCGCGCCGACGACGACCACGCGCCGCGCCGGTGACCTGTCTTCGTCCTGCGTCCGCTCGCTCACCTGATCACCATAGACACCTGACGATCCGTCAGTCAGTGGCCGTGCTCCGTGACCTGCTCCACAACGCTCGTGCCGCTGCCCGGCCCGGACTCCCACTCCCACGTCTCCTCGAGCCGGACCCGGCCGTCCGGCAGCTCCACGACCGTCGCCACGCAGTGCCCCGACGAGGTCGCGCCGTCCCGCTTGAGCTGGACGTAGCGGAAGTCGAGCCGGTCCCCCTCCCGGGTACCCACCAGATGCCCGCGTACGACGTCGCCCCCCGCGTACTCGGCCCAGATCTCGCCGTCCTTCTCGTGGTACGTGAACCGGGTGCGGGTGCCCACCTGCCCGGGGGCCTGGTCGGCGACGGGGGCGAGGACGAGACCGTCGAGGGACCGGTGGCGCGGGGCGGGGCCGTCCGCCGCGGAGGCGCGGGGGGAGGCGGGCGGGCGGGTCACGGGCGGAGGCTCCCTTACTGAGTCGTCCGGCGTCGGGCTAGGGTGGCCACCGTAGAGCACTCGCGGGAGCCCGGACGCACCGGGCTGAGAGGGAGGCTGGCGGCCTCCGACCGTACGAACCTGATCCGGGTCATGCCGGCGAAGGGAGGGGCTGGACGCCCATGTCCTCACGTACGTCAGACGTCCTCGTCGTCGGGGGCGGCATCATCGGGCTGGTCACGGCGTGGCGGGCCGCGCAGCGCGGGTTCGGCACGGCGGTGGTCGACCCGGAACCGGGCGGCGGGGCCGCGCAGGTGGCGGCCGGGATGCTGGCCGCCGTCACGGAGCTGCACTACGGCGAGCAGACGCTGCTCGGCCTCAACCTCGCCTCGGCCCGCCGCTACCCCGACTTCGCGGCCGAGCTGAGCGACCTCACCGGTCACGACCTCGGCTACCGCCGCTGCGGCACGCTCGCGGTCGCCCTCGACGCCGACGACCGCGCCCACCTGCGGGACCTGCACGCCCTCCAACGGCGCACGGGGCTGGAGTCGGAGTGGCTCACCGGGCGGGAGTGCCGGCGGCTGGAGCCGATGCTCGCGCCGGGCGTGCGCGGCGGGCTGCGGGTGGACGGCGACCACCAGATCGATCCGCGGCGGCTGGCGGGAGCGCTGGTGGCCGCGTGCGAGCGGGCCGGGGTGGTCTTCCACCGGACGTGGGCGGAGCGGCTGTCCGTGGTGGCCGGCCGGGCCGCCGGCGTCCTCACGCGCGCGGGAGACGCGCTGGGAGCGGAACAGGTGGTGCTCGCGGCCGGCAGCCTGAGCGGACGGCTCGCGGGGGTGCCGGACGAGGTGCTGCCGCCGGTGCGGCCCGTGAAGGGCGAGGTGCTGCGGCTGACCGTGCCGCGGGCGTACGCGCCGTTCCTGAGCCGGACGGTGCGGGCCGTGGTGCGCGGCAGCCAGGTGTACCTGGTGCCGCGGGAGAACGGCGAGCTGGTCGTCGGCGCGACCAGTGAGGAACTGGGCTGGGACACGACGG
Source organism: Streptomyces sp. NPDC003248 (assembly GCF_055563235.1). NCBI lineage: Bacteria > Bacillati > Actinomycetota > Actinomycetes > Kitasatosporales > Streptomycetaceae > Streptomyces > Streptomyces sp. NPDC003248. Next base: position 1,053,089 of record NZ_JBVHDT010000001.1, on the reverse strand, counting down.
TGACGGCCGGGGGCGTGTACCAGCTGCTGCGGGACGCGCACGAGCTGGTCCCCGGGATCACCGAGCTGCCGCTGACGGAGACGCGCGCGGGACTGCGCCCCGGGTCGCCGGACAACGCGCCGCTGCTCGGGCCGACCGGACTGGACGGCCTGCTGCTGGCCACCGGGCACTACCGCAACGGTGTGCTGCTGACGCCGGTGACCGGCGACGCGATGGCGCACGTCCTGGCCACCGGGGAACTTCCCGACGAGGCCCGTCCCTTCACCCCCCGGCGCTTCGGCGCCGCCGCACTCTCGGAGCAGCCCGCATGAACATCTCCGTCAACGGTGAGCGGCGACAGGTGGCGGCCGGCACCGCCCTCGACGCCGTCGTACGGTCCCTGACGGCGGCGCCCTCCGGGGTGGCCGCCGCGCTCAACGAGACCGTCGTCCCGCGCGCGCGGTGGTCCGCCACCGCCCTCTCCGAGGGAGACCGCGTGGAAGTCCTCACGGCCGTCCAGGGAGGCTGAACCATGGCCGACGATCCCTTCGTCCTCGGCGGGACGGCCTTCTCGTCCCGTCTGATCATGGGCACGGGCGGGGCACCCAGCCTGGAGGTGCTGGAGCGCGCGCTGGTCGCCTCGGGGACCGAGCTGACGACCGTCGCGATGCGCCGGGTGGACCCCTCGGTGCACGGCTCGGTGCTGTCCGTCCTCCGGAAACTCGGCATCCAGGTGCTGCCCAACACCGCGGGCTGCTTCACTGCCGGAGAGGCCGTCCTGACGGCCCGCCTCGCGCGCGAGGCGCTCGGCACCGACCTGGTCAAGCTGGAGGTCATCGCCGACGAGCGGACGCTGCTGCCGGACCCGGTCGAGCTGCTCGACGCGGCGGAGACGCTGGTCGACGACGGGTTCACGGTGCTGCCGTACACCAACGACGACCCGGTGCTGGCGCGGAGGCTGGAGGACGTGGGCTGTGCGGCGGTCATGCCGCTGGGCTCGCCGATCGGGTCCGGGCTGGGCATCCGCAACCCGCACAACTTCCAGCTGATCGTCGAGCACGCGCGCGTGCCGGTGATCCTGGACGCGGGGGCCGGCACGGCCTCGGACGCCGCGCTGGCGATGGAGCTGGGGTGCGCGGGGGTGATGCTGGCGTCGGCGGTGACGCGGGCGCAGGACCCCGAGCGGATGGCGCACGCGATGCGGGCCGGGGTCGAGGCGGGGCGGCTGGCCCGGCTGGCGGGCCGGATCCCCCGGCGCCACTTCGCCGAGGCGTCGTCCCCGGCGGAGGGGCTGGCCGTGCTGGATCCCGAGCGTCCCGCGTTCTGACCGCGGCCACGGCCCCGGTCTCCCCCGGTGGGGTGCGTCACAGCTCCGCTCCAGTCGTGCTCCGACGGCGGACGGAGAGGGGGGAATGTCCGTGGGGGCTCGTACACTCGCGTCCGTGGACACGACCCTTCAGGACCCTCTCGTCGGGCAGCTGCTCGACGGGCGTTATCGCGTGGACGCGCGGATCGCGGTCGGCGGGATGGCCACGGTCTACCGGGCCGTGGACACCCGCCTGGACCGCGTGCTCGCGCTCAAGGTGATGCATCCGTCGCTCGCCGCCGACGCCTCCTTCGTCGAGCGCTTCATCCGGGAGGCGAAGTCCGTCGCCCGGCTGGCCCACCCGAACGTCGTCCAGGTGTTCGACCAGGGGACCGACGGGTCGTACGTCTACCTCGCCATGGAGTACGTCGCCGGCTGCACCCTGCGGGACGTGCTGCGGGAGCGCGGGGCGCTCCAGCCGCGGGCCGCGCTGGACATCCTGGAGCCGGTGCTCGCCGCGCTCGGCGCCGCGCACCGGGCCGGCTTCGTGCACCGGGACATGAAGCCCGAGAACGTGCTGATCGGGGACGACGGACGGGTCAAGGTCGCCGACTTCGGGCTCGTCCGGTCCGTGGACTCCGTGACCAGCACCACCGGCGCCGTCCTCGGCACCGTCTCCTACCTCGCGCCCGAGCAGATCGAGCAGGGCACCACCGACGCGCGCGCGGACGTGTACGCGTGCGGGGTCGTGCTCTACGAGATGCTCACCGGCGGGAAGCCGCACGAGGGGGACTCCCCCGCGATCATCCTCTACAAGCACCTCCACGAGGACGTGCCCCCGCCCTCGGCCGCCGTCCCCGGTCTGCCGTACGAGCTGGACGAACTCGTCGCCTCGGCCACCGCTCGCACCCCGGCCGTCCGGCCGCACGACGCCGTGGAGCTGCTCGCGCGGGCGCGCCGGGCGCGCGGCGCGCTCGGCGAGGAGCAGCTGGACGCGCTGCCGCCGCAGGCCCGCTCCGCGGAGCACGACAATGCCGAGGACCGCACGAGCGTGATCCCGCGCTCGCTGACCGTGCCCCGGCCGCTGCCGGTCGACGAGGACGCGCCGGCCCCCGAGGACGGCGTCCACCGGACCTCACGGTTCGCGGCGGAGCCTCCCCCGCCGCCGCGCCGCCGCTCCGGACCGCCCCGCCGCGGACTGGTCGCGCTCCTCACCGCCGTCCTGCTGGTGCTCGGCGTCGGCGCGGGCGTCTGGTACATCAACTCGGGGCAGTTCACCAAGGTCCCGGCGGTGCTGACCCAGACGCAGGCGCGGGCCGAGGAGCGGCTGGAGGCGGCCGGGCTGGAGGTCGGCGGCATCGAGCACGAGTACAGCGACACGGTCGAGCGGGGCACGGTCATCAGCACCGACCCGGAGCCGGGCTCCCGCATCCGCAAGAACGACGCCGTCTCCCTCGTCGTCTCCGACGGCCCCGAGACCGTGAAGGTGCCCTATCTGAAGGGCACCCGGCTGGCCGAGGCCAAGGCGCAGCTGAAGGAGGACGGCCTGGAGCCGGGCCTCGTCACACGGGCGTTCAGCGAGGACGTCGCCAAGGGGGCCGTGATCAGCAGCGACCCCGAGGCGGGCACGGAGCGGCGGGCCGGTACGGCGGTCTCCCTCGTCGTCAGCAAGGGCAGCCCGGTCGACGTCCCGGACGTCACCGGCGACGACCCGGCCGACGCCAGGGCCGAGCTGGAGGAGGCCGGCCTGAAGGTGAAGGTCGCCACCGAGCGGATCAACTCCGAGTACGACAAGGGCTCGGTCGCCGCCCAGTCGCCGGGTGCGGGCCGGCAGCTCGCCGAGGGCGACACCGTGACGCTGACCCTGTCCAAGGGCCCGGAGATGGTCGAGGTGCCGGACGTGGTGGGCGCGAGCGTCGACGACGCGACGAAGCTGCTGGAGGAGTCCGGCTTCGAGGTCGAGGAGGACCGCGGGCTGCTCGGGCTGTTCGGCGACACCGTGAAGAGCCAGTCCGTGGAGGCCGGCGAGATGGCGCCCAAGGGGTCGACGGTCACGATCACCATCCGGTGACCGGGCGTCCCCCGGGACATGGCACCCTGAACGGGTGACACGTCAGCAGTCCCGCGCCGCCGCCCCCGCCTTCCCCTTCCCGTCCCGCAACCCCGTCGGCGGCCATGTCCCGGTGGCCGGCGGACTGCACTCCGTGGGGCTGTCGTACGCCCGTGAACTCAAGGCGGAGACGGTCCAGGTCTTCGTGGCGAACCCGCGCGGCTGGGCCACCCCGGCCGGCAGCCCCCGGCAGGACGAGGCGTTCCGGGAGGCGTGCGCGGCGGACTCGATCCCGGCGTACGTGCACGCGCCGTATCTGATCAACTTCGGTTCGCACACCGAGGCCACGGTCGAGAAGTCGGTGGAGTCGCTGCGGCACTCGCTGCGCCGCGGCCGGGAGATCGGCGCGCTGGGCGTGGTCGTGCACACCGGGAGCGCGACGGGCGGGCGGGAGCGGTCGGTGGCGCTGCGGCAGGTGCGTGAGCGCCTGCTCCCGCTGCTGGACGAGCTGACCCACGACGACGACCCCTTCCTGCTGCTGGAGTCGACCGCCGGCCAGGGCTCCTCGCTCTGCTCGCGGACCTGGGACTTCGGGCCGTACTTCGAGGCGCTGGACGCCCATCCGAAGCTGGGCGTGTGCCTGGACACCTGCCACGTCTTCGCGGCCGGCCACGACCTGACCGGGCCGTCCGGGATGCACCGGACCCTCGATCTGCTGGTGGAGACGGTGGGCGAGGGCCGGCTGAAGCTGATCCACGCCAACGACTCCAAGGACGTCGTCGGCGCCCACAAGGACCGGCACGCGAACATCGGCGCCGGACACATCGGCGAGGACCCGTTCCGCGCCCTGATGACCCACCCGGCGACCGCGGGGGTCCCGCTGATCATCGAGACCCCGGGCGGGCAGGAGGGGCACGCGGCGGACGTGGAACGGCTGAAGAAGCTGCGGGACGGCTGAGGCGGCGGGTCGCCTGCGTGCGGAACCCCGCAGGTCAGAGCTCCGGGCCGTCCCCCGGCTCCTCCTGGTACGAGTAGCGCTGTTCCCGCCAGGGGTCGCCGATGTTGTGGTAGCCGCGCTCCTCCCAGAAGCCACGGCGGTCGGCCGTCATGTACTCGACACCGCGGACCCACTTCGGGCCCTTCCAGGCGTACAGGTGGGGGACGATCAGGCGGAGCGGGAAGCCGTGCTCGGCGGTGAGCAGTTCGCCGTCCTTGTGGGTGGCGAAGAGGGTGCGGTCGGAGGCGAAGTCCGACAGGCGCAGGTTGGAGCTGAATCCGTACTCCGCCCACACCATCACATGGGTGACGTCGTCCGCGGGGGGCGCGATGTCCAGGATCGTCCGGGCGGGGACCCCGCCCCACTCGGCGCCGAGCATGCTGAACTTCGTCACGCAGTGCAGATCGGCCACGACCGTGGTGTGCGGCAGGGCCGTGAACTCCTCGTGGGTCCAGCAGTGCTTGTCGCCGTCGGCGGTGACGCCGAAGACCCGGAACTCCCAGCGTTCGGGCCGGAATTTGGGTACGGGGCCGTAGTGTGTGACGGGCCAGCCCCGCTGCAGTCGCTGTCCCGGCGGAAGCTCGGACGCTGCTGCCTCTCCTGGTTCTCGCTCCACCGGATGACCCATGACTCCATCCTGACAGACCGGGAACGATGGGGATGACCGACCCCGCCCGAAAACGGGCAACTCACACTAAGCATGCCCTTACTTACTAAGTACGCACTTACTGGACGATCTTGCGCACCGGTGAAATCATGCGGCGGCAACCTCCCGAAATCCCCCACGTGGAAGGAGCCTCTGCGATGCAGGGCGACCCCGAGGTCATCGAGTTCCTCAACGAGCAGCTCACCGGCGAGCTCACCGCGATCAACCAGTACTTCCTCCACGCCAAGATGCAGGAGAACTTCGGCTGGACGAAGCTCGCGAAGTACACGCGGCACGAGTCGTTCGACGAGATGAAGCACGCGGAGGTGCTCACCGACCGGATTCTCTTCCTGGAGGGCCTGCCGAACTACCAGCGCCTGTTCCACGTCCGCGTGGGCCAGACCGTCAAGGAGATGTTCGAGGCCGACCGGCAGGTGGAGGTCGAGGCCATCGACCGCCTCCGGCGCGGGATCAAGGTGATGCGCGAGAAGGGCGACATCACGTCCGCCAACATCTTCGAGTCGATCCTCGCGGACGAGGAGCACCACATCGACTACCTCGACACCCAGCTGGACCTGCTGGAGAAGCTCGGCGAGGCGCTGTACATCGCGCAGCTGATCGAGCAGCCGGAGAGCTGAGCGGAGCTGGGTCAGGCCGCTTCGTCGAGTTCGGAGAGGACCGGCTTGCCCTGGTCCGCGAGCTCACGGCGCGGACATGCGCCGCGGCCGAGTATGGCCTGAATCCGACGTACACAGGACCCGCAGTCCGTGCCGGCCTTACAGGCGGAGGCGATCTGCCGGGGCGTACAGGCGCCGTTCTCCGCGTGCTGCTTGACCTGCGCTTCGGTCACACCGAAGCAGCTGCAGACGTACACGCGGTTCACCTCCCGCCGGGAACATGAGTGGTGCCGAACCGATATGGCTAGAACCCGTTGATCGGTGAGGCTAACCTAACCTTACCCGGACCACAGGTGGCGTAAAAGTGCCGTGGGGCGCGGATCGTATGTGATCCGCGCCCCAGTGCACGCTCCGGTAACAGGCGAACCGCTACTGGTCCCTGTACATCTCCGCGACGAGGAACGCCAGGTCGAGCGACTGGCTGCGGTTGAGCCGCGGGTCGCACGCCGTCTCGTAGCGCTGGTGCAGGTCGTCGACGAAGATCTCGTCGCCGCCGCCCACGCACTCGGTGACGTCGTCGCCGGTCAGCTCGACGTGGATACCGCCCGGGTGGGTGCCGAGCGCCTTGTGGACCTCGAAGAAGCCCTTGACCTCGTCCAGCACGTCGTCGAAGCGGCGCGTCTTGTGCCCGGAGGCCGCCTCGAAGGTGTTGCCGTGCATCGGGTCGGTCACCCAGGCCACGGTCGCGCCCGACGCCGTGACCTTCTCCACCAGCTCGGGCAGCTTGTCGCGGACCTTGTCGGCGCCCATGCGCACGATGAAGGTCAGCCGGCCCGGCTCGCGGTCCGGGTCGAGGCGCTCGACGTACTGAAGCGCCTCCTCGGCCGTCGTCGTCGGCCCGAGCTTGATGCCGATGGGGTTGCGGATCTTCGAGGCGAACTCGATGTGCGCGTGGTCCAGCTGGCGCGTGCGCTCACCGATCCACACCATGTGCGCGGAGACGTCGTACAGCTGTCCCGTGCGCGAGTCGACGCGGGTGAGCGCCGACTCGTAGTCGAGCAGCAGCGCCTCGTGCGAGGAGTAGAACTCGACCGTCTTGAACTCCTCCGGGTCCGCCCCGCAGGCGTGCATGAAGTTCAGCGCGTTGTCGATCTCGCGGGCGAGCTGCTCGTAGCGCTGGCCGGAGGGGGAGGACTTCACGAAGTCCTGGTTCCAGGCGTGGACCTGGCGCAGGTCGGCGTAGCCGCCGGTGGTGAAGGCGCGCACCAGGTTCAGCGTGGACGCCGACGTGTGGTACATCCGCTTCAGCCGCTCGGGGTCCGGGACGCGGGCCGCCTCGGTGAAGTCGAAGCCGTTGACGGAGTCGCCCCGGTAGGTCGGCAGGGTCACGCCGTCGCGGGTCTCGGTCGGCTTGGAGCGCGGCTTGGAGTACTGGCCGGCGATCCGGCCGACCTTCACCACCGGCACGGACGCGGCGTACGTGAGCACGGCGCCCATCTGGAGCAGCGTCTTGAGCTTGTTGCGGATGTGGTCGGCGGACACCGCGTCGAAGGCCTCGGCGCAGTCGCCGCCCTGGAGGAGGAACGCCTCGCCCTTGGCGACGGCCGCCATCCGGGCGCGCAGCTGGTCGCACTCGCCCGCGAAGACGAGCGGCGGATACGACTCGAGGTCCGCGATCACTGCGCGCAGAGCCTCGGCGTCGGGGTACTCGGGCTGCTGCGCCGCGGGCAGGTTTCGCCAGGTGTTGCCAGCGCTCGCGCTGGTCTTAGCGTTCACGGTCACGTCCTCAACATTACGGGGTCGTGTCCAGTCGTTTTAGCCCGGCTCGACAGGTGAGACGGGCTACCGCTCACGTGTGGGCGCGGGGCGCGTGGGGTAGGGTGCGTCGCATGTTCGCGCTTTCGACCCAGAACTGGTGGTGGACCGCTCATCCGGCGGCCCACTGACTGCGCGTACGCACGACTTCGCGAAGGCCGCCCGAGGGGCGGCCTTCGGTGCTTTCCGGGCACGGGCCGTTCCTCCCAGCGAGAAGGACACGGAACCCATGCACCTGCTCGACCTGCTGGACGATCCCCGCCCGTTCGCCCTGCTGCGCCGCCGCACGCCGGGCCACGACGAGCACACCGTCGACCTGCTCATCGGCCCGGTCGCCGACCACGACCGCCTCGCCGACCTGCCCGACGAGGGCCTCGCCCTGGTCCCCTTCCGGCAAATCCGCGAGCGCGGCTTCGACGTCCGGGACGACGGCACCCCGCTCACCGTCCTGGTCCCCGAGGAGCGGTACGGGATCCCGCTCGCCGAGGCCCTGGCGCAGCTCCCCGCGCACGAGGTCCGGGTCGCGGGCGGCGGCTTCGACGTCGGCGACGAGGAGTACGCGGAGATCGTCGGCCGGGTGCTGCGGGACGAGATCGGGCGGGGCGAGGGGGCGAACTTCGTCATCCGGCGCACGTACGAGGGGGAGGTCGCCGGCTTCTCCCGGGCGGACGCGCTCGCGCTGTTCCGGCGGCTGCTGGAGGGCGAGCGGGGCGCGTACTGGACGTTCGTGGTGCACACCGGGGAACGCACCCTGGTCGGCGCCAGCCCCGAGGTGCACGTGCGCATGTCCGGCGGGACGGTCGTGATGAACCCGATCAGCGGGACGTACCGCTACCCGGACGGGGGCCCGGCCCCCGAGCACCTGCTGCGGTTCCTCGCCGACGGCAAGGAGATCGAGGAGCTGTCGATGGTCGTCGACGAGGAGCTCAAGATGATGTGCACGGTCGGCGACATGGGCGGGGTGGTGGTCGGGCCGCGGCTGAAGGAGATGGCGCACCTCGCGCACACCGAGTACGAGCTGCGCGGGAAGTCCTCGCTGGACGTGCGGGACGTGCTGCGCGAGACCATGTTCGCGGCGACCGTCACCGGCTCGCCCGTGCAGAACGCCTGCCGGGTGATCGAGCGGTACGAGACCGGCGGGCGCGGCTACTACGCGGGGGCGCTGGCGCTGATCGGCAGGGACTCGGGCGGCGCCCAGACCCTGGACTCGCCCATCCTGATCCGCACCGCCGACATCGACGCGGCCGGGCGGCTGCGGGTGCCGGTCGGGGCCACGCTGGTGCGCGGCTCGGACCCGGCGGGCGAGGTCGCCGAGACGCACGCCAAGGCGGCGGGGGTGCTGGCCGCGCTGGGGGTGCGGCCGGGGCGGCCGCACACGGAGGCCGCGCGGCCCCGGCTCGCCGACGACCCGCGGGTGCGGGCCGCGCTGGACGGGCGGCGGGGCGCGCTGGCGCCGTTCTGGCTGCGGATGCAGGAGCGGACCCGGGAGCTGGACGGGCACGCCCTCGTGGTCGACGGAGAGGACACCTTCACCGCGATGCTGGCGCACGTGCTGCGGTCGGGCGGGCTGGAGGTGTCGGTACGGCGGTACGACGAGCCGGGGCTGCGGGAGGCGGTGCTCGCGCACGGGGGGCCGCTCGTCCTGGGCCCCGGTCCCGGTGACCCGTCCGACCTGGGCGACCCCAAGATGGCCTTCCTGCGGGACCTGACCGCGCGGGTGGTCCGGGAGCACCGGCACGGCGTGCTCGGCGTCTGCCTGGGGCACGAGCTGATCGCGGCGGAGCTGGGGCTGGACATCGTCCGCAAGGAGGTGCCGTACCAGGGGGCGCAGACGGAGATCGACCTGTTCGGGCGGCCGGAGACGGTCGGCTTCTACAACAGCTTCGTGGCGCGGTGCGACGACGACGCCCTGGCGGAGCTGGCGGCGCACCGGGTGGAGGTGAGCCGGGCCGCGAACGGCGAGGTGCACGCCCTGCGCGGGCCGGGCTTCGCCGGTGTGCAGTTCCATCCGGAGTCGGTGCTCTCGCTGAACGGGGCGGCCGTCGTCCGGGAGCTGGTGGGTCAGTTCCGCGGCACCAGCACGTTCTCCGAGCGGCGGCCCGCACTGTAGTCCACGACGTTGCGCACCGTGGCGTCGACGATCTCGCCGACGGCGTCCGCGGTGTAGTACGCCTGGTGGGAGGTGACCAGGACGTTGGGGAAGGTGACCAGGCGGGCCAGGGTGTCGTCCGAGATGGCCTCCAGGGACTTGTCGAGGAAGAACAGGCCCGCCTCCGCCTCGTAGACGTCCAGGCCGACGCCGGTGAAGCGGCCCTCGCGCAGCTCCGCGACGAGGGCCGCGGTGTCGATCAGCCCGCCGCGGCTGGTGTTGACCAGGATGGCGTCGACTTTCATGGTCCTCAGAGCGGCGGCGTCGATGAGGTGCCGGGTCTCCGCCATCAGGGGGACGTGCAGGCTGACCACGTCGGACTCGGCGAGGAGCCGCTCCTTGGTGACGTACCGCATGCCGAGTTCCATGCAGGCGGGGTTCTCGGCGACGTCCCAGCCCAGCAGGCGCATGCCGAAGCCATGGGCGATCCGGGTGAAGGCCTCGCCGATCTTGCCCGTGCCGAGCACGCCGGCCGTGCGGCCGTGCAGGTCGCGGCCCATCAGGCCGTCGAGGCGGAAGTCGAAGTCGCGGGTGCGGGTGGAGGCCCGGACGACCCGGCGGTTGACCGCCAGGGCCAGGGTCCACGCGAACTCGGCGACGGAGTACGGCGAGTAGGACGAGACGCGGGCGACGGTCATGCCGAGCCGTTCGGCGACGTCGAGGTCGATGTTGTTGAAGCCGGTGGAGCGCTGGGCGATCATCCGGGTGCCGCCGGCCGCGAGGGCCTCCAGGACGGGCCCGCCGAGGTCGGCGTTGACGCTGGTGGAGATCACCTCGTGGCCGGCGGCGATGGGGGCGGTGTCCTCGGTGAGGAACACGTCCAGGCAGCGGACCTCGTGGGGGGCGACGAAGGCCTGCTCGATGAGGGGCTTCTCGTCCGCCTGGACGCCGAAGGCGAGGATCTCCATGGCCGCTCCCGTTCCGTAGGCCTGCGTTCCGTCGGCTGACGGGCCGAATATAGGACCCGTGCCGGGGCTTCAGCCGAAGAACACCCCCACCTCGGCGTACGGCTTCGGGTCCACCGTCGTCGGCCGGGCCGTCGCCTCCGCGAGCGGCACGCGGACGAGGACGACGTCGGCACCGCCGGCCGGGCCCGGGTGCGGGGCGATTCAGCCCGCGTGACGGCCCATCACCTCCCCCACCGGCACCCGCACGGGGGACTCGGCGGTGGTGTGCGCGCGGCCGGTCGGCCGGGGTGCCGGCGGCGGTGCCGACGGGGGTCACTCGTCGTCGAGGCCGCGCTCAATCGCGTACCGGACCAGTTCGACGCGGTTGTGCAGCTGGAGCTTGCCGAGGGTGTTCTGCACGTGGTTCTGCACCGTGCGGTGGGAGATGACGAGGCGTTCGGCGATCTGCTTGTAGCTCAGCCCCTTGGCGACCAGGCGCAGCACCTCCGTCTCGCGGTCGGTCAGCCGGGGCGCGTTCGGCTCGTCGGCGCCGGTGGCGGGGGCGGGCTCGGAGGCGAGGCGGCGGTACTCGCCGAGGACCAGGCCGGCGAGGCCGGGGGTGAACACCGGGTCGCCGACGGCCGTACGGCGCACCGCGTCCAGCAGGTCCTCCGTGGACGCCGACTTCAGCAGGTAGCCGGTCGCGCCGGACTTCACCGCCTCCAGCACGTCGGCGTGCTCGCCGCTCGCGGACAGGACGAGGACGCGCAGGGCGGGGTTGGCGCCGACGACCTCCTTGCAGACCTGGACACCCGGTTTCACCGGCAGGTTCAGGTCCAGTACGAGCACGTCGGGGGTGGTGGCGCGGGCGCGGCGCACGGCCTGCTCGCCGTCGCCGGCGGTGGCGACCACCTCGAACCCGGACTCGGCGAGGTCCCGGGCGACGGCGTCGCGCCACATGGGGTGGTCGTCGACCACCATGACCTTGATCGGGCCCTGCGCTCCCGCGCCGCCGCCCTGTTCCGCGCTCATCGTGTGCCCGCCTTCCCCCGTGCGTCCGTCATGTCCTGTTTCGGCACGGTCAGTTCGACCTCCGTGCCCTGTCCCGGTGTCGAGACCAGCTCGGCGCTGCCGCCGAGGTCCCGCAGCCGGCCCCGGATCGACTGGGCGACCCCGAGCCGTCCCTCGCCCTCGGCCTGCGCGAGCCGCCCCTCCGGAATGCCCGGCCCGTCGTCCCGTACGGTGACGATCACCGCGTCGGGCTCGTCCTCGACCAGGATCCAGGCCCGGGCGCCCTCCCCCGCGTGCCGGCGCACGTTGTCCAGCGCGGCCCCGACGGCCGCGGCCAGTTCGCGGGCGGCGGCGGGCGGCAGCGGCACCGGGGCGCCGGGCTCGGCGAGGCTGACCCGGGCCGCGGCGAAGGGCGCGAGCAGCGTGCGCAGGTCCACGGGCCCGTCGCCGTCCCCGTCGGCCTCGGGGACCTCCACCGTGCGGACGACGGCCCCCTCGGCCTCGTCCTGCGACACCCGGGACGGGGGCACGAGCCCGCCGGAGACCAGGGTGCGCAGCGCGACCTCCTGCTCGCCGGCCATCCTGCCCAGTTCGGCCGCCTCGCCGCCGATGACCGCGCCCCGCCGCTGCACCATGGCCAGCACCTGGAGGACGCTGTCGTGGATGTCTCGGGCGAGCCGCTCCCGTTCCCGGGTCGCGGCCTCGATCTCCAGGGCGCGGGCGAGGGTGCGCTCGGAGGCGCGGGCCACCTCGACGACGTAGCCGATGGCGATGGCGGCGACCCAGACGAGGATCACGTTGTGGACGGTGTCGCGGGCGGGGGCGCCGCGCTCCAGGAGGTTGGCGACGGCGACGGCGGTGGAGGCGAACGCGGCCCAGCGCCAGCCGCCCTTGACGGCGAACGCGAGGACCGAGCCGGCGGTCCATATCGACGGCAGGGTCGGCCCGCCCTCGACGATCCGCTGGTGGGTGTCGGCGAGCGGGGTCAGCAGGATGCCGGTGAGCGCGACGGTGAGGTCGACGGCGAGGAACCGCTTGGTGCAGGCGGCCGCGTTCTGCACGCGGGGCAGGGTGGCGAGGGTCCAGCCGCACAGGACGACGTAGTAGCCGATGGCGAGGCCGGGACGGACGAACAGGTCGTAGGCGGTGGCGAAGAGACCGACCGCGTACAGCATGGTCAGGACCCGGTAGGCGGTGAGCGCACGCCACAGCGGCAGCTCGACCGACATCCTCATGACTCTCTCGCGCTTCGGCACGTCCCCCACCCCCCTGTCCCGGACTGCCCGTCTAGGACTCGGATCTCTCGGACTTCTCCTTGTCCGCCTGGTCCTTCTCCGCCTGGGCGAGCGCCGCCTTCGCGGCCTTGCCGGCTTCCCGGCCGGCCTTCCCGGCCTCCTTCTCGGCCTTCGCCGCCTCCGCGATCTGCCGCTTGGCGGCGGTCGCGTACATGTCGACGTACTCCTGGCCGGAGAGCTTCATGATCTCGTACATGACCTCGTCGGTCAGCGCGCGGAGCACGAAGCGGTCGTGGTCCATGCCGTGGTAGCGGCTGAAGTCCAGGGGCCTGCCGATGCGGATGCCGGGCCGCATCACCTTCGGCATCACCTGGCCGGGCGGCTGGATCTTCTCGGTGTCGATCATGGCGACGGGGATCACCGGCGCGCCCGTGGCCAGCGCCACGCGCGCCAGGCCGCCGGGCTTGCCCCGGTAGAGGCGGCCGTCGGGCGAGCGGGTGCCCTCCGGGTAGATCCCGAACAGCTCACCGCTCTCCAGGACCTGTATGCCGCTCCTGATCGCCGCCTCGCCCGCGCCGCGCGCGCCGGAGCGGTCCACCGGGAGCTGGCCGACGCCCTTGAAGAAGGCCGCCGTCAGCCGGCCCTTCACGCCGGGCGTGGTGAAGTACTCGGCCTTGGCGATGAACGTGACCTTGCGGTCGAGGACCGCGGGCAGGAAGAACGAGTCCGAGAAGGACAGGTGGTTGCTCGCCAGGATCGCGGGGCCCTCGGCGGGAACGTTCTCCAGGCCTTCCACCCAGGGCCTGAAGATCATCTTCAGTGGCCCCCCGATGGAAACCTTCATCGCGCCGTACAACAACCGAGTGCCTCCTGTGTCTGTCGATCAGACCTTAACCCGGCGCGGCGTCAATGGTCCCGACGACCCTGGTCGGTGTCAGTGCGGTCGCGTACGGTGAAGCACACGCCCTTGCCATGCAGACCACCCGACCACCCGACCACCTGACGAGACGGGAGACCGAAGGTGCCGGTCCTTGCTGGAGCCGAGCCGTACCGCCATGAAGGCGGAGAGGTCGGAGTCCTCCTCTGCCACGGCTTCACCGGTTCCCCGCAGTCACTGCGCCCCTGGGCGCAGCACCTCGCCGGGCACGGTCTGACCGTCGCCCTGCCCCTGCTGCCGGGGCACGGCACCCGCTGGGAGGACATGGCGGTCACCGGCTGGCAGGACTGGTACGCGGAGCTGGACCGCGAGCTGCGCGTCCTGCGCGACCGCTGCGCCAAGGTGTTCGTGGCCGGCCTGTCGATGGGCGGCGCGCTGGCCCTGCGGCTCGCCGCACGGCACGGCGACGGCGTCGGCGGGGTCGTCCTCGTCAACCCGGCGAACAAGGTGCACGGCCTGTCCGCGTACGCCCTCCCCGTCGCCCGCCACCTGGTGCGGACGGTGAAGGGGATCACGAGCGACATCGCGAAGGAGGGCGCCGAGGAGATCGGCTACGACCGGGTGCCGCTGCACGCGGCGCACTCCCTGCGGGTCTTCCTGCGGCTGGTCGACAAGGAGCTGCCGCAGGTCACCCAGCCGCTGCTGCTCCTGCGCAGCGCGCGCGACCATGTCGTGCCGGCCGCCGACCCGGCCCGGATCCTGAGCCGGGTGTCGTCGACGGACGTGACCGAGGTGCTGCTGGAACAGAGCCATCACGTGGCGACGTTGGACCACGACGCGGACCGGATCTTCGAGGAGAGCGTCGCGTTCATCGGCCGGCTCGCACCCAGTGTCGGCAAGGAAGGGACGACGGCAGGTGGCTGAGCACGACTCCGACCGCGAGGACCGCGAGGACCGCGAGGACCGCGAACGCGAGAGGCGCGAGGACCGCGAGGGCCGCGAGGGCCACGGGCACCGCGACGATCGCGCGGGCGGCCGCGGCCGCGAGCCGGAGGAGCAGAGCGTGCCCTTCGACGAGGAGGCCGCGTGGGCGGCGATCGTCGCGGGGTACGGCGAGGAGCCCGCGGATCCGCCGGGCGCCAAGCCGTTCAAGTCGGTCGAGGACCTGGCACTTCTGGAGGCGGAGCCGAACGACGACGGCTCCGGTCCCGCCGTCGTCGGCACCGGCTCCGGCACGGGCGCCGCCGACGGCCCGGCTTCCGGCGCCGGTCCGGGCGCCGACTCCGGCGCCGGTGCCGGTTCCGGCACCGGTTCCGAGCCCGGTTCCGGGGACGAGGCCGTGCCCGGTTCCGGGGACGAGGCCGAGCCCGTGAAGCCGCTGGGCGGTTCGGTCTCCTTCGCGCCCGGCGTCGGCCCGCGCGACTTCACGCCCGGCAAGCCGTCCGAGGCCGACTTCGACGAGGACGACGAGGGTCACTTCGTCCCTCCCGAGCCGCCGCCGCTGCCCGCCGCCGACACGACCGCCAGATTCGCCTGGCTCGGCGTGGTCGGCGGCCCTCTCCTGCTCCTGCTGTCGGTGCTGCTCGGCTGGGAGATGACCTGGTGGCTGGCGACGGTCGGCATCGGCGGCTTCCTCGGCGGCTTCGTCACGCTGGTGGCGCGGATGCGGACGGACGACGAGGACGACGGCGATCCGGGAAGCGGAGCGGTGGTCTGACCCGGCCCCGACCGCTCGTCGTCCCGGGACGACGAGCTGGGAACTAGACGCCCGGCACTCTGAGGGCGGCCAGCACCGGGAGGTGGTCCGTGGCCGCCCTCAGGTCGGCGTCCGTGACCCCGGGGTGTCCTACGGGGACCCCGCAGCCCAGTACCTCCACCCCCTTGGTCGCGAGGATCGCGTCGATGCGGCGGTCGGGGCCGGTGGACGGGAAGGTGAGGTCGCCGCCCCAGGGGGCCGCGGCCCGGCAGTCCTGGAGGCCGGCGGTGAGGCGGGCGAAGGCGCGGCCGCCCGGCCCCTCGTTGAGGTCGCCGCCCACGACGGCGTGTTCCACGCCCATACCGGCGAGCCGGTCGAGCACCATGCCGGCCTGGTCGTACCGCTCGCCCGGGTGCAGACCGAGATGACAGCCGAGGACCCCCAGCCGGGCGCCCGCGAAACGGACGACGGCGGTGGCGAGACCGCGCCGGTGCTGTCCGGGGGTGAGGGGCAGGAGCACGTCCTCGGTGCGTTCCACGGTCGCCCGCAGTGAGCACAGGACGGCCGGTCCGGCGGCCGTGCCACCGCCGGTGAGGATCACCTGCCCGGAGGCGGCCGCCAGCCGGGCGAGCTTCTTGCGCCAGCGGAAGAACCGGGGGGCTTCCTGGACGAGGACCAGGTCGGGGGCGCAGGCGGCGATCACGCGGGCGAGGGCGGCGGTGTCGTCGCGCATCGAGCGGATGTTGTAGCTGAGGACGCGGAGGACGGCGGAGCCGTCGGCTTCGGTGCGGGAGCTGTCGAGCGGGGGCGTCACCATACCGTCACGATAGGTCGTGAGCGGGCGGGGAGGGGCGGCTGTCCGTCGTTCCCTCGTGCCCCTGCGCGGATCCGTGAAGGCGGGCGGCCCCGCATCCCTCACGGGGTGCGGGGCCGCCGGTGCCTCGGACGGTGTCCGTCACATGATGGGGTCAGGTTCGCGGGCCAGGTCGGCCGCGCCCACCAGGCCCGCCTTGTTGCCGAGCTGGGCGGCGATCACGTCGGCGACCGGGCGCCAGTTGCCCCCGACCAGCCAGCGCTTGTAGGACTTGCGGATCGGGTCGAGCACCAGGTCGCCCTCGTCGGAGAGGCCGCCGCCGACGATGAAGGCGGACGGGTCGAAGAGGGAGGCGAGGTCGGCGAGGCCGGCGCCGGCCCAGCGGGCGAGCTCGCGGTAGGAGTCGACCGCGACCGGGTCGCCCTGGCGGGCGGCCATGGAGATGTGCTTGCCCTCGATGCCGTCGGGGGTGCCGTCGCCGAGGCCCAGGAGCACCTCGGCGCGCTCGGGGGTGGCGTTGGCGCGCTGCTTGGCGTACCGCACGAGGGCGCGGCCGGAGGCGTACTGCTCCCAGCAGCCCTGCGAGCCGCAGCCGCACAGCAGGCCGTCCGGCACCATGCGGATGTGGCCGAACTCGGCGGCCACGCCGAAGTGTCCGCGGCGCAGCTTGTTGCCGATGATGATGCCGCCGCCGAGTCCGGTGCCGAGCGTGATGCAGATGACGTTGCGGTGGCCCTTGCCGGCGCCGAACTTGTACTCGCCCCAGGCCGCGGCGTTGGCGTCGTTCTCCACGACGACCGGGAGGCCCACGCGGGCCTCGACCTTCTCCTTGAGCGGCTCGTTGCGCCAGTCGATGTTCGGCGCGAAGTAGACCGTCGAGCGCTGCCGGTTGACGTATCCGGCGGCGCCGATGCCCACGCCGACGATGTCGTGCCCGGCGCGCGCCCCCTCCACCGCCGAGGCGATGGCGTCCACGATGGCCTCGGGCGTGGTGGGGGTGGGCACCTTGAAGGTCGAGAGGATGTTGCCTTCCTCGTCGACCACGCCGGCCGCGATCTTCGTGCCGCCGATGTCGACGCCGATGGTGAGTCCCATGAATCCCTCAGTTTCGGTCGAGCCCCGCTACGGCCAACCGTACCCGAGGCCCTGCCGTCGGGGTCCGGCCGTCCGCCCGGCGGACGCGCCGGGCGGACGGCGACAGAGGTGGACGACAGGGACGGGCGACAGGGGTGGGTCAGTCCAGGTCGATGCGCTGCCCGGGGCCGCCGGTGCCCTCGTCGCCCTCGGGACGCCCGCTCGGGTCCCGGGCCGGGTCGTGGGCGCGGGCCGTCCAGCGCGTCTCCTGGTGCTGGACGGCGGAGCGGTAGGCGGCGAGCAGTTCGCCGCCGGCCTTGGCGAGGTGGTCGAAGACGTCCGGGTTGCGCTCCAGGACAGGTTCGACGGCGGCCTTGGCCTGCTGGACGACCTGGCGCACCACCTGCTGGGCGGCGGGCCCGGCGACCGCGCCGAGCAGGGGGGAGGACGGGAGGCCGGCGAGCTTGTCGGCGACGGTGTCGACGAACTTGCGCAGTTCCTCGGCGGCGGAGCCGGGAGGCGGGCCGTTGCGGCCGTGGCGGCGGGCCTTCTCCTCCGCGAGGTCCTCGGCGCAGGCGGTGGCCCAGGCGTCGGCGTCGGTGGCGCGCGGCTCCTCGGCGACGGCCTCGTGCTCTCCCCCGCTCTCGGCTTCGCTCGAGCGGGGGGACCCCCATGCGCCGGGCGGGGGGAGCTCTTCGCTCATGACGGACTCCTGACTACGGTTCGTCTCTCCGACGGTACCCGAACGGCGGTACGGCGTTCACCGGGTCCGCGGCCACAGCGCGGGATCCGGTGCGAACCGGACGCGCAGTTCGCCCTCGCGCAGGCCGGCACCGTCGACGGTACAGCGGCGCAGGGCGGAGGGCAGGGCGACGATCCGGCGGAACGGACCGGCGGTGACGACGAGTTCGTCGCCGCGCCGGACGAGGTCGAGGTCGTCGCGTATGACGCCGGGCAGGGGGATGTGCCACACGAGCACGCCGTCGTCGGCCAGCCGGTCGGACACCGGCCACTCGACCGGGGAGGGCGCCGGGTCGACGCCGGGGACGGAGAGCGCGGCGAGGTCGTCGCCGCCGCGGGGGTCGCGGCCGAGGTGGGCGACGGTCCGGGCGTCGTCCCACTCCCCCAGGAACTTCCGCTGCTGGGCCACGAGAGCGGCGAGGGGGCCGCCGTCGTCGGCCGTCTCGGGCAGGACGCGGTTGGCGACGAGGGACTCGACGGGCAGGGCGCGCAGGGCGAGGCCGAGGCGCGCGTCGCGCACGGCGTCGTCACCGGCCGGTCCCGGCTCGGCGACCAGGCGTACGGCGGTCCGCCGGTCGGCGAGGACGGCCTGCACGGCGGCCAGTTCCAGGTCCCAGCGGGCGGTCGTCTCGTACAGCCACTCGGCGGGCATGGGGACGCCGGCGAGGCGTCCGAGGACGGGGCGCAGGGCGCGGGCGGCCTGCCGTTCGGGAGGGAGGAGGCGGCGCAGGTAGCGGCGGAGCTCCTCGGGGAGGGCGAGGAGGGCGAGGGCCTGCGGGGTGGGCGGCAGGTCGACGACGAGGAGGTCGTGGGAGTCGGAGAGGGCGGCGTCCCGCAGCGCGCGCAGCAGGGTCAGCTCCTCCGCGCCGGGCAGCGGGGTGACCTCCTCCGGGTCCAGCCGGGAGGCGCCGAGCAGGTCGAGGACGGTGGAGGCGCGGTCCTGGAAGCCGGCGAGGTCGTCGCGGAAGCCGGCGGCGGCGTCGGGGCGCCAGGCGGTGAGGGCGGGCGTGACCCGTGCCGGGGCGGCCCCGGTCGGCACGCCGAGCGCCGCCCCCAGGGTGTCGGCGCGGTCGGCGCTGAGCACGAGCGTCTTGACGCCGGCGCCGGCCGCCCCGAGTGCGGTCGCCGCGGCAACGGTCGTACGGCCACTGCCGCCGGGGCCGGTGATCAGGAGGGTGCGCATGAGGGTGAACGGTAACGGACACCGAGGTGGCGGCCCGCTCACCGGTGGGCGCCGGCCGCACCTGTGCGACACCGGCACGGGCGGCGGCGGCCCCGGCGACGCCCGCGTCGGCACGGAGGCGGCGGCCCGGCGACGCCCGCGTCGGCACGGGGGCGGCGGCCCCGGCGACGCCCGCGTCGGCACGGGGGCGGCACACCCGGGCGGACCCGAGCCGGCGTGGGGACGGCGGCCCGGCGACGCCCGCGTCCGCGCCGGAATCGGTGCTACCGGCCCGACTCCACCCGCTTCTTCAGTCCCGCGAGCGCGCGGTCGATGATGACCTTCTCGGCCTTGCGCTTGATCATGCCGAGCATGGGGATCTTGACGTCCACCGTCAGCCGGTAGGTGACCTCGGTGCCGCCGCCCGCCGGTGCGAGGAGGTACGAGCCGTCCAGCGACCGCAGCATCTGGGACTTCACCAGCGTCCAGGACACCTCGTGCTCACCGCTCCAGGTGTACGCCAGCGTCTGGTCGTCCTTGATCGCGCCCGCGTCCATGACCAGCCGTACCTGCTCGGCGCGGCCGGCGCTGTCGGTGCCGAGGACCTCCGCCTCCTTCACCTCGCCGGTCCAGTCCGGGTAGCGGGCGAAGTCGGCGATGACGGCCATGACCTCGGTCGGTGCCGCATCGATCGTGATGCTCGAGCTGGTGTGTTCCGCCATCGCCGTGGCTCCTCACAGATGCGGGCCGGTAGGGAGAGGTCACCCGTGCGCCGCCGTGCGCACGTGTGTGCAGCGTGAAGGCTACCGCGCACCCGACCGGCCGCCTTCACCCCGTGGCGCGCGCCCGCCGGGCACCGGCCCTCACCACTCCAGCGCCCAGGGCTTCCCGGTCCCCGCGAAGTGCCCCACGTTCACGCATTCGGTCGCCCCGATGCGCATCCGCCGCACCAGCGGCTGGTGGACGTGGCCGAAGAGCGAGTAGCGGGGGCGGGTGCGGCGGATCGCGTCCAGCAGCGCCCGGCTGCCCCGTTCGAAGCGGCGCGCGACGGTGTCGTAGACGAGTTCCGGCACCTCGGGCGGGATGTGCGTGCAGAGCACGTCCACCTCGCCCACGGCCTCGATCTTCGCCGCGTACTCCTCGTCGTCGATCTCGTACGGCGTCCGCATCGGCGTGCGCAGGCCGCCGCCCACGAAGCCGAAGACCCGTCCGCCGATCTCCACCCGCTCCCCGTCCAGCACGGTCGTCCCCGGCCCGGCGTACTCCGGCCACAGCGGCGGCATGTCGACGTTGCCGTAGGTGGCGTACGTCGGGGTCGGGAACGCCGCGAACATCTCGGCGTACTGTCCCCGCACCGCCCGTTCGATGACCGCCGCCCGGTCGTCGCCGACCCCCGCCCACAGCCGCGCCCCCAGTTCCCGGGCCTCCTCGAAGCGGCGGGCCGTGCGCAGCGCGACGATCCGGTCGGCGTTCTCCACGCCGAAGAGGTCGGGGAAGATGCCGCGCGAGTGGTCGGCGTAGTCGAGGAAGAGGACGAGGTCCCCGAGGCAGATCAGGGCGTCCGCGCCGTCGCCCGCCCGGGCCAGGTCGCGCGCGTTGCCGTGGACGTCGCTGACCACATGAACACGCGTCCTGTGGTTTCCGGAGGGTGTGGATGCCATGGCGATCAAGGGTAGGCGTGTGGGGCAAACGTGAACAGTGGCAGCCGGACCTGCGGTTACTGGCCAGTCAGCAAGTGGATGAACTACTGTGCGCGGGATAAAGCAATCTGTGTGACGCAGCGAACATCTCGCCGGGACCCCCTGTCGAAGAAGCCATACCGGCGGGTAACGTCCGGGCAGTCCCGTCGTGCTCAGGAATTCAACCAGTGGCCCGCAGCCCTTGGCGACCCCGAGCACTCGCCCGAGCCTTGGACCGCACCGTCGCATCGCACAACGTCGTGGCGCCGGCGCCCTAAGAGGAGCAGCAGTCTTGCGCGAGTTCAGCCTTCCGGCTTTGTACGAGGTCCCTGCGGACGGCAATCTGACCGACATCGTCCGCAGAAACGCCGCGCAGCACCCTGACGTCGCCGTCATCGCGCGCAAGGCGGGCGGCGCCTGGCAGGACGTGACCGCCACCGCCTTCCTGGCCGAGGTGCACGCCGCCGCCAAGGGCCTCATCGCCTCCGGGGTGCAGCCGGGCGACCGCGTCGGCCTGATGTCGCGCACCCGGTACGAGTGGACGCTGCTGGACTTCGCGATCTGGTGCGCGGGCGCCGTCACCGTGCCGGTGTACGAGACCAGCTCGCCGGAGCAGGTGCGGTGGATCCTCTCCGACTCGGGCGCCACCGCCTGCCTCGTCGAGCTGGACACCCACGCCGCGGCCGTCGAGTCGGTGCGCGACGCCCTGCCCGCCCTGAAACACGTCTGGCAGATCGAGGGCGGGGGCGTGGCGGAGCTCGGGCGGCTCGGCCAGGACGTCTCCGACGAGGCGGTCGAGGAGCGCAGCTCGCTCGCCAAGGCCGACGACCCGGCCACCATCGTCTACACCTCCGGCACGACCGGCCGGCCCAAGGGCTGTGTCCTCACCCACCGCAGCTTCTTCGCCGAGTGCGGCAACGTGGTGGAGCGGCTGCGTCCGCTGTTCCGCACCGGGGAGTGCAGCGTGCTGCTCTTCCTGCCCCTCGCGCACGTCTTCGGCCGGCTGGTGCAGATCGCGCCGATGATGGCGCCGATCAAGCTGGGCACGGTCCCGGACATCAAGAACCTCACCGACGAACTGGCGTCCTTCCGGCCGACGCTGATCCTCGGCGTGCCGCGCGTCTTCGAGAAGGTCTACAACGGGGCGCGCGCCAAGGCGCAGGCCGACGGCAAGGGCGCGATCTTCGACAAGGCGGCGGACACCGCGATCGCGTACAGCAGGGCGCGGGACACCCCGTCGGGCCCGTCCATCGGGCTGAGGATCAAGCACAAGGTGTTCGACGCGCTCGTCTACAGCAAGCTGCGCGCGGTCCTCGGCGGCCGCGGCGAGTACGCGATCTCCGGCGGCGCCCCGCTGGGCGAGCGCCTGGGCCACTTCTTCCGCGGCATCGGCTTCACCGTCCTGGAGGGCTACGGCCTGACGGAGTCCTGCGCGGCGACCGCCTTCAACCCGTGGGACCGGCAGAAGATCGGCACGGTCGGCCAGCCGCTGCCGGGCTCGGTCGTGCGCATCGCCGACGACGGCGAGGTGCTGCTGCACGGCGAGCACCTGTTCAAGGAGTACTGGAACAACCCCGGCGCGACCGCCGAGGCGCTGGCCGACGGCTGGTTCCACACCGGTGACATCGGCACCCTCGACGAGGACGGCTACCTGAGCATCACCGGCCGCAAGAAGGAGATCATCGTCACGGCGGGCGGCAAGAACGTCGCCCCGGCCGTGATCGAGGACCGCATCCGGTCGCACGCCCTGGTCGCGGAGTGCATGGTGGTGGGCGACGGGCGGCCGTTCGTGGGCGCGCTGGTCACCATCGACGAGGAGTTCCTGGGCCGTTGGGCCTCCGACCACGGCAAGCCGGCCGGTTCCACCGCGGCGTCGCTGCGCGAGGACCCCGATCTGCTCGCGGCGGTCCAGGCGGCGGTCGACGACGGCAACGCCGCGGTGTCGAAGGCGGAGTCGGTGCGCAAGTTCCGCGTCCTCTCCTCCCAGTTCACCGAGGACTCGGGGCACCTCACCCCGTCGCTCAAGCTCAAGCGCAACGTCGTGGCGAAGGACTACGCGGCCGAGATCGAGGCCATCTACGCCAAGTAGCAAGGATGAACGGATTCTGACGGAGCGTCAGGACACGGATGGACGGGAGGCGCGGGCTCCGGGACGGGGTCCGCGCCTCCCGTCCGTTCGCGTCGACCGTGGCGGCGGCGCCGGGGGGCGCACAGGCGCGCGGGGCGGCGGCGTCGGGGGTCGCACAGGCGCGCGGGAGGGACGTCGAGCCCGCCGCGTTGACGTCGAAGGCCCCGCGGACAGGCCGAACGCTCCGCGCACGGGTCACCGGATGCCGGGCGTCCTCCGCCCACGAGGTACCGGCCCCGTGCCCCGACGGGCCGCGCCGCGCCCTACAGCAGGTCCCCGAGCCTCTGCGCCAGCAGGTCCCAGCGCCAGCGCTCCTCCACCCACTGCCGCCCCCGCTCCCCCATCCGGCGGCGCAGCTCGGCGTCGCCGAGGAGGACGACGATCCGCTCGGCGGCCTCCCGCGGTGAGCCGCCCCGCACCACCCAGCCGGTCTCGCCGTCCAGCACGGCGTCGGGGGCGCCGCCGGAGTCGCCGGCCACGACGGGCAGCCCGGTCGCGGAGGCCTCCAGGTAGACGATCCCGAGGCCCTCGACGTCGAGCCCGCCCCGGCGGGTGCGGCACGGCATGGCGAAGACGTCGCCGGCGCCGTAGTGCGCGGGCAGCTCCGACCAGGGCACGGCGCCGGTGAACCGCACGGAGTCGGCCACGCCCGTCTCGTGCGCCAGCCGGCGCAGGTCCTTCTCGTACGGCCCGCCGCCGACGATCAGCAGGACGGCGTCCGGCTCGGCGGCCAGGACGTGGGGCATGGCCCGGATCAGCGTGTCCTGGCCCTTGCGCGGCACCAGCCGCGAGACGCACACCACCACCGGCCGGTCGGTGAGGCCGAGCCGGGAGCGCACCTCGTCCCCGCCGGAGTCCGGGTGGAAGGTCTTCTCGTCGACGCCGGGCGGCAGGTGCACCATCCGGCCGGCCGCCCCGGCGCTCAGCGCGGTCGCGATCCGCGCCCGCGTGTACTCGCCGAGGTAGGTGATCGTGTCGGTGGACTCGCCGATCCGGCCCAGCAGCTGCCGGGAGGCGGGCAGTTGCGCCCACCCGGCCTCGTGCCCGTGCGTGGTGGCCACCAGCCGTTCGGCGCCGGCCCGGCGCAGCGCGGGCGCCATCAGCCCAAGGGGCGCCGCCGCTCCGAACCACACCGCCGTGCACCCGTGTTCGCGCAGCAGCCCGACCGCCCGCCGGGTCGCCCCTGGCGTGGGCAGCAGCATCGTCGTACGGTCACGGACGACGGTGAAGGGCTGCTCGGCGTCGAAGGCCGCCGTGGCCTCGGCCCCCTCCCGGCCGCGCTTCCAGGTGGAGGCGTAGACGACGAGCCGCTCGGGGTCGAGGCGCAGCGCCATGTTGTGCAGGAACGCCTGGATGCCGCCGGGGCGGGGCGGGAAGTCGTTCGTCACGATCAGGGTCTTGTGCATCGCCGCCGACCTTATCCAACCCGTGTTCACAGCTGCGCCCGGCCGGGCTTCACGGCCTGCGCACAGCCGGGCGCGAGATCATGTCGCCGACATGACCTGACCATGAGGACGAACGGGGACGGAAGTGGAGTTCATGGACGGCAGGCGCTCCCCGACGAACCCGGCCGGGTTGCTGGCCGTCTGGGGCGTGACCCGGTTCGTCCTGCTGCTCTGGGTGTTCAAGGTGGTCGTCTTCCCCGGCCCCGACGTCACCAGCGACGTGTCGGTCATCTACCGGGGCTGGTACGAGGTGCTGAGCGGCGGAACGTTCCCGCAGGGCGATGTCACCTGGCAGTACCCGCCGGCCGCCGCCCTGGCGATCCTGTCGCCCGCCCTGCTGCCGTTCCTGGACTACGCGTCGGCCTTCTTCGTCCTGGCCTTCCTCGCCGACCTGGCCGTCCTCACGCTGCTGCTGCACACGGGCCTGCGTCCGGGCCGGTCGGCGCGCGGGGTGTGGGTGTGGGTGGTGGGCCTGCCGCTGCTCGGCCCGACGGTCTACTCCCGCTACGACGTGATGGTGACCGCGGTCGCGGTGGCCGCGCTGGTCGCCGGGGCCCGCCACCCGCGGGCGATGGGCGCGCTGGCCGGCTTCGGTGCGCTGCTGAAGGTGTGGCCGGCGCTGCTGCTCGTCGGTGCGGTGCGGCGGCGGGCGTGGGCCGCGGCGGCGGTGACCGCGGCCGCGCTGGCCGGTCTGTTCGCGGCGGTGATGCCGGGCGCCTTCGCCTTCCTGACGTTCCAGCGGGACCGGGGCACCGAGGTGGAGTCGCTGGGCGCGCTCGTCTTCCACCTGGCCCGGCAGGCGGGCTGGCAGGGCGAGGTGCTGCTCCACTACGGCTCGGTGGAGTTCCTCGGGCCGTGGGTGGACACGGTGAGCGACGCGGCCCTGGGGCTCGCCGCGCTGGCCTTCGGCTGGCTGCTGGTGTGGCGGCTGCGGGCCCGGCGGTTCGCGCCGCACACGCTCGCGGACGCCGCCCTCACCGCCGTCCTGCTGTTCACCGTCACCAGCCGGGTGATCAGCCCCCAGTACATGGTGTGGCTGGTCGGTCTGGCGGCCGTCTGCCTGTGCTTCCGGGGCACCCGCATGGGGCTGCCGGCCGCGCTGGTGCTGGCCGCGACGCCGGTGACGGTCCTGGAGTTCCCCCTCTGGTTCGCGCACGTCGTCGCGAGCGACGCCCTCGGCGTCACCCTCCTGTTCCTGCGCAACGGCCTCCTGGTGGCGGCCGCGGTCACCGCCGCCGTACGGCTGTGGCGCTCCACCGTGCCCCGCCCCGGCGCCCCGGCCCCCCTCCCCGCCCCCACCGCCCGCACCGACGGCACCCCGGTCTCCTCCTGACACCCCACCCACCGCGACCGACCGGATCACCCGCCACCACCCCGGCAGCCACCCCGACCACCCCGTCCGCCACCACCCCGGCGAACCACCCGCGCCCCACCGCGACCGCGACCACGCGCCCCACCGCGGCCGATCGCGCGCCCCACCGCGGCCGACTGTGCCGGCAGGCCGCCGGAACGGCCGGCACGGTCACGCGCCCCCGCCGCATCCGCATCCGCATCCGCATCCGCTACACGCCCCCACCCCCTGTCCGCCACCGCGAACCACCCGCCCACCGAGCCGCCGGGCAGCCCGCGGTCGCGTGGGCGGCGTGGGGCGGGCCGCCGGTTCAGCCCAGTTCGTCGTGCAGGTACTGCCGCCAGGCGGCGGTGAAGTCCTCCGTCGTCGTCCCGAGCGCGCTCTCCAGCGCGTCCTCGACCGCCCCGTCCCGCTTCCCGTGCGCCCCGACGGCCCGGTAGAACGCCTCCAGCCGCTCCTCGCCCCACCGGTCGGCGATCAGGCGGCAGGCCAGCCAGCCGCCCTCGTACGCCCGCGCCAGCCGGTCCGCGTCCCCGGCGAAGCCGAAGTCGTCGTCGGCGGGGAGGTCCTCGGGCGACTCCCCCGCGGCGAGGGCGCCGACGAGTTCGGGGGCGACCTGCCGCGGGGTGCGGCCGGTGCCGCGGTAGCCGATCCAGTCGGCGTAGCCCTCGGAGAGCCACAGCGGGGTGGCGGCGTTGGTGTGGGCGCGGGTGGCGACATGGGTGGTCTCGTGGGTCAGTACGACCTGCTGCCCGAGCGGGCCCAGCGAGCCGTACGCGTCCGGGTTGACGACGACCCGGTCCGCGGGGGCCGGGCCCGCGCCCCCCGTCTCGGCCGTGGTGACCGCGGCGATCCCCCGGTAGGAGGAGGCGGGCGAGCCGAGCAGCGCCGCCATGCCGTCCAGCGACCCGGGGACGAGCAGCACGACGCCGCGCGCCCAGTCCGTGCCCCAGGCCTCCGAGACGGCGGGGACCGCCCGGTCGGCCAGGCCG
Organism: Streptomyces sp. NPDC003248; assembly: GCF_055563235.1. Lineage (NCBI taxonomy): Bacteria > Bacillati > Actinomycetota > Actinomycetes > Kitasatosporales > Streptomycetaceae > Streptomyces > Streptomyces sp. NPDC003248. Next base: position 1,026,438 of record NZ_JBVHDT010000001.1, on the reverse strand, counting down.
GCGAAGTCCCGCAGCCGGGCGGTGGACTGCCCGACGCCCAGCACCAGGCTGTGCGCGCCGCGGACGACGGTCACCGTGCCCTGGTCCCACAGCTGTTCGCCGGCCTTCCCGGCGGGCCGCTCGGAGGTGACGGTCCAGCGTCCGTCCGCGTCGCGGGCGAGGCGCACGCTGCGGTCGGCGGTGACCGGGGCCCGGTCGTGACCGGTGAGGCGGTAGCTGAGCTCCGCGTCGGCGGTGGCGGTGTCGCCGCTGCGGTGCACGGCGGTCACCCGGTAGGACCAGCCGGCCAGCGGCACGGCCCGCAGCCGGGCGTATCCGGCGCTCGGACCGGTGGCGGCGTAGGCGTCCGCGTCGTGGGCCAGCAGGGCGGCGGCCCGCCGGTCGAGCACCCGCTGCACATCGGCCCGGACGCCGTCCGTCGCGGGCCGTCCCCCGCACCCCACGAGCAGCACCAGCAGGAGCACCGGGGACAGCAGCGCCCGCCACAGCCCCGCGTCCCGGGATCCGCGCGCCCGTCTTCGACCAGCCATTCTCCCGATCGTACGGGGACCCGCCCGGGCCGGAACCCGGCCCAGGGGCCCGTCAGGGCCGCGTCACCGCCGACACGGGCATCATCCCGACCGGGTCGTAGCGCACCGGCGCGCCCGGATAGGGGGCGTGGATGACCTGGCCGTTGCCGGCGTACATGCCGACGTGGCCGGCGTCGGAGCGGTAGGTGACGATGTCTCCGGGCCGGGCCTGGGAGAGCGGGACCTGCCGGCCGGCGTACGCCTGCGCCTGCGAGGTGCGCGGCAGGGAGACGCCGGCCTGCGCGTACGACCACTGCACCAGGCCCGAACAGTCGAAGCCGGAGGGCCCGTTGGCGCCCCAGACGTACGGCCTGCCGAGCGCGGAGCGGGCGGCGGCCAGGGCGGCGGCCGCCCGGCCCGAGGCCGGGGCGGCGCTCCCGGGGCCGGGCAGGCCGGCGCGGCCGGAACGGGAGGCCCGGTCGTAGGCGGCGCGCGCCGCGGACGGCAGGGAGTTGAGCAGTTGCCGGGCCCTGGCGAGCTTCCCCTCGACGGTCCGCTTGTGCCGGGCGACGGCCTTGCGGCTCTTCTCCAGCTCGCCCAGCTGCCGGGACGCCTCGGCGCGTTCCTGGGCCAGGTCGCGCAGGGCGTCCTGGAGGTCCGACAGCTCACCGGCCTGGTGGGTGGTGATCCGGTCGAGGACGGAGGCCCGGTCGAGGTAGTCCTCGGGGTCGTCGGAGAACAGCAGCGCGAGGGACGGGTCGAGGCCGCCGGAGCGGTACTGCGCGCCGGCCAGCGAGCCGAGCCGCTCGCGCAGGTCGTTGACGCGCTCCTGCTGGCGGGCGATCCGGTCCTGGGAGTCGCCGACCTGCCGGCGCAGCGCCCCGGCCCGCTCGCCGGCCTCGTTGTAGGCCTCGGTGGCCTTCTCGGCCTGCCGGTAGAGGCGGTCCACCTCGGCGCGGGTGTCGTCGAGCGGTGCGGCCTGGGCCGGTACGGCGGCGGACACGGCGCCGAGGAGGGCGGTCGTGGCGGACAGGACGCACAGGGCACCCCGGTCGAACCCGGACGGTGCAAGGCGGCGATGGGACCCCACGGGAAGCCGCGCTCCTTCCACTGACGGACGAGGAAACGCGGCGACAGTAGCCCGGTGGTGGGGGCCCGGCAAAAGACCCGCGCGGCCACACACCGTGACGCCCCGCCTCTGACGCAGGTCATGGGCGGGGCGCGGGGTCAGTTCACGTGGTGGCGATTCGCCCGTTCGGGCGGCACGGTGTCGTGATCTTGAGGGTGGTCAGATCCGGACGCCGAACTGGAACGGCATGTTGTCGATCGACTCGTAGCGCACCACGGTGCCGGTGCGCGGGGCGTGCAGCACCTGGCCGTTGCCCGCGTAGAAGCCGACGTGGTGCTGGTCGCTGTAGAAGATGACCAGGTCGCCGACCTTGAGGTCGGACTGGGAGTAGATGCGCGTGCCCGCGTTGGCCTGGGCCTGCGAGGTGCGCGGGATGGAGACGCCGGCCTGGGCGTAGGCCCAGGAGGTCAGGCCCGAGCAGTCGAAGGACGAGGGGCCGGTGGCGCCGTAGACGTACGGCGAGCCGATCTTGCTCTGGGCGGCCTGGAAGGCGGCGAGGGCGCGGCTGGAGGCGGACGCGGTGCTGCCGAGGTCGACGCGCTCGCTCGACGAGCGGCTGGCGCGGGCGTCGGCGGCGGCCAGTTCGGCCTTCTCCTCGGCGGTCAGCGTGTTGAGGAGCTTCTGCGCCTCGGCCAGCTTGGCCTGGACTTCCTTCTTCTTCTTGCCCAGCTCGGTCCGGGTGGAGGCGAGGTCCTTGAGCTTGTCGGACGCCTCGGCGCGGTCCTGGGCCAGCTCGCGCTGCTTCTCCTGGATCTTCTTCAGCGCCTCGACCTGCTGGGCGCTGAGCTGGTCGGCGGTGGACGCCTTGTCCAGGTAGTCGTCCGGGTCGGAGGAGAGGAAGAGCTGGAGGGAGGAGTCGATGCTGCCGGTGCGGTACTGGGCGGCGGCCGCGAGGCCGATGCTGTCGCGCAGCTCGTTGAGCTCTTCCTGGCCGCTGGCGACGTCGTCCTGGATGGCGGAGATCTCCTTCTGGAGGGTCTCCTGCTTCTCCTTGGCGCCGTTGTACTTCTCGGTGGCCTTCTCGGCCTCTTCGTAGAGCTTGTCGACCTTGGTCTTGACCTCGTCCTTCGTGAGCTTCTCGCTCGGGGCCGCGTTGGCGGCCTGCGAGCTCAGGACGACAGCCGCGGCGGCCGCGGTGGTCAGCACGGTCACACGTGCGCGGCTCGGCTGCTTGGGTCGACGGTGGGACGCCACGGAGGACGAGCTCCTTCTTGTGAGTGATCACTCGTGCGGAGGTTCGATGGCAGACCCTAGTGACCATCCTGTGATCAGTTCAAATCCTCGCACCAAAAAAGTCGGTGACGCAACGCATTCTTTACGGCAACTCACGTGTGGTAATGCTCGATTGACGCTACGTTGCGTGACGATTCCACCAATTCGGGCATTAAACCTGTACGTTGACCATCAGGTCGCTATCAGGTCAGTCGCTTGAGGAGTACCGCAGACGCGACAGGCCGCGCCCCCACCCGGGCCACCCCGTCGGCCACCTCGCGGTCGGTCGAGGCGACGATGACCGGACGGCCGGGCGGTTCGGCCCGCACCAGCTGGCGGATCAGCTCGTCGGCGGTGACGCCCGGCTTGGAGAACAGCACCCGCACCCCGCGCGGCGGCGCCAGCAGCACCGGCGCGGCCAGTTCGGCCCCGTCGAAGACGCAGGTGACCTCGGCGCCGGTCTGCGCGGCGAGCTGCGAGAGCTGCCCGAGCAGCCGCAGCCGCTGCTTCTCCAGTGGCATCTGCGGATAACCCGTTTTGGTGACGTTGTACCCGTCGACCACGAGGTGCGCCTGCGGCAGGGCGAGCAACTGGTCCAGGATCGCGGGGTCGTTCTCCGACAGGGCCCGGGCCGCGATGTCCTTCGGGGTCATCCGTCCGGGTTCCACGGCGTCGACGGTCTCCGCCGGCCGGACCGACACGGGCGGCAACGCCAGCTCCCTGCGCAGCCCCTGGGCCGCGTCCAGCACGGTGTCCAGCAGCAGCCGCACCCGCATGTCCTCGACGCTGCGCCCCTCGCGCGCCGCCCTGCGGGTGGCCTCCAGGGCGGTCTCCACCTCCCCGAGCCGCGCCTTCAGCCGCCGTGTCTCGCTCTCGGCGGCGGACACCTGCGCCTGCCCCTCGGTACGGACCGCTTCTATCTCGCCCTGCACCTTGCGCAGCGCGGCCTCGCCGCGCTTGACGTCGCTGAGCGCCGAACGCAGCTTGCGGTGAAGCGATTCGGCTTCCTTCCTCGCCGTCTCCAGCTCGGCCCGCAGCCGTTCGGTCTCGGCGCGGGTCTGCGCGCGGGCCTGGGAGAGCTGGTCGCGCAGCCGCTCCAGTTCCGCGCGGCTCTCCTCGCCGGCGCGCTCGGCGTCCGCCCGCTGCGCCTCCTCGCCGGCCGCGGTCACCAGCTTCACCCAGTCGACGGGCCGCAGCACGTAGGCCGCGGCCGCCACGTCGAGCGGGTCCGCGGCCGGGGGCGGCGAGCCGGAGTCGAGGGCGCCGGCCAGTTCCGGCTGGGCCTCTCTGAACTTCTCGGCGATGCGCTGCCGGAACAGCGTGTCCGTCTCCAGCGCGGCCGCCATCGCGTTGCCCGCGAACTTCGCCCGCCGATTGGGGGCGAACCGGGCGTACTGCCGCAACTGGGCGGGCAGTTCGGCGACGGTCAGCCCTCCGAAGCCGTCCGAGACGATCTGGACGACCCGGCGGCGCACACCGTCGGGCAGCGGACGGTCGAGCACCTCAGCGGCGCCGTCGCCCGGCCCCCCGCCTGCGCTCTCCACCATCCGTCACACCCCAATTTCTGAGCCGGGCCCTCCCCCGCTCTCGACTTCTCTCGAACGGGAGGGCCCCCGTCGTCAGGAGCCGGCGCCCGGCCTGTCCACGAGTTCCACCTGGTCCACGGCGTTGCACCAACGGCACCGCACCGACTCGATGGTCTCACTGACCACCTCGCGCTCCTCGACCGTGGGCTCGCCGGCGAGATCGAGGTGGACGTACTCCACGACCTTCGACGAGCGCGTCACGTCGAACCGGGTGAGGTTGCCGCAGAGCGTGCAGCGCCACCGCGTCGTGGCGGTCGGCAGGGGAACCGTCATCGTGACCGTCCGCTTCCTTCTAGTGTCGGGCTTCCGGCGCCGGGGCGCGCCCAAGGGCTCCCCGGTCCGTGTGGCTCGTAACCCTACGGCCTGGCGGGTACTCGCCGCCCATCCGTCCACGGCGGCGAGGCGGTCCATGGACGTACGTCCCGTTACGTCATGCTCTGTACTCATGATCAGGGACTGGAGCGGCGCCGTCAGCCGGAGCGTGGGCAGAGCGGTCCGGCGGCCGGCGGCGCCGGTGACGTACGGACTGATCGCCCTGTGCTGTGTGATCTTCCTGGCCGGCCCCGCCTCGGGCCTCGACGCGGGGTACGGCACCGCGGAGGAGCTGCCGGCCGTCCGGCGCGCCTACTTCCGCCGGTGGGGGGTGATCCCGGCCGAGCTGTTCGAGGGGTCCGCGCGCGCCGCCCTCACCCCCGCCACGGCCCTCTTCGTCCACGGCAGCTGGGTGCACCTGCTGGGCAACATGCTGTTCCTCCACGTCTTCGGGACGATGACCGAGCACCGGATGGGCCGCCTCCGCTTCGCCCTCTTCTACCTCGGCTGCGGCTACCTGGCCCTGCTCGGCTACGCCGCCGCCCACGCCGGCTCCGGGCAGTCCCTGGTCGGCGCCTCGGGGGCCATCTCCGCGGTGCTCGGCGCGTTCCTCCACCTCTTTCCCCGGGCGCGCGTCACCAGTCTCCTGCCGTTCCTGCTCTTCCTGCCGCTGCGCTTCCCGGCGTGGGTGGTGCTGCCCTTCTGGGCGGCCCTGCAATGGCTGGCGGCGGGGCGGGCGGGCCCGGGGCCGGGCGTGGCCTACCTGGCCCACCTGCTGGGCTTCGGCCTGGGCTTCGGCTGCGCGTGGGCCGGGCGCAACGGGACGACTAGAGTGAAAGCCGCCCGAGCCCCGGCCCCCGAGGGAGAGAACCAGCCGTGATCACCGCGATCGTCCTGATCAAGACCAGCGTGGACCGGATCCCCGAGATCGCCGAGTCGATCGCCTCGCTGGAGTCCGTGAGCGAGGTCTTCTCCGTCACCGGGACGTACGACCTGATCGCCATGGTGCGGGTGCGGCGGCACGAGGACCTCGCCGAGGTGATCCCCGGGCGGATCAGCAAGATCCCCGGCGTCGAGGCGACGGACACGCATGTCGCTTTCCGGACGTACTCGCAGCATGATCTCGAGGCTGCGTTCGCCATCGGGCTGGACTCTTAGCGCGGGAGCGCCTGGGGGCGCGGAGCGTGTGTGCGGCTGCCGGTCGGCTGTGGCTGGTCGCGCCCACGCGGCGGAGCCGCATGTCGACACGGCCCCGCGCCCCTGCGGTGCTGTCCCTGACGTCGGCTGCCTCACACCGCCGGGACGCAGCGGCCGTCCTCCGTGCGGTACTGCCACTTGGCGCCGCTCCCGACCAGTTCCTTCACCGCGGTCACGAAACGCTCCACGTGCTCGTCCGGCGTCCCCGCGCCGAAGCTCACCCGGATCGCGTTGAGGGACTTCTCGCCCGGCGCCGCCTCGGGGGCGCCGCACTCGCCCTGGCTGCGCGGGTCGCTGCCGAGGAGGGTGCGGACGAGGGGGTGGGCGCAGAAGAGGCCGTCGCGGACGCCGATGCCGTACTCGGCGGAGAGGGCGGCGGCGAAGTGGGAGCTGTTCCAGCCCTCGACGACGAAGGAGATCACGCCGACGCGGGGGGCGTCGTCGCCGAAGAGGGACAGCACGCGCACCTCGGGGACCTCGGCCAGCCCCGCACGCACCTTCTCGACGAGGTACCGCTCCCGGGCGACCAGCGTGTCGAAGCCCGCCTCCGTCAGGGTCTTGCAGGCGGAGGCGATGGAGTAGGCGCCGATGACGTTCGGCGAGCCCGCCTCGTGCCGGGCGGCGCTGTCGTGCCACTCCACGTCCACTCCCCCGTCCTCGCGCCGGGTGACCTTGCGGCTGGCGCCGCCGCCGGCCAGGTACGGCTCGGCGGCGCGCAGCCAGTCGGCGCGGCCGGCCAGGACGCCGGAGCCGAACGGGGCGTACAGCTTGTGCCCGGAGAAGGCGACCCAGTCGACGTCGAGGTCGCGCACGGACACCGGGTGGTGGGGGGCCAGCTGGGCGGCGTCCAGGACGATCCGGGCTCCGTGGGCGTGGGCGGCGGCGGCCAGCTCGCGCACCGGCCACAGCTCGCCGGTGACGTTGGAGGCGCCGGTCACGCAGACCAGGGCCGGGCCGTACGGGTCGCGCTCGGCGAGCGCGCGCTCCAGGGTCTCGACGGCCTGGCGCGGGGTGCGCGGGGCGTCGAGGTAGGTGACCCGGGCGTCCTTCCAGGGCAGCAGCGAGGCGTGGTGCTCGGTCTCGAAGACGAAGACCTGGCAGCCGGCGGGGAGGGCGGCGGCGAGGAGGTTCAGGGAGTCCGTGGTGGAGCGGGTGAAGACCAGCTGGTCGTCGTCGCGGCAGTCGAGGAACTCCGCGACCGTCCGGCGGGCGTTCTCGAAGAGGTCCGTGGACAGCTGGGAGAGGTAGCCGGCGCCGCGGTGGACGCTGCCGTAGTACGGGGCGTAGGCCGCCACGTCGTCCCAGACGCGCTGGAGGGCGGGGGCGCTGGCCGCGTAGTCGAGCGCGGCGTAGGTGACCTCCCCGCCGGTGACGAGCGGCACGGTGACATCCCGGCCCAGAACGGGCAGCGGGGCACAAACGGACTGGGCGGAGGCAGCGGTGGAGACGGACATGGCGGAACTCCCGTGAGGACGCGTCGAACCGCCGTGCCGGACAGCGCGTCGACGGCACGGAGGGAAGAGGAAAGAGGGGTATGCGGAGGCGGGGCTCTGCGGCCCTATCGCATTCGCTTGCTCACGGGAGGCTCCTCGACGACCAGGACCCCTGCCCCGCCGCTGAATCAAAAGCGTGCGAGGGGTCCGCGCTTGCCGTGGGCCTTGCTGCCCACGGCCTGGTCTTCACCCGGGGCACCCCGCCACGGACGGAGGGTTGCCGGACAGTCGGCCGGGGCCTCATGACTGTCACTCATGACCTGAGGAGGAAAGTACGGTAAACGATCGCGGTCCCGCAACTCCTGTCCGGATCGCGGGACCGCTTCCCAGGCCCTGTCGTCAGGCGTTGCTGGCCGCCACCCAGCGCTCCAGCACCCGCGCGGCCGCACCGGAGTCGAGGGACCGCGCCGCCTTCTCCATGCCGGCGCGGATCTGCTCGGCCAGCGGTGCGTCCGTCGGCTCCAGCGCCATCAGCGCCGCCGCGGCGTTCAGCAGGACGGCGTCCCGCACCGGCCCCCGCTCGCCCTCCAGCAGCCGGCGCGCGACCTGCGCGTTGTACGAGGGGTCGGCGCCGCGCAGCGCCTCGACGGACACCAGCTCGATGCCGACGTGCCGCGGGTCGAAGGTCTCCTCGGTCACCTTGCCGTCGCGGACGATCCACACCCGGGAGGTGGAGGTGGTGGTCAGCTCGTCGAAACCGTCGTCGCCCCGGAACACCAGCGACGAGTGGCCGCGCTCGGCGAAGACGCCGGCGACGATCGGCGCCATGCGCGGGTCGGCGACCCCGACCGCCTGGGCACGCACCCGGGCGGGGTTGGTGAGCGGGCCGAGGACGTTGAACACCGTGCGGACACCCAGCTGCTTGCGGGCGGCGCCCGCGTGGCGCAGCGCCGGGTGGAACTTGACCGCGAAGCAGAAGGTGATCCCGGCCTCCTCGGCCACCTCGCTCACCCGCTGCGGCGTCAGCTCCAGATTGACGCCCAGCTGCTCCAGGACGTCCGATGCCCCGGACGCGGAGGAGGCGGCCCGGTTGCCGTGCTTGACGACCTTCGCGCCGGTTCCGGCGACGACGATCGACGCCATGGTGGAGATGTTCACCGTCTTCGCGCCGTCGCCGCCGGTGCCGACGATGTCGACGGTGGGGCCGGGCACCTCGATCAGGTTGGCGTGCTCGTACATCGTCCGTACGAGACCGTTGATCTCCGCCACGGTCTCGCCCTTGGCCCGCAGCGCCACCACGAAGGCGGCGATCTGGGTGTCGGTCGCCTCGCCGCGCATGATCACGTCCATGGCCCAGGCGGTCTCCTCCGAGGAGAGGTCCCGGCCGTCCAGCAGACCGTTCAGCAGGACGGGCCAGGAACGGCCCGCCGCGGTGTCGCCTCCAGCGGGGGTCACAGCGCTCATAAGCCGCTCCTGGGTGTCATGGTGGTCCCGCTCCGACGGGACACGCGTCTCAACGGGTCCCACCCTATCCAGCCACGGGGAACGGCGAAGGGCCCCGTCCGAACACCGGACGGGGCCCTTCTGCGGTTGCGTGGCGACGCAGTGATCAGTGGTGGCCGTGGCCGCTCGTGATCTCCCTGTACTCCTCGACGGTCGGCTTGGCGATCTGGCTCTCCTCGCCGTAGTACGCCTCGCTCAGCTTGGCGCGGACCTTCTCGGTGCGCTTCACCTTGCGCTCGACGCCGTTCTCGTCGACCGTCGGGCCGATCTCGGCCGGCGCGTACTGCTCGTGCGCGGTGAGCGTGTAGAGCTGCTCCTGGCTGAGCGGCTCGTGCACCTCGATGAACTCACCGTGCGGCAGGCGCTTGATGGTGCCGGTCTCGCGACCGTGCAGCACCTTGTCCTTGTCGCGGCGCTGGAGGCCGAGGCAGATCCGCTTGGTGACGACGAAGGCGATGACCGGGCCGACGAAGAAGCCGATCCGGACGAACCAGGTGACCGCGTTGATCGACAGGTGGAAGTGGGTGGCGACGATGTCGTTGCCACCGCCGATCAGCATGATCATGTAGCCGGTGACCCAGGCGACACCGAAGGCCGTACGGGTCGGGGCGTTGCGCGGGCGGTCCAGGATGTGGTGCTCGCGCTTGTCGCCGGTGACCCAAGACTCGATGAACGGGTAGAGGGCGATCACACCGAGGAACAGACCGAAGAGCACCAGCGGGATGAACACGCCGAGGACCAGCGTGTGACCCCAGAAGTTGATCTCCCAGCCCGGCATGGCGCGGACCAGACCCTCGGCGAAGCCCATGTACCAGTCGGGCTGGGCGCCGGTGGACACCTGGTCCGGACGGTACGGGCCCAGGGCCCAGATCGGGTTGACGGACGCGATGCCGGCGAGCGCCGCGATCAGACCGAAGACCAGGAAGAAGAAGCCTCCGGCCTTGGCCATGTAGACCGGCAGCAGCGGCATGCCGACGACGTTCTTGTTGGTCCGGCCGGGACCCGCGAACTGCGTGTGCTTGTGGTAGAAGACCAGGATCAGGTGGCCGACCACCAGACCGAGCATGATGCCCGGCAGCAGCAGGATGTGGATCGAGTAGAACCGCGCGACGAAGTCGCCGCCCGGGAACTCCCCGCCGAACAGGAACATCGAGATGTACGTGCCGACGATCGGCACGGACAGGATCGCGCCCTGGGTGAAGCGGACACCGGTGCCGGAGAGCAGGTCGTCCGGGAGCGAGTAGCCGGTGAAACCGGTGAACATGCCGAGGACGAACAGCAGGAAGCCGAACAGCCAGTTGATCTCACGCGGCTTGCGGAACGCGCCCGTGAAGAACACGCGCATCATGTGCACGAACATGCCGGCGAGGAAGATGATCGCCGCCCAGTGGTGGATCTGCCGGATGAGCAGACCACCGCGGACGTCGAAGGAGATCTCCAGCGTCGAGCTGAACGCCTCCGACATCAGCTGGCCCTGGAGCGGGACGTAGCTGCCGTGGTACTCCACCTCGTTCATCGACGGGTGGAAGAACAGCGTCAGGTACACACCCGTGAGGATGATGATGATGAAGCTGTAGAGGCAGATCTCGCCGAGCATGAAGGACCAGTGGTCCGGGAAGATCTTGCGCATGTTGGCCTTGGCCAGGGAGTAGATCCCCAGCCGGCCGTCCGCCCAGTCGGCGACCCGCTCGCCCGCGGGTGCCTTGCGGCGGTCGTCGTTGTTACTCATCCGCGCTCCCAGAAGGCAGGACCGACGGGCTCTTCGAAGTCGCTGAGCGCCTCGAGGTACCCCTCGTCGTTCACGCCGATGCGCAGCTGCGGAAGGGCGTGGCCGGCCGGGCCGAAGATCACTCGGGCACCGTCGGACAGGTCGAAGGTGGACTGGTGGCAGGGGCACAGCACGTGGTGCGTCTGCTGCTCGTAGAGCGAGATCGGGCAACCGACGTGGGTGCAGATCTTCGAGTACGCCACGATGCCCTCGTGCGACCACTCGAGTTCCTGCTTGTCCTTGATGTCGTCCGGCTCGATCCGGACGATCATCAGGGCGGCCTTGGCGATCTCGTTCTGGAAGTCGTGGTCGGTCTCCTCCAGGCCCTCCGGCTTGGCGAAGGTGAGGGAGCCGACCGCGACGTCCGAGGGACGCAGCGGCTCGTTGGTGTTCATGTTGACGAGCAGCTTGCCCTTGGACCACAGCGTGTGGCGCAGCTTGTCCTCGGGCAGCGGGCCGAGGTCGCGCAGCAGCACGACACCGGAGAGCGGGAACAGGGCCAGCGCACCGAACATCGTGTTGCGGATCAGCTTGCGGCGGCCCAGCGCGGACTCCTGCGCACCGTCCCTGAAGTCGGCCATGACCTTGGCCTTGACCTCGGGCGACGCCTCGATCGCGTGCCGCTCGTCGGCGACCTCCACGTCGGACATCAGGGTGCGGGCCCAGTGGACGGCGCCGGCGCCGATGCAGAACAGGGCGGCACCCAGCGTCAGGCCGAGCGCGAAGTTCTGCGCGTTGATGTGCCCGAGCGGGAAGATGTAGACCGACTGGTCGTGCGGGATCGCCACGTACGAGGCGATGAAGCCGACGGTGGCCAGCATCGACAGCGTGAACAGGAAGGCGACCGTACGCTCGGACCGCTTGGCGGCCCGCTCGTCGATGTCCTGGATCCGGTGCTCGTGGGGCGGCAGCCCCGGGTCGGCGAACGGGTGCTGCTCGTCCGCCACGTCCACCGCACCGTGCGCGCGGCCCTGCTCAGCGGGCAGGTTCTCTTCTGGAATGTCTTGGCTACTCATGACTTCTTGGCCTTTGCGGTCCGGGCGGCGACCCACACGGCGACGGCGATCAGTCCGCCGAGACCGAAGATCCAGCCGAACAGACCCTCGCTGACCGGCCCGAGGCCGCCCAGCTCGAGACCGCCGGGGCTCTCCGTCTCATCACCGTTGACCGCGTTCAGGTACGCGATGATGTCCTTCTTGTTCTGCTCCGACAGCGTGGTGTCGGGGAAGGAGGGCATGTTCTGCGGGCCGGTCTGCATGGCCTCGTAGATGTGCTTCGGGTCCACGCCCTCGAGGGACGGCGCGAACTTGCCCTTGGTGAGGGCACCGCCCTTGCCGGTGAAGTTGTGGCACTGCGCGCAGTTGGTGCGGAACAGCTCACCGCCCTTGGCGATGTCCGCTCCCTCCTCGCCGTACTCGGCCTCGGTCGGGATGGACGGGCCGGCGCCGAGCGAGGCGATGTACGCGGCGAGCTGGTCGATCTCGGCCTGCGTGTAGACGACCTTCTTCCGCGGGATCTGGGCCATCTGGGACGTCGAGGCCGGCATGCGGCCGGTGCCGACCTGGAAGTCGACGGCCGCGGCGCCCACGCCCACGAGGCTGGGACCGTCGGAGGTGCCCTGACCGCCGGTGCCGTGGCAGCTGGCGCAGCCGACGGCGTAGAGCTTCTTGCCCTCGTCGATGGCGAGGGACTGGGCGGTTTCGTCTGCCTGCGCCTTGCTCGCGGGTGCGAACGCGGCGTACAGCCCCCCGGTGCATGCCAGCGCGAGGAGTAGGACGACGAGCGCCGCCATCGGATGGCGTCGTCGTGCGGAGAGCTTTTTCACGGATTACCCCGGTGTCAGGATCTTCTGCGTCGATGCTTCTGGGATGGGTGCGGGAGCGGGCCCGGCTACTTGATCATGTAGATCGTGGCGAAGAGGCCGATCCAGACGACATCGACGAAGTGCCAGTAGTAGGACACGACGATCGCGGCGGTCGCCTGCTCGTGGGTGAACCTCCTGGCCGCGTAGGTGCGCCCGAGGACCAGCAGGAAGGCGATGAGGCCGCCCGTCACGTGCAGGCCGTGGAAGCCGGTGGTCAGGTAGAAGACCGAGCCGTAGGGGTCGGAGGAGAGCGAGAGCCCGTCCTTCTTGACCAGCTCGGTGTACTCGTACACCTGACCGCCGATGAAGATCGCACCCATGATGAAGGTGACGATGAACCAGCCCCGGAGCTTCTTGACGTCACCGCGCTCGGCGGCGAACACGCCGAGCTGGCAGGTGAGGGAGGAGAGCACCAGGATCGTGGTGTTCGTCGCCGAGAACGGGAAGTTCAGGGCCTCGGCCATTTCCTTCCAGTGCTCGGGGCCCGTCACCGATCGCAGGGTGAAGTACATCGCGAAGAGGGCCGCGAAGAACATCAGCTCGGAACTCAGCCAGATGATGGTTCCGACGCTGGTGAGGTTCGGCCGGTTGACCGACGGGTGCGCGTGCCCGGTTTCTACTGTCGTTGCTGTCGCCACGACCGACATTATGTCGGTCGCTTATCCCGCCCTCACTCCCGGGGGTGCCGTTCGGGGTGTCCGCACCCCGTGGACTGCCCGTATGGCCCATCGTGGCCGTGTTCCGACAGGTGTTGACGGGGTGTCCGCAGGAGTAGCATCCGCACCGTCGGTACCCGGAAGTTCCCGAGCAGTGCTGTGTCTTCTGAGGAGCGTGGAGGAACCATGCAGGCGACCGCGACGGTGCTGGTCTACAGCGATGACGCCAACACCCGCGAGCAGGTGCGGCTGGCCTCCGGCCGGCGGCCGGCGCCCGACGCGCCCCTGGTCGAGTTCGTGGAGTGCGCGACCCCGGCCGCCGTGCTGACGGAGCTGGACAAGGGCGGCATCGACGTCTGCGTCCTGGACGGCGAGGCCGTGCCCATGGGGGGCATGGGGATGTGCCGGCAGATCAAGGACGAGGTGTTCCGGTGCCCGCCGGTGCTGCTCCTCATCGGGCGGCCCCAGGACGCGTGGCTGGCGACCTGGTCCCGGGCCGACGCGGCGGTGACGCTGCCCGTGGAGCCGGTGGAGTTCGCGGGGGCGCTGGCCTCCCTGCTGCGGGACAGGCAGGCTCTGGGCGTCTGACCGCCCGGGGCGCCTGCGGCACCTCCCGGGGCGCCGGGCCGTCCGCCCGGGGCGCCGGGGACCGCGCGGAGGGCCCCCGGGGGGCTCCTCACACGGCCGTCGGCCACAGCCTCGACGGGTCCTGCTCGGGACGGTGCTGCCCGGTGGTCAGCGCGCTGCCCGTGCGCCATTTCGCCCAGTCGATGTTCCAGTCGCCGAAGCCGTTGCCGAAGGTCTCCATCGTGTGGCCGTAGCTGTTGACGACCTGGACGACGTCGCCCTCCCGGACGTTCTGGAAGAACCACGCCGCGTTCTGGGTGCTCATGCCGGTGCAGCCGTGGCTGACGTTGGCGTACCCCTGGGAGCCGACGGACCAGGGGGCGGCGTGGACGTACTCGCCGCTCCAGGTCACCCGGGTGGCGTAGTAGACCGGCAGGTCGTAGGACTCCGAGGAGCCCTCGGCGATGCCGATGCTGGTGCCGCGCATCCGTACGAAGTACTCCTTGCCCAGGACGACCTTGACGCCGTTGCGGGTCTCGAAGCCGGGCTTGCCGGTGGTGACGGGTATCCGTTTGATCTCCTCGCCGTTCTTGAAGACGGTCAGGGAGTGCGCGGCGGCGTCGGTTACGGCGATGACGCGGTCGCCGATGGTGAGGGTGACGTCCTTCGCCGGTCCGCCCCAGAGGCGGTCGCCGACCTTGATGCCGTCCAGGGTGCTGTGCAGGCGGATCGCGGTGCGGGCCGGCCAGTAGTCCTTGGGCCGGTAGTGGAGCTTCTTGTCGTCGACCCAGTGCCAGGCGCCCTCGACGGAGGGCTTGGAGTCGACCTTGAGGGAGCGTTCGACGACCGCGCGCTGTGCGGGGTCCTTGACGGGCCGGCTGAGTTCGGCCGTGAGGGGCTGGCCGACACCGTAGGTGCCCGTCTTGGGGCCGAACGTCACCGTCAGCAGCGTCTTGGCGGTGGGCTTGCCGGTGTCGACGGTGAGGACCCGGCGGCCGGGGGCGCCGTCCTCGTCCTCGGTGCTGACGCGGACCGTGTAGTGGGCGTTGGCGGCGAGCGGCTCGGTGCTGCGCCAGCGGCTGCCGTCGGCGGAGAGTTCTCCGGCCACGTGGCGGCCCGAGGCGTCCACGGCGGTGACGTCCGTGATGCGGTCGTCGGAGTCCTCCGCGGTGATCTCCAGGGGCTTGTCCGGGTCGGCCTTCACGCCGTCGCCCGGGCCGTTGAAGGAGATCCGGTCGGTGGCGTCGTAGGGGCGGGCGGCGAGGGGGTGGTCGTCCGAGCCGCAGGCGATCGCGCCCTCGGCCAGGGCGATCACCAGCAGGGTGCAGCCGACGACGGTGCGGGGGCGCAGGCGCGGCGGGGCCGCGGGGGTGAGCGCGCGCAGGCCCGAGGGGCGGGGTGCGGTCACCCCCTCGGCACCGGTTCGGGCGCCGCGGGAAGGCTCGGAGCGGTTCATGGCTTCACGCTAGGGAGCCCTGTCAACGGCGGCGCGCCGGGAGACACGGATGGACGACCGGTTTTGCGGCGAAAGCGTGAGCCCGGACCCTCCTGACGGAGTGTCCGGGCTCGTGCCGTGCTCGGCGTGTGCTACTGGGTGCGGTTCTCACCGCGGTAGTACTCGAAGACCCAGCCCCACAGGCCGATCATGACCAGCGGTGCGGAGAAGTACAGCAGCCACCAGCCGACCGCGACGGACAGGAAGGACAGGGCGCCGCCGATGGCCAGGGAGAGCGGCTGCCAGCTGTGCGGGCTGAAGAAGCCCAGCTCGCCGGCGTCGTCCGCGACGTCCGCCTCCTTGTTGTCCTGGGCACCGGTGTCGACCCGCCGGGCGGTGAAGCCCAGGTAGAAGCCGACCATGATGCACAGGCCGAAGGCCAGGAAGAGGGCCGTGGTACCGGCCGGCTCCTTCGACCACACGCCATAGACGACCGCCATGGCGAGGACGAAGACGCTCAGCCAGACGAACATCTTGCCCTGGATCTTCACTTGCCGGCCTCCTTGCTGCCCGCGATGGCACCGGCGCCGTGGCCGGCGTGCTCCAGCTGCTCGAGCGCGGCGATCTCCGGGTGGTGCAGGTCGAACGCCGGGGATTCACTGCGGATCCGCGGCAGGGTGAGGAAGTTGTGCCGCGGCGGCGGGCAGGAGGTCGCCCACTCCAGGGAGCGGCCGTAGCCCCACGGGTCGTCGACGCCGACCGGCTTGCCGTACTTGGCCGTCTTCCACACGTTGTACATGAACGGCAGGATCGACAGGCCGAGCACGAACGAGCTGATCGTGGAGATCGTGTTCAGGGCGGTGAAGCCGTCGGCGGCCAGGTAGTCGGCGTACCGGCGGGGCATGCCCTCGGCGCCCAGCCAGTGCTGGACCAGGAAGGTGCCGTGGAAGCCGATGAACAGCGTCCAGAAGGTGATCTTGCCGAGGCGCTCGTCCAGCATCTTGCCGGTCCACTTCGGCCACCAGAAGTGGAAGCCGGAGAACATCGCGAAGACGACGGTGCCGAAGACGACGTAGTGGAAGTGCGCCACCACGAAGTACGAGTCGGAGACGTGGAAGTCCATCGGCGGCGACGCCAGGATGACACCGGTCAGACCACCGAAGGTGAAGGTGATCAGGAAGCCGGTCGCCCAGAGCATCGGGGTCTCGAAACTCAGTGACCCCTTCCACATCGTGCCGATCCAGTTGAAGAACTTCACACCGGTCGGGACGGCGATGAGGAACGTCATGAAGGAGAAGAACGGCAGCAGCACACCACCGGTGACGTACATGTGGTGGGCCCACACGGTCACGGAGAGGCCGGCGATCGCGATGGTCGCGGCGATCAGACCGAAGTAGCCGAACATCGGCTTGCGGCTGAAGACCGGGATGACCTCACTGATGATGCCGAAGAACGGCAGGGCGATGATGTACACCTCTGGGTGTCCGAAGAACCAGAAGAGGTGCTGCCACAGCAGCGAGCCGCCGTTGGCCGCGTCGAAGATGTGGGCGCCGAACTTGCGGTCCGCCTCCAGGGCGAACAGCGCGGCCGCGAGGACCGGGAAGGCCAGCAGGACCAGCACACCGGTCAGCAGCACGTTCCACACGAAGATCGGCATGCGGAACATCGTCATGCCGGGGGCGCGCATGCAGATGATCGTGGTGATGAAGTTGACCGAGCCGAGGATCGTGCCGAAGCCGGAGAAGGCCAGACCCATGATCCACATGTCGGCGCCGATGCCCGGGCTGCGGACCGCGTCCGACAGCGGGGAGTAGGCGAACCAGCCGAAGTCGGCCGCACCCTGCGGGGTGAGGAAGCCGGCCACCGCGATCAGCGAGCCGAACAGGTACAGCCAGTAGGCGAACATGTTCAGCCGCGGGAACGCCACGTCGGGCGCGCCGATCTGGAGCGGCATGATCCAGTTCGCGAATCCGGCGAACAGCGGCGTCGCGAACATCAGCAGCATGATCGTGCCGTGCATCGTGAACGCCTGGTTGAACTGCTCGTTCGACATGATCTGCAGGCCCGGCCGGGCCAGCTCGGCGCGCATGAGGAGCGCCATCACGCCGCCGATGAGGAAGAACGCGAACGACGTGGCGAGGTAGAGCGTGCCGATCGTCTTGTGGTCGGTGGTGGTCAGCCACTTGATGACGACCTCACCGCGGCGCTGGCGCCGGACCGGCAGCTCGTCCTCGTAGTGGGACCCTGCCGCCGCGGCACCCTGGGGTTCGTTGAGGATGCTCACAGGTTGTTCGTCTCCCGGTTCTTCTCATGGGCGGTCTGCTCGATGCCCGCGGGAACGTAACCGGTCTGCCCCTTCTTGGCGAGGTCCTTGAGGTGCTGCTCGTAGCGCTCGGGGGAGACGACCTTCACGTTGAACAGCATGCGCGAGTGGTCGACGCCGCAGAGCTCGGCGCACTTGCCCAGGAAGGTGCCCTCCTTGTTGGGGGTCACCTGGAAGGCATTGGTGTGGCCCGGGATGACGTCCTGCTTCATCAGGAACGGCACCACCCAGAAGGAGTGGATGACGTCACGCGAGGTGAGGACGAAGCGGACCGTCTTGCCCTCGGGGAGCCAGAGGGTCGGGCCGGGGTTGTTGGTCTGCGGGTTCCGCTCACCGGGGGTGCCGCAGGTGTAGACGCCGCCCGCGTTGTCCGGGAACTCGTCCTTGTAGCGGTCCGGGATCGCGTCCAGGTTCGCGTCGGTCTTCGCGTCACCGCTGGAGCCGTCGACGTTCTCGATGTAGTTGAAGCACCAGCTCCACTGGAAGCCGACCACGTTGACCGTGACGTCGGGCTTCTTCTCCAGGTCGAGGAGCTTGGACTCGTCGCGGGCCGTGAAGTAGAAGAGGACCGACACGATGATGATGGGGACCACCGTGTACAGCGCCTCGATCGGCATGTTGTACCGGGTCTGCGGAGGTACCTCCACCTTGGTGCGGCTGCGCCGGTGGAAGAAAGCACTCCACAGGATCAGGCCCCACACCAGCACGCCGACGGCGAGCGCGGCAGCCCAGGACCCCTGCCACAGGGAGAGGATCCGCGGAGCCTCTTCCGTGGTGGGGGTGGGCATACCAAGGCGGGGGAAGTCCTCCCATGTGCAACCGGTGGCGGTCGCCAGGACCAGGCCCGCGGTCATTGCCTGCAGCAGCTTCCGCCGCATCGGGCGCCGCGGCGAGCGGTCGGAGCCGTTGGGACTCACGTAGCGCCTTCCCGAGAGTCTCGCCCGCGCGGATCGGCTGCGGCCTTCTCGCTGGTCGGTCGCCGCCCTGCGTCGGGCAGGGGTTTGGATGTTTATGCGGACCAAACCCTAGCCGACGCCCTCCGGGGGTTCGCGGGGAGGGTGGCATACGCGCCGCGGGTCACCCCGAAGGGGTGGGAGCGTGCCGGGTTCGCGCCTCATCGGGCGGGCGTTCGCGATGTGTTCGCGACTGCGGACGCGCGGGGGCCGGTCGCGCGGTTCCCCCCGTCCCTCCGGGGCGCTTAGCGTTGCCGTGTGCCCTACTTCGACGCGGCCTCCGCCGCTCCCCTTCATCCTGTGGCCCGGCAGGCGCTGTTGGCCTCGCTCGACGAGGGCTGGGCCGATCCGGCCCGGCTCTACCGGGAGGGGCGGAGGGCCCGGCTGCTGCTCGACGCCGCCCGGGAGGCCGCCGCCGACGCCGTCGGGTGCCGGGCCGACGAGCTGGTGTTCACACCGTCCGGGACGCGGGCCGTGCACAGCGGGATCGCCGGGGCGCTGGCCGGCCGGCGGCGGGCCGGACGCCACCTGATCGTGTCATCGGTCGAACACTCCTCGGTGCTCCATTCGGCCGAGGTGTTCGAGGCCGAGGGCGGGACGGTGACGCGGGTGCCGGTCCGGCGGACGGGCGCGGTGACGGCCGAGGCGTACGAGGACGCGCTGCGGGCGGACACCGCGCTGGCCTGTCTTCAGTCCGCCAACCACGAGGTGGGGACCGAGCAGCCGGTGGCGGCGGTGGCCGAGGTGTGCCGGGCGGCCGGGGTGCCGTTGCTGGTGGACGCCGCCCAGTCGCTGGGGTGGGGGCCGGTGGAGGGGCCCTGGTCGCTGCTGACGGCGAGTGCCCACAAGTGGGGCGGGCCGTCGGGGGTGGGGCTGCTGGTGGTGCGCAAGGGCGTGCGGTTCGCCGTCCGGGGCCCCGCGGACGAGCGGGAGTCCGGGCGGGCGGCCGGGTTCGAGAACCTGCCGGCGATCGTGGCGGCGGCGGCCTCGCTGCGGGCGGTGCGCGCGGAGGCGGCGGCCGAGGCGGCGCGGCTGCGGGAGCTGACGCGGCGGATCCGGGCGCGGGTGCCGGAGCTGGTGCCGGACGTGGAGGTGGTCGGGGATCCGGAGCTGCGGCTGCCCGGGACCGTCACCTTCTCGTGTCTCTATGTCGACGGGGAGACCCTGCTGCACGAGCTGGACCGGGCGGGCTTCTCCGTGTCGTCGGGGTCGTCCTGTACGAGCAGCACGCTGACGCCGAGCCATGTGCTGCGCGCGATGGGGGTGCTGAGCGAGGGCAATGTGCGGGTGTCGCTGCCGCCGGGGACGGCGGAGGAGGACGTGGAGCGGTTCCTCGCGCTGCTGCCGGGGACGGTGGCGGGGGTGCGGGAGAAGCTGGGGGCGCCGGCCCCGGTGGCGGACGTGCGGCAGGACGTGCGGGACGACGTCCTCGTGGTGGACGCCCTCGGCAGGCGCTGCCCGATCCCGGTGATCGAGCTGGCCAAGGTCATCGGGGACGTGCCGGTGGGCGGCACGGTCCGGGTGCTGTCCGACGACGAGGCTGCGCGGCTCGACATCCCCGCGTGGTGCGCGATGCGGGAGCAGGAGTACGTGGGCGAGGAGCCGGCGGCCCGGGGCTCGGCCTATCTGGTCCGCCGGCTCGTCTGAGTCAGCTCCGGTCCGCCGGCTCGTGCGAGTCAGCTCCGGTCCGCAAGCTCCTCCGCGTCAGCCGAGGTGCTTCTTGACCTCGGCGGCGGCCTCGTCGCCGTAGGCCTGGGCGAAGCGGTCCATGAAGTGGTTGCGGCGCAGCTGGTACTCCTGGGTGCCGACGGTCTCGATGACGAGGGTGGCGAGCATGCAGCCGATCTGGGCGGCCCGCTCCAGGGAGACGTCCCAGGCCAGGCCGGAGAGGAAGCCGGCCCGGAAGGCGTCGCCGACACCGGTCGGGTCGGACTTGCGCTCCTCCTGGGGGCAGCCGACCTCGATGGGGTCCTCGCCGGTCCGCTCGACGCGGACGCCGCGCGAGCCGAGGGTGGTGACGCGGTGGCCGACCCGGGAGAGGATCTCCTCGTCGCTCCAGCCGGTCTTGGACTCGATGAGGCCCTTCTCGTACTCGTTGGAGAAGAGGTAGGTCGCGCCGTCCAGCAGGATGCGGATCTCCTCGCCGTCCATCCGGGCGATCTGCTGGGAGAAGTCGGCGGCGAAGGGGATGCCCCGGGAGCGGCACTCCTCCGTGTGGCGGAGCATCGCCTCCGGGTCGTCGGCGCCGATCGTGACCAGGTCGAGGCCGCCGACGCGGTCGGCGACGGTCTTCAGCTCGATGAGGCGGGCCTCGCTCATCGCGCCGGTGTAGAAGGAGCCGATCTGGTTGTGGTCGGCGTCCGTCGTGCACACGAAGCGGGCGGTGTGCAGCGTCTCGGAGATGCGGACGGACTCGGTGTCCACGCCGTGCCGGTCCAGCCAGGCGCGGTACTCGTCGAAGTCGGCGCCCGCTGCGCCGACCAGGATGGGACGGGTGCCGAGCTGTCCCATGCCGAAGGCGATGTTCGCGGCGACCCCGCCACGCCGTACGTCCAGCTGGTCGACCAGGAAGGACAGCGAGACCGTGTGGAGCTGGTCCGCGACGAGCTGGTCGGCGAAGCGGCCCGGGAACGTCATGAGGTGGTCGGTCGCGATGGAGCCGGTGACTGCGATGCGCACGGCGTGGACTCTCCTGTGGGAGGGGGATTGACAGTTCACGCTACCCGGAAGACGGACGCCACTGAAGCAGGCGAAACTACCCGATAGTAGATCTTTCTTCGCACGGCCGGCCCCGCATACGGTGCCGCTATGACGAACCTCGAGGACCACGCCCCCGCCCCGGCCGATCCCGACGGAGATCTCGCGTCGCTGCGGAGCGACTGCGCCCGGATGGCTCCGCACTGGGCGGCTCCCGAGCGGGACGCCGCCCGTCCCGTGCCGCCGTCCTGGATCCACGGCGTGACCGTCCCGGCGGCCTCGGCCCGGCTGCTGGAGGAGATGCCGGACTACGGCAACTGAGCCGTCCGCCGCTCCGCCGGCCCCGCCCGCCCTCCCCGGCGGGGCGCCCGGCGTGGAACCGTGCGCTCCCCCGCCGCGTCCCATCGCTGTCCCCCGTCGGGGGGATGGGGGGTACGACAGCAGGGCGGCCGAAGGAGCGATGCGGTGAACACCGAGCGACCCGACGACGACGACACCGCGCGCGGGCCCGAGGACCGGGGCGCGCGGCAGGAGACGCGGTCGGAGCGGAACCGGCCGGAGGAGCCTGTACGGGAGTCTCCCCGGGAGCCGGTGCGGGAGGAGTCTCCTGCGGAGGAGCCCGTACGGGAGGTGCCCCCTCCGGACGAGCCCGTACGGGACGAGCCCCCTCCGGACAAGCCCGTACGGGAGGAGTCCCCCCGGGAGAGGCCGTCAGGAGAGCGCCCCGACGGTGATGCCGATCGCGAGGCCGAGGGCGATGGGGCGGGCGGCGGCAAGGCCCACGGTGGCCGGGCTGACGGCGGCGCGGCCGACGGCCGTGGGGCCGACGGCCGTGGGGCCGACGGCCGTGGGGCCGACGGCCGTGGGGCCGACGGGCGTGGGGCCGGCGGTGGCCGGTTCGACGGCGAGGTTCCGGACGGTGGTTCGTCCGGTGGCCGTCGCCGCTCCCGCCTGTTCGTCGCCGCCGTCGCCGCCGCCGTGCTGCTGGTGGGCGGCGGGGGTGCCTACCTCGCGGCCAGTACGACGGGCGGCGCGGGCGGCGGGTCCGGGGCGGGGGCGCCCTCGGAGAGCGGCACGCCCCCGGCGCTCGTCCTCGACGACTACGCCGGTGGCGACCCCGGCGGGGACGTGAACGGCATCGCGCCCGGCGAGCCGAACCCCTACGGGGTCACCTACCGGGCCGAGGGCACCCTCCCGGACGGCCCCGGCTCGGCGGCCGTGTACTGGGCGCGGGGCGAGGTCACCGCGGACCAGGTGACGCGGCTGGCGGCGGCGCTGGGCGTCGACGGGACGCCGGTGAGCGAGGGGCAGGACTGGCGGGTCGGCTCCGTGACGGACGGCTCGGGACCGGTGCTGCGGGTGAACCGGCAGGCGCCCGGCGCCTGGACGTTCAACCGCTACACGCCCGGCACCGACACCTGCGGAAGCCCCACCGGCTGCGACGCGAACAGCGCCGATCCGTCCGGTGCCCCGGTGAGCGAGGCGGCCGCGAAGAAGGCGGCGGCGCCGGTCCTGAAGGCACTCGGCCAGGACGACGCCGAGATCGACGCGAGCCGGGTCGTGGGCGCCCAGCGGCTGGTGAACGCCGACCCCGAGATCGGCGGTCTGCCCACCTACGGGTGGACGACCGGCGTCACCGTGAACGTCCGGGGAGAGGTCGTCGCCGGGGGCGGTCAGCTGGCGACGCCGGTGAAGGGGGACACGTATCCGGTGCTGAGCGCGCGGGAGGCGCTGGACCGGCTGAACGCGGCGCCGGGGACGGATCCGCGGACGGGCATCGGCGGCTGCGCCGACCCGGTGCCCCTGGAGGAGGGGCCGGGCACCCCGTGCGGGACCTCGACGACCGCCCCCCAGGGGGAGTCCCTGACCGTGGGGGACGCGGTGTTCGGGCTCGCCCCGCACGCCTCGGGCGGGCGTCAGGTGCTGGTGCCGTCATGGCTGTTCGAGGTGCGGGACGCCGGGGGCGAGCACACGGTGACACAGCCCGCGCTGGAGCCGGAGTACCTGAGGGCGCCCACGGCGTCGACCCCCTCGGGGGAGCCGTCCCCGGGCGGGAGGACCAGTGACGTGTCCGTCGACGGCTACACCGCGCAGGGCGAGGAACTGACCGTGGCCTTCACGGGCGGGGTGTGCTCCGACTACGCGGCGACGGCGGTGGAGAGCGGGGACGAGGTGAGGGTCACGGTGACGGCCACGTCCTGGCCGGACCGGGTCTGCATCGCGATCGCGCAGCTCCACCACCGGACCGTCGAGCTGGAGGAGCCGCTGGGCGGCAGGACCGTGGTGGGCTCGGACGGCGGGGAGATCCCGCTGGAGAAGCCCGGGGCACGGCTGCCGTAGCGGCCCGTGCGCGCCGAAGGCGGCGGCCCCGCGGAGGGGCCGCCGCCTTCATACCGTCGAGGACGGCTCGGCCGGTGTCGGGGACGGCTCAGCTGAAGGAGTCGCCGCAGGCGCAGGAGCCGGTCGCGTTCGGGTTGTCGATCGTGAAGCCCTGCTTCTCGATCGTGTCCACGAAGTCGATCGTGGCGCCGCCCAGGTAGGGGGCGCTCATGCGGTCGGTGACGACCTTGACTCCGCCGAAGTCCTTCACCACGTCGCCGTCGAGGGAACGCTCGTCGAAGAAGAGCTGGTAGCGCAGGCCGGAGCAGCCGCCGGGCTGGACGGCCACGCGGAGGGCGAGGTCGTCACGGCCTTCCTGGTCGAGCAGGGTCTTGACCTTCGACGCGGCGGCGTCGGTCAGAACGATGCCGTCGGTGACGGTGGTGGTCTCGTCCGATACGGACATCTACATCTCTCCCGGGTTGTACGGAGACTGCTTGCCGACGGTTCCAACCGGCGGGGCCGCGGATTCATTCCGGGCCGGGCCCGTGTCTTTTCGCCTGTTCCTTCATGCTCGCACATGCGCCGTGAAGCGGACAGCGGCTCACGTCGGCGCGCGAGACGGGCCGGCCGGGCGCCACCGGGATTCACGTCACATCGACGCGATGACCATCGTCAAAGTGACGTGAAGCAGGCTATGATAGATAACGTCAGTTCGACGAAAAGTAGAAAGGGTGCGTGCCGTGACCACCGCCCAGACCACGGAGCTCGACGTACAGCCGACTCCGCTCGCCCTGTTGCTGCTCGGCCGTGAGGCCGACCCGAAGAGCGAGCGGGGCGTCGAGTGCCCCGGCGATCTGCCCTCCCCCTCCGACCCGGACCTGGTGGAGCGGGCCCGCGCGGCCAAGGAGAGGCTCGGCGACAAGGTCTTCGTCCTGGGGCACCACTACCAGCGCGACGAGGTCATCCAGTTCGCCGACGTCACGGGCGACTCCTTCAAGCTGGCCCGGGACGCGGCCGCGCGCCCGGAGGCCGAGTACATCGTGTTCTGCGGTGTGCACTTCATGGCCGAGTCAGCGGACATCCTGACCTCCGACGACCAGAAGGTCGTCCTGCCCGACCTCGCCGCCGGCTGCTCGATGGCCGACATGGCGACGGCCGAGCAGGTCGCCGAGTGCTGGGACGTGCTGACCGAGGCCGGGGTGGCCGAGCAGGTCGTGCCGGTGTCGTACATGAACTCCTCGGCGGACATCAAGGCCTTCACCGGCAAGCACGGCGGCACCATCTGCACCTCGTCGAACGCGCAGCGGGCGCTGGAGTGGGCCTTCCAGCAGGGCGAGAAGGTGCTGTTCCTGCCCGACCAGCACCTGGGCCGCAACACCGCCGTCCGCGACATGGGCATGTCCCTGGAGGACTGCGTCGTCTACAACCCGCACAAGCCGAACGGCGGGCTCACCGCCGAGCAGCTGCGCGACGCGAAGATGATCCTGTGGCGGGGCCACTGCTCGGTGCACGGCCGCTTCAGCCTGGAGTCGGTCGAGGACGTCCGCGCCCGCATCCCCGGGGTGAACGTCCTGGTGCACCCCGAGTGCCGGCACGAGGTCGTGACCGCGGCGGACTACGTCGGGTCGACCGAGTACATCATCAAGGCCCTGGAGGCCGCCCCGGCCGGCTCGAAGTGGGCCATCGGCACCGAACTGAACCTGGTGCGCCGGCTGGCGAACCGTTTCGCTCCCGAGGGCAAGGAGATCGTGTTCCTCGACCGCACGGTCTGCTTCTGCTCGACCATGAACCGCATCGACCTGCCCCACCTGGTCTGGGCCCTGGAGTCCCTCGCCGACGGCAAGCTGGTCAACCGGATCGAGGTCGACCAGGAGACCGAGGCGTTCGCGAAACTCGCGCTGGAGCGGATGCTGGCCCTGCCGTAGGGGACGGCCCGGATTCCCGGACACCCGGATTCCCGGACACCCGTACTCCCGGATCCGGGGTACGGCGCCGGAGTGCCGTCACTCCGACGCCGTACCCCGGTCGGGGTGGGCCGGGTCGACGCTGAAGACCGTGCCGTCCGGGGTCGACACCAGCAGCGCGCCCTCGTGCACGAACACCCCGGGCGAGGGGAAGCCGCCGCTGGCCACGTGGTCGGCGCGCGGGAAGGACTCCCACAGCAACGTGCCCGCACGGGCGTCGAGCGCCGCCACCCGCCCGCTGGCGCTCGCCAGGTAGACGGTGCGGCCCCGGCCGTCGGCCACGGGCTCGCCCGGCTGCTCCAGGGTCGTCCGGGTCTGCCACAGCTGCTTGCCCGTGGTGGGTGACACGGCCGTCACCTGGCCGCTGGAGCCGGCGAACCAGAGCGCGCCGTTCACCATGGTCGCCGTCCCCCGGAACACCTGCGCCAGCTTCGTCGCCGTCCGGGCGCCGGTGTCGGGGTCGACGAGCTGGAGCCGCGAGTACGCCATCTCCATCGCGCCCTCCTCCTCCAGCCACTCCGCGAAGACCAGGCGCTCCCCGAGGGAACCCACGTAACTGGCGTCCGCCGGCAGGGACGGCAGGCTCCGCCGGGTGCCGTCGGCCGGGTCGAGCGCGAGGAGCCGGGGGGCGCCCGAGTCGTAGGCGGTGCAGTCCGCGTAGGGGCGGCCGCCGATGCCGTGGACGCCGCAGAAGTACCCGGCGGGCAGGGTCGTCGTCCAGCGCTCGGCGCCGTCGCGCGGGGCGCGGGCGGTCAGCGACCGGCCGTCGCCGTCCGGGGTCAGGACCAGGTCCCCGACGACCGCGGGTTCGATGTTCTCGCCGTTCATCTCGCGGGACCACAGCCGCTTCCCGGACACCGCGTCGAGGGCGATGAGGAGGTCGCTCTCGGTCTCGCCCGTGGGGGGATCGGTGAGGGTCTGCCGGACGAGCACCGTGCCGTCCCGCACGTCGAGGATCCAGGAGGCGTACGCGTCGGGCTCCACCGTGGCCGGCACGGACGCGGCCCGCCAGTCCGTCCTGCCGGTCAGGGCGTCCAGGCGGACCGGCAGGACGGTGTCGCCGCCGCAGAACAGGGCGCCCTCCCCGAACCGGCAGACCGGTAGTCCGTCGGAGGTGTCGCGCAGCGGTTCCTCGCCGCGGGCCGCGGGTTCGAACAGCGTCGTCCGCCAGGGCTGCCAGCCGGCCGGGAGCGCCTCCCAGCGGGAGGCCGGGGACGCCGAGGGGCTCGCCGGCCCCTCCGCCTCCGCGGCGCCGCCGTCCCGCAGCGGGCCGAGGAGGAGGTACGCCGTGAGCGCGACGGCCAGCACGCCGGCCGCGACGGCCACGGCCGGCAGGCGGCGCGGGCGGGTCCGGGGGGCGGGACGGTCCGGTGCCCCGTCCACCTCGGTCGGCGTGCGGGACTCCCCCGCCGCCGGGGCCAGACGCAACGTCACCGTGTGCGCGTCACCCGGCGCGGGCTCCGGCAGGGCGGCCGCGAACTCCCGCGCCAGCTCGTCGAGTCCGGGCCGGTCGGCGATGTCCTTGGCCAGACAGCGGGCCAGGACCGCGCGCAGCGGCTCGGCCACCGACTCCAGCTCCGGCTGCTCGTTCATCACCCGGTACGCCGTGAGGTAGGGGCTGTCGGCGTCGAACGGGCCGCGTCCCGTCGCCGCGAACACCAGCAGCGCCCCGAGCGAGAAGACGTCCGACGCGGGGCCCACCGAGCGGGCGTCGGTGAACTGCTCCGGGGACATGAACGGCGGGGTGCCGATCGCCTTCCCCGTCTCCGTCAGTGTCTGGTTCTCGGCGGCCCGGGAGATGCCGAAGTCGATGACGCGCAGGCCGTCCTCGGCCACCAGGACGTTCGCGGGCTTGAGATCGCGGTGGACGACCCCGGCCCGGTGGATGTCCCGCAGCGCCTCCACCAGACCCAGCGCGAGCCGCCGCAGCTCCGCGCCCCGCAGCGGGCCGTCGGCCCGGATCCGGGCGGAGAGCGTGGGCGCCGGGACGTACTGGGTGGCCATCCAGGGCCGTACGGCGTCCGGGTCCGCGTCGACCACCGGGGCGGTGAAGGCACCGCTCACCTTGCGGACGGCCTCGATCTCCTGACGGAAACGGGTGCGGAAGACCGGGTCCTCGGCGTACTGGGCGTGCACCACCTTGACGGCGACCTCCCGGCCGGACCTCGATTTCCCCCGGTAGACGACTCCCATCCCGCCGGATCCCAACCGGTCCACGACCCGGTACCCGCCGACCGACCGCGGATCGTCCCTGTGCAGTGGCACCGCCCCGATCCCCCTCCCCCGCAGAGCAGTCCGAGCTCACAGGATAGGTACACCCCGCACAAGGAGAAGTGCCGAACAGGCCGCCTTGCCCCGACCGCAGTACGACGACGCCCCGGCGCCCTGCCGGGGACAGGCACACGGACCGGACTCCCCGGAGCCCACCTGCCGACACCGCAGGCACCAACCCCCCAGGCACGCGGGAACCGGGGCCCACCTGCCGACACCGCAGGCACCAACCCCCCAGGCACGCGGGAACCGGGGCCCACCTGCCGACACCGCAGGCACCAACCCCCCAGGGGCGCGGGGAACTGCGCGACCAGCCACCGACGGCCCGCAGCCGACCGCCGACGCACAGCCCCCGCCCCGGGGGGCTCCCCCGGGGGACACCCCCGAGCTACACGCCCGCCGGCTCCGGCGTCTTCTCCGGCTCCGGCCGCCGCTTGGCCGCCCGCTTCGCCGCCCGGCGCTCCTTGCGCAGCTCGAACATCGCGTAGAGCGTCGGCACGAGCAGCAGGGTGAGGAGCGTCGAGGTGATCAGGCCGCCGATGACGACCACCGCCAGGGGCTGGGCGATGAAGCCGCCCTCCCCCGTGACGCCCAGGGCCATCGGCAGCAGGGCGAACACGGTCGCGAGGGCCGTCATGAGGATGGGCCGCAGACGGTGGCGGCCGCCCTCGACGACGGCCTCGACGACGCCGTACCCCTGGCGGCGGTACTGGTTGATGAGGTCGATCAGCACGATCGCGTTGGTCACCACGATGCCGATCAGCATCAGCATGCCGATCATCGCCGGGACGCCCATCGGGGTGCCGGTGACGAGCAGCAGACCGATCGCGCCGGTGGCCGCGAACGGGATGGAGACCAGCAGGATCAGCGGCTGGGCGAGCGACCGGAAGGTCGCCACCAGCAGCATGAAGACGATCGCGATCGCCGCGAGCATCGCCAGGGCGAGGTTGGCGAACGCGTCGTCCTGGTCCTGCGTGACACCGCCGATCTGGGCCGTCGCGCCCGCCGGGAGCGTCAGCCCGTCGATCCGCGACTGGAGGTCGGCGCTCACCGCGCCGGTGTTGTCGCCGGTGGGCCGGGCGGTGACGGTGGCCGCGCGCTGACCGTCGATACGGGTCATCGAGACGGGGCCGTCGACCAGCTGCACGGTCGCGATGTCGCCCAGCGTCACCTTGCCCAGCGGCAGGGCCTTCAGCTGCGCCAGCGTCCGCGCCGGCTTCGCCGACGTGATGACGACGTCCCGCTCGGTGTCGTCCAGGACCGCCTTCGCCGCCGTCGTGCCGCGGACCGCCTGCGCGACCGCCGCGCCGAGCGTCTGCTGGTCGAAACCGGCCGCCGCGGCCCGGGCGTTCGCCCGCACGGAGATGCGCGGCACGCTCTGCGACAGGTCGCTGGTGACGTCGGTGACGTCGTCCAGCCCGGCCACCGCCTCGCGGACCTGCTCCGCCGCCTTCCGCAGCACGTCGCCGTCGGCCGCCTTCACGACGACGCTCAGGTCCTGGCTGCCGAAGCCGTCACCGGCGGCGACGGTGGTCGAGCCGATGCCGTCGAGCTTCTTCAGCCCCGCCTCGACGCGGTCCCGCACGTCCTCGAACGACGCCGAGTCCTCCAGCATCACCTGGTACGACGCCTGGTTGGTGTCCGTTCCGCCGCCGAAGGCCGCGAGGAAGCCGGAGGAGCCCACGGTGACCTGGTAGTCCTTCACCCCGTCGACGTCGGCGAGCAGGTGCTCGACCTTCTCGGCCTGGGCGTCGGTCGCCGCCAGGCCGGTGCCCGGCGCCAGCTCCTGCCTGACCGTCAGCACCTGCTGCTCGCCCTGGTCGAAGAAGTTGGTCTTCAGCAGGGGCGCCATGCCGAAGGTGCCGATCAGGACGACCACGGCGATGGCCACGCTGGTCAGCCGGCGCCGGGTCGCGAACCGCAGGACGGGGACGTAGAAGCGCTGGAGGCGGCTCTTCGCCTCCTTCTCCTCCGCGGCCCGGCGGGCCTCCTCGGCGTCCTCGGGGGTGCCCTTGGGGGCGCGCAGGAACCAGTACGACAGGACCGGGACGACCGTCAGCGAGACCAGGAGGGAGGCCAGCAGGGCCGCCGTCACGGTGAGGCTGAACGAGCCGAACAGCGCGCCCACCATGCCGCCGACCAGGCCGATCGGCAGGAACACGGCGACCGTGGTCAGGGTGGAGGAGGTGACCGCGCCGGCCACCTCGCGCACCGCGGTGAGGATCGCGGCCTGGCGCTCCTCGCCGTAGCCGAGGTGGCGCTTGATGTTCTCCAGGACGACGATCGAGTCGTCGACGACCCGGCCGATGGCGATGGTCAGCGCGCCCAGCGTCAGCATGTTCAGCGACAGGTCCCGCGTCCACAGCACGATCAGCGCCAGCACGACCGACAGGGGGATCGACACGGCGGTCACCAGCGTCGAGCGGACCGACGCCAGGAAGACCAGGATGACGAGCACCGCGAAGAGCAGGCCGAGCGCGCCCTCCGTCGTCAGGCCCTCGATGGACTTCGACACCGCCGGGCCCTGGTCGCTGACGACCGTGACCGACGCGCCGGAGCCGAGGTCCTCGCGCAGCCCGGGCAGCTTGTCCTCGACGGCGTCGGAGATGGCGACCGCGCTGCCGTCGTGGTCCATGGTGACGGAGACGGCGAGGCTGGGCCGGCCGTCGGTACGGGTGATCGAGTCGGCCGGGGCCTCCTCCTGCCGCACGCCGGCCACGTCCCCGAGCCGCACCGGCTTCGCCCCGGCCGTGCCCGCGATCATCAGGTCCTGGATCTGCTCGAGCGAGGTGAAGCCGCCGCCGACCTGGACGGTGCGGTTGGATCCGGCCTCGTCGAAGGAGCCCGCCGGGACGGTGGCGCCGCCCGCCTGGAGCGCCAGGGCGAGGGACTGCGTCGTCAGGCCGGCCCGCGCCAGCTTCGCGTCGTCGGGGGTGACGGAGACCTGGAGGTCGCGCACACCGTCGACGGTGACCTGGCCGACGCCGTCGATGTCCTCCAGCGCCGGGACGACGGTCCGGTCGAGCTGGTCGGCGAGCGCCTGCTGGTCCCGGTCGGAGGTGACGGCGAGGACCACGGTCGGTATGTCGTCCGTGGAACCGGCGACGACCTGCGGGTCCACGGAGTCCGGGAGCTGGGCCCGGGCCCGGTTGACGGCCTGCTGGACGTCGGCCACGAGCCGGTCGGTGTCGCTGCCGTAGTCGAAGGACGCCATGATCACGGCGTTGCCCTCGCTCGCCGTGGAGGTGACGCCGGTGATGCCGTCGACGGCTTCGAGACCGGCCTCGACCGGCTCGACGACCTGCTTCTCGACGACGTCCGGGGAGGCGCCCTGGTAGGGGGCGAGCACGGACACCACCGGCAGTTCGATGGTCGGCAGCAGCTGCTGCTTGAGCTGGGGGATCGCGATCGCGCCGAACACGATCGCGATGATGGACATCAGGCCGATCAGGGCCCGTTGCGCGAGGCTGAATCTCGACAGCCAGGACATGGGTGGAGGTTCTCTCTTCTGGGAGCGACAGAAGTGGCCCCTTCACCCTGTGGCATCGGGGCGGGTGGTTCCGTAGGCCCCAGGTCGGTTTCCTTATGCGGCGCATACTCCGGGCGCAGTACGGCCGGCGGGGATCACTCCACCCTCGGACGGACCAGCCCGGACTCGTACGCGATCACCACGAGCTGGGCCCGGTCGCGGGCGCCCAGCTTGGCCATGGCCCGGTTGACATGCGTCTTCACGGTCAGCGGGCTGACCCGGAGGCGTTCGGCGATCTCGTCGTTGGAGTGGCCGCCGGCGACCTGGACGAGGACCTCGCGCTCGCGCACGGTGAGCGCGTCCAGGCGCTGCGCCCGGGCCGGGTCGCGGTCGCCGTCGGCGTCGCCCTGGGCGAGGAAGCGGGCGATCAGGCCCTTGGTGGCGGCCGGGGAGAGCAGGGCCTCGCCGGCCGCGGCGACCCGGATGGCGTTGAGGAGCTCCTCCGGCTCGCTGCCCTTGCCGAGGAAGCCGGAGGCGCCCGCGCGCAGCGACCGCACGACGTAGTCGTCGACCTCGAAGGTCGTCAGGATCACCACGCGGACCCGGGCGAGCGCCGGGTCCGCGCTGATCAGCCGGGTCGCGGCGAGTCCGTCGGTGCCGGGCATGCGGATGTCCATCAGGACGACGTCCGCCTGCCGTTCCTTGGCCAGCCGCACCGCCTCCGCGCCGTCGGACGCCTCGCCGACGACCTCCATGTCGGGCTCGGACTCGACGAGCACGCGGAAGGCGCTGCGCAGCAGCGCCTGGTCGTCGGCGAGCAGGACGCGAATGGTCATGCGGAGTCCTCGGAGGCGCTGGGGGTGTCGAGCGGCAGGATGGCATGGACGCGGAAGCCGCCCCCGTAGCGGGGCCCGGTGGTGAGGGTGCCGCGCAGGGCGGTGACGCGTTCCCGCATGCCGAGCAGGCCGTGACCGCCGCCGTCCGGGACGCCGGTGGCCTCGCCGGGGCCGGTGGCCTCGCCGGGGCCGGTGGCCTCGCCGGGGCCGGTGGCCTCGCCGGGGCCGGTGGCCTCGCCGGGGCCGGTGGCTTCGTTGGGGCCGGTGGCCTCGCCGGGGCCGTCGTCGAGGACGGTGACCTCGATACGGGGTCCCACCCGCACGACGCTGACCTCGGCCCTGGCGTCCGGCCCCGCGTGCTTGCGCACGTTGGTCAGGGCCTCCTGGATGACGCGGTAGGCGGCGAGGTCGACGGCGGCCGGAAGCCGGGTGTCGTGGTCGGCGCGGGCGACCTCGACCGGGAGTCCGGCGCTGCGGAAGGTGCCGGCGAGGTCGTCGAGGCGGTCCAGGCCGGGGGCCGGTTCGGTGGGGGCCTCGGGGTCTCCGGACTGGCGCAGCAGGCCGACGGTGGCCCGCAGCTCGTCGAGCGCGGAGCGGCCGGCCTCGCGGACGTGCGCCAGGGCCTCCTTGGCCTGGTCGGGACGTCTGTCCATGACGTGGGCGGCGACTCCGGCCTGGACGTTGACCAGGGCGATGTGGTGGGCGACCACGTCGTGCAGGTCGCGGGCGATGCGCAGTCGCTCCTCGGCGACCCGGCGGCGGGCCTCCTCCTCACGGGTGCGTTCCGCCCGCTCGGCGCGTTCCCGGATGGCCTGGACGACGGCGCGGCGGCTGCGGACGGCGTCGCCCGCGGTGGCGCCGATGCCGGTCCAGGCGAGGAGGGCGAGGTTGTCCTGGGCGTACCAGGGCAGGGGGCCGGCGAGCATCGCCGTGCCGGTGAGGACCGTGGTGGTGAGCAGGCCCGCCCGCAGGGTCGTCGGGCGGTCGGTGGTGGAGGCGACGGTGTAGAGGGCGACGACGGCGGCCATCGCGACGGGCGCGCGGGGGTCGCCGGTGACGGACTCGACCACGGAGAGGACGCCGGTGACGGCGAGGACCGTCCGGGGGGCGCGGCGGCGCAGCACGAGGGCCGCGGCGCCGAGGACGATCAGCAGCAGGCTCAGCGGGTCCGGGGTGCGCAGCTCCCAGCTGACGCCCTGCTCGCGCGGGTCCACGAAGGAGCCGGCCAGCATGCACAGGAGGACGGCGGCGGCGAGGGCGGCGTCGAGGGCCAGGGGGTGTGCGGTGAGCCGGCGGTGGGCTCGGGCCAGGGGGGTCAAGGTGCCGTACCTTCTCGGGATGACCGTCGCTCGGTGCGGGCGCGTCGCCGGGGGCTGCCGCGAGGCGGGCGTGTCGCAGGGGGGTTGCCGCGGTGCGGACGGTTCGCAGGGAGCTGCCGCGAGGCCGGCGTGTCTCAGAGGCCCCCGGACCCCCGCGTCGGCCCTGCACGGCCTCGTCCTCGGACACCGGACGGGCTGGGGTGCCGTGGCCGGCACCGGAGACCCGCCGGCGGACGGCGCCGAACCGCTGCCGGGGACGGAGATCCGCCCCGAGCCCGCGGCGACGGGGGTCTCACCCCGGGATCAGCCCGCCGTCGCCGAGCATCTCCCGGACCTCCTCCAGGCTCGCGTCGGGGGCCGGGAGGATCAGCTCCGAGGGTTCCAGGGAGGCGTCCGGCAGGGGAACGCCGAGACGGCGGACGGCGTCCAGCAGGGCGCCCACGGTGCGGCGGAAGCCTTCCTCGTCACCGCCCTCCATCTCCGCGAGCAGTTCGTCGTCGAGCTTGTCCAGCTCGGCGAGGTGGGAGTCGGCCAGAACCCACTGGCCCTCCCCCATGATCCGCACGATCACGTCGCCCTCCTCGGCTCCGGTCCCCGGCGCCGGGCTACTGCTTGTCGAAGCGCGGGGTGTCCTGTGGCTGCTGCTGGGGCTGCGACTGGCTCGTGCCACCTTCGATGGCCTGCTGCCCGGCGGAGCCGCCTCCGGCGAGCTCGGCCTTCATCCGCTGGAGCTCCAGCTCTACATCCGTACCACCGGAGAGCCGGTCCAGCTCGGCCTGGATGTCGTCCTTGGCCAGGCCGGTGGGGTCGTCCAGGGCGCCGGAGGCGAGGAGCTCGTCGAGGGCGCCGGCCCGGGCCTGGAGCTGGGCGGTCTTGTCCTCGGCGCGCTGGATGGCCAGGCCGACGTCGCCCATCTCCTCGGAGATGCCGGAGAAGGCCTCGCCGATGCGGGTCTGGGCCTGGGCTGCGGTGTAGGTGGCCTTGATGGTCTCCTTCTTCGTACGGAAGGCGTCGACCTTGGCCTGGAGCCGCTGGGCCGCGAGGGTGAGCTTCTCCTCCTCGCCCTGGAGCGTCGCGTGCTGTGTCTCCAGGTCGGTGACCTGCTGCTGGAGGGCCGCGCGGCGGGAGAGTGCCTCGCGGGCGAGGTCCTCCCGGCCGAGGGCGAGCGCCTTGCGGCCCTGGTCCTCCAGCTTGGAGGACTGCGACTGGAGCTGGTTCAGCTGGAGTTCCAGGCGCTTGCGGGAGGTGGCGACGTCGGCGACGCCGCGGCGGACCTTCTGGAGGAGTTCCAGCTGCTTCTGGTACGAGTAGTCGAGGGTCTCGCGCGGGTCCTCGGCCCGGTCAAGGGCTTTGTTCGCCTTCGCGCGGAAGATCATCCCCATACGCTTCATGACACCGCTCATGGGCTTCGCGCGCCCCCTTCTGACGGACTCCAGCTCACCGGTCTGCGACAGAACCCACAGTACGGGCCCTGCTTCCATTGACGCACTGTTCGGGGGCGGATGCGCTCCTCCCCAAGGACGACTGACCAAGGCCCTGCTCCGGCGTGAGGAGTAGGTGACCTTCCGGGTGGTGGCCCTCCCGTGGCATCAGGTCACCGGCTGTCCCCTCTCCCCCGGTCTGTCCCAGGTCCTTCCCCAGTTCGGACGACCGGTGTTGCCGGATCGTTCCCCTTGGGGCTGGGGTCCATGCGGGGGGAGCGCTTACCCTTGGGTTTTGTGTTCCGTAGCCGTGCCAAGGAAGAGAAGGCACCGGTCGCCGACAAGGCGACGGTGACCGACTCCAAGCAAACCCGAGACCCGCAGGCCCCCAAGGGCCGGCCGACGCCCAAGCGCAGTCAGGCCCAGTCCCAGCGCCGCAGCGTGGCCAACACGCCGGTGACGCGGAAGGAGGCCGCCAAGCGGCAGCGCGACGAGCGCCGAGCCCAGTTGGAGCGTCAGCGCCAGGCGCTGGCCGGCGGCGACGAGCGGTATCTGCCGGCCCGCGACAAGGGCCCGGTCCGCAAGTTCGCGCGCGACTTCGTCGACTCGCGGTTCAACGTGGCGGAGTTCTTCCTGCCCATGGCCGTGGTCATCCTCGTGCTGAGCATGATCCAGGTGGCGTCGTTGCAGAGCATCGCGCTGCTGCTGTGGCTCGTGGTGATCGTGCTGATCGTGCTGGACTCCATCGTCACCGGGTTCCGTCTGAAGAAGCGGCTGGCCGAGCGCTTCCCCGACCAGAACCGCCGGGGCGCGGTGGCCTACGCGCTGATGCGCTCCCTCCAGATGCGCCGGCTCCGGCTGCCCAAGCCGCTGGTCAAGCGCGGGGAGCGGCCCTGAGCACTGCTGCGTTCTCCGGGGGGGCGGCCGAGGCCTGGCTGAACAAGCTGGGCGGGCTGCGTGACGTCGTACGGCAGGAGCTGGTGGCCCGGCAGCTCGACGAGCAGATAGCCGGGCGGTATCCGGTCGGGCAGCGGCTGCGGGTGCTCGACGTGGGGATGGGCCAGGGCACGCAGGCGCTGCGGCTGGCCCGGCTCGGTCACCAGGTGACCGGCCTGGAGCAGGACGCGACGATGATCGCGGCGGCCCGTGAGGCGCTGTCCGGGGAGCCGGAGGGCATCCGGGAGCGGATGCGGATCTTCGAGGGCGACGGCCGGGACACGGGGGTGCACTTCCTGCCCGGCAGTTTCGACGTGGTGCTCTGCCACGGCGTGCTCATGTACGTGGAGGAGCCGGACCCGCTGCTGGCGGGTCTGGCCCGTGTGCTCGCCCCGGGCGGGCTGCTGTCGCTGCTGGTCCGCAACGCCGACGGGCTGGCCATGCGGCCCGGTCTGGCCGGCGACTGGGCGGGCGCCCTGGCCGCCTTCGACAGCGTCTCCTACACCAACCGGCTCGGTCTGGACGTCCGCGCGGACCGGCGCGAGACGCTGACCGCGACACTCGCCGGCATCGGCGCGCCCCTTCAGGCCTGGTACGGCGTGCGGGTCTTCACCGACACGGCGGCCGACGAGACGCGGCCCCCGGACGACGTGGAGACGCTGCTGGCCGTGGAGGAGCGGGCCGGGCGCACGGATCCCTACCGGGGTGTGGCGGCGCTGCTGCACCTGTGCGGGGTACGGGGCTGAGCGGCCGGCACCGGCGGCCGACGGCCGGAGCGGCATGCACACCGCTGCGCGCGCCGCGGACCGCCGCCCGCTGAGGCACACCGAACACGGCCACGGCAGGCCGCGGCGCGGTCCCCGCGGGGCCGGTGCACCCGCTGCCGGCAGGAGCGGCATGCACGCCACCCGCGCGCCGCGGACCGCCGCCCGCTGAGGCACACCGAACACGGCCACGGCAGGCCGTGGCGCGGTCCCCGCGGGACGGTCGGTGGCGCTCTTTCGGGTGATCAGGGCGAGCCGGGCTCTCGCCCGGCGGGAAGACTCGGGGCATGGATCCTTCCTCCCCTCCCCGTGTCCGCCGGCCGGTCCCGGCCGTGTGGGTGTGCGCCCTCGCGCTGGTCGCCGGCTGTTCCGCCCCCGGGTCCTCGGGCGGGGAGACGGTGACCCGGCAGGCCGTACGGCGCGAGGTCGTCACGCGGGCGGACGACCTGGAGGACGCCTACCAGAAGGTGATCAAGGACGTTCTGCCGTCGGTCGTGCAGTTGCGGACCGGCAACGGTCTGGGCTCGGGCGTCGTCTACGACGACCAGGGACACATCGTCACCAACGCGCACGTGGTCGGCGTCGCGAGAACGCTGGAGGTGACCACCGCCACCAGCCGGGCGGCGCTCGCCGCGACCGTCGTCTACTCGTACCCGGAGCAGGACCTCGCCGTCGTCAAGCTGGACCGGGCGCCCGACGGGCTGCGGCCGGCGGCCTTCGGGGACTCCGCGAAGGTCGAGGTCGGGCAGATCGTCCTCGCGATGGGCTCGCCGCTGGGGCTGTCGTCGAGCGTGACGCAGGGCATCGTCTCGGCGACCGGACGGACCGTCACCGAGGGCGGCGCCGAAGGGGGTACGGGGGCGACGCTCACCAACATGGTGCAGACGTCCGCGGCCATCAACCCCGGCAACAGCGGGGGCGCGCTGGTCGGTCTGGACGGGCAGGTGATCGGCATCCCGACGCTCGCCGCGGTCGACCCGGGGTTCGGCGACAGCGCGGCGCCCGGCATCGGGTTCGCGATCCCGGCGTCGACGGTGCGGTCGCTCGCCGACCAGATCGTCCGGGACGGCAGGGTGACCGCGTCCGGCCGGGCGGCGCTCGGCATCGTCGGACGGACCTACGTGGACGCGGAGTTCCGGCCCGCCGGGGTGGCCGTCGTGGAGGTGAGCGGCGGGGGCGCGGCCGACCGGGCCGGCCTGGAGGCCGGGGACGTCATCACCGCGCTGGGGGACACCGGCGTCACCAGCATCACCACGCTGTCCGAGGCGCTGGCCGCGCAGCGGCCCGGACGGCGCACGACGGTGACGTTCACGCGCGACGGCCGGGAGCGGACCGTGGAGGTGACGCTGGGCGAGCAGGAGGGGCCGCCGGACTGACCGGACGCGGCGGGACACCGGACCGGGGTGTGGCCGCCCCGGCCCGCCCCGGTCCGTGCCGGTCCGCCCCGGTCAGGTCCAGCCCTTCCGGTCAGGTCAGGTCCGGCCCGGCCCGGTCCCGCGCCGGGCCCCGTCGTCTAGGACGCCTCGGCCGCGCGCAGGCTCATCGGGCCGTAGATCTCGGTGGAGTCCTCGAACAGCCGCACCTGGTCCGTGCCGCCTTCGAGCAGGTCCTTCCAGTGCTCCCCGATCCAGGACTCGGCGTCCCCCTGCGTGGTGAACTCCTCGGGCTGCACCGCGGGCTCGACCTCCGTCCCGTCGGCCTTCTCGAAACGCCACGTCCATGCCGCCATGTACGCCTCCAACGCGTCGGCACCAGCAGAGCGGAAGCCGGATCTCGGTCCGGCTCCTGCTCAGAGCCTATGCGCTCGGCGGGTGCGCCGGGCGGGAACGGGCCGCCATGATCGGGGGTACCGGGCGCGCGGGGCGGAGGGCGAGCGGCGAAAATCGGTTCGTGGAAGTGACACTGCTCGGTACCGGTGCCCCCGCGGGCCTGCCCCGCCCCGACTGTCCCTGCGCGGCCTGCGCGGCCTCGCTCGGCGTGGACGCGCGGGCGGCGGCCGCGGTGCTCGTGGACGGCTCGCTGCTGCTGGACCTGACGCCGGGTGCGGCGTTCGCCGCCGCCCGCGCCGGGCGTTCGCTGGCCGGCGTACGGCAGGTGCTGCTGTCGCATCCGCACGACGGGCCGCCCGTCGAGGTGCCGGCCGGACTGCCGCAGCCCGGGCGGGTGCCGGACGGACGGGAGTTGACGCTGCTGACGGGGCATCGGGTGCGGGCTGTGGCGATGGACGCGCCGGGCACGGGGTACGCGGTGACGGGACCGGACGGGCAGCGGCTGCTGTACCTGCCGCCGGGGGGCGCGCCGGCCGGTCTGGAGGACGGGGCGGAGCCGGCCGAACGGTACGCCATGGTCCTGCTGGACGTCATGGGGCGGCCGGACGCGCTGGCGAAGCTGCGGGCGGTGGGCGCGGTGGGGCCGACGACCGACGTCCTCGCCGTGCACCTGGACCACGACGTGCCGCCGGGGCGGGAGTCCCGGCGGCGGCTCGCGGCGGCGGGGGCCCGAGCGGTGCCCGACGGGTCGACGCTGACGGTGGGGGCGTACGAGGACGTGCCGGACGTGCCCCGGCGGACGCTGGTGCTGGGCGGGGCCAGGTCGGGCAAGTCGGTGGAGGCGGAGCGGCGGCTGGAGTCCTTCCCCGGCGTGCTGTACGTCGCGACGGGCGGTTCGCGCGGCGGGGACACCGAGTGGGCGCAACGGGTCCTGACGCACCGGGAGCGGCGGCCGGGTTCGTGGCGTACGGCCGAGACGTGCGACCTGGTGCCGTTGCTGGGGCTGGACGGTCCCGCGCTGCTGATCGACTGTCTGTCGCTGTGGCTGACGGACGCGATGGACGCCGTGGGGGCGTGGGACGACGCGGTGTGGGCGGACGGCGGCGAGCGCGCGCTGCGTTCGCGGGTCGCGGAGCTGGCGGCGGCCGTGCGGGCGACCCGGCGGACGGTCGTCCTGGTCTCCAACGAGGTCGGCTCGGGCATCGTCCCGGCCACGGCGTCGGGGCGGCGGTACCGCGACGAGCTGGGGCGGCTCAACGCGGCGGTCGCGGCGGAGTGCGAGCAGGTGGTGCTGGTGGTGGCGGGGCAGGCGGTGGTGCTGCGGGGGTGAGACGGGCGGGGCGGGCGGGGCGGGCGGCCGAGCGGGGGGCGTGCGCGGAGTGGAGTGCGGGGTGCGGTGTTCCGCCGTGTGCTCATCCCTTCCGGGCGATGAGCCGGTACGCGTTCGAGAAGCGGGTGCGGCACAGGAGCGGGGCCAGGGTGTGGTCGAGCACGGTCGCCGTCCGGACCAGGGCGGCCGCCCCGCGCAGGAGGCCGGGGCGGTTCGGCGGGACGGCGCGGGCCAGGGACAGGGAGAGCGCCGCCGACAGGTCGTGGGGGAGGTGGGGGGCGCGGCGGTCCGCGGTGAGGACGGTGCAGCCCTGGCCCTCCAGTTCGGTGCGGAGGTTGGGCAGCGGCATCAGGTGGACGTGGCGGGGCTGGCCGTGCGGCAGCCACCACTTGCCCAGGAGGGCGGCGAACGCGCTGCGCGGGTCGGGGACTTCGAGGAGGAGGTGACCGCCGGGGCGGAGGACGGTGAGGGCGGCGCGGAGTTCCTCGCGGGGGTCGTGGGTGTGCTCCAGGTGGTGGAGCATGCTGACCACGTCGTAGCGGGCGCGCAGGCGCGCGGTGACGCCCGGGGTGGTCAGGTGCCCGACGTGGGCCTCCTCGACACGGCCCGCCAGCCGCGCCCGTTCCACCGTCGGGGTGGGGTCGAGGCCGTCGAACGCCGTGTACGGGAACATCGTCCGCGCGGCCTCCGGGAACAGGGCGTGGCCCGTGCCCACGTCCAGCCAGCTCTCCGGCTCCCCGAACGGCAGCATGGTCCGGGCCACGGCCCGCAGACGGCGGCGGCGGGTGCGGACCGCGAGGACGCGGTCGGTGAGGGCGCGGTGGGTGGGGACCGTGGGGAACTCCTCGTCCGGGCCGCGCCGGTAGAGGGCGAGCCCCTCCGGGGTCAGGCGGGGGTTCTGGAAGGCGTGGGCGCAGTCCCTGCACTCGTCGACGGTGAAGGTGCCCGGTCTGTGGTGCAGCAGGTCCGGAGCGCGCAGCCGGGTGCGCAGGCGTCTGGAGCCGCACCAGGGGCAGTCGTCGCGGCGCGGCTCGTGGATGGGCCTGGGGGGCATGAGCGGCTCCGGTGGGAGGGCGGGCGAACCATGCGGCAATCCATAGCAAAACGGAACGTATGGGATCGCGGTGACGGGTGCAAAGACGCCGTGCGGACGGGGTGGCGGTGTGGCGCGGAACCGTTCGTTCGGTGCCGGTACTGTTCGGCGAATGAGCTCGCTTAATCTCGACGACTTCACCGATCTGATCGAGCGCCCCGACGGCGGGGTGCGGCGCGACGCGGAGGCGTACCGGGACCGCCGGATCGTCCCGGCCGGGGCGCTGGGGCGCCTCGACGACCTGGGTGAGTGGCTGGCGGCGGCGCAGGGCGCGGTGCCGGTGCGCCCGGTGGAGCGGCCGCGGGTGGTGCTGTTCGCCGGCGACCACGGGATCGCCGCGCTCGGCGTCTCCGCCCGGCCCGCGGGCGGCGCCGGGCAGCTGGTGCGGGAGGTGCTGGAGGGCGGCCGCCCGTCGGCGGTGCTGGCGCGCCGGCTCGGGGTTCCGGTGCGGGTCGTGGACATGGCGCTGGACTGCGAGCCGGACGCGTTCCCCGAGGACGTCGTACGGCATCGGGTGCGGCGCGGCAGCGGCCGTATCGACGTCGAGGACGCGCTGACCGCGCAGGAGGCCGAGGCCGCCTTCCTGGCCGGGGTCGCCGTCGCCGACGAGGAGGCGGACTCCGGTACGGACCTGGTCGTGCTCGGCGATGTGAGCGTGGGCGGCACCACGGCGGCGGGCGTGCTGGTCGCCGCGCTGTGCGGGACCGACGCGTCCGTGGTGACCGGGCGGGGCGGGGAGGCGATCGACGACCTGGCGTGGATGCGCAAGTGCGCGGCGATCCGCGACGCGCTGCGGCGGGCCCGGCCGGTGCTCGGGGACCAGTTGCGGCTGCTGGCGACCGTCGGGGGTGCCGACCTCGCCGCGATGACGGGCTTCCTGCTCCAGTGCGCCGTACGGAAGGTGCCCGTGGTCCTGGACGGGGTCGTGACGGCCGCCTGTGCGCTGGTCGGGCAGCGGATCGCCTTCCGGGCGCCGGACTGGTGGCTGGCGGGGCAGCGCAGCGGCGAGCCGGGGCAGGCCAAGGCGCTGGACCGGATGGCGCTGGAGCCGCTGCTGGACCAGGGCGTGACCGTGGGCGAGGGCGCGGGCGCCCTGCTCGCGCTGCCCCTGGTGCAGGCCGCGGCGGCGCTGGCCGCCGAGCTGCCGGAGAAGCAGGCGAAGCACGGGACGCCGGACGAGCCCGAGGGGTCGGACGAGCCGGAGGGGTCCGCGGCGGCGGAAGAGCAGGAGACGGCCGCGGCGGAGGAGGAGTAGGAGGCCGGCGCGGCGGCGAAGCCGGAGCGGGGGGCGGCACCGAGACGGAGGAGGAGCCGGAGGGACCGGAGGCAGCCGGGGGACCGAGGCACCGGAGGCGGCCGGGAGACCAAGGCGCCGGAGACAACCGGGAGACCGAGGCACCGGAGACAACCGGGAGACCAAGGCGCCGGAGGCGTCCTCGGCGTCCTCACCGGAGCGGGGCGGGCGTGGGCCGGACGGCTGACGGGGCGGCACCGGCGGAGGCGGCGGAAGAGCGGTTCACCCGATCTACGCCCATATGATCACATGTCATGGGAGATGTCCGGATCGCTTCCCGTCGGGCCGCCGCCTTCACCGTCTGGTATCTGCGGACCGTCGCCTTCGTCAACCTGCTCAGCGCGGTATGGGTCTCCCTGGGGCAGGACGTGCGCCGGCACAACCAGGCGGACTTCTTCACCCCCTACCTGCTGACGGCCGGGTTCGCCCCCGGTGTCTTCACCGCGTTCCTGGCCGTCACCATGCGGCGCCGCAAACGGGCCGCGTGGATCCTCAACCTCGGACTGAGCGGCGCGTTCCTCGCGCTGCTCGGCCCCGCCATGGCGTTCCCGGAGATCCGGCGGTACCCCCAGAACTGGATCTCCCTCGCCCTGACCGCCGCCTTCGTCGCCGCGCTGCTCGTCGGACGCGCGGAGTTCTACGCCAAGGGCGACCGCGCCAATCCGAGGCTCGCCGCGGCCGTCGGCGCCGGCGGGCTGCTCGGCGCCTCGCTGCTGGCCTCGCTGCTGGTGACCCTCACCGACCGGGCCCCCGGCCCGTCCACCTTCCTCGACCGCTGGCGCTACGGCGCGCTGCGGCTGGTCTCGGTCGCCGACGACCACCTGTTCCCCCAGATCTCCCCGCCCACCTGGGTCGACGTCGCCGTGAACGTCCTCAGCACGCTCCTCGTCCTCGCCGTCCTGTACGCCGCCTTCCGCTCCCGGCGGGCCGTCGACCCCCTCACCGCGGACGACGAGAAACGGCTGCGGGAACTGCTCGACCGGCACGGGGAGCGGGACTCGCTGGGCTACTTCGCGCTGCGCCGGGAGAAGAGCGTGCGCTGGTCGCCGACCGGGAAGGCCGCCGTCGCCTACCGGGTGGTCGGCGGGGTGTCCCTGGCGTCCGGGGACCCGCTCGGGGACCCCGAGGCCTGGCCGGGGGCGATCGGGCCGTGGCTCGCCGAGGCCCGCACGCACGGCTGGATCCCGGCGGTGATGGGGGCGAGCGAGGAGGCCGGGACGGTCTACGCCCGGCACGGGCTGGACGCGCTCGAACTCGGCGACGAGGCGGTCGTGGAGGTCGCCGGGTTCACCCTGGAGGGGCGGGCCATGCGGACGGTCCGGCAGGCCCACAACCGGGTGCGGCGGGCCGGGTACGCGGTGCGGATCCGGCGGCACGAGGACATCTCCGCCGACGAGACGGCGTACCTGGTGCGGCGCGCCGACGAGTGGCGGGACGGGGCGTCCGAACGCGGGTTCAGCATGGCGCTGGGGCGGCTCGGGGACCCGGAGGACGGGCGGTGCGTGATGGTCGAGTGCACCGACGCCGAGGGCCGGCTCAGGGGCCTGCTGTCCTTCGTCCCGTGGGGGCCGCACGGGCTGTCGCTCGATCTGATGCGGCGGGACCGGGACTCCGACAACGGACTGGTGGAGTTCATGGTCATCGAGCTGCTGCGGCGCGCCCGCGGCCTCGGCATC
The DNA here is from genome assembly GCF_055563235.1 of Streptomyces sp. NPDC003248. NCBI lineage: Bacteria > Bacillati > Actinomycetota > Actinomycetes > Kitasatosporales > Streptomycetaceae > Streptomyces > Streptomyces sp. NPDC003248. The sequence continues at coordinate 982,830 of NZ_JBVHDT010000001.1, read as the reverse complement.
ACCCAGGTCTCGCTGAACTTCGCGATGTTCCGGTCGGTCTTCGAGCGCGGCTCCCGCCTGGGCGCCGGGCCGGTGCTGAGGCTGTGGCGGTCGCTGCTCGGCTTCTTCTCCCGGTGGTGGCAGATCGAGTCGCTGTACCGCGCCAACGCCAAGTACCGGCCCGCCTGGGAGCCCCGCTTCCTGCTCTTCGAGAAGAGCGCGGACCTGCTCCGCATCGGCCTGGCGTCGGCGCGGGCGGAGGGCTTCCTGGAGCCGCCGGTGCCGGCCGGGCGACCGCGCCGTACGCGCCTGGGGGCCCGCCGGTGAACCCGCTCGCCCGCTGGGCCCGCACCGAGTGGGGGCCGCTCGGCGCCGCCGTGCGCGGACCCCTCCTGGCCCGGCGGTGGCGGGCGGTCCCGATGACGCTCGGGGCGGTGTGCCTGACGGCGGCCCTGCACGTCGTGCAGAACCAGGGCTGGGGACAGGCGTTCGTGCGGTCCGTGGGCGTGGTGCGGGCCGGGGACCCGCTGGGGGCGGCCCTGCTGCGCACCCCGCTGTCGCTGTTCGTGCCCGCGCCGGACCTGCCGGTCTGGGGCGCCCTCGCCCAGGTCCTGTGCGTCTTCGGCCTCGCGGAGATCTGCCTGGGCCGGCGGCCGACCCTCCTCGTCGCGTACGCCGCCACCCTCGCCGGCTCGCTGTACGCGCGCGTGGGCGTCGCCCTCGGCCCGGGCCGCCTCCTGGGCCTGCCCGCCTCCGACGCCCAGGTGGTCGACACCGGCCCCTCGGCGGCGGTGGTGGGCCTCGCGGTCCTCCTCGGCCACCGGTACCACGCGTACGCCACGGCCGGCGCGGTCGTCGTGGCGATGGTCGTCGAGGTGCTCCTGAAGGCGAACCTGGCGGGCAAGGAGCACCTGGCGGCCATCGCGGGCGTGGCGGTGGGGTGCGGGCTCGTTCGGACGGGGCGGCACGCACGGCGGGCGGTGCCACCGGGGCGCGGCGCGGCGCGGCGCCCCTGAGGGGCGGCTCCTCGCAGGCGCGCGGGGGATCACGAGCCGGTCGCCCCGCCCGGCGAGCGCCCTCACCCCCGCCCGGCGGAGCGCAGTTCCGCGTCCGTCTTGCCGCCGAGCCAGTCCCCCACCACCCGCCTCGGCCGCGCCCACCGCCGGTCGTGCCGGTAGGCGCGCAGCGCCGCTCTCGCGCGCGCCCGGGGGCGGCGGCGGTAGAAGCGGCGGGCCCACCAGGAGCCGGGGCGGGCCAGGCGGACGAAGCCGATCAGGCCGACGAACGGGACGATCACGCTGAAGATCGCCATCCGGCCCTTGCCCTTGCTCAGGACCGCCAGGGCGAACAGGAAGTTGAGCACCACGGTCGAGATCACGCTCCCCCGGTCCTGCCGCTCGTCCGGGCCGACGTCGTTGACGCCGAACGGCGAGAACCCCACCAGGACCAGCCCCACCAGGGCGGCCGTCAGGACGACGACCTCGACGCTCTTGCGGCCCGCCGCCGTCCAGTACACGTCGTCGAGGTGCAGGACCAGCGCGAACTCGTCCAGGACGAGTCCGGCGCCGACGCCGAAGACGATCGCGAAGGCGGCCGCGCCGAAGCCGTTCCGGCCGCTCGCCACCGCGCCGAAACCGCCGAGCACGGTCAGGACGACGCCCGGGACCACGTGGTGGACGTGCAGGCCGCCCGCGCTGACGTTGCCGAACGGGCCCCGGCCGGCGCGGATCAGCCGGGTGACGGCACGGGTGACCAGGAAGGTCAGGACGAAGGCGGCGAGGGCGAGGAGCAGCGGGAGCTTGCCCGGCTCGACGATGTTCCGCTGCACCCAATGTCCCATAAGCGCATTCTCATCCCCGTCCCCCGGGGGTGCCCGCCCGACCGCCCGGTAACCTGCGCCGGTGTCCACGACCCCGCCGCCACCGCCTCCCCCGCCGCCCCCGCTCCCCGCGCCCTCCCGCCTCGACGGACTCCGTTTCGCCTTCGGCACGCTCACCGTGCTCCCGGTGCGGGTGCCCCGCTGGGACCGGCGGGCCGCGCGCGGGGGCATGCTCGGCGCCCCGGTGGCCGGGCTGGTCGTCGGCGGCTGCGCGGCCGGGGCCGGGCTGGCGGCGCTGCTGCTGGGCGCGGGCCCCCTGCTCGCCGCCGTCGCCTCCGTCGCCGTACCCGCCGTCCTCACCCGTGGGCTGCATCTCGACGGGCTGGCCGACACCGCGGACGGGCTGGGCAGCGGCAGGCCCGCCGAGGACGCGTTGCGGATCATGAAGCAGTCGGACATCGGGCCGTTCGGCGTGCTCACCCTGGTCCTCGTCCTGCTCGCCCAGGCGGCGGCGCTGGCGCAGCTGTACGGCGCCTCCCGGGGGCGCGGCGCGCTCGCGGCCGTCGTCGCGGCGGTCGCGGGGCGGCTGGCGCTCACCCTGGCCGCCCGTGCCGGGGTCGGCGCCGCCCGGCCGGAGGGGCTGGGGGCGGCGGTGGCCGGGGTCGTGCCGGTGCGGGCGGCGTCGGCCGCGGTGGCCGCCGTCACCGCCGCCGCGGCGGCCGCCGGCGCGCTCATCGGCCCGTACGACGCCGTCCGCACGGCCCTCGCCGTCGTCCTCGCCCTGGCCGGCGCCGAGCTCCTGCTGCGCCGCTGCGTACGGCGCTTCGGCGGGGTCACCGGCGACGTCTTCGGCGGCCTGGCGGAAACGGCCACGACGACGGCGCTCGTGGCACTCTGCCTGGGCGGCTGAACCCCGCCCGCACACACGGACCACCTGTCCCGCGGACCACCTGTCCTGGCGGACCACCCGTCCCACGGCCCCCGTCCCACGGCACCCGTCCCACGGCCCCCCATCTCACGGCCACCGCCCCACGGCCCCCGTCTCACGGACCACCCGCCCCACGGATTACCCAGCGCATTTGCCCGCCCGGCGGGTCACCCACCCGCCCCCCGCTCGCCCCCGCACAGCCCGACAGGACACCCCGCGGATCGAGCCCGGCTGCGAACCGAGCCCGGAGGGTCGCCTCCCGGACGGCTCGGCGGGCCGCATCCCGAACGGTCCGGCAGGCCGCGTCCCGGCCAACCGGGACGGTCATGTCCCGGCCACCCCGGAGGGCCGCGTCCCGGACGGTCCGGCGCAAGCCCCGCGAACCGGACGGAAGCCCGCCAGAGGCCGGAAGCGGGCGCACCGGTGCCGGGTGTCCGACGGCACCGGCGGTCGCCGGGGACCCGCCCGAGCCCGCGTTCCCGGCGCCGCCATGCCGACCCGGCGCGTGTGACTGGAGTCATGGGGTGCGAGGATCGGGCCGTGGCCACGACGCCAACCGACAGGTGAGGACTCGTGTGCGTGAGCGATTGCACACGCGCGCGTACGCTCGTTGCGGGGTTCGCCGTGCCGGTTCGCCGCGCCGGTGCGGCCGGCCTCGGTTGCGACCGCACCCTCGACCCGGATCCAGGGTCGGCTGTCGGGCCCGGTCGACCCACACATTTCCGGCCACAGCAACTTCACATCGGAAGCGAGAATTCACCACCGTGACTGCTCTCACTCTCAGCACCGCCGCGGCGCCCGGCCTGCGGGCCGACGCGATCGTGATCGGTGTCGCCAAGGGCACTGCACCCGGCTCCGGTGACCTGGTCGTCGCCCCGGGCGCCGAAGCCGTGGACAAGGCCTACGACGGCCGGCTCGCCGGCGTCCTGGAGACCCTCGGCGCCACCGGCGCCGAGGGCGAGGTGACGAAGCTGCCCGCCCCGGCCGGCTTCAAGGCACCGCTCGTGCTGGCGGTGGGGCTGGGCGGGGAGCCCGAGAAGGACACCTCCTACGACGCGGAGGCCCTGCGCAGGGCGGCCGGCGTGGCCGCCCGCACCCTGACCGGGACCAAGAAGGCCGCCTTCGCCCTGCCGCTGGCGGACGGCGCCGGCGTCGGCGCGGTCGCCGAGGGCGTGGTGCTCGGCGCGTACTCCTTCGACGCCTACAAGAACGGCGCCGGGAACGCCGCGAAGACGAAGAAGGGCAAGGCGCCGCTCGCCGAGGCCGTCCTGCTCGGCGGCAAGCCGCGCGACGCCGCCCACAAGGCCGCGCTCGCCCGCGCCACCGCCGTCGCCGAGGAGCTCAACCGCGCCCGCGACCTGATCAACATGCCGCCGAACGACCTCGACCCGGAGGCCTTCGCCGCCCTCGCCCAGACCGCGGCCAAGGACCACGGCATCAAGGTGCAGGTCCTGGACGAGAAGGCCCTCGCCAAGGGCGGCTACGGCGGCATCCTCGGCGTCGGCGCCGGCTCCGCGTCGGCCCCGCGCCTGGTGAAGCTGACGTACACCTCGTCCAAGGCGAAGAAGCACCTCGCCTTCGTCGGCAAGGGCATCACCTACGACTCGGGCGGCATCTCGCTGAAGCCGGCCGGTCACAACGAGACGATGAAGTGCGACATGAGCGGCGCGGCCGCCGTCTTCGCGGCCGTGGTCGCCGCGGCGCGCATCGGCCTGGAGGTGAACGTCACCGGCTGGCTGGCGCTCGCCGAGAACATGCCGTCCGGCTCCGCCACCCGCCCGGGTGACGTGCTGCGCATGTACAGCGGCAAGACCGTCGAGGTCCTCAACACCGACGCCGAGGGCCGGCTGGTGCTCGCCGACGCCCTGTGGGCCGCCTCCCAGGAGAAGCCGGACGCCATCGTGGACGTCGCCACGCTGACCGGCGCGATGATGCTGGCGCTGGGCAACCGCACGTTCGCCGTCATGGCGAACGACGAGGCGTTCCGCTCCACGGTGTTCGAGGCCGCGGAGGAGGTCGGGGAGCCGGCCTGGCCCATGCCGCTGCCCGAGCACCTGCGCAAGGGCATGGACTCCACCGTCGCCGACATCGCCAACATGGGTGAGCGGATGGGCGGCGGGCTGGTCGCCGGCCTCTTCCTGCGGGAGTTCGTGGGCGAGGGCATCGCCTGGGCGCACCTGGACATCGCCGGCCCGGCGTTCAACGAGGGCGGCCCCTTCGGCTACACGCCCAAGGGCGGCACCGGTACGGCCGTGCGGACGCTGGTGCGCCTCGCGGAGCTGACCGCCGCGGGTGATCTCGGCTAGCTCCCCCGGCCGGCTCCCCCGGAGCGGGGGACTGTGCGCCTGGTCACTCGGGTCGTGTCCGTTGTGCAGCGGGTGCGAACCGTATGTGGCTGGTCGCGCGGTTTCCCGCGCCCCCGGCGGGGCCGATTCCTCCCGTCACACGTGAGCGTGGGGCGTCTCACACCCCGGCCCCGCGTCCCGTCCGCCTCCCGCAGGTGCGAAGATGGGGGTCGGCAGGACAGGGCCCCACCACAGGGCCGAACGAAGAGCGGCCGGACACCAGCCGCCGACCGGTCACCGACGACCGGCGTGGCGCACATGCATGGAGGACGTGACGTGGCGAACGACGCCAGCACCGTTTTCGACCTAGTGATCCTCGGCGGTGGTAGTGGCGGTTACGCCGCGGCCCTGCGCGGGGCGCAGCTGGGCCTGGACGTCGCCCTGATCGAGAAGGACAAGGTCGGCGGCACCTGCCTGCACCGGGGTTGCATCCCCACCAAGGCCCTGCTGCACGCGGGCGAGATCGCCGACCAGGCCCGCGAGAGCGAGCAGTTCGGCGTCAAGGCCACTTTCGAGGGCATCGACATCGCCGGGGTCCACAAGTACAAGGACGGCGTGATCTCCGGCCTGTACAAGGGCCTCCAGGGTCTCGTCGCCTCCCGCAAGGTGACGTACATCGAGGGTGAGGGCCGGCTCTCCTCCCCCACCTCCGTCGACGTGAACGGTCAGCGGATCCAGGGCCGCCACGTCCTGCTGGCGACCGGCTCCGTACCGAAGTCGCTGCCGGGCCTGGAGATCGACGGCAACCGGATCATCTCCTCCGACCACGCGCTCGTCCTGGACCGCGTGCCGAAGTCCGCGATCATCCTGGGCGGCGGTGTCATCGGCGTGGAGTTCGCCTCCGCGTGGAAGTCGTTCGGCTCGGACGTCACCGTCATCGAGGGTCTGAAGCACCTCGTCCCGGTCGAGGACGAGAACAGCTCGAAGCTCCTCGAGCGCGCCTTCCGCAAGCGCGGCATCAAGTTCAACCTCGGCACCTTCTTCTCCAAGGCCGAGTACACCGCCGACGGCGTCAAGGTCACCCTCGCCGACGGCAAGGAGTTCGAGGCCGAGATCCTGCTGGTCGCGGTGGGCCGCGGGCCCGTCTCCGCCGGTCTCGGCTACGAGGAGCAGGGCGTCGCGACGGACCGCGGCTACGTCCTGGTCGACGAGTACATGCGGACGAACGTCCCCACCATCTCCGCCGTCGGCGACCTGGTCCCGACGCTCCAGCTCGCGCACGTCGGCTTCGCCGAGGGCATCCTGGTGGCGGAGCGTCTGGCCGGTCTGAAGACCGTCCCGATCGACTACGACGGTGTCCCGCGGGTGACGTACTGCCACCCGGAGGTCGCCTCCGTGGGCATCACCGAGGCCAAGGCCAAGGAGATCTACGGCGCGGACAAGGTCGTCGCTCTGAAGTACAACCTGGCGGGCAACGGCAAGAGCAAGATCCTCCAGACCGCGGGCGAGATCAAGCTCGTCCAGGTCAAGGACGGTGCCGTGGTCGGCGTCCACATGGTCGGCGACCGCATGGGCGAGCAGGTCGGCGAGGCCCAGCTGATCTACAACTGGGAGGCCCTGCCGGCCGAGGTGGCCCAGCTCATCCACGCCCACCCGACGCAGAACGAGGCGCTCGGCGAAGCCCACCTGGCCCTGGCGGGCAAGCCCCTCCACTCGCACGACTGACTGACCCTCGGTCGAAACACGTCGAAGCGACGACACAGACTTCCGCAATTCGTAAGGAGCAACCGAAACCATGGCGGTTTCCGTAACCCTTCCGGCGCTCGGCGAGAGCGTCACCGAGGGCACTGTCACCCGCTGGCTGAAGGCCGAGGGCGAGCGCGTCGAGGCTGACGAGCCGCTGCTCGAGGTCTCCACCGACAAGGTCGACACCGAGATCCCCTCCCCGGCCGCCGGCATCCTGGCCTCCATCAAGGTCGCCGAGGACGAGACGGTCGAGGTCGGCGCCGAGCTGGCCGTCATCGACGACGGCACCGGCGCGCCCGCCGCCGCTCCGGCCCCGGCCGCCGAGCAGGTCGCCCCGCCGGCCCCCGAGCCGGTCCCGGCCGCCCAGCCGTCCACCGAGCAGGCCGCCCCGGCCCCGGCTCCCACCGCCGAGGCCGCCGCCGGCGCCGGTTCCGCCGAGGGCACGGACGTCGTCCTGCCCGCGCTCGGCGAGTCCGTCACCGAGGGCACCGTCACCCGCTGGCTGAAGTCGGTCGGCGACAGCGTCGAGGCCGACGAGCCGCTGCTCGAGGTCTCCACCGACAAGGTCGACACCGAGATCCCGGCGCCCACCTCCGGTGTGCTGCTCGAGATCACGGTCGGCGAGGACGAGACCGCCGAGGTCGGCGCCAAGCTCGCCGTCATCGGCGCTCCGGGTGCCGCTCCGGCGGCCGCCCCGGCCCCCGCGGCCCCGGCTCCGGCGCCCGCCGCCGCTGCCCCCGCCCCGGCCGCCCCGGCGCCCGCTCCGGCCGCGCCCGCCGCCCCGGCTCCGGCCCCGGCCCCGGCTGCTCCGGCCGCCCCGGCCGCCGCCGCTCCGGCCCCGGTCCAGCCCGCCGCCCCGGCGCCCGCGCCGGCCGCTCCGGCCCCGGTCACCCCGGCTCCGGCCGCTCCGGCGCCGGTCGCCGCGCAGGCCACCGACGAGGGCGCCTACGTCACCCCGCTGGTGCGCAAGCTCGCCGCCGAGAGCGGCGTCGACCTGGCGTCCGTCAAGGGCACCGGCGTCGGCGGCCGCATCCGCAAGCAGGACGTCGTCGCCGCGGCCGAGGCCGCGAAGGCCGCCGTCGCCGCCCCGGCTCCGGCCGCGGCCGCCCCGGCCGCCGCGAAGAAGGCCCCGAAGCTCGAGGTCTCCCCGCTGCGCGGCCAGACCGTCAAGATGCCGCGCATCCGCAAGGTCATCGGCGACAACATGGTCAAGGCCCTGCACGAGCAGGCCCAGCTGTCCTCGGTCGTCGAGGTGGACGTCACCCGCCTGATGCGCCTGCGCGCCCAGGCCAAGGACTCCTTCGCCGCGCGCGAGGGCGTCAAGCTCTCCCCGATGCCGTTCTTCGTGAAGGCGGCGGCCCAGGCGCTGAAGGCCCACCCGGTCATCAACGCCAAGATCAACGAGGCCGAGGGCACGATCACCTACTTCGACTCCGAGAACATCGGTATCGCGGTGGACTCCGAGAAGGGCCTGATGACCCCGGTCATCAAGGGCGCCGGCGACCTGAACATCGCCGGGATCGCCAAGGCCACGGCCGACCTCGCGGGCAAGGTCCGGGCGAGCAGGATCAGCCCGGACGAGCTGGCCGGCGCGACCTTCACCATCTCCAACACCGGTTCGCGCGGTGCGCTCTTCGACACGATCATCGTGCCGCCGGGCCAGGTCGCGATCCTCGGCATCGGTGCCACGGTCAAGCGCCCGGCCGTCATCGAGACGGAGGAGGGCACGGTCATCGGCGTCCGCGACATGACGTACCTGACCCTGTCCTACGACCACCGTCTGGTGGACGGCGCCGACGCCGCGCGTTACCTGACCGCGGTCAAGGCGATCCTGGAGGCGGGCGAGTTCGAGGTCGAGCTCGGCCTCTGACCCGTCGGCCCGCACCGGGCCGGGACCCCGACGACGTCGGGATCGCACGGCACGCCTCCTGGCCGTACGGCTGTACGGCGCCCCCGTTCGGAGCCCTCGGGCCTCCGGGCGGGGGCGCCGCGCGTTTCGGGGTCGTGTAAGTCTCGTCTCACCTGCGGGAAAGCACCCCCAGCGCCCCTCCGGGAGCAGCCGTCGGCCGTATTGTCTAAACGTCAAACGCCCTAGGGGCCGATGGGCGGCCCCTCCCTAAGGAGCCCTCATGACCGCGCCCGTCGTCCACTCGCTGCGCGAACAGATCCGCGAGCACATCGTGGAGGGGATCGTCAGCGGGCGCTGGAAGCCGGGCGAGCGGATCGTGGAGCGGCGGATCGCCACCGAGCTGGAGGTCAGCCAGACGCCGGTGCGGGAGGCGCTGCGCGAGCTGGAGTCGCTGCGGCTGATCGAGTCCGCGCCGAACAAGGGCGTACGGGTGCGCAACCTGACCGCGGCCGACCTGGAGGAGAGCTATCCGGTCCGGGCCGGTCTGGAGGCGATCGCGGCGGAGCTGGCGGCGCAGCGGCTGGCGGAGGACTGCTCGGCGCTGGAACCGCACGTGGCGGCGCTGTACGAGGCGGACCTCGCGTCGGACGGCACGGCCCAGGTGCGGCACACCGTGGCCTTCCACCGCGAGCTGGTCCGGGCGGCGGGCAACTCCGTCCTGCTGCACACCTGGGAGGGGCTGGGCATCGAGGTCTTCACCGCCCTGTCGATCCGCTGGCTGGGGACGGTCCAGCAGTCGTACGCGGAGGAGCACGAGGAGCTGGTGCAGGCGTTCCGCCGGCGCGACCCGAGGATCGCGGAGCTGGTGAAGGCCCACGTCCTGGGCTGCGCACCGCGGCACGGGGGCGAGTAGACCACCGGCCGCCGGCCACCTATTACCGGCCACCGATCGCCGACAACCCGCCCGGACGGGCGGGCGGTCGGCGTACCACCGAACCGCCGCCGCACCGCCGCCACCCGGCCGCCGCACCGCCGCGGACACCGGAGCGACCCCGCGCTCAGACGCCGCCCCACCTGCGAAAACCGCCGATTTCGGCGTCACCCGGTGCCACCGGCGAAGGCACCGCGTGCCTATTTTCTCGTTATCGAGAGATTTTGTCCCTCAACCCTTTGATCGATCATCGATCAGGGGGTTACAGTCACCGACGGGCTTGCCACCCAAGCCCCAGCCCTGTCCTGCCAAAGACCTAGGGCACCCCCGAACCCTTGCAGATGAGGGAACCCCCTTCGACTGAGGAAGGCGGCGACATGACCGACCCCAACGCCATCCAGCCGAGCGCGCTCGACCAGCTTCCCGACCGCGACCCGGAGGAGACCGCCGAATGGCAGGCCTCACTGGACGCGGTCACCAAGGCGGCCGGGCCGCACCGTGCCGCGTACCTGATGCGGCGCACGCTGGAGCGTGCCGAGGGCAACGGCATCGCGCTGCCCAAGCTCCTCGAGACCGACTACGTCAACACCATCCCCACCGCCGCCGAGCCCGCCGTACCGGGTGACGAGGCGATGGAGACCCGGATCACCGCCTGGAACCGCTGGAACGCGGCCGCGATGGTCACCCGCGGCTCCAAGTACGGCGTCGGCGGCCACATCGCCACCTTCGCCTCCGCCGCCTGGCTGTACGAGACCGGCTTCAACCACTTCTTCCGGGGCAAGGAGGCCGACGGTTCGGGCGACCAGCTCTACATCCAGGGCCACGCCTCCCCCGGCATCTACGCCCGCGCCTTCCTCGACGGCCGGCTGAACGAGGGCCACCTGGACAACTTCCGCCAGGAGGCGGGCGGCAACGGCCTCCCGTCCTACCCGCACCCGCGGCGGCTGCCCTGGCTGTGGGAGTTCCCGACGGTGTCGATGGGCCTCGGCCCGCTCTCCGCGATCTACCAGGCGCGCTTCAACCGCTACCTGACCAACCGCGGCATCAAGGACGTCTCCGCCTCCCACGTGTGGGCGTTCCTCGGCGACGGCGAGATGGACGAGCCCGAGTCGACGGCGGCCCTCGCGCTCGCCGCCCGCGAGGAGCTGGACAACCTCACCTTCGTCATCAACTGCAACCTCCAGCGCCTCGACGGCCCGGTCCGCGCCAACTTCAAGATCGTGCAGGAGCTGGAGGCGCAGTTCCGCGGCGCCGGCTGGAACGTGGTCAAGACGCTGTGGGGCACCGCCTGGGACGAGCTGTTCCGGCTCGACACCACGGGCGCGCTCGTACGCCGTCTGCGCCAGGTACCCGACGCTCAGGTGCAGACGTACCAGACCCGTGACGCCGCCTACATCCGCCAGGACTTCTTCGGCGCCGACCCGGCGCTCGTCGAGATGGCGAAGCTGCTGAGCGACGACAAGATCCTCGAGTGCTTCCACCTCTCCCGCGGTGGTCACGAGGCGCGCAAGGTCTACGCCGCCTACCGTGCCGCCCTGGCGCACAAGGGCGCGCCGACCGTGATCCTGGCGCAGACCGTCAAGGGCCACACCCTCGGTGAGGGCTTCGCGTCGAAGAACGCCAACCACCAGATGAAGAAGCTGACGGTGGACGAGTTCAAGACCATGCGCGACCTGCTGGAGCTGCCGATCTCCGACAGCCAGTTCGTCGACGGCGTGGTCCCCTACGGCCACCCCGGTGCCGACTCCCCCGAGGTCCGCTACCTCCAGGAGCGCCGCGCGGCCCTCGGCGGCCCGGCCCCGGCCCGCCGCGTGCACCCCGTCGCCCCGCTGCCCGCCCCGGCGGAGAAGGCGTTCGCCTCCTTCGACAAGGGCTCCGGCGCGCAGAGCGTGGCGACCACGATGGCCTTCGTCCGCCTGGTCAAGGACCTGGTCCGCGACAAGGAGACCGGCAAGCGCTGGGTGCCGATCGTCCCCGACGAGGCGCGCACCTTCGGCATGGAGAGCCTCTTCCCGTCCCTGGGCATCTATTCGCCCAAGGGCCAGACGTACGAGCCGGTCGACCGCGACCAGCTGATGTACTACAAGGAGGCCAAGAACGGCCAGATCCTCAACGAGGGGATCACCGAGGCCGGCTCGATGGCCGACTTCATCGCCGCCTCGACGTCGTACGCGACGCACGGCGAGACGATGATCCCGTTCTACATCTTCTACTCGATGTTCGGCTGGCAGCGCACGGCCGACCAGATGTGGCAGCTCGGCGACCAGCTCGGCCGCGGCTTCCTCGTCGGCGCCACCGCGGGCCGCACCACGCTGACCGGTGAGGGCCTCCAGCACGCCGACGGCCACTCCCCCGTCATCGCCGCGACCAACCCGGCCGCGCTGACGTACGACCCGGCGTTCGCGTACGAGATCGCCGTCATCGTCAAGGACGGTCTGCGCCGCATGTACGGCGAGGCGGCCCCGGGCGAGGACCCGAACGTCTTCTACTACCTGACCGTCTACAACGAGCCGATGCCGCAGCCGGCGAAGCCGTCCGGCCTCGGCATCGACGAGGGCATCGTCAAGGGCCTGTACCGCTTCAACACGGCGGAGTCGGCGGCGCTCGCCCCGGCCGCCAACGCCCCGCGGATCCAGCTGCTGGGCTCCGGCACGGCGATCCACTGGGTGCTGGAGGCGCAGCGGCTGCTCGCCGAGGAGTGGGGCGTGGCCGCCGACGTGTGGTCCGCGACCTCCTGGACCGAGCTGCGCCGCGACGCGCTGGAGGCCGACGCGGCCCTGCTGCGCGGCGAGGAGCGGGTGCCGTACGTCCGTCAGGCGCTTCAGGGCGCCGAGGGGCCGGTGCTGGCGGTCTCCGACTACATGCGGCAGGTCCCGGACCAGATCGCGCAGTGGGTCGAGCAGGACTACTCGTCGCTGGGCGCCGACGGCTTCGGCCTGTCGGACACCCGTGAGGCGGCCCGCCGCCACTTCGGCGTCGACGCGCAGTCGGTCGTCGTCGCGGCCCTGGCCCAGCTCGCGAAGCGCGGCGAGGTCAAGGCGACGGCGGTGAAGGAGGCCCGGGAGAAGTACGGGCTGTAGTCACCGGGGGCCCGAGAGGCCCGAGGTTCCGGGGAAGGGGTGCGGCGGCCGCCGTGCCCCTTCCCCGTTTCCGTGCCGGTGGGCCCCGGCATCATGGGCCCATGCGTGCGGCCCGGCTCATCAAGATGGTGCTCCTGCTCCAGACCCGGTCCTCCCTGACCGCCGCCGAGCTGGCGCGCGAGCTGGAGGTGTCGGAGCGGACGGTCGCCCGGGACGCCCAGGCGCTGTCGGAGGCGGGCGTCCCGGTCTACGCCGAGCGGGGGCGGGCCGGGGGCTACCGGCTGGTGGGCGGCTACCGGACGCGGCTGACCGGGCTGGCCCGCGGGGAGGCCGAGGCGCTGTTCCTGAGCGGGGTGCCGGGGGCGCTGCGGGAGATGGGGCTGGAGGACGCGGCGTCGGCCGCCCGCCTGAAGGTGTCCGCCGCGCTGCTGCCCGCACTCCGGGACGCCCCGCGCACGGCCGCGCAGCGGTTCCACCTGGACGCGCCGGGCTGGTTCCAGGAGCCGCGCACGCCCGAGCTGCTGCCGGTGGTCGCGGAGGCGGTCTGGGACGACCGGCGGATCCGCGCCCGGTACCGGCGGGGCGAGGGGGAGGGCCGGCGGGAGGTGGTGCGGGAGCTGGAACCGTACGGGCTCGTGCTCAAGGCGGGGATCTGGTACCTGTGCGCGCGGGTCGCGGGCGCCGGGTCCTTCCGGACGTACCGGATCGACCGGTTCACCGCGGTGGAACAGGTCGGAGCGCCGGGGGCGCCGGGGACGCCGGGGACGCCGGGGACGCCGGGGACGCCGGGGACGCCGGGGACGCCGGGGACGCCGGAGGATCGTTTCGCCCGGGACGAGGACTTCGACCTGCCGGCCCACTGGGCCGACCAGGCCGAGCGGTTCGCCCGGTCGATCCTCCGGACGGAGGTGGTCCTGCGGCTGTCGGAGACCGGCGTACGGAGGCTGCCGCACGCCGTGGACCCGGTGGCGGCCCGGGACGCCCTGGCCCGCGCCGGGGATCCCGACGCGGCCGGCCGGGTGACGGTCGTGCTGCGCGTGGAGTCCGAGGAGGTGGCCCACGCCCAGCTCACCGCGCTAGGCCCGGAGGCCGAGGTGCTCTCCCCGCCGTCCCTGCGCCACCGCTTCACCGAGGACGCGGCACGGTGGGCACGGCTGTACGACTGACGGGGCTCGTGCGCGGGCGCACCGCCCTGGACACCCGCCTCGCGGCGCCGGCCCCGGCCCGCGGCCCCGGAGCGCGGGCCACCGCACCGGCCGACGCCGCCTCGGCGGGACCCGGAGCACCCCCGACGGGGACACGGCGCATGCGGCCGACGGGACCGGCCGGCGCCGCGCGAGCGGTGCAGCCGGCCGGCGCATGAGCCGGAGCGGTCCGCCGGACGGGCGACGGCCGGCCGGTCGGCCGGGGCGGCGTCACCGGGTGTGCGGTGCCGGGTGCGGTGGGTGTGGGTATTCCGGGGTGCGGGGTGCCCGTGCAGGCAGGATGCTGGGACGCGTGATGGACGAGACGGAGTTCTGGGAGCTGGTCGACGCCACGCGTGAGGCCGCCGGGGGTGACCCCGAGGAGCAGGCCGACCTGCTCCTGGACCGGCTCCTGCGGCTGGAACCCGACATGGTCCTGGACTTCGCCCGTCACTTCGAGGCCCGCTACAACCGGGCGTACACCTGGGACCTGTGGGGCGCCGCCTGGGTGCTGCTCGACGGGGCCAGCGACGACGCCTTCGACTACTTCCGGTGCTGGCTCATCGGGCAGGGCCGGGAGGTCTACGAGGGGGCCGTGCACGATCCGGACGCGCTCGCGGACCTGCTGGACGACTTCGACGAGGAGATCGACGGCGACGGCGAGGAGCTGGGCTACGCGGCCGACGAGGCCTACGAGCAGCTCACCGGCACCGTCGCCCCGGACCTGGGGATCGCGCCCGCCCCGGCGGAGCCCGAGGGCACGCCGGTCGACTTCGAGCAGGAGGGGGCGCTCGCGGAGCGGTACCCGCGGCTGTGGGAGCGCTTCAAGGAGTGAGTCCGGCTGGAGCCGGCCGGCCGGTTCAGGCCGCGGCGCGGCGGCGGGTGGTGGTGTCCGCCGGGATGTACGCCTGCTGCTTCGAGGCCTCGGCCGTGTGGTGCAGCGGCGCCTTGTTGGCCTGCTCCAGGGCGGACGCGGTGGTCGCGGCCGGCCCCAGGACGACCGCGGCGACGGCGCAGACCACCGTCCACGGGCTGCGGACGGCCCGGGTCCAGCCGGTGTCCCCCGCGACGGTCCCGGCGGTCGTCCGCGTGCCGTCCGTGCGACTGCTGTCCGTGCGACTGCTGTCCGTGCGACTGCTGTTCATGTTCCCCGCCTCCAGTCGGTTCGGTTCGTGCCGTACTCGACGGTAGGGGGCGGTGATGGGAGGAGTCTGAACGCCGTCTAAGGCGTTCCTGTGAACGCGCGGGCCGTCCGGGGCGTGCGCACCGTACGGGCCGTCCTGCCCTGTAGCCGGGCGGCCGTCTCCCGGATCTCCGGCAGGCGGGCGCTGAGGGCCGCGCCGGGGCAGCTCGTCATGAAGCCGTCCTTGTGCCCGGCGAGGGCGGGCAGGGCCGCGGTGGCTCCGGCGGCGTACCGGCTGTGGCTGTTGCTGGAGGTCAGGTGGACGTCGGCGCGCGGGTCGACGCCGGAGAGGCCGAGTTTCCAGGCGGCGACGGCGGCGATCGCGTCGACCATCGCCTGCGGGACCGGCATGCCCGCGGTGAAGGTGCCGAGCGCGGCGACGCCGGCCGTGCGGTGGTTGAAGCCCTGGGTGTGCGCGCCGGTGACGGGGCGGTCGAGGCCGCCGGCCCGGCCCTCGTAGACGGTGCCGCAGCGGTCGACGATGAAGTTGTAGCCGATGTCGTCCCAGTCGCGGACGCCGGTCTGGCCCGCGTACAGGTGGCGGATGATGCGGGGCGCGTCGGCGCAGTCGTAGCCGTTGGGCGAGTCGGTGTGGTGGACGAACACGGCGACGACCCGGTCGTCGTAGCGCGGGGGCGGCTGTGCGCGCCGGGAGAGTTCGTCGAGCCAGGCCGCGCGGGGCACGATGCGGGGCCTGGCGGCGGTGTGCGGGTTCGCGGGGCGGTTCCCGGACGGCTGGGCGGTGCGGGCGGCCAGGGCCGCCGTGGCGGTGCGCTCGACCCCGTGCGCGCACAGCGCCAGGGCCGCGCCGGCGGAGAGGCCGGGCAGGCAGGCCAGGAGCACGAGCAGGGGGCCCGGCACCGCCACCGGGCGGCGCCGCGCCCGTGTCTCCCGCGCGCGGCGGAGGACCTGTGGGATGGCACGCATGGTCCCCACTGTCGGCCGGTTCCGCTCCCCCCGCGATGTGTGCTGTGCCACCTGGCGGAACCGACGTCCCGTGCCGCGGCGTTCTCGGGGTACGGGCACGCGGGGCGGGCGGGTCCGGCCCGTCGCGCGGGTGCGGGCGACGCGCAGTTGATCAGCGGGGCCGTCCCGTACGTACGGGAGGGTACGAGAGGAAGGCGGCCGAGTGGACGTGCTCGACATCCTGCTGGTGCTGGTGGCCCTGGCGTACGCCGGCTCCGGGTACCGGCGCGGTCTGGTGGCCGGCTGTGTCTCGCTGGCCGGGTTCGTGGGCGGCGCGGTGGTCGGCGTGTGGGCGCTGCCGTGGGTGATGGACCTGGTGACGGCCGGGACCACGGCGGCCACGGTCACCGCGGTGCTGACGGTGCTGGTCCCGGCGGCGGTGGGGCACGAACTGGCGGGGCGGCTGGCGCTGCGGCTGCGCCGGGAGCTCGACCGGGGTCCGCTGCGGGTGGCGGACGGGGCCGGCGGCGCGGCGGCCAACGCGGTGGCGGTGCTGATCGTGGCGTGGGTGGCGGCCAGCGTGCTGGGCGTGTCCTCGTCGGCCGTCGTGACGTCGGCGATCAGGGACTCGCGGCTGCTGGGAGCGGTGCAGGAGGTGATGCCGGAGACCACTCCGGGGTGGTTCTCGCGGGCCACGTCCGCGCTGACCGAGGCGGGTTTCCCGCAGGTCTTCAACCCGTTCGAGAACGAGTCGACGGCCCAGGTCGCCGAGCCCACCGGCGACAGTGTCACGGCGAGCGCGAGCAACGCGGCCAGGCTGAGCACGGTGAAGGTCGAGGGCGTCTCGGGCGGCCAGGGCCGTGAGGGCAGCGGGTTCGTGTACGCGCGGGAGCGGGTGATGACCAACGCCCATGTGGTGGCGGGCATGGACGAGCCGACCGTGCGGGTCGGCGGCGTGGGCCGCTCCTACGCGGCGCGGGTGGTGCTGTTCGACCCGGACAGGGACGTGGCCGTGCTGTACGTGGCGGACCTGAGCGCGCCGGTGCTGCGGTTCGACGACACGGCCTCCCGCGGGGACGCCGCGGTCGTCGCCGGGTATCCGCAGGACGGCGACCTCGACCTCAGGGCGGCGACCGTCGCGGGCCGGATCGAGGCGACCGGCCGGAACATCTACAACGACGCCACCGTCACCCGGGAGATCCACGCGATCCGTTCCCTCGTCCGCCCCGGCAACTCCGGCGGTCCGCTGCTGACCACCGACGGCCGGGTGTACGGCGTCGTCTTCGCCCGTTCCACCTCCGACGACGAGACGGGGTACGTGCTGACGGCCGCCGAGGTCGCCGGCGACGCGCAGCGGGCGGCGACGGCTACGGCCGCGGTGGACACGGGCGAGCCGGTCACGTCGTGACCGCCCGCGGGCCACAGGGACGGGCGCGCGCCCGAGCCCCGGCCCCGGGCCTCTTCGGCGACGGCGACGGCGACGGCGAGGCCCGGGGCCGGCACACGAGGCCCCGGGGCCGGCACACGTACTCCAGGGCCGCCAGCACACGTACTCCAGGGCCGCCGGCACACGAGCCCAGGGGCCACCACACGAGCCCAGGGCCCGCACACGTGCTCCAGGGCCCGCACACGTGTCCGGGGCCGGCACCCGAGCCCCCGGGCGGCGAGCGGCTGGGCACACCGCCGCGGACGCGGCCGACGACACGGCCGCCGGACTCGGCGGCCAAGTGGTCGCACGGGGGGGGCACCCTGCGGCCCCGGCAGCGGGTCCCGGCCGGGCTCCGCCGGGGTCGGCGGGCAGGATGGCGGCATGGAACGTTCGCGAATCGCGGTGGCCGGCGCGTCCGGTCTCATCGGCAGCGCCCTGGTGCGGTCCCTGACCGCCGACGGGCACGAGGTGGTGCGCCTGGTGCGCCGGGCGGCCCGGGGCTCGGACGAGGTGCGCTGGGACCCCGAGCGGGGACGGGTGGACACGGCCGGGCTCGCCGGGTGCGACGCCGTGGTGAACCTGGCGGGCGCCGGGGTGGGCGACCGGCGCTGGACGGAGGAGTACAAGAAGCGCATCCACGACAGCCGGGTGCACGGGACGGCGGCGCTCGCGCGGGCGGTCGCCGCGCTGGACCGGCCGCCGCGGGTGTTCGTCAACGGCAGCGCGATCGGCATCTACGGCGAGACCGGCGACCGCGTCGTCGACGAGAGCGCCCCCGCCGGGAGCGGCTTCCTGCCCGAGCTGTGCGTGGAGTGGGAGGCGGCCGCGGCTCCGGCGCGGGAGGCGGGCGTACGGACGGTGTTCCCCCGGACCGGGCTGGTCGTGGCGCGGGGCGGCGGGGCGTGGGGGCGGCTGTTCCCGCTGTTCCGGGCGGGCCTGGGCGGGCGGATGGGTGACGGGCGGCAGTACTGGTCGTACATCTCGCTGCACGACGAGGTCGCGGCGGTCCGGCACCTCCTGGACCGCGACGACCTGTCGGGGCCGTTCAACCTGACCGCTCCCGAGCCGCTGACGAACCGGGAGATCACCGCCGCGATGGGGCGGGTGCTGCACCGGCCGACCCTGTTCCCGGTGCCGGCGCCGGTGCTGCGGACGGTGCTCGGCGAGATGGCCGGGGATGTGCTGGGCAGTGCGCGGGTGGTGCCCGAGCGGCTGCTGACGTCGGGGTTCACCTTTGCGTTCCCCGGGATCGAGGACGCCCTGCGGGCCGCCTGACACCCCACCGGGACCGCATGCGACCGCTGTGCGACCGTGCCCTGCCCATGCGCGACTGTTCCCGACCGATCACGGCCCTACCCTCGATCCGAACTCGGGTATTCCGGACGCCCGATGGGGGCATCACGTCTCCACCGGCCGCGCAACCTCGAGGCGAGGAGGGGCACGTGCTTGAGCCCGCGTACCAGGCAGACGTCGTCGTGGTGGGAGCCGGGGTCGCCGGCCTCTCCGCCGCCCAACGGCTGAACAGCGCAGGAGTGACGACGGTGGTCCTGGAGGCCGCCCCCTGCGTGGGGGGCCGCATGGCGACCGAGAAGGTCGACGGCTTCCGGCTCGACCGCGTCGGACAACTGCTGTCCACGGCGTATCCCGAACTGGCGCTGACCCCGGGGCTGAGCGCACTCGTCCTGCGCCCGTTCGCCCCCGGGGTGCTGCTGCACAGCGACGGGCGCCACCACCGCGCGGGCGCACCAGCGGGCGCGGGAGGCGCAAGGGGCGCACTCCATGCCGTACGCGCCCTCGCAAGCGCCCCCAGGCCGGGGTCGCTGCCCAGGTCGCGCGCCGGAGCCTCCCGCGCGGTCGCCGCGCTGCCCGGCAGGCGGCCGGGCGCGCCCCGGCAGACGGTGGTCCCGCCGCGCGTCCGGGCGGGCGCCCCGCTGGGCACCGCCGTGGACCAGGCCCGGCTCGGTGCGGCGCTGACCCGGCTCGCGGCCACCCCCGCCGAACGGCTGCTGCGCCGCCGGGAGGCACCGGCCGCCGAGGCCCTCGCCGCCCGCGGGCTGCCCGCCCGCACGATCGACGGCTTCCTGCGCCCCCTGCTCGCCGCCCTGCTGTGCGACCCGGACCTCACCACCTCGAGCCGGTGCGCGGACCTCGCGCTGCGCGCCTTCGCGGCCGGGCGGCTGTGCCTGCCGGAGGGCGGGGCCGAGGTGCTGCCGGACCTGCTCGCGCGGACCCTGCCGCCGGGCACCGTGCACACCGGGGTACGGGTCACGTCGGTCTCCACGACCTCGGTGACGACCGCCGAGCACGGCACGTTCCGCTGCCGCGCGGTCCTGGTCGCCACCGACGCGCGCACCGCCGCCGAGCTGCTGCCCGGGCTGCGGGTGCCCGACTTCCACCCGGTGACGGTCCTGCACCACACCACCGACGAGCCGCCGTCGACCGGCGCCTCGCTGCTCCTGGACGCCGACCGCGGCGGCCCCGTCGCCCACACGACGGTGACCAGCCGCGTCGACCCGAGCCGCGCCCCGGCCGGCCGCACCCTGGTCACCTCCACGGTCCTCGGCGCACCCCCGCCCGGCGTCGACACCGCGGTCCGCATGCACCTCTCCCGCCTCTACGGCACCTCGACCGCCCGCTGGGAGACGCTGGCGGTGCACCACACCCCCGAGGCCGTCCCCACCATGCGCGCCCCGCACGACCTGCGCCGCCCGGTACGCCTGCTGGCGGGCCTCTACGTCTGCGGCGACCACCGCGACACCAGCACGGTGCAGGGCGCCCTCCACTCGGCCCACCGCGCGTCGGCGGCCATCCTGTCCGACCTCGGCGCGGCAAGCCCGATGCACGCCGCAGACCCCTTGCCGACGGCCCGCAGGGCGGCATGAGACGGCCGGAGGTCGAACAAGCGCCTGCGGCGGCATGAGGCGCCCCGGACACCCACTCCAGCCGGTCGGCACCGGCCGGCCCGGCGAACCAGCCCGTCCGGCGCTTGCGGACGAGGCCCGTCCAGGGCCGAAGCGGGGGTCCGGGGGCGGCAGCCCCCGGGGACGGGACGGGAAGGGGCGGCGGGGGCGAGGACAGCCCCCGCCGGCTACCCCAGCGCAGCCACCTTGTCCCGGTACGTCCGCACCGGCGCCGCGTCCTTGTACGGCTCCAGCCGGCGCTCGAAGTCCTTGACGTACTCCACCGCCCGCACCGACCGCATCTCCGCGGCCTGCCCCGCCGCCTCCGCCGCGAGATGGCACGCCTGGTCGAGCTCGCCGAGGCCCAGGCGGGCGGAGGCGAGGACGACCCGGCAGAACAGGCGGCTGCGGGCGTAGGCCGCGGGACGGAGCTGGAGGGACCGTTCCGCGTGCTGCGCCGCGGCACGGA
Source organism: Streptomyces sp. NPDC003248 (assembly GCF_055563235.1). Taxonomy (NCBI): domain Bacteria; kingdom Bacillati; phylum Actinomycetota; class Actinomycetes; order Kitasatosporales; family Streptomycetaceae; genus Streptomyces; species Streptomyces sp. NPDC003248. The sequence goes on along the minus strand of NZ_JBVHDT010000001.1, from coordinate 962,142 downwards.
ACTGCTGGAGGTCCCGGTGGCAGTGCCCGAACTCGTCGGCGAGCTGCCCCTCGTCGAAGAACCGCGCCCAGAACGGCGTCTCGTCCCCCGCCTTGGCCGCGTCCAGCGCGCGCTCGGCCCGCACCAGGGAGGCGGTGCAGGCCCGCACCTCGCCCAGCACGCCGTGCCCGCGGGCCTCGGCGGCGTGCAGCAGCGCCTGGACGACGGGCGGGGCGTTGGTGCCGACGCCCTGCTGGGCGACGCGCGCGAGCTGCACGGCCTCGCGGCCGTGGCCGAGGTAGACGGCCTGGCGGCTCATGGTGACCAGGACGAAGGAGCCGTACGCCCGGTCCGCGGCGGCCTGGGAGAGCCGCAGCGCCTGCACGAAGTAGCGCTGGGCGAGGCCGTGCGCGGCGATGTCGAAGGAGGTCCAGCCGGCGAGGCGGGTGAGGTCGGCGGCGGCGCCGAACAGACGGCGGCCGGCCTGCTCGCCGTAGGTGCCGCGCAGCATCGGCTCGCACTCGTGCTCCAGGTAGCGCACGAGGGCCTGGCGGGCGTGGCCGCCGCCGTACATGTCGTCGAGGGTGCGGAAGAGTTCGCCCACCGAGCGGAGGGCGGAGATGTCGCCGCCGGTGACGCGCTGGCCGGGGCCGCGCTCGGTGGTGGCGCGCTGCCGGGGCACGCCGGAGGTGCCGTGGCCGGACGGGGCCGGCGGCCTGGGCGGGACGGCCCTGCCGGACCCCGGCCCGGCCGGTGCCGGCGCGGCCTGGCCGGACGGGCGGGCCTGCGCCGGCACCCGGGCGGGGGGCTCCCCGGGAGCGCGGGCGACCTTCTCGTCGGCCCGGCCGATCAGCCAGTCCCGGCTGGGCACGACGAGACCGGCCGGTGTGAAGGCGATCTTGCGCAGCTCGGCATGGCTGCCGGAGTCCTTGCGCCACAGCCCGCCGACGATGTCGATCGCCTCCTCGGGGGTGCCGGCGAACTCCAGCCCCGCGTACACGGGGGCGCACGCGTCCAGACCGAGGTCCTGCGCGGTCAGGCGGCGGCCCAGGCGGCGGGTGAAGACCTCGGCGATGAGGGCGGGGGTCGTGCCGCGGGGCTGCTGACCGCGGAGCCACCGGGTGACGGACGTCTTGTCGTATCTGAGATCCAGCCCGTGCTCGAGCCCGAGCTGATCGACGCGCCGGGCCAGACCCGCGTTGGAGAAGCCCGCTTCTGCGATGAGCGCGGCGAGCTGGCGGTTGGGAGTGCGCTGCGCGGGTCGTTCCGTCATCTGCGGTGCGGTCTCCTGCCTTCCAGGCCCCTGAAGTGCCTGGATTGCCTGTGAGCAGCCCTAATGGCCTCGTGAACGGCGCGAATGTAGCGGAGCGTAAGCGCGTGATTGCATATCTCGACATTCATTCATCCGATCGTGTGAGGATCGACTCCCAAGCTGACGCGCGGGGCCGGACGTACAGTGGCGGGGGCGCGCTGCGTGCCCGATACACCCGTTGCCGAGGGAGGCGCTTGCCGTGAGTGAGGTGCGGTTCGTCCGCTGGGGATTCGGAGCGGACGCGGTCGAGTACCAGGAGGCGTGGGACGAGCAGCGCCGGGTGCACGCGGCACGCTTCGCCGACGAGGTGCCCGACACCGTGCTGCTGCTGGAGCACCCGCCGGTCTACACGGCCGGCCGGCGCACCGCCGACGACGAGCGCCCCCTGGACGGCACGCCGGTGATCGACGTGGACCGCGGCGGCAAGATCACCTGGCACGGTCCGGGCCAGCTCGTGGGCTACCCCATCCAGAAGCTCCCGCGCCCGGTGGACGTGGTGGCGCACGTGCGGCGCCTGGAGGAGGCGCTCATCCGCACCTGCGCGGAGTTCGGCCTGGAGACCACCCGGGTCGAGGGCCGCAGCGGGGTGTGGGTGCTCGGCGACCCGGTGGAGCGGCGGCCGTCGTTCGGCGGTCTCTCGCTGGACTTCGACCCCCGGCTCACCGACGAGGAGTTCGACCCGCGCCTGAACGGCCCGGAGTACGCCCCCTCCAACGCCGGCCAGCGCCGCGAGGACCGCAAGATCGCCGCGATCGGCATCCGGGTGGCCAAGGGTGTCACGATGCACGGCTTCGCGCTGAACGTGAACCCCGACAACAAGTGGTTCGACCGGATCATCCCGTGCGGCATCCGGGACGCGGGGGTCGCCTCGCTCGCCGGCGAGCTCGGCCGGGACGTGACCATCGAGGAGGTCCTGCCGGTCGTCGAACGCCACCTCGCCGACGTCCTGGGGAACGCGGACCTGAAGCCGCGGGAGGTGGAACGGGCCTCCGCCTAGCCGGGCATGTCTTCCCCGTCACGCCGGGGCCGGGGGAATGCTCCCCCGGCCCGGCGGGTTGCCCACCGCGGGGACCGAAAACGTACGGGCGTACCCTGGGGGACGCCGAAGAATCGAAGCTACAGGGAGCCGATGTGTCCGCAGTCGCACCCGACGGACGCAAGATGCTGCGCCTGGAGGTCCGGAACAGCCAGACCCCCATCGAGCGCAAGCCCGAGTGGATCAAGACCCGGGCGAAAATGGGTCCCGAGTACACGAAGATGCAGAACCTCGTGAAGAGCGAGGGGCTGCACACCGTATGCCAGGAAGCCGGCTGTCCCAACATCTACGAGTGCTGGGAGGACCGCGAGGCCACCTTCCTCATCGGCGGTGACCAGTGCACCCGGCGCTGCGACTTCTGCCAGATCGACACCGGCAAGCCCGAGGCGCTCGACCGGGACGAGCCGCGGCGCGTCGGCGAGTCGGTCGTCACCATGGACCTGAACTACGCCACCATCACCGGCGTGGCGCGGGACGACCTGGAGGACGGCGGCGCCTGGCTGTACGCCGAGACGGTGCGGCAGATCCACCGGCAGACGGCGGAGCGCGAGGGCGGGCGCACGAAGGTGGAGCTGCTGGCCCCCGACTTCAACGCCGTCCCGGAGCAGCTGGCGGAGGTCTTCTCCTCCCGGCCCGAGGTGTTCGCGCACAACGTCGAGACCGTCCCGCGGATCTTCAAGCGGATCCGCCCCGGTTTCCGCTACGAGCGCTCGCTCAAGGTCATCACCGAGGCGCGCGACGTCGGTCTGGTCACCAAGTCGAACCTGATCCTCGGCATGGGCGAGACCCGCGAGGAGGTCAGTGAGGCGCTGCGGCAGCTGCACGACGCCGGCTGCGAGCTCGTCACCATCACCCAGTACCTGCGCCCGAGCGTCCGGCACCACCCCGTGGAGCGCTGGGTGAAGCCGCAGGAGTTCGTCGAGCTGAAGGAGGAAGCCGAGCAGATCGGCTTCTCGGGCGTGATGTCCGGCCCGCTGGTACGGTCCTCCTACCGCGCCGGGCGCCTGTACCAGATGGCCGTCGAGAAGCGCGGCTCCTTCATCGCCGCCCAGGCCGTCTGACACCGTCACCCACCGCGCCCCGCACCGGCGACGGGGCTCGTGTGAATTCGCGCACAAGCGGCTACTCGCCAGTAGAGTCCGAGACGATGCGGTCCCGACCGTCCTCCCTGATGAGGGCGCCCGTCGGGGCCGCATCAGCATTTCGGCCCCTCACACCGAGGCTTCATGGGTGTTTGACCGGTCGGTCACGCCCTGGTAACACCAATCAGTGACGTTGGTATCACACCACGTGCACCCGTGACCCATGCCGCCCGAGGGGGCCCCATCATGCAGGCCGCGCCCGTTCGCGCCACCGCGATCCCTTCCTTCACCGACGCCCTGCGCGCCGTCGAGTCCCTGCTCATGAGCGGCGGCCAGCGCACCGCCCGGCGCAACGCCTGGAACTCCGTCCTGGAGGACCGCCGCCGCGCCAAGGACCGGGTCGAGGCGCAGCGCGTCCTCGAAGCCGTCAGCGTCGGCTCCGCCCGTTCCTGACCCGCCCCGGCCCCTCGCTGCCGGGCACTGCCGTCGTGGGTCCTCCCGGGGACACGTAGACTGCGTGACATGGCGAGGAAGGACACCGCGGCGGACGCCGCGAACCCCGGGCGACTGAAGCAGATCGCCCTGACCTACAAGATGACCCGCAAGGCCGACAAGAAGATCGGTCTTGTACTCGCGGCTGTCGGAATCGTCACCTTCGGTGTCTTCCTCGCGATCGGTTTCTTGATCGGCCACCCCATCTATCTGGGCATCCTGGGCCTCCTGCTCGGCTTCCTCGCGACGGCGATCGTGTTCGGCCGCCGGGCCGAGCGGGCCGCCTTCGGCCAGATGGAGGGCCAGCCGGGCGCTGCGGCGGCCGTGCTGGACAACGTCGGCCGGGGCTGGACGACGACCCCGGCGGTGGCGATGAACCGCAGCCAGGACGTGGTGCACCGGGCCGTCGGCAAGGCCGGCATCGTCCTGGTCGCCGAGGGCAACCCGAACCGGGTGAAGAGCCTGCTGGCGGCCGAGAAGAAGAAGATGAACCGCATCGTGGCGGACGTCCCGGTGCACGACCTGATCGTCGGCACCGGCGAGGGCCAGGTGGAGCTGAAGAAGCTGCGGACCACCATGCTGAAGCTGCCGCGCGTCCTGACCGGCCCGCAGGTGACCACCACCAACGACCGGCTGCGCGCCATGGGCGACCTGATGAGCAACATGCCGCTGCCGAAGGGGCCCATGCCCAAGGGCATGCGCCTGCCGAAGGGCGGGCCGAAGGCCCGCTGAACCCCGCGACACCCGAAGGGGGCGCCCGGATCACTCCGGGCGCCCCCTTCGTCGTACGCCATACCCCCCGTGGTACGTCGCCCTAGATGCGCACCTCGACCGTGCGGGCCAGCCGGTCGTGGAGGCCGCGGCCGTCGCGGTCCCAGATCAGCGCGGGGACGGCGAGGCAGAGCAGGACCGTGCGCAGGGCGGAGCGGACGGGGTGGACGGTGCCGGTGTCCAGGGCGACCACACGCAGCCGGAACAGGCGCTTGCCCGGAGTGAAACCGAGCGTTCCCACCGTGAGCACACTCATCACGAGGAAGATCAGCAGGGCCCAATTGCCGGTGGCGGGGCCGTAGCCGTCCGTGATCAAACCGTATGCGATCAAGAGGCACAGGCCCCAGTCCACCGCAAGGGCGCCGAGGCGCCGGCCCGGACGGGCGATCGAGCCCGGCCCCTCCTCCGGCAGACCCAGCTGCTCGCCCCGGTATCCGAAGTCGGCACCGGCTTCCTCCATGGCCGCGCGCGGGCCGGAGAGCCACGATCCGATTGCTTGCCTGTTGTCCACCCGTCCACGGTACTGCGCACCCATATGCCCGGCGGACGGAGGGGTACGGGACCGTGTGACCGAGCTACCGTGGAAGCCGGGCCGGTTAACTTCTGCGAAACAAATGGGTCACGCACGAGAAATCACCCGTCCCTAGGGTCGACGACAGCGTGTGCCACCGCACTGGCCGCACGAACGAACTACCACCCCGGCCCGCCGGCCGGGAGTAGGAGGAGCTGGATGTTCCAGAACGCCGACGAGGCCAAGAAGTTCATCGCGGACGAGGACGTCAAGTTCATCGACGTCCGGTTCTGCGACCTGCCGGGCGTCATGCAGCACTTCTCGCTGCCCGTCGAGGCGTTCGACCCGGACGAGGAGCTCGCCTTCGACGGATCGTCGATCCGTGGCTTCCAGGCCATTCACGAGTCCGACATGGCCCTGCGCGCCGACCTGTCGACCGCTCGGGTGGACCCCTTCCGCCGCGACAAGACCCTCAACATCAACTTCTTCATCCACGACCCGATCACGGGCGAGCAGTACTCCCGTGACCCGCGCAACGTGGCGAAGAAGGCGGAGGCGTACCTGGCGTCGACCGGGATCGCCGACACCGCGTACTTCGGTCCCGAGGCCGAGTTCTACGTGTTCGACAGCGTGCGCTTCAAGACCTCGGAGAACGAGTCCTTCTACCACATCGACTCCGAGGCCGGCGCCTGGAACACCGGTGCGCTGGAGGACAACCGCGGTTACAAGGTCCGCTACAAGGGCGGCTACTTCCCGGTCCCGCCGGTCGACCACTTCGCCGACCTGCGCGCCGAGATCTCCCTGGAGCTGGCCAAGTCGGGCCTCCAGGTCGAGCGCCAGCACCACGAGGTGGGCACCGCCGGCCAGGCCGAGATCAACTACAAGTTCAACACGCTGCTCGCCGCGGCCGACGACCTCCAGCTCTTCAAGTACATCGTGAAGAACGTCGCCTGGCGCAACGGCAAGACCGCGACCTTCATGCCGAAGCCGATCTTCGGTGACAACGGCTCGGGCATGCACGTCCACCAGTCGCTGTGGAGCAACGGCTCCCCGCTGTTCTACGACGAGGCCGGCTACGCGGGCCTGTCGGACATGGCCCGCTACTACATCGGCGGCATCCTCAAGCACGCCCCGTCGCTGCTGGCCTTCACCAACCCGACGGTGAACTCCTACCACCGCCTGGTCCCGGGCTTCGAGGCCCCGATCAACCTGGTGTACTCGCAGCGCAACCGCTCCGCGGCCATGCGCATCCCGATCACGGGTTCGAACCCGAAGGCCAAGCGCGTCGAGTTCCGCGCGCCCGACTCCTCCGGCAACCCGTACCTGGCCTTCTCGGCCCTGCTGCTCGCGGGCCTCGACGGCATCAAGAACAAGATCGAGCCGGCCGAGCCGATCGACAAGGACCTCTACGAGCTCGCACCCGAGGAGCACGCGAACGTCGCGCAGGTCCCGACCTCCCTCCCGGCCGTCCTCGACTCGCTCGAGCGCGACCACGAGTTCCTCCTCCAGGGCGACGTCTTCACGCCGGACCTGATCGAGACGTGGATCGACTTCAAGCGCACCAACGAGATCGCTCCGCTGCAGCTGCGCCCGCACCCGCACGAGTTCGAGCTGTACTTCGACGTCTAAGAAAAACGCTGCGAGGGCCGCTACCCGTGATCGGGGTAGCGGCCCTCGTCGCTTGTCCAAGGCCCCGTGCGGCGGCAGCCTTCTTGGTCTCCTGATGGGCCGGGTGGGTGACGGCAGCCGGGGCGCCAAGGGCCGAGACCGGAAGCGAGGACCGACGTGACCGGCCTTCCCGGCAATCGCCCCGTTACGACCTGCCGGGCATCGTGGCCGAGCAGCTCAGCGGTGTGCACGGGCGCCTGGTCGACGTGGGCTGCGCCAATGGCACGTTCGTCGAGCGGCTCCACGAGGACCGGCAGCCGAACCTGGCCCTGCTGGACCTGGACATCTCTCGTGGCATCCTTCCATGCCGGTCGATGTGATCGATGATGAGCGAGCGGGCTCGCTCGATCGTCGCTTCGAACGGCACGTCCTGCTGGTCCGCCCACGCCCGGTACGAGGTCATGACTTCTCGTCTGCCGTCGCTGAATCCGGCTCCCTGCGCAGCACGAGCCATCCGCTGTCCTGTAGGTCTTCTCCGAGGCCGCTGAGACCGCCTGGGCCGGTCTGCCCCGGATGTCCGACGCCCTGCCTTGTGCACGGGTCCCTCCCTCGGGCAAACTCTGGATCGGCCGCCAGGCGGCCGATCCCAACTCTGCGCCGCCCCGTCGCAGAGTTGCTCGCGGATGAAGGAGCCATAGCCCCACCTGTCTCTGGATAACACTGTCCGTCGGCGTCCTGGTCATGGGCGCGCAGATCAGTTGTCGAGTGCTGAGGGGCGGCGGCATTCGGGGATGGACCTGCGATGACCTCGGGTGGACGTCTCACCAGGCTGGCACGTACGCGACAGCGGTACACAGGCGAGCCTTTCCAGGTGTCACGGAACGCGATGCACTGTGGTGACAACCGTCGCCCTCTCCCGGGTGCCACCGGCGCTCAGGCGCACCTGGAGGCCGAGGTCTTCGCCAAACTGGGCACGGGTGGGCAGTGGTGGTCCCACCCCCTCGGTATCGCTCATGTGCGTCCGGCGGCCGGATCGGTGCTGGTCCAGCTCGACGGTCACACCAGGTTCAGCCGGGGGACGCCGTACCCCCGTAGCGCCCATGTGCTGGACAAACTGCTTCCCAGCGCGGAGCCGGGTGTTCAAGTGATCGGTGTCATCGGTCTCCGGGTGGCCGGCATCGAAGGTGCGGACCTCCACCTCACCCTGAGCGGGAAGACGTGCCGCGTCGTCCTGAGGGGCATCCCCGGCACACACTGGGACGCGTTGCTCGACGAACGGTGGCATCACGATCAGGAAGCAGGGTTCCCACCGCTGTGGCGCAGCCCCTCACTGACGGAACACGAAGAAGCCGACATACGCGGCTACGCGGCGAGTTGGAAGGCCGAACGGGAGCTCGACCGGCTGGGATCAGCGCTGCTGCGCCGCATCGCGCTTTTCCACACATCGAGCTCCGCGTACTCCACCCGCTCATGGATCACCGGAGACGAGTGGATTTTCGAGCTGGACACGGTTCTCGGTGTCCCGCTGGGGCACGACGACTTCCTCGAAGCGCTCATGGACCCTGTCTGGGGACTCGCCCTCCGCATCGATCGCCATCACTGCTCCTGCAACGAACCGAGGGACCGCGACGAGAGGTTCTATCTCCGCCAGTGCACCTACCACCTGACACACCGCGAACGACACCTCGGCGGCCTGCAACTGCGCTTCCGTCATGGGGATGCCGTGTACGGCTCCGACGCTCGGACCATTCTGGAAGGCCTTGGCTCTCCCTCGAAGTGGCTTGACAGGGTGCTCCCGACGAGCGGTCCTCACCTGGGCCCCCTCGCCGGGAGTCGTACGACGGTCCGGCGTCCGGAAACGGGGGATCACTGATGTCCTGGGACGGCGTCCTCCTGTTCATTCTGGCGTTCTTCGGAGCCGTTTCGCTCCTGCTGACGCAAGTCGGCGAGGTGCTGTCGCGCCTGCCGCCGGTCATCCGCGCCTGGCGTCGGTTGCGGCAGGAATGGAACGGTGGTCTCGGGTCCGGCTCCCGGGGCCACCCAGCGAGCACCGATGACCTGGAGCCCCCGCACGGACGACCCGAACAGTAGCCGAGGTCACGAGGACGACGGCCATCTGCTGTCGGCTGCCTCGGCGGACAGTCAGCAGCACGGCCCGTGGCGCCACTGACACGACATCGTCGTATCGTTTCCGGCACTGGCGTTCGACAGAGATGACGGGGAGAGACGGGGATGGCCGAACAGGACGACGGGGAGCGGGAGTTCGACCTCAGATGGGCGGACGACGCCGAGCACAAGGAGCCCTCGGCGCGGGCGCGGATGCTGGCCGCGCGGTGGAGGGAGAACCCGCCGCGGCCGCAGCCCTTCCGGGCCGGTCCCGATCCGGTGGCGCCCCGGCGGTCGTCGTGGCTGTCGACGGCGGTCGTTCTGGGGTGCGTGGCCGCGGTGATCCTGCTGCTGGGGTACGCGCAGCTGCGGGCGCCGTACTAGGGCCTGCCGTTCGGATCACACCGTAGACGCGGGGCAGGCTCTGGCCGCACCGCGGGACGGGCCTCGAAGGCACGGCGCTCCCGCCGGTTTACGTACGGGCCGGCCCCCGGTGCATGAGAACCGGGGGCCGGCCTGGTCACTTTCCGCGCTCGCGCTCCTGGCGACGGGACTCCAGGGGCCGTTCGCGGCGGTAGCGGCGCTCCCACTTGGCCTGCTGGTCGCGGCGGGCGCGGTAGGCCTTGTAGGTGGTCGGTGCGGGGCTCGCGGCGGGGCCGGGCGCGGGCGCCGACGTGGGGACGCGGCCGTAGCGCACGTACAGGCAGAGCACGGCGACCGCGGCGAGCCAGTAGAGGTGGTTGCCGAAACCCAGGACCACCAGGACGGCGGTCCCGGAGAGGACGACGGTGCCCATGGGGTGCCTCCTTCCTGGGCGGGACACGGCTGTATCGGGTGGGATTCGCGGGGTGGGGTGGTGTTCCCAGCGTAGGGAGGCGGTCACTCGAGGTGCATCTTCTTTTCCCCGGACCTAGAGTCGGCCGAAGCGATGCATATCGTCTCCATACAGGCATAAGGGGTGTGCTGGATGAGCAATCTCTTCGTCTTCGCCTACGACGACCTCGCCACCGCCGGCAAGGTGCGCGACAAGCTGTTCGAGCTGTCCAAGCAGCATCTGGTCGAACTGGAGGACGCGGTCGTCGTCGAGCGGCGCGACGACGGGAAGATCAAGCTGCACCAGGCGGTGAACCACGCGGCGGTCGGCGCCGCGGGCGGTGCCGTGTGGGGCGGGGTGATCGGGCTGCTCTTCCTGGCGCCGCTGCTGGGCGCGGCGGTGGGGGCGGCCGCCGGTGCGGCCGGGGGCTCGTTCACCGACACCGGCATCAACGACTCCTTCATGCGGGACCTCAGCCAGAACCTGCGGCCGGGCGCCGCCGCCCTGTTCGTCCTGGTCAAGCACGCGGCCGGGGACAAGGTGATCCCGCAGATCGCGCCGTTCGGCGGACAGTTGGTGCAGACCTCGCTCAGCCAGGCCGAGGAGGAGCACCTGCGCGAGGCGATCAAGGCGGCGCAGGCGGCCCGGGCGGTGTAAGTGCCTTGCGTGAAGGGGGAGATGACCCAAACGGCTGGGTTCGGCACGGGCGCGGTGATCCCGCCGGAGATGACGGAGGCCGTGCGGGACGCGCTGTCGGCCCGAGCGCACGAGCGCAGTTCACGCGCCCCGGACTGCCGGGCTCGGAACACCGGTTGGGCAAGGCGGCGCAGGCCCGGTTCCGTACGCCGCCGGAGAGGGGAGTCGGCGGGCCGGGTCCTGTGGTGCGGCAGGCGCCGGGTGCCGTGCGCGGGCACGGCACCCGGCGCCCCGCTCACTTCGAGTACCGCATCAGCGCGCGCACCATGTGGCACGTCGAGTCCGACGGCGGGTGGACGCCGATCAGCCGGGCCGTGCTGCGGATCTTCTCGTTGCGGGCCTGGCCCGGCAGGTAGACGCCCGAGTCGAGGAGGGCGATGGCCAGGCGCATGGCCTTGAGGCGGCGGTTGTGCGTGACGTACCACTCACGCGGGCGGCCGGCCGGCAGCGGCCGCTTCTCCACGGGCACGTACGGCAGGTCGAGTTGGACGGGACGCTTCGCGGTGGACTGGGTCGGCAGCGGCTTCTGCCGGAGTGCGGCAGCGGGCACGGGCATCCTCCTGTCGCGGTCAGGGCTCCGGCCCGGAACCTCCGGCGGAACCCTCGAACACTGCTTCAATTCTACTGCCCACCACTGACAAAAGCCCCTGGCCACAAGGGTTTTCGGGGTCGCAGTGACGCACGGGGAGAACGGGTTTCCGGGCACCGCGGAGACGGCCGGATACGGTGAGGGGCATGGAGATCTGGATCAACCCCGCCTGTTCCAAGTGCCGCAGCGCGATCGGCCTGCTCGACGCCGAGGGTGCCGACTACACCGTCCGCCGCTACCTGGAGGACGTGCCGAGCGAGGACGAGATCAGGGACGTGCTCGACCGGCTGGGGCTGGAGCCGTGGGACATCACGCGCACCCAGGAGGCGGCGGCCAAGGAACTGGGCCTGAAGGAGTGGCCGCGGGACGCCGACGCGCGCGGGCGCTGGATCACGGCCCTCGCCGAGCATCCGAAGCTCATCCAGCGACCGATCATCACGGCCGACGACGGCACGGCGGTCGTGGCCCGCACGGAGGACGCCGTACGGGACGCCCTGTCCCGTTAGGGCTGTCCCTATCAGGGCTGACCCGGAGGCGAGCGGGACCGACGGTCGTGTGACGCGCGCCACTTCACCCGGCTCCTGTGACGGTTGAGTGACCTCGTTCGGCATCTCGTACCTAGCGGCGTACGCTCCCCTACCTCCCAGGAGGCGCGCATGTCGCGCAGGAGAACCCTCGGCCCGAAGAAGAAGCTCGCCCTGCTGGTGAGCGCCGCGACGGTGGCGGGCGGCGGTGCCCTGGTCATGGCGGCGACCTCGAACGCCGCCCAGTCCCCGCGGACGGCCGCCGAGTCGTCCGTCTGCCAGGGGCTGGCCACCGCCCTGGGCAACAACCAGCGGTTCATCGACGGCCAGCGGGCCGCCCCGGACGCGCAGTCCGCGGCCCGGATCGCCAACCGTGAGGCGGTCATCGCGCAGATCGAGGTGCAGCAGGAGGCGTCGGGGTGCGTGGTCGGGGAGTCGGCTCAGGACTCCCAGACGACGGCCCCCCAGCCGGCACAGCCCTCGCAGCCGGCCCGGAGCGCCTCCGCCGGAGAGACCGGAGACGGCACCGGGGACGGCACCGGGGACACCGGCGCGGTCTCCGGTCAGCAGGTCTGCACCGGCTCCACGGTCACCCTGTCCGGCGAGGCCGGTGCCCCGGCCGCGTCCAGCGACCGGTTCCCGGCCGGGACGCGGCTGAAGGTCACCAACCTGGACAACGGCAAGTCCACGACGGTGGAGGTGACGTCGGTCTCCGGCAGTTGCGTACTGCTGAACGACGCCGCCTTCGAGCAGGTCCGTGAGCCCGGCAAGTTCCTGATCCGCCGGGCCGTGATCGAGAAGGTGGGGTGAGGCTCACTGACTTCGCCAGTTGTCCCTGGCGTTGTGCATGTGTCTTTCCACGCATGGAGTTGCTGCGCGTGTCCAAGGCTGCGAAGCGTCTCGGGGTACATCCGATGACGCTTCGTCAGTGGGCGCTGGACGGAAAAATCCCGTTCACGTGGGTCGGCCGTGAGCGCCGGTTCTCCTCGGTGGACGTGGAGAACATGAAACGCGGCAGTGACTCCTTGGCTCCCCGTCCGCGCCTGGAGTTGCTGTACGTGCGCGTCTCGGGCTCGTCAGGGCAGGAGTCCTCCCTGGAGGCTCAGGAGACCGAACTGCGGGCCACTTCCACGGGCGAGATCGTCAAGGTCGTGAAGGATCGTGGCTCGGGCCTGAGGGAGAACCGGCCGGGTCTGAACCGGGTGTTGGCGATGGTGTCGGACGGCTCCGTGACTGTCGTGCGTGTGACGCATGAGGATCGACTGGCCCGCTTCGGTGTCGGCTGGCTCAAGCGGCTGTTCGCCGTGTACGGCGTCACCGTGGACGTGCTGCACCCCAAGAAGCTCGGCGGCCGGGACGAACTCCTCGAAGACTTCGCCTCCCTCGTGACGACGGTCGCCGGACGCCTGTACGGGATGTGTAGTGGGGAGAACCGTAAGCGACTGCTGGCCGAGTCCGGCCAGCGCAGCGACCAGGACCGTGCCGCGTGAGCCGGAGGCTGCCTCTCGCCGACGGTGAGACCTCCCGCACCGCGTGCGCCCGCGCCCTCCTCCGCACGGGTGTCGACGAGAGGACCGGCGAACTCCTCGCCGCTGCTGCTCTGATGGAGCGTGTGGGCTGGTGCACGGACCTGGTGACCGGGATGACCGGCACTCTGCTGGCCGAGCACTGGAACACCACCGATGTCGAGGTCCTCGCAGCCGGGCAGGACGCGGGCGGCAGGAAGCTGCCGTCGAATGCGTGGATGGCGCTGCGGCGCCTCGGCTGGACCACCGCACCCGACGAGGGCGTGAAGGTCAACGCCCGGATCGTCCGCATGGCCCAGGAGCAGGCCGGGCGCGTTGTGCGTTCGGTGAAGTGGCGGGCCGCCGTGGTGGGCGGTGTGCTGGCCGCGTGGCCTGCCGACCCGAAGAAGCGCACCCCCCAGGAGTGGGAGCAAGTGCGGGCCGCGGTGCCGGGCGGTGAATACCTGCCGTCCGGCATCATCCGTTCCCGCACCCGCCAGATCACCGCCTTCGAGCGTGAGCACGGGCGTCTGGCGGCCGACGTGTTCGAGTTGGAGCCCATACCGCGTGTGCCACGCATGCTGCTGCTCGCCGCGTGCGACAGGCAGCAGGCCACCATCGAGCGCTCCGCGACCGAGCCGACGAAAGCCCTCCTGCGGCTGCAACTCCCCACCCGGCCCGACCCGCAGAAGTACGCGGACTGGACGTGTGGAGTGCCCGATCGCGCTCCCGCCCACGGTTCCGGCGAACGCGGTGGTCCACCTGCCGACGCTGCGCGTCGCGGGCGGCCGAGTACGCGCCGACCTCGCCTACACCCATCCCGTCCCCAAGACCCGGCGCACCGGGCACACGGTCGCGCTCGGCGTGGACTGGGGACTGAACACCCTCCTCAGCGCGGGCGCGACCCGACTCCACGATGACGGACGTATCACCGCCCTCGGCTCCGGCGCCCCGTTCCGGGCCGCCGGGGTGCTGGCCAAGCAGTACCGGCTGCGCCGCATCAGCGAACATCTCCACAGCAGAACCGGCCACTACATGCGGCTCGCCGATCCCGCCCTGGACGCCAAGAACGCTGTGCTGGCAGAGGAGATCCGGCGCGTGTCGGAACGCCGGTCCAACCTCAACGACGCGTTGGCATGGGCTGCTGCGCGCTGGACAGTCGATCAGGCCGCTGCGGCCGGGGCCACGGTCATCTATCTGGAAGACCTTCGGTCGATGGAAGCCGGGGGCATGGGCCGCACCCAGAACGCGCGCATGTCCCAGACCGTGCGCGGTCAGGTCGCCGACCGTACACGGCACCTGGCAGGCGAGGTCGGCATCGCGGTCGTGACGGTGCCGCCGAGGAACACCTCGAAGCACTGCCCGCACTGCCTCACACCGCTCAGGCACCGCAAGGCCCCCGACCGGCCCACCGTGCCGGGCTGGAAATGGGCCATCCGCCCCAGCCCCGACTGCGGCTGGCAGGGCGACCGCGACCAAGGCGCCTGGCGACGGATCGCCGCACGCGGCCTCGCCCACCAGACCAAGACCGTCGCGGACCGCGCGAGCGGCACCATGGTGATCCGCTCAGTGGTGGACACGATGGAGGCCAAGGCCGTCATCACGGCCACCCCGAAGACCAGCCGGACGGACCGGTCGAAGACCGGCCCCACCCGGCCGCGAACCAACCACCCCATGCCCAGGCGACGTGAGGTTCCCTCCCCGGTACGGCCCTCGGGCCGCGCCGGCCAGCGTCCGGAGGGACACGCACCAACGGACCGGCAGCGGCTGCCCCGCGCAGCCCACCGGCACCAGGGCGTGACCACGATCAGCACACCCACCACCGGCCACCGGCCACGCGGAGCAGCACTCGGCGCGGGATTCCATCTCCACGCTCATGCTGCCCCACCACGGTGGGCAGAACCCGTGTCAGACCTTACGGCTCGCACAGGTTCGCTCAGCTGATCAGAGACGCTCAGGACAGGAACTCCGTGAGGTGGCCGCCCAGCGCGGCGGGCGCGGACTGCGGCAGCGCGTGGTGCGAGACGTCCGGGAGGACGACCGTTGCGACGTCCCGCAGCACCTCGCCCGCCCGGGACACCACCTCGTACGTGTCATGGGTCCTGCTGTTCGCGGCCACGAGCAGCAGGACCGGCACGTCCAGGGCCCGCAGCGCCTCGGGCGCCGGACGCGGGCCGGTCACCGGCTTCGCGGACGGGAAGCCCGCGGCGGCCTCCTGGAGGCGCAGCCAGTCGGGGTCGAGCGCCGCTCCCCCGGTCTCCCACTCCAGGAAGGCACGCACCCGGCGCGGGGTGGGCCGCAGCAGCATCGGCAGGGCGTGGAGCAGGTACGTGGCCCGGTATCCGGCGAAGCACCCGGTCGGGTCGAGGAGGAACAGCCGGCGTACCCGGCCGGGCGAGCGCAGGGCGTGATGCAGGGCGATCCAGGCACCGTACGAGTGGCCGCCCACGTCGGCCCGCTCCACGCCCAGCCCGGTCAGCACGGCGTCCAGCCAGACGACCAGGTCGGCGGCCGTCCGGGGCCCCGGTCCGTCGTCGGTCCGGCTCCGGCCCGCCGCGCCGGCCAGGTCGACGGCGTACACCCGCCGTCGCCGGCCCAGCTCCGCCGCCTGCCGGTACCAGGACGCCGAGGTCGCCCCTCCCCCGCCCGGCAGGAGCACCAGCGGGGGCGCGTCGCGCGGGCCGCAGGCGTTGACGTGGGCGGGCCCGTAGGGGGTGGGGACGGTCACCGCCTCCCGGTCGGTGGGCCACTTGGCCAGGACCCGGTCGTAGGCCGCCCGAAAGGCATCGCCGTCGTACGCGCTCATCGCCCGCCTCCCTGATCCTCCCGGCTATTATCTCGCCGAGCAAGATGTCTGATGAGCGAGATGATAGCCGGAGGGTGCCGTATGCCGACCGAAGGTCCGGAGATGGAGATCGTCCACCTGCTGCGGGCGGTGACGGTCGAACTCGGCCTGCACAGCGCCCGCTTCGCGAACCGGAACGCGATGCACCCGACCGACGTCCGCGCCCTCATCGCCCTCATGGACGCCCGGCGGGCGGGCGAGGAGACCACCGCGGGGCGGCTGGGCGGCACGCTGGGGCTGAACTCGGCCGGTACGACCTCGGTGATCGACCGGCTGGAACGCGCCGGGCACGTGCGGCGGGTGCGCGGCCGGGCGGACCGGCGGCAGGTGGTGGTCGAGGTGGACGACCGGGCCGTCGCCCTCGGGCAGGAGTTCTTCGGGCCGCTCATCGGGCGGGCGGTGGAGCTGCTGCGGGGATACGACGAGCGGGAGCTGGCCGCGGTCCGGGGCTTCCTGGAGGGGGTGCGCGAGGCGGCGGCCGGGGAGGACTGACCGGCGACTTCTGCCCCGGCGCGGCCTCGTCATTCCCATCGCATACGAGCCGCCGTCCGCGCGCGTTCCCCCGCGCGTGCGCGACCGCGAACGGCGACCCCGGGCCGGGCGGACGCCTCACAGCGTGAGACGCGCCACAGAACCACCAGGTAACACGGGGTTCACATTCGAGCAATGACCGGGAAATCGCTGGTTGACAGGCTGCCGGGCAGACAACAGCGGCGCCTCAGTGCCGCAGCGCCGCAGCACCCGCAGTGCGTCAGACACACCCCCGAAGGAAGTGGCCCGTGACCTTCAAGGCTGAGTACATCTGGATCGACGGCACCCAGCCGACGGCGAAGCTCCGTTCCAAGACGAAGATCATCGCAGGCGAGCCCGCCGGGCTCGACGCGCTGCCGATCTGGGGCTTCGACGGGTCCTCCACGAACCAGGCCGAGGGCCACTCCTCGGACCGTGTCCTCAAGCCGGTCTTCACCTGCCCGGACCCGATCCGCGGCGGCAACGACGTCCTCGTCCTGTGCGAGGTCCTCAACATCGACATGACGCCGCACGAGTCCAACACCCGTGCCGCGCTGGCCGAGGTCGCCGAGAAGTTCGCCGCCCAGGAGCCGATCTTCGGCATCGAGCAGGAGTACACCTTCTTCAAGGACGGCTACCCGCTCGGCTTCCCCAAGGGCGGCTTCCCCGCCCCGCAGGGCGGCTACTACTGCGGTGTCGGCGCCGACGAGATCTTCGGCCGTGACGTCGTCGAGGCGCACCTGGAGAACTGCCTGGAGGCGGGTCTCGCCATCTCCGGCATCAACGCCGAGGTCATGCCCGGCCAGTGGGAGTTCCAGGTCGGCCCGGTCTCCCCGCTGGAGGTCTCCGACCACCTGTGGGTGGCCCGCTGGCTGCTCTACCGCACCGCCGAGGACTTCGGCATCACCGCCACCCTGGACCCCAAGCCGGTCAAGGGCGACTGGAACGGCGCCGGCGCGCACACCAACTTCTCCACCAAGGCGATGCGCGAGACCTACGAGGCGATCATCACCGCCGCCGAGTCGCTCGGTGAGGGCTCCAAGCCGCTCGACCACGTCAAGAACTACGGCGCCGGCATCGACGACCGCCTGACGGGTCTGCACGAGACCGCCCCGTGGAACGAGTACTCCTACGGCGTCTCCAACCGCGGCGCCTCGGTCCGTATCCCGTGGCAGGTCGAGAAGGACGGCAAGGGCTACATCGAGGACCGCCGTCCGAACGCCAACGTCGACCCGTACGTGGTGACCCGCCTGCTGGTGGACACCTGCTGCTCCGCGCTGGAGAAGGCCGGCCAGGTCTGATCCCCAGGGTCCCGTGAAGGGGCGCCCGCCGACTCGGCAGGCGCCCCTTTCCGTGTGTCCGGAGGGCGTCCCCCATGCCATCCGTGTGTCCGGAGGGCGTCCCGCATGCCGTTCCGCGTCCCCGCAGGGAGCTTCCCCGACGCCTCTCCGGGTACCGGAAGCGACTCCCCTGACGCCTCGTCGGGGCGGCCCCCGCCTCTGCCCCGGGGCGTCCCCGACGCCTCGGAAGCGTCCAAGCAGTGAGAGAACTCTCCTGTCCCGAGCGGGTGTCTGCTTCAATGGGAGCATGGCCAGCTTCCGGAAGTACCTCGCGACGGGTCGCCACGACCTCGAGCCCTTCTGGCCTTCCCGTCAGCACCACGACTTCGACCGTGTGTGTTGCCGCGCGATGAACGCGCCGGCCCTCTAAAGCCCCACCCCGGCCTTCGGCCGGCGCGAACGACGTACGTCCCTCGACGAGCCCGCCCACCCTTCGCGGCCGTCGTGTCCCGTCCGACGAACTCCTCGCGCGAAAGAGCTGACCTTCCATGGCGACCACTCGCTCCCTCTCCGCCGCCCCCCGCACCGCCCCTTCCACCCCGGCCCGCCACCGTCTGCGCGCCGTGGACCGGGACGAGGTGGTGGACGTCGCGGACTTCCTGCCGCCGGGCGCCACCTGGCTGCCCGCTCCCCCGCACACCCTGCCCACCCTCCCGGGGCAGCCGCCCATGATCGGCTACCTGGTGCTGGTCCCGGCCGACCAGCAGCCGCCGTTCCCGCCGGTGGCGGTGGTCGACCGGCCCGACGACGAGGTCGCCGACGCCCCGGACGCCGCCGGCGAACCGCTCGTACGGATCGACGCCGTGCAGCGCACCGCCTGGGTCGGCGATCGTGAACTCGACCTGACCTACCTGGAGTTCGAGCTGCTCGCGCACCTGGTGGGACACCCGCACCGGGTGCACACCCGCGACCAGCTCGTCACCACCGTCTGGGGCTACGGCCATGTGGGCGACGGCCGTACGGTCGACGTCCACATCGCCCGGCTGCGCCGCAAGCTGGGCGCGGGCCACCGCCAGAGCATCCAGACGGTGCGCCGGGTCGGCTACAAGTACATCCCGCCGACCACCCGCTGATCCCCCGGCCGGCCTGCACCGCCGGCAGCGGGAGGGACGTCCTCTGCCATCGGCAGAGGACGCTTCCCTCTCCCTCCCCGACCGGGCACAGTCACCGCCATGAGACTTCTGGTACTGGGCGGTACGGAGTTCGCGGGGCGGGCCGTCGTCGAGGCGGCCCTCGGACGCGGCTGGCAGGTGACGGTTCTCAACCGGGGGCGGCACGCGGCCGTCCCCGGCACGCGGTCGCTGGCCGGCGACCGCACCGCGCCGGACGGGCTCGCCGCCCTCGCCGGGGGCGAGTGGGACGCCGTCGTCGACACCTGGTCGTCGGCCCCGCGCGCGGTGCACGAGGCGGCGCGGCTGCTGCGGGGCCGCGCCGGCCGGTACGTGTACGTGTCGAGCTGCTCGGTCTACACCTGGGCCCCGCCCGCCGGGTACACCGAGGACGCGCCCGTGGTCGAGGGCGCCGAGGCCAACGGCGGGCAGACCGACTACGCGCGCGACAAGCGGGGCGGCGAGCTGGCCGCCGTCGGCGCCTTCGGCGCGGACGGCTCCCTGCTCGTCCGGGCCGGGCTGATCCTCGGCCCGTACGAGAACGTCGGCCGGCTGCCCTGGTGGCTGAACCGGATCGCCCGCGGCGGTCCCGTCCTGGCGCCCGGGCCGCGCGGCCTCCCCCTCCAGTACGTCGACGTGCGCGACCTCGCCGAGTGGATCCTCGGGGCGGTGGAGCGCGGGGCGAGCGGACCGTACAACCTGATGAGCCCTCAGGGTCACGCCACCATGGGCGGGCTGCTGGACGCGTGCGTACGGGCCACCGGCTCGGCTGCCGAGCTGCGCTGGGCCGCGCCGCGGGTGATCCTCGACGCGGGCATCGAGCCGTGGACGCAGCTGCCCGTGTGGGTGCCGCCGGGCAGCGACCTGCACGACGCGCTGCACTCCGCGGACGTCTCCCGGGCGGTGGCGGCCGGGCTGTCCTGCCGGCCCGTCGAGGACACCGTCGCCGACACCTGGCGGTGGCTCCGGGACTTCGGGGGGACGGCGCCGCAGCGGCCCGACCGGAACTTCAAGGGCCTGGCCCCCGAGGTCGAGGCCGCCGTGCTCGCCCAGCTGGACCGCGACCGGTGATCCACCCAACTCCCTTTGTCCGCACGGCTGTTGCCACTGTCACCCTGTGCGGGCGTTGGGGCCGAATTGTGCCATGGAACCGTCATCGATTCCCGGGACGGCTGAACACCTCCGGGGCGGCGTGCGTATGGGAGGGAGCCGCTTCACTCCTGTCGGGCGCCTCGATGCTGCCCCGCAAGGAAGTCAGAGGAGTTCCATGGGACGCAACACACGTAAACGCCGTTCGTCGATGGCCACCAAGGCCATAGCCGCATCGGCGGCCCTAGCGCTCGGTGGGGGCGGGCTGATCTGGGCGAACTTCTACGCTTCGGCGCACGAGTCGAAGAACTCGGCGCAGAACCGGACCAAGGCCGCCGCCGCGCAGGTGGCGACCATCTCGTGCCCGGACGTCGGGCAGCAGCTGACCGACGTGCCCGACCGGGCGCGCTCGGGTGTCGACAAGGAGCTGGCGAACCTCGACAAGCAGATCACCGAGGCCTACGCCCGGCTCGCCTCGACGCGTCAGGCGCAGGCCCAGGACACCAACTTCGTCCAGAACGCGATCCTCGGCCCGCTCACGGAGAAGCGGTCGGCCACGATCGACCGCATCCGCATCAGCATCCAGCGCGTCGGCGGCCAGGCGCAGAACCTGAGCCGACTCGCCACCTGCACACCGCAGACCGCCGACCCGCAGACCAACGCCGGCGACGGCAACGGCGGGCAGAACAACGGCGGCCAGAACGACGGTCAGAACGACGACGACCAGCAGAACGACGACGGCCAGCAGCAGGGCGACGACGGCCAGACGGGCGACGACGGCCAGGATCAGGGCAACGGCGGCCAGGGCGGCAACGGCCCGGTGGCCGCGGACTTCGTGGACATCACCACGGTCCAGTCCAACGCCCAGCTCGGCGTCGGCGCGAACGGTCTCGCCGCGAACGGCCGGTCGGGCTCGCGGGGCACCTTCACCACGAGCTGCGGCACCAACGGCAACGACAACCACAACACGGACAACGTGATCGTCGCCCCCGGTGTCACCAACGGCGCCCACCACCTGCACGACTACGTCGGCAACCAGAACAACGACGCCTTCGCGAGCGACGAGGAGCTGGCGGCCGCCGAGACCAGCTGCCGCAACCAGGGCGACAAGTCGTCGTACTTCTGGCCGGTGCTGCGTCTCCAGGACGGCACGCAGGACTTCGACCAGAACAACGCCGGCGGCGGCACCGAGGGCAACGCCGGCCGGATCCTCCAGCCCGCCCAGGCACAGCTGACGTTCGTCGGCAACAAGGCGGGCCCGGTCGTCGCGATGCCGACCGCCCTGCGCATCATCACCGGCGACGCCAAGGCCTTCGTCAACGGCACCGCCAACGCCAACGTGAACTGGAGCTGCACCGGCTTCGAGAACAAGGTGCAGCTGAAGGAGCAGTACCCGATCTGCCCCGAGGGCAGCAAGGTGGTCCGCACGGCCAACTTCCAGAGCTGCTGGGACGGCCAGAACATCGACAGCGCCAACCACCGCACCCACGTGGCGTTCGTCCAGGCCGACGGCACCTGCGCCAACGGCTTCAAGGCGATCCCCCAGCTCCAGGTCCGTCTCGTCTACGACGTCCCCGCGCCGACGATCGAGAACGGCCAGGTGGTGAACCCGTACGCGGTGGACACCTTCCCCGAGCAGCTGCACAAGCCGATCACCGACCACAACGACTTCATCAACTTCTTCTCGACGAACCTGATGAACAAGATGGTCAACTGCATCAACACCGGCAAGCGCTGCAAGTGACGGTCCGTCGGGGCGGCCCGGCCCGGCCCGCCCCGACGCCCGAAGGCCGGCGGTGAGGACCCCTCGGGGATCCCTCACCGCCGGCCTTCGTGCCGCCCGGGTGCGGCGGGCCTCAGTGACCGGAGTGCGCGGTGCCGGCCGGCGACTCGTGCGCGGTGTGCGCCGAGTGGTCCGTGCCCTCCTCGATGTCGCCGCCGAGCGTCCGCTGGAGCGCGGTCACCGTGCCGGTCTCGCCGACGGCCACCCACTTGCGGCCGACGAGGTAGTGGCCGCCGTAGTCCTTCGCCCCGTTGATCCACTCGCGCTGGCCGCGGTCGGTGGCGAAGGTGGCGAGGATGAACCTGCCGTCGGCGTCCTTGCAGACGGCCTGGCGGATCTCGTCGGCGTCGATCTGCATGTTCGGGGTGCACTCCACCTCGGCGGCGAGGTGCTCCAGGCTGCCGGTGGCCGTCTCCGGGACGGCCCGCGTGCCCCCGTCGGAGCCGCAGCCGGTCAGCACGAGCACCGCGGCGGCACCGGCCACCGTGAGCATGGGTCGGGTCACCTTCATCTGTCCTCCCTGCAAGAGCCTCGTCCTGGATACGGCTCCCGCACCCGGTCCGCTCAACCAGGGCGGAGTTCTCCGGCGTCACGGCCCCGCCCCTCGTCCCGGCGGACCGCCCCGCCGCAGGACCGGTGACCATCCGCCGGCCGGCTCGTTTGGCTGGACGTGCAGTCACAGGATGTCGCCCCGCGCCCCGCACCCGGTTCCCCCGCCGACCGGGCCGTCGACGTCGAGCAGGCCGAGGCCGCGCTCGTCGAGCACTATCCGCGTCTGGTCCGGCTCGCCTACCTGGTGCTGCCGCCCGGCCTCGGCCGGGACCGGCGGGTGCTGACCGCCCACGCCCTCGTCCAGCGCGCCCTGCCCCGCGGCCGCTCCTCCGCGCCCGTCATCCCGGCCCAGTCCACCGCCCGCGACGGCGGCCCCGGCTACGCCTACGTCCGGCTCCAGGTGGTGCGCACGGCGCTGGAGGCGGGACTGCCGCTGCGGCGCCGCGCACGGCCCAAGCGGGCGCAGCTGCCGCCGCTGCTGCCCCAGGTGTGGGGGCTGCGCCTCTTCCCCCGCGCCGGCGGTGCCGACGAGCTCGCCCTGGACCAGGAGCTCGCGGTCCTGTCCGGCCCGGCCCGCGCCGCCTGTGTCCTGCGCGGCCTGGAGAAGCTCCCCGACGGCGATGTGCGCGAGGTGCTCGGCGGCGCCGGGGTCGACGACGCGGAGGCGGCACTGCGGGAGGCGGACTCCCTCAGCGCGCGGTACGCGCTGCTCGGCTCCCCCGAGTTCGACCCCTGCGCGCTCCAGGCCCGCCCCACCGACCTGATGCGCCGCCGCCGGCACGGCAGGGCCGCGCTGGCCGCCGCGGCCGCCCTCGCCGTGTGCGGCGCCCTGGTCGCCCTGCCGGACGGCGGCTGGGGTGCCGACGGCGCGGCCGCCCCGGTGTACGCGCGGAACCCGGCGGCGGAGGCGGCGCTCGACCCGGGCCGGCTGGTCAGGGTCTCCCCCGCCGCTTGGAAGACCTCCGCCCGCACCGACTTCTCCGTCTGGCCGGCGCGCGGCGACTCCACCGGCGACCGCGCGCTGCTGCGCCGCGCCCTCGCCGTCTGGGCCCGGCCCGGCGCGGCCGTCCGCGTCTCGGCCACCCCCGGCACCCCGACCGGCGGGCCGTCCGGCCCGCCCCAGCTGCTGTTCGCGGGCGACGCCGACACCGCGCGCGTGGTGATCCTCTACGACGGGCTGCGCATCGCCCGCTACGCCGAGCCGAGGGAGGGCACCGCCGGGGCCGCCCTGGACTTCGCCCGCGTGGACGGCGCGACCGGCGCCGAGGCGGCCGCGGTGGTCCTGGACCGGGCCGACGGCAACGTCCGCTACCTGACCGCTCCCTGGGTGACGAAGGCGGCGGAGCGGGACCTGTCGAAGCCGGGTGCCGGGCTGATGGACCTGACGCTGACCGACGGCATCACCTCACCGCTGGCCAGCCCCGCCACCCGGCCCGGCGCCTGCACCACGTGGAACGTGCTGGAGCTGACCGACGCCTCCGGCCCGCACCTGGTGAGCGACCTCGG
Source organism: Streptomyces sp. NPDC003248 (assembly GCF_055563235.1). Taxonomy (NCBI): domain Bacteria; kingdom Bacillati; phylum Actinomycetota; class Actinomycetes; order Kitasatosporales; family Streptomycetaceae; genus Streptomyces; species Streptomyces sp. NPDC003248. The sequence goes on along the minus strand of NZ_JBVHDT010000001.1, from coordinate 938,383 downwards.
CGAGCTGGTCCCCGCCCGCCTCACCGCGGGCCGGCCGACCAGGCCGAAGGAGGCGACGGGCGCGGAGGCGCTGCGCACCTGGGCGCCGTTCGCCTGCTCGCTGGGCGACGTGCGCGGCCAGGGTGTCCGTACGGTCAACGCGTGGGCGTACGCGCGGCAGCCGCTGCCCGACGACAGCGGGTCGGCGTCGTGGGTGTGCACGCGGGCCGAGACCTGGCGGGGCGACGGGACGCGGGTGCTGGCGCAGTTCCGGGTGCCGGGCGGGCTGTTCGGGGCGGCGGTGGCGAAGGCCGGGGACGTCCCGGCGTGCGGTCCGCGCGATCCGCATGTGCTGGCCGGGGTGCTGTGGAGGTCGAAGGGGGGCTCCTGGTACCTGCTCGCCGCCGGGGACAAGGACACCGGGTCCGTGCGGGCGACGGGCGGGGTGAGCGGCTCGGCCGAGGACAACCTGCTGGCCGTGCGCACCGAGCAGGGGGCCCGGGCGGAGCTGAGGGGCACCCTGGAGGACGGCCGGCCGATCGGCGGGCTGCGCTGAGCCAACCCCGCGACCGATCCGGTCCGTTCACGTCCGGATTCGATCGGTAAGGTGTTCGTATGACTACCGGGGTTCGTCGCAGGATGGGAGTCGAGGAGCGGCGGCAGCAGCTGATCGGCGTCGCCCTCGACCTGTTCGCCCGCCGCTCGCCCGACGAGGTCTCCATCGACGAGATAGCGGCGGCGGCCGGCATCTCGCGGCCGCTCGTCTACCACTACTTCCCCGGCAAGCTCAGCCTGTACGAAGCCGCCCTGAAGCGGGCGTCGGAGGATCTGGCGGGCCGGTTCACCGAGCCGCACGAGGGGCCGCTGGGGGCGCGGCTGCTGCGGGTGATGCACCGGTACTTCGACTTCGTCGACGAGCACGGCCCCGGTTTCTCGGCCCTCATGCGCGGCGGCCCGGCGGTGCCCGCGGACGGAGTCCGCTCGATGGGCCACGTCTCGACCACCAACGCGCTCATCGACTCCGTGCGCCAGGCCGCCTACGAGCAGATCCTGGCGCACCTGGAGGTCACCGACCCGCCGGCCCGGCTGGAGCTGGTGGTCCGCTCCTGGATCTCCCTCGCCGAGTCGACGGCGCTGCTCTGGCTGGACGGGCGGCGGATTCCGCGCGCGGAGCTGGAGGTGCAGCTCGTGCAGGACTTCGCCGCGCTGACGGCCGTGAGCGCGGCGCACGACGAGGAGCTGCGGGCCCGCCTGAGGCCGGTGCTCGCCGCCGAACCGGCCGACGGCCCGTTCGGCGACCTGATGGCCCGGCTGCTCGCCCTGGTGTCCTGAGGAGCGGCTCTCAGCTCTCGAACTTGCGGTACGACGGGTCGAGGTCCCGCACCTCGGCGGAGGCGTGCAGGGCGGGTCCGCCGGCCTCGACGTGGGTGCGCAGCAGTTCCAGGACGGCCTCGGTCAGCTTCGCCTTCGTCTCCTCGGTGCGTCCGGCGAGCAGGCCGAGGGTGACGTGGACGATCGCGTGGCCCTCCTCCTCGTAGGCGAACGCGGTGAGGTCCGCCGGGCGGAACAGGGTCTTGCAGGCCTCCGGCTTGGCGGCGGCGATCTCCACCACGGCCTCGTGCAGGGCCCGGGCGAAGCCGGCGCGGTCGAAGGCGGTCGCCATGGTGGCCGAGTAGTCGACCGTGATCTGCGGCATGGGCACTCCTGTTCTACGGCGAACGACGGGTTCACCTTAGTCGCAGCGCGGGCGCCGTGGCGTGGCCCGGTGGGGCCGGACGCACCGGTGGAGCGGACCGGGTGACGGGTCTGCTCCACCGGGGGCCGTGCGGGTCAGGCGGTGCGGGTGAACACCGCGACGGTCCGTGCCGGAACGGCGAAGGTGCCGGACTCCGTCGCGTACGTCGCCTTCTTGACGGTGGCGTCGGCGCCGGCCGCCTGGACCGGGTGCAGGCGGTAGCCCGTCCCGGCGAGCGCGGCGACCCGCTGCTCCTGCGCGTCGGGCGTCGCGTTGAACACGACGACCAGGTCACCGAGTTCCATGGTGATCACGCCGGGCGTCTCGTCCTTGCCGGACAGCGGGAAGGCGAGCGCCGACTGCACCTGCGCCGCCGTGTCGAGGGAGAACGCCTTCTCCGTCGTACGGATCTTCAGCAGGTCCTGGTAGGCGGCCGAGGCGCCCTGGATCTGCGGGCAGCCCACCGCCTTGATCCCGGTCAGCAGCGGCTGGGCGTACGGCCACTTGGCGGCGTTGTCGGCGGCCGGCGGCAGTCCGCGCCCGAAGCCGTTGCCGTCGGCGCAGTTCCAGTGGATCGCGTTGAACCAGTCGCCGCTCTCGAAGGAGTTGCGGTCCAGGGACTTGGAGCGCAGCAGGTCGGTGCCGGCCTGGGAGAGCGCCGGGCCCTGGGAGAGGGTGGCCGTGGCCATGGCGAGGACCTGCATGCGGGCCCGGTCGGCGGCGCTCGTCGACGACGGCAGCTTGTAGGCGAGGGCGTCGAAGAGCGACTCGTTGTCGTGCGCGTCGGCGTAGGCGAGGGCGTCGCCGGGTGCGTCCGCGTATCCGGCGGGGGCGCCGTTGTAGTCGACCTCGGCGCCGGTGACCTGCTCGCCGCTGGTGTCGGTGAAGGTGTACGCCTTGAGGTTGCCGGAGAGACCGACCTTGATCAGGTCCTGGTAGTGCAGCAGGCGGGCCTTCTGCTCGGCCTCGGTGCCGTTGTTCTCCGATCCGTTGGGGTCGGTGTACAGCCCCGAGGCGAAGCCCTGCACGCCGGGGTCCTCGTCGAAGGGGCCGCCGCCGCGCACCGCGTCGCGGGCCCGGTCGGAGAAGGTGGCGATCCCGGTGCCGGCCATGTTCTTCTGCGTGGCCTGCACGAAGCGGGCGTCGTCGGCGACCTCGCCGAAGTTCCAGCCCTCGCCGTAGAGGATGATCTTCTTGCCGTCGACGCCGTCCTTCGCCAGGGTCAGGGCGTCGAGCGCCTCGCGCACGGCGAGGATGTTGGCCTTCGGGTGGTGGCCCATGAGGTCGAAGCGGAAACCGTCGACCTTGTACTCCTTGGCCCAGGTGACGACCGAGTCGACGACGAGCTTGCCCATCATGGCGTTCTCGGTGGCGGTGTTGGCGCAGCAGGTGCTGTTGGCGACCGAGCCGTCGGCGAGGAGCCGGTGGTAGTAGCCCGGCACGACCTTGTCGAGGACGCTGGTGTCCGCCTGTCCGGAGGTGGTGGTGTGGTTGTAGACGACGTCCATGACGACCCTGAGGCCGTCCTCGTTGAGCGCCTTGACCATCTCGCGGAACTCGACCGTGCGGGCGGTGCCGTCGGGGTCGGTGGCGTAGGAGCCCTCGGGGACGGTGAAGTGGTACGGGTCGTAACCCCAGTTGTAGGCGTCCTTCGCGGCCGTCTTCGCCACGCACGCCTGCTGCTGGTCGGAGTCGGCCGGGTAGGAGGCGAGGTCGCAGTCGACGGTCGCCTGGTCGGCCTTCTTCTCGGGGATGGTGGCGATGTCGAAGACGGGCAGCAGGTGCACGTAGGACGTGCCCGACGCGGCGAGCTCGCGCAGGTGCTCGGAGCCGTCGCTGTCCTTGTCGGTGAAGGCCAGGTAGGTGCCGGGGTGGTCCGCCGTGCCGTCCGCCACGGAGAAGTCCCGGACGTGCAGCTCCTGGATCTGGGCGTCCTTCAGCGGTACGGCCGCGGGCTTCTCGAGTGACGTCCAGCCGCTCGGGGCGAGGGAGGCGTCGTCCAGGTCGACGACCAGGCTGCGCTCGGAGTCGGCGGTGAGGGCGACCGAGTACGGGTCGGTGACCTCGTTGGTGACGATCTTCCGGACGCTGGGCGCCCAGACCTTCACCACGTACCGGTAGGGCTTGCCCTTCCAGGACTTCGGGCCGGTGACGGACCAGACGCCGGTGGTGTCGTCGCGCTGCATCCGGACGGTGGTGCCGTCCAGGTCCAGGGAGACGCTCTGCGCGGTCGGCGCCCAGACCGCCAGGGTCGGGCGGCCGTCGCGGAAGGCCGGGCCGAGGGCCGCCTTCGTGGCGCCGGCGTAGAGGTCGTCCAGGACGGCGGCGGTCTGCACGCCCGTCGCCGCGAGGACGGCGCCGTTCGCGGCCCGCTGGGTGGCGACGACCTGGCCGCGCAGCGCCTCGCGCACCCGGTCGCGGTCGCGCGGGTCGACGGACCAGGCGGTGTAGTCCTTCAGGTGCGGGAACTTCTCCTTCTGGGCGTCGGTGAGGGTGGTCTTCGTCAGCCGGAGCCAGCGCTCGTCGTCGCTGGTCAGCGTCCCGTCGCTCACCTCGATCGAGCCGCTGCGGGAGGACAGCAGCTGGGTGGAGACGGCCGCCTCGGAGCCGTTCCAGGCGACCGTGTCCCGGTCGATCCAGACGGCCTTGGAGGTGGTGAGGTCCAGGGCCGCCGCGGAGCCCGCGGGCTGCGGCAGCAGGTGCTCGGCCTCCCCGCTCATCAGCCACACCTCGTGGCCGTCGGCCGTGAGGTCGAGCGACCGGTCGGTGGGCAGGTCCTTCTCGTCGCCCCGGTGGACGATGTAGCTGAGACTGGTGGCACCCTCGGTGAGCGGTACCTCGAAGACCGCGCCATACGTGTCAGTCTTCACCGGCTCCAGGGGTTTCGACCACTCGGTGGGGTTCGCGGCGCCGGTCCACACGTGCAGGCCCCAGCCGTCGTAGTCCCCGTCGGCGCGGTGGTAGTGCAGGACCGCCTTGGTGGTGTCCTGCGCCGGGTACTCGGGCCGTTCGGTCAGGACCTCCGCCTCGCCCTGTCTGATCCAGACCTCGCCGGTCCGGGTGACGTCGATGGTGCGGTCGGCGGAGACGTCCTTGTCGCCGTCCTCGTCGATCACCAGGAAGTTCACGCCGGACGCGCCGGGCTTCAGCTTGACGTAGGCGAAGGCGCCGTAGGCGTCGCGGCCGGTGAAGGGGTGGCTGTCGGGCCAGGTGGTCGACTCGCCGTCGGCGAGGTCGCCCCAGGCGTACAGGCCCCAGTCGTCGTAGTCGCCGTCGGTGCGCCGGTAGTGGACGATCGCGTAGTCGCGGGAGGTGGCGGTGGGGACCTCCGCGGCGGGCGGGGTGCCGGTGGTGCTCGCGGCCGTCGCGCTCGCGGTCCGCCCGGCCGAGTCGATCACGACGGCCTTGTAGCGCAGGGCGGTGCCGGCCGGTACGTCCTCGCCGACGGTGTGGGTGACCTTGTAGGGGGCGTGGTCCGCGGAGCCGAGCGTCTGCCAGGCGCCGTCGCCGGTCTGGGCGGCGAAGACGACCCGGTTGAGCTGTCCCCCTCCCCCATTCTCGGCTTCGCTCGAACGGGAGGTGCCCCCAACGTCGGCGGTCAGCTCGACGGTCCCGGTGGCGCCGGCGGCGGGGGCGGTGAGGGTGACGGACGGCTTCGCGGGGGGCGCGGGGAGCCGGCCGGCCGCCTTGAGGACGATCGCCGAGCCGGCCGGGACGGTGACGGTGACCTTCTTGCCGGCGTCGCTCTTCACCGAGCCGGTGGTCCCGTAGATGCCGCGGAAGGTCATGTTCGCCGAGCCGGTCGCGAAGGTCGCCGTCTTCGCCTCGTCGGCGTTGTTGAAGGCGACGACGTACTCGGTCCTCGTCGTCGGGTCCGTGCGGGAGAAGGCGTAGACGCCGGCGCCGTCGGCCGCGTACCGCTCGGTCTGGACGCCGTCGGTCAGGGCCGGGTTGGCCTTGCGGAGCTTGGCGAGGGCGCTGATCTGCCGGTAGAGCGGCGCGCTGGTGTCGTAGGCGTCGGTGGCGTGGGTCGCGTCGGTGCCGATCCGGTCGTCGTCGAGGTAGTCGGCGGCGCGGGAGGCGAACAGGGGCGCGCGGGCGTCCTTGTCGCCGCCGGAGCCGGTGAAGCCCTGCTCGTCGCCGGAGTAGACGACCGGGTTGCCGCGGCTGAGGAACATCAGTTCGTTGGCGAGTTCGTCCTTGGCGAGCAGCTCGGCGTCGGTGGCGTCCGGGTTGTCCTGGTTCAGGAAGTACCCGAAGCGGCCCATGTCGTGGTTGCCGAGGAAGGTGACCTGCTCGTAGGCGTTGGCCTTGTCGGTCGTGTACGTGTAGTCGTCGCCGAAGACCGCCGCGAGCTTCTGGGCGCTGCCTCCTTGCGAGGCGTAGGCGCGGGCGGCGTCCTGGAAGGGGAAGTCGAGGGTGGCGTCCAGGCGTCCTTCGGTGACGTACGAGGAGGTGACGGCGGTGTCGGCGGAGTAGACCTCGCCGAACATGAAGAAGTCGTCGCGGCCCTGTTGCGCGGCGTAGGCGTCCAGGGCCGTCGCCCACTGGGTCCAGAACTCCATGTCGACGTGTTTCACGGTGTCGATCCGGAAGCCGTCGATGTCGAAGTCCCTCACCCACCGCCGGTAGATCTTCTCCATGCCCTCGACGACCTCGGGGCGCTCGGTCCACAGGTCGTCGAGGCCGGTGAAGTCCCCGTAGGTGGTCGACTCGCCGGCCCAGGTGGAGTCGCCGCGGTTGTGGTACATCGTCGGGTCGTTGAGCCAGGACGGGACCTTGGCGTCCTTCTTGTCCGCGGCGACGGTCGGGGTGTAGGCGAAGGAGTCGGCGTCGGTGGCGGGGAAGTCCTTCGCGGCGGCGTAGTCGGCGTCGTCGAAGGGCTCACCGTCCTCGGTCAGGTACGGGAAGGCGCCCTTGGACAGGTAGCCGTAGGACTTCTCCTCGTAGTCGACGACGTCGGCGGTGTGGTTGGTGATGACGTCGAAGTAGACCTTCATGCCCTTGGCGTGCGCCTTGGAGATGAGGGTCTCCAGGTCCTTGTTGGTGCCGAAGTGCGGGTCGACCTGGGTGAAGTCGGTGATCCAGTAGCCGTGGTAACCGGCCGAGGCGTTGGCGCCCGTGCCCTGGACGGCCTGGTTCTTGAAGATCGGCGCCATCCACAGCGCGGTGGTGCCGAGCCCCTTGATGTAGTCGAGGCGCTCGGTCAGGCCCTTGAGGTCGCCGCCCTGGTAGAAGCCCTTGTCGGTGGGGTCGTAGCCGGTCGTCAGGCGGGACCCGGTCAGCCCTCCCCGGTCGTTGGCGGTGTCGCCGTTGGCGAAGCGGTCCGGGAGGACGAAGTAGAACTGCTCCCGGGTGGCGTCGTGCCGGGCGGGCTCGGCGGCCAGCTCCGCGTCCGACGGGGGCTCGGGCGGGGTGTCCGCCCGGGCGGCGAGCGGTTGCACGAGGGCGGCGGCGAGGGCGGCGACGGTGACGGCCGCGACCCTTCCGGCGTGGGCGGTACGGCGCGTGCGCGGCGCCGGCCATCTCGGTATCACAGGCGGGAACTCCTTGCGACTACGGCTCAGGTGGGTCCGACCCCTGCGCCGCGGCACTGCCTGGTCGGCTTCGTCGCCGGGCGCCCGCGCGACCGTATCGCCGACGAAACGCTTACAGCAAGAGTCCTGCAAGTAACGGAAAGGATTTTCAGCGACCGCTCCGGGCACGGCGGACGGCCCGCCTCCTGGAGGGGAGGCGGGCCGTCCGGGGCCGGATGAGGGGCCGTCAGCCGGCGGCGAACCACACGGTGGTGTCCGCCGGGACCTTCGCCTCGCCGTCCGCCTCCGCCGGCTCACCGCTGGCGAGCAGGACGCGGCCGTACGCCGGAACCGTCACCGACTCGCCGGTGGTGTTCGCGACGCACACGAACTCCCCGCGCCGGAAGGCCAGGACGCCCTCGGGGGCGCGCAGCCACTCCACCGCGTCGCCGGCGCCGAGGTCCGCCCGCTCCCGGCGGATCGTCAGCGCCGAGCGGTACAGCTCCAGCGTCGAGCCCGCCACGCCGTCCTGCGCCTCGACGCTGAGCTCGCCCCAGTTCTCCGGCTGCGGCAGCCAGCTGCCCCCGCCGCCGAAGCCGTACGACGAGCCCGTGCGCGTCCACGGGATCGGCACCCGGCAGCCGTCGCGGAAGCCGTCCTGGCCCTCGCCGCGGAAGTACGCCGGGTCCTGGCGCACCTCGTCCGGGAGGTCGACGACGTCCGGGAGCCCCAGCTCCTCGCCCTGGTAGACGTAGGCCGAACCGGGCAGCGCCAGCATCAGCAGGGTGGCCGCCCGCGCCCGGCGCAGGCCCAGCGCGCGGTCGCCGGCGGTGCGGATCTGCGTGCCGAGGCCGGGCGGGTTGGCGAAGCGGGTGGCGTGCCGGGTGACGTCGTGGTTGGACAGGACCCAGGTGGCGGGGGCGCCGACGGGGCGCATCGCCTCCAGCGTGCGGTCGATGACCTCGCGCAGTTCCTCGGCGTTCCACGCGGAGCCCAGGTACTGGAAGTTGAAGGCCTGGTGCAGCTCGTCGGGGCGCACGTAGAGGGCGGTGCGCTCCACGGTCGGGGTCCACGCCTCGGCGACGAAGATCCGCTCACCGGCGTACTCGTCGAGGACCCGGCGCCACTGCCGGTAGACGTCGTGAACGCCGTCCTGGTCGAAGAACGGCATGACATCGTTGCCCAGCAGCGTCAGCTGGTCGTGGGAGCCGAGGTCCGGCAGGCCCTCCGCCTTCACCAGGCCGTGCGCCACGTCGATGCGGAAGCCGTCGACGCCCATGTCGAGCCAGAACCGCAGGATGGAGCGGAACTCGTCGCCGACGGCCGGGTGCTCCCAGTTGAAGTCGGGCTGCTCGGGGGCGAAGAGGTGCAGGTACCACTCGCCCGGGGTGCCGTCGGGCTCGGTGACCCGGGTCCAGGCGGGGCCGCCGAAGATGGACTCCCAGTCGTTGGGCGGCAGTTCGCCGTCCTCGCCCTTGCCGGGGCGGAAGTGGTACCGCTCCCGCAGGGGCGAGCCGGGGCCGTCCGCGAGGGCCCGCTTGAACCACTCGTGCTGGTCGGAGGAGTGGTTGGGCACCAGGTCGACGATGATCCGCAGGCCCAGTCCGTGGGCGTCGCGGATGAGCGCGTCGGCGTCGAGGAGGTTGCCGAACATGGGGTCGACGGCCCGGTAGTCGGCCACGTCGTAGCCGGCGTCGGCCTGCGGGGAGGCGTAGAAGGGGCTGAGCCACACGGCGTCCACGCCGAGGCCGCGCAGGTACGGGAGGCGGGAGCGTACGCCTTCCAGGTCGCCCATGCCGTCGCCGTTGCTGTCGGCGAAGCTGCGCGGGTAGACCTGGTAGATCACCGCGTCCCGCCACCAGTCGCGGCGCTGGGCGACGGTGGCGAGGGCCGTGTCGGGCCGGGAGGCGGGGGCCGGGGCGGCGGAGTGCTGCTGGCTCATGGCGTCCTTGTACGTGAAGGGGGGTGCGGTCATGGGGTCAGGGGTACGGCGGCGCGGGTGACGCGGCGGCCGCGGTGCCGGCGGGGTCGGAAGGACACCGCGGCCGCCACCCGCGCGCGTGCGCGCGGGGGTCTCGTGCGCCTCGGGGCGCTCAGCCCTTGGTGCCGCCCGCGGTCAGGCCGGTCACCAGGTTCTTCTGCACGAGGTAGAAGAACGCGGAGACGGGTATCGCGATCAGCACCGCGGTGGCGGCCATGAGGTTGCGCTGCGCGTCGTGCTCGCTGACGAAGCTCTGGAGGCCGACGGCGAGCGTGTACTTCTGGTCGTCCAGCAGGAACGTCGTGGCGAAGGCGACCTCGCCGAAGGCGGTGATGAAGCTGTAGAACGCGGCGACCGCGAGGCCCGGCTTGGCGAGCGGCAGGATCAGCCGCGCGAAGGTGCCGAACGGGGTCAGGCCGTCGACGCGTCCGGCCTCGTCGATCTCGAACGGGATGGTGTCGAAGTAGCCCTTGAGCAGCCAGGCGCAGTAGGGCACCGCGGTCGAGCAGTAGACGAGGATCAGGCCGAGGTAGGTGTCGATGAGCTGGAGCTCGGACAGGATCTGGTACATCGGCACGATCAGCACGGCGATCGGGAACATCTGGGTGACCAGCAGCACCCACATGAACTTGCGGTAGCCGGGAAAGCGCATGCGGGACACGGCGTATCCGGTCGTGGCGGCGATCAGCACGCCGATGACCGTGGTGCCCAGCGAGACGATCAGTGAACTCTTGAGCCAGTCGAAGAAGTTCGTGTGCTGGAGGACGAACGCGTAGTTGTCGAAGGTCATCTTCGACCAGATGCGTCCGGGGTGGAGGTAGTCGTCCTTGTCCGGGCCGAGGGAGAGGAAGACGAGCCAGACGATCGGGAAGAGCGCGACGAGGCAGGCGACGGTCAGGACGCCGTGGGAGGCGAGGGCGGCGAGGGGCCGGCGCCGTCCGCGTCCGCGGGGGGTGCGGGGGGCGTCCGCGGAACCGCGTCCGGTCACGTCGGCGGAGGTCTCGACGGTGGTGGTGCTCATGGGGACTCCTGCCTCAGATCGCGAGCTGCTGCTCGTTGCGGTTCAGCCAGCGGCGGTAGAACGAGGTGAAGACGATCAGGATGGCCAGCAGCAGGATGCCGTAGGCGGCCGACTGAGCGAAGTCACGCGGCTGCTGTCCGAAGCCGAGGTAGTACGCCCAGGTGACGAGGATCTGGGCCTCGGGGGCGGTGCCGCCGAACAGCAGGAAGATCACGGCGAACTGGTTGAAGGTCCAGATGATGCCGAGCAGGACGACGGTGGAGCTGACGGACCTCAGCCCCGGCAGGGTGACGTAGCGGAACCGCTGCCAGGCGTTGGCGCCGTCCATCTCCGCGGCCTCGTAGAGGGAGGCGTCGATGGACTGGAGGCCGCCGAGCAGGGAGACCATCATGAACGGCACACCGCACCAGGTGTTCACCATGATCGCGGCGAACCGCTGCCAGAAGGTGTCCTCCAGCCACAGCGGCGTCGGCAGGTGCAGCGCGTCCAGGGCGGCGTTGATGACGCCGCCGTCGGCGAGCATGAACCGCCAGCCGAAGACGGTGACGAAGGTGGGCACGGCCCAGGGCAGGACCAGGACCAGCCGGTAGAAGGTGCGGCCGCGCAGCTTCTGGTTGAGCAGCAGCGCGAGGCCCAGGCCGAGGCCGTAGTGCAGGCCGACGCAGGCCGCCGTCCACACGATGGTCCAGATGAAGTGCGACCAGAAGCGGTCGTAGGCCGTCTCGCCCCACAGGATGTCGGCGTAGTTGTCGAGGCCGATGAACTTGTAGGTGGCCTCGATCTCGTTGACGCCGATGGTGCGGGCCGTGTTGAGGCTGTTGGCGTCGGTGAGGGTGAGGTAGAGGCCGTATCCCAGGGGGTACAGCACGAGGACGCCGAGGACGACGACCACGGGTGTGATCATCGCGTAGGCGTACCAGTGCTTGCGGTAGGAGTGCTTCAGGCGCCGGCCCAGCCCGGGCCGCGGCGCGTCACCGCGGCGCTTGCCGGTCGCGCGGTCGATGGCGACTGTCATGGTTCGACACCTTCTGGAGGAGCTGAGGATCGGAGGGCGGGGCCGGGCGGGCACAGGCGGGTGGCCGCCGGATCACTCCCCCGAGGACAGGGTGATCCGGCGGCCACCCGGGACTCACTTGCTGAAGTCCGGGACCAGCTTGGCGATGGCGGTCTCGGCGTTGCTCAGGCCCTCGTCCAGGGACTCCTTGCCACCGGCGATCTCGGGCAGCTCGTCGTCCAGCGGGCTCCACAGGGAGCTGTACTCGGGCAGCGCCGGGCGCGGCTGGGCGGCGGACAGCACGGTCTGGTAGCCCGCGATGCCCGGGTCGGCCTTGACCTCGGCGGTGTAGGCGTCGTCACGCGTCGGCAGGGTGGAGTTCTTCTGCGCGATGGTCGCCTGGGTCGTCGCGGAGGTCATGAAGTTGACGAACTTCAGCGCGGCCTTCTGGTGGGCCTCGTCGGAGCCGGCGTAGACCGACAGGTTGTGGCCGCCGGTCGGGGCGCCCGCCTTTCCGGTGGAACCGGCCGGGACGGTGGCGATGCCGAGGTTGGTCTTGTCGGTGAACGCCGAGCCCTTGTAGAAGTTCGTGATCTCCCAGGGGCCCTGGATGATCGCGGCGACCTTGCCGTTGACGAAGGCGTCCTGGATGTGGGCGTAGGCGTCGGCGGTGGTGTCCGCCTTGTGCAGGCCCTTGCCGTCGAACAGGCTCAGCCAGGTGCCGTACGCCTTCTTCGCCGCCGCCGAGTTGACGGTGATCTTCTTGGCGTCGGCGTCGACGGTGTCGGTGCCCTCGCCGTGCAGGAAGGACTGGGCGTAGTAGGCCTGGGTGGAGCCCCAGTAGCCGTCGACGCCGGTCTTGTCCTTGATCGTGGCGGCGGCCTTCTTCAGGTCGTCCCAGGTCTTCGGCGCCTCGGTGATGCCGGCCTTGGCGAACAGCGCCTTGTTGTAGACGAGCGCGAGGGTGTCGGTGACGAACGGCACGCCGTACGTCTTGCCCTCGTACTGGGCCTGCTCGATCAGGTTGGACTTGAACTTGTCCTGCTCGGCGAGCGCCTCGGTGCCGTCCAGCGGCAGGAAGTAGCCCTTCTTGGCGAAGGCGGGGGTCCAGCCGACCTCGGAGCGCAGCACGTCCGGCGCGCCCTTGGACCCGGCGGCGGTGTCGAACTTGTTCTGCGCCTGGTCGAAGGTGACGTTGACGTACTTGACCTTGATGTCCTTGTTGGCGGCCTCGAACTCCTTGACCAGGGCCTGGTACGTCGGCGCCTCGTTGGTGGCGTTGGAGGTGTCCCACCAGGTGATGGTGACCGGGCCGTCGGCCGAGTCGCCGCTGTCGCTTCCGCCGCAGGCCGTCGCCGCGAGGGCGAGGGACGCCACCAGCGCGGTGGCCGCTATGCCACGCCGCATGAGTTCTCCTTGGGGGTGAAAGCCCGTCTAGCTACAGGGGGCGGTCCCGTCCACCGTCCCTGTCGACTTGCCGACTGCGCCATTGCGGCGGCCGCCGGGCGACGTGAACGTAACAGCCATGTAAGCGGCGCGAAAGACCTTGCAGAAAAAAAGTGCAAGAGATCTCCGAAGTTATCCGGGCGTGACCTGATGACAACCGCCATGAGACCGTTGTTGCCATGGCCGAGGGCCCGCGCCCCAAGGAGCACGGCGCTTGTGCAAGACTCTGCAAACTCTTGCCACCGATTTCACGAGGGAGTGCGATGACGCAGCAGCCCCGGGCGGGCCGCACCGCAGGCCGTCCAAGGCGTCCGATTGGTGTGCAAGGTGACACCTGGCCGGTACAGTCCACACCTGTGACCACACGGCTTGCCGACATCGCTGCGCAGGCGGGGGTGAGCGAAGCGACCGTCAGCCGCGTCCTCAACGGGAAGCCCGGCGTCGCCGCCACCACCCGCCAGTCCGTCCTCGCCGCCCTCGACGTACTGGGCTACGAGCGCCCGGTCCGCCTGCGGCAGCGCAGCGCGGGTCTGGTCGGCCTGATCACGCCCGAGCTGGAGAACCCGATATTCCCGGCCCTGGCACAGGTCATCGGACAGGCGCTGACCCGCCAGGGCTACACCCCGGTCCTCGCCACCCAGACCCCCGGCGGGTCCACGGAGGACGAGCTGACCGAGATGCTGGTCGACCGCGGGGTCGCCGGCATCATCTACGTCTCCGGCCTGCACGCCGACACCACGGCCGACATGCAGCGCTACGAGCAGCTGCGCGCCCAGGGCGTGCCCTTCGTCCTGGTGGACGGCTTCTCCCCGAAGGTCCAGGCGCCCTTCATCTCCCCCGACGACCGGGCGGCGATGACCCTCGCGGTCACCCACCTCGCCTCCCTGGGGCACACCCGGATCGGCCTGGCCCTCGGCCCGAAGCGCTTCGTGCCGGTCCAGCGCAAGATCGAGGGTTTCGTCCGCGCGATGCAGGAGCAGCTCCGCCTGAGCCCCGAGACGATCGAGTCGGACCTCGTCCAGCACTCCCTCTACACCTTGGAGGGCGGTCAGGCGGCGGCGACGGCCCTGATCGAGCGCGACTGCACGGCGGTGGTCTGCGCGAGCGACATGATGGCCCTCGGCGCGATACGGGCGGCGCGGCAGCGCGGGCTGGCGGTCCCGCAGGACATCTCGGTCGTCGGCTTCGACGACTCACCGCTGATCGCCTTCACCGACCCGCCGCTGACCACGATCCGCAAGCCGGTCCCGGCGATGGGCCAGGCGGCGGTCCGCACCCTCCTGGAGGAGATCGGCGGCACCCCGGCCCCGCACAGCGAGTTCGTCTTCATGCCGGAACTCGTCGTCCGCGGCTCGACGGCCTCGGCGCCCGGGGAGCGCCATCGCGGGTAGGGCAGGCCACCGTCCGCGGGGGTGTGAGCGCCATCGTCCGTACGGCGGGGACGGGCCGTCGCGGGCACTGTCCGCGCGGTGTCCCGTAGGGGTCCCCCCGGCGGAGAACATGCGGGTCGGAGGGGACCAGAGGATGATCGGGGAAGAAGGCTTTTCTGGCAGACTCTGTGTCCATGGGTGATTCGACCGTGACGTCACTGGAAGGCCGGGAAGAGGCCCTTCCACACACCGTCACGGCCTCGGCCCCTCCCGGTCCGCTCCGGCGTCTGCGGACCCCCGGCCGCCCCCGCCTCTGGTTCGAGATCCTGCTGATCGCGGTCAGTTACTGGACGTACTCGCTGATCCGCAACGCCGTCCCGGACCAGAGACACGAGGCACTGCGCAACGCCGACTGGATCTGGAAGGCCGAGCGCACTCTGGGCATCGCGGTGGAGCAGTCGGTCAACCACGCCGTGAACTCGGTGACTTGGCTGGTCGTCGGCATGAACTACTACTACGCCACCCTGCACTTCGTCGTCACGCTCGGCGTCCTGGTGTGGCTCTACCGCTTCCACCCCGGCCGGTACGCGGCCACCCGCCTGGTCCTCTTCGCCACCACGGGGGTGGCGCTCGTCGGGTACTACCTCTACCCCCTGGCGCCGCCCCGCCTGATGAACGGCGCCGGCTTCGTCGACACGGTCGTGGTCCACCAGACCTGGGGGTCGATGGCCTCGGGCGACCTGAAGAACATGTCGAACCAGTACGCCGCGATGCCGTCCATGCACATCGGCTGGTCCCTGTGGTGCGGGCTGACGATCTTCGCGCTGGCCGCCCTCCCCTGGGTACGGGTCCTCGGCCTGCTCTACCCGGCGGCCACCCTGGTGGTCATCGTCGCCACGGCCAACCACTTCTGGCTGGACGCGGTGGGCGGCGTCCTCTGCCTCGCCTTCGGCTACACGGTGGCGGGCCTCTGGTACGGAGCGCTGCCGCACACCCTGCCGAGGAGGGCGCCGGGGCGGGGAGGGTTGCGGGGGGCGCGGCCGTCCGCGGAGGCGTAGGGGCCGGTGGCGAAGGCGTAGGGGCCGGTGGCGAAGGCGTAGGGGCCGGTGGCGAAGGCGTAGGGGCCGGTGGCGGAGGCGTAGGGGCCGGTGGCGGCACGGGGCACGTCGGGCGTCGGGGCGTCGGGCGTCGGGCGTCGGGGCGTCCGCTACCCCCGTAGAACGTTGTCCGCTACCCCCCGTAGAACAGGGTGTCGACGACCGCCCGCGCCCGCCGGGCGCTGCGCCGGTAGTCGTCCAGCATGTCCCCCACGTGCCCGGGCCCGTACCCGAGGTACCGCCCCACGGCGGCCGCCTCCCGCGCGTCGGACGGGAACGTGTCGCCCGCCCGGCCCCGGACCAGCATCACCGCGTTGCGCACCCGCGTGGCCAGCACCCAGGCCTCGTCGAGGATGACGGCGTCCTCCGGCGTCAGCAGTCCGGCCTCCCGGGCCGCGGCGAGGGCGGCCCGGGTCCGGGTGGTCCGCAGCCCCGCCACCTCCGCCCCGTGCCGCAGTTGCAGCAACTGCACGGTCCACTCCACGTCGGACAGGCCCCCGGGCCCCAGCTTGGTGTGCAGCTTCGGGTCGGCGCCCCGGGGCAGCCGCTCCGACTCCATCCGCGCCTTCAGGCGCCGGATCTCCCGCACCGCGTCCGCTCCCAGTCCCGCCTCCGGGTACCGCAGGGGGTCGATCAGACGGACGAACCGCCGGCCCAGTTCCTCGTCCCCGGCGACGGGCTCGGCCCGCAGCAGCGCCTGCGACTCCCACACCAGCGACCACCGCCGGTAGTACGCCTCGTACGACTTCAGTGTCCGCACCAGCGGCCCCGACTTCCCCTCGGGCCGCAGATCCGCGTCGACCAGGAGCGGCGGATCGGCGCTGGGCACCTGGAGCAGCCGCCGTACCTCCGCCACCACCGCGTTCGCCGCGCGGGCGGCCTCCTGCTCGTCGACGCCGTCCCGCGGCTCGTGTACGAACAGCACGTCCGCGTCGGAGCCGTAGCCCAGTTCGTGGCCGCCGAAGCGGCCCATGCCGATGATGGCGAACCGGGTGGGCAGCGTGTCCCCCCACCCCTCCCGCACCACCGCCCGCAGGGTGCCGGCGAGCGTCGCGGCCGTCAGGTCCGACACGGCCCCGCCGACGAGGTCGACGAGCGCGCCCTGGTCGGCCTCGGCGGGCTGCGCCTCCGTGCCGTACGACCCGACGATGTCCGCGGCGGCCGTACGGAACAGCTCCCGCCGCCGCACCCCGCGCGCGGCGGTGACCGCCTGGACCGCGCCCTCCGCGCGCCCGACCGCGGCGAGGATCTCCTGCTCCAGCGGGGTCCGCCCGCGCGGCTCCAGGCCGCCCCCGTCGCCGTCCCCGAGCAGGGCGACCGCCTCGGGCGCGCGCATCAGCAGGTCGGGGGCGAGCCGCCCGGCGGACAGGACCCGTGCGAGGTTCTCCGCCGCCGCCCCCTCGTCCCGGAGGAGCCGCAGGTACCAGGGCGTCTTCCCCAGCGCGTCGGAGACCTTGCGGAAGTTGAGCAGCCCGGCGTCCGGGTCGGCGGAGTCCGCGAACCATCCCAGCAGCACCGGCAGCAGCGTCCGCTGGATGGCCGCCTTCCGGGTGACCCCGGAGGCGAGCGCCTCCAGGTGCCGCAGCGCCGCCGCGGGATCGGCGTACCCGAGCGCCACCAGCCGCTCCCGGGCCGCCTCGCTGCTCAGCCGTGCCTCGCCGGACGGGAGCTGGGCGACCGCGTCGAGCAGCGGGCGGTAGAACAGCTTCTCGTGCAGCCGCCGCACCACGGCGGCGTGCCGCTTCCACTCCCGGTTCAGCTCGCCCACGGGATCGGCCCGCAGCCCGAGCGACCGGCCGAGCCGCCGCTGGTCCTCCTCGCCCTCCGGGACGAGGTGGGTCCGCCGCAGCCGGTACAGCTGGATGCGGTGCTCCATCGACCGCAGGAACCGGTAGGCGGCGTCGAGCTGCACGGCGTCGGCCCGCCCCACGTAGCCCCCGGCGGCCAGCGCCCCCAGCGCGTCCAGCGTCGTACCGCTGCGCAGGGAGGCGTCGGCCCGCCCGTGCACCAGTTGCAGCAGCTGCACGGCGAACTCGACGTCCCGCAGCCCGCCCGGCCCGAGCTTCAGCTCGCGCTCCACCTCGGCGGCGGGGATGTTCTCGACGACCCGCCGGCGCATCTTCTGCACGTCGGTGACGAAGTTCTCCCGCTCGGCGGCCTGCCAGACGAGCGGTTCGACGGCGGCGACGTACGCCTCCCCCAGCGCGAGGTCACCGGCGACCGGCCGGGCCTTCAGCAGGGCCTGGAACTCCCAGGTCTTGGCCCACCGCTGGTAGTAGGCCAGATGGCTGCTCAGGGTCCGCACCAGCGGCCCGTTGCGCCCCTCGGGCCGCAGGTTGGCGTCGACGGGCCAGATGGAACCCTCGACGGTGGTCTCCGAGCAGATCCGCATCATGTGCGAGGCGAGCTTGGTGGCCGCCCGCAGGGCCTTGCCCTCGTCGGCCCCCTCGACGGGCTCCGCGACGAAGATGACGTCGACGTCGGAGACGTAGTTGAGCTCGTGCCCCCCGCACTTGCCCATCGCGACGACGGCGAGCCGGCACAGCGCGGCGTCCGCGGGCGCCGCGGCGGCCGCGAGCCCCACCGCGGCCCGCAGCGTGGCCGTGGCGAGGTCCGCGAGTTCGGCCGCGGCCTCGGCGACGTCGGTGGTCCCGCAGACGTCGCGCGCCGCGATGGCCAGCAGACACCGCCGGTAGGCCACCCGCAGCGACACGGGGTCGTCGGCCTCGGCGAGCCCCCGCTCGAACTCCTCCACCCCGGGATGCAGGTCGCGCGGCTCGTACATGACCAGCGCCTCCCAGTCCCGCGGATGCCGGGCCAGGTGGTCGGCGAGCGCGGCGGACGCCCCGAGCACCCCGAGCAGCCGGTCCCGCAGCGGCTTGGCCGCTATGACCGTGTCGAGGAGTCCGCGGCGCGCGGTGGCGCCCGGCTGCGCCTCCAGCAGCCGCACCAGCCCCCGCAGGGCGAGATCGGGATCGGCGGTCCGGCCCAGGGCCTCCAGCAGCACGGGGTCGCTGCGGACCGGGGCGAGCTCGGTACTGTCCAGGAGCCGCTCGGCGGCGGAGGCATCGGTGAATCCGTGCCGCAGCAGGCGTGTGAAGGTACTGCTCCTGCGCCCCGGCCCCGTCATCCCGGCCTCCTCGACTCCTCGACTCCGATCAAGGTCGTACGGTCCCGAGCGTAGCCGGAGCGGGTGGGGGGAGCGCCGGGCCGGGGGCCGTGGGGTGCCGCCGGGGGCGATGAGTTCACGCCGGGGTCCGGCCGGTCAGCCCCTGGGCGGAGGGTGCCAGGGGGCGGCACTGACCACCTCCCCCCACCCCGTCCCTGCCCCGCCACGACGCGTGCGGCCGGTACGGGACGGCCCCCACGACGCCCGGCCGTTCCGCCGGACGCGGTGGCGGTCCGGCCGAGATGTGCCAGGGTCGCTGGGCCGTCCGGAGGCATCCGGATGGTGATCCGGTGGACCACCACGGACGATGGTGCGCAGTGCCCTCGTGAATGTCCCCGTGACGGTCGAAGGAGACAGCCGTGAGCCCTGACGGCGGTGATCAGGTGCGGACGTTACGCAAAAACGGCGTCGGCTCACGCCTGCGGGTGCCACGGATCCCGAAGAGCCCCAGAGGATCGGTAGTGGTCATGATGGGGATCCTCGTGGTCCTCGTCCCGTCGGCGGTCCTGCTGGGCTGGTTCGGCTTCGGGAACGTGATGTCGGCCCTGACCTACCCGGGTCGCATCACCGGTGCCATCCTCGTCGCCTTCGCGCTCACCACGGCGCTGGGCGCATGGGCGGTGGTGGACCACTGGTACCGCAACAGCTTCGGCCACTCGGGACTGGTCGCGCTGATCGGCACGGTCGCGGCGTTCCTCGCCAATCTGATGCTCCTGCACGAAGCGTACGAAGGCGATTCCACGGGCTACCTGGTGTTGTGGTGGCTGCTCACGCTGGGTTCCCTGTGGGCTGTCATCGCGGTGTGGCGGACATCGGTCGTGATTCCCGCTCCCAAGCGGGTGGCCGCGGCAGTGATCGTCTCGACGGTCATCGCGCTGGCCAATTGGAGCTACCAGCACCTCTACCAGCCCGACCAGCGCGGGGCCAAGCCTCTCGTCAAGATGACGGTGGGGAAGCCCACGCTGAATCAGAGCCGCAGGGCGTTCTCCGTACCGGTCGACATCAGGCTCGAGAACCACAGCGACGTGGGCTTCTACGTGCTCGGCGCAGAGTTCCACACCATGGGGGAACGGGTGCCGCTGAGCGAGAGGGGACGGCTCCGCGCGCAGTGGCGTGCCGATGCCGAGCAGTGGAGCAGATCCCAGTTCCAAGAGACACACCCGCTAGCCCGTTGGGAGATCCACCAGCCTGGCGAGCTGGTGTCGGCGCACCCATGGACGTTCGCCGGAAACTACATCGAGGCGGGCGACGAACTCGACACCCGAACGGTCGTGCAACTACCCATCACCACGCCTTACGACCAGCTGGCGTTCTACGCCAGCGTCAGTCTGGCGCGCAAGGACCGGCTCGATCTTGAGCAGGTCGCCCTGAAGGGGAACTCCTGGTCCGGCGGCACGATCCCCCGTTGGATCCGTGTTCAGAAGGACGTCGACTTCGTCATGCACGGCGGCAGGGTGCACGAGAACAACACGATCGACAGTCACGTGATGGACCCCCGTTACCTCACCGTCTACTGGATATTCGGCCCGCATGGCGCAGCCGTACGCACGACCATCGTGCGCAAGGGCGAGGAGAACCGCGAACTCAGCGGAGCGCAAAGGCGTAGGCTGGTGAACCGGTACGGCATCGTAGAAGCCCGAACGGGACCGTTCGAACTGTCGCTGTGGGACATCAAGGCCCAGCAATGACCGGCACGGCCCTACCCCGCCCGCGCGGCCGGCGCCCCCACCTCTCCAGCCACGCCACCAGGGCCAGCGAGCTGTTCATACGGTCCCACGAGTAGGCGTCGCCGATGCCGAACTGCGCCTCCCGCACGGCCCGGCACAGCGTCTCGACGTCGAACATCTCCGCGACCAGCGGGTGGCGGGCGGACCGGCAGAGGTCGATGAGTTCCTCGCCGTGGGTCCGTAGGCCGCGGGCGTAGACCTCGTTGAAGGGGATCTTGACCGACCGGTCGCGGACGCCGGGCGGGAGCAGGTCGGCCATGGCCTCGCGCAGTAGGGCCTTGGGGCGGCCCGGACGGAACGTGGCCTCGGCGGGGAGGCGGCGCATCGTGGCGACGACCTCCGGGTCGAGGAAGGGGTGCGAGAGGAAGAATCCGTACCGCGGTGCCTGGTGCCAGGACAGCGGGTCGGGAGCGGCGAGGTAGTTGGCCGCGTCGTAGAGGGACTGTTCGGGATCGTGCCCGAACACGAAACCGCTCTCCGCGGCGCCGGCCTCGCGGTAGCCGTGAGCCCGCGCGAACCCGGGGCGCAGCCACGGGGGGCGGGCGAAGTTGCCCAGGCCGCCGAGCACCGTTCCGCGACGGCGGAGGAGCGCCGTGACCCGTTCGGCCGCCCGGGGCAGGGCCGGCTGCACGACGTACGCGGAGACGACGTCCCGCACGCCGCGCTCGCCGCTCGCGGCCCAGGCACGTGCCTGCCTCGTCAACTGCCGCAGCCGTCCGGCGCGGGCCAGCCCGTGCAGGTGGAAGGGGTTGGCGTCCACGATCGGATCGGCTCCGCAACCGGTCAGGAGCGTGTCGCAGCCCAGGTCCGCCGCGGCGGCGTGCAGCCTGCTCCAGAAGGGGGCGCGGAAGGCGTGCGCACAGGGCTCGTCCGGGTCACCCGCGTGGTGCCGGAAGTCGTCGAAGTCGGCCACGTCGTCGACGTCGACGACGACGGGGCGCGCCCGGGGCGCGTGCCGGCGGATCTCCTCCATCGCCTCGTCGAGGTACGGCTGCTCCCCGGACAGTTCTCCCCGGCGGAAGCGCCCGGCCAGCAGGACGAGCTCCCCGGAGCGGCCCGGTGCCGCGGCCGGGGCGCGCGCCGCGAGCAACGCGACGCTGGTGGAGTCGGTGCCGCCGGAGACGTGACATGCCGTCACCTCGCCCGTGCGGCGCCCGACGGCGTTCTCCAGAGCGCGGCGCAGATCCATCGCGGCTCCGTACGCCGGGCGCCCGTCCGACGGGCATGCGCCCGACGGGCATCCGTCCGACCGGTGCCCGTCCGTCGTCGTCGGCGGCGGCGGGTCGTCGGCCGGCGGGACGCGTCGCTGCTCCCGGCCGCGCAGCAGCCCCGTGACCGAGAGTTCCACCACCTCACCGCCGAGCACACGGTGCACCCGGGCGAACGGGGTGAGGCGTACGTGCGGTTGGGCCATGTTGCCGGTCAAGTACCGGCAGAAATAGCGGCGTTCCGGCTCTTCCAGGCCGCCCAGGTGGCCCGCCGAGGTGCTCACCCCGCTCACGCGGCCACCGGACTCCCGGTAGAACAGGGGGATCCGTGCCTGCTCGTCGCGCATCAGCAGGACGCGGTCGCGGCACACCAGAACCGCCGCGTAGTCGCCGGTCGGCAGTCGCGGTGCGGCTCCCGGCCGGCCGAAGTCGTCGAGGAGGCGGCGGGCGCCCGCCACCCGGTCCCGGTACGAGCCGACCCAGCCGACGACCACCGCGGTACCGGCCCGTGAGGAGACGGTGGTCACCAGTCCCCGCCGCGCCATGTCCCCGGCCGTCCACAGCCGCGGTGTCCCCCCGGCCCACGCGAGGCCGAGTGCCTCCACGTCACTGCCCTCCGCCGTCGATCGAGAGCACCGGCGTGAACGCGTGCCCGCGCGGATCGGCGTCGGGAACGCACAGGCCGGCCGAGGACGTCCAGGCGTGCAGGGCGAACGGGTGCTCGCGCACACCGACGTGCAGCGCGGCCCGCAGACCGCGCCGCCGCAGCAGGACGAACGCCGTCACGGCCTCGGTCTTGCAGTCGTCGTTGACGAACCAGCTTCCGCGGCCGTGCGCTTGCACCGCCCGTTTCAGCCGGGCGACGTCCTCCGCGGAGGGAGGGTCCGCGCGGGCGTAGTCGGGGGCCGCCAGGGACAACAGCCGCAGGACGCGCCCGAATCCGAGGACCCGGATCAGCAGGTGCGTCGCGCGCAGCCAGAGCCCGACCTCGCCGTCCGCGTACTCCTGGGGGCGGGGCGTGGCACACCCGGCGCGGGTGAGTCCGGTGAGGAGTTCCGCGCGTTCCTCGGGTCTTCCCTCGGTGAGCGTGCGGATGTCCGCCGTCGCCATGCCGAGGAAACGCGTCCGCTTCCAGTCCGCGATCAGCGCTCCGCCCGACATACGGGTGACGCGGCAGTGCGGTGACAGAATCCGCGTCAGGGCCACCAGGGGATCGGTGTCGTCCGTCACCGCGCCTCCTCCGGGGCCGGGCCGCCACGGCGCCGCCGCGGCAGCCCGGTTCTCCTTGTGAACGGTGTCAGGCCTGGTAGCCGTATCCGTCGTAGTAGCCGCCGCTGTAGCCCCGGATCAGACGGCCGTTGCCGAGCAGGACGAGCCCGAACGGCATACGACGGCGCAGCAGTCGGAGAAACATGGCCTACCTCCAGAATCAGGCGGCCGTCGGTCAGTTCCAGGCTACTCCGCGCCGGAGTCCCCGCAATCGGACCGCCGTCGCACACATCCGGGGCTGGCCGAGCGCACCGGAGCCGGCCGTACCCGCGTCGTCATCACGCCAGCGCGTGATCTACGACAGCGTGTCGACGGTGCTCACTGCGGCAGCCGCGCGGGAAGCCCGCACTCGTCGCCACCGGCGTCGTCGCCGAGCACTGGCCGGGCGAGCGTCACCGGGCGGCCCGCGAACCCGCGCCGAAGTCCGCGGCATGATGAGTGACCCATTCGGCGTAGGTGTGCGCGGGGCGACCGGTGACCTGCTCGACGGTCGGCAGGACGGGGGCCGGTTCCGTGCGGGCGGCGAGTTGGTCCAGGAGGAAGTCGGCGGCCGGCGGCGGCATACGGTCGACCAGCCGTCGGCGGACCTCGTCCCGGGACACCTCCTCGAAGCGGACCGGGATGCCGAGGGTCTCGCCGATGATGCGGACCCGGTCGATCTGGCTGAGTGCCTGCGGTCCGGTGAGTTCGTAGGTCCTTCCGGGTTCCGGGTGGAGCAGGGCGTGTGCGGCGACCGCGGCGATGTCGCGCTCGTCGACCGAGGGGAACGCGGCGCCGCCGTACGCGCCTCGCACGACTCCCCCGTGTCTGATCTGGTCGGCCCAGCCGAGGTCGTTCGCCATGAAGACGTGAGGCCGGACGAAGGTCCAGTCGATCGCGGAGTCGGCGACGGCCTGTTCGCAGGCGAGGTGCTTCTCACCGATCCAGCCGGGCTCGGCGAAGGTGACGGAATCCGAGGAGAGCAGCACGATGTGTCGCGTACCGGCCTCCTTGGCGGCGGTGAGCACACCGTCCAGGGCGCCGAAGAGGGGGAACAGGAACAGGCGTTCCACGCCTGCCAGGGCGGCGGGCAGGGTTTCGGGGCGGCTGAGGTCTCCGGGGACGACCTCGACACCGTCGGGCAGGCTGCTGGGGGCCGAGGCACGGGTGAGGGCCCGCACCTTCTCTCCCGCGTCGACCAGCTCGCTGACGAGATTGCGGCCGACTGTTCCGGTGGCGCCGGTGACCAGGATCACGAGGCGGTGTCTCCTTGTGCGTGTAGGGGGTGGTGAAGCCCCGGTTCGGAGGGCGACTCGATCCGCTGCCCCGCCGAACCGGAACTTCGGTGCCGACGGTGTCGGCCAGGTCCAACAGTTACCAGTTGCCGGTGCCCACCAGCTTGCGGATGCCCGGCAGCGCCGCGTCCAGCACCGTCGGGAACCACGCCGAGAACGTCGCGTGCTCCCGCAGCCTCGCCAGTTCCCCCCTGGTGACGAACGCGGTCTCCCCGACCTCGTCGGGATCAGGCCGGGGCATCTTCGAGACATCTCCCACGAACAGGTGGTTGTACTCCTGCTCCACCAGCCCGGAGGCCGGGTCGGGGTGGTTGTAGCGCACCGTTCCCGCCTCCTGGAGCAGCACGGGGGCGATCCCCAGTTCCTCGGCGACGCGACGGGACGCCGCCACGAAGGGGGGCTCGCCCGGGTAGGGGTGGCCGCAGCAGGTGTTCGACCACACGCCGGGGGAGTGGTACTTGCTCAGTGACCTGCGCTGGAGCAGCATGCGCCCCTCGGAGTCGAAGAGGAACACCGAGAACGCCCGGTGAAGCCGCCCCGGCGCCTGGTGCGCCGCGATCTTCTCCGCGGTGCCGATCGTGGTGCCCTCCTCGTCCACCAGCTCAAGCATGACGGCGGACGTGCTGGCCGACATAGGCTTCCTTTCCTCGCACCCAGTTCCTCACGCTGCTTCGACGGTCCGTCCCGCTGGTCAAGCGGAGTGCTCGTCCGGCGAGTCCGCCAGGTGCATGGCGTCCACGATCTCGGGCTTCCAGTAGTAGAACGGTTCCAGCTTGTAGTAGATCTCTCGGTCCGAGAGCGTGGTCGCGTAGATGCACTTCCGGTCGCTCCCGGCGAACGAGAACTCACGCGCGAGCCGTGTGATGTTCGGCCCCAGGTCGGTCGGCACGAGACCGGGGTCCGGGACGAGCACGGGGAAGCACACCCGGTCGATCTTCGACGACTCCCAGGAGAACGTGAAGTAGACCGCGAAAGCCTTCGCGCACCGGTCAAGGACGCCGTCGCCCGGATCGGGGATTCCGAGTTCGCCCAGCAGTGCGCGGACCCGTTCCGGCGCGAACGTTCCGGCGGGCAAACCGTCGAAGTAGATGTTGAGCGTGTGGGAGGTGTAGTCGACCGCGAACAGGCTGGCCTCACGCAGCCCGTAGCGTGCCAGCATGTCGAGGTTGTCGGCGACCGCGGGCGGCGCCGAGTCGAGCCGGGAGAACTCGTCGAGCGGCTGGGGCCGGCTGCTCGGGAAGAAGCACCAGATCTTCTGAAAACCGGCCTCTATGGTGAAGTCTCCCCCGGTTCCCTGGATCGGAAGGTGCTCCTTGACGTCCTGGAACAGCCGCTGCGCCGGGTGGTCGCCGCGCTCCACCATCCCTTCGGCCAGGGCGGTTTCCAGCGGGTCCAGGTCACCGGTGTACTTGATGTACCGATAGCCCAGTTGCTTCTCACGACGCTGGCCGGTGGCTATGCGCAGGGCCACTGTGGAGTCGGTGAACGCCGGCCCGAACGCCGCCAACGCCTTGTCGAGTTTCTCGGAGTCCAGGGGCAGGTCAAGGATCTTGGCGGATCGTTCGACGGCGGAGTAGATGTCGCTGATCTCCACGGTGTCGGTCATTTCGCGGTCTCCTCGGCTCGGCGATCAGTGGGACCCGGCTCCCGGGGGTCGAAGCGAAGCGGGGTGAATTGCTTGAGGTCGTAATCGCGGCGCAGGCGCTGGATCGCCTCCGGATCCGGCGTGCCGGGCGCCGCGAATATTTCCGCCAGCTTGTCGAAATAGACCTCGTGCTGGGGCGAGGGGGTGACGGTGAGCAGCATGCGTGCCGGTGTGTCGCCGCGATTGGCGAACGCGTGCGGGCAGCCCTTGGGGACGAACGCGATACTGCCCGCGCCCGCCCGCGTCGGGCGGTCTCCGGTGGGAGACTTCCAGTCCGTCCAGTCCGTCTCGCTGTAGTGCTCCGGTTCGAAGGCGAATATGTCCAGTTCGCCTTCGAGTACGCAGAACAATTCCTCGGAGTCCTGGTGCTGGTGTGCGCCGACATCAAAACCTGGTGGCACGACGACTTCGAACACCGAGGCACTCGAACCGTCCGCGCCCGTCACCTTGAAGGTGATCTCCTGCGCCGGCGTGATCAGCCTCTTCCCCGCGCCCGGACCCACGACAAGGCCGTCCATGTGCGTCCTCCCCTACGCCCAGGTACCCACGGACATTTCCGCGGTGATGCCGGGACCGAAGCCGGCGACCAGTCCCTTGTGGCCGGGGGTCGCGCTCTCTTCCTCGAACATCCGGCGCAGCGCGTCGAGCACGACGGCGCTCGCGATGTTCCCGTATTCGGTCAGCGTCGACCAGCTGTGCCGGAAGGCCGTTCGATCGACGTCGAGGTACTTGGCGAGGTCGTCGAGGATGCGCGGGCCGCCGGCGTGGACGATGTAGAAGTCGAGCCGGCCGGCGTCCCAGCTGTGGTCCTTGGCCAGCTCACGCAGAACCGGCGCGAGCGGCTCCATCGTGCCGGGCACGCGACGGTCCAATTGGAAGTGGAAGCCGGTGTCCTTGACGGCGTAGGAGATCCAGTCCTCGGTGTTCGGGATGAGGTAGGAGGCGTTGCGTTCCAGGCTGATGCCGGTGCCGCCCGTGCCGCGCACGACGGCGGCGGCGACCGCGTCGCCGAACAGGCCGTCGGACAGCAGCGAGCCGATGTCGTCCGCGTCGGGCTGGTAGCATAACGAGCACAGCTCGCAGGAGACGATCAGGACATTGCTGCCCGGGTGGGCCGCGCAGAAGTCGTGGGCACGGTTGATCGCCGCGCCGCCCGCCGCACAGCCGAGTTGGGCGATGGGGATCTGCCGGGTGTCGGGGCGGAAGCCCAGCTTGTTGATCAGCCAGGCCGTCAGGGACGGCATCATGAAGCCGGTGCACGACACGTAGATGATCGCGTCGATGTCGTGGGCCCTTAAATCGGCGTGAACCAGAGCCTGTTCGACGACGCCGGGGGTACGTTTCTTCGATTCGGCCTCGTAGATGCGGTTGCGCTCTTCGAAACCCGGGTGCGTCAGGGTTTCCTCGATGGGTTGGACGAGGTGCCTTTTCCGCACTCCGGTGTTCTGTATGAGTCGGAGTGCGAGTGGCAGCTGGGGCTTTCCTGCGTGCGCTCTTCTGGCGAAATCCAGGGTCTGTTCCATGGTTATTACGTGTTCTGGAACGGCGACGGCAGGACGGCACAGAGTAGCCATTTCTCTCCCCCTTGCATTGCCCCAAGGACAGCATGAGCCGATGTACGGACGCGGGGCTGCTTCGTGAAGGGCAGCAACCGGTGGAACACCCGGCGATGTGCTCGCCGAGGCGGTCGTTGAGGGCGTTCCGCCGATGTGGTCGGTGCGCGCGACATCGGGCGCGGTGACGCACAGCGTGAACGTGGAGTGCGGAGGGCCCCGGCACGGTCGGCCTGCCCCCTCGACCGCCGCCAAGCATTCGACATCGGCGAGCACGTGTCAACGGGGTGGTGATCTACGAGCCGCTCTCAGGGGCATGCGGGGGTGTAGACGACCACATGTAGATCGGGGTGGTCGGCAGGGGCCAGACGGTGGTGCTCGAAGTACTGCCTCCCCTCGATCGGATGGTCGAAGACACGCGTCCGGGAGGCGAAACCCTCGATGCGGTGATCCTGCCAGGCGGCGCGAAACGCCTCACTCGTCTCCAGCAGACGCTGGATGACGGGGGAGCAGGCGAGGTCACCGAGCCGGGGCCCGGCCTCGGCACGGAACTCGGCGAGCAAACGACGGCTCGTCACTTCCCAGTCCGGTAAGAGGTCACGGACGTACGGGTCGGTGAACACCAGCCACAGCAGGTTGCGTTCCTCCGACGCGACGGTGGCCACGTTCGGATACAGGTCGACATAGGCGCAGTTCCAGCCGGTGATCGTCCAGTCGGGGGCGATGGCGTACGCGGGGAACCGGACGAGCGCGTCGAGCAGCCGCTGCACATGGCCGGGCGCGGTGTAGCCCGCCGGTTCGGCGGGCTCGGTGAAGGGTGCGTATCCGGCCAGGGACAGCACATAGACGTGCTCGGCGGGAGTCAGGCGCAGCGTAGAAGCGAGCGCGTCCAGCACATGCCGGGAGGGATGGATGTCGCGGCCCTGCTCCAGCCAGGCGTACCAGGTGGCGCTGACCTGGGAAAGGGTCGCGACCTCCTCGCGGCGCAGTCCGCCGCGACGCCGTGGACCGGCCGGCGGCAGGCCGACCTCCGTCGGATCGAGCCGGGTACGCCGTGCCCGCAGGAAGTCGCCCAGTTCCTTGCGCCGCTCCGCTGCCGTATCCATGCGGGCAGGATAGGTGCTGGTAGTGGGAGTGATAGCAGTCGGGGCGTCTTCGCACGACGCCCGTGAGCCGCTTGGATCGGCACATGCCGCAGTTCAGATCACGTACCGTCACCCACGGCCGGAACATGGCGGGGGCGCGCGCCTTGATGCGTGCCTCCGGCGTGGCCAGCGCGGACATCGGCATCAAGCCGGTGATCGCGGTGGCCAACAGCTTCACCGAGTTCGTCCCCGGTCACACCCATCTGCAGCCGGTGGGCCGCTTGGTCGGCGAGGCCATCGCGGAAGCGGGCGGTATCGCACGGGAGTTCAACACCATCGCGATCGACGACGGCATCGCCATGGGCCACGACGGGATGCTGTACTCGCTTCCCTCCAGGGAGCTGATCGCCGACTCCGTCGAGTACATGGTCCAGGCGCACTGCGCGGACGCCCTGGTCTGCGTCTCCAACTGCGACAAGATCACCCCGGGAATGCTGATGGCCGCACTGCGGCTGAACATCCCCACCGTGTTCGTTTCCGGCGGGCCCATGGAGGGCGGCCGGGCGGTCCTGCCCGACGGCACCGTCCGCGAGGGTCTGACCCTGGTCACCGCCATGTCCGAGGCGGTCAACCCGGCCGTCTCCGACGCGGACATGGACGCGATCGAGGAGTCGGCGTGCCCGACCTGTGGATCGTGCGCCGGGATGTTCACGGCCAACTCCATGAACTGTCTGATCGAGGCGCTCGGCCTGGGCCTGCCCGGCAACGGCACCACCCTCGCCACCCACACCGCTCGCCGGGACCTGTACGAGCGGGCCGGGCGGACGATCGTGGAACTGACCGAGCGGTACTACGGCAAGGGCGACGCCACCGTACTGCCCCGGGCGATCGCCTCCCGGGCGGCGTTCGACAACGCCATGGCCCTGGATCTGGCCATGGGCGGCTCCACCAACACCGTGCTGCACCTGCTCGCCGCCGCTCACGAGGCCCGGCTCGACTACGGCCTGCCGGACATCGAGGCCCGGTCGCGCGAGGTGCCGTGCCTGTGCAAGGTGGCCCCCAGCAGCGACTACCTGATGGAGGACGTCCATCGGGCCGGCGGCATTCCGGCCCTCCTGGGTGAACTGAGCCGTGCCGGGCTGCTGCACGAGGACGTCAAGGCCGTCCACGCCGACTCGCTCGCCGCATGGCTGTCCGCCTGGGACGTCCGCGCCTCCTCGCCCTCCCCCGAGGCGCTCGACCTCTTCCACGCCGCTCCGGGGGGTGTCCGCTCCGCGTCCGCCTTCTCCCAGTCGGCCCGTTGGAAGTCGCTGGACCTGGACGCGGCCAAGGGCTGCATCCGCGACACCGCCCACGCCTATTCGCCCGACGGTGGGCTGGCCGTGCTGCGGGGCAACCTGGCGCCGAACGGGGCGGTGGTCAAGTCCGCCGGTGTCCCTGACGGTATGACCGTGTTCACCGGCGAGGCCGTGGTCACCGACTCACAGGAGGAGGCGGTGGAGGCGATCCTGTCCGGACGGGTGACTCCCGGAAGTGTCCTGGTCATCCGTTACGAGGGTCCGCGCGGCGGTCCGGGCATGCAGGAAATGTTGTACCCGACCGCCTACTTGAAGGGGCGGGGCCTCGCCGAATCCGTGGCGGTCCTCACCGACGGCCGCTACTCCGGCGGCAGTTCGGGCCTGTCCGTCGGCCATATCTCGCCCGAGGCCGCCGCCGGCGGCCCGCTGGCCCTCGCCGCCGACGGCGACCGGATCACCGTCGACATCCCGGCCCGTACCCTGCAACTCCACGTGCCCGAGTCGGAGCTCGACGCCCGCCGTGCCGGCCGAGATGCCTCGGGGTACCTGCCGAACCGTCGTGAACGGCCGGTCACGACGGCCCTGCGCGCCTACGCGGCCCTGGCCCAGTCCGCCGACACGGGCGCCGTGCGCGCCCTGCCCACGGACTGACGCACCGTCATTCCCTGTGCTCACAGCCGAGATCTCCCGCGCGTCGCCACCTTGACGGACACGACGGCGGGCGCGGAAAGCGAAGGCATAACGACCATGGACCAACTTCAGGATCCGAGCGGGCCAGTTACCCCGGTGGCGGCCGGGACCTCCACGGAGAACGCCTCCGACGCCGATCGGACGGCCCGGCGCGCGGTCATCGTCTTCCCGCTGCTGGTGCTCGCCGCCGGGGCGCTCGGCCTGGCCTGGCCTTCGTCGTTCACCGAGGGCAAGCCCGCCATCCCCTATCTGCTCGGCCTGATCATGTTCTGCATGGGGCTGACGATGACGTCACAGGATTTCCGCATCGTCGCCAGGCGCCCCTGGACCGTCGGCCTCGGCCTGGTCGCCCATTATGTGATCATGCCGGGCCTCGGCTGGGCCATCGCCCGACTGCTGCACCTTTCCCCCGAACTGGCCGTCGGAGTGATCCTCGTCGGCTGCGCTCCGAGCGGGACGGCGTCCAACGTCGTGACGTTCCTGGCGCGGGGTGACGTCGCGCTGTCGATGTCCGTCGCGACGGTCTCCACTCTCCTCGCTCCCCTCATCACCCCCTATCTCGTCCTCCTGCTCGCGGGACACCTGCTCGACGTCGAGGCCGGCCCCATGGTCGTGGACATCCTGAAGACGGTTCTGATTCCCGCCGTCGCCGGCCTGCTCGTACGACGCTTCGCCGACGGGCCGGCACGTCGTTGCCTGCCCGCTCTGCCCTGGCTGTCCGCCATCACCGTCGGCGTGATCGTCCTGATCGTCGTGGCGGCGAGCGCCTCCGCGCTCAAGGACGCGGCGGCTGTCGTCCTGCTGGCCGTGGTGCTGCACAACGGCTTCGGCCTTGCACTCGGTTACGCCGCCGGCCGGTTCGCCGGGCTCGAAACCGCGGCGAGCCGGGCGATGGCCTTCGAGGTCGGCATGCAGAACTCCGGGCTCGCCGCCTCCCTGGCCTCGACGTACTTCGCTCCGCTGACGGCGCTCCCGGCCGCGGTCTTCTCGGTCTGGCACAACCTGTCCGGCGCCCTGGTCGCGGCAGGGATGAATCGGCGTTCCGGATCCGGCACGGGCACCTGACCCCGCCGTGTCCAGTCATCAGGTCTCCTCCTGCTGCTCGACCTCGCACTGGTCCTGTCCGGGCGTGCCCTGCTCGGCGCACCGGCCACCCGCACGGGACAACCAGCGGTGACCGGTGAACTCCTCGGTGGCACCCTGCTCGGCCCGACCGTGCTCGGCGAGTGGTCCCCCACCGGACCACTGCCGACCCTGTGCACCCGACGGCCGGGCACCACGGCTCCGGCCTCGGCGGCCCGGCTGATCGACTGATCGGCAGTCCTCGACCACGACAATCTCTGGCCAAACGAACAAGGGAGTGACTTTGTCGGGCAACGTCCTGGTAGTGGGTGGCGGTCCCGCCGGATCGGTCACCGCGACATTCTTGGCGCAGGAAGGGTTTTCCGTCCGGCTGATCGAGAGCCAGCACTTCCCCCGCTATCACATCGGGGAGTCCCTGACGCCATCCAGCCGGCACGTACTGGACATGATCGGCGTGACCCAGAAGCTCGACTCGATGGATTTCCAGCGCAAACGCGGCGGTGTCTTCCACTGGGGTGAGGACACCTGGGTCATCGACTGGAGCAAGATTTTCGGCACCGGCGTACACACCTGGCAGGTCGACCGAAGCCGATTTGACGCTCTCCTTCTCGACAACGCTCGCGAGAAGGGGGTCGATGTCGAGCACGGAATCACGGCCAAGTCGGTGACGTTCGGGGACGACGGCCGACCCGCGGCGGTGGCGTGCAAGGCCGAGACCGGGGAAACCTTCACGATCGACGGATTCGACTTCCTCGTCGACGCCTCCGGCCGGGCGGGCCTGCTGAGCACCAAGCACCTGCGTAACCGCAAGCCACACGAGATATTTCGCAATGTGGCACTCTGGGGTTACTGGGACAACGCCGGCGCGTTGCCGTCCTGCCCCGAGGGCGGGATCAACGTGATCTCTTCGCCGAAGGGCTGGTACTGGGTCATTCCGCTGGGCGGCGGCCGCAACAGCGTGGGGCTCGTCACGCACAAGGACACGTTCGCCGCGGACAAGCGCCGGCACCCGGACCTCGAATCGCTCTATCACGCTTACCTCCAGGAATCCCCGGAAGTCAAGAAACTGCTCTCGGAGGCCGATTTCACCGGGCACACCCGGGTCGAGACCGACTACTCCTATGTCGCGGACGAATTCTCCGGACCGGGATACATGATGGTCGGCGACGCGGCATGCTTCCTCGACCCCCTGCTGTCCAGCGGAATTCACTTCGCTCTGTACGGCGGAATGGTGGGCGCCGCGGCCCTCGCCTCGACCGCACGCGGCGAAGTCACCGAGGCCGAAGGGCTGCGTTTCTTCGAATACTCGTACAAGCGCGCATACTCCAGGATGCTGACCCTGGTCAACAACATGTATCAGGGGTACCGCGGAAAGAGCGACTTCTTCTGGACCGCCGACCGGCTCGTCGGTCAGGAGTCGTCCGGAAACGAAGTGTCGTTCGGCGAGGTCATCGGCGGTCTGTCCGACATACGCGAGGCCACCGACGCGACGACACGCGTGGGCACTTCGGAGCTGCGGGAGGAGGCCCTACGGGTCCAGCAGCCGGAACTCGACCGCGGCCGACCGCTGTTCGGCGCTCAGCCGGCCCCGGACGGAACGAACGAGGACCCGATCGACGGTCTTCAACTGGTCACCGAACCCCGCCTCGGCCTGCGGCGCGTATCCGGCACGGGCTGAGCGGGCGCGAACCCTTCACCGGGACACCGATCAGCCCCTCACCGCCGGCCTGCATCCGCTCGTCGGAGACGAGAGCGCGCTGTCCGCGATCGCCCGCGCTCCCGAGGCATGCCCTCCTCGGGAGCGCTCACCACCCTGCACACGCCGTGCCCGTGCCCGGGGGGCGCGGCGGCGAGGGCGACCACTGCCACGCACTGGTCCGGCGACGTGACGGGAGCCGAGCAGACTTTCGCCGGCGGCGGCCACTGGGGAACAGAGCCGCCGCCCGGTCGCCCTCCGCGGGCGGCGACGACCTGCGCACCGTGGCCGTTGAGGTTCCCGCCGGCCGTCGGCACGGCCGGCCGGCGGAATCACGCTCCAGGGCGGACATCTCCTCGACGTCGGTCGGGGCGCCCAGCGGATCAGCCTCGACGAGGCCCACGAGGATCCGCTCGCGGCCGAAGCCGCTGACGACCGCTTCATGGACCGGGGGCACGGCCTGATCGGTCCGGCCAGACGGCCCAGGGCCGGTGAGACGCGAGGGGGCCGACGGTCCACGACCGTCGGCCCCCTACGTCGGCGCGGAGAGAAATCCGCTCCGACCTGCCCTTACAGCACCGGCAGGTTCTTCCGCAGCTCGAACGCGGTGACCTCGGAGCGGTACTCCTCCCACTCCTGGCGCTTGTTGCGCAGGAAGAAGTCGAAGACGTGCTCGCCGAGCGTCTCGGCGACGAGGTCGCTGCGCTCCATCAGCGTCAGCGCCTCGCCGAGGTTCTGCGGCAGCGGCTCGATGCCCAGCGCGCGGCGCTCGGCGTCGGACAGCGCCCAGACGTCGTCCTCGGCGCCCGGCGGGAGTTCGTAGCCCTCCTCGACGCCCTTGAGGCCGGCGGCCAGCAGCATGGCGTAGGCCAGGTACGGGTTGGCGCCGGAGTCGAGGGAGCGGACCTCGATGCGGGCGGAGCCGGTCTTGCCGGGCTTGTACATCGGGACGCGGACGAGCGCGGAGCGGTTGTTGTGGCCCCAGCAGATGTACGAGGGGGCCTCGCCGCCGGCGCCGGCGGTGCGCTCGGTGCCGCCCCAGATGCGCTTGTAGGAGTTGACCCACTGGTTGGTGACCGCGGAGATCTCGGCCGCGTGCTTGAGCAGGCCGGCGATGAAGGACCGGCCGACCTTGGACAGCTGGTACTCGGAGCCGGACTCGTAGAACGCGTTGCGGTCGCCCTCGAAGAGGGAGAGGTGGGTGTGCATGCCGCTGCCGGGGTGCTCGGAGAACGGCTTCGGCATGAAGGTCGCCTGGACCCCCTGCTCCAGCGCCACCTGCTTCATGACCAGGCGGAACGTCATGATGTTGTCGGCGGTCGACAGCGCGTCGGCGTAGCGCAGGTCGATCTCCTGCTGGCCGGGGGCGCCCTCGTGGTGGGAGAACTCGACCGAGATGCCCATCGACTCCAGCATGGTGATCGCCTGGCGGCGGAAGTCCATGCCGATGTTCTGCGGGGTGTGGTCGAAGTAGCCGGAGTTGTCGGCGGGGGTGGGCCGTGAGCCGTCGAGGGGGCGGTCCTTCAGCAGGAAGAACTCGATCTCGGGGTGCGTGTAGAACGTGAAGCCCAGGTCGGAGGCGCGGGCGAGGGCACGCTTGAGGACGTACCGCGGGTCCGCGAAGGACGGGGAGCCGTCCGGCATGAGGATGTCGCAGAACATGCGCGCGGTGCCGGGGGCCTCGGCACGCCAGGGCAGGACCTGGAACGTGGAGGGGTCCGGCTTGGCGATCATGTCGGACTCGTAGACGCGGGCGAATCCCTCGATCGCGGAACCGTCGAAGCCGATGCCCTCGTCGAACGCCTGCTCCAGCTCGGCCGGGGCCACGGCGACGGACTTGAGGAAGCCCAGCACGTCCGTGAACCACAGGCGTACGAACCGGATGTCGCGCTCCTCCAACGTCCGGAGCACGAACTCCTGCTGCTTGTCCATCTTCCGCTTCCCCATCCTTGCTGGTCAGGCCGCCTGTCTCCGTCCCGCGGGAGGCGGTCGGGCACCTGAGCATCCCACCACAACAGCATTTCACGCGCGTTGCGGACCTTGATCGCCACGGCGACCCCGGCCTGAACGCTCGCGTACGGGCAGGTGTACCGCTTCGTCGCCCATCTTGCCTGTTCGGACCGACATCCGTAATGCCCGTCCCCGCCCTCCTCCCCGGCCTCTCTAAATTTGCATCTCAGATGCAAGTTTTACTACGGTGCCGAGCACCGACCATCGACCGCCGGACCGGACCGGACCGGCACCCGTCCGAAGGAGGACTCATGCTGTCCGAACAGTCCGCAGCCACCGTCCGCGCCACGCTCCCCGTCGTCGGAGCGGCCATCGGCCAGATCACCGAGCGCTTCTACGACGGTCTGTTCGCGGCCCGTCCCGAGCTGCTGCGCGACCTGTTCAACCGCGGCAACCAGGCCGCCGGCACCCAGCGCCAGGCCCTGGCCGGCTCCGTGGCCGCCTTCGCCACGCACCTCGTCGAGCACCCGGACACCCGCCCCGACGCGATGCTCACCCGCATCGCCCACAAGCACGCCTCCCTCGGCATCGCCCCCGAGCAGTACGCCCTCGTCCACGAGCACCTCTTCGCCGCCATCGTCGAGGTCCTCGGCGAGGCGGTGACCGACGAGGTCGCGGCCGCCTGGAACGAGGTGTACTGGCTGATGGCCAACGCCCTCATCGCGATCGAGAAGCGGCTGTACGACGAGCAGGGCGGCCACTCCTGGCGGCTCTGGGAGGTCGTCGAACGCGTCCAGGAGACCCCTGACGTCGTCACCTTCCGGCTCCGCCCGCTCGACGGCGGCCCGGTCCGCGACTTCCGCCCCGGCCAGTACGTCTCGGTCCGCACCGCGCTCTCCGACGGCGCCCGCCAGATCCGGCAGTACAGCCTGTCCGGGGCGCCGGGCACCTCCGAGCGCCGGATCAGCGTCAAGCGCGTCCCCGGCGGCACCACCCCGGAGGGCGAGGTCTCGAACCACCTCCACGCGCGCGTGCACGAGCGCAGCGTGCTGGAGCTGTCGGAACCGTACGGCGACCTCGTCCTGGACGCGGTTCCGGGCAGCACCCCGGTGCTCCTGGCCTCGGCCGGGATCGGCGTCACCCCGATGATCCCGATGCTGGCCCGGCTCGCGGCCACCGGCCACCCCGCCCCGGTCACGGTCGTCCACGCCGACCGCTCCCCCGCCGACCACGCCCTGCGCGCCGACCACGAGACGTACGCCGCGAAGCTCCCCGCCGCGGCCGTCCACCTCTGGTACGAGCAGGACGCCCCCACCGGCGCCCACACCGGCCGCGCCGACCTCACCGGCGTCACCGTCCACCCCGGCACGCGCGCGTACCTGTGCGGCCCGCTCCCCTTCATGCGCGCCGTACGCGCCCAGCTGATCGAGAAGGGCGTGTCACCGGCGGACGTGCACTACGAGGTGTTCGGGCCGGACCTGTGGCTGGCGGGGGCGTGACAGCCCGACGCCGCACCGGACCAGCGCCACCCCGCGGGGCGCCCGACGGACGACGCGCCGACCGGTCGCGGCCCGCTCACTCCCGGCGGGCCACGGCCGTTGCCCCGGCACGTCGCGCATGTCGATGGCATGCGCCATGATGGCGGCCACGGAAAGGCAGTCAGGGGGGACTGTTGGACAACCGGGGGATCGTCCGCACGCTGTCGGTACTGACGGCCGTGCTGTGCCTGCTGGCCACCACGGCGACGGCGTGGGCGGCTGAGCCGTTCGACCAGGAGGAGTGCGCGGGTGACCGGCTCTCGGACGCCCGGGTGCGCACATCGGTGGCGCTGAGGCACGACAAGCGCACCTACAGCAAGATCACCACAAGGCTGACCGTCGAGGTGCCCGCCGCCTGGCCGCTCGCGCCGGACCTGCTGCTCGGCGAGGGAAGCCGCCGCTACCTTCGGGCGATGTCCTGTCTCGTCAGGACGGATCAGGGAGATCAGCGTCGCTGGACCGAGTGGCGGGTGGCGAACCCCGTGGTGACGTGGAGGGACGGCCACGTCAGGGTCGTCTACCGGGCGCACTCGTGGGCCAACGACTACCACTCGTTCATCGACGTGGGCCTGTGGCGGTTCCAGGCAGGCGCCGAGCGCTGGACCCTGCGGCTCAGGGTGCCTCCCGCGCTCGCCGGGGCGCGGTGGGAGAAGATCTCGGTCGACCCGGGCCGGCCCGGCGCCGAGTGGGCGAGACCGCGCCCCACGGCGGGCGAGGGGGCCACCGCGCTGGTGTGGCGCCCGGACGAGACGGACGAGCGCCGGGGCGGAGCACGGGCCGACGCGGCCAGGGACCGGTCGGTGCCCGCTGTGGCGGTCGGACTCGATCCGTCGTGGCAGCGCTCCTGGAGCGCCCAGAGCAACCGTCTGAGCGCCCTGGGTCTCGACAGCCTCGGACGCCTGCTCCGCGTGTGCGTGGTCTCCGCCCTCCTGCTTTCGGCGGCCCGCATCTGCCGACGGCGCCCAGGCACGGCTTCCCTCCCCCAGCTGCGCACGCTGGACCACCTGACCGGGTGGGCGCGGTACGCCGTCCTGCTGTTCCTCCTGGTCGACGCCGATCTGCCGGCCGAGCGAGTCCTCGCGTACGTAGACGAGTGGCCGGCCTTCCCCGAACAGCTCTTCCTCGAGTACGGCCTCGCACTGCCGGTGATCCTCGTGCTGCTGGTGCTCGCCGGTCTGCCGATGCGATGGCCCCTCGCCGTCGTCACCGTACTGAATCCCATGGCCACATACGTGCTCATCGGCGCGTCACGCGAGTTCGTGGGGGTCGGTTTCGCGCTCGGCGTCCAGTCCGCACTCGCCTTCTGCTACGTGGCCGCCACCCTGCTCGCCCTCACGGCCGCCCTGTGGAGGATCGCCGCCGACGGGAGGCTACTTCCCGAGAGCAGACGCTTTCCCGGTCAGAACCGCACCCTGCGACTCCCCATGGCCGGGACGGCGGTCGTCGCGGCCACCGTGCTCATCGCCGTCTGCTACGCGCTGGCGGAGGAACGGGACTGGCTGCGGGCCTCCTGGCTCAGTGACCCGGCGAGCCCCGCATCCGGGACGGAGCGGCTGAACGACTACCTCTGGACAGTCATGTGGTCGGTCTCCTACCTCCAGGACCTGTTCATCGACGACCATGCCTGGTGGCTGCTCACCTCGGTCGCCGTGCTGGCCGCGCTGCGCGCGTGGCGCCGTCCCGGTGCGCTGACGCCCCTCGACGACCCGGCGGACCGCATCCTGTTCCTCACGTTCTTCGCGGTGACGGTCGGCCTGGGCAGCGGCACACACCTGGGGAACGCGCTGCCCGCCGCGCTGTGGGTGCCCCTGTACATGGGAGCCCTGTACGGGACAGCCGCGCTCCTGACCCACAGATCGGTCCTCGCCCAGCGTTTGGAACTCTCCGGACGTCCACTGGCCTCGGCAGCCACGCCTACGGCGCGCCCGCTCCTGCTGCGCAGGTCACGGGCCTACCGTGAGATCCACGCCGAGCTGCGCCGCCTGGACCAAGGGCTCTTCGGTGACGAGCCACCGAAGCGGGACGACCTGGAGAAGCAGCTCGAGAAGCTGCACGACTGGCCGGCGCAGACGCCGTCGGCCGTACTCGACCGGTTGCCGGGCAAGGTGTCGGTCGTGGACGCGGCTCTGGCCCTGGGGCCGGGGCACGACTGGTGGGCCAACGGCCGGCGCGGGGCACTGTACGCCCTGCTACCGGGACTGCCGGCGGCCGTGCTCGGCGCGTGGGCCTGGCGGGTGCGGGGAGAAGCCTGGCAGGACACGCTGTCGGACATGGTGGGGTTGCCCTCTCTCCTGTTCAACGCCCTCTACTGGACGGTCGCCTGGTCCGCGGCCGGATTCACCCTCGGCGCCTTGTGGAAGGTGCTGCCGGGACGCCGCGGAGCCATCAAGGCCCTCCCGGTCACCGTGGCCTTCGGCCTGCCCCTGGGCCTCGACACCCTGGTGAGCTGGTTCGCGCATGAGAGCACCACCAACTCGGCCCTGCACCTGTCGATGATGCTCTTCGTGCTGACCGTCACGGCCATAGCGCTCGACTTCGACACCTTCGGCGGTGAACGGCGGTATTGGCAGAGCCGCATGGGGCTGCTCCTGTCCGTCTACCAGATGCGGTACTACTCCCTACAGGTCGCCTATCTCGTCGCACAGATCATCGCCATGATCAGCATCTGGCAGTTCTTCGCGGAGCCCGACGGGGCGCCGTCGCAGGACCCGACGCCGCCGACCGCGGGTGGCTGAGCGCACCGCGAGCTCCTGTTCGGCCGCGACAGGGAAAGCGGGGACGCGGTCAGGCGAGCCGGGGGATGCCCAGCAGCAGGGGGCCCGTCGGTTCCGCGATCATGTCCGCGATCGTCAGCGGGTCGAGGGACGCGAAGAAGGCCTCCTGGGCCCGGCGCAGGGCCCCGCGCAGGCGGCAGCCGGAGCTCAGGGGGCAGGGGGCCGACGTACCGCCCTCGCAGTCCACGACGTCGCCGTCGCCCTCGAAGGCCCGGACGACCGCGCCCACCGACGCCGTACGGCCCTTCTCGGTCAGCGCGAGACCGCCGCCCCGGCCGCGCCGGGCCTCCAGCAGGCCCATGTGCTGGAGTTCGGCCACCACCTTGGCCGCGTGGGTGTAGGGGACCTCCATCGCGGCGGCCACATCACGGGTCGTCGGGGTGGTCTCACCGGCCACCGCGAGCCGCATGAGCACGCGCAGTGCCAGGTCGGTGGAGCGCAAGAGCCGCATGAGGGAAGCGTAGATAATACGCATCTTCCCTTCAACTTTGCTCCGTCCTCTCCGGCGTCTTGGCCGTGACCCGCCTACGCCCTTTCCCCCTCTCCCCTTACGATCAGCTGACTCGCGTGCACCGTCCCGCTCGCCGCCCCCTTCCGTGAAGGACAGACTCATGGGTTCCGCCGAGAACAGCACCAGCGCGGCGCGCAAGGCGCGCATAGAGGAGATGCGGCAAGCCGACCGGACGCGTGAGCGGCGCAACCGCGTGGTCACCGTCGCGGCCGCCGCGGTCGTGGTCGCCGGGCTCGTCGCGGGCACCGTGTTCGTCGTGCAGTCGCGGTCGGACGACACCTCCGCCTCCACCGACGCGAAGGCCTCGGCGAACGGGACGTTCGTCACCGGCTCGGACGGCGTGCGCACGTGGAAGGGGACGCTCGGGCGCACCCACGTCACCAAGACCGTGACGTACCCGACCGAGCCGCCCGTCGGCGGCGACCACGCCCAGGCGTGGATGAACTGCGACGGCGACGTCTACACCGAGGCGTTGAACGACATGAACGCCGTGCACTCCCTGGAGCACGGCGCGGTCTGGGTGACGTACACCGGCGAGGCCCCGAAGGCGGACGTCGAGGCGCTGGCGGCGCGGGTCGGGAAGACGCCCTACACGTTCATGAGCCCGTACGAGGGCCAGGCCGACCCGATCATGCTCACCGCCTGGGGGCACCAGCGGACGGTGACCGGCGCGAGCGACCCGGACGTGGACACGTTCCTCGAGAAGTTCGTGCAGGGCGAGCAGACGCCGGAGCCGGGCGCCGCGTGCACGGGTGGCCTGTCGCAGTGAGGCTCGCCCGGGTCGCCGTGTCCGTGGCCGTGGCCGGAGTGCTGGTCGCCGCCGGGGCCGTCGGCCGCTCCGTCGCGGGCGGCGACGGCGCCGGGGTCCCCGCCGCCGGCTCGGCGGACGCCGGCTTCGCCCGGGACATGGCCGTGCACCACCAGCAGGCCGTCGAGATGTCGTACATCGTGCGCGACCGCACGACGGACGAGGACGTGCGGCGGCTCGCCTACGACATCGCGCAGACGCAGGCCAACCAGCGCGGCATGCTGCTGGGCTGGCTGGACCTGTGGGGGCTGCCGAAGGTGTCGTCGGCCGAGCCGATGGCCTGGATGGGCATGAGCGGCATGGCCTCCGGCGAGGACGGCGCGCTGATGCCGGGCATGGCCACCGACGCCGAGACGGAGAAGCTCGGCACCCTGGAGGGCGAGCAGGCCGAGGTGTTCTACCTCCAGCTCATGACGGCCCATCACCAGGGCGGCATCCACATGGCGCAGGGCTGTGCCGCCCGGTGCACCGTGGAGGCGGAGAAGCGGCTCGCGCAGGGCATGGTGGACGGGCAGCGGTCGGACATCCAGCTGATGGCGGATCTGCTGGAGGAGCGGGGGGCCACGGCCCGGCCGTGAGGGCGGTGCGGCGGTACGGCGGCCCGGCCGCGGGAGCGGTCGCGGAAGCCCGGCCGCGGGGGCAGTCGCGGAAGCCCGGCCGCAGGGGCAGTGCGGCCGGGCTTGCCCCCCCTGCGGCGTGGGGTGACCCACACCTCACGCCACCCCATCGCGTCGCTTTGACGATTACACTGGTGCCCGTGCCTCAACTTCGCCTCGCCCTGAACCAGATCGACTCGCGCGTCGGCGACCTCGCCGGCAACACCGAAACGATCCTCCGCTGGACCCGGCACTCCGCCGAGCAGGGAGCGCATCTCGTGGCGTTCCCCGAGATGGTGCTGACCGGGTATCCCGTCGAGGACCTCGCCCTGCGCTCGTC
Source organism: Streptomyces sp. NPDC003248 (assembly GCF_055563235.1). Lineage (NCBI taxonomy): Bacteria > Bacillati > Actinomycetota > Actinomycetes > Kitasatosporales > Streptomycetaceae > Streptomyces > Streptomyces sp. NPDC003248. Next base: position 897,030 of record NZ_JBVHDT010000001.1, on the reverse strand, counting down.
CTTCGTCGAGGCCTCCCGCACGGCCCTGCGCACGCTCGCCGCGCGCCTCGCCGACGAGGGCTTCGGCGAACTGCCGGTGGTGGTCGGCTACCTCGACCGCTGCGAGACCGCCCAGCCGAAGTACGGCCAGCCCGCCGGCGCCCCGCAGAACGCGGCGGCGGTCCTGTACGGCGGCGAGGTGGTCCTCGCCTTCGCCAAGCACCACCTGCCGAACTACGGCGTCTTCGACGAGTTCCGCTACTTCGTGCCCGGCGACACCATGGCGGTGCTGCGCGTGCACGGCGTCGACGTCGCCCTCGCCATCTGCGAGGACCTCTGGCAGGACGGCGGCCGGGTGCCCGCGGCGCGCTCCGCCGGGGCCGGCCTGCTGCTGTCCGTCAACGCCTCCCCCTACGAGCGCGACAAGGACGACACCCGTCTGGAGCTGGTGCGCAAGCGCGCCCAGGAGGCGGGCTGCACCACCGCCTACCTCGCCATGATGGGCGGCCAGGACGAGCTGGTCTTCGACGGCGACTCGATCGTCGTGGACCGCGACGGCGAGGTGATCGCGCGGGCGCCGCAGTTCGCCGAGGGGTGCGTGGTCCTGGACCTCGACCTGCCCGCGGCGGCCGCGGACGCACCGACGGGGGTCGTCGACGACGGCCTGCGCATCGACCGGGTGGTCCTGTCCGAGGACCCGCTGCCCGCGTACGAGCCGTCGTCGGCCGGCGGGTACGCGGAGCGGCTGGACGACGACGAGGAGGTGTACTCGGCGCTGGTGGTGGGGCTGCGGGCGTACGTCGCCAAGAACGGCTTCCGCTCCGTACTGATCGGTCTGTCGGGCGGCATCGACTCCGCCCTGGTCGCGGCGATCGCCTGCGACGCGGTCGGCGCGGAGAACGTCTACGGCGTGTCGATGCCGTCGAAGTACTCCTCCGAGCACTCGAAGGGGGACGCGGCGGAGCTGGCGCGGCGGACGGGACTGAACTTCCGCACCGTGCCGATCGCGCCGATGTTCGACGCCTACATGGGGGCGACGGAGCTGACCGGGCTGGCGGAGGAGAACCTCCAGTCGCGGCTGCGGGGCACCCTGCTGATGGCCATCTCCAACCAGGAGGGCCACATCGTCCTCGCGCCGGGCAACAAGTCCGAGCTCGCGGTGGGCTACTCGACGCTGTACGGCGACTCGGTGGGCGCGTACGGGCCCATCAAGGACGTGTACAAGACGTCGATCTTCCGGCTCGCCGAGTGGCGCAACCGGGCGGCGGCCGAGCGGGGCCAGACCCCTCCGATCCCGGAGAACTCGATCAGCAAGCCCCCGAGCGCGGAGCTGCGGCCCGGCCAGGTCGACACGGACTCGCTGCCCGACTATCCCGTCCTCGACGCGATCCTCGAGATGTACGTCGACCGGGACCAGGGCGCCGACGCGATCGTCGCGGCGGGCCACGACCGGGAGCTGGTCGTCAGGACCCTGCGGATGGTGGACACCGCGGAGTACAAGCGGCGGCAGTACCCGCCGGGCACGAAGATCTCACCGAAGGGCTTCGGGAAGGACCGACGGCTGCCGATCACCAACGGCTGGCGGGAGTCGGTGTGACACCGGCCCCTCGCCCACCCGGCGGGTGGACGTCCGCGCCCTCGCGCCGTGCGGTGCGGTGTGCCGCGGGTGCGGGGGCGCGGTGGCGCGGTGGCCGTTCGCGCAGTTCCCCGCGCCCCTGAAGGGGCGATGCGCGTGGCCCCGCAGCATCGGCACCCTGCGGCACCGCGCCCCACGCCCACCCGCCGTGCGGTGCGCCGCCGGTGCGCGGGTGCGGGCGCGCGGGGGCCGTTCGCGCAGTTCCCCGCGCCCCTGGAGGGGCGATGCACGTGGCCCCGCAGCATCGGCACCCTGCGGCACCGCGACCCACGCCCACCCGCCGTGCGGTGCGCCGCCGGTGCGCGGGTGCGGGCGCGCGGGGGCCGTTCGCGCAGTTCCCCGCGCCCCTGAAGGGGCGACGGGCGTGGGGGCGGCAGTGTCGGCGTCCCGGCATCGCGCGAATCCTGCCGCCCGGGGGTGGGGGTGGCAGGGGTGGGTGAGGGGCGGAGTTTCTGGGACGTCAGTGGGACAGGGGCTGCGACCGACGGGGTTCGTTCGTGGCGACGATCAGGGCTCGGGGGGGCCGGTCGGGGGACCTGCGGCGGTCCACGGCGAGGGCCACGCCCGCCACCGCCAGGCCCAGGACGGCCAGGGCCGCGCCCGCCACCGCCGGGGAGGTGACGCCGAGGCCGGCGGCGAGGGTGAGGCCGCCGATCCAGGCGCCGCCGGCGTTGGCCAGGTTGAAGGCGGCCTGGTTGGCGGAGGAGGCCAGGGAGGGGGCGGTCGACGCCTTCTCCATCACCATCAGCTGGAGCGGGGAGCCGGTGACGAAGGAGGCGACGCCCAGCAGGGTCACCGCCAGGGCCGCGCTCCACGGGGCGCTCATGAGCAGCGGGAACAGCGCCAGGACGACGGCCAGCGAGGTCAGGCCGGCGAACAGGGTGCCGCGCATCGCGTGGTCGGCGAGGCGGCCGCCCAGCAGGTTGCCGATCGTCGCGCCGACGCCGAACAGGGCCAGCAGCAGGGTCACGCTGGAGTCGGCGTAGCCGGCGGCGTCCGTGAGCATCGGGGTGATGTAGCTGTACGCGGAGAACAGCGCCCCGAAGCCGGCGACCGTCGTGCCGAGCGCCAGCCACACGGGCAGGGAGCGCAGGGCCGCCAGTTCGCCGCGCAGGCCGGTCGTGGGCGCGTGGGTGTGGTCGTGCGGGATCAGCGCGGCCAGCGCCGCTATGGCCGCGAGGCCGATCGCGGAGACGCCGAGGAAGGTGGCCCGCCAGCCGAGGTGCTGGCCCATCAGCGTGGCCGCCGGGACGCCGGCGATGTTGGCCACCGTCAGGCCGAGGAACATCAGCGACACCGAACGGGCCTTGCGCTCGGGCGTGACCAGGGTGGTGGCCACGACCGCGCCGACGCCGAAGAAGGCGCCGTGCGGCAGGCCGCTGAGGAAGCGGGCGGCGAGCAGCCAGTGGTGGTCGGGGGCGAACGCCGACAGGGCGTTGCCCGCCACGAACAGCACCATCAGGGCGATGAGGACCGTGCGGCGGGACAGGCGTGCCGTCACCGCCGCGAGCAGCGGGGCGCCGAGGACGACGCCGAGGGCGTAGGCGGAGACGAGGTGTCCGGCGGAGGGGATGGAGATGTGCAGGTCGTCGGCGACGTCGGGCAGCAGGCCCATCATCACGAACTCGGTGGTGCCGATGCCGAAGGCACCCACGGCCAGGGCGAGCAGGGCCAGGGGCATGAGGAAGCCTGTGCCTTTCCGGGAAGGGGATCCGTCCCTCGCGGGACAGTATGTTCAGGTACGGAACAAATCCTTTCCCGCCCGCTATTCCGGCGGGTTACGGTGTGGTGACCTTCACACGGGCGGCGACCGGCAGATGGTCGCTGCCGGTCTCCGGCAGGGTCCACGAGGTGACCGGCTGGACGCCCGTCACCATGATCTGGTCGATCCGCGCCATCGGGAACGACGCCGGCCAGCTGAAGCCCATGCCGCTGCCCGCCGCGCCCTGCGTCGAGCGCATCTGGGAGGTGACGGCGTTGAGGGAGCGGTCGTTCATCGTGCCGTTGAGGTCGCCGAGCAGGATCTTGCGGCTCAGCGGGTCGGCGGCGATCGCCTCGCCGAGCGCGTCGGCGCTCTTGTCGCGCTGCCGGGCGGTGAACCCGGCCTGGAGCTTGACGCGCACGGACGGCAGGTGGGCGACGTAGAACGCGACCGGGCCCTCCGGCGTGGTGACCGTCGCCCGCATCGCGCGGACCCAGCCCAGCTTGATGTCGACGTCCGCCACGTCGCTGATCGGGTACTTGCTCCACAGCCCGACCGTGCCCTGCACCGAGTGGTACGCGTACGTCGCCGTCAGCGCCTTCTCGTACACCGGGACCGCCGAGGAGGTCAGTTCCTCCAGGGCCAGCACGTCCGCGCCGGACGCGGCGACGGCACGGGCGGTGCCGGACGGATCGGCGTTCTCGGCGTTGACGTTGTGCGTGGCGACGGTGAGGTCGCCGCCGCTGCCGGTCTTGTCGGTGAGCTGGCCGCCGAAGAGGTTCAGCCAGACGACGGCCGGCAGCACCACGGCGATCAGCGCCGTCGCCGACCTGCGCACCAGCGCGAGCAGGAGCAGCAGCGGGACGAACAGCCCCAGCCAGGGCAGGAACGTCTCCGTCAGGCTGCCGAGGTTGCCGTAGCGGTTGGGGATGTGCGAGTGCGCCACCATCACGAGGGAGAGGAGCAGCGCGAGGACGGCGACGACGACGCCGCGGCGCCAGACGCGCGGGTCGCCGCGCCAGCCCGCGGTCAGACGTTCCGCCAGGCGCCGAAGCCGGTTTCCCCGGCGCTCGGGTCCCGAGCCGCCGTTGTCCGTCTCCGTCATGTACGCCTGCTGCGCCATACCGTCGCCTCACTGCCTGCCGTGCAACCGTTCGTCCCCCGGGTACGACCCTAGGGGATGATCGGCTTCGATCCTGCCGTCCCATGACGACCGTACGGGCTCGATGACGTACGGGCCGGTGTCACGGGTTCCGGTCGGCGGTCACGGGGACCGCTCTGTGACGAAACGTGCATATTACAGCGGGCCGGTGGGGGAACTGACGGGCCGTAGGCCGGTCAGCAGCGCGTCGACCATCTGCTCGGCGAGGCCCTCGGCGAGGTCGGCGTCGGGTTGCAGGACGGAGCGGACGAGCATGGGGCCGACGAGGATGTCGTAGATCAGCTCGCGGTCGAGGTCGGTGCGCAGTTCCCCGTTCTCCTGGCCGCGGCGCAGGACGTCGAGGCCGACCCGGCGGCGGGGGGCGACGACCGCGTTGTGGTAGGCCGTCCAGATCCGGGGGCTGGTCTTCATCTGGGCGCGGACGTTGTGCAGGATCGCCGAGGAGCGGTTGGCCAGTCCGCGCAGGCGCAGCGACTCCAGCAGCACGACCAGGTCGTCGCGCAGGGAGGTGCCGGGCAGTTCGAGGTCCTCCGGTTCGACCGCCCGCAGGACGTCGACGAGGAGTTCCTCCTTGCCGCTCCAGCGGCGGTAGATGGTCGCCTTGCCGACGCCGGCGGTGCGGGCGATCCGCTCGATGGACACGTCACCGAGCGGAATGCCCTCCTCCAGCAGCTTCAGCGTGCCCTCGACGATGGCCCGTTCCACCGCCTCGCTGCGCGGCCGCCCGCGCCCGGGCTGCTCCACACCGGTGCCGCTGTCCACGAGACTCACGTCCGTCCGTCCCTTCGTCGCCCTGGGGGGATTCTCCCGCAGCGCACGGCCCGCGGGCCGTTCCTACGAGGCGGTGCCCGCCAGGTCGGCGTCCTTCGCCGCGTCCTCGGTCGCCTTCGGCCGGCCGGGCAGGAAGAGCCCCACGACCACCGCGCCGACCAGCGCCACCCCGGCGCCCCACAGCGCGGTGACGTGCATGGCGTGCAGGAAGGCCTCGTTGGCCGGGTCGACCAGCGCCCTGCCCCGCTCGCCGAGCCCGGCCGCCACGCCCAGGGTCGCCTCGATGGACTCCCCGGCCGTCTCGCGCAGCCCGGCGGGCAGCACGCCGAGCCGGTCCTCGATGCCGTGCCGGTACGACGTCGACAGCACGGAGCCGAGGACGGCGATGCCGAGGGCGCCGCCGACCTGGCGGAAGGTGTTGCTGAGGGCGGAGGCGGAGCCGGCCTTCTCGCGGGGCAGGGCCTGCATGATGACGACGCTCGTCGGGGTCATGATGTGGGCCATGCCGGTGCCCATGAGGAAGAAGACGACCTCCAGGGCCCAGATCGGCGTGTCCTCGTCGAGCAGGGAGAACGCCACCAGCGTCGCGGTGATGACGAGCATGGCGGTCGTCGTCGTGGCCTTGATGCCGAAGCGGTCGACGACGAGCCGGGCCCGCGGCGCGAAGATCATCTGGGCGGCGGCCAGCGGCAGCATCAGCAGACCGGTCTGGAGGGGCGAGTAGCCCCGCACGCTCTGGGTGTAGAAGACGGAGAAGAAGGTGACGCCCATCAGCGCGAAGAAGACCAGGGCGATGACCCCGATCGCGGCCGAGAAGACCTTGTTGCGGAAGTGGGTGACGTCGATGGACGGGTGGTCGCTGCGCTTCTCCAGGACGACGAACGCCACGAGGACCGCGAGGCCCGCGGCGGTCGTCGCCAGCACGGTCGGGTCGGTGAAGTCGGCGAGCTCGCCGCCCTTGATGATGCCGTAGACGAGGAGCACCAGCCCGACGACGGACAGGACGACGCCGAGGGGGTCGATCCGGCCGGGGTTCGGGTCGCGGGAGTCGGGCACCAGCCACAGCATCAGCGCGACGGCGACGATCACGATCGGCACGTTGATCAGGAAGACCGAGCCCCACCAGAAGTGGTCCAGCAGGAGGCCGCCGGTGATGGGGCCGATGGCGATGGCGAGCCCCACGCCGCCGGCCCAGATGCCGATGGCCTTGGGCTGCTCCTCGCGCTCGAAGACGTTCATGAGGACGGCGAGGGTGGCGGGCATCACGAACGCGGCGCCGAGGGCCATCACCGCGCGGAAGGCGATGAGCTGGGCGGGCGAGCCGGACTCGGCGGCGAGCGCGGAGCCGATGCCGAAGACGACGAGGCCGCCGAGCAGGACCTTCTTGCGGCCGACGCGGTCGCCGAGGAGGCCGGCGGAGAACAGCAGGCCCGCGAAGACGAGCGTGTACGAGTTGATCGCCCACTCCAGCTCGCTCTGGGTGGCGCCCAGGCCGGTGGGGGCGGGGGTGGAGATGGTCTTGACGGCGACGTTCAGGATCGAGTTGTCGAGGACGACGATCAGCAGGCTCAGCATCAGCACGCCGAGGATCGCCCAGCGGCGTCGGTGCACCGCTTCGGGTATGCGCGGGGCGGTGGTGACGGACGGAGAGGTCATGCCGTCGAGCCTAGAATAATTTCGATACGAGACCGTCTCGTATCGGAATTCTCTTACTCAGGTTTTACCCACGGGGGGCGCTCTGGTCCTGCCTGGCACGAGGTGCCACCATGGAGGTGGTCCGGGGACGCCGTGAGGGCGCCTCGAGATGACGTGAGGAGCCGTTCCCATGACGCAGCTTTCGGCTGCCCAGAAGAGGCCCACCGACGGCAGCAAGGCGCTGTACGGGGGCAAGGGCACCCGCCGCATCACCGTCCGCGACATCGCCGCCGCCAAGGAGCGCGGCGAGAAGTGGCCGATGCTCACCGCCTACGACGCGATGACCGCGTCCGTGTTCGACGAGGCCGGCATCCCGGTGATGCTCGTCGGCGACTCGGCGGGCAACTGCCACCTGGGGTACGAGACGACCGTTCCCGTCACCCTCGACGAGATGACCATGCTGTCGGCCGCGGTCGTACGGGGCACCCAGCGCGCGCTGATCGTCGGCGACCTGCCGTTCGGCTCGTACCAGGAGGGCCCGGTCCAGGCGCTGCGCAGCGCGACCCGGCTGGTCAAGGAGGCCGGTGTCGGGGCCGTGAAGCTGGAGGGCGGCGAGCGCTCCCACCGGCAGATCGAGCTGCTGGTGGAGTCCGGCATCCCGGTCATGGCGCACATCGGCCTGACCCCGCAGTCCGTGAACGCCATGGGCTACCGGGTCCAGGGGCGCGGCGAGGAGGCGGCGGCTCAGCTGCTGCGGGACGCCAAGGCGGTGCAGGACGCGGGCGCGTTCGCGGTCGTGCTGGAGCTGGTCCCGGCGGAGCTGGCGGCCGAGGTCACCCGTGCGCTGCACATCCCCACCGTGGGGATCGGGGCCGGTCCGGAGACGGACGCGCAGGTGCTGGTGTGGACGGACATGCTGGGGCTGACCGGCAGCCGGGTCCCGAAGTTCGTGAAGCGGTACGCCGATCTGCGGGCGGTCATGAGCGGCGCGGCGAAGGCGTTCGCGGAAGACGTCGTCGGCGGAACGTTCCCGCTGGAGGAGCACAGCGTCCACTGAGCCAACTCCGCACACGGCAGCCCGTCGATCTTCCCCCGTCGACGGGCTGCCGTCTTTCCCGCGGCCCGGGGGGCGGGGCCCCGCGCCCGGGGCGCCCGTTCGGGCCGTGGATCGCCCCCGCCGCCCCTTCCCGTCCCGTCCCCGGGGGCTCCGCCCCCGGACCCCCGGCCTGTGCCCACCCACCACCCGACTCGGTCGGTGGAGAGGATCACCACATCCCAGCCCGTCCGGCGCTTGAGGACGAGGCCCGTTCAGGGCCGAAGCGGGGGGCCGGGGGCGGCAGCCCCCGGGGGACGGGACGGGAAGGGGCGGCGGGGGCGAACATCCCGGGACGGCACCGCCGTCGGCGGCCGTCGGCGGGCTGTCGGTGGGTGTCGGCGGCTGTCGGTGACTTGTCGGCCGTTTGTCGGTGGCCGTTGACATCGTCGGGGACATGACGCGAATCGACGACAACCCCAGCGGCGCGGGCAGCGCCGTCACCGTACGGGGGCTGGTCAAGCACTACGGCGAGACCAAGGCGCTGGACGGGGTCGACCTGGACGTGCGGGAGGGCACCGTGATGGGTGTCCTCGGGCCGAACGGCGCCGGGAAGACGACCCTCGTACGGATCCTGTCCACCCTGCTGGCCCCCGACGCCGGCCGGGCGACCGTGGCGGGCTACGACGTGGTGCGCCAGCCCCGCCAGCTGCGCCGGGTGATCGGCCTCACGGGCCAGTACGCCTCCGTGGACGAGAAGCTCCCGGGCTGGGAGAACCTGTACCTCATCGGGCGGCTCCTCGACCTGTCCCGCAAGGACGCGCGGGCCCGCGCCGACGAGTTGCTGGAGCGGTTCTCCCTGACGGAGGCGGCCCGGCGGCCCGCGAGCACCTACTCCGGCGGCATGCGGCGCCGGCTCGACCTGGCCGCGTCGATGATCGGCCGGCCGGCGGTGCTGTACCTGGACGAGCCGACCACCGGCCTCGACCCGCGCACCCGCAACGAGGTGTGGGACGAGGTCAAGGCGATGGTCGGGGACGGGGTGACGGTCCTGCTGACCACGCAGTACATGGAGGAGGCCGAGCAGCTCGCCTCCGAGCTCACCGTCGTCGACCGGGGCAAGGTCATCGCCACCGGGCACGTCGACGAGCTGAAGGCGCGGGTGGGCGGCCGGACGCTGCGCGTGCGGCCCGCCGATCCGGCGCAGCTGCGGCCCCTGGCCCGCGCCCTGGACGACCTGGGCATCACCGGTCTGGCCGGCACCGTCGTGGACGCCGAGCGCGGCTCGGTGCTGGTGCCGGTGCTCAGCGACGAGCAGCTCACCGCGGTGGTCGGCGCGGTCACCGCGCGCGGTGTCACGCTCGCCTCCCTCACCACCGAACTGCCCAGCCTGGACGAGGTGTTCCTGTCCCTCACCGGCCACCGTGCCAGTGCCCCGCAGGACGCCGTGCCCGCCGACACCCGCGAGGAGGTCGCCGTATGAGCGCCGCCACCGTCACCCCGAGCCCGGCCGCCGCGAAGGCCGTCGACGCGCCCATCCCGCTCCGGGCCCGTCTGCGGCACACCGGCGCGCTCGTCCGGCGCAACCTGCTGTGGATCCGGCAGGACCCGGAGTCGATGTTCGACGCCGTCCTCTTCCCGGTCGTCTTCACGCTGCTGTTCGTGTACGTCTTCGGCGGCTCCATCGGCCAGTCGCTGGGCGGCGGGCAGCAGGCGTACGTCCAGTACGTCGTGCCCGGGCTGATGGCCATGATGGGGATGAACATGGCGCAGGGCGTGGGCACCGGATTCAACCAGGACTTCAACTCCGGTGTGATGGACCGCTTCCGGTCCCTGCCGATCGGGCGCGGCTCCGTGCTCTTCGCGAAGATCGCGGTGGAGCTGATGCGGATGCTGTTCGCGACGGTGGTGCTGCTGGTCGTCGCGCTGCTGGTGGGCTTCGACATCACGAACTGGGCCGGCCTGCTCGCCTCCATAGGGCTGTCCGCCGTGTTCGGGTCGGCCCTGATGTGGGTGTTCCTCACGCTCGGCGTGGTGATGAAGAGCGCCCAGTCGGTGCAGGCGATGGGGTTCCTGGTGCTGATGCCGTTGCAGTTCGGCTCGTCGATCTTCGCGCCGACGTCCTCGATGCCGGGCTGGCTGCGCGCCTTCACCGACTACAACCCGCTGTCCGCGCTGGCGGACGCCGCGCGCGGGCTGATGATCGGCGGTCCCGTCGCACACGACCTGTGGGTGACGCTGGCCTGGTCGGCGGCGCTCACCGCGGTGATGGCGCCGGTCGCGGTCCACAAGTTCCGTACCAAGCACTGAGCGGTCGCGGAACGGTTCGCTCACACCAGGGCGGTGGCCTCCTCGTAGGAGAGGCCGCCGCCCTCGGCGTACGCCGCCTCGTACGCCTCGTCGCCGAGCGCGGCGCGGGCCGCGGTCCCGGCCAGGTCGCGGGTGTGGCGCTCCAGGCGCGGGGCGATGTAGCGGGGCGGGAGCAGGCTGTCGGCGGTGCCGAGGCAGCGGGCGGCCACCGAGGCGCGGCTGCCGCCGTCGGCGCGGGCGAGGACGATCGCGGCGACGCTCAGGAAGTGCGACCGCATGTACGGGGCGATGGCCACGGAGAGCGGGTCACCGCCCCTCACGATCGCCTTGCGGACGCTGACCAGCGCCTCCTCGTACCGCTCGTCGGCCGCGTCCAGCCAGGCCTCGGCGCTGAGGATGAAGGCGTCGAAGACGGCGAAGTGCGCGATGGTGAACTCCTCGCGCAGCAGCCGGAGCTGTTCGCGGGCCTCGGCGAGGCGGCCGTCGAGGCCGAGCCGGCCGGCCAGGAAGAGCCGGGCGGCGGGCAGGGCCTCGTTGGCCGAGCCGTCCCTGCCGTCGATGACCTCGCGCAGCACGCGTTCGCCGCGCTCCTCCTCGCCCGCCTCCACCAGCGTGCTGCCCAGCCGGGCGCCGAGCACCGCCAGCTGCGCGCGGGCGCCGAGCCGTTCGGCGTGCGCCATGGCCTCCTCGTAGTCGGCGGCGGCCTCCCGGTGGGCGCCCAGCCGCTCGCGGGCCTCGGCGCGGGCGGAGAGGGCCTCGGCGATGCCCCAGGCATCGTCCAGCCGGCGGTAGATCTCCAGGGACTCGTCGGCGTCCCGGACCGCGTCGCCCGCCCAGTCGGAGCGGTTGGCGAGCAGGTTGGCCCGCATCTGGAGGCAGTTGGCGAGCTCCCACTCGAATCCGGGGGTCTCCCGGCAGGTGCGGACGTTGGCGTCGATGATGGCGCGGATGCGGTCCATGTCGCCGGTGAGCATCACCGCGTAGAACCAGAGCAGTCCGGGGGACCGGCAGGTCTGCGGGAGGCCGGGCTCGTAGGTCTGGGCGATGACGCGCAGCTTGGCCTGGGCCGCCGGGTTCTGCCAGGCGTCCAGTTCGGTGTCCATGCAGGCGAGATGGGCCAGGTGGACACCGCGCCGGGCCTCGACGAGGACCTCGCCGGTCATCGGCGGCGGGGCGGCGGTGCAGGACTGCCACAGCGGGGCGGCGGGGCGGACGGGCTCGGTGAACGGGTCGGGGCCCAGGGCCATGACCTCGCTGCACCAGGTGCGGGCCTCGATGCGCAGGTCGCGCATGTGCCAGTAGACGGCCAGGGAGAGGGTGAGGCACAGCGCCTCCTGCTCGTCGCGCGCGGCGACGGCCCGGCGCAGCGCGGTGCGCAGGTTCTCGTACTCCAGCTGGAAGAGGTCGACGGCGGCGCGCTGGGTGGGGCCGCGCAGCAGCACGTCGGTGGCGCGGGCGAGTTCGCGGTAGTACGTCAGGTGGGCCCGCTCGGCCGAGGGGCGGTCGCCGGACTCGTCGAGGCGTTCGCCCGCGTACTCGGCGACGGTCTCCAGGAGCCGGTAGCGCATCGCGCCGTCGGCGGCGGGGGCGGCCACCACGAGCGACTTGTCGACGAGGGAGCCGACCGCGTCGATGGCGGCCGGGCCGCACACGGCCTCGGCGGCGGCGAGGTCGCAGCCCCGGGCGAACACCGACAGCCGGCCGAGGACCTCGCGTTCGCCGGCGTCGAGCAGGTCCCAGGACCAGTCGACGACGGCCCGCAGGGTCTGCTGGCGGGGCAGGACGGTACGGCTGCCGGAGGTGAGGAGGCGGAAGCGGTCGTCGAGCCGGTCGGCGATCTGACGGGGGGTCAGCATGCGCAGGCGCGCGGCGGCCAGCTCGATGGCGAGGGGCAGGCCGTCCAGCCTGCGGCAGATCTCGGCGCAGGCGTCGGGGTCGTCGTCGACGCGGAAGCCGGGCCGGGCGGCCGCTCCCCGGTCGGCGAGCAGGCGCAGCGCGACCGGCTCCGGCAGCGGTTCCACCGGGCGCAGCACCTCGCCGGGCACGCCGAGCGGTTCCCGGCTGGTGGCGAGGACCGTGAGGCCGGGACAGCGGCCGAGCAGTTCCTCGGCGAGCCGGGCGGCGGCCTCGACGACGTGCTCGCAGTTGTCGAGGACGATCAGCATGCGGCGCCGGGCGCAGTGCTCGACGAGGCGTTCCACGGGGTCGTCGTGGCGTTCGCCGGCGACCCGCATCTCCTCGGCACCGGCGCCGTACAGCACGGTCTCGCGGGCCCCCACGGCGGTGAGGACGGCCTGCGGTACGGCGTCCGGGTCGGCGACGGGCGCCAGCTCGGCCAGCCAGACGCCGTCGCGGGCGGTGTCCCGTACGGTCTCGGCGGCCTCCTGCGACAGCCGGGTCTTGCCCGCGCCGCCGGGTCCGAGCAGCGTGACGAGCCGGGCGTCGGCGAGGTCGCCCCGCAGTGCCTCGATGTCGGCCTCCCGGCCGACGAAGGAGGTCAGCCGGGCGCGGAGGTTGCCGGGGGCGGGGGCGGAGCCGTGCACCGGCAGGGCGGAGCCGTCCACCGGCGGGACCGAGCCGTGCACCGGCAGGGCGGAGCCGTCCACCGGCGGGGCCGATCCGCTCACCGGCGGGGCGAAGCCGTTCATCCCCGGGACCGGACCGCCGCCCGCCGTCCCGACGGCGCCTGCCGGGGTGGCCGCCGGGCCGTGCGCCGGGGTGCCCGGGAGGGGCGGGGAGCCGGGCGCGCCGGGCGCGCCGGCTGCGCCAGGTACTCCGGATGTGCCGGTCGCGCCGGGCGCACCGGGCGCACCGGGCGCACCGGGCGCACCGGGCGCACCAGGTACTCCGGATGTGCCGGTCGCGCCGGGCGCACCGGGTATGCCGTGCACGCCACGGGCCGGGGACGCGGCGCCCCCGGTGCGCCCGGCGGCCCCGGTGTGGCCGGCGCCCCAGGTGCGGCCGGTGCGGCCGGCGGAGGTGCGTGGACCGTCGGGGTGCGGGGCCGGGCCCGGCAGCTCGGCCGGGGTCAGCAGTTCGGCGTGCAGGGCGCGCAGTTCGGGGCCGGGGTCGGAGCCCAGCCGGTCGGCGAGGAGGCGGCGGACGTCCTCGTAGGCGGCGAGCGCCTCGGCGGTGCGGCCGGTGTCGCGCAGGGCGCGCAGGCGCAGCGCCTGGAGGGGCTCGTCGAAGGGGTGCGCGTCGCACAGGGCGGTCAGCTCGGGCAGCGACGGTCCGGCGTGGCCGAGGGCGAGGGCGGCGGTGTGGCGGGCGCGCACGGCGTCGAGGCGGCGGGCCTCACGGCGGGCCGCCTCGGCGGTGCGGTCGGGCAGGTCGGCGAGGGCCGGGCCCTGCCACAGGGCGAGGGCGTCGTCGAGGAGGACGGCCGCCTTGGCGGGGTCGTCGTCGGCGAGGGCGCGCAGTCCGTCGGCGGTCAGCCGCTCGAAGCGGTGCAGGTCGACCGTGTCGGGCGGGGCGGTGAGCCGGTAGCCGCCGTCCACGGAGGCGACCTCCTGGGCGCCGAGGGCGCGGCGCAGCCGCCCGACGAGCGCCTGGAGCGCGCCGGGCGCGTCGGCGGGCGGGTCCCCGGCCCACACCTCGTCGACCAGCAGGGCGGCGGGCACGGTCCGGCCGGCCCGCAGGGCCAGTACGGTCAGCAGGGCACGCAGCCGTGCCCCGCCCACGGCGACGGGGGTGCCGTCGGGGCGGAGTGCCTGGGTGGTGCCGAGGATGCGGTAGCGCACGGGGTCCATTGTCTCCGGTGGGCCGGGGGCCGGTCACGGGGTTCCGGCGGCGCGGCGGACCGGGACGTCCGGCGTTCCCCTTCCGCCCACCCTCGCAGGAACCGACGACCACCCGCGAGACGTTTTCCCCCTGCGCCCGGTACGGTCGGGCGGTTCCACCGCCGCACTCCACCCCCGCACCGAGCCCAGGGAGCACCATGACGACCGCCCTCACCCGCCGCAGCGACCGGAGGGTCAGCCCCGTCTTCGTCGGCATCGTGGCCGTCATGGCGGTCACGGGATGGGCGACCTGGACGGGGTTCGCCGAGCAGCCCGGTGTGGCCGTGTTCCTGTTCGTGACGGCGGCGTGGGTGGTCTCGCTGTGCCTGCACGAGTACGCGCACGCGCGCACCGCCCTGCACGGCGGGGACATCTCGGTGGGCGCCAAGGGGTACCTCACGCTGAACCCGCTGGCGTACACGCACGCGCTGCTCAGCGTGGTGCTGCCGGTGCTGTTCGTCATCATGGGCGGGATCGGCCTGCCGGGCGGCGCCGTGTTCATCGAGCGCGGGCGGATCCGGGGCCGCTGGCGGCACAGCCTGGTCTCGGCGGCCGGCCCGCTGACGAACGTGCTGTTCGCCGCGGTGTGCACGGCCCCCTTCTGGCTGGACGCGCTGGACGGCGTGCCCGCCGACTTCCGGTACGCGCTGGCGTTCCTGGCGCTGCTCCAGGTCACGGCGGCGCTCCTGAACTTCCTGCCGGTGCCCGGCCTCGACGGCTACGGGGTGGTCGAGCCCTGGCTGCCGTACGGCGTGAAGCGGCAGGTGGAGCCGTTCGCTCCGTTCGGTCTGCTGTTCGTGTTCGCGCTGCTGTGGGTGCCGGCGGTCAACGGCGCGTTCTTCGACGTGGTCGACGCGGCGCTGAGCGCTCTCGGCGTGGGCGACTTCGAGACGTACTGCGGCCAGTCGCTGTACCGCTTCTGGGAGGGGACGGCGGAGATCTGCGCGGTCAGCCCGTGACGGACCGGCGGAGCTTCTCGCGCTTGACGTAGTACCAGGTCATGTTGGACGACAGCCCCGCCAGCAGCACCCAGACGACGCCCAGCCAGCTGCCGTGCGCGAAGGAGACGACCGCGGCGGCGACGGCGAGGAGGCAGACGACGAGGGTGAAGAGGGCGAGGCGGGGCATGGGGGTCGTTCTCCTGTCGGGGTCCTGTCGGAGGTCCCGTGGGGGAACCCGTGAGGGGACCCGTGGGGGGTCCCGTGGGGGTCCCGTGGGGGGACACTGCTGGTGCCGTCCAGTGTCCCCCATGCGGGAGCGCGGCTCACACGTCGGTGACGCGCAGCCCCGCGTGCGCCTTGTAGCGGCGGTTGACGGAGATCAGGTTGGCGACCAGCGACTCGACCTGGTGGGCGTTGCGCAGGCGGCCCGCGAAGATGCCGCGCATGCCGGGGATGCGGCCGGCGAGCGCCTGCACGGTCTCGACGTCGGCGCGGACCTCGCCGAGGACCATGACGTCGGTGTCGATCTCGTCGATCTCCGGGTCCTGGAGCAGCACGGCCGACAGGTGGTGGAAGGCGGCGGTGACCCGGGAGTCGGGCAGCAGGGCGGCGGCCTGCTCGGCGGCGCTGCCCTCCTCCGGCTTGAGCGCGTAGGCGCCCTGCTTGTCGAAGCCGAGCGGGTTGACGCAGTCGACGACGAGCTTGCCCGCGAGCTCCTCGCGCAGGGACTCCAGGGTCGCGCCGTGGCCGTCCCACGGCACGGCGACGATCACGATGTCGCTGCGGCGCGCGGTCTCGGCGTTGTCGGCGCCCTCGACGCCGTGGCCGAGCTCGTCGGCGGCGGTCCGGGCGCGGTCGGCGGCCCGGGAGCCGATGATCACCTTCTGTCCGGCCTTGGCGAGGCGGTACGCGAGGCCCTTGCCCTGCGGCCCGGTCCCGCCGAGCACGCCGACGACGAGCCCGGAGACGTCGGGGAGGTCCCACGGATCCTTGGCGGGGGCCTTCGCGGGGGCGGTCTGTGCGCTGTCGGTAGAGGTCATGGGCCGACTGTACGTGCGCGGCGGCGCCCGGACGGGGCGCGGGGGCGCCGCGGGGGCGCGGCCCCGGGGTGATCCCCGCGACACGCCGGGCGTGGCGGCCGTCACGTTCCCCGGGTCGGGGGAATCGGCGGCGAACACCGGGCGGGGGCGGGCGGGTTGCGGCACCATGCGGCGCATGGACGCCGTACGGGTCGCGCTGCTGCGCGAGGTGCTCGCCGGGACGCAGTGGCTGGGGGCCACGCGCAGGTTCGCCGCGGTGCTGCGCGGGTCCGTGGTGCAGCACGGGGGCGGGCTGCTGCTGGTGGGCAGCGCGGCGTACGAGCCGTGGCACCTGGCGGCCCATCTGGTCGACGAGGCCGCCTGGTCGGGCACGCCGGAGCTGGCCCCCACCCTGGTGCGGCTCGACGCGCGGCCCACGGACCCGGCGCACCTCGCGGTCGGCCCGGGCCGGATCGACGCCGCCCGGCGCGGCGAGACCCTGCTGGTGGTGTCGCCGGAGGGGGACGCGCCGCTGCTGGAGCGGGTGGCGGACGCGCGGCGGGCCGGGGTGACCGTGCTGGCCCTCGGTCCGGGCGGGGCGGAGCTGACGGCGCTGGCGCACGAGGCGCTGGCCGTGCCGGACGGCGCGGAGCTCGACCTGGACACCGTGCAGCACCTGGTGAGCGCGGCGGCGGGCGAGCACACGGTGCCCTCCCCGCGCGGGCGCCGGCGCTTCCGGGACCGCCTCTCCCGGCTGGCGGAGTCCCTGACCGCACCGCCGCCCGCCTCCTGGTGAGCGCGGGGCAGGCGGCCGGTAGGGACGCGCGGACACGACCGCCGGCCCCGCGCGGGCGGGTCAGTCGTCGTCCGTGGCCGCCGGGGCGTCGTGCCACCGGGGGTCGTTCTCCCACTGGAGGTTGCGCTCGCGGGCGGTCGCCATCGCGTGCTCGGCCTCGCCTCGGGTCGGGTACGGGCCGAACCGGTCCTTGGCCGGGCAGTCCGGCCCCTCCTCGACCTTCTTGTGCTCCAGGCAGTAGTACCACTCGCCCGGCTTGCCGACGGTCCGCTTCTTGAACAGGGGCATGACCAGCTCCTCTCGCCACCGTCATGTTCCCCCATGCCCGCTGGTTAGACTCGCGGCATGTCTGGCCAGTCGCTGCTCGTCCCCGGGGAGCTGTCCCCCACCCGTACCGTGCCCGGAAACATCCGGCGCCCCGAGTACGTCGGCAAGCCCGCGCCGACCCCGTACACCGGGCCGGAGGTGCAGACGCCCGAGACGATCGAGGCCATGCGCGTCGCCGGGCGGATCGCCGCCCGGGCCATGGCGGAGGCGGCGAAGCTGATCGCGCCGGGCGTCACCACCGACGAACTGGACAAGGTGGCGCACGCGTACATGTGCGACCACGGCGCCTACCCCTCGACGCTCGGCTACCGCGGTTTCCCCAAGTCGCTGTGCACGAGCGTCAACGAGGTGATCTGCCACGGCATCCCCGACTCGACGGTGCTGCGCGACGGCGACATCGTCAACCTGGACGTGACCGCGTACATCGGCGGGGTGCACGGCGACAACAACGCCACCTACCTCGTCGGGGACGTCGACGAGGAGAGCCGGCTGCTGGTGGAGCGGACCCGGGAGTCCCTGAACCGCGCGATCAAGGCGGTCAAGCCGGGCCGGCAGATCAACATCATCGGCCGGGTCATCGAGTCGTACGCCAAGCGGTTCGGGTACGGGGTCGTCCGGGACTTCACGGGCCACGGCATCAACTCGTCGTTCCACTCCGGGCTGATCATCCCGCACTACGACAGCCCGCACGCCACGACCGTGATCCAGCCCGGGATGACCTTCACCATCGAGCCGATGCTGACGCTGGGCACCCACGAGTACGACATGTGGGACGACGGCTGGACGGTCGTGACGAAGGACCGCAGGCGGACGGCCCAGTTCGAGCACACGCTGGTCGTGACCGAGACGGGCGCGGAGATCCTCACACTGCCCTGACCCGCCCTACGGGGACCGGACACCGCCCCCCGACCCGACATCGCGCGAACCCGCTCTCCCCCGGAGGGCGGGTTCCGCGTTGCCGGGGTAAGTTCGGGTCAGAGGTTTTTACCGACCCGCCGTCGGTAAACTTACCGACAGAAGGTCGGCAAGCCGTTGACTTAGGTAAGCCTAACCATAGAAGATCTGAGGTATGGACTCCTTCTCGACAGTCATCCGCACCGCGTCCCACGAGCAGCACGTGGAGGCCGAGACCTCGACGTTCATGAGCGATCTGCTCGGCGGCCGGCTCGGCGTCGACGCGTACGCGCGCTACACCGAGCAGTTGTGGTTCGTCTACGAGGCGCTGGAGACCGGGACCGAGCGGCTGGCGTCGGACCCGGTGGCCGGGCCGTTCGTCCAGCCGGAGCTGTTCCGGCTCACGGCGCTGGAGCGGGACCTGGCGCACCTGCGGGGCCCCGGCTGGCGGGCGGGCCTGTCGGCGCTCCCGGCGACCCGGGTGTACGCGGAGCGGGTGCGCGAGTGCGCCGAGCGGTGGCCCGCCGGGTACATCGCCCACCACTACACCCGCTACCTCGGGGACCTCTCCGGTGGGCAGATCATCCGCGACAGGGCGGAGCGGACCTGGGGCTTCGAGAAGAAGGGCGACGGCGTCCGGTTCTACGTCTTCGAGGACGTCGCCAACCCGGCCGCGTTCAAGCGGGGCTACCGGGAGCTGCTGGACGCGGTGGAGGCGGACGACCTGGAGAAGCAGCGGATCGTGGCCGAGTGCAAGCGGGCGTTCGCGCTGAACACGGCCGTGTTCCGGGCGCTGGGCGAGGAGTTCCCGCTGTCGGCGTGAGAGCCGGCGAGGACACGACCGGGCCCGCGCCTCCACCAGGGAGGGGCGGGCCCGATGTCGTCTCAGCCCTGGTGGTGGCCGTAGCCGGAGGAGTCGTCGTGGTCGGCGGGACGCTCGTGACCCGAGGAGCCCTTGTGGCCCGAGGAGCCCTCATGACCCGAGGAGCCCTCGTGACCCGACGGACGCTTGCCGTCCGAGTGACGACCGTGCTCGGAACGAGGGTCATGGTCCGAGGAGCGGTCGTGGCCCGAGGAGCGGTCGTGGCCCGAGGTGTAGCCGTGGTCCGAGGAGCGCTCGTGGTCGGCGGAGCGGTAGCTCCCGGGGAGGAAGCCGAGGCCGTCGTGGCAGTTGACGCCCGCCCAGAAGATGTCGCTGGAGGCCGTGTCGATCCCGCCGATGTACGAGCTGCAGGAGGCGTGGCCGCCCTTGTCCGAGGTGCGGTGCCCGTCGTCGGCGGTGGCGCTCGTGGCGCCGGCGGCGGTCAGGGCGACGCCCAGGGCGGCAGCGGCCAGGGCAGATCGGATACGCATGATGCTCCTCTCACGGAGGCTGAGTGGGCTGAGTGGTCACGCCCATCGGTCCCCGCTCGCCACGGCGCGCACACGCGGGACCACCCGTACGGAGGTGCGAATGACCACGGACGCCGAGCCGCCGCCCTCCGGGCCGCGCCGGCGTCACGACTGCCCTCCACGACCGGCGCCGGGACCGGCCCCCGGACCGACTTCACGACCGGCGCCGGGCCCGACCAAGGGACCCGTGTCGTCACCGGTATCGCCACCGGTACCGCCACCGGCCCGGCGCTCCGATCAGCGTTCCGGACAGCGCTCCAGGTAGACCCGCCCGCCGATCTCGACCCAGCCGTGCGGCTGAGGGGCCGTCAGGATCTGCGAGCCCGCGCCCTGGGTGATGTTGAGGGCCCGCCCCAGCCGTTCCGTGAGGAGGAGGGCCGCCGCGCCGGTCGCCTCGTCCTCCTCGATGCCGTCGTCGCGGCCGGGGAACGCCCGCGCCCGGATCCGCCCGGCCGGCTCGTCCTCCCACGCCCAGGCGTAGACCCACTCGCCGGGCGGCGGTACGGCCAGGTCGTCCACCTCGGCGGCGGTGGCGTACTGGCGGAGGGTGCGCGGCGGGGCCCACTCGGCGCGCGCCTCGATCCAGCTGAACTCGCCGTCCAGGCGGACGCCGACGACCCCGGCGGGGGTGACGAGTTCGGGGACGTCGAGCAGCCAGGCCGTGCCGACGCAGGGGTGGCCGGCGAAGGGCAGGCGCAGGGTGGGGGTGTAGATGTCGATGATCCCGCGCTCGGGGTCGTCGACGAACACGGTCTCGCTGAAGCCGAGTTTCGCCGCGATCTCCTGCCGGTCGCTCCGCTCGGGCACGCGGGAGCCGTCACGGACGACACCCAGCTCGTTGCCGTATCCGCCGTTGGGCGCGCAGAAGACGCGGAGCACGTCGAAGTCAGTCACGGGGGCATTGAAGCATCGCGCGGGCCATGAGAGCGCCCCAGGTCGGGGCAGGTCAGGTGTCCGAGGAGCGCCTGCGCACCGCGAACACCACCCCGGCGCCCGCGAGGACCGTCGCCGCGGACGCCGTTCCCAGGGCGCCGACCGGTACGTCGGAGCCGGCCGGGCCGGTGGTGCCGCCGGTCGCGCCGCCCGTCGCCGCATCGCCGCCCCCGCCGCGCCGCACGGTGACGCGGACGTCGGCGAGCGTCCGGCGGAGGCCGTCGGTGACGGCGTAGGACGCGACGCCCTGCGGGGCGCGGGTCGCGGCCTGGGAGGCGCCGGCCGGGAGCAGGACCGCCGTCAGGGCCGCGCAGGTCACGGCGAGGGCCGGGGTCACGGCGGTGACCAGGGCACGGGGGCGCGCGGGCATGAGGAGTCCTCCGGGACGACAACCGGTAGCGAGTGAAGGTAAGGCTAACCTAAGCTGCTTTCCTGCCCGGCTCCTCACTGCCCGGGCGCCTCCGCGGACCGGAAGGAACGGACAGGACAGTGCGACGCTCACCGAGACCGGACGCCGGACAGCGGTACGCCCCGGAGGGTGCCGTATGACCGTCCTGGACGAGGCCGTCGAGCCGGTCGAGCCCGCCGAGCCCGCCGCTCCCCCGGCCGCGGCCCCGCGCGGGCGGCGCGGGACCGCCGGACTGCTGACCGCCGGGCTGGTCGTGGGCCTGCTCGTCCTCGTGCCGGTCGCCGCCGGACTCGGGGCGTATCCGGTGCCCGTCGGGGACGTGTTGTCCTCCGTGCAGCACCGGATCGGGCTCGGGGGCGGGGAGTTGGACCGGGTCGCGGAGTCGGTGCTGTGGAACGTCCGGTTCCCGAGAATCGTCCTCGCGCTGCTCGTCGGGGCCTCGCTGGGGTGCGCGGGAGCGTTGATGCAGGGCGTGTTCGGCAACCCCCTGGCCGAGCCCGGCGTCATCGGCATCTCCTCGGGCGCGGCGGTCGGCGCGGTCGCCGCGATCGCGTTCGGCGTGAACGTCCTCGGCACCTGGACGGTGTCCGCCTTCGCCTTCGCCGCCGGTCTCGGCACGGTCCTGCTGGTGTACGTGATGTCGCGGTCCGGCGGGCGCACGGAGGTGGTGACGCTGATCCTCACCGGGATCGCGGTGAACGCCTTCGCGGGGGCGCTGATCGGGCTGTGCCTCTTCCTCGCGGACACCGCGGCGATCCAGCAGATCACCTTCTGGCAGCTCGGCTCGCTCTCCCAGGCGACCTGGCCGAAGGTGCTCGCGGTGCTGCCGTGCGCGGTGACCGGCCTGGCCCTCGCGCCCCTGTACGCACGGCGCCTGGACCTGCTGGCGCTCGGCGAACGGCCGGCCAGGCACCTGGGCGTGGACGTGGAGCGGCTGCGGATCGTGCTGATCCTCGTCATCGCGCTGCTGACCGCGGCCGCGGTGAGCGTGTCCGGGATCATCGGCTTCGTCGGCCTGGTCGTGCCGCACCTGCTGCGGATGGCGGCGGGGCCGGGACACCGGTTCCTGGTCCCGGGCAGCGCCCTGCTCGGCGCTCTGGTGCTGCTCGCCGCCGACCTGGCGTCCCGCACGGTCGCCGTCCCCGCGGAACTCCCCCTAGGGGTCCTCACCGCCCTCCTCGGCAGCCCCTTCTTCTTCTGGCTGCTGCGCAGGACCCGCCGCAAGCAGGGCGGGTGGGCGTGACGGCCGCCCGCCCCGCGCCGGTCCCGGCGCCGCCCGCAGTGCCGGTGCCCGTGCCCGTGCCGGTCCGGCCGCTCGCCCCGTCCGCCTCCCCCGATGAACCCCCGATGAACCCCCAATGACACCCCCGAGGAACCCCGTATGAGACTCCTCCGCCCCCGGCCGGCCCCGCCGTCCCCCGCCGCCCCGGGCGACGTCCTCGCCGACGCCGACGCCCTCCACGTCCGGCTGGGCGGCCGCGAGGTCCTGCGGGGTGTCGACGTACGGGTCCGGGCCGGTGAGGTCCTCGCGCTCGTCGGCCCCAACGGCGCCGGCAAGTCGACCCTGTTGGCCGCGCTCGCCGCCGACCTGCCGGCCGCGCGGGGCGTCGTACGGATCCACGGGCGCCCGGCGACGGAGTGGACGGCGTCCGAACTGGCGCTGCGGCGGGCGGTGTTGCCGCAGGCGGCGACGCTCTCCTTCCCGTTCCCCGTGGCGGACGTGGTCCGGATGGGACGGGCGCCGCACGCCTCCTCCCCCGCGGAGGACGACCTGGTGGTGGCCGGGGCGATGGCCGCCACCGAGGTGACCGCCTTCGCCGCGCGCCCCTTCTCCGCGCTCAGCGGCGGCGAGCGGGCCCGGGTCGCGCTCGCCCGGGTCCTCGCCCAGCGCGCCCCGCTGCTGCTGCTCGACGAGCCGACCGCCGCCCTGGACCTCCGGCACCAGGAGCTGGTGCTGGGGCTGTGCCGGGAGCGGGCGGCGGCGGGCGACGCGGTGGTCGTCGTCCTGCACGACCTGGGGCTCGCCGCGGCCTACGCGCACCGGGTCGCGGTGCTGCGCGCGGGGCGGGTCGCCGCGGACGGCCCGCCCGCCGAGGTCTTCTCCGAGCCGCTGCTGACGGAGGTGTACGACCAGCCGGTCGAGGTGCTGCCGCACCCGGAGACGGGCGCCCTCCTCGTCCACCCCAGGCGGCGCCCCTGAGCCGGCCGACACGCCCCGCGCCGGGGCGAGTCGGGCGGCCGGCCGGGCCCGGTGGCCGGCCAGGTCACGGTGTGGCCGCTGTACCCGGTCCCGGCGTCCGCGCCGTTCCCCGCCCCGGTAGGGTTCGCCTCCGGGAAGGGGAAGGTGAAGACACCTGATGACCAGGGAACGCACCGGGGAACGCAGCCTGACGACCGGCCGTCGACGGCCCGTCAGGCGTGACCGGAACGCAGTCATAGCGGCCTCGCTCACCGCCGTCTCGCTGACGGCGAGCGGCTGTGTGGTGGTCCACGGGGAGCGCGTGGTGCTCCCCGCGGCGACCCGGGCCGAGGCGGCGAAGGCGGTCGAGCAGTTCACGACCGCGTACAACAAGGCCGACGCGGCGTACGACGCTTCCCTCGACGCCGAGCACACCACCGGGGCGCTGGGCGCCATCGACGCGGCGCGGCTGAAGGCGGGGCGGGTCAACCACCCGGACGGCAACCCGCAGCACAAGGCGCTGGTGCTGACGGACGTGCGGTACACCATCCCCAAGAAGGCGGGCTGGCCGCGCTGGTTCGTCGCCGACGCGCAGGCCAACAAGGGCGGTGACGTGCGCTGGCTGCTGGTGTTCACCCGCAACCGTCTGGCGGACCCCTGGCAGGCGGCCTACCTGACGCTGGTGGCGCCGGGGGCGGTGCCGGAGTTCCGCAAGGACAAGGACGGCTGGGCCGAGGCGGTGCCCGCCGACTCCGGGGAACTGACACGCCCGCCGGAGGACCTGAGCAAGGACTACGCGACCTACCTGCACGAGGGCGGGGAGACGTTCGCGGACGGCACGTACACCAGCGAGCTGCGCGCCACCCGGGAGAAGAACTCCAGCAAGCCGGGGCTGGCCACGCAGTACGTCGACCAGTCCCTGACCAGCGGTGACTTCGCGCCGCTGGCACTGCGCACCGCGGACGGCGGGGCGCTGGTGTTCTTCAGCACGCACCACTACACGAAGCAGACCGCCGCGGCGGGGGCGACGGTGCCGACGCAGAACGAGAACGTTCAGGCGCTGACGACCGGGGAGGTCAAGCAGTCCCTGACGATGGAGTTCGTCGCCAACGAGGTGGCCCTGGACCCGTTGAAGGGCTCCGGGAACGGCAGGGTGTCGCTGCTCAGCCGGCTGGAGGGGCTGACGGCGGCGAAGGGCGAGTAGCTCCCAGTAGCTCCCCCGGCGCGCTTCTCAGTGGCGCAGCGGCCAGGCCCCGGACGGGTGCCCGGTCTCCTGGCCGACGTGGCGGGCGCAGGCGTCGGTGAGGACTTCGAGGAGGGTGAGCGGGTCGGGCAGCGCGTGCTCGGGGCCGCGGACCCAGTGCACCGCGCGGTCGTCGTCGCCGGGGAGCCGGGCGGGCGGGACGAGGACGTAGGAGCCGCGACAGTGCCAGCGCAGGCCGGGGTGCTCGTCCATGGTCTCGGGGTGGCAGTCCAGCTCGCACGGCCACCACTCGTCCTCGTCCTCGGGGGTGCCGCGGGTGAGGGTGAAGAAGAGCATGCGGCCGTCGTCGCTCGCGGCGACCGGGCCGACCTCGACGCCCGCGCCGAGCAGCCGGCCGAGTGCTTCCCGGCCGGCCTCCAGCGGCACGTCGAGGACGTCGTGCACCATGCCGGTCGCGGTGATGAAGTTGGCCTGCGGCTGGTGGCGGGCCCAGCGTTCGATCTGGGCGCGGTCGGTGGTGGACTGCGTCTGCCAGGCGAACGACACGGGGTGCCGGGCGGGGGTGGGACAGCCGACCCGGTCGCAGGAGCAGCGGTAGCCGGGGGCCGGATGGGCGGCGGGCGCGAGCGGCAGTCCCGCTCCGGCGGCGGCGAGCAGCAGGGCCTCACGGCCGCCGTCGTCGGCGGCTTCCTTCGGGCGGCGTCCGCGCAGCCACTGGGAGAGTTTGCCCTGCCGGCCGGTGCGGCCGCCGTACTCCGCGCTCATCTATCCCCTTGCCTCGCCGTGGTGCGGACAGCATGCCCTATGGTCCCACCATCTTGCGCATCGGGGGTCCGGAGCACCCAATCGGGGCAGGTGGGACCAGCGGGACGGATGGGGCCCGGGGGAGTCATCGCGGTGCGAGTCCGTGGAGGGCGTAGTCGACGAGGGTGTCGGTGTACGCGTACGACAGGGGGCCGGTGCGCTGGAGCCAGCGCTGGGCGAGCGGGGAGACGAAGAGTTCCAGGGCGATGCGCGGGTCGACGTCCGCGCGGACGTGCCCGGCGGCCTGGGCCGAGCGCAGGCGGTCGGCGTACAGCCGGAGGCTGGGTTCGAGGAGCTTGGTGACGAACTCGCGGCCGAGCTGCTCGTTGACGAGGCCCTCGGCGGTCAGCGCGCGGGACGGGGCCTCGAAGCGGGGGTCGAGGAGCTCGTCGACGGTGGCGCGCAGGACGGCCTTGAGGTCGGCGGCGAGGTCCCCGCTGTCCGGGATGGCGTACGGCACCTGCCCCGCCGCCTCGGCCGCCTGCTCGCCCAGGTCGAGGAACGCCTCCAGCAGCACGTCGGCCTTGGAGCCCCACCACCGGTAGATGGTCTGCTTGCCGACGCCGGCGCGGGCGGCGATGCCCTCGATCGTGGTCCTCGGGTAGCCGACCTCCCCGACGAGCGCGAGGGCGGCCTCGTAGATGGCCCGCCGGGACTTCTCGCTGCGGCGGGTGGTGTCGGGGGCCGGCTTTCCGGGCTGGGTGACCATGCGACGACGGTACCAAGCACATGAGACGCCCCGTCTCGCCCCGTGCCCGCCGGGAAAGGGGCGGGGCACGGGGCGGTGCGGGGCGGTGCGGGGCGGTGCGGGGCGTCGGCTACGCGGGCTCTCCCGGGTAGCGGACGCCGATGTCGCGGCGGATCGTGTCCAGGGTGCGCAGGACGGCGAGGGTGCCGTCGAGGGGGACGAGGGGCGACTCGGTCTCCCCGGCGCGCAGCGCGCGCATGACCTCGCGGGCCTCGTGGCGCATGGTGGTGCGGGGCCCGTCGGCCGGGTCGGCGGTGAACTCCTCGGGGTCCCGGCCGGCGCGGTGCAGGACGAGGCGGTCGGGGTGGAAGAAGCCGGACGGGATGTCGATGCGGCCGCGCGAGCCGGTGACGGAGGCGGAGGTGCCGGTGCCGCCGACGAGGGAGCAGTGCAGGGCGGCGAGCGCGCCGGAGTCCCAGGACAGGGCGGCGACGGTCTGGAGGTCGACGCCCTCGGCGGAGAGGACGGCGCGGGCGGAGACCCCTGAGGGTTCGCCGAGCAGGAGCTGGGCGAAGGAGACGGGGTAGACGCCGAGGTCGAGGAGGGCGCCGCCGCCCTGGGCGGGGTCGCGCAGCCGGTGCGAGGGCGGGAAGGGGCCTTCGAGGCCGAAGTCGGCCTGCACGGTCCGCACCTCGCCGATCGCGCCGTCGTCGACCAGCGTCTTCAGGCGCCGGATCAGCGGGTTGCAGTTCATCCACATGGCTTCCATGAGGAAGCGCCCGTTGTCGCGGGCGAGCGCGACGAGTTCCTCGGCCTCCCGCACGTTCAGCGTGAACGGTTTCTCGCACAGCACGTTCCGCCCGGCCTTGAGGCACAGGCCGGCGGCGGACCGGTGCGCGGAGTGCGGGGTGGCGACGTAGACGACATCGATGTCCTCGTCCCATGCCAGCGACTCCCAGTCGCCGTACGCCCGGGGTATCCCGAAGCGCTCGGCGAAGGCCCGCGCCGAGGTCTCGGTGCGCGAGGCGACCGCCACGACCTCCGCGTCGGGCAGGTCGATCAGGTCCGCCGTGAAGGCGGCGGCGATCCCGCCGGTCGCCAGGATCCCCCACCGCACGCTGTCCGTCGTCATCCCGCCCACCCTCGTGCCGTCCCATCGGTGCGTTCGAGCTGAGAGCATAGGTCGCGAAGACGTCGGAGAGGGAGGGGCGGCCAGATGCCCGAGGGTGGGGCGCCGGTGACGGGCGGGTCGGACACGGTCGACACGGAGACGGAGCGGACGGAACGGGCGGGACGGACAGGGCAGGCGGCACGGGCCGACCGGGCAGGCCAGGCGGGCCGGACGGACTCCCCGGGACGCACGGCGGGCCGGGCCGACTCCCCGGGACGCACGGCGGGACGGACCGACTCCCCGGGACGCACGGCGGGCCGGGCCGACTCCCCGGGACGCACGGCGGGACGGACCGACTCCCCGGGACGCACGGCGGGACGGACCGACTCCCCGGGACGCACGGCGGGCCGGGCCGACTCCCCGGGACGCACGGCGGGGCCGTCGTCCGCCGGGCGGCGGACCGGGCTGCTCGTCGTCCTCCTCCTGGCCGGTCTGACCGCCACTCCCCCGCTGGCGATGGACATGTACCTCCCGGCGCTCCCGGAGGTCACCCGCTCCCTGCACGCGCCGGCCGCCACCGTCCAGCTCACGCTGACCGCCTGTCTGGCCGGCATGGCCCTGGGGCAGCTGGTGGTCGGGCCGATGAGCGACCGCTGGGGACGCCGGCGTCCCCTGCTCGGCGGACTGGCCGTGTACGTCCTGGCCACCGCCCTGTGCGCGCTGGCGCCCACCGTCGGCCTGCTCATCGGGTTCCGGCTGGTGCAGGGCCTCGCGGGCGCGGCGGGCATAGTGATCGCGCGGGCGGTGGTGCGGGACCTGTACGACGGGGTGGCGATGGCCCGCTTCTTCTCCACCCTGATGCTGGTCTCGGGGGTGGCCCCGGTGGTGGCGCCGCTGATCGGCGGGCAGATCCTGCGGGTGACGGACTGGCGGGGCGTGTTCGTGGTCCTGACGGTGGTCGGGGCGCTGCTGGCCTGCCTGGTGGCGGCGCGGCTCCCGGAGACCCTGCCGCCCGCCGAACGCCACTCGGGCGGCGTGGGCGAGGCCCTGCGCTCGATGCGCGCCCTCCTCGCCGACCTGCCCTTCACCGGCTACCTCCTCACCGGCGGCTTCGCCTTCGCCGCCCTGTTCGCCTACATCTCGGCCTCGCCGTTCGTCGTCCAGGAGATCTACGGCGCCTCGCCGCAGACGTTCAGCCTGCTGTTCGGCCTGAACTCGATCGGGCTGGTGGCGGTCGGCCAGGTCAACGGCAAGGTGCTGGTGGGCCGGGTCCGCCTGGACCGGGTGCTGGTCGCCGGTCTGGCGGTCGTCCTGCTGGCGGCGACGGCGCTGCTGCTGATGGCGGCCGGCGTGTTCGGCGAGGTGGGGCTGGCCCCGGTGGCCGCCGCCCTGTTCGTCCTGATGTCCGCGATGGGCGTCGTCCTGCCCAACGCCCAGACGCTGGCCCTGATGCGGGTCCGCCACTCCGCGGGCTCGGCGTCCGCCCTGCTGGGCACGTCGTCCTTCCTCATCGGCGCGATCGCCTCGCCGCTGGTCGGGATCGCCGGCGAGGACACCGCCGTGCCGATGGCCGTCGTGCAGCTGGTGGCCACGCTGGTGGCGCTGGCCTGCTTCGCCGGCCTGTGCCGTCCCCGGAGGGGCACGGCGGCGGTGGATAGCGGAGGCGCCGCCCGCGCGGGCGGGGCCGAGCACCGGGGAGCGGACAGCTGAGCGCACCGCGCCTGCGCGTCGACACCCCGGAGCGGGCCGGGCTCGACCCCGAGGAGATACGGCACCTCGCCCGGGACGTCGAGGGCCTCACCCGTGGTGGCCGCCCCTGGGCGGCGGGCGCCGTCGTGGTCGCCGGACGCGGCCCGGTGATCGCCGTCCAGCGGGCGGCCGGCTGGGCGGTGCGCTACGCGGCGTACGACCCCGGGAGCGGCGCGGGCGTGGAGCTGCCGCCCGGCGAGCGCGTCGCGATGACCGTGGACACGCCGTTCGACCTGGCCTCCCTCACCAAGCTGTTCACCTCGGTCGCGGCGGTCCAGCAGATCGAGCGGGGCACGCTCGGCATCGACACGCGGATCGGTGCCTACCTGCCGGACTTCCGCGCGGCCGCCGCCCACGGCGTCACCGTCCGCCAGTTGCTCACCCACACCTCCGGCCTCCGTCCCGAGCTGCCGCTGTACGACTGCGCTGACGACACGGAGCGCCTGGAGCTGCTGCGCGCCGAGGCGCCGGTGGCCGAGCCGGGCACGTACCGGTACTCCGACCTGAACATGCTGCTGCTCCAGCAGCTCCTGGAGCGGATGACCGGGCGCGGCCTGGACGTCCTCGTGCGCGACGGGATCACCCGGCCGCTGGGCATGACGTCGACCGGTTTCGGGCCCTGCCCCGACGCGGCGGCCACCGAGGACCAGCGGCGCCCGTGGGCCAAGGCCGACCGGGGGCCGCTGCGGGGCGTGGTGCACGACGAGAACGCCTGGGCGCTGGGCGGGGTGGCCGGTCACGCGGGCCTGTTCTCCACGGGCCGCGACCTGGCCGTGTTCTGCCGGGCCCTGCTCGCGGGCGGCGCGTACGGGCCCGCCCGCGTCCTCGGACCGGACTTCGCGGAACTGCTGCTGACGCCGCCGGGGCTGGGGTTCGCGGTGGACCAGCCGTGGTTCATGGGGGAACTCGCCGGCCGGGGCGCCGCGGGCCACACGGGCTTCACGGGAACGTCGCTGGTCCTGGACCCGGCGACGGACAGTTTCCTCGTCCTGCTGGCGAACACGGTGCATCCGGTACGCCGGGCGCCGGACAGCACACCACGGGCCCGGGCGGGGACGCGACTGGCGAGGGCGGTGCGGTGAACCGGCGGCCCGGGGAGGGACGGCCGGTTCACCGAGCGGTGAGCCGGCGGCCCGGGGAAGGACGGCCGGTTCAGCGAGCGGTGAGCCGGCGGCCCGGTGGCGGGCGGCCCGGCAGTACGGTGAGCCCGACGTCCCCGGAACAGACGGGCGCCGGCTGCCTTGCGGGGGCCGGCAGCCCGGTGCGGTGAACCCGCCCGGCCCAGGGGCAGGAGGCGGGCTCCGGCCGCCCCGCGGGACCGGCAGCCCGATGCGGTGAGCCCCTCTGGCCCGATGCGGTGAGCCCGGCGGCCCGGAGACGGGCGAGTGCCGGCCGCCCCGTAGGGGCCGGCAGCCCGGTGCGGTGAGCCCGCCCGGCCCAGGGACGGTCGGGCTCCGGCCGCCCCGTGGGGGCCGGTCGGTCGGGGCCGGGTGCGGGACCTGAGAAAATCGTGGGGTGAACGTCTCCGTATCCGCCTCCGAGATGCTCCGTGGCGCCCTCACGGATCTCCTCGACGGGCTCCCGCCCAAACAGGCCGCGCAGGCCGTGGACCGGCTGATCGCCAACTACCGGGGGGCCACGCCCACCGACGCGCCCATCCTGCGCGACCGCGCCGATGTGGCCGCGTACGCCGCGTACCGCATGCCGGCGACCTTCGAGGCGGTCCGGTCGGCGCTGGAGGCGTTCGCGGACGCCGTGCCCGGGTGGGTGCCCTGCGGCCACGTGGACGTCGGCGGCGGCACCGGCGCGGCGACCTGGGCGGTCGGCGCGACCTGGGGCGGACAGCGCCCGGTGACCGTCCTGGACTGGGCGGAGCCGGCGCTGGCCCTGGGCCGGGAGATCGCGGGCGCGAACCCGGCGCTGCGGGACGTCCG
This sequence comes from Streptomyces sp. NPDC003248, assembly GCF_055563235.1. Classification (NCBI taxonomy): domain Bacteria; kingdom Bacillati; phylum Actinomycetota; class Actinomycetes; order Kitasatosporales; family Streptomycetaceae; genus Streptomyces; species Streptomyces sp. NPDC003248. The sequence goes on along the minus strand of NZ_JBVHDT010000001.1, from coordinate 866,643 downwards.
CTGGCAGCGCGCCCGCATCGGCGCGGCGCTCGCCCTCGACGCCACCGACCTGGTCACCGTCTCCTACGTCCTCAACGAGCTGTCCGCCGCCGACCGCGCCGCCCTGGTGGACGCCGCCGCGGCCGCCGCGCAGGCCGTGGTGATCGTCGAGCCGGGCACCCCGGACGGCTACGCGCGGATCATCGAGGCCCGCGGCCGGCTCGTCGACGCCGGTTTCCGCATCGCCGCGCCCTGCCCGCACAGCGCCGCCTGTCCGATCGCGCCGGGCACCGACTGGTGCCACTTCTCGGCGCGGGTCAGCCGTTCCTCGCTGCACCGGCAGGTCAAGGGCGGTTCGCTGCCGTACGAGGACGAGAAGTTCTCCTACGTCGCCGCCGCCCGCTTCCCCGTCGCCCCGGCGCCCGCCCGGGTCGTCCGGCGGCCGCAGATCCGCAAGGGCCAGGTGCTCCTCGACCTGTGCGGGGCCGAGGAGCGGCTGGAGCGGACGACGGTGACGAAACGCCACGGCGAGCTGTACCGGGCGGCGCGGGACGCCGACTGGGGCGACGCCTGGCCGCCGCCGGCCCCGTAGGGCGGCCCCCGGCCGCCGGGCAGGACGGCCTGCCGGGCGCGGCGGTTGCGGCCCCGTAGGCAGGGCGGTCCCGGCCGGGTAGGGCGGTCCTGACCCGTAGGGAAGTCCCGGCGCTGCGGGGCGCGGCGGTCCCGAGCCCGTAGGGAAGTCCCGGCCGGGCACGGCGGACCCGGCCGGGTCAGGCCGGCTTGAGGCCCTGGTCGCCCACCTCGGTGACGAAGGACGCGGCGGTGGTGACCGGCGCGCCCGTGCGGGTGACGTAGGGGACGGTCTTGAAGTCGGCGCGGGCGAGGTCGCGGCCGAGGGCGACGGTGACGTAGCCGCGCCGCCCGTCGTAGAACTTCAGGTGCGGGTTGGCGGCCGTGTAGGTGGCCCAGTTGGCGGGCTTCTCGGAGCCGTCGCGGCCGCTGGCGATCGAGGTGGCCACGATCTCCGTGCCCAGCGTCCGGGACGCCGGGTCGTCGAAGTCGTCCTTGATGTCGAAGGCGTACCCGACGTGCACGTCACCGGTGAGGACCATGAGGTTGTCGACGCCGGCGGCCTCCGCGCCGTCCAGGACGCGGCGGCGGGAGGCGCGGTAGCCGTCCCAGGCGTCCATCGACAGCTTGGCGACCGGGTTCAGGTCCAGCTTCCGCTGCGAGAAGGTGACCTGCTGCGGTACGACGTTCCACAGCGCCCGTGACGCGCGCCAGCCGTCGAGCAGCCAGCGCTCCTGCGTGGCGCCGGTCATGGTGCGGGACGGGTCGTCGATGTCGGGGCCGGGGAGCTGGGCGCCGTCGCCGTAGGCCTGGTCGGAGCGGTACTGGCGGGTGTCGAGGACGTCGAACTGGGCGAGGTCGCCCCAGTGGAGGCGGCGGTAGAGCCGCATGTCGGACCCGTCGGGGAGCTGGGGGCGGCGCAGCGGCTGGTTCTCCCAGTAGGCGCGGTAGGCGGAGGCGCGGCGCAGCAGGAACTCCTCCGGCGGGACGGAGTTCTCGGGGGTGTCGCCGGCGTAGTTGTTCTCGGTCTCGTGGTCGTCCCAGGTGACGACGAAGGGGTGCGCGGCGTGCGCGGCCATCAGGTCGGGGTCGGACTTGTAGAGGGCGTACCGCAGGCGGTAGTCCTCCAGGGTCACCGTCTCGTGATTGAACAGGTCGGGGAGCGTGCGGTCGGTGTAGTTGCGGTAGTTGCCGACCGCGTTGACCGCGTACTCGTAGAGGTAGTCGCCGAGGTGGAAGACGACGTCGACGTCGTCCTGGGCGAGGTGGCCGTACGCGGTGTAGTAGCCGTCGGCGTAGGCCTGGCAGGAGACGGCGGCGAGGGTGAGGCCCGCGGCGCGGGAGCGGGTGGCGGGCGCGGTGCGGGTGCGGCCGGCCGGGCTGGTCCAGTCGCCCACGCGGAAGCGGTAGTAGAAGACGCGGTCGGGGTCCAGGTGGGAGACCTCGACGTGGACGGTGTGGTGGAACTCGGGGTGGGCGGTGGCCGTGCCGCGTCTGACGGTGCGTCGGAAGTGCTCGTCGTGGGCCAGTTCCCAGCGGACGGTGACGCGTTCCGCGGGCAGGCCGCCGTCGGGCTGGTAGGGGGCCGGGGCGAGGCGGGTCCACAGGAGCACGGAGCCGGGCAGCGGGTCGCCGGAGGCCACCCCGAGGGTGAAGGGGTCGTCGGTGATCCGGGCGGGGTCGAGCTCGGCGGCGGCCGCGGCACCGGCGGCGGGCAGGTTGACCGCGAAGGCGAGGGCGGCGGCCGCGCCGGTGACGGTGAGGAAGCGGCGGCGGCCGATGTGCCGGGCGGCGGCGCGGAGTTCGGGGGCGTGCTGGGACGGGCGTGCTGCGGGTGTCATTCCGGTCCTCCCCTGAAAATGGCTGCAGGAGGCATTGGAGTGGCCGGGGACGACGCCGTGAAGACCCCGAAGGGGCGCGTGGACGACAGTCGGGTGGCGGACGGAAGCATTCCGTATCGCGGGCACTGCCGTACGCTGCGGGCCCATGAACGCCAAGCGAACTGACGTACAGTCGAAGATCGCCGTGGTCACGGGCGCCGGGTCCGGCATCGGCCGCGCCGTGGCCGTGGAACTGCTCCGCACGGGATGGTCGGTGGTCCTCACGGGCCGCCGCGCCGAGACCCTGGCGGAGACGGCCGCCCTGGCCGCGCCCGAGACCGAGCCGCTCACCGTACGGACGGACGTCTCGCGCCCCGACGACGTGACGGCCCTCTTCGCCGCCGTGCGGGCCCGGTTCGGCCGGCTCGACCTGCTGTTCAACAACGCGGGCACGTTCGGCCCCGGCGGCGTGCCCGTCGAGGACCTCCCCTACGACGCCTGGCGGCACGTGGTGGACACCAACCTCAACGGGGCGTTCCTGTGCGCGCAGGCGGCGTACCGGCAGATGAAGGAACAGGAGCCGCAGGGCGGGCGGATCATCAACAACGGCTCGGTCTCGGCCCACACGCCCCGCCCGCACTCCGTCGCCTACACGGCGACCAAGCACGCCCTCACCGGCCTCACCAAGTCGCTGTCGCTGGACGGGCGGCCGTACCGCATCGCGGTCGGGCAGATCGACATCGGCAACGCGGCGACCGACATGACGGCCCGGATGGCGACGGGCGCGCTCCAGGCCGACGGGAGGACCGTGCCGGAGCCGGTGATGGACGTCGCCGACGTGGCCCGCACCGTGCGGCACATGGCGGAGCTGCCGCTGGAGGCGAACGTGCAGTTCGCGACGGTCCTGGCGACGGCGATGCCGTACGTGGGCCGGGGCTGACCGCTCGTCCGACAGGTCGTCACCCCGTCGACCTGCACAAGCGGATCTTCCTCTTCCGCCCCATTGCGCCCGGTAGCGGACTTATGCTCGACCTACCTCCACCGAACGTTCACACTTGGGGCAAGAGCGTTCCGCCGAGCCACACCGAGGGGGAGGGGCAGCCGTTCCACGGCACCGGGTGGGGGTGGACCCCGCGCGGAGCCGCGGGGTACGCACCGGACCGTGGAACGGCTGCCGCACCACCGGGGCGGCACTCACCCGCGCGTCCCGCCGGCCGCCACCGCGCACACCGCCGGCCGCCGTCGCAGACGCGGTCGGCACTCGCCCGCGCACACCGCCGACGACCGCCGCCCGCGCCGTCGGCGGCCTCCGCGCGCCCTCACCGTGCTCGCGCGGCACGGGGGGCACTTCGGTCATCCTCAGGGCACTTCGGGCACCCTCAGGGAATTCTCATTCCACACCCCGGTATTCCCAGGCCCCACACATCCTTTACCCATGCCGACTCAAAGGTTTCTCCCTAATTTGATGCCGCGCCCACAGCGGGCGCCAAGAACCTGACGAGGAACGGGATGTTTGGCATCTATCTCAAGCGCGAGCTGGGCCGGCGCAAGAAGGCGGCCCTGGTCATCGCACTGGGTCTGGCGCTCGGTATCGCGCTGGTCATCACCGTCAACTCGGTGTCGGCCGGCATGACTCAGGCACAGGACAAGGTCCTGCAGTCGCTGTACGGCCTCGGCACCGACATGACCGTCACCAAGGCCCGTACGGCGCCCACCGGAAACAGCTCCCAGGGCCCCAGATTCGAGTTCGACGCCTCCTCCGACGAGGACGAGGAGCAGAGCTCGGACCGCGTGACGACGCAGGGAGGTCAGGCCCTGAAGTCGTCGCTCGTGACGAAGGTCGCGCAGCAGAAGGGCGTGGCGTCCGCGGTCGGCGCGCTCACCCTGAACGTCACCAAGGTCGACGGCTCCTTCACCCGCGGCGAGGCGCAGAGCTCCTCCGGCGGCCAGTCGCAGGGCCAGGGCGGCCCGGGCGGCAGCGGCAACAGCACCGCGGCCCCGCAGGTCCAGGGCGGCGGCGCCTCCTTCGACGTCAACTCGTACTCCGTGGCGGGCGTCGACGTCACCGACCAGGACCTCGGCCCGCTGGCCGGCACGGAGATCACCTCCGGCAAGACGTTCACGACCGCGCAGGCCGACGCCAAGGTCGCGCTCGTCAGCGCCTCGTACGCCAAGGAGAACTCCTACAAGGTCGGCTCCACGCTGACCATCTCGGGCACCAAGTACAAGGTCATCGGCGTCGCGACGCCCGACAGCAGCGAGTCCACCACGGACGTCTACCTGCCGCTGAAGCAGGCGCAGACCCTCGCCGACGCGGCCGACCAGGTCACCACGATCTACGTCAAGGCGACCGACTCCCAGCAGATCGACACCGTCAAGGCGGCGATCCAGAAGAACATCTCCGGTACGACGGTGACGACCTCCGCCGACCTCGCGGACACCGTCTCCGGCTCCCTCTCCACCGCCTCGGACCTGGCGGCCGGCGTCGGCAAGTGGCTGTCCATCGCCGTGCTCGCGGCCGCGTTCCTGGTCGCCGCGCTGCTGACCTCCTCCGCGGTGTCCCGCCGGGTGCGCGAGTTCGGCACGCTGAAGGCGCTCGGCTGGCCGAGCCGCCGGGTGACCCGGCAGGTGGTCGGCGAGTCCATCGTCAACGGCCTCCTCGGCGGTGTCCTCGGCATCGCGCTCGGCCTGGCCGCGGCGTACACGGTGACGGCGATCAGCCCGACGCTGACGGCCGAACTCGGCAACACCGGTGGCGGCATGGGCGGCGGCGGCATGGGCGGCGGCCCGGGCGGTGGCGGCGGTGGCATGGGCGGTCAGGCGTCCGGCAACACCCTGGAGATCGCGCTCTCCGCGCCCGTCTCCGTCACCACCATCGCGCTCGCGGTCGGCCTGGCGGTCGCCGGCGGTCTCATCGCCGGTGCCATGGGCGGCTGGCGCGCCTCCCGGATGCGCCCGGCGGACGCCCTGCGCAGCGTTTCCTGACCGGCCCGCCACCTCCCTCACGGATTACGGATCACGGAGAAGTCCATGTACAAGCTCACCGGCGTGACCAAGCGCTACACGCGGGGCAAGGAGACGGTCGAGGCGCTGCGCGGCATCGACCTCACGATCGAGGACGGCGACCAGCTCGTCATCCAGGGGCCCACCGGCGGCGGCAAGTCGACGCTGCTCCAGATGATCGGTGCCCTGGACCGCCCGTCCGAGGGCAGCGTCGAACTCGACGGCGTCGACCTGGCCCGCCTCAGCGAGGCGAAGCTGACCCGGGTGCGCGCCGAGAACATCGGCATCATCTTCCAGGCGTTCAACCTCATCCCCACCCTGACCGCCCAGGAGAACGTCGAGACCGCCCTGGTCCCGCTCGGCGTGAAGCCGGCCGAGCGGCGCGAGCGCGCGGCGGAGGCGCTCCGGTCGGTCGGCCTGGGCGAGCGGCTGTCGCACGTCCCGTCCGAGATGTCCGGCGGCCAGCAGCAGCGCGTCGCCATCGCCCGCGCGCTGGTGAAGAAGCCGAAGGTCCTCCTCGCCGACGAGCCCACCGGCAACCTCGACGAGGGCACCCGCGACGACATCATGTCCCTGCTGGAGGGTCTGTGGCAGGAGTACGGGCTGACGTTCATCATGGTCACCCACGACTCGTCCATCGCCCGCCGCGCCCCGCGCCTGGCCACCATCAAGGCCGGGCAGCTGACGCTGAAGGAGCAGGCGGTCAGCCGCTGACCCTCTCGGTCGGCCCCTGACGCGACGTCAGTCCCTGACGCGACCTCAGTACCTGACGCAGCCTCAGTCCCTGACGCGACCTCCCCAAGGGCCGCTCACCGCCCGCGCACCCGGCCGACCTCGGCCGTCCGCCGGGCAGTGGGCGGCCCGCGTGTGTGTGACGGACCCGCGCGTGTGTGACGGAGGAGTCCCCCCGAACGGGCCGCTACGCCTGCCCGGTCTCGAAGCGGGAGATCCGCCCGTCGTCCTCCACCACGAACCGCCACTTGGTGCGCATCTCGCCCCAGGTGTCGTTGCTGTAGCGGGCGAGGAGGGCCCGGCCGCCGTCCGACTCGTTGTCGACCTCCAGATGGCCGTGGGAGGAGAAGATCTCCCGATCGATCCACTCGGCGAGGTCGCGGTCGGTGCCGTCGTCCGCCATGGTCGCGTCGGCCGTCAGCAGGCTCATGAACGCCTCCCGGTCGTGCGCGTTCACCGCGGAGACGAAGGCCCGGACGGCCGGGTCGGTGAGTCTTCCGGTCTGGATCGTCATACGGCTCACCTTCACACCGCCCCGCGGACCCCGCCACCCGAACGGCGCCCGGACGGGCGGTGCGGCCCGAGGAGTGCGACGGTGGAACGGCCCCACCCCCTCCGTCCCCTCCGTCCCCTCCGCCCCGGGAGTCACCGTGAACTGTCTCGACCGACGTGATCTGGGCCTGCTGCTGCTCCGGCTGGGCACCGGCGGAGTGCTGGTGGCCCACGGCACGCAGAAGCTGTTCGGCTGGTTCGGCGGACACGGCCTGGAGGGCACCGGCCAGTTCATGGAGTCCGTCGGCTACGTCCCCGGCCGGGCGAGCGCCACGGCGTCGGGCCTGGCGGAGGCCGGCGGCGGTGCGCTGCTGGCGCTGGGCCTGGCCACCCCGGCGGCGGGCGCGGCGGCGGCCGGTGCGATGGCGGGCGCGGCCGCGGTGCACGTCCCGAACGGCTTCTTCGCGCAGGAGGGCGGCTACGAGTACGCGGCCGCCCTCGGTCTCACCGGCGCGTCCCTCGCCGTCACCGGCCCCGGCCGCCTCTCCCTCGACCACGTCCTCGGCCACGCCGTCAACCGGGGCTGGATGGTCCCGGCGGCCCTCGGCGTGACGGCGGCGGCCACGGCCGTGGTCGTGGGCCTGCGCACCCGGCGGCTGCGGCGCCGGCGGGAGGGCGAGCAGGAGGAGTTGTTCGAGGAGTGACCGCCGGGGCAGGCTGCCCGCATGACCGACAGCACCCGGCACGCACCGGCCCCCGCGCCCGTCTCCTGCCCCACCTCCCCCACCGATCTCTGGGCCACCGTCGACGCCCTGTGGGCCTGGCTGGCCGCCGATCAGCCGATCGCCGGCCGGGAGGGCATGCTGCTGTGCATGCTGAAACTCTCCGAGGAGGTCGGCGAGACAGCCCAGGCCGTCATCGGCGCGACCGGCCAGAACCCCCGCAAGGGCACCAGCCACACCTGGCAGGACGTCGAGGCCGAACTCTGCGACGTCGTGATCACGGCACTGGTGGCGCTGCGGACACTGACGCCGGACGCGCGGGGGGTGTTCGGGCGGCACCTGGCCAGGGTTGCGGAGCGGTCGCTCGGTACGACCGCCCCGGGCCACCAGGGCCCGTGATCAGCGGAAAGCCCGCTCGTTCACCTCCTGCGCGACCATGTGGACGGGGCAGAGCGTGGCTCCCGGGCGTCAGACGGCAACCACGTGCACGTCCGTCGGCGCGAGAACCGTCAGGTAGGCGTGGATGTCCCCCGGGTCGGTGGTGAAGACCACCGCGCTGCCGTGCCGGGCCGCCGCCAAAGCAACCCAGGCGTCCACCGCGTCCGGGCGCTTCTTCGCGGGCAGGGCTGCCCGCCCCAGAGCGGTGCCGATGCGCCGCCAGTCCGCGAGGTCCGGGCCCGTCACACAGGCCAGACACTCCGGACGGCCCGCCTTCGTCTCGCGCATGGGCGGCTCGGACGTACGGGCCTGAGGGATTGTGCAGTCCTTCAGCACACCGGCCAGGGCGTGCACCAGCGCAGGCTGGGGGCGCCATACCTGGGCGAGGACCGGTCCGAGCACCAGCGCCCGGTGCGGGGCCGTGCGCAGTCCCTCGTGGAGAGCCACCGCCTTCGCCTTGCGGTCGGCGAGTGCGATGAGCATGCCGGTGTCGTAGACCGGCACCCGTGCGCTCACGCGGCGTGTCCCGGACGGCGGCCTTGCCGGTCCCGGCCGTGGACGAGCCCCAAGGCTTCCTCGACCTCGTGACGTTCCTGCTCCGTCAGTTCCGCGACCGGTTCCGGGGCGGGTTCGGCGGGCACCCCGTCCGCCGCCTGCTCCGCCCGGGCGATGAGGGCGTCCACCGCGGCGAACTGTTCCTCTATGGCATCGCTCTCGGCCATCTGGCGCGTCGCGGCATGCACCAGGTAGGCCGAGACGTCCATGCCCGCCCGTTCCGCGTGCTGCCTGATGCGTTCGGCCTGGTCCTGCTCCAAGCTGATGGTGATGCGCGCTTTGGCCACGAAGGCATGGTAATACGCGTATGACAACAGGGCGCCAGCGGTCGAAAGGGCAACCGGTCCCTTCAGGACACGGCGCGAAGAGGGCGGCAGACGAGTCGGGCTGTACGCCGGGTTCTGTCACCCGGTCGCCTCGCGGCGGCCGGGGAGACGGCCATCCATCTAGGACCGGCGTTGCCGCCGGCCTCGTGCGGTCTACCCGCGGACTCGGGCGGGCAGCCCTCGAACGTCCGCGCAGAGCGCTTGTGACGGCGCTCCTTTTGACCTTGCTCCGGGTGGGGTTTACCTAGCTGCCCAGGTCACCCTGGGCACTGGTGGTCTCTTACACCACCGTTTCACCCTTACCGAGGACCGAGGTCCCCGGCGGTCTGTTTTCTGTGGCACTGTCCCGCGGGTCACCCCGGGTGGCCGTTAGCCACCACCTTGCCCTGTGGAGCCCGGACGTTCCTCGGGAAGCCCCCTAGGGGGCTCCACGCGGCCGTCCGCCCGGCTCGTCTGCCGTATGGACCATGGTACCGGGCGTGCGCTGTGGCCGGGTGCGGCGGCCGGGTCGCGGCTCAGAGGAAGTCGCTGGTGTCCAGGTCGAAGGCGAAGGGCTCGGGGAGGGTGAGGGGTTTTCCGAAGGGGACGGTGCAGCGCCGGCGGTAGTCGTCCTGCTTGGGGTCGCTGAGCAGCGTGATCTCGGCGGTGTCACGGTCGACGAGCAGGTAGAACGGGATACCGGCGCGGGCGTAGCAGCGACGCTTGAGCTCGCGGTCGGCCGTGGCTTTCGTGGAGGTCACCTCGAGCACCAGGGCGACGCCCTGGCAGGGCATCCACGAGTCGGCACCTCGGTAGAGCTGGAGTGCCGCCGGCGCGAAGGTGCCGTCCGGGATCACGTGGTCCTTGGGGCAGCCCTCGGCCTTCTTCAGTTTCAGTCCCTTGTTGCCGGAGAAATCCATCTCGGTCCGGGACCACTTGATCATCTGCCGCACGATCCGGCTGATGCAGTGCTCGTGGTCCCCGTCCGGCGGCGGTGTCACGACGATCTCCCCCTCGACGAGCTCCGCCCGGAATCCTTCCGGGGTGTCCAGGGCGAGAAAGCCCTCCAGCAGGACCTCTTCCTGCGTGAGCGGCTCGTGGGACATGGCGGTCATGTCACGCCCCTCCTTCGGTCGCTCGCCAGAATCGGACATCGCCGGATCACCTGTCCGTGAGATCGGGAACCCTTCCCTCGATCGTGGCACATGATCACCGCCGTTGTCGGGGCACGGCTCGCCCCGGGGCACCCCAGTACGCTGGCGCGGAGTCCTATCGAAGGAGAAACACGCGTGCTCGTCCTGCTGCCCCCGTCCGAAGGAAAGGCCGCGTCCGGTGGTGGCGCCCCGCTGGAGCCGGCGTCGCTGTCGCTGCCGGGGCTCGCCGCCGCCCGGGAAGCCGTGCTGGCCGAGCTGGTCGAGCTGTGCGCGGGGGACGAGGACAAGGCGCGCGAGGTGCTGGGGCTGAGCGAGGGGCTGCGCGGTGAGGTCGCCAAGAACGCGGCGCTGCGCACGGCGGGCGCCCTGCCGGCCGGTGAGATCTACACCGGCGTGCTCTACGACGCCCTGGACGTGGCCTCGCTCGACGCGGCGGCGAAGGCGCGGGCGGCCGGGTCGCTGTTGGTGTTCTCGGGGTTGTGGGGGGCGGTCCGGGTGACGGACCGGATCCCGTCGTACCGCTGCTCGATAGGGGTGAAGCTGCCCGGGCTGGGGGCGCTGGGCGCCCACTGGCGGGCGCCGATGGCGGACGTGCTGCCCGAGGCGGCCGGGGACGGGCTGGTGCTGGACCTGCGGTCGGCGGCGTACGCGGCGGCGTGGAAGCCGAAGGGCGAGGTGGCCGGGCGGACGGCGAGCGTGCGGGTGCTGCACGCGCCGACCCGGAAGGTGGTCAGCCACTTCAACAAGGCGACCAAGGGGCGGATCGTACGGAGTCTGCTGACGGCGGGGATCGCCCCGAAGGGCCCCGCCGAGCTGGTGGTCGCGCTGCGCGACCTCGGCTACGTGGTGGAGGAGCAGGCTCCGGCGCGGGCGGGGGCCGTGTGGACGCTGGACGTGCTGGTGGAGCAGGTCCACTAGCCGACGACGGCGCTATCCGTTGCATCATGTGCAACGACCTTTGCGGGTGTTGCACACCGGGGGCAGGATGAGGCGCATGACCTCACTCCTGCCCTCCCCCTCGGCTGTCTCGGTCCTGGATCTCGCCCCGGTCGTGCCCGTCGTGGTCCTGCGGGACGCCGCCGACGCCGTACCGCTGGCGCGGGCGCTGGTCGCGGGCGGGCTTCCGGCCGTCGAGGTGACGCTGCGCACGCCCGCCGCGCTCGACGTGATCCGGGAGATCGCCGGCGCCGTGCCCGAGGCGGTCGTCGGGGCCGGGACGGTGATCACGCCGGAGCAGGTGACGCGGTGCCGGGCGGCGGGCGCGCGGTTCCTGGTGAGCCCCGGCTGGACGGAGGCCCTGCTGGCGGCGATGCGCGCGTCCGGGCTCCCGTTCCTGCCCGGGGTGTCGACCACGTCGGAGGTCGTGGCGCTGCTGGAGCGCGGGGTGCGGGAGATGAAGTTCTTCCCGGCGCAGGCGGCCGGGGGGACGGCGTATCTCGGGTCCCTGGCCGGGCCGCTCCCGCAGGTCCGGTTCTGTCCGACGGGCGGGATCGGCCCGGACAACGCCGCGGAGTACCTGGCGCTGCCCAACGTCGGCTGCGTCGGCGGGAGCTGGATGGTCCCGGCGGACGCGGTGGCGGCCGGGGACTGGGGGCGGATCGAGGAGCTGGCGCGGGCCGCCGCCCGCCTCGGAGACGCTTCCGCACCCGTCAGGGACCGGCCGCACCCCTGAGGGAAGCCGCCGCACCCCTCAGGGACGCAGGTGGGACGTGTCGTTGAGGAGGCGGACGCTGGCGTTGCCGTCCGCGTAGTACGCCACGACCGACAGCGAGGCCGCCGACAGCTCCATCCGGAACAGGGACTCCGGCGGCGCGCCCAGCGCGAGCCGTACGAGGGTCTTGATCGGGGTGACGTGGGTGACCAGCAGCACGGTGCGGCCCGCGTACGCCGCGACCAGCTTGTCGCGGGTGGCGGCGATCCGGGTGGCGGTCGCCGCGAAGCTCTCGCCGCCGCCGGTGGGTTCGGCCTCCGGGTCGGCCAGCCAGGCGTTCAGGTCGTCGGGGTGGCGCTCGCGGACCTCGCCGAACGTCAGCCCCTCCCAGGCACCGAAGTCCGTCTCGCGCAGCCCGTCGTCGACGGTGACCTCCAGCCCCAGCCGGGCGGCGACGGCCGCCGCGGTCTCCCGGGTGCGGGCGAGCGGGGAGGCGACGATGTGCTGGACGGTTCCGCGCCGGGCGAGGGCGGTGGCGACCCGTTCGGCCTGCTCCCGGCCGATGCCGGAGAGGGAGGGATCGGTGCCGCCGCTGCCGGAGAAACGCTTCTCGGGGGTGAGGGGGGTCTCTCCGTGCCGCAGCAGGACGAAGGTGGCCGGCGCTCCGAGGTCGGGCGCGGAGCCCCAGCCGACGGACGGCTGCGCGGAGGCGGAGGCGGGAGCGGGAGCGGGAGAAGAGGCTGAAACGGAGGCGGAGGCGGCCTGCGTCGCGGCAGCGGCGGGCAGGCCGGGGGCGGGGGTGGCCACGGTGCGGGCGGCGCGGCGGTCGTCGGCCTTCGCGCCCGGCGTGGGACCGGGGGTGGTGGCCGTCGTCGGGCGCGCCTCGGCCAGTGCCGCGCGGGCCCTGGCCGCCCCCGCGGCCGCGTCCCCGGGCGGACCGGACGGCTCGGGCGCCGCCGTGGTGGCGGCCGGCCTCGCGGGGGCGTCCAGGGCGGCCCGGGACGCCCCGGGGTCCCACTGCTCGCCCCGCTTGCCCGCGTCCATCGCCTCGTTGGCCAGCCGGTCGGCGTGCTTGTTGCGTTCGCGCGGGATCCACTCGTAGGTGACCTGGCCGGGCGGGAGGACGCGGGACGCCTCCGCGGCCAGCGGCTTCATGTCGGGGTGCTTGATCTTCCAGCGCCCCGACATCTGCTCGACGACCAGCTTGGAGTCCATCCGGACGCGCACGCGGGCCGACGGGTCGAGTTCGCGGGCGGCGCGCAGTCCGGCCAGCAGCCCGCGGTACTCGGCCACGTTGTTGGTGGCGACGCCGATGTACTCGGCGCGCTCGGCGAGCGTCTCCCCGGTCGCCGCGTCGATCACCACGCTGCCGTAGCCCGCGGGCCCCGGGTTGCCGCGCGACCCGCCGTCGGCCTCGACGATGAACTCCCGCACGCCGTCCGCCCCTTACAGCCCGGACTCGGAGGTGCGCACCAGGATCCGGCCGCAGTTCTCGCACCGTACGACGGTGTCGGGCGCGGCCTTGCGGATCTCGCTCAGCTCGGTGATGGCGAGCTCCTGGCGGCAGCCCTGGCAGGACCGCGCGTACAGCTTGGCCGCGCCGATGCCGCCCTGCTGCGCGCGCAGCTTGTCGTAGAGCTTGAGCAGGTCGGCCGGGACGGCGCCGGCGACGACCTCGCGCTCCTTCGTCACCGTGGCGGCCTCGCCGTCGATCTCCTCGAACGCGGCGTCCCGGCGGCCGGTCGCGTCGTCGATCTTCGTCTGGACGGAGGAGACCCGCTCGGTCAGCTCGGCGACCCGCTCCTGGGCGGCCTCGCGGCGCTCCATGACCTCCAGGACGACGTCCTCCAGGTCACCCTGGCGCTTGGCGAGGGAGACGATCTCCCGCTGGAGGTTCTCCAGGTCCTTCGGGGAGGTGACGGCACCGGAGTCGAGCCGCTGCTGGTCGCGGGCGGCGCGCTGGCGCACCTGGTCCACGTCCTGCTCGGCCTTGGTCTGCTCGCGGGCGGTGTCGCTCTCCTCGGTCTGCGCGGCCACGAGCAGGTCGCGCAGCTGCGTCAGATCCTTGGTCAGCGACTCGATCTCGGCGTGCTCGGGCAGCGACCTCCGCTTGTGCGCGAGCTGCTGGAGGCGGACGTCGAGGGCCTGGACGTCGAGGAGTCGGATCTGGTCGGCGGGCGCGGCGTTCAGTTGGGGGCTCCAGGTGAGGGGGTGTGAAGGGTCCAGGGGTCGGTGACCGTGGTGGAGACGTGGACCCGCAGGCCCCATCCGTTCCGGTCGGAGATCTCGTCGAGCTGGGCGGCGGCCAGCTCGCACCAGGGCCACTCGGTGGCCCAGTGCGCCGCGTCGAACAGCGCGAGGGGACGGTGGGCGCCGGCCGCCATGAACTCGGACGCCGGGTGGTGGCGCAGGTCGGCGGTGAGGAAGGCGTCGACGCCGGCCGCACGCACGTGGTCGAAGAGGCTGTCCCCCGATCCGCCGCTCACGGCGACGGTCCGTACGACGGCCTCCGGATCGCCCGCCACCCGGAGTCCCTGCGTGGCCGCCGGGAGCCGCTCCGCGGCGCGTGCGGCGAACTCCCGCACGGTCAGCGGGTGGTCCAGCTCGCAGACCCGCCCGAGTCCGCGCCGCCCGTCGGGGTCCGAGGCGTCGGGGACGAGGGGGCGGACGACCCGCAGATCGAGCGCCCCGGCGAGCGCGTCGCTCACGCCCGGGTCGGCGGTGTCGGCGTTGGTGTGGGCGACGTGCAGCGCGATGTCGTTCTTGATCAGATCGTGCACGACCCGGCCCTTGAAGGTCGACGCCGCGACGGTCGTCGTCCCGCGCAGGTACAGCGGATGGTGGGTGACGAGCAGATCGGCGTCCAGCTTCACCGCCTCGTCGACGATCTCCTGGACGGGGTCGACGGCGAAGAGGACCCGCGCGACCTTCTGGTCGGGGTCGCCCACGACCGTACCGACCGCGTCCCAGGCCTCGGCCCGCTCGGCGGGCCACAGCTTCTCCAGCGCGGCGATGACTTCAGACAGACGGGGCACGGGGAAAAGGCTACCTGGCCGGTCCTCGGAGGTGCACCGGCGGCGGGTGGAGGGGCCGGGCGGAGGGGTCGGGCGGAGGGTCGGGCGGAGGGGTCGGGTGAAGGGGTCGGGCGGGCGGGCAGCACAACCCCCCGTCCATCCGGAGGCGAATCGCTTCTGCACCACTCGTACGAGCGAAGCCCCCGTGCGCCGATCCCCCTCCCGGGCACACGACCTTAGCTTCGTCACCGGAGGTGACCGAGCCATGACGGCCTGTGCAATCGAATCCACCGCGGAGGACGAGGAAGACGACGACCGGACGCCGCACGCGCCCTGCGTGATCACGGCGGACGGCGCCTACGCCGCCCGTCTCGCGCGGGACGGCGAGTCCTGGTTCCCGGAGCGCTGGACGCTGGACGGCCCCGAGCCGTACGCCGTGCCGCTGCCCGGCCACCAGCCGGAGGAGCCCGGCACGGACGTGCACCCGATGGGCGACGGCCGGGTCCTGATCCGGCGGGTGGTGCAGGGGCGGCACGCCTTCTCGCTGCTGTACCCGACCGGCCCCGGCACGGGTGAGCTGCCGTTGGGCGCGGTGGAGTGCCCGGACGCGGGCACCCGGCTGCGTCTGCTGCCGCCGGCGCCGTGCGGTGAGCGGGCGTACGCCCTGGCGGTGGGCCCGCGTTCGACGACGCTGTGGCTGGTCGCGGGCGGCGCGTTCGGCCCGGAGCACGTCGCCGACCTGCCCGGCCGCTGCTCGGGCGGGGTGTGGCTGGACCGGACGGGACGCATGCTGGCGCTGGACCGGGAGGCCGGCGGCCGCACGAAGGCCGTGGTGGTGGACCTGGAGCGGGGCGGCGAGGTGTCCCCGCTGCTCCAGATCACCGCCGACAGCGACGACCGTCTGCTGCTGGCGGACCCGGACAGCGGTCTGCTGCTGATCCGCTCGGACGCGCCCTCGCCCGGTGAGCCACGGCTCGGCTGGGGCGTCCTCGGCAGCACGTTCCCGGTCCGCTTCCCGGAGTCGTTGCGGATCCCGGGCTGCGTCCTAACACCGTTCGCGATCCAGCCGGGTCAGGTGCTGCTGCCGGAGACGTGCGCGGTGGCGCTGCGCGTCGACGGCCCGTTCGGCAGCCGGCTCGGCGTGTGGCGCCCCGCCGAACGGCACCTGCACCAGGTGGCGGCTCCCGAGGGCTGGCTCGCGGGCAGCGGCCTGTGGACCCGGGACGGCGTGCTGTGCCTGCCGTACGCGACGGCGGCGGAGCCGTGCGGCGTGGCGCGCGTGACCGTGGCCCCGCGGAGCGCGGCCGCCGAGCCGCGGGCCGCGGAGCGGCGGGCCGCGCAACCGCCGGCCTCCGTACCGGGCCCCCTCCCCCTCCCCGCCGAACCCCCCTGCCCCGGCCCCGCCCCCACCCCCGCCTGCGCCCCTGTCTGCGACCCTGTCTCCGCCGTCGGACCCGGACCCGGTGCCCCTCGTCCCGTCCCGCTCCAGCAGGCCCCCCTCGACCGGGTTGTAACGAAGTAGCAGCGGTCGGCGTGGCCGCCTGCACGCGCCCCGAGGTGAGCCGGATAAACTCGCCCGGCTGTAAAAAGATCATGTTGACGGGGTGAACACTTCCGATGAGTGACGCAAGCACCACGCAGCCGCTGTCCGCCGACGCCCAGGAGACCGGTCACGGCCGTCACCGGGGCCCGGTCGCGGCTCAGGACGGCGAGTCCGCTCCCCGCGGCCGGCACCGCAAGCCGGCCGTGGAGAAGGCCGAGGCGGCTGCCTGACGGTACGCCGGAAGGCCCCGCCCGTCGCGAGACGGGCGGGGCCTTCTGCGTTCCGGGCTCCGCGATGGGGCTCCGCGGTCGGGCTCCGCCCGCTGCGCTTCGCGGTCCCGGCTCCGCAGTACGGGCTTCGCGGTACGGGCTTCGCGGTACGGGCTTCGCGAGCCCCGCTCCGGGCTCCGCGTCCGGCGCCACGTTTCCGCGTCCGGCGGGTCTCAGTCGTGGGTGACCAGCGTGTCGGTGAGGACCGGCGCGTCGTCCCGCTCCGCCGCGCTCACCGCCGCCCGCACGGTGCCCGCCCGCCGCCACAGGCGGACGCGCAGGGTCTCGCCCGGGTACACGACTCCGGCGAAGCGGGTGGTGTACGAGCGCACCCGGGTCACGTCCCCGTCGAGCAGCGTGTCGACGACGGCCTTGAGGGTGATCCCGTAGGTGCACAGGCCGTGCAGGACGGGCCGCTCGAAGCCCGCGCGCCGCGCGAAGTCGGGGTCGGCGTGCAGCGGGTTCCGGTCGCCGGAGAGGCGGTAGAGCAGGGCCTGGTCCTCGCGGACGGGCCGTTCGAGCACCGTGTCGGGGTCGCCGGCCGGTGGGACGGGACGGGCGGAGGGGCCGCGGTCGCCGCCCCAGCCGCCTTCGCCCCGTACGAAGATCCGGGCGTCGTCGGTCCACAGCGGGCCGTCGGCGTCGGTGACGTCGGTGCGCAGGACGAGGACGGCGGCCGTGCCCTTGTCGTACACCGCGGTGATCCTGCTGGTGGCGGTGGCGGTGCCCTCGGCGGGGACCGGGCGGTGCAGGGCGAGCGACTGGCCGCCGTGCAGGACGCGGGCGAGGTCGACGTCGACGCCGGGCATGGACAGTGCGTCGATCACCCCGGGCGCACCGGTGCCGGCGACGGTGGCGAAGCTGGGCAGGACGCGCAGCCGTGACTCCAGGGTGTAGCGCAGTTCGCCGGGGTCGGTGGCGGGGCGGCCCGCGCCGATGCCGAGGTGGTAGAGCAGGACGTCCTCGGGGGTCCAGGCGATCTCGCGGGAGCGGGGTGCGGCGGAGAGCGCCTCGGCTGCGTCGATGGGCATGGGGGCTCCTGACGGTGGCGGCGGGCGTCGCGCGGCGGTGACACCGAGCGGTGGGCGGCGGGAAGCGGGCAGCGGCGGGTGGTGGGGTGCGGGCCTCGGCGGTGGACGATGGCCAGCCGGCCGTGGGCGGTGGATGGGGGCGTCGGCGGGCGGCGGGAAGCGGACAGCAGCGGGCGGTGGGCACAGGCCTCGGCGGCGGACGACGGGCGGCCGGCCGTGGGCGGTGGATGCGGGCGGCGGCGGACGGCGGACGGCGGAAAGCAAGCAGCAGGCGGCGGACGGTGGTCGGCAGGCAGCCGGCGGCGGACGGTGGGCGGCCGGTCATGGGGCGGCACCCTGGCATAGTGCCCGCATGCTCCTACCGATACGGATCAGCAGACGTGCGGCCGCGCTGGCGGCGAGTCTCGCGGCCGTGCTGGCCACGGCGGGCGCCTCGGCCGCCGCCCCCGCCGTGGCGGACGGCTCCGGGCAGGTGGCGTTGCGGCTGGAGGCCCCGGAGAGCTTCACCATGTACAACGCCGACGAGGGCGCGCGGGCCGAGAACGACGACTTCGTGGTGCCCGTCGCCGTGGTGCGCGGTGACGGGGGCCCGGCCCGCGACGTCACGGTCGTCGTGGACACCTCGGGGCTGGCGGGCGTCGCCCGCGCGGTGAAGGGCGGTTACGGGAACTGCGTGGGCGAGGGGCCGGTGTTCACCTGCGCGTACGGCACCCTCCAGAACGGCGACGGCGAGAGCAACGCGCCCTTCACCCTGCACGGCGTGGACGGTGTGCGGCCGGGCGACAGCGGGACGGTGACGTACACCGCCACCGCCGGCAACGCCGCCCCCGTCACCGGCACCACCCGCATGGTCGTCGGCGGACCGACGCTGTACGCGCCCGGCGAGGAGCCGGCGGTGAGCGGGCTGGAGCCGGGCACGGCGGCGACGGTGACACCGGGGTTCGCCAACCACTCCGCGTTCCCCACCCCGCAGGGCGTCGCCCTCCGGGTCGACGTGACGGGCCTGACGCTGACGCCCCGGTACCGCAACTGCTTCTACGCGGGCTCCGCGCCCACCTCGGCGTGGTGCACGTTCCCGGCGGAGGCCACGGCGGACGCCGCCTTCCGCACCGGCGCGCCGCTGGTCTACACGGCCTCGCCCGGGGAGCTGAAGGGCACGCTGACCTACGCCTGGACGGCGTCCCCGCAGCGGCCCGCCGGCCACACCGTGCGCGGAACGGGCGGCGCGCTCACCCTGGTCCGCACGGCGGACCGGGGCTTCGACAGCGGACAGGGCACCCTCGGCGTGGGCACCACCGTGCAGGTCGACTACCGGCCGGTCACCGCGACGGTGCGGGGCCGGGTCGGCGACACGGTGGAGGTGCGGCTCGGGGTGCGCGACCTCGGCCCCGGCCGGATCCTCGACAGCGAGGACCTGGGCCGCTTCGAGGTGGTCCCGCCGGAGGGCACCACGGTCACCTCCGTCCCGTACACCTTCGAGGACTCGGGCGGCCGGTGGGCGTGCGACCGGCCGGAGGAGCCCGGCGGGGCGTTCGTCTGCGAGATCGGGTACGACCGGTTCTACGAGGTGCGGCACGAAGGCGGGACGACCGCCATCGGCTTCCGCGTCCGCATCGACCGGCGGGTCCCCGGCGCGCGGGGCACCATCCGCACGTACAACCCCTACGACCGCACCCCCGGCAACGACACCGCCGCCATCCCGCTCCGGGCGTCGCCCGCCCTGCCCTACCGGCCCCAGCGGGACGCCCGGCTGTGGGCCGCGGGGGCGTTCGCGGCGGCCGTGGCCCTGGCGGCCGTCCTGCGCCGCCGCCGTCGCCGGCGGGGGCAGCAGCAGCGGGCGGGCTGAGAGCCGCCCCCGGCCGCCACCCTCGGCCCTCGGCGGCCGGGGGCGGCTCTCAGCCCCCGGTGGCCGCCCGCCCCTCGGCCCTCGGGGGGACGGCCGCCCGTCAGATCGCGGCGGCCGTCCCCGCTCAGATCCCGGTGCCCGTGCGCCGCAGCACCCGCAGTGAGCCGGTGTCCGAGACCTCGGTGAAGGCTCCGGAGGCCAGGGCGCGCAGGTAGACGCGGTAGGGGGCCTGGCCGGTGAACTCGTCGGCGGGGTGCGGGAAGACGTCGTGGATGACGAAGAAACCGCCGTCGGCGAGGTGCGGGGCCCAGCCCTCGTAGTCGGCGTTCGCGTGCTCGTCGGTGTGGCCGCCGTCGACGAAGACCAGGCCGAGGGGGGTGCCCCACACCTTCGCCACCTGCGGCGAACGGCCGACCAGGGCGACGACGTGCTCCTCCAGGCCCGCCCGGTGGAGGGTGCGGCGGAAGGTGGGCAGGGTGTCCATCAGGCCGGTCTCGGGGTCGACGGTCTCCGGGTCGTGGTAGTCCCAGCCGGGCTGCTGCTCCTCGCTGCCGCGGTGGTGGTCGACGGTGAGGGCGGTGACCCGGGCGGCGCGGGCCGCGTCGGCGAGCAGGATCGTGGAGCGCCCGCAGTAGGTGCCGACCTCCAGCAGCGGCAGGCCGAGCCGCCCCGCCGCCACGGCCGCCGCGTACAGGGCGAGCCCCTCGTCGACGGGCATGAAGCCCTTCGCGGCCTCGAACGCGGCCAGGATCTCGGGCGCGGGCGCCGCGGTCATGGGGTTCCCCTCGGTCGTACGGGTGTGTCGGCGCCCCATGCTGTCGCACCCCCCGTCGGCGCTGCGACGGGGGGTGCGACGGGGGTGCGGCAGGGGGGTGCGGCGAGCAGGCTCCGAGGCCCGAGCGGTCTTCCTACGCGGTGACCGTCTCTCCCGGCAGCGCCAGGTCCACGTCGACCGGGCGGTCGTCGCCGGTGTGGGTCGCGGCGGAGGCGTGGGGGCCGTGGCCGGTGGCCCGGGCGGCGAGGACGTAGGAGCCCTGGGCGGGGACGGTGAGGGCGTAGCTGCCGTCCTCGGCGGACAGGGTGGCGCCGGCCTGCCGGCCGCGGCGGTCGATGAGGGTGACCCTGGCGCGGGCGACCGGGGTGCCGCCGGCGTCCAGGACGCGGCCGCGGAAGGCCCGCAGGGCGGCCTCGGCGCGCTCCAGGTTGGCGTCCTCCTCGCTGCTGGCGCGCAGCTGCGGCGCGGCCGACGGGGTGCGGCCGGGCAGGAGGAGGGCCAGGACGAGGCCCACGGCGACGGCGGCGGTGGCGATCAGGAAGGAGACGCGGAAGCCGTGCAGGGTGGGGACGGCGACGCCGTTCACGGTGTGCGCGGTGTTGGCGAGCACCATGCCGATGACGGCGCTGGAGACGGAGGTGCCGATGGACCGCATCAGCGTGTTCAGGCCGTTGGCCGCGCCGGTCTCGGAGGCGGGGACGGCGCCGACGATCAGCGCGGGCAGGGACGAGTAGGCGAGGCCGATGCCGGCGCCGAGGACCACCGCGATGACCAGGCTCTGCCAGGCGGCGCTCATCAGGCCGAGGCCGGCGCCGTAGCCGATGGCGATGATCAGCATGCCGAGGATCAGCGTGAGCTTGGGGCCGTAGCGGGCGGACAGCCGGGCGTAGACGGGCGCGGTGAACATCATCGTCAGGCCGAGCGGGGCGACGAGCAGGCCCGCGGTGACCATCGACTGGCCGAGGCCATAGCCGGTGCCGGTCGGCAGCTGGAGCAGTTGCGGCAGGACGAGGGAGACGACGTAGAAGCTGACGCCGACCATGATCGAGGCGAGGTTGGTGAGGAGGACCTCGCGGCGGGCGGTGGTCCGCAGGTCGACCAGCGGGGCCTTCAGGCGCAGCTCCATCACGCCCCACAGGACGAGGACGGCCGCCGCCGCGGCGAACAGGCCGAGCGTGGTGGCGGAGGTCCAGCCCCAGTCGCTGCCCTTGGTGATGGGCAGCAGGAAGAGGACGAGTCCGGCGGTCAGGCCGAGCGCGCCGGGCAGGTCGAAGGAGCCCTCGGCGCGCGCCGGGGACTCGGGGACGACGAGGAGGGTGAGGGCGATGGCGAGGACGCCGAGGCCGGCGGCGCCGTAGAAGAGGGTGTGCCAGTCGCTGTGCTGGGCGACCAGGGCCGCGGCGGGCAGGGCGAGGCCGCCGCCGACGCCGATGGAGGAGCTCATCAGGGCCATGGCCGAGCCGAGCCGTTCGCGCGGCAGCATGTCGCGCATCAGCCCGATGCCGAGCGGGATGGCGCCCATCGCGAAGCCCTGGAGGGTGCGGCCGGCGATCATCGTGAGCAGGTCGCTGGTGACGGCGCTGACCAGCGCGCCGACGACCATCACGGCGAGGCTGAGGATCAGCATGCGCCGCTTGCCGTACAGGTCGCCCAGACGGCCCATGATGGGCGTGGCCACGGCGCCGGAGAGCAGGGTGGAGGTCAGGACCCAGGTGGCGTCGCTGGGGGCGGTGCCCAGGAGCTGCGGCAGGTCCTTGACGACCGGGACGAGCAGGGTCTGCATCACCGCGACCACGATGCCCGCGAAGGCGAGCACCGGGACTACGGCACCGTTCGCTCCGCGTCGGGGCCGGTCGGTCGGCGTGTGCGTCATGAAGGGGGGCCTCCAGGCCTGAGGTGAGGAGAGGTGAGGGTGAGGGGTGAAACGGGGGGAGGATGCGCGTGCGGGATACGTGCATGATGAACCACGTATGCATGAGCAACTATTCCGATGCTTCGGCACACTAACGAAATCTTGACCTTCTCTTGGGAGAGAGCGCCCACCGAGGACCAGCCGAGGACTTACCGGGGACCTGCCGAGGACCTGCCGGGGACCTACCGGGGACCTGCCGAGGACCTGCCGGGGACCTACCGCGCTGCGGCCCGAGACCTACGCCGGAATCCCGATGCAAGGGGCGACAGTGCCCTGAGACCATGACGTCCATGCCCGAAGCGACCGACACCGTGCCACCGCCCCGCCGCCCCGTCTCCCCTGCCTCCCCCTCCTCCCCCGCCTGGCTCGTCGTCGCGCTCGCCTGCGCCGGGCAGTTCCTCGTCGTCCTCGACGTCTCCGTCGTGAACGTGGCGCTGCCGTCGATGCGGGCGGACCTGGGGATGGGCGCCGCGGGCCTCCAGTGGGTGGTGAACGCGTACGCCATCTCCTTCGCCGGGTTCCTGCTGCTCGGCGGACGGGCCGGTGACCTGTACGGGCGCAAGCGGATGTTCCTGGTCGGGCTCGCCCTGTTCACGGTGGCCTCGCTGGCCGGCGGGCTGGCCCGGGACGACTGGCAGCTGCTGCTCGCGCGGGCCGTGCAGGGGCTGGGCGCGGCCGTACTGGCCCCCGCCACGCTGACGATCGTCACCGCCGCCGTCCCGGAGGGCGCGGCACGGGCCCGGGCGATCGCGACCTGGACCGCCGTCGGAGCGGGCGGCGGCGCCGCGGGCGGGCTCGTCGGCGGCGTGCTGGTCGACCTGCTGTCGTGGCGCTGGGTGCTGCTGATCAACGTGCCGGTCGGAGCGGTCGTCCTGGCCGGCGCCCTCGCCCTGCTGACCGAGAGCCGGGCCGGTGACGGCCGCCGCCTCGACCTGCCGGGCGCCCTGCTGGTGACGGCCGGGCTGGCCACCCTGGCGTACGGGATCTCCCGGACGGAGGCCGAGGGGTGGACCGCGGCGGCGGTGCTGGTGCCGCTGGCCGCCGGGCTCGCGCTGATCGCCCTGTTCCTGGCCGTCGAGGCCCGCACGGCGGCCCCGCTGATGCCGCTCGGGCTGCTGCGGCTGCGTCCGGTGGCCTCGGCGAACACGGCGATGTTCCTGACCGGCTCGGCCATGTTCTGCATGTGGTACTTCATGACGCTGTACGCGCAGAACGCGCTCGGCTACACACCGCTGGAGGCGGGCCTGGCGCTGATGCCCAGCTCCCTGGCCGTCGTCCTCGGCTCGAAGCTCGCGCCCCGCCTCATGCGGGCGGCCGGGGCGCGCACCGTGGCCGCGCTGGGCGCGCTGGTCGCGGCGGCCGGGTTCGGCTGGCAGTCGACGATGAGCGCCGACGGCGCCTACCTCACCGCGATCATGCTGCCGGGCGTTCTGATGATGCTGGGCGCGGGCCTGTCGGCGACCCCGCTCGCCGCGCTCGCCACCTCCGGGGCGGCGCCGGGCGAGGCCGGTCTGGTCTCCGGGCTGGTCAACACCTCCCGCACGATGGGCGGTTCGCTGGGCCTGGCGGTGCTGTCGACGGTGGCCGCCGCCCGCACCGACGGCCGCGCCACGCCGGAGGCGCTGACCGAGGGCTACGCGCTGGCGTTCCGCACGGGCACGGGGGTGCTGCTCGCGGCGGCGGCGCTGATGCTGGTGTGGCTGCCGCGGAGGCCGGCGACGGGCACCCCGGCCGCCGAGGCCTCCTCGGCCGCGGAGGGTTCCCGGACACCCGTGAAGTGAGGCGCCGGCGGCCGGCCGACCGGCGGCGCCGTACACGGCTCCCGCGCCGGGGGGCGACGGCTCCGGCACGGCCCGCCGGGGCGACGGCCCCGGGGCGACGACTCCGATGCGGGCCCCGGGCCGGCGGCCCCGGTCGGACGCCCGGGGCCGCCGTACCCACGAGTCCCCCTCCGGCCGAACCGCCACCCTCCGGCCACCGCCCCTCGGGCCACCACTCCTCCCGCCGCCACCCTCCGGCCCCCAGCCCTCCCACCGCTGCCCCTCCGGCCCCCGGTCCTCCCGCCGCTGCCCCTCCGGCCCACAGCCCTCCCGCCGCTGCCGTCCGACCCCCAGCCCTCCCGCCGCTGCCCGCCCGGCCCCCGGCCCTCCGGCCGCCACTCCCCCGATCGCCGCCCCTCCGATCGCCGCCCCTCCGGCGCCACTCCCCCAGCCGCCGCTCCTCCCCCACCCCTCCAGCCGCCACCCCTCCGGCGCCCCCAGCCGCCACCCCTCCGTCGCCCTCAGCCGCCACCTCTCCGGCCCACAGCACTCCAGCCGCCCCCCTCCGGCCCGCAGCATTCCAGCCCGGCCGCCACCCCTCCGGCCGTCGCCCCCGGGGCGCGGTCCACGGTCCCCGCTAGGGTGGCACGCGTGTCGTACACAGGCCCGGAATTCGATCATCCGCTCCCCCGGCGCTCGCGGCTGCGCCGCCCCCTCGCCGTGGCGCTCGCCGTGCTCGTGCCCGGCGCGCTGCTCGGGTGGCTGGGGTACGAGGCGCTGGGCGGGGCGGGGGACGGCGGGGCGGGCCGGGTGACGGGGGCCGCGTCGGGCGGGCCGGGGGCGACGGCGGGCGGCGCCGACGGCGACGGGAAGTCCGCCGTCTCCGGATCGCCGTCCGCCGCGGCCACGGCCACGGCCGCCTCCCTCGCGGGCAAGGTCGTCGTCATCGACCCGGGCCACAACCCGACCAACTTCCGGCACCCCGACGAGATCAACAGCAAGGTGGACGTCGGCACCCACCGCAAGGAGTGCGACACCACCGGCACCTCCACCAACTCCGGTTACAGCGAGGCCGCGTTCACCCTGGACGTGGCGCACCGGCTGAGCGCCCTGCTGCGACGGCAGGGCGCCACGGTGACGCTGACGCAGGACGCGGACCGGCCCTACGGCCCCTGCGTCGACGAGCGCGCCCGGATCGGGAACGCCGCGCACGCCGACGCGGTCGTCTCGATCCACGCCGACGGCTCGGGGGCCGGCAACCGCGGCTACCACGTGATCCTGCCGGGCGAGGTGCACGCGGGCGCCGCCGACACCCGTGCCGTCGTGGGCCCTTCGCGGGAGCTCGGGAAGCTGATCGCCACGGACTTCGGGCGCGTCACGGGCAGCGCCCCCTCCAACTACGTCGGCGACGGCAGCGGTCTCGTCACACGCGAGGACCTGGGCGGTCTCAATCTGTCAACGGTTCCCAAGGTGTTCATCGAGTGCGGCAACATGCGCGATAGCAAGGACGCGGCGCTGTTGACCAGCGGCGCCTGGCGACAGAAGGCGGCGCAAGGGATCTCTGAGGGAATCGTGAGTTTCCTGCGCGGGTAGCGATCGGCGCACTGATCCCGGCGGACAGTCCGATCGTGTGGACGATAGTGTCGTCCGTACGATCAGGGGCCGCCCCCGCGCTTCCCACCCGGGCCTGACGGCGACATGGTGACAGCGACGCCTCTACCGATGCGTGGACCGATGACGAGACGACTGACGAAGGACCTGAAGTGAATATCCGCTCCCTCACTCGAGGCGACGGCGTGGTGATCGGAGCAGCGGTATTGCTGTTCATCGCGTCGTTCCTGGACACGTTCGACGGCTCCGGTGACGACGTCCCCAACGCCTGGGACAACCTCGGCCTCCTGATGAGCATGTACATCGGTGGGATCCTCGGGGCGGCGCTGATCGTCGTCGCCCGCGCGCTCCCGCAGCCGCGCAAGGTCGCCGGCCTCGACCTCGGCCAGTTGGGCGTCGCGCTGGCCGTCTTCGCCGCGTGGACGTCGTTCTGGTCGATCATCGACCCGCTGGGCGCGTTCACCGACGCCTTCGACGGCGCGGACATCGACACCGGCGCCGGCCTCATCCTCGGCCTGATCGCCGCCCTGCTGCTGGCCGCGGCCGCCATCGCCGGCCCGCTGGTGCCGGCCCTCCAGGCCGCGCTGATCCCGGCCCCGAAGCCGCCGACGCCGCAGCCCTACGGCGCCCAGCCGCCCGGTGGTTACGGCTACCCGGGCGCGCAGCAGCCGCCGTTCGGCGGGCAGCCGCAGCAGGGCCAGCCGGGACAGCCGCCGTTCGGCGCGCAGCCGGGCCCGGCGCAGCCGCCGGCCCCGGACTTCTCGCCGTTCTGGTTCGCCGTGCCGGTGCCGCGTCCGCTGTTCGCGGAGGACGGCGCGCCCACCCCGATCGCCGAACTGGCGCCCGGCACCTGGTACCTGGCCGTCGAGCAGGGCGCCCAGGGTCTCGTCGCGCAGACCCAGGACGGCCGGCGCGGCGTCCTGCGGGACACCTCCGGCATCCAGCGCGGCTGAGCCCCCGTCCCGGCCCGCACCACCGCACCACCCCGCACCACCGCACGGCCCCTCGCCCTTCCGGGCGGGGGGCCGTCGCCGTGTCACCGCGCATCGCATAGCTGACGAAACGTCAGCATGTTTCGGCCGCAGAAGACTTCAGAGGAATATCGCGATCGGGTTCAGTGTCAGCTCGCCCCGGTCGCGGTTCCAGGTCGGTACCTTGCCGAGGCAGCGGGCCTGGAACTCGCCGGTGAAGTAGTCGGCGTTCTGGAAGCCCTCGCGCACCCCGGCCGCCTCGCAGACGATCCGCACCCGCGCGGGCGGCCGCCCGGTGCCGTACCGGGCGCTCAGCACGATGTCGCCGTTCTCCGCGCGCACCGCCGTGAACCGGCCGGTGACCGAGACGAACGCCGAGGCGACGCCGACGGCGGTCAGCGGCACCCGGCCGTCGCCGCCCTGGTCGCCCAGGGAGTCCTCGAGCGCCCGGTTGGGGGTGACCACGCCGGTGGTGAGGTCGGCGTGCACGACGGCGTCCTCCTTGCGCATGGTGTCCATCAGCAGCCGGATCACCGTGATCGGCGTGCTCTGCTGGATGTAGGCGGTGACGCGTTCCTTGGTGACCTGGCGGTGCGCCCCGCCCGAGCCGGCGAGACCCAGCCGGGCCCGTAGCCCGATGCCGGTGTCGACGTTCATCCGGTCGGCGACCTCCGCCTCCAGCGCGTCGGCGAACCCGCCGTACTGGTAGAGGTCCATGACCCGTTTGTCGTGCAGGAAGAAGCACATGCCGTGGACGGTGCGCCCGTCGTCGCGGCGGCGGCGTGAGCGGCCCAGGCGCAGCAGGGCGTGCCGGGCCACGACGGCCAGGGACGCCGCGGTCACCGTCCAGACGACCAGCCACGGCCACCACAGGCCCCACCACTGACTGTCAATGACACCCACGGATCTCCTTGAACGCGTCGGAGAGCGAGGAGAGGCCGGCGTCGACCACGCGGCCGCCGGTCGCCGTGGCGACCCGCTCCAGGGCGCCGGCGTCGGCCTCTCCGAACGGGACGGGAAAGGTGGGCACCGCGTCGGCCGCGGACCCGAGCCGGTCGTGCCGGCTCAGGAACTCGGCGTACGACAGGCCCGCGTTGTTCTCGCCGTCCGTCATCAGCACGACGGCGACGGGCCGTTCGGGCGCGGCCCGTACGGCGTCGGTGGCGATGCGGTATCCGCGGTCGAGGGCCGACCAGACGGCGGTGGCGTCGTCGAAGCCGCCGTCCGCGACGATCCGGTCGAGGGTGCGCAGGTCGGCGTCGGAGCGGACGGTGACCGTGCGCTCCTGGAGCACCCGGCCGCCGAAGCGGACGACGGTGAGGCGCTCGCCCCGGTAGAAGCGGGCGAACTTGCCGGTGGCGGACCGGTCGGCGCCGCTCAGGTCCGCGAAGGCGGCCCGCAGGGCGGCGATGCGCTCGCCGCGCATGGACGTGGAGAAGTCCAGCACGAACACGACCTGGTCGCCGGTGGCGTGCACCGGATCGCCGTAGTCGTCGACGAGCCGCTCCACGATGGACAGCCGGTCGGGGAAGGACAGGGCGTTGCCGACGGGCGCGCGCAGTTCGCGGGAGGGCTGGACGTCCTGGTTGACGGGCCGGCGGTGGGTGCGCCGCATCAGCTCGCGCTGGACGTCGGCGCCGAGCAGCCAGTCGACGACCTTGCCGTACGCCGCGCGCTCGCCGGGGTCGAGGAGGAGCAGCGGGAAGTCGGAGAGGACCATGCCGTCGTCCGGGTGGACGATCTCCAGCGGGCGGTCGAGCCGGCCCTGGGCGTTGAGGGTGAGCAGTTCGGACTCGTGGGCGATCAGGGCGTCGGCGGCGTCCTGGTGGGCGACGTAGGTGTCGATCAGTGCGCGCGAGCTGGCGCCGGTGAGGGTCTGGCCGGAGCGGAAGCCGCGCAGCCGGTCGCAGGAGACGTCCTCCTCCCGGAGGGCGCCGCCGGTGTCGGCGGCCGCGGTGGCGACGCCGACGAGCGCGGCCCGCCCGGTGTCGCTGCGCCGGGGGTCGGCCATGCCGAAGCGTACGGTGCCGTCGGCGGCGGCGTCCGCGAGGTCGGCCCAGGAGATCCGGCCGCCGGGGGCCCGTTCGCGCAGCGCGTCGGCGGTGTCCGGGGTGAGTCCGACGACGACGGGCGAGCGCATGATCGCGGTGGACTCGGGCCGGGTGAGGCGGCCCGCCGAGTCCTGGACGCGCAGTTGGAAGGAGCGGTCGGAGGCGAGCCAGGCCAGGTCGTAGGTCGCCTTCTCGCCGGCGGCGGGCGGCTAGCCGGCGAGGTCGGCGGTCGCCGTGTAGTCCATCTCCAGCTCGACGCCGGTCTCCTCCTCCAGCCGGTCCAGCAGCGGTGCCACGTCGGCCAGTTCGGGGCTGGCCAGCACCCGCAGGGTGACCTGGTCGTCGTCCGTGGTGCAGGCCGGGGTGAGGGTGGTCAGCAGGGCGAGGGCGAGGGCGGCCACGAGGGTGCCGGGGCGCCGCGTCACGGGGTGTCCTGGGCGGGCGGCGGGCAGTTGCCGACGTGGTCGATGATCCGTTCCAGGACGTCCAGTTCGGGTTCGTAGGACTTGGTCTGGTCGCTGTTGGGGACGGGCTCCTGTATGCCGTGGTCGCGCAGGTAGGCGCCGAGGCGCTCGCCGGTGCCGTCCTCGCCGGAGACCCGGACGCGGAAGCCCAGTTCGATGGCCCGGTCGCGGAGTTCCTCGTTGTCCTGGAGCAGTTGGACCAGCCGGTCGCCCTGGTCGGTGAGGGAGATGAGCTGGGGCTCGGTGAGGGCGTAGGGCGTGGGGTAGAGCAGGACGCGGTTGGTGTCCTGCTTGTCGTGCTGCTCGTGGTAGGTGATCTGGTGGGCCAGGTACTGGTGCTCGTAGAGGAGGGAGATGGGCGCGATGCTCTCGCCGAGGTCGGAGAAGTAGCTGTCGGCCTGTTCGTCGGCCCACATGCCCTGGAGGTTGATCAGGGGCTTGATCTTCGCGGCGAGTGCGGTGACCGCGTCCGCCGCGAGCCGGGGGTCGTCGGTGTTCTGCGTGCCGGGGGTGCTGTTCCGGTTGGCGACGAAGGCGAGGAGGCTGAGGTAGGTGCCGGCGGAGTTGGACTCGCAGACGTCGGAGGTGCGCACCAGGACCCGGCCGCCGTTGCTGCGGCCGCCGTCGCCGCTGCCGTCGTCGCCGCTGCCGTCGTCGCGGTCGTAGCCGATGCCGTTCCAGGTGTCGGCGCCCTCGACGCGGCCGTCGCCGTCCTGGTCGGCTGTGGCCTTGCCGTCCTCGCGGCCGTCGAGCAGGGTCATGAACGCGGCCATGTCGAGGTCGTAGTAGAGGGTGGGGCCGCCGTCGGGGTTCTCCTGCGGGGTGGCCACGCCGGTCTTCACCAGGGTCTCGGCGTAGGCCCGGAAGGTGCCGAGGACCAGGGGCGTGACGAACGGGCGGACCGAGCGGACGGACTTCTCCTGCCGGTCGAGGACGAGTTTCGCGGCGGGCTGCCCGGAGGGGAAGACGACGTCCATGTCCGTCAGGGACTGGGTGGCGATGCCCCGGGAGCCCAGGCGGTGGATGTCGACGCGTAACCCGTGTTCGAGCAACAGCCGTTGGACTTCCGGGTCTTTGAAGAAGTCGGATTTGGAGGCCATCCGCGCCTCCAGGGTGGTGATCCGCTCGAAGGGGCGGAACGTGTTGCCCGAGACGGTCAGGGAGAGCAGGCCCGCCAGCGCCAGCACCAGCGCGACGACGACGCGGCGGGGGACGGGACGGCGTCTGGCCTGGCGCGTGGTGAGCCGCGGCTCTTCCGGCGCGGGTCTACCGGTGTGGGCTCGTGCGGTGTCGGACAACGGCCCTCCTGCCACTCAAGGGGCCAGGATCATCAACCACGTGTTCGAACGATGTCCCCCGGAAGGGGGAACTCCATACCAACGACGGGAGAACCGAGGCCAAGGGGCGGCGGGAACCGGCGGGAACCGGCTGGGTTTCATCCCGCTTCGAACGGCAAACCGAACAGCATGTCACCTCGATATCGGAACGGTGCGAACCAGGCCGGTACGGTCATCGCCGTCGTGGCCGACGTCATGGCCCTCATCCTGGGCCTGTGGATCCTCATGTACCTGCTGGACGCCAACCGGGGCAACGACTTCGTGCAGCTCGTGCACGACGTGGCCCGCTGGCTGGCGGGCTGGTCGCACGACCTGTTCACGTTCGACGAGGCGTGGGCGCGGGTCGTCGCGGGCTACGGTCTGGCGGCGGTGGTCTACCTGTTCGTGGGCCACGCGATCGCCAACCGGGTCCACCGCCACTGAGCCCCGCCGTTCGCGGTCCGGTCCCACCGGCACTGAGCCCCGCGCCCGAAGGGGCGCGGGGAACTGCGCGACCAGCCACCGACGGCCCGCACCCGACGCACGACAGCGACCCATGGGGCCCGAGATGCGCCCGCCGGAGGCTAACCGCAGCAGTCCGGGTCCAGTCCCGCCGGCAGGCGCTCGCCGCCGAACACCGCACAGGTGGCCTCGTGGCCGCCGAGCGCGGCGACCGCCAGCAGCAGGGAGCCGGCCGTCCACGTGGTCAGCTCCCGCGGCCAGATCGCCTCGTCCTCGAAGACGTAGCCGGTCCAGTACAGGCCCGATGCGGCGTCCCGCAGATGCTGGATGGACTGGAGGATGTCCAGCGCGCGGTCGGACTCGCCCATCGCCCAGAGCGTCAGGGCGAGTTCGGCCGACTCACCGCCCGTCACCCACGGGTTGGGCACCACGCACCGCACGCCCAGCCCCGGCACGACGAACTTCTCCCACGCCTCCTCGATGCGGGCCTTGGCCTCCGCACCGGTGAGCGCGCCGCCCAGGACCGGGTAGTACCAGTCCATCGAGTAGCGCCCCTTGTCCAGGAACCGCTCCGGGTGCCGGCGCAGGGCGTGCCGCAGCGCGCCCGCCGCCAGTTCCCAGTCCGGCTGCGGTTCCTCCCGCTGCTCGGCGATCGCCAGCGCACAGCGCAGCGCCTGGTGGATCGAGGAGGAGCCGGTCAGCAGCGCGTCCGTGGTGGCGGTGCCGTCGTCGTCGCGCCGCCAGCCGATCTGGCCGCCGGGCTGCTGGAGCCGCAGCACGTACTCGACGGCCGCGTGGACGACCGGCCACATGCGGTCCAGGAACACGTCGTCGCCGGTGGACAGGTAGTGGTGCCACACGCCCACGGCGACGTAGGCGACGAAGTTCGTCTCCCGGCCCCGGTCGGTGACGTCGTCGAAGGCGCCGTCGGCGTAGGCCGCGTACCAGGAGCCGTCCTCGTTCTGGTGCCGGGCGAGCCAGGCGTACGCCCGCTCGGCGGCCTCGTGCTCGCCCGCCGCGTCGAGGGCCATCGCGGCCTCGGTGTGGTCCCACGGGTCGAGGTGGTGTCCCCGGAACCACGGGATCGCGCCGTCCTCCCGCTGTACGGCGAGGATGCCGCGGACGGTCTCGGCGGCCTGCTCGGCGGTGAGCACCCCGGGCAGGACCAGGTGTTCCGTCCGGGGAGTGGTCACCGCGCGTCCACGGCGGGATCCACAGCAGCATCCACGGCGGGGCTCACGGCGGGCAGGTGCGGCTTGGTCGCGTAGGCCACGAAGCTCTTGCCGATCAGCGGGTTCAGCGCCTGCTCGGCGACCCGGGTGGCCAGCGGCTTCTTCATGATGTCCCAGACCAGCAGCTTGTGGTACGCCCGCACCGGCAGCGCCTTGTCGTTGTCGACGCCGAACGCGCACTTCAGCCACCAGTACGGCGAGTGCAGCGCGTGCGCGTGATGGGTGCCGTACGGCTTCAGGCCGGCCTCGCGGATCTTCGCGAGCAGCTCGTCCGCCTTGTAGATGCGGATGTGGCCGCCCTCGACCTCGTGGTAGGCGTCGGACAGGGCCCAGCAGACCTTCTCGGGGCCGTAGCGCGGGACGGTGATCGCGATCCGGCCGCCCGGCTTGAGGACGCGCACCATCTCGGCGAGGACGCCCTTGTCGTCGGGGATGTGCTCCATCACCTCGGAGATGATGACGACGTCGAAGGACTCGTCGGGGAAAGGCAGCGCGAGGGCGTCGCCCTCCATGGCGGTGGCGGTGGCGCCCTCGGGGGCCTCGCCGGCCTCCTTCATCGCCGCGAACCACTTGGCGACCTCGCGGATCTCCTCGCCGTTCTGGTCCAGCGCCACGACCCGGGCGCCGCGCCGGTAACACTCGAAGGCGTGCCGGCCGGCTCCGCAGCCGAGGTCCAGGACACGGTCGCCGGGGGCGAGCGGGAACCGGGAGAAGTCGACGGTCAGCACGTGGCCCTGCTTTCGCGGTCGGATTCAACGTCAACGGCGACGGCTTCGGAGGCGGTCGCGGCCGTGGGGGTGGTCCGGGGCGCCGTGCGGCTCGTGCGCACCGTGGTGCCGGTGTCCGGCCCGGCCGGGCGCGGGGAACGTCCGCCGCCCGCCCGTTCGACGGCCTCGCGGTAGCGGGCCACGGTGCCCTCGGCGGCCCGCGCCCAGGTGAACCGTTCCAGCACCCGTTCCCGTCCGGCCGCGCCGAGGCGGGCCCGCAGCGCGGGGTCGGCCAGCAGCCGGCCGAGGGCGGTGGCCAGGGCGCCTGAGTCGCCCGGCGCGACCGCGAGGCAGGTCTCCCCGTCGCGCCCGGCGACCTCGGGAATGGCGCCGCCGGTGGTGGCGACGAGCGGGGTCCCGGTCGCCATGGCCTCGGCGGCCGGCAGGGAGAAGCCCTCGTACAGGGACGGCACGCAGGCGACCTCCGCCGAGCGCACCAGGTCGACGAGTTCGGCGTCGGAGATGCCCTTGACGAACTCGACGGCGCCTTCGAGGCCGTAGCGCTCGACGGCCTGGGCGACGGGCCCCTCCTGGGGCCGCTTGCCGACGACGACGAGGTGGGCGTCCGGGTGCTCGGTGCGGACCTTGGCGAGCGCCTCGACGAGGAAGACCAGGCCCTTGAGCGGTACGTCCGCGCTGGACGTCGTCACGATCCGGCCGGGTATGACGGGCACCGACGGGTCGGGCGAGAACAGGTCGGTGTCGGCGCCGATGTGCACGACGTGGACGCGGTCCTCGCGGACGCCGAGGTGGTCGACGATCTCCTGGCGCGAGGAGCCGGAGACGGTGAGCACGGACGGCAGACGGCGCGCGACGCGCTTCTGCATGCGGGTGAAGGCGTACCAGCGGCGCACGGACCAGCGGCGCTGCCGGCTCTCGGCGGCGTCGAGCTCCAACTGCCGGTCGACGGTGATGGGGTGGTGGATGGTGGTGACGAGCGGGGCGCCGACGTCTCCCAACAGCCCGTATCCCAGCGTCTGGTTGTCGTGGACGACGTCGAACGCGCCGCGCCGGGCGCGCAGATGGCGGCGGGCGCGCAGCGAGAAGGTCAGCGGCTCGGGGAAGCCGCCGGTCCACATCGTGGCGACCTCCAGCGCGTCGATCCAGTCGCGGTACTCGTCCCGTCCCGGCGTGCGGAAGGGGTCGGGCTGGCGGTACAGGTCGAGACTGGGCAGCTCGGTGAGGGTGAGGCGTGCGGCGAGGTCGTCGCCGAGGTCGTCGAGGACGGGGTACGGCTGGGAGCCGATGACCTCGACCCGGTGGCCGAGGCGGACGAGTTCGCGGGAGAGGTGCCGTACGTAGACGCCCTGGCCGCCGCAGAACGGGTTCCCCTTGTAGGTGAGGAGCGCGATGTCGAGCGGTCGCCCGCCGTCCGCGGCGAGGGCCTGCCCAGGCCCCGCCTGACTGGCCTCAGCGGTCACTCCGGCCCCCTTCTGCCTGCACTGTCCCGCGAGACTACGACGGGACGTTAATCTAGAACAAGTTTCAGACTTGATCGTTCGGGAGGCTCCGAATCTACCGGCAGGTAGGGATGCGCGGAGCAGTGGATCAGGTGATTCACGCCACGGCCGGGCGCCGCCCTGGACCGCGGTGTGACCGCACACCCTCACCGACCGTCACGGAGCGGGCCCCACGACCGGACCCATGACGGGACCCATGACTGCGGAAGTGACCGGACCCATGACTGCGGAAGCCAAGGGGGACAAGGTGGAAGCCAGTACCGCGCGCCCGGCCTCGCCGCCCCTCACCGAGCGGCAGGAGGCCCGCCGCCGGCGCATCCTGCACGCGAGCGCGCGGCTGGCGGGCCGCGGCGGTTTCGACGCGGTCCAGATGCGGGAGGTCGCCGAGTCCTCCCAGGTCGCCCTGGGCACCCTCTACCGCTACTTCCCGTCCAAGGTGCACCTGCTGGTCGCCACCATGCAGGACCAGCTGGAGCACCTGCACGGCACGCTGCGCAAGAGGCCCCCGACGGGCGACACCCCGGCCGAGCGGGTGGCGGTGACCCTGATGCGCGCCTTCCGCGCCCTCCAGCGCGAGCCCCATCTCGCCGAGGCGATGGTCCGCGCGCTCACCTTCGCCGACCGCAGCGTCAGCCCCGAGGTCGACCAGGTCTCCCGTCAGACGACGGCGATCATCCTCGACGCGATGGACCTCACCGGCGACCCGACGCCCGCGCAGCTCTCCGCGGTCCGCGTCATCGAGCACACCTGGCACTCGGCGCTCATCACCTGGCTCTCCGGGCGGGCCTCCATCGCCCAGGTGCGCATCGACATCGAGACGGCGTGCCGGCTGATCGAGGTGACGGACCCGCGGGCGCGTACGGAGAAAAACCCGCGCACGTGAAAACCTACGAGACGGGTTCCCTGCGCCGGTATTACCCGGATCAGGTAATGGGGGTCGCCGTCCGGCTCGACTACCGCCTTCCGGCCTCTCAGCCCGACCGTCGCTGTCGGCCACCGGCGGATGCCGTAACTCCCGTCACGGCGTCTCGCCGAAGTCGGCTACTCCGGTCGAACTCCCTCACTCGCCTCGTAGGCCACTACCAGAATAGAACGCCCATAGTGTGATGCAACCCCCATAATGGAAGATTTTTCGGCTCGCACACGGCGGGTCGACCGGAGCGCCAGGGGGTACGGCGGAGGAGTCGGGGCACCCTCACGAGCAGGGGTGCGGGACGCGCCCCGGCGGGTCGCCACTGGAGCGCCCCGCGCCGCCCGACCCCCCGACCGGGAGAGGCACCCGCCGACCATGAACGTCCGCCGCAGCGCAGCAGCCCTGGCCGCCACCACGGTGATCGCGGCGGCCGCACCCGCCACGGCCGCCGACCCGGCCACGCCCGCGCCGCCGCCGATGGCCACCGCCACCTACACCCAGCTCGCCCTCACGACGGGACCGACACCGGCGGCGGCGCAGGCATCGGACGACGGCAGCAACAAGGACGACTCCAAGGCCATCGAGGACTCCGAGGACTCCGACGACGGCTACGGCACCTGGTGGACCGTCGGGGCCTTCCTCGTCGCAGGCATCGGCATCGGCTTCCTGATCAGCGGCCGCCGGAAGTAGCCGTGCCACGCCGCGCCGGGCGGCCTTGGAGGCGCCGGTCACATGTGAACCCTCTGGAACGGTGAGCACTCGTGTGCGGCGCGTGAGACGAGCGCCGGGGACCGGTGAAGCACCGCACATGACGCAGGTCACCTACGACCCAGCCTAGTTGGACAATTCGGACGTCATGCACACGCAGATCCGGCCCCTGACCTGCGCATTGAGAGCCGGCTCACAGACACCCCGGGCCGACCACATGCGGCCACAACTAGTAAAAGCGGTCATTGCGGACACCCATCCGCCCTGCTTCTCTGGATGACGTCGCACGGCACCGACGAGCCCCCGGGCCTCGGCGCCATCGCATGCCAGCCACCCACCGCACCTCACGCGGTCCGGCCACGTACCGCGTGATTCCGGCATGCCTCGCGACACCACCGTCCCCGAGGAAAAAGGTTCTCCGTGTCCGTCTCCGTCATCCGCCGCATCGCCTCCCCCAAGAAGACCCTCACCGCCGTCGCCGTGGCCGCCGCCACCGCCGGCATGGCCCTGACCGCGGCACCCGCCCAGGCGGCCCCCGCCATGGCGTCCGCCTCCGAGGCCCAGGCGATCGCGCACCAGATGATCCCGGACGCCGCACAGTTCAACGCGTTCAGCAAGATCGTCCAGCACGAGAGCAACTGGGACGTCGACGCCACCAACGCCTCCTCCGGCGCCTACGGCCTCGTCCAGGCCCTCCCCGGCTCCAAGATGGCCTCCGCCGGCTCCGACTGGAAGACCAACGCCAAGACCCAGATCAAGTGGGGTCTGGACTACATGAACTCCCGCTACGGCAGCCCGACCGGCGCCTGGTCCTTCTGGCAGGCGAACGGCTGGTACTGATCCCGGCCCTACGCCCCCTCTGACGCGAAAGCGGCGGTCCCCGATCCCCGGACCGCCGCTTTCGCCCTTTTTACACCGCCTTGTGATCAACTGACCGGATGACCCCCGAGCCCCCGGCACCGGACGCGCCCGACCCCGAAGCCCGCGGTCTGCGGCTCGTCCCCGTCCTGCTCGTCCTGACCCTGGCCAGCGGACTGATCGACGCCGTCAGCTTCCTCGGCCTGCATCACATCTTCGTCGCGAACATGACCGGCAACGTCCTCGTCGTCGGCTTCGCCGCGGCAGGCGCCCCCGGCTTCTCGGTCCGCCACTCCCTGACCTCGCTGGCCTGCTTCCTCGCGGGCGCCGTCGCCGGGGGCCGCGTGATCCACGGCGTCGGCTCGCACCGCCTGTGGACCCGCCTGGCACTGGCCGTGGAAGCCGTCTTCCTGGCGGCCGCGGCGGGCGTCGCCCTCACCGCACCGGACGACGCCCCCGCCACGATCTACACGGTGATCGTCCTGACCGCCTTCGCCCTGGGCCTGCGCACGGCCACCGTCCGCAGACTGGGCGTGCCCGACCTCCCCACGACGGTCCTCACGATGACCCTGACCGGCATGGCGTCCGAGTCCCACGCGGGCGGCGGCCACGGCACCCGATTCCGCCGCCGCGCGACAGCCGTGGCGTCCCTGTTCGCGGGCGGCCTCCTCGGCGCCTGGCTCCTGCTCCACCACGGCCTGGGCGTGCCCCTGCTGCTGGCGGCCCTCCTGTCGGGCGCACTGGCCTTGACGGCGTCGGGCCGCCCCTGAACGCCCCGCGCGATCACTCAGCGGCGGCAGCCCCGACCCAGGAGGCGAACGCCGAGAAGGTGGCGGGCCGGAGAGTGAGCATCGGACCCGCCGGGGCCTTGGAGTCACGCACGGCGACGGTGGCGACGGACGTCTCGGCGATCTCGACACAATCACCACCCTGGTCACCGCTGTACGACGACTTACGCCACTGGATCCCCGTCAGAGTCACGTCGTTCCCCATAGCGCTCCTCCATCACTCGCCGGATCAGCTCCGCCGAACCCTTGAGGGACAGTGCGGCAGCTCGCAGATGATCGTAACGGAGTGAACAGTCCTTGACGGTGTCCGGATTCGCGGACGGATGCCCGCTGCCGTATCCCTCCGTATAGACGATGGCGGGGTCACTCGCGAAGCGGTAGAGATTGAATGAGCCTTGCGAACCGGCGTGCGCCCCGGCGGAGAACGGCATCACCTGGACGTTGATCCGTGGATTGCGCTCGAACGACACCAGACTGGCGAGTTGCTCCCGCATGACCACCGGACCGCCGATTTCCTGGTGCAACGCTGCTTCACAGAGCACCACCCAGAGGATCGGCGGTTCACCCTTCTCGAAGATGCGTTGCCGGGCCAACCGGACGGCGGTGCGGTCGTCGAGGTCGGTCTCGTCCAGCACGCCGAGTACGGCGCGCACGTAGCCCGGGGTTTGCAGCAGACCGTGGATCAGGTGGGTCTGAAAGGTACAGATCTCGGTGGCGCGAGCCTCCAGTTCGGCCACCTGCCGGAACCAGGCCGGAAGTTGACTACGGAGCACCAGCTCAACCAGCCGAGACAGTAAACCCCCCGTCCCCAGGGCCGCATCTGCCCGCTCACTGAACTCGACGGTCGGCACCTTCCTCGCGGTCTCGATCTGCCCCACCAACGACCCGGTGTAGTTGAGGATGTCGCCGAGTTGCCGCTGGCTGAGCCCGGCGGCCTCCCTCAGTCGACGCAGCTCGAAGCCGTAGTAGTCGAGCGGTGAGGCTCCAGGGTCAAGGACGTTGATGTTGGTCACGCGAGGCCCCTCTCACGCAGCGCTGTACACACTTGAACGCGTTGTGTTCAAGCGGTAGCCCAGAGTAGTGGCGCCAGGTCACGCTCGTACCGTGAACGAATACTTTCCCTCCGTCCTCGCCTCCCCCGTGCCCACCCGGCACCGCCTGACGCTCACGGCCGGCGAGCACTCGGCCCGCCACATCCGCCGCATCGCACGGGGGCACTTGGAGGACTGGGACCTGGAACACCTCACGGACGCGGTCGAGTTGGCGCTGACGGAACTGATCGCCAACGTGGTCCGCCACGTCCCAGACCGCCGCTGCGAGGTGGTGATCCAGAAGCGGGAGTCCGGGGTCCGGGTGGAGGTGAGGGACGAGGACGACCGGCTGCCACGCGCGGCGACGGCGCCGGACCCGACCTCGGAGAGCGGCCGGGGCCTGCTCCTCGTGGCTGCGGTCACGGACAGGTGGGGGGTGTCACCGGTACCCGGGGGCGGGAAGACGGTGTGGTTCGAGTGCCTGCCGGACGAACCGCCACCTTGTGCGGCGCCCCACCGGTGACGTTGCCTCAGCAACAGCCGACTACCGGCCGTCCCGCGCCCACGGCCGCAGCTTCGCCGGATTGCGGACCGCCCAGATCCGGGTGACGCGGCCGTCGGCGACGTCCAACGAGGCCACGGTCATGACGACGCCGTCGCGCTGGGCCACCAGGCCCGGAGCGCCGTTGACCGACCGCTCCAGGAGTTCGAGCCCCGGAGACTTGTCGGCGATGGCGACCATGTACTGGGCGATGCGGGCGCCGCCTTCGACCGGGCGCAGGACGGTACCGACCATGCCGCCGCCGTCGGCGGTCATCACGGCGGCCGGGTCGAGGAGTCCGACCAGGGCCGCGATGTCCTTCCTCTCCCATGCCTCTTTGAAGTGCCGCACCACGTCGGCCTGCCCGGCCGCCGTCACCGGTGCGCGCACGGCGCCGACCCGCCGCCGGGCGGAGGCCGCCAGCTGCTTGCAGGCAGCGGGGGTCCGGCCGAGGACGCCGGCGATCTCGGCGAAGGGGTAACGGAAGACGTCGTGCAGGACGAACGCCACCCGCTCGGCGGGCGTCATCGACTCCAGGACGACGAGGAAGGCCATGGTCACCGATTCGTCCAGGACGATCTGGTCGGCGAGGTCGGTACCGTGGCCGTGGTCCCACTCGGCGCGGTCGGGCAACGGCTCGGGCAGCCACGCACCGACATAGCGTTCACGCCGAGCCCGCGCCGAGCCCAGCACGTCCAGGCAGATACGGCCGGTCACCGTCGTCAGCCAGGCACCAGGGGCCACGATCTCCTCCCGCCGACCCCGCGGAAGCGCGTACCAGCGCGCGTAAGCCTCCTGCACGGCGTCCTCGGCCTCGGCCAGTGAACCGAGCAACCGGTAGGCGACATTCATCAGTTGGCGCCGCTCGTCGGCTGTCTCATCAGTGCTCGTCCCAGCCATCCCCATGCTCCCGGCCGCCGCCTCGCCTTACCTTTCGCAGGCCCGCGTCGTCGGGCTGGTGAGACCTTATCGAGATCCACTGCTTCCGGGCGGAACAGGAGACCGTGACATGGCCACCCAGGCGACGGCACAGCGCAGCTTCTCGTTCCTGCGGTTCGCGATCGTCCTGCAGACCCTGACCATCTTCCTTCAAGCGGTCTCCGCCGGACTGCTGCTGACCGCGTCCTACGGAGAGACGCTGCACAGTGTCGGAGCCCGTGTGATGTACGGGGCGTCGATGCTGTACGTACTCGCGGCGGTGCTGGCGTGGAAGCCGGGCGGCGGCTCGCCCCGGCCCGTCTGGCACGCGTCCGGCTTCCTCCTCCTCGCCTCGGTCCAGGTCGTCCTCGGCATCGCGCACGTCCCGTCGGTCCATCTCCCCCTGGGGGTGCTGATGTTCGGGCTGAGCGTGCTGGCTCTGACGGCCCGCAACGGGTCGGGGTCATGACGGCGGTCAGCCCCGCTGCGTTCCCGCCAATCGCTCCACCTGGCGGCGGATCAGTTCGCGGGGAAACCTCGCAAGCCGCCCCAGAGGTCGTTCTTCCAGTTGAAGACCTGGCGTACGACGGTGGGGGCGCCGGCGCCGTGCACGGCGGCCAGGACGATCCCGCAGGACGCGTTCGAGACCGGCGGGGCCGTCGGTTCGCTCACCCTGGACCGGGGTGCCATGGACGTTCGGCACCTCGCCCTCCTGGAAGGCCAGGGCCCTCAGCTCATCGTAGGAGACAGCGGCCCTTATCGTGTTTTTGCAGATCAGCACCGGTGCCTACGTCCGTGGAAGTCCGCTCGTGTACGCCGTTGGCGTGCCCGGTTGCCGTCGGCGTTGCCGTCAGGCGACATCTACTGCCGAGTGAGTCCGGCCGGATCGATGGCGACAGGGAACGGGGTGTCCAGGTCTGTGCTCGTGCCTGCGAGTGCGGTCGCCCGCTCCACGTACCGGCCGCCCTTCAGTTCGTAGACCACGAGCATGGGCGCGGGGTCGAACTCGAGTCGCCAGAAGTGCGGAATGGCGGCCTCGGCGTAGAGCATCGGCTTGAACTTGCGGTCCACGGTGCGGTTGCCGGGAGAGACGAGCTCGACCACGAGCTGCACGCCATCGGCGTCGACGCTGACGCCGTCCTCGGCGGTCGCGCCGGCGTCGGTCACCACGAGGTCGGGGACGACAAGACCGGAGGGCAGGATGACGTTGATGGCCTCCAGCACCTCGACCGGGGCCTTGGCGGCCTGGGCCGCCGCATGGAGGATCATGGCGAGGCGGAGCGAGGCCCGCTGGTGTCGGATGCCGGGTGCGGGGGACATCACGAGGGACTCCCCCAGCAGTTCGTAGCGCATGGTGCGGTCCTCGGGCAGCGCGAGGATGTCGGCGACGGTCCAGGGCCCCGTGTGGTCGATGGCAACGCCCATTCCCTTTCGCCTCCTCGTCCGCCCGGCAGCCGCGGGAAGGCCCGGCAAGCGGTACACGGCCAGCATACGGGCGCTCTCACCTGCTGACATCGTTTTCGTCACCCTGAGCGAGACCTCGAACGCGCGTGCTGGAAATTCTCTGCGCAGTAGTGGCGCCGGCATGGGTCGCGCATGGCCGTCGACGGGTTCGGTGCCGTCGGAGGGCAGCTACTGCCGGGTGAGTCCAGCCGGATCGATGGCCATGGGGAACGGGACGTCCAGGTGGGTGGTCGCGCCCGCGAGGGCGGTCGTCCGCTCCACGTACCGGCCGCCTTCCAGTTCGTAGACGGCGAGCATCGGGGACGGATCGAACTCCAGGCGCCAGAAGTGCGGAACGGCGGCCTCCGCGTACAGCATGGGCTTGATCTTGCGGTCCATGGTGCGGTTGCCGGGGGAGACGAGTTCGACGACGAGCTGGACCGCGTCGATGTCAACGGTGACGGGGTCGTCGGCGGTCGCGCCGGCGTCGGCCACGACCAGGTCGGGCACGACCAGCCCGGACGGCAGGACGACGTTGACGCCTTCCAGGATCTCCACCGGTGCGCCGGCGGCGCGGGCAGCCGTGTCCAGGGCGACGTGGAGGCGGAAGGAGGCCCTCTGGTGACGGACGCCGGGAGCGGGGGACATCACGAGGGACTCCCCCAGCAGCTCGTAGCGGGTCGTGCGGTCCTCGGGCAGGGCCAGGACGTCGGCGACGGTCCAGGGCCCGGTGTGGTCGATGGCAACGCTCATTCCCCTTCACCTCCTCGTCCGACCGGCAGTCTCGGCTCGACCTCGACAGGTGGTACGTGGCCAGCATACGGGCGCTCCCACCTGCTGACACGAGGTTCCGCCGCCGCGGGCGGGACCTCGGGGTCGGCGACCCGTGTCCTACGGCGACCGCCGCGGTCAGCCGCCCTGCGCCTCTTCCAGCCGCTCGACCTGCCGCCGGATCAGCTCCCGCGGGAACCTCGCGTCGCCGACGGCCTCGACCTTGGTGAAGGTGGCCGTGATGCCGCCGGTGCGGACGACGACGTGTTCCCGGTGCATCACCAGGCCGTCCTTCGTGGGCGTGGTGGTGCGGAAGGCGAGGGCCTCGTCGCCGAGCCGGGGGGCGTTCGCCGGGGTGACCACGGTCGTGTACGGGCCGTCGTACGAGACGCCCTTGTAGGACGTGCAGGTCTTCAGCGACGACCCGAGGCGGCCGAAGGCCTGGCGGGCGCCGTCGCCCGCGTAGGAGGCCAGGACGGAGGAGCCGCCCCAGAGGTCGTCCTTCCAGTTGAAGACCTGGCGTACGACGGTGGGGGCGCCGGCGCCGTTCACGGCGGCCAGGACGGTCCCGCAGGACGCGTTCGAGACCGGCGGGGCCGTCGGTTCGCTCATCCTGGGGCTGGGTTCCTGGACCGGGGTGTCATGGACGTTCGGCACCTCGCCGTCCCGGAAGGCCAGGGCCCTCAGCTCGTCGTAGGGGACGGCGGCCCCCTTCTGCCTCTCCCCCGCGCCCGCGTCCTGGCCCGAGCAGGCCGCCCCGGACAGCACCACGACAGCGGCGGTCGCGGCGCCGGCCAGCACCCTCCGCACGTTTCCTCCGAACATCAGTCCTCCCGCACAGGAGGTTAGACGCCTGTCGTGACCTGAGCACGACCAGTCCGGCCCGAGACGGTGATCGCTCGGGCCCGACCGGGCGGTGATCAGCTCGGGGTCCGGTCCTTCGCCGGCAGCGCAGGCGCGGGCACGGCCTGCCTCGGGATCACCGTCGCCCGTGCCCGGGGGCCCTGGAGCAGGTACGACAGGCCGAACCCGGCCAGGACGACGGCCGCGCCGCCCGCCGCGTCCAGGACCCAGTGGTTGCCGGTGGCGACGATCGCGGACACCGTGAACAGCGGGTGGAGGAGGCCCAGCGCCTTCATCCACCACTTCGGCGCCACCAGCGCGATGACCAGTCCGCACCACAGCGACCAGCCGAAGTGCAGCGAGGGCATGGCCGCGTACTGGTTGGTCAGGGCGGTCAGGGTGCCGTAGTCCGGCTGGGAGAAGTCCTGGACGCCGTGGACCGTGTCGATGATGCCCAGGGCGGGCATCAGGCGGGGCGGGGCCAGCGGGTAGAGCCAGAAGCCGAGCAGGGCGAGGAGGGTGGCGAAGCCGAGGGACGCGCGGGCCCAGCGGTAGTCGACCGGGCGCCGCCAGTACAGGACGGCGAGGACGGACAGCGGCACCACGAAGTGGAAGGACTCGTAGTAGAAGTCGAAGAAGTGGCGCAGCCAGCCGACGCCGACCACCCAGTGGTTGACCGTGTGCTCGACGTCGATGTGCAGGGCGCCCTCGAGGTCGAGGATCTCCTGGCCGTGCGCCTCGGCGCGCTCCCGGCCGCCGGTCGCCGCCAGCCGGACCTGCTGGTAGGCCGCGTACGTCACGCGGATCAGCAGCAGTTCGAGGAGGAGGTTGGGGCGGGTGAGGACGCGGCGCAGGAAGGGCAGCAGCGGGACGTGCTTCCAGCGGGCGGGGACGGGGGCGGCGTACTCGGTGGGGACGGGTGTGCGGTAGTGCTCCGACGTCCGGGAGAGGAAGGGCACGACCGTCGCCGCGGCCACCGCCGCGAGCAGCACCGCGTTGTCCCGGACGGGGTGCAGGGCGGGCACGTTCGGCAGCATCATCCGCGCGGGAAGCGTCATCACCAGGACGACGGCGACCGGCCAGACGTAGCGGTCGGAGGCGCGCCGGCCGACGCGGCCGACGACGGCGAGGAGGACCCACAGGAGCTGGTGCTGCCAGGTGGTCGGGGACACGGCGATCGCCGCGCAGCCGGTGAGGGCCACCGCCAGCAGCAGCTGGCCGTCGCGGGCGTAGCGTACGGCCCGCCGCACGCCGAGCACGGCGACCGTCGCGCCCAGCGCCAGGAAGAGGACGATCTCCAGCGGGCCGGAGAGGCCGAGGCGGAGCAGGGCGCCGTGCAGGGACTGGTTGGCGAGGCCGTTCGCCTCGCCGCCGAGGCCGACGCCCGCCATGTGGTGGACCCAGTAGGTGTACGAGTCGTGCGGCATCGCCGCCCAGGCGAGCAGCGTGGAGGCGGCGAAGGTGCCGCCCGTGGTGAGGGCGGCCGGCCGGCGGCCGGTGAGCCAGAGCAGGGGCACGAAGAGGAGGACCGTCGGCTGGAGCGCCGCCGCGACGCCGATGAGCACGCCGCCCGCCCGCTGTCCCCGCACGACCAGGCAGCCGAGCAGGACCAGCAGGACCGGGACGATGCTGGTCTGGCCGAGCCAGAGGGTGTTGCGCACCGGCAGCGACAGCATCAGCAGCACGATCGCGACGGGCGCGGCGAGCAGCGAGGTGCGTCTGCTGACCGGCTGCGGCAGGGCGCGCGCCGCGACCAGGCCCAGCGCCACGACCAGCAGCAGCGTGCCGAAGGTCCAGCCCCAGCCGAGGGCCTGCTCGGCGGCGCGCGTGAGGGGTTT
Source organism: Streptomyces sp. NPDC003248 (assembly GCF_055563235.1). Lineage (NCBI taxonomy): Bacteria > Bacillati > Actinomycetota > Actinomycetes > Kitasatosporales > Streptomycetaceae > Streptomyces > Streptomyces sp. NPDC003248. The sequence continues at coordinate 822,086 of NZ_JBVHDT010000001.1, read as the reverse complement.
GAGGACGAGCCCGCCGAAGGGGGTGCCCGTGAAGCGGGTGGAGTCGTAGAGCGAACCCTTGACGTGCAGGACGCCGTCCGGTCCGACCCAGGTCTCCAGGTCCGTCAGCCGCTCTCCGCGCGGGGTGCCGAGGACGACGGCCACCTGCCGGACGGCGAGGACCGCCGCGACCAGCCACAGGCCGAGGCGGGCCGCGTGCAGGCGCGCCCTCGCCGTGTCGGCCGTCGTCGCCCCGAAGGGTTCCGCCGGCCGTCCGCTGTGCTCCGCATTCGCCACGCCTCGTCGGCCTCCCGCCCCGTTCGTCCCACGCGTCACACGCGTGAGGTGTACTTTGCGAACCCTATGAGGCTCGCACCACCCCCGGACAGGGACGCAGGCCACCCCGTTTTCACCTGACGTCCGCTCTCCTTTTGTCCGGAAGACGATAGTGCGCCGGGGGGAGGGTTGCCTGCGCGGGGTGCGATCTGGGTCACAGCGCGGACGGAGCCGAACGGAACCGGATCTTCGCTCGTACCGTCGTAGGGCCACAGGCGGTGACCAGTGACGGAGGGGCTGCGCGACATGGTCGGTTTCCTGCGGGAACGGCACGAACGGGAGGTATGGCGGGGGGTGTCGCGGAGGGTGTGGCCGGGGGTTCGACGGGAGGTGTCGCGGAGGGCGCGGCGGGGGCGGCTGGCGGTCCTGCTCCTCGCGCTCCTCGCGACCCAGCTCGGTTCCCTGGTCGCCCCCGCCTACGCCTGCGGCTGCGGTGCGCTCGTCCCCGGTGGCGAGCAGCAGGTCGCGGTGCGCCGGGAGGTCTCCGCGGTGCGCTGGGACGGGGAGCGGGAGCAGATCGTCATGGGTCTGTCGGTCACGGGGGACGCCGACCGGGCCGCCTGGATCATGCCGGTGCCGCACCGGGCGAGCGTGCGGCTCGGCGACCCGGAGGTGTTCTCCCAGCTGACCGAGGCCACGGCCCCCGAGGAGCGCACCCGCTACCACTTCTGGCCGCAGGACGGCGACTGGCCGCTGACGACGGGCGACGGCGTCGCGGGGGCGGTCCCTCCGCCGCCGGGCGCCGCGCCCGGGGTGGACGTGGTGGGGCGCGAGCGGCTCGGACCGTTCGACGTGGCCCGGCTGACGGCCACCGACCCGGCCGCCCTGGACGGCTGGCTGGGCGACAACGGCTTCACCTTCCCGTCCCGCCTGGAGACGGCCCTCCAGCCGTACGTCGACCGGCGCTGGGAGTACGTGGCGGTACGGCTGGCCCCGGAGACCGCCGGCACCCCGCTCCGCGGCGACCTGGATCCGCTCCACCTCAGCTTCGCCAGCGACACCCTCGTCTATCCGATGCGGCTGTCGCGGCTCGCCGCCACCCCGCAGTCGCTGAGCCTGTACGTCCTGGCCGGCCACCGGATGGAGCCGGTGTCGCGGATCGGCGGGGAGCGGCCCCGGGTGACGTTCGCGGGGCGGATCGGTACGACGGCGGGGCCGCTGGGCGAGCTCGCGGACGGCACGCCGTTCCTGACGGCCCTCGTGCAGGAGTTCCCGGTGCCGTCGTCGATCTCGGCGGACCACGAACTGCGCCGCACGGCGAAGGACACGGCGTTCCGGCAGGTCGTCTACGAGAACCGGCTGCTCACGGTGGGCGGGGCGCCGGTGTGGCTGCTGACGGTCGTCGGCGTGGCCGCGGCGCTGGTGACGGGCGCGGTGGTGCTCGGCGTGCGCCGGGGGCGGGTGCGACGGGGGTACACGGGGGCGCAACGGCACCGGGGCGCCCGGTCCGCGACGCCTCCCCGACTCGCGCGGCCGGCGGCGCCTCCACGGCCCGCGCGACCCGCAGCGCCCGCGCGACCCGCAGCGCCCCCGCGGCCCGCGCATCCGGCGGCGCCGCCTCCCCGGCCCGCGGTGCCCCCTCGGCCGTCGGTGCCGCCCGCCTCGCCGCCCACGGGACCCCGCAACGGCTGAATCCGCAGGGGCCGAATCCGCCGTCCGGGCCGAACGGCCGCATTGGACCGGCCGGGGAAACCCATGAGGCGTCCCGGACGGGGAACCCGGGCGCAACCGGCGCCGTTGGCATAGTAGTTAGCGCTCCTAACGGGATGATCCACGCAGGTCACGGATACGTCAGGTACACGAGAGGCAGAGCGCATGAGCGAGTCGCACGTCTGGGACGCCGTCGACGCCTACTTCACCACCCACCTCGCCCCGGACGACGAGGTGACCGCGGCCGCGCTGCGCGACAGCGAGGCCGCCGAGCTCCCGCAGGCCAACGTCACGGCGACCCAGGGCAAGCTCCTCCAGCTGCTCGCCGAGATCCAGGGGGCGCGCACGATCCTGGAGATCGGCACGCTCGGCGGGTACAGCACGATCTGGCTGGGCCGCGCGCTCCCGGCGGACGGCCGGCTGATCTCGCTGGAGTACAACCCCCGGCACGCGGAGGTCGCGGTCCGCAACATCGCGCGGGCGGGACTCGACAAGCAGGTGGAGGTGCGGGTGGGCCCGGCCCTGGAGTCGCTGCCGCGGCTGGCCGACGAGAACCCGCCCCCGTTCGACCTGGTCTTCATCGACGCCGACAAGGTCAACAACGCGCACTACCTGGAGTGGGCCCTGCGGCTCACCAGCACGGGCAGCCTGATCGTCGTCGACAACGTCGTCCGGGGCGGCCGGGTGACCGACGCCGGCAGCGACGCGGGCGACGTCCTCGGCACCCGGTCCGCCATCGAACTCATCGGCGCGCACCCCAGGTTGAGCGGTACGGCGATCCAGACCGTGGGCTCCAAGGGGTACGACGGGTTCGCGCTGGCCCGCGTCCTGGCGTGAGGGCGGGACCGGGCCGGGCCGGACCGGTGAGGGCTAGGCCTCGTGGTAGAAGCCCACGTTGACGCTGCGCGGCCCGGTGCGGTCCACGACGATGATCTCGCCGGTGCCGCCACGCGGCAGCTGCACGGTCCCGCCGTAGGCGATGGTCTGGGCGTACTCCCCGACCACCAGCCGCACCTCGGAGGAGGGGTCCTGCTGGGAGCCGCGCAGCCAGCTGACCTGCCAGACGCCCTCGGGGCCGCACAGGAACTCCAGGTGGACCCGGGAGACGAACAGCCAGTCCTCGGGCGTCACGAGACGGCAGACGGACGCGTCCCGGCCCACCCGCAGCACGGCCCCCGGCTCGCTGGGCGCGTCGGCCATGAGCATGCCGGCCGTGGCACCCTCTTCCGTCCCCGAGACGGTGGCCATGGTGAGTTCGAGCACGTGCGCTCCTCGTGAGGTGTCCGACGGTGGCTGTGTGACCTTTGTGCAGCGGCCGCATACTAAATCGCCCGGGGCCGTGGCGTCCGGCACAATGGACCCATGACCGAGCGAAAGCCACCCGGCGTTCCGTTCGAGTCCTGGGTGGACAAGCAGATCCGGGACGCGGAGCGACGGGGCGAGTTCGATCAACTTCCGGGTGCGGGCAGGCCGTTGCCCCCGGAGATCGAGAGTTCGTACGACGAACTGTGGTGGGTCCGGCGCAAGATGGCGCGCGAGGGGCTCTCGGTGCTTCCGCCGGCGCTCGCGTTGCGCAAGGAGGCGGAGGACGCGCTCGCGGCGGCGTACGCGGCCCCTTCGGAACGCCTCGTCCGGAAGATCATCACGGACGTCAACGTCAAGCTGCGGGACATGATGTTCAAGCCGCCGCCCGGCCCCCCGCTGGGGATGAAGCCGTACGACGTCGAGACGGTCGTACGGGAGTGGCGGGAGCGCCGGGCGGCGGCCGGGGGCACACGGGCCGGGTGAGCGGGCCGTGCGCGGGACGTCAGATGTGCAGCAGCCGTTCCGTGAGCTCGCGGTAGTCCCGCAGGGCCAGCCGGAGCTGCTCGGTGTCGGCGGTCGTGTCGCGGTCGCCCCGGGCGTCGTCCGCGAGCTGCCAGGAGCCGCGCAGCGTACGGCGGCGGCGGTTCATGGCGTCGGTGAACGACGCGGTCAGCTCCTCCAGGACGTGGTCCGCCTCCTCGACGGCGTCGTGGGGCCGGTCGACGAACTCCGCGACCGCGTGCTGGATGCGCGCGGTGAGCTTGTCGCACTGGTCGCCCGGGAGCAGGGAGGACGCGGTGTGCTGCGGGGCGGCGGCCTGGGCGGTCCGCTCGGACGAGCCGGCCGGGGCGGCGGTGCCGGCCGCGGTGGGCGATCCCGCCTCGGTGCCGCGGAGGGCGTGGGCACCGGTGCGGCCCTGCTCGCCGTACGCGTCCCCGCCGCCGTACGGGTCCTGGCCGGCGTACGGGTCCCGGCCGGCGTATTCGTCCTTGCCGGTGTACACGTCCTGGCCGGCGGCGTCCGTGTCCTTGCCCCGGTCCGCGCCGGTCCCGGTCGTCGGCCCGCCCCTCATCGCGTTCCCCTCTCCGGCGCCACTGGCCTCCCGGGCGCTCCTGATCTCCCTGGCCTCGCGGGCCTCACGGGCGTTCCGCGCCTCCCGCGCGCCGCCGACCGTCTCGTCCCGGGCGTCCCCGCTCATCTCGGCGAAGGCGCCCCGCCGTTCCGCGGCCGTCGCCGGCGCTTCCTGGCCGCCGCCCACGACGGACGTGCGCTCACCGCGCTCGATCCACTCGGCCTGCTGCTCGGCGCGGCGGCCGGTCCGCCCGGCCTCGGCGTCCCGCTGCTCGGGCCGCGTTCCGCGTCGGTCCTCGCCGCTCGGTGTCACGTCGGGCATCCTTCTCACCCCTGCTTCGTCTGATGCCGGTGGAAGCCCCACGGCATGTGGTGGCCCTCGCGGGCCTTGGACTCCCGGCTCGCCGGCCGGGTCAGTGCGTGGCGACCGCCCGAGCCGGACCGGCCGTCGGCCAGCAGGTCGTCGAAGAGGGCACGGGCCTCGACCAGGGCGGACCGCAGGTCCTCGGTACCGGGCGCCTGGCCGCTGCGGGCGCCGCCGTCCGTGTGGAAGCGGGCGACCTGGTGCACGCGCCGGTAGCCGTGCACGTGGCGCGCGTGGTGCACGCTGAGCGCGGCGACCTGCTCCTCGTACTGCGTGCCGGCCGGGAAGCCCCGGGCTCCGGCCACCTCGGCGAGCAGCCGGTCGGCCTCGGCGACCGCCTCGCGCGGCGAGTCGACGAAGCGCTCCTGCGCGGCCGTCCAGGCGGCCTCGAACCGCTCGCGCTCCGCGGGTTCCAGCGGCCGCTCGAGCAGACCGCCGTGCCGCTCCACCAGGGCGCCGAGTTCCCGCTCGGCCGCCTTGACGTCACCGTCGTGCCGGGCGACGGCCCGGTCGTACTCGGGCCCGAAGCGCTGCTTCAGGCTGCGTCCTGACTGCGACCCTCGGGCCCGCACGGCCAGGACGGCCGCGACGGCGATGACGGCCGCCACAATCACGATCAGAGCGATGATCAGGCCTGTGGACATGGTTGCCTTCCGGTGTGTCGGCCCCTCGGGCCGGTTCACGATTCGGGTTGCCCGGACGGCGCCGGACAAACGACACCCGGCCTTCGGCGCCCGGTCGCGCCCGCCCGCTCACCCCGCACGCGCCCACCCCCGCACCCACACCCACCGGGCGCCCCGCGCCCGCCCGCTCCTCACCCGAGCCGTACCACCGGCCGCATGTCGTGGGGCTGTTCGCGGTCCGAGCCGCACAGTTCCTCGTTCAGTTCCGTCACCAGGCGGGTCAGGTCGGTGGGGCGGTCGGGGCTCCACCAGTCGCCGAGGAGTTCGGCCAGCGACTCCTCGCGGGCCCGGGCGAGGCGTCCGGCGACCTCGTGGCCCCGGGGCGTCAGGAAGAGGTCCAGGCCCTCGCGCCGGGCGAGGTGGCGCTCCTCGATCTGGCGGGCGGCCTCCAGGACCGCGGGCAGCGGGACATTGGTGCGCTCGGCGAGCATGCCGGGCTCGACACTGCCGTACCGCTTGATCCGCAGCAGCATCCAGCTCGCGGCCGGGAGGAGGTCGTAGCCGGCCCGGTCGGTGATGCTGCGGTAGATCTCATGGCGGCCCTCGCGGGTGCCGAGGACGGACAGCGCCCGGCACACCTCGTCGTACGACGACCGCTCGACGGGGTTGCTGGCGAGGGTCTCGGTGCCGTCCGGTGCGGTGACCGAACCGCGCAGCCGGTCCTCCCGCAGGAACCAGGCGAGGACGAAGCCCAGGAACGCGACGGGGGCGGCGTACAGGAAGACGTCCGTGATCGCGGACGCGTACGCGTCGAGGACCGGCGGGCGCAGGGCGGGCGGCAGGCCGCCGATGAGGCGCGGGTCGGCCTCCAGCGCGCCGGCCGAGACGCCGGGCGGCAGGGCGACGCCCCGGAAGGCGTCGGCGAGCTTGTCGCCGAGGCGGCCCGCGAAGACCGTGCCGAAGACGGCGACGCCGAAGGACGCGCCGATGGAGCGGAAGAAGGTCGCGCCGGAGGTGGCGACGCCCAGGTCCTCGTAGGACACCGCGTTCTGCACGATGAGGACCAGCACCTGCATCACCAGGCCGAGGCCCACGCCGAAGACGAGGAAGTACGCGCCCATCTCCGCGGTGGGGCTGTCCGCGTCGAGCTGGTGCAGCAGGAGCAGACCGAGGGCCGTCACGCCGGTGCCCGCGACCGGGAAGACCTTCCAGCGGCCGGTGCGGCTGACGATCTGCCCGGACACCGTCGACGACAGCAGCAGACCGGCCACCATCGGCAACATGTACACGCCCGACATGGTCGGCGAGACGCCGTGCACGACCTGGAGGAAGGTGGGCAGGTAGGTCATCGCGCCGAACATCGCGAAGCCGACGATGAGGCTGATCACCGCGGAGAGGGTGAAGGTGCGGACGCGGAACAGCTTCAGCGGCAGGACGGGTTCGGCCGCCCTGCGCTCCACGGCCACGAACGCGACGGCGAGTACGACGCCCAGCACGGCGAGGCCGACGATCCGCGGCGACCCCCAGCCCCAGGTGGTGCCGCCGAGGGAGGCCACGAGGACCAGGCAGGTGGCGACGGCGGCGACGAGGAAGGTGCCGAGGTAGTCGATGACGTGCCGGGTCGCCGTGCGCGGGACGTGCAGGACGGTCGCGATGACGGCGAGCGCGACGACCCCGACGGGGAGGTTGACGTAGAACACCCAGCGCCAGCTCAGATGCTGGGTGAACAGGCCGCCGAGGAGGGGACCGAGGACGCTGGTCGCGCCGAAGACGGCGCCGAACAGCCCCTGGTACCGGCCGCGTTCACGCGGCGGCACGAGGTCGCCGACGATCGCCATCGACAGCACCATCAACCCGCCGCCGCCCAGGCCCTGCACCGCCCGGAAGGCGATGAGCTGCGGCATGTCCTGCGCCGTTCCGCACAGCGCCGAACCCAGCAGGAAGATCACGATCGCGGTCTGGAACAGCCTCTTGCGCCCGTACTGGTCGCCCAGTTTCCCCCACAGCGGGGTCGCCGCCGTCGACGCCAGCAGGTACGCCGTGACCACCCAGGACAGGTGCTCCAGACCGCCGAGCTCGCTGACGATCGTGGGCAGCGCGGTGGACACGATCGTCTGGTCCAGGGCGGCCAGCAGCATGCCGAGCAGCAGCGCGCCGATGGAGACGAGGACGTTGCCGGAAACGTGCTCCTGTCGCGGATCGCGTGGATCCCCGGTCCTGGCGTGCGCGTCCAAGGCCATGGATGCCTCCCGAGGCTCGCGTGACACCTTTCCATCGTGATCGGTGTGTCCCGTTATGGCCTCCCGAGTCCTTTCGGAACCGACCGTTCCGGGGGTCGCGGGCGAGAAGTTGTGTGGAGGATCTGCATAATCTCTGAAGTTCGCATGGGGAGGGACGAACAGGTGGACGAACCGATGGGGCGGCACGAGCGACCGCGGCCCGGGCAGCACGGGCTTCCGTGCCCGGAGTGCGGAGCGCTCCGCGCGGCGGACAACACACCCTCGTGCGGCTGCGCCCTGCGGGCGTCCGAGGCCCTGCGCGACACCCGCGAGGCGGAGGCGGCCGCGGCGGAGGACTTCGATCCGCTGCGGATACGGCCGTACGTCGACCTCGCGGAGAGCACGGAGGGCGCAGAGGGCACAGGGGACGAAGAGGGCACAGGGGGTGCGGGGGGCACAGGGGGCGTGGACAGCGCCGAGGGTCCGGCGACGGGTGCCGGAAGTGCGACGGCGGACGCGGGCGTGCGCTCGGGCGCTCGCGCGGATGTGAGCGCTCGTGCGGGCGCGGACGCGGGCGCTCGTGCGGGCGCGGGCACAGGGAGCGGGCAGGACGGGCGGAACGGGCCGGGCGGGGGTGGCACGGACAGCGCGGGGACCGGCCAGGCACCCGGGACCGGTCAGGCATCCGGCACCGGTCAGGCACCCGCGGCCGGTCAGGGCGCGGCGGAGGCGTCCGCGCCGGCCGACGTGACCATGCCCCTGCCGCGGATCACCGACGGGACGGCGTCGCCCGTGCCGCCGCTCTCCGGCGCGACCGCCCCTTCGCCGTCGGCCTCCGACGCGACCAGGGCTCTCCCCTCGGTCACCGACGCGACCGCGGCCCTGCCCCCGGTCACCGACGCGACCACTGCGCTCCCCCCGGTCACCGACGCGACCGTGCCCGTGCCGGCCGTCTCCGAGGCGACGATGACCCTGCGGGCGGTGGATCCGGCCGGCCACCGGGAGGGGCCGGCCGCGGCGCTGCCCACGCCCCTCGCCCCGGCGGCCTCCGCGCCGAACGCCACCGACCTGAGCCTGTTCGAGGCGGTGGACGCCGACGGGCACACCGTGCACGTCCCGGCCGACGACGAGCGGCCGCACGGTCGGCGCCGGCGGACGCTGCTGGTGGCCTGCGCCGGTGCGGCCGTGGCCGTCGTGGCGGCGGCCGGGTTCGCGAGCGGGCTGTTCTCCTACGAGACGCCGAGCCGCGACGGCGCCGCCCCCGAGGACGTGCGGGCGGCTGTACCGGACACCTCGCGGAGCACGGCGGCGGCGTCGGAGTCGGCGAGCCGCTCCGCGTCCCCCTCGGCGTCCAGCGCCTCCCCGTCCCCGTCCGAGAGCGAGAGCTCCTCGCCGTCGCCGTCGGCCTCGAGCGCCTCGCCGTCCGCGTCCGAGACGGCCGAGCCGAGCCCGAGCACGCCGACCGAGGAGGCCACGGGCTCCCTGACCCCGGAGAGCGGCGCCGACGAGGGCGACGAGGCCGACAGCAGCCCCGCGGCCACCGTGCTCCGGCGCGGGGACCGGGGGCCCGAGGTCACCGAACTCCAGCTCCGGCTCAAGCAGCTGTACCTCTACAACGACGACGTGAACGGCGTGTTCACCGGCAGGGTCGAGGACGCGCTGCGGAACTTCCAGTGGTCGCGGGGGATCCAGGGCGAGGAACTGGGCGTGTACGGGGCGGCCACGCGGGCGAAGCTGGAGGCGGTGACCGAGGAGCCGTGAGGCCGGCGGGGGCGGGCCTCAGCCCCCGGACCCGGTGACGGCTTCAGCCCCGGACCCCGCTGACGGCCTCGCACCCCGGTCCCCGGTGACAGCCTCAGGCCCGGACCTCGGTGACGGCCTCAGGCCCGGGTGACGGCCTCAGGCCCGAACCCCGCTGACGTTCTCAGCCCCGGACCCCTGTCCCCGGAGACGGCCTCAGGCCGGGTGACGGCCTCAGGCCGGGGACGGCCTCAGGCCCGCCCAGTAACGGCCTCAGCCCCGGTCCCCGGAGACAGCCTCAGCCCCGAACCCCGGCAACGTGGATCCGGACCCCCTCCGCCGCGGTCTCCACCCGTACCCCGGTCAGGTCCCGCACCACCACGTCCGGCCGGTGGGCCACCGCTCGCGGCCCGACGCCGACGACCCGCATACCGGCCGCCCGGCCGGCGGCGATCCCCACCCCGGAGTCCTCGAACACCACGCACTCCGCCGGGTCGACGCCCAGCTCGGCCGCGCCCTTGAGGAAGCCCTCCGGGTGCGGCTTGCTGGCGCCCACCGACTCCGCGGTGATCCGGACCTCCGGCAGGGGGAGCCCCGCGGCGGCCATCCGGGCCGTGGACAGCGGGACGTCCGCCGAGGTCACCAGCGCGTGCGGGACGTCCCGCAGCGAGGCGAGGAACCCGGGCGCCCCGGGGACCGGTACGACGCCGTCCAGGTCGGCGGTCTCCTCCGCCAGCATGCGCGCGTTGTCCGCGAGGTTCCGCTCCATCGGCCGGCCGGGCAGCAGGACGGCCATCGAGGCGTACCCCTGGCGTCCGTGGACGACCTTCATCACCTCGTCGCCGTCCAGACCGTGCCGTTCGGCCCAGCGCCGCCAGACGCGCTCGACGACGGCGTCCGAGTTCACGAGGGTGCCGTCCATGTCGAGGAGGAGGGCACGGGCGGTCAGGACGGTGGCGGACACGGCGGCCGGCATCGGCGACTCCAGGCAGGGACGGGGGACGCTCAGGCCGGTCCCCCGGGGGGAACAAGGCGGCCCCGCCCGCCGGTCAGGGAAAACGGGCGGGAGCCACTTTGTTTCCCCACGGTACAAAACAATCGGGGCCGCACGCCACTCCCCCCGGAAAGCGTTCACTTTCCGTTAGCTCCCCCGCCCGCCGCCACCCCGGCACCACACGGTGCGGAGCGCCCGGCACCACACGGTGCCGAGCGCCCGGCGCCTCCGGCCTCACCCCGCGATCGCCTCCCACAGGCTCCACACGCCGAGGCCCAGCATCAGCACGGCCGCGATCTGGGTGATCAGCTTCAGCGGCACCCGCTTCATCAGGGCCTTGCCGCCGACGATGCCGAGTCCGGCCACCGCCCACAGCGCCAGGACCGCGCCGAGGCCGACGGAGAGCGGGTCGTCGTAGCGGGCGGCGAGGTTCGCCGTCATGATCTGGGTGAGGTCGCCGAACTCGGCGACGAGGATGAGCATGAAGCCCGCGCCGGAGACCTTCCAGAAGGACTGGTTCTCCGGCTTGCGGATCTCCTCCTCGCCCTCGTCCTTCTTCATCAGCAGCACCGCGGCGCCGCCCAGGAAGAGCACACCGGTCAGCGCCTGCACGATCTGCTGCGGGAGCAGGGTGAGCACGCTGCCGGCGGCCACGGCGAGCACGACGTGCAGCGCGAAGGCGGCGGCGACGCCGGCGAAGACGTAGGAGGCGCGGTAGCGCGTGCCGAGGACGAGGCCGGCGAGGGCGGTCTTGTCCGGCAGTTCGGCGAGGAATACGACGCCGAAGACGAGCGCCGTCACGGTCAGGCTGATCAAGGGTCCTCAATCGGTCGGGGCCGCCCCGCCGAGAGTGCTGCTTCCTTCGCTCGAAGACGCCTCGGCACGGCAGCACACATGGCACCCGCGCCGTACGGCACAGGTGTGCACTGCTTGCCGAAGGTCTCGCTGGCCGACCCGTCCACGGGCCTGCCTCCGGGCGCCGGCTCGGCCGCCCCTGGAGGACGAGCTGAGCAGTGTGTCGACGGTCCGGCGAAGAGCTACTCCCCTTCTGCGCCGCCCATACTACGTGACTTTCCAGCCGGCCCGGCGGGGGTGAAAGTCATGTCACACGTCTTGTCTTGTCATGTACGCGTCATTAGTTTCTTACCGCGCGCACATCCCCCCGCAACGAGGCGCCACGAGCATTCACTCGCTCGCACCCCAACGCCCCACACCCCCCAGGGAGTTCGCATGTCTCGCATGTCGAAGGTCTACGCGCGTCGACGGGTCAGCATACTCGCGGCGCTCACCGGCCTCATAGCCTCCGTCGCGCTCTTCAACTCCCCGACCGCCTCCGCGGCCCTGCCGACGCCGGTCAGCGCCGCCACCGCCCGCACGTACCTCGCCTCGCTCACCGTGGCCACCGAGGACCGCACCGGCTACGACCGCGACCTCTTCCCGCACTGGATCACCCAGTCCGGCACCTGCAACACCCGCGAGGTCGTCCTGAAGCGCGACGGCACGAACGTCGTCCAGGACTCCGCCTGTGCCGCCACCAGCGGGAGCTGGTACTCCCCCTACGACGGCGCCACCTGGACCGCCGCCTCCGACCTGGACATCGACCACCTCGTGCCGCTCGCCGAGGCCTGGGACTCCGGCGCCGACTCCTGGACCACCGCCCAGCGCCAGGCGTTCGCCAACGACCTGACCCGCCCGCAGCTCATCGCCGTCACGGACAACGTCAACCAGGCCAAGAGCGACCAGGACCCCGCCACCTGGATGCCGTCCGTCACGTCGTACCGCTGCACCTACGTCCGCGCCTGGGTCCAGGTGAAGTACTACTACGGCCTCTCGGTCGACTCGGCCGAGAAGAGCGCGCTGACGAGCTACCTCTCCGCCTGCTGATCCCGGCCCCGCCCGGCCCCCGCGCGACGCGGCCTGCGGGTCCCCGGTGGCCGACCGTGCGGTTCCCCGCGCCCCTGAGGTGCGTGCCGTGCACGCCCCCGAAGGGGCGCGGGGACCTGCGCGACAAGCCACGGACCACCCGCACCCGGCAACGCACGGACCACCCGCACCCGGCAACGCACCGAACCGAACCCGGCACCGCAACGCACCGCACCGCACGGCACCGCACCGCACCGCACCGCACCGCCCCTACGGAGTACCCCGGCGCCGTACGGCCGGAATTCGGCGTCGGGACCTCGCCCGCGGCCTCCGTCGTTCCGTACCGTACGGAGCGACGGAGGAGGCGATCACGTGGCCGGACTACGGCTGGGACCCCTGCTGAGGTACACCGACGGCTCGTCCGCGACCATCTGGGTCGAGGCGAGCCGTCCGTGCGTCGCGGAGGTGCGGTGCGCGGACGGCGCCGGCGGCACGGCCGGCACCTTCCAGGTGGCGGGGCACCACTACGCCCTGGTCCCGGTGACCGGGCTGACCCCGGGCACCGCGACCGCGTACGAGGTCCTCCTCGACGGCAGCCGCGTGTGGCCGCCGCCCGACGCGCGCCTGCCCCCGTCCGTCATCCGCACCCCGGCCGGCGACGACGGGCTGCGCGTCGCCTTCGGCTCCTGCCGGTGGGCGGCGCCCCCGGCCGGCGAGCAGGACCCGGTGGGCCCCGACGCCCTGGACAGCCTGGCCACGCGCATCGCCGCCGACCCCGAGGGGGAGCGGCCCGACGTCCTGCTGCTGCTCGGTGACCAGGTGTACGCCGACGAGACCTCCGACGCGACCCGGCGGCGCCTGGCGACCCGCCGCGACCCGGCCGAGCCGCCGGGCTCCGAGGTCGCGGACTACGAGGAGTACACCTGGCTCTACTACGAGTCCTGGCTCGACCCCCACGTCCGCTGGCTGCTGTCCACCGTCCCCAGCTGCATGATCTTCGACGACCACGACGTCATCGACGACTGGAACACCTCCGCCGCCTGGCTCGCCGACATGCGGGCCACCCCCTGGTGGCGCGAGCGGATCCTGAGCGGCCTGATGTCGTACTGGGTCCACCAGCACATCGGCAACCTCTCCCCGGCCGAACTCGCCGCCGATCCGCTCTTCGCGACCGTACGGGACGCCCCCGACGGCACCGACGCCCTGCGCGACTTCGCCTGCCGGGCGGACGACGACCCCGCCTCCGTGCGCTGGAGCTACCGGCGCGACTTCGGGCGCGTCCGGCTGCTGATGGTGGACAGCAGGGCCGCGCGCGTGCTGGAGGAGGGCGGGCGGGCGATGCTCGACCCGGGCGAGGCCGCGTGGCTGCGCGAACAGGCCCTGGACGGCCCCGGCACCTACGACCACCTCCTCGTCGGCTCCTCGCTCCCCTGGCTGCTGCCGCACCTGGTGCACGACGCCGAGGCGTGGAACGCGGCCCTGTGCCGGGGGGAGCGGGGCCCGCGGTGGGCGCGGTTCTCGGAGAAGGTGCGGCGGGCGGCCGACCTGGAGCACTGGGCGGCGTTCCCCACCTCCTTCACCGCGCTCGCCGAGCTGCTCGCCGCGGCCGGTTCGGGACCGCAGGCGCCGGCGAGCGTGCTCGTCCTGTCCGGGGACGTGCACCACGCGTACGTGGCCGAGCCGAAGTGGCGGGCGGCCGCTCCGGACGCGCGGGTGCTCCAGCTCACCTGCTCGCCCGTGCACAACTCCATCCCCCTGTCGATGCGGCTCGGTTTCCGCGCCGGATGGAGCGCCCCGGCCCGCGCCCTCGGACGCCGGCTCGCACGGCACGGGCGGTGCCCCCGGCCGGTCGTGGACTGGCGCAAGACCGGCGGGCCCTGGTTCGGCAACCAGCTCATGACCCTGACGCTGAACGGGCGTTCGGCCCGGCTGCGGCTGGAGCACGCGCGGGAGAAGGGCGGGCTGACAACCGTGGAGGAGTCCGACTTGACCTCCTGAGCGGGACAACCGGGGCCAGTGGGACGCGCGTTGGCTTCCGTGGGAGCCGGGGGCATGATGAGGCGGACCGTCCGCTTCCCGAGGGTCCACCGGACCCCGCGGGGGCGTTCGACGGCTCGCCGCCTTGCGCCCCACACGCCCGGGAGTCACCCCTTTGTCCTCAGTGAACGCGGTACCGGCGTCGCCCCTCGACACCCCGCGGCCGGCGTCGGCCGCCGTGGCCCTGGTAGGTGCCGGGCCGCGCGGCACGAGTGTGCTGGAACGCCTCTGCGCGTCCGCCCCGGAACTGCTCCCGCCCGGGGTGCGGCTGACCGTCCACGTCGTCGACCCGACACCGCCCGGACCGGGCCGGGTGTGGCGCACGGCGCAGTCGCGGGAGCTGCTGATGAACACCGTGGCCTCCCAGGTGACGCTGTTCACCGACGACAGCGTGGACTGTGCCGGCCCCGTCCGGCCCGGCCCCAGCCTGCACGAGTGGGCGGCCGGCACGCTGGGCCCGGACGACTACCCGACCCGCGCCGACTACGGCCGCTACCTGGAGTGGGTGTTCGCGCGGACCGTCCGCCAGGCCCCGCCCGAGGTGCGGGTGGAGACGCACGCGGCCCGCGCGGTCCGGCTGGACGACGCCGTGGACGGCCGTCAGACGCTCACCCTGGACGACGGCCGGATCCTGCCCGGGCTGGCCGCCGTGGTCCTCGCGCAGGGCCATCTGCCGGTCGTCGCCGACGCGGCCCAGCGGCGTCACGCCGCCCACGCCGGCCGGCACGGCCTGCGCCACGTCCCGCCGGCCAACCCGGCCGACGTCGACCTCTCCGCCCTCGGCCCCGGCGAACCGGTGCTGCTGCGCGGACTGGGCCTGAACTTCTTCGACCACACGGCCCTGCTCACGACCGGGCGCGGCGGCCGCTTCGTCCCCTCCGGCCGGGGGCTGCGCTACCTGCCCTCCGGCCGCGAGCCGCGCCTGTACGCCGGCTCCCGGCGGGGCGTGCCGTACCAGGCGCGCGGCGACAACGCCAAGGGCCCCTACGGCCGCCACGTCCCGCTCGTCCTCACCCCCGAGGTGATCTCCGGCTTCCGCAAGCGGGCGGACTCCGGTGACGCGCCCGACTTCCTGGCGGAGATATGGCCGCTGGTGGCGAAGGAGGTGGAGACGGTCTACTACACGGCCCTCCTCGGGGACCGGGACTTCACCGACCGCTTCCTGGACGTCCCGCACGGCGACCCGCGGGAGGCCGCCCTCCTCGACGCGTCCGGTGTGGCGCGGGCCGACCGCTGGAGCTGGGAGCGGATCGCGCGGCCTTACGCGGGGCGGGAGTTCACGGACCCGGGGCGGTGGCGGGAGTGGCTGCTGGCGTATCTGCGGCGGGACGCCGAGGAGGCGGCGCGGGGCAATGTGCGCGGGCCGCTGAAGGCCGCCCTGGACGTGCTGCGCGACCTGCGCAACGAACTGCGGCTGGTCGTGGACCACGGAGGGCTGCCCGGCGCCTCCCGCCGGGACCACCTCGACCGCTGGTACACGCCGCTCAACGCCTTCCTCTCCATCGGCCCGCCCCGCCGCCGCATCGAGGAGCTGGTCGCGCTGGTGGAGGCCGGGGTGGTGGAGGTGCTGGGCCCCGGGCTGGAGGTGCGTGAGGAGGACGGGGCCTGGCGGGCGCACTCGCCGGACGTGCCGGGCTCGGACGTGCGGGTGACCGCCCTCGTCGAGGCCCGGCTTCCGGAACCGGACCTGCGGCGCACCGCCGACGGCCTCCTGTCCCGGCTGCTGCGGACCGGCCGGTGCCGCCCGCACACGGTCGACGGATACGTCACCGGAGGCCTGGACGTGACCCCGCGGCCGTACCACCTGATCGACCGTCACGGCCGGGCCCACGCACGCCGTTTCGCGTTCGGCGTGCCCACGGAAGGGGTGCACTGGGTGACCGCGGCGGGCGCCCGCCCGGGAGTCGACTCGGTCACGCTGTCGGACGCGGACGCGGTGGCGAGGGCGGTCCTGCGCGCGGCGGGGACGGAACCGGAACCGGCGGGGACGGAGGGGGAACCGGCGGGGGTGAAGGCATCGGAGGCGGGCGCCGGCCCGGCGGGGGCGGACGCCGGTCCCGCCGCGGACGGCCGACCATGGCCGAATGTTGAACTTGCAAGCATTGATTAGGTACGCCTAACGTGGGTCGCTCATTCGGTACCGCCGTCCCCCCACCGGCCGGCCCGTCCCCCGGACCGGCCGCCCGACCGACACCGAAGGAGCACCCCCGCATGTCCGCTCGTCTCGACACCGCACGCCCGTACGCGATCGGCCTGTACCGCATCGTCGTCGGCCTGCTCTTCGCCTGCCACGGCGCCGCCTCGCTCTTCGGCGTCCTCGGCGGCGCCTCCGGCACCGACGGCGGCACCGTCGACGCCGGCATCTGGCCCGGCTGGTACGCGGCCGTGATCCAGCTGCTCTGCGGCGGCCTGGTCCTGCTCGGCCTGGGCACCCGCGCCGCCGCGCTCCTCGCCTCGGGCTCCATGGCGTACGCCTACTTCACGGTCCACCAGCCCGGGGCGCTGTGGCCCATGGAGAACGGCGGCGAGTCCTCCGCGCTGTTCTGCTGGGCCCTCCTGCTGCTGGTCTTCACCGGCTCGGGCGCGCTCGGCCTGGACCGGCTGTTCACCCGCCGGTCGCGGCCGGCGGCGGAGCGGCGGGAACCGGCCGCGCGGAAGGCGCCGGTCGGCGCCTGAGCCGCCCGCCACGGCGCACGAGCGGGCGCCCTCCGCCGGCCACGGGGGGCGCTCCGCCCGGAGGCGGAACGGCTTGAACGGCTTCCGGAGCGCCCCGCCCCGCTCGAACAGCCCGCCCCGCGATCGACCGGGTGAACGAGCTGTGCCGAACACACGAGCCCCCGGTGAAACGTCTGTCACACCCGCGGCGTACGCTGTATGGCTGTCATCGGCCGCACCTGCCGCTCCCCCGCGACATCGCGGCACGGTCGGACCGTACGGGGGAGACACGGGGAGTCAGCGGTGTTCGAAAGTGTGGGGGCGTTGGTCGGCGCCCCATGGATCTACGCGCTGGTGGCCCTGTCGGTCCTCCTCGACGTGTTCCTGCCGGTGCTGCCGAGCGGGGTGCTGGTCATCACGGCGGCGACGGCGGCGGCCGCGGGCTCGGGGGCGGCGACCGGACTGGTCGCGCACGAGGTCCCGGACGTCCTGGCGCTGATCCTGTGCGCGGCGACCGCCTCGGTCCTGGGCGACCTGGCCGCCTACCGCCTGGCCCGGCGCGGCGGCGCCCGCCTGGACCGCGCGATCTCCCGCTCCCGGCGGCTCACGACCGCGCAGGAACGTCTCGGCGGGGCCCTGTCCCGGGGCGGCGGCGCGCTGGTCGTCCTCGCCCGCTTCGCCCCGGCCGGCCGCTCGGTCGTCTCGCTCATCGCGGGCGCCGCCCAACGCCGCGCCCGCGACTTCCTGCCCTGGTCCGCCCTGGCCGGCCTCTCCTGGGCCGCGTACAGCGCCGCCCTCGGCTACTTCGGCGCGCACTGGCTGGGCACGACCTGGCTGGCCACGGGCGTCTCCCTGCTCGCCCTGTTCGCCGCGGGCGCGGGCGCGGCGTACCTGATGCGGCGGCAGCCCGCCTGAGACCCCGTCCGGCCGGTCACGGGCGGCCGGCCGGCAGCGGGTGATCAGCAGCGGGCGCGCCACCGCCCCGGAGCCGCGCACCGGCCCCGGCCGAGCCGTGCCGGGCCCCCACGGGACGCCGGCCCGGCCGCCCGGACTCACGCGCCCGGCGCCACGGACCCGCGCCCCGCGGGCGCGCCCCGGACCTCCAGTCCGCCCAGCAGCTCGGCCGTGGCCCCCGCGATCGCCTCCACCGCCTTGTCGAACACCTCCCGGTTGTGCGCGGCGGGCGCCCGGAAGCCGGACACCTTCCGCACGTACTGGAGGGCCGCGGCCCTGATCTCGTCCTCCGTGGCCTCCTCGGCCAGCGCGGGCGGGCGCAGTGTCTTGATGCTCCGGCACATGCCTCCAGTCTCACCCCTGCCCCCACGCCGGCCCAGCGGTCGTCGCCGCGGCGAGCCCGGGTCCCGCTCAGCGGACCGGCTCGCCGATGCCCAGCAGGTTCCCCTCGCTGTCACGGAACCAGGCGGCGCGCTCCCCGCGCGCGCCCTTGCTCGGGTAGTGGCCGTCGATCGCGGCGATGCCGTCCTCCGTCCGGAGGCCGGGCACGTCGACCTCCTCGAACGTCACACCGCGCCGCCTGAGTTCCGACACGGCGGTGTCGAGGTCGTCGACCTCCCACCCCATCTGCGTGAAGGTCCCGGGCGAGGTCCCCGCCGACGTGAACAGGGCGAACTCCGTGCCCCCGCACCGGTACAGCAGTCCGCCGGGCCGTTCGTCGACGGGCTCCAGACCGAGCCGCTCGGCGTAGAAGCGCCGCGCCCGGTCCAGGTCCCGCGCCGGGAGCCTGGTCGCCACTCTCCCCCGGGCGAGGATGTTCTCTTCGTCCGCGTTCATACCTCCACTGTGCCGCGCGACCCGGCCGACGGAGACCGCCCACCCGAACACATGAACCCGCCGAAGCGAGTCGCGACCCAAATTCGAACAGGCGTACCATTGCCGAGTGGCTACGACCTACGACTTTCCCAGCGACCTGCGCGCCGGTCAGGAGGAGCTGCATCAGGTCCGGGCCGAGCTGTCGGCCCTGCTGAAGCGGCTGCCCTGGTCGGTCGAGCCGTTGGACGGCTTCAGTGACGACGGCGGCTGGCGCAAGGTGGAACGGCCCGCCTCACCGGGCTGGACGGCCGACGAGCAGGCCGAGGTGGAGAAGCTCCGGCAGCGCGAGCACGAACTCGCGGTGTTCGTGAGCGGCCACCGCTTCTGGGCGGAGGTCGCCGCGGGCGACCGGGTGGCGGCCCGTATGCGGCTCAAGCACGCCCACGAGAGCCCGTCCGGCGAGGAGGGCTGAAGAGGCCTGCGGGGCGGGACGGAGGAGGGCTGACGGGACACGCGAAAGGGCCCCCGGGACTTCCCGGAGGCCCTCGCGCGTCATCTGGTGGGCGCGGACGGTTTCGAACCGCCGACATCCTGCTTGTAAGGCAGGCGCTCTACCCCTGAGCTACGCACCCAGAACGAGTCGACAGCCTACCTTGCCCGGGGCACTGTCCCGCAAACCCGTATCGGGGGGTTGTCCCCACCCCGGATACGGGAGCGCACCGGATCGTGCGCCGGACGGCCGCTGCCTACCGTCGAAGGCGTCAGGAACAGCGGCGTCGACGCGGGCCGAGCGGTCCGTCCAGGGGGAACCACCATGATCCGTACCACCGCCCCGGCACGCGCGGCGCGCGGGGCACGCGCCGCCCTGGTCACCGCTGTCGTCGTGGCGCTCGCCGCGACCGCGACCGCCTGCGCCTCCGCCGGCGACGACGAGCACCCCGACCACCGGTCCTTCGCACTGCGGGGCGACACCCTCACCGTCGACTCCGACGACTCGGCGCTGGAGATCGTCGCCTCGGACGCGCACCCGGCGGGCACGGTCCGGGTCACCCGGTGGTTCGACGGGTCGGTCGCGATCGGCGACGGCCCGGAGGTGTCCTGGTCGATGAAGGACGACCGGCTGGTGCTGCGGGTGCGCTGCTCCGGTGTGATCGCCGACTGCGCGGCCGAGCACCGGGTCGAGGTGCCCCGGGGGGTCGCCGTCATGGTGGAGGAGGACGACGGCAGCGTCCGCGCGTCGGGCTTCCGGGACGCCCTGAGCATCCGCACGGCCGACGGCGCGGTGCGGGTCACCGACTCCAGCGGCCCGCTGGACCTGCGCAGCGACGACGGTGCGGTGCGGGCCGAGGTCTCCTCCCGGCAGGTGAGCGCCCGCACCCAGGACGGCTCGGTCCGCCTCGACCTCGGCGTCGTACCGGACCGGGTGGAGACGGCCTCCGACGACGGGCCGGTGACGATCGCGCTGCCCCGGGCGACCTACCGCGTCACGGCGGAGACCGACGACGGCGCGGTGGACGTCTCCGTGCCCCGGGAGGCCTCCAGCGCGCACGTGGTCTCCGCGCGGACGCAGGACGGCAACGTCACGGTGCGGAACGCGAACTGACCGGCCCGTGTGTTCGTCCCTTACCGGTGGGACAATGACACCGGGCAGGGCCGATGACAGCACGGGAGAGGGATGTGACGGCGACACCAGCACAGCCGTACTCGCCGTCGGTGCCGCGCGCACGCCTGCGCGTGCTCGGGGACACCCTGACCCTGCTGGCCGCCGTGCCGCTCGTCGCCGCCCTCGCGCTGCCCGCCGCGTTCGCCGGCGGCGGCACCCGGCGCTGGTTCGGCGGCCGGGCGGAGAGCCAGCGGGCGGAGGCGCAGGCCGCCAAGGACGCGGCGGCGGCCGCGTTCTACGAACTGGACACGGCCCAGCGGGACCTGCGGATCTCGATCGAGACGATCACGGCGGTCGACGACTCGCCGGCCGCCCGGCGCGCGGTCGCCGACTTCGAGGGCATCGGCCGGCGCATCGACGAGGTGAGCCACCAGTACATCCAGGCCGTCGACGCCCATGACCTCGACCGCGACGATCTGGAGGCGTCGGCCGCCACCCGGGCGCGCGCCGAGCTGATCCGGGCCAAGGACGAACTGGAGCGCGTGAAGCGGGAGCTGGACCGGTTCGCCGAGGGGCTCGGTCCGCTGCTGGGCAAGGCCGAGACGCAACTGGCCCGGCTGGCGCCCGCCGTGGAGCGGGCCCGGCAGGCGCTGCTGGCCGCGTCGAACGCGCTGGACGCCGCCCGGGGAACCGGGCTGAGGGCCGACGACCTCGCGGCCCGGCTCGCGGCGCTCGCGCCCGAACTGACCAAGCTGAACCAGGGCGCCGGGCAGCACGGCGTGCCGCAGACGCTGGAGCGGGCCGAGCGGGTCTCCCGGGAGGCCGAGGCGGTCCGCACGGAGGCCGGGCGGCTGCCGGAGCGGGCCGCGGAGATCGACCACCGGCTGGTGTCGCTGCGCACCCGGGCGCAGGCGCTGACGACCCGCGCCGGGCAGGTCGAACCGGTGCTCAGCGAGCTGCGCCGGCGCTTCACCGCGGCCTGCTGGCAGGACCTCCAGCGCGTCCCCGACCAGGCCGCGGAGCACATACGGCAGGCCGAGGCGAAGCTGGCCGAGGCACGGGACGCGCGGGACGCGCAGCGCTGGGCGGACGCCACCGCGCTGCTGTCGACCGCGCGGGCGCTGCTGAACTCCACCGACGAGGCGGTGTCGGCCGCCGGGGACCGGCTGACCCGGCTGAACGCCGTGCAGAAGGACCCTCGGCAGGAGATCGAGCGGACCCGGTTCGCGATCCGGGACGCGCAGCGGCTGGCGATGGCGGGGCGCACCACCCCCGACCCGCGCGACGCGCGTCCGCTGGACGAGTCCGTGGCGCGCCTGGAGCGGGCGGCGGCCACGCTGGAGGGACGCCACCCCGACTACTGGCACTTCCTCACGGAGACGGAGGCCGTGCGGCACACGGTGGCCGGTGTGGTGGCCCGCATCCGTGAGGAGCGGGGGGCGGCGGCCGGCCACTGAGCCGTCGTAGCTGCCGTAGCCGTCACTGCCGTCACCGCCGTCACGGCGGCGCTGCCGTTGCCGCCGGAGCACGCCGGGCGGATATTGGGAAGGACGGCCGGGCCGCGTCCGTACGGGCGCGCACGGCCGCCGTGGGCACCTCACACCCTCAGGGAGGCGACGATGGCCACCCACGCAGTGCACGGCAGGCAGCGGAAGCGGATCAACTTCGACGAGCACCTACCGGTCGACCACCGCCTGAACCGGGTCTACCGGATCGGCGCCGGCGTCATGGGCCTCGGACTGCTCGTCTTCGGCGTCTTCGGCATCCTGGACCGGATCGGCTTCTTCGACACGGGCGGTGACACCGTCTGGGGCCTGAACACCAACGGCGCGCTCAGCTGGCTGTCGGTCGCCGTCGGGCTGCTGCTGCTCGTGGGCATGGTGATCGGCGGGAACTTCGCGTCGACGCTGAACATGGTGCTCGGCATCCTGTTCATCCTCAGCGGCTTCCTGAACATGGCGCTGCTGGAGACGCCGTACAACTTCCTGGCCTTCGAGATCCAGAACTGCATGCTCAGTTTCGTGATCGGCATCCTGCTGCTGGTGTTCGGGATGTACGGCAGGGTCGGATCGGCCCTGCCGCACGACAACCCGTACTGGCGGGCCCGCCACCCCGAGTTCGCGGAGCGGCGGGACGTTCACCAGGAGCGGCGGAAGGAGTTCCCCGCCTGATCGGGTACGGGCCCGATCAGGTGCGGTAGGCGTAGTACGCGGCCGTGGGGTACGACGCGATGATGCTCGCCACCGACCTGCTGTAGGTGTTGGTGGAGTGGTACGTCACGTACGGCACGCCCTGGCTGCGGGACGTGACGATCATGGTGTGGTCCTTGGAGCCGTCCTTGTCGAAGTCGACCTGGAGCACGTCGCCGACGTCCAGCTGGTAGACGTTGGCGAGGCTGGTCGTCCGCTTCGAGTTCTGGGCGAACCAGGACCACTCGTTGACGCCGACGAACGAGTCCGACTGGATGTCGGCGTTGCCGAACCACTTGGTGTAGTCGTACACGTAGCCCGGGACGTGCTTCCAGCCGCCGGCCTTCAGGGCCTGGCTGACGAAGTTGGTGCAGTCGCCGCCGGCGCCCGCCCCGTTGAAGTCCGGGTAGGCGGTGTTGTAGCTCGACCAGTACTGCTTCGCGTACGCCGCCATCGCCTGGTAGTCCAGGCCGCTCGCGGTGAAGTTCTTCGCGTCGGCCGGGGCCGGGTACGTGGTCGACGCCTTGGGCGCCGACGGCGTGGTGGTCGCGGCCGTCGTCGCCGTCGGCGTCGCCGCGGTCATGGGCTCGACGGTCGGCTCGGCCGGCTGGTTCACCGCGAGGTAGCCCTCGTCGGTGTCGCGGACGGCGGTCAGCTGCCAGTCGCCGTTGCGGTCGGCGGTGAACGTCAGCTCGTGGTGGGCCTGGAAGCCGGTGGTGTTCGGCTCGTCGCCGCGGACCTTCTGGTAGGTGAGCGTCGTGGTCTCGGTGACCGCGACCTTGGCCTTGCGGCCCTTCACGCTCGTGGCGTCCAGGGTGACGGTGGTGCTGCCCTTGCTGTACTTCTCGCCGAGCTTGGCGAGCCGTTCCTTGCGCCGGTCCAGCGAGGACAGGGCGGCGTCCTCCTTGCGGGCCTGGCCCGAGGACATGCGTACGTCACCGGAGAAGCCGTCGGTCAGCGGCTTCTCCCGGTTTCCCTGCCCGCCCGCGACCAGGGCGTCGGTGCGGTCGGTGAAGACCGCGTCCGCCAGCCGCTGGAAGGTGGCCTTGGTCTTGGCATCCACCGTCGGGTCGTCGACGACGGAGGCGCCCGCGCTCCAGTTGGGCAGCAGCGCCACCCCGGCGACGACCGAGGTCGCCGCCGCCCCGAGTATCGCGGCACGCCGCCGCGTACGGCTCAGTTTCCTTGACTTCACTGATGTTTCCCCTCTTGCCCCGGCGGAGGGATGCCGGGGAGAGGGCATCTTTGCACGGTGCCTGTGGCCGCTGTGAAGAGGGATGTGCCCGCGGACCGGAGGACGTTACTGGAACGTCACTACTCCCCGGCCCGCGGCCCCCGCCCGGCGGTCACTGCACGACGGTCGACCAGTCCGGCGACTGCGCCGGGTCCAGGGTGCGCAGCCGCTCCAGCGTCTCGGGCGTCTGCACGTCCATCCAGTCCGCCAGCTCCTTGAAGGAGACGCACTTGACGTCCTTCTTGGTGCACACGTTCTTGATGACCTCGTCGACGGCGTTCATGTAGATGCCGCCGTTCCACTGCTCGAAGTGGTTGCCGATGAACAGCGGGGCCCGGCTGCCGTAGTAGACGCGGTCGAAGCCGGCCATGTAGGTGTCGGTGGTCTCCTGCTGCCACTGCGCGTACATGTCCGGGTCGCCCTCGGTCTCGCCCTCGGACTGGTTGTAGAGGAAGTTGAAGTCCATGGACAGGCCCTGGTAGTCGCCGTTCTCGTACGGCAGCATCTGGAGCGGGAAGTCCCAGATGCCGTTCTTCTTCGTCGGCCAGATCTGGAAGTCGCCGGCGGAACTGGCGTCGTAGCGCCAGCCGTAGCTCTTGGCGGCCTTCAGCAGGTTCGCCTGGCCCTCCAGGCAGGGGGCGCGGCCACCGGTGACCTCCTTCTCGAAGTCGAAGGGCAGCGGGTCCATGTCGGTGTAGCCGGTGTTGGTCTTCCAGTTCTCGACGAAGGAGTAGAACTGGTCGATCTCGCTCTTCCACTCCTCGACGCTCCAGTCGCCGCCGCCCTCCTCCCCGCAGAAGTGACCGTTGAAGTGGGTGCCGATCTCGTTGCCCTCCTCCCACGCCTTGGCGAGGTCCTCGAGCGTGGTGCGGATGTGTTCGTCGGTGGGGAAGCTGATCGCCGCGGAGCCCTTGGGGTGCTGGGGCGGGCTGTAGAGGTCGGCCTTGCTCTTGGGCAGCAGGTAGATGCCGGTGAGGAAGAACGTCATGTGGGCGTCGTACTTCTTCGCCATCTCCCGGTAGTGGGTGAACAGCCCGTCGTCGCCGGCGAGCGCGCCGTCCCAGGAGAAGACGACGAACTGGGGCGGTTTCTCACCGGGCTTGAGCGGTTCGGCCTTCAGCTGGCCGTCCTGCGGGCCGGTGTACGAGGTGGAGCCGTCCCCCAGGACTTCGGTCTTGCCGTCCCATTCCGGCTCCCCGGACGCCGCCGAGGTCGTCCTGTCGTCCCCCGAGGACGCGGTCGGCGTGGTGTTGTCCGTGCGGTTGAGCACCAGGTAGCCCGCCGTCAGCGAGGCGACGACGAGGAACGCCGCCAGGGTCAGGAACCCCGGGTGGAAGGCGGTGCTGCGGCTGCGGCGCGTTGCCCGGGCCTTGCGGCGGCGGCCCGACGGTGGCTTCATTGCGGCTCATTCTCCAGGCGGTTGGGGAGGTGGCCCGCTCGGTGGTCAGCCGAGCGGGTTCATGGCACCGGACCAGATGTCGTAGGGGACGCTGTCGTCGCCGGTGCCCGCGATGCCCTTCAGCGGCAGTGGTTCGAGGCTCTCGGCCAGATCGATGCGGTAGACGACGACGGCCGTGGAGACGGACGAGGCGGTGCCCACGTACCAGGCAGCCGTGTCCTTCTCCGTGGTCCCGGCCTTGCCCGCCACCTCAGCTCCGGCCGACGCGGCGTCGGGGTGGGCGGTGCGGAAGGAGTCCGTGAGCGCGCTGGTGACCTCTTCGGCCACGTCGGCGCCGACCGCCCGGGTCGGGTCGGGCAGGTCCAGCCGGACCTTGGTGCCGTTGTGGGTGATCTGCCGCACCGAGTAGGGCTCGGTGTGCTTGCCGGCCGCGGCGAAGGTGGAGTAGCCACTGGCCATGCGGATGGCGCTGGGCGTGGAGCTGCCCATGGACAGGGCGGGGACCTGCGCGCCGATGCTGGAGGACAGCAGTCCGGACGCCTCGGCGGTGGCGCGCACCTTCTCCAGGCCGACGTCCATGCCGAGCTGCATGAACGGGGTGTTCACCGACAGCGCCAGGGCCTGGTGCAGCGTGATGTCCCCGTAGGACTTGTCGCCGTCGTTGCTGGCGGACACCTTGCGGCCGCTGCGGTCCCAGTACGGCCCTTCCGGTGTGGTCACGGGCACGTCGTCGTCACCGTTGTAGACGGACTCCCCGGTGATCGGGGTCGCCTCCCCGTCGCGGCTCTTCTGGACGCCGTGCTCCAGTCCCGCCGCGTACACGAACGGCAGGAACGCGGTACCGGCGGGCACGGTGGTGGCGTTGGACTCGTTGTAGCCCTGCGTACGGTGGTCGGGGCCGCCGTACACGGCGAGGATCCGGCCGTCGTCGGCCACCGACGCGGCACCGTAGTGCGCGGTCTTCGCGGTCTTCGGGTCGTCCTTCAGCGCCTTCTTGCGGGCCTTGGTGACGGCGTCGGTGAGCTCGGTCTCCAGGTCCTTGTCGAAGGTCGTGTAGATCTGGTAGCCGCCGAGGTCGAAGTCCTTGTCGGAGATCTTCGCGGTTTTCTTGGCGTACTGCGAGGCCAGCTCGACCAGGTAGTCGCTCTGCTCACCGGTGTCGTACAGCGGGTTGCTCTTGAGCGGCTCCGGGAACTTCTTGTAGGTGGCCCGCTCGGCCGCGGACAGCTTGCCGATGACGACCATGCGGTCCAGGGTCCAGGACCAGCGTTCGACGGCCCGGGCGCGGTTGGCGCTGCTCAGGGTCGGGTCGTACAGGCCGGCGCCCTTCAGGAGGGACGCGAGGAAGGCGGCCTCGCTGGCGTTGAGCTTGCTGACGTCCTTGCCGTAGTAGGCCTGGGCGGCGCGCTGGATGCCGTAGGTGCCGCGGCCGAACCAGCTGGTGTTGAGGTAGCCCTCGAGGATCTCGTCCTTGCTCATCTGGTTGTCGAGCTTGAGGGCGATCATCGCCTCGGTGAACTTGCGGCTGACCGTCTGGTCCTGGTTCAGGTAGACGTTCTTGACGTACTGCTGGGTGATCGTGGAGCCGCCCTGGGTGTCGCCCTGGCCGATGGTGCGGAACAGGGCGCGGCTGATGCCCTTGAAGGAGATGCCGGGGTCGCTGTAGAAGCTCTCGTTCTCGGCGGCGAGGACCGCCCAGCGGACGTCCTCGGGGATGTCCTCCAGCGGCATCGCCTGCCGCTGCACCCAGCCGGTACGGGCCATGGGCGTCCCGTCGGCCCAGAAGTACACGTTGTCCTGCTGGGTGGCGTACGTGTTGAGGTCGTCGGGGATGTCGGTGGCCGCGTAGGCGACGACCAGGAAGAGGCTGCTGAGGCCTATGGAGGCCAGCGCGCCGCCCAGCCACTGCCGCCAGGAGGGGAGCCAGCGGCGCCAGCCGGTGCGGCCCGGCCGCGGGTACTGCGGCCGCATACGGCGGACGTACGGCGTGACACGTGCGACCAGGGGGGCGAGGACCGCGGTCAGGGGGGCCAGCCGGGCGAACAGGGGTGCGAAGCGGGTGCGGAGGGAAGGCTTCGGCGCCTTGCGGCGGCTCCCCGTCGTACGGGCTCTGCCCGTCGTGCCCGACCCGCCCGACGAGTCGGCTACGTCCTCTATGTCGGGTATGCCCTGTTCCGGTACGCGCAGTTGCATGGTCTCGTCCGCCTTGAAAGGCGTCGGAACCTTCAACTGCATGGTGGCGTCCGGCTCATGGGGCTCCTCCCCCTGCCCCGCCTGGGTCACGATGTGTCTCCCTCCGCACTGACGTGTTGCTCGCGTAGGCAGACGTACAGACGAACGAGGGTCCGACATGGTTGCCGTTGACGCGGCTGCAAACCCTGAATCCCCCCGACCTCGCGGTTCTCGCGGCGCTCTCAAATTACCAGCGCTCTTCGCAAACTCTCCACATAAGAAATCGACAGAAGCGAACACCATCGAAACGGATGGGCCCACATCGTCGCAAAGGCGGATTAGCCTGTGAGCATGCCTCGCTACGAGTACCGCTGCCGGACCTGCGGCGACACCTTCGAACTGAGCCGTCCCATGGCCGAGTCCTCCGCCCCCGCCGACTGCCCCGCCGGTCACGGCGACACGGTCAAACTGCTGTCCACGGTAGCCGTGGGCGGCACCGCCTCCGCCTCCGCCCCCGCCCCCACGCCGGGCGGCGGAGGCGGGGGCGGAGGCGGCTGCTGCGGCGGGGGCTGCTGCGGCTGACGGCACGGCCCCCGGCCGGTGCCGGGCCGGGGGCTACCTCTCGCGGGCCTCCCTCAGGAACTCCCGCAGGATGCGCTCGCCCGCCAGGACGCCCCGCTCGGGCAGTGCCGTGATCCGGGGTGCCGTCCAGGCCGCGTCGGCGAGCTCGCCGTGGCCCGGGCGCCACCCCCGGTCGCCCGCCAGCAGCAGGTCGGCGTCGAGGAGCGAGTCGCCCGCCGTGAGCGTGAGGTCGGCGCCCGTGCGGCGGGCCACCTCGCGCACGGCCGCGCTCTTGGTCAGCGGCTTCGGCACGGCGTAGAGCTTGCGGCCCTGCACGGAGACCGTCCAGCCGCGGTTCTCCGCCCAGACCGCCAGCTCCTTCACCCACTCCTCGGGCAGCAGCTCGCGCTCCACCACGAGGTAGGCGAACAGGTCCTCGGCGATGCGCTGCTTGCGCAGCCAGAGCGGGTCGGAGCGGACCGCGAGGTGCGCCTGCACCTCCGCGAGCGGCGCGCACTCGTCGGCCAGCCGCGCGGTCACGGCCGTGTGCCAGTCGTGGTCGGACACGCCGTCGACCAGCAGATGGCCGCCGTTCGCGCAGATCGCGTACTTCGGCGCGGGACCCGGCAGGTTGATCCGCTGGTACTGCTTGCGCGTCCGGGTGGTCGTCGGCACGAACACCGCCGCGTCCCCCAGCTCGGTGAGCAGCCCCGCCGCCGTCTCCGTCAGGTACGACAGCGGCCGGCTCTCGTGCACCTCCACGCACAGCAGCCGGGGGGCCCGCGCGTCGGGCATGGTCAGCGCGAGGGCCGCCGCGGAGTAGATGAGCGTCCGGTCGAGATCGCTCGCCACCAGGACCGGCATCAGACCGCCACCGCCTTGCCGTCGGCGCCCGTCGCACCCCGCGTGTACCGCGGGTGGATCAGCCCCACACAGGTGTACGGCAGCTCCCCGACCTCCTCCACCGGTACCCCTCTCTGCCCGGCCAGCAGCCGGACGTGGTCCAGATCGGCGCCCGCCCCGGCCCGCGCCAGGATCTTCCACGGCACCCGGCGCAGCAGCACCCGGGTGGTCTCGCCGACGCCGGGCTTGACGAGGTTCACGTCATGGATGCCGTACTCCTCGCTGATGCGCTCCACTGCCGCCCAGCCTTCCCAGGTCGGCGTGCGGTCACTCGCGAGGAGCTCCTTCACCGCGACGTCCACCGCGTCCCCGACCTCGGGGAACCGGGCGGAGACCGCGTCCAGGAAGGCGTTCGAGACGTCCGCGCCGAGCAGCTCGCGGTAGAACTTCGCGCCGTGGAAGTCGTCCGGCCCGACCAGGTCGGCCCGCAGCACGGTCCGCGATATCAGGCCCGAGACCGTGGAGTTGAGGCAGGCGGAGGGGATGAGGAAGTCGTCGCGGGTGCCGTACGTGCGCACGCAGGATCCCGGGTCGGCCAGCACCGCGATCTCCGGGCTGAAGCCGGCCGCGCCGCCCGCGGCCTCGAACTCCTCGATCGCGGCGGCCAGTTCGCGGGTGATCGCGCCCTTGCCGGTCCAGCCGTCGACGAAGACCACGTCCCGCGGGTCGTGGTGGGCGGCCAGCCAGCGCAGCGCGTTGGCGTCGATGCCGCGGCCGCGCACGATGGAGACCGCGTAGTGCGGCAGGTCGAGTCCGTGGCGGTGGCGGGCCCAGCGGCGCATCAGCACGCCGACCGGGGTGCCGGCGCGGGCGAGGGAGACGAGGACCGGGCGGGGCACGGCGGTCTCCCCGTCGGCCGGGGGCCGGGAGCGGGGGAGCTCCGCGATCACGGTCTCGGTGACCACGCCGACCGCCTGCGCGATCCGCGCCGCGGACGTCTCGAGGGCCGCGTGGAACAGCTCCTGGTACTGCTCGCTGGGCTGGTACTCCACCGGCAGCGACTCCGCGTAGTGCGCGCCGCCGCTCTGGATGGCCTCCTCGCGCTCCTCGGTCGGCGCCTCCAGCGTCACCGCGGAGAGGTCCTGGAGCAGCCAGCCGACCTCGTCCGGCGCGTACGAGGAGAAGGCGGGACCACGGAGGGGCTCGGGCAGCATGGCGGTTCCTTCTCCAGGCAGGGCGTCGGCGTACAGCGGCTCGGGGACGTACGAGGGGACGACGGCGAGGACGACGTGCGGGGTGTGGGCGGCGAGCCGGGACAGCAGGCCCCCGGGGGCGTGCAGCTGCGGGGTGTCGGCGACGGAGTCGACGACGGCGACGACGGCGTCGAAACCGCCGCCGGCGACGTTGTAGGCGTAGCGCTCGCCGGGGCCGTCGGCCGGGTCGTCGTGCGCGGGGAAGACGATGCGGCTGCGGATCGCGTACCCGGGGTCGTCCACCGCGAGCACGGGGGAGCGGGTGGTCGTGGAGTAGCGCACCTCGGCGGCCACGGCCCGTTCCAGTTCCCGTGCCAGGCGCAACGGCGCGTACATCAGCTCCTCGAAGCCCAGCACCAGCACCCGCCGGGCGCCGTCGGGCAGCGCCCGCGCGAGCCGGGCGGCCATCGCGGGCAGCGCGGCCTCCAGCCGGGTCCGGTGCGCGGGGGTGAAGCCGTGGCGGCCGCCGTCGGGCAGTCCGCGCGGCCAGCCGAGGTCGACCCGGACGCACCGGCCGTACGGCTCGGCGTCCGCGTCCGCGTCCGCCGGGCTCTCGTGCCGGGCGACCAGTTCCTGCCCCTTGCGCAGGACGCCGTCGGGGAGGGTCACCGTGCCGGAGGCGGCCGCCACCAGGTCCACCCGGGCGCCGATCTCACGGGCGAACTCCCGCAGCCGGTCCGCGTCGGCCGGGGAGCGCATGTCGACCAGGGCGACGACGACGTACCGCCGCCGCGGGTAGCGCTCGTGCAGGTCGCGGATGGTGTTCAGGACGGTGTTGCCGGTGGAGAACTCGTCGTCGACCAGGACCAGCGGGCCGTCGCCCACCAGCAGCGCCGGGTCCTCCGGCAGGAGCAGGTGGGACGTGGCGTGCGAGTGGGACTCCTCGAAGCCGCCGGCCCGGGCGACCCCGGGCACCGGGCGGCGGGTGGAGTGCAGGCAGGGGGCCGTGCCGAGGCCGTCGGCGACGGAGTGGCCGAGGCCGGTGGCGGTCTCCGCGTACCCGAGGACGACCGCCCGGTCGGCCTCCTCGCCCAGCAGGTCGCGCACCCGGCGGCCCAGGGCGACGCCGTGGCCGTACACCACGGACGGCGACTGCGGGACGTGCTTGCCCAGCACGTTGGAGACGAGCAGGTGCGCCCGCCGGGGGTTGCGGCGCAGCGCCAGCCCCAGCAGCCCGGTCAGCTCCTCGTCGCCCGTGAGCCGGATGCCGAGCCGGTCGGCGACCCAGTTCCCGGACCAGACCCCGTTGTTCATTGCGTTGTTCATGCGTCCCTATGTCGTGAGGCGATGGCGTGGGGCGGGGCGTCAGGCGGGTTCGGCCGGGATGCCCGCGGCGAGCAGGTCGACGAAGCTGACGTCCTCGTGGGCGACGCCGAAGACCTCCGCCCGCAGCATGGTCCGCTCGGCCCAGGCCCGGTGCGGCTTCACCTCGTTCATCTTGTTCGTGTACGCCGACCTCAGCACTCCCCCGCCGCCCCGCTCCGGTCGCAGGATGTCCGCCGCGTCGCTGTACTCCTCGTGGCTGACGACGGACAGCGCGTGCACCGCCGGTACGTGCGAGGGGTGGATGCAGGTCTTGCCGAGCAGGCCGTTGGCGTGGTCGAGGGAGATCTCGCGCAGCAGCCCGTCCATCGCGTGCGCGATCAGCTTCTCACGCAGCTCCACGGCCTGTCCCTCCAGGAAGGGGCTGTGCCGCAGCATCGGCTTGAACATCCGCTCGGGGACCCGGAAGTACTCCCACACGGGCCCGGTCACCGTGAACCCGCTGCCGTCGGCCCGCCCGAGCATGTTGACCACGTCCGCGATCACGGAGGCGACGATCTGCACGTCGTAGGCGGTCATGTCGGGGGCCCGGCGCAGGCCGTACGTGGAGCAGAAGTCGGTCACGCCGAGGCGCAGCGCGAGGACCCGGCTGCGGTACTTGTCGACGGCGCGCGCGATGCCCTCCAGGGCGTCCACCCGCGTCTCCCGGTACATCAGTTCCGGGGTCTCCAGCACGGGCATGCCGAACAGCCGGCGTCCGCTCGACGTCTCGGCCCCGGTCAGCGCCTCCAGGAAGGGGATGCCGCGCTCCTCGGTGAACTTCGGGAACACGAAGCCGCTCAGCAGCCGCACGGCCGGTCCGAGGCGCCGGACCAGGTCGGGGATCTGCTCGGGCGTGCGCACCCGGATGAAGAGCAGCGGCAGCTGCACGTCGTCACGGGCGGCGAGGCCGGTGAACTGCCGGACCAGGTTCTCCTCGCCCCGCTCGACGTCCTCGTCGCCGATGGAGTCCTCCAGGCACAGCACCATCGACACGACGCCGCGCCCGGCCTGCTTGAGGACGTCCTCGGCGAGCCGGGGGCGGGTGGCCGGGCTGTAGAGCGTGGCGCCCAGCGCCGCGGCCAGCAGCCGGGCCGGGGAGTCGGCGTCGAAGACGCACGGCTCGCGGTGGAACAGGCGCTCCCGCACCTCAGGGGCGAGGTGCCCGAAATGACGCATATATCTCCCCCGTGGTGCAACGTAAGACTGTGGATTCGGTAAGCGGTGGCCGGTAATAGTACGTAGAGACCCGTGTCAGGGGTTCCCACTGGTCATGAACTCCAGGTAACGGGGACCGGCACAGCTGTGCCGGCCGCCGTGTACCCGATGTACCCCGCGTTGTCGTGAGCAGAACCGAGAAGGCAGGATGGCCGCATGACGCACGCGATGCTGAAGGGGTCGAACGTCCCGCTGGAGGCCACCACGGTGCGGGCCGTGCTGCGTTGGACACCCGGGCAGGGAGTGCCCGACGTCGACGCTTCGGCGCTGCTCCTCGGCCCCGACGGCCGTGTACGGTCCGACGAGGACTTCGTCTTCTACAACCAGCCGCGGCACCCGTCCGGGAAGGTCTGGCGGCTCGGCAAGAAGCGGGCCGGCGAGGACCTCACCGACACGATCCAGACAGAGCTGAGCGGTGTCGAGTCCGGCGTCGGCCGGATCCTCCTGGTCGCGTCGGCGGACGGCGTCGCCTTCGACCGCGTCCGTTCCCTCGGCATCCTGCTGTACGACGCGGCGGTCGCCGACGGCGCGCCCCTGGCGACCTTCGACATCCGTCCGGAGACGGGCGAGGAGACGGCGCTGATCTGCGGTGAGCTGTACCGCCGCGGGGACGGCTGGAAGTTCCGCGCCCTCGGCGAGGGCTACTCCAACGGCCTCAGGGGGCTGGCGACCGACTTCGGCATCTCGGTGGACGAGTCGGAGGAGGCGCAGTCCGCCGACCCCTCGCCCCGCCCGTCCCAGCCGCTCCCGCCGGAGCAGCCGACCACGGCCGTCCCCCAGCAGCCGCCCGCCTCCTACGGCTATCCGGCGAACCTCCCCACGCACGGCTACGGCTATCCGGACGCCGCCCAGCCCACGGCGGCCGTGGCGCGGGAGTTCCGGATGCCGCCGCAGGGGCCGCAGTTCATCGGCCGCCAGTGACCCGAGGGGCGGCGGGGCCCCGGAGGACGGCGCGGGTCTGCGCGGCCGGGGGACCCGCGGGCCCCCGGGGACGGGAGCGGTGCCGGTGCGGCTACCGGTCGGCCTTTTTGTACCCGCGCCCCCACTGGAGCCCCCACCCGTACAGCCGGTCCAGCTCCCCCTGGAAGCCGTACACGAACTTCACCTCGCGCCGCACCACCATCTCCCCCTTGACGTTCTCGATCATCACCACCGCGCACGAGCGGGCCTGCGGATGCCGTTCGTCCAGGCCTATCTCGATCCGCGGCCCGTTGCTCGGGTACAGCGTGACGATGGCGTGCGTGCGGTCGAACGCCGGTGTCTGGTCGTAGATGTAGACGAACACCAGCAGCCGCTTGATGGCGTCCCGGTGGTCGAGGTTGACGTACATCGTCTCGCCGGAGCCGGACCCGAACCGGTCGTCGCCGGTGAGCTTCACGTACGGCGGCGCGTTGACGTCGCCGAGGAATCCGCCCAGCGGCTGGACGACCCCCTTGGTGCCGTCCTCCAGTTCGTACAGGCAGCCGAGGTCGAGGTCGACGTTGACCATGCTCTGGCTGTGTCCCATGACCTCCGGCGGGCGCAGCGCCTTGAAGGGGTGGCGCAGCAGGCTCTCCCGCGGGGAGCCGCCGATGTCGGAGGTGCGCATGCGCCAGGTCAGGTTGATGCGCAGGTTGCCGGTGGCGGCGTCCTGCTTGGTGAGCGAGACCTGGCTGTGCCGTTTGGTCAGCTCGATCGCGTTGGTCGCGGCGCTGCCCGAGTCGAAGTCGGCTGCCCGACCGGGCCAGAGTCCGTCGAAGAAGCCCATTCCCGCCCCCTGTTGTGCTGTCGAAGACCGGCGGGGCGGCCCGAGGACACGTCCTCGACGGCCGCCCCGCACAGAGCGTTCCTCACCGGGAAGCTGATCACACCCCGGAAGTGACCTCGGTCTTCTCGTCCGAGCCGGTGTCGCCCCCGGCGGCCGCGAGGGCGCGGTTGCGGCGCACGGAGGACCAGAAGGACCAGGCGATCAGGACGACGCCGACCAGGCCGGTGATGATCTCGCTGATCTGGTACTGGATGGTGACCAGCAGAATCACCGCGAGGGCGCCGATGGCGTAGTGGGCGCCGTGTTCGAGGTAGACGTAGTCGTCGAGGGTGCCCTGGCGGACCAGGTAGACGGTGAGGGAGCGGACGTACATGGCGCCGATGCCCAGGCCGAGGGCCATCAGGACGATGTCGTTGGTGATGGCGAACGCGCCGATCACGCCGTCGAAGGAGAAGGAGGCGTCCAGGACCTCGAGGTAGAGGAACATGAAGAACGCGGCCTTGCCGGCCAGGAGGACCGCGGAGCGGGGCTTGCCGCTGCGCTCGGCCTCTTCCTCGGCCTCGTGCTCGCGTTCCTCCTCCTCTTCCAGCTTGTCCTCGAAGTAGCCGGAGAGGCCGCCGACGATCATGTAGGTGATCAGGCCGGCGATGCCGGAGATCAGGACGGTCTCGGCCTTGTCGGCGTGGGTGCCGCCGTGCTGGTGGGCGTGGGTGGCGAAGGTCATCGAGGAGACGAGCAGGACGATCAGTGCGATGCAGACCGACAGCATGTCGACCTTGCCGAGCTTGGCCAGCGGCCGCTCGAGCCAGGCCAGCCACTTGATGTCGCGGTCCTCGAAGATGAAGTCCAGGAAGATCATCAGCAGGAACATGCCACCGAACGCGGCGATCGACGGATGGGCGTCCGTGACCAGCTGCTGGTAGCGGTCCTTGTCGGTCAGGGCGAGGTCGACGGCCTCGATCGGGCCCATCGAGGCGCTGACCGCGACGATCACGACCGGGAAGACCAGCCGCATGCCGAACACGGCGATGAGCACGCCGATGGTGAGGAAGATCTTCTGCCAGAAGGCGTTCATCTTCTTCAGGATTCCGGCGTTGACCACCGCATTGTCGAAGGACAGCGAGATCTCCAGGACGGAAAGGATCGCCACGATACCGAAGGCGGTCCACCCCCCGTAGAAGACCGCCGCGACGAGGCCGAGCGCGGTGACCGCGAACGACCAGCCGAAGGTTTTCAGTACCACTGGCTACCCAATCCTGTCTGGGGGTCCCCCCAAGCGCAGCCCGGGGGAGGCTTTCCCTCGCGCTGTACTCGGCTTTACGAAACGTTGACTCCGAAGTCTAGAGCGATCCCGCGCAGCCCGGACGCGTACCCCTGTCCGACCGCACGGAATTTCCATTCGCCCTGGTAGCGGTAGAGCTCTCCGAAGATCATCGCCGTTTCGGTGGAGGCGTCCTCGCTCAGGTCGTACCGCGCGAGTTCCTGGCCGTCGGCCTGGTTGACGACGCGGATGAACGCGTTGCTGACCTGGCCGAAGGTCTGGCCGCGCTCGTCGGCCAGGTGGATCGAGACGGGGAAGACGATCTTGTCGCACTCGGCCGGCACCTTGGAGAGGTCGACCAGCAGCGACTCGTCGTCGCCGTCGCCCTCACCCGTGAGGTTGTCGCCGGTGTGCTCCACGGAGCCG
The DNA here is from genome assembly GCF_055563235.1 of Streptomyces sp. NPDC003248. NCBI lineage: Bacteria > Bacillati > Actinomycetota > Actinomycetes > Kitasatosporales > Streptomycetaceae > Streptomyces > Streptomyces sp. NPDC003248. The sequence goes on along the minus strand of NZ_JBVHDT010000001.1, from coordinate 786,272 downwards.
TCGGGGCTCGTGAGCTGGTTGTAGAAGACGAACCACTCGTCGCCCAGAACCCTTCCGCCGGTGCACAGCAGCGCGCTGGCGTCGAGGTCGAAGGGGGCTCCGGTGGTGGAGCGCGCGTCCCAGCCGAGGCCGACCATCACCTGAGTGAGGTTCGGCGCGACCTTGGACAGGGAGACGTTTCCTCCCTTGGCGAGTGTGACGCCCATGATGCTGGTCCTCCCCGTAGGTCTTGCCTCTTCGGTTGTCCTGCGCGTCCGGCGCCGCCCGTAAACGGTGCGGCGCCGGACGATGAGCGGGCCGGCCCGGCTCAGACGTTGACGCCGAAGTCCTGCGCGATGCCACGCAGGCCCGAGGCGTACCCCTGGCCGATGGCGCGGAACTTCCACTCCGCGCCGTGCCGGTACAGCTCGCCGAAGACCATCGCGGTCTCCGTCGAGGCGTCCTCGGAGAGGTCGTAGCGCGCGATCTCCGCCTCTCCGGCCTGGTTGACGACGCGGATGAACGCGTTGCGCACCTGGCCGAAGGACTGCTGGCGGTTCTCGGCGTCGTAGATCGAGACCGGGAAGACGATCTTCTCGACCTCGGCCGGCACGGCCGCGAGGTTCACCTTGATCTGCTCGTCGTCGCCCTCGCCCTCACCGGTGATGTTGTCACCGGTGTGCTCGACGGAGCCGTCGGGGCTCTTGAGGTTGTTGAAGAAGACGAAGTTGGCGTCGCTGGCGACCTTGCCGGAGTTGTTCAGCAGCAGCGCGCTCGCGTCCAGGTCGAAGTCGGTGCCGGTCGTGGTGCGCACGTCCCACCCCAGACCGACGATGACCGCGGTCAGGCCCGGGGCCTCCTTGGTCAGCGATACGTTGCCGCCCTTGCTGAGGCTGACTCCCACGAGTCCTCCATTGGTGTCCAGGGGCGGGGAGCCCCGTCGTGCTTCGGATATCGGATCAACGAGTCGATCCTAGTGACGGGTTCCCGCCCCTCGCAGGCCCTGCAACCGAAGAATCACAGGGTGTCGGCCCCGGCCGGGATCAGAGGGTGTCGAGTGCCGCGACGTACTCGCCGAGGTCGCGCGCGTCGGGCAGCGCGTTGACGACGGTCCAGCGCACGACGCCCTCCTTGTCGATGACGAAGGTGCCGCGCACCGCGCACCCCTTGTCCTCGGCGAAGACGCCGTAGGCCCGGGAGACCTCGCCGTGCGGCCAGAAGTCGCTCAGCAGCGGGTACTCCAGCCCCTCCTGCTCGGCGAAGACGCGCAGGGTGTGGACGGAGTCGTTGGAGACGGCGAGCACCTGGGTCTCGCGGTCGGCGAACTTCGGCAGGTTGTCGCGCACCTCGCACAGCTCGCCGGTGCACACGCCGGTGAAGGCGAAGGGGTAGAAGAGCAGGACGACGTTCTTGCTGCCGTGGAAGTCGGACAGCTTCACGGTGGCGCCGTGGTTGTCCTTGAGTTCGAAGTCGGGGGCCTTGTCGCCGACCTGGATCGCCATCGTCGTGAACCCTTTCGCTGGGCTTTCGCCGGAACCGTTGCGCGCGTCCGGGGCGGAGGACCGCCCGGGCACGCCGGGAACCACCCTACGCAGCGGTCACGGCGCACTCGCGGACGGGCCGACGTGGCGTCGGCCCGTCCGCGGCGATGGGACCGGGGTTCTACCTCGACGAGGTCACTTCTTGGACTTGGCGGCCTTCGGCGTCACCAGCCGGCTGCCGCTCCAGTCCTTGCCCACGCTGACGCTCTTGCTGGCCGACAGACCCGCCGTCGTCGAGGCTTCGGAGATGTCACTCGGTTCCACGTACCCCGTCCGGCCGGTCTTCGGCGTGAGGAGGAGGATCGAGCCGCCTTCTTCGATGTACGTGGTGGCGTCCACCAGCGCATCCGTCAGGTCGCCGTCCTCGTCGCGGAACCACAGCACCACGGCGTCGGCCACGTCGTCGTAGTCCTCGTCCACCAGGTCGCTGCCGATGACTTCCTCGATGGACTCGCGGAGCTCCTGATCGACGTCGTCGTCGTAGCCGATCTCCTGGACCACCTGCTCGGGCTGGAACCCCAGCCTGACGGCAGGGCTCGTCCGCTCCTCCGCGTGGTCCGCGGTCGCGCTCACGGGTTGCCTCCTGATCATGTTTCGGGAATAACTCAGCCACGCGCGTGCGCGAAGCATTGGCCGTAGTCCACACGGGCGGGGCGGATCGCGCAAGTACCCGGCGGTTCAGACCGCCGAAACGGTGACGATCCGGGCCGTGTCGACGCAACTCCAGCCACACGATCGGGGCCATTGGTGACATACACCACACCTTTCTGCCCTGTTTGCACGATTGGGAACCGTCGGTGGGTACGAGATTCGAACAACTGCCGGTTACCTCTCGGTAGAGGTGACGATCGCGCCCGCGAGGTACACGATGGGGAACGGTGCAGGCAGACGGAGAACCCAACGGAAAGTAAGGGAACAGCGTGGCTTCCGCATCCGATCGCAACCCGATCATCATTGGCGGCCTTCCCAGTCAGGTTCCTGACTTCGACCCCGAGGAAACCCAGGAGTGGCTCGACTCCCTCGACGCCGCCATCGACGAGCGCGGCCGGGAGCGGGCCCGCTACCTCATGCTGCGCCTGATCGAGCGGGCCCGCGAGAAGCGCGTGGCCGTGCCCGAGATGCGCAGCACGGACTACGTCAACACGATCCCCACCAAGAGCGAGCCGTTCTTCCCCGGCAACGAGGAGATCGAGCGGAAGATCCTCAACGCCACCCGCTGGAACGCGGCCGTGATGGTCTCGCGCGCCCAGCGGCCGGGCGTCGGCGTGGGCGGCCACATCGCCACCTTCGCGTCCTCCGCGTCGCTGTACGACGTCGGCTTCAACCACTTCTTCCGCGGCAAGGACGAGGGCGACGGCGGCGACCAGGTCTTCTTCCAGGGCCACGCCTCGCCGGGCATCTACGCGCGCGCCTTCCTGCTCGACCGGCTCGGCGAGCAGAACCTGGACGCCTTCCGGCAGGAGCGGTCGAGGGCGCCCCACGGGCTGTCCTCGTACCCGCACCCGCGGCTGATGCCGGACTTCTGGGAGTTCCCGACCGTGTCGATGGGCCTCGGGCCGATCGGCGCGATCTACCAGGCGCGGATGAACCGCTACCTGCACGCGCGCGGGATCGCCGACACCTCCAAGTCACATGTGTGGGCGTTCCTCGGCGACGGCGAGATGGACGAGCCGGAGTCGCTCGGCCAGCTGACCATCGCCGCCCGCGAGGGCCTGGACAACCTCACCTTCGTCGTCAACTGCAACCTCCAGCGGCTCGACGGCCCGGTGCGCGGCAACGGCAAGGTCATCCAGGAGCTGGAGTCGGTCTTCCGGGGCGCCGGCTGGAACGTGATCAAGCTGATCTGGGACCGCACCTGGGACCCGCTGCTGGCCCAGGACCGCGACGGCATCCTGGTCAACAAGATGAACATCACGCCGGACGGCCAGTTCCAGACGTACGCCACGGAGACGGGCGCGTACATCCGCCGGCACTTCTTCGGGGACGACCACCGGCTGCGCGCGATGGTCGAGAACATGACCGACGACCAGATCCTGCACCTGGGCCGCGGCGGTCACGACCACCGCAAGATCTACGCCGCGTTCAAGGCGGCCGTGGAGCACACCGGCCAGCCGACGGTGATCCTGGCCAAGACGGTCAAGGGCTGGACGCTGGGCCCCAACTTCGAGGGCCGCAACGCCACGCACCAGATGAAGAAGCTGACGGTCGACGACCTGAAGCGCTTCCGCGACCGGCTGCACCTGCCGATCTCCGACCGGGAGCTGGAGAGCGGGCTCCCGCCCTACTACCACCCCGGGCGGGACTCCGAGGAGATCCAGTACATGCACGACCGGCGCAAGGGGCTCGGCGGGTACGTCCCGACCCGTGTCGTGCGCGCCCGGCCGCTGGCCCTGCCCGACGACAAGACGTACGCGACCGTGAAGAAGGGCTCCGGTCAGCAGTCGATCGCCACCACCATGGCGTTTGTCCGGCTGCTCAAGGACCTCATGCGGGACAAGGAGATCGGCAAGCGGTTCGTACTGATCGCGCCGGACGAGTACCGCACGTTCGGCATGGACTCCTTCTTCCCGAGTGCGAAGATCTACAACCCGCTGGGACAGCAGTACGAGTCCGTCGACCGCGAGCTGCTGCTCGCCTACAAGGAGTCGCCCACCGGACAGATGCTGCACGACGGGATCTCCGAGGCCGGCTGCACGGCCTCGCTGATCGCGGCCGGCTCGTCCTACGCCACGCACGGCGAGCCGCTGATCCCGGTGTACGTCTTCTACTCGATGTTCGGTTTCCAGCGCACCGGCGACCAGTTCTGGCAGATGGCCGACCAGCTGGCGCGCGGTTTCGTACTGGGCGCGACGGCCGGCCGCACGACGCTGACCGGGGAGGGCCTCCAGCACGCGGACGGCCACTCCCAGCTGCTCGCCTCCACCAACCCGGGCTGCGTCGCCTACGACCCGGCGTTCGGCTTCGAGATCGCCCACATCGTGCGGGACGGTCTGCGGCGGATGTACGGCGAGACGGCCGACGGCCGGCCCGGTGAGGACGTCTTCTACTACCTCACCGTCTACAACGAGCCCATCCAGCACCCGGCCGAGCCGGCGAACGTGGACGTCGAGGGCATCCTCAAGGGCGTGTACCGCTTCAGCGAGGGCACCTCGGGGGCGGTCCCGGCGCAGATCCTGGCCTCGGGCGTCGCGGTGCCGTGGGCGGTCGAGGCGCAGCGGATCCTCGCCGAGGAGTGGAACGTGCGGGCCGACGTCTGGTCGGCGACCTCCTGGAACGAGCTGCGGCGCGAGGCCGTGGCGTGCGAGGAGCACAACCTGCTGCACCCGGAGGAGGAGCAGCGGGTGCCGTACGTGACGCGCAAGCTGGCGGGGGCCGAGGGGCCGTTCGTCGCCGTCTCCGACTGGATGCGGTCGGTGCCGGACCAGATCGCGCGCTGGGTGCCGGGGCCGTACCAGTCGCTGGGTGCCGACGGCTTCGGGTTCGCGGACACCCGCGGCGCGGCGCGGCGGTACTTCCACATCGACGCGCAGTCGGTGGTGGTGGCGGTGCTGACCGAGCTGGCGAAGGAGGGCAAGGTCGACCGGTCGGCACTGAAGCAGGCCGTCGACCGGTACCAGCTGCTGGACGTCGCCGCGGCCGATCCCGGCGCGGCGGGCGGTGACGCGTAGCGGCCGGGAGCGGACGGGCCGAGGGGGGGGGGGGGGGGGGGGCCCCCCCCCCCCCCGCCGCGCCCCCCCCCCCCGCGGGCCCCCCCCCGGGGGGGGGGGGGGGGCCGGGGGGGGGGGGGGGCCGGGGGGGGGGGGGGGGGGGGGGGGGGGGCCCCCCCCCCACCCCTCGGCGGCTACGGCTCCCTGCGGGTGCCCTGGCGGCCTGCGATGCCTGCGGTGTCTGCGGGGCGGCGGGGCGGCGGGCGCGGCCCTGGCGAGCCGTCGACGAGGACCGGGGCGGTGTCCGCCGCGTTCTTTCGCCCCCGCACCGCCGGGTCACACGCCCCGCACCGCCCAGTGGGTCACAGCAGCCCGTTGCCCGGCCCGGCCGCTCCCGCGAGCCAGACGACCGCCAGGAGCGTGTCGATGGCGCCCAGGACGACGGCGACCAGGGCCGGTACCGGGCGGGGACCCGCCCAGGTGCGGCCCATGGCCAGCCAGCCGCAGAAGATCGCCGCCGGACCGAGCACGATCCCCAGCGTGAAGAAGCCGGCGACCGCGCAGACGAGGCCGATGATGCCGAGCGTGGCGCTGTCCGGCCCGGTCCGTGACCACGTCCGGCCACGTGAGCGGGGGTACCTGCGTGTGCCGCCACCAAAGCCCGTCATCGTCGACTCCCTCGCCGTCAAGGTTGCTTCGATGGTTCGGGTATCCCGTCCCGCCGGTCCCATACCCCCGTGGCCCGGGGCCGGCGGCGCGCTGTCCCCCTCCGGCAGCGCGCCGCAGCCCGGGCCGCCCTCCCCTCCGGAGGGCTTGACCCACTGTGACCTGCGACACGAGCCGGGGGCGAGGGACCTTTAGCGTTGTCACCCTGATAGGGGAACTTCCTTGAAGTTCCGTCAGATGTGGCCGACCCCCGCGCCCGCCTCCGCGTTCTCGCCGCGCTTGGTGAGCAGGGCGACGAACACCGCCACCACCGCGACGCCCGCCGCGACCAGGGACGCGAGGCTCATGCCGGAGATGAAGGTGTCGTGGGCGACGTCCGTGATCTTCGCGGCGATCGCGGCCGGGGTGCCCTGCGTGACCGGCGCGACACCGACCTGGACGGCCTCGGAGGCCTGGTCCAGCTGCTCGGGGGTGAGCTCGGGCAGGCCCGCGTCCTTCCAGTTGCCGGCCAGGTCGCCGTCGACCTTGGAGGCCATCACGGCGCCGAGGACGGCCGTACCGAGGCTGCCGCCGATCTGCATCGCGGCCTGCTGGAGACCGCCGGCCACGCCGGAGAGCTCCATCGGCGCGTTGCCGACGATGACCTCGGTGGCGCCGACCATCACCGGGGCGAGGCCGAGACCGAGGAGGGCGAACCAGACGGACATGATGCCGCTGCCGGTGTCCGTCTCCAGCGTGGACATGCCGAACATGGCGATCGCGACGCAGACCATGCCGCCGGCCAGCGGGACGCGCGGGCCCAGCTTGGTGATCATCGCGCCGGCGAGCGGCGAGCCGACGATCATCATGCCGGTGAGCGGGAGCAGGTGCAGGCCCGCGTCGATCGGGCTCATGCCGTGCACGTTCTGGAGGTAGAACGTCACGAAGAACAGGCCGCCCATGAAGGCGATGGCCATGAGGACCATCAGCACGACACCCGCGGACAGCGCGACGGAGCGGAAGAGCCCGAGCGGAACGAGCGGCTCGGCGACCCTCGTCTCCCAGAACGCGAAGACGGCGAAGAGGACCACGGAGCCCACCAGGAACGCCCAGGTCCGGCCGTCGCCCCAGCCCCACTCCGGTGCCTTGATGAGGGCCCAGACCAGGCAGAACATGGCCGCCGACAGCAGGGCGATGCCGAGCAGGTCGAAGGAGCGCGGGGCGTTCTCGGCGCGGTGGTCGAGCAGGATCAGCACGCCCAGGAGGAGGGCGACGGCGCCGACCGGGACGTTGATGAAGAACACCGACTGCCAGTTGACGTGCTCGACGAGGACGCCGCCGAGGATCGGGCCGCCGGCGGTGGAGGCGCCGATGACCATGCCCCAGATGCCGATGGCCATGTTGAGCTTCTCGGCCGGGAAGGTCGCGCGCAGCAGGCCCAGCGCGGCCGGCATCAGCAGCGCGCCGAAGAGGCCCTGGAAGACGCGGAAGGTGACGACCAGAGCGATGCTGTCGGAGAGGCCGATCGCGCCGGAGGCGGCGGCGAAGCCGACGACGCCGATGAGGAAGGTCTGGCGGTGTCCGAAGCGGTCACCGAGCTTGCCCGCGGTGATCAGGGAGACCGCGAGGGCGAGGAAGTACGCGTTGGTGATCCACTGCACCTCGGCGAAGGTGGCACCGAGATCGCTGGCGATCGCCGGGTTGGCGATGGCCACGATGGTGCCGTCGAGGGCCACCATCATGACCCCGAAGGCGACGGTGATGAGCGTGAACCACGGGTGGCCGCGCAGCCCGCCGGCCGGCTGCTGGTCCGCCGGAGTGAGGGGCGCCTCGCCCCCCGGGCCCGACGGGTCGACGGTGGTCTGACTAGTCATACGATCGAGGCTAGTGACAGTCACTGACAGTTGACAAACCAAATCACAAGTCGGTAACTGTCACGTCACCCGCCCCTCGCTCTCGCCGGCCGGACTGGACGGACTGGACGGACTGGACGGACTGGACGGACTGGACGGACGGGGGCGTACGGAAGGAAGACATGCTCGTGGTGGAGACGTCGGCGGCGATCGGCCTGCGCGAGCGGAAGAAGCGGCGCACCCATGACGCGCTGCTGCGGGCCGCCCTCGAACTGTTCACCACACAGGGGTACGAGCGGACCACCGTCGACGAGATCGCCGGCGCCGTCGACGTCTCGCAGCGCACCTTCTTCCGCTACTTCGCCGGCAAGGAGGAGGCCGCGCTCGCCCTCACCGAGATGACGGTGCGGCGCTTCGTGGAGGCGGTGCGCGCCCGCCCGCCCCACGAGCCCCCGATGGAGGCGCTGCGCCAGGCCGTGCTGAACGGCTGGTACTCGATCCACGAGGTCATCGAGTCCGTCGCGTCCGTCGAGCTGTACCTGCGCATGTACCGGGTGATCGAGTCGACCCCGGTCCTGCTCGCCGCCCATCTGCGGCGCTCGGCGGAGACCGAGGAGGCGATCGCGCGGGTGCTCGCCGAGCGGGAGGGGCTCGACGTGGACGCCGACCCGCGGCCGCGGGTGGCGGTGGCCGTCTTCGGCGGGGTGATGCGGGTGACGGAGCGGCAGTGGAGCCTGGGCGAGGACTTCAGCGTGGACGGCATCCGCGCGCTGACCGCGCGGTACCTCGACCAGGTGGGGCCGGCCCTGCTGGGCAGCTGGCGCACGGCGTGAACGGCGGCGGTCCGCAGGCCCTGGGAGACGGCGGTCCGCAGGCCGCGGGAGACGGCGTCCGCAGGCCCTGGGAAGGGTCATGACCCTCGCCACACCTGTCGAAACGTGATCCCTGTCACTGAGGCCTCCCGAGACCTTCCCGTTCTCCTAGTGTGTCCTTTCAGTGACTTCCTTCGACACCTCCCCGCAGCTGAACCTGTGGCGCGCGCTCCTCGCGCTGGCCGTGGTGTTCCTGATGCTGGCGACGACCGGCTGGACCGCCGTGCGGCAGAGCCGGGAGACCGGCGCCCTGCGCGCCTCGCTCTCGGCGTGGGAGGACGGCCGGATCGGCGGACGGCGGCTGCCGGACCCGCACACCGCGCCCGACCGGCTCGCCCGGTTCTTCGCCTCGCTCACCGCACCGCAGCGGACCGCGCTCGCCCGCCGCTACCCGCTCGCGGTCGGCAACATGAACGGCGCCCCCGTCGAGCTGCGCTACCGCGCCAACCGCATCGCACTGCGCGAACAGGCGCGGATCGAGCGCGCCCGGGTGCACGACAGCCGGCTCTCGCCCGCCGGACAGCACGAGGCCGGCCGGCGCCTGCACCGCTTCGAGGCGATGAGCGGCACCGACCGCAAGATCCTCGCCTTCGACCCGGAGGGGGCCGGCCGGGCCGCCGAGGTCTTCGGCGACCTCGGCCGGGCCGAGCGGATCTCCGTCGTCGTCCCCGGCGTCGACACCGCGCTGCTCACCTTCCAGCGCACCTACCGCCGGTACTCCGCGCCCGTCGGCATGGCCCAGGCCCTGTACCGCGCCGAGCACGCGGTGAGCCCCGCGACGCGGACGGCCGTGATCGCCTGGGCCGACTACACCTCCCCCGCCGGCCTCGGCATCGACTCGGCCACCGCCATGCGGGCCGAGTACGGCGCCGTACGGCTCGGCGCGCTGCTGCGCGCGCTGCCCGGCGGCGCGCCCGTCTCGCTGTTCTGCCACAGCTACGGCTCGGTGGTGTGCGGGGTCGCCGCGCCCGCGCTGCCGCGGCGGGTGACGGACATAGCGGTGGCCGGCAGCCCCGGCATGCGGGTGGAGACGGCCGCCCAGCTGCGCACCTCCGCCCGGGTGTGGGCGATGCGGGACGCCGACGACTGGGTGCGGGACGTGCCCTACCTGGAGCTCGGCGGCCTCGGGCACGGCGCGGACCCGGTGTCGGCCGCGTTCGGCGCGCGGGTGCTGTCGGCGCGGAACGCCGAGGGGCACGGCGGCTACTTCGAGCCCGGCACGGACAGCCTGCGCAACTTCGCCGGCATCGGCACCGGCGCGTACCTTTCGGTGCGCTGCGCCGGCGGGGACGACGCCTGCCGGGCCGGTTTGTCCGGCACGACGGCGGGCGGACGCGCGTAGAGGCGCAGGAATTGCGGTGTGCGCGGGGTGGCGACGGATGAGTGCGCGCCGCATACGATGAGCCGCATGGGTGACGTACTGGCCGGATTTCATGCCGCCTGGGAGTTCGAGTCCGACTCCGTCCTCATCCGCTACGAACGGGGCATGCGCACGCCCAAACTGTTCTCGGTGCTCGGGGAGCGCCGGATCCCCCTGGCGGCGATCGCCGGTGTGACGCTCGAACCGGGCAGGCGGGGGACCGTGGCGCTGCGGATCGAGCCGCGGGCCGGCGCCGATCCGCTGGCCGAGGCGGCGGCGGGGCAGCTGCCGGAGGCGAGCGACCCGTACCGGCTGGTACTGCCCGCCGAGCGGGAGACGCTCGCCGAGTACTACCGCGACGAGCTGCGGGCGCGGGTGACGGAGTCCGGGCCGGCGGAGCGGTTCCTGGTGGCCGCGCCCCCGGTCCCGCTGTCGTTCAAGGCGTACGACGCGAAGGCGTCCTTCGACGGGCGCACCGTGCGCTTCCGGTGGTCGTGGACGGGGGCGTCCTCGGCGAAGTGGAAGGCCGGCGACCAGAGCTTCCCGGTGTCCGGGCTGAGCGGGGTGGAGTGGCGCTCGCCGGAGGTCTTCGAGGGGCACCTGCGGCTGCTCCGGGGCGAGGACGCGCCCGGGCCGGCGGACCAGGACCCGGGGACCGTCGTGTTCGGGCTGGGGTACGGCTCGGTGCACGAGTCGTTGCCGTTCGCGGCGGCCGTGCTGGCGGCGGTCCGTTCGCGCGGGACGCCGGCGGCGGTCCCGGCGGCGGCCGTGCCGCGCCAGGACGGCCGCCGCCGGGACCCCGCGGACGTCGCCGACCGGATCCGGCACCTCGGGGAGCTGCACCGGGCCGGGCTGGTCACCGACGAGGAGTTCTCCGTGAAGAAGGCCGAGCTGCTGGCGGAGCTGTAGTCACTCGGGTCCCGTCACTCGGGTCCCGTCACTCGCGTCCCGCGGAGGTGAACGTCATGTCCGCGTAGCGGTCGCCCGCCACCTTCCCCGCGAGGGGCTCCAGCAGGGTCAGTTCCTCCTCCGTCAGCCGGATGCCCACGGCCGCCGCGTTCTCCTCCACGCGTCCCGGCCGGCGGGTGCCCGGTATCGGGACGACCGGGAGGCCGTGCACGTCGGCGCGGTGCTGGACCCAGGCCAGGGCGATCTGGGCCGGGGTCGCGCCGTGGGCCGCGGCCAGCGCGCGCAGCGGCTCCAGCAGGGCCGCGTTGGCGGCCGCGTTCTCGCCGGTGAAGCGGGGCTGCTGCCGGCGGAAGTCGTCGGGGGTCAGGTCCCGGTCGGCGTCGGCGAAGGACCCGGTGAGGAAGCCCCGGCCGAGCGGGGAGTACGGCACGAGGGCGACGCCCAGTTCACGGGCGGCCGGCACCACGCGGTCCTCGATGTCCCGGCTGAACAGCGACCACTCCGACTGCACGGCCGCGATCGGGTGGACCGCCTGCGCCGCGCGCAGTTCGGCGGCGGTGACCTCGCTCAGGCCGAGGTGCTTGACCTTGCCCTCGCGCACCAGCTCGGCCATCACGCCGACCGTCTCCTCGATCGGCACGTCCACATCGCGCCGGTGCATGTAGTAGAGGTCGATGACGTCGACGTCCAGGCGGCTCAGGCTCGCCTCGACGGCCTGGCGGACGTAGGGGCGGTCGTTGCGGATGACGCGCCGGGTCGGGTCGTCCGGCGGGATGGACAGGGCGAACTTGGTGGCGATGACCACCTCGTCGCGGTGCGCCCGGAAGAACGGGGCCAGGAAGCGCTCGTTCTCGCCGGCGCCGTACGCGTCCGCCGTGTCGTAGAGGGTGACGCCCAGCTCCAGCGCGCGCTCCAGGGCGGCCCGGGACTCCTCGGCGTCGGAGGGGCCGTAGGCGAAGCTCATGCCCATGCAGCCGAGGCCCTGGACGCCGACCGGCGGGCCGCCGTCGCCGAGCCGTACCGTCGGGATCCTGCTGTCGGTCATCGGGTCCTCTCCGCTTCGAAAGCCTGGACGCGCCGGGCGTCCGCATAGAACGTGATCTTCCGGTCGAGCACGGCGAGCGTGTCCTGGAGCTCGGCGATCCTGGCCTGGACGTCCCGCCGGGTCGCCTCCAGCAGCGCGTACCGCTCGCCGTACGTGGCGTCGCCCGCGCGGACCAGCTCGGCGTACCGGACCATGTCGGCGACCGGCATGCCGGTCAGCCGCAGCTTGCCGACGAGATCGAGCCAGTCCAGGTCGCGGTTGCTGTAGCGGCGCTGGCCGGTGTGCGAGCGGTCGACGTGGGCCATCAGCCCGATCCGCTCGTACCAGCGCAGCGTGTGCGCCGTCAGGCCGGTGAAGGCGACCACCTCGCTGATCGTGTAGCTGTCCTGCCCGTCGGGACGGGGATGCCGCGGTGGCGGGGCCGAGCAGACGTCTGCGGGGGTGGGGGCTTGCTCGGGGGTCACGGGCGTGGTCTGCAACACCGTCATGGACTCCACGCTATGACCTTGGAGCGCACTCCAAGCAAGCGAATACGGCACAAAGTCCGAAGGTAGGCTCATGGCCATGTCGCTGAAGAGCCTCGCGCTGATCGAGAACTGGCCGGTTCCCTCCGCCGCGGCGGGTGTCGTACGGGCCGACGGTACCGTCCTGGGCGTCCACGGCGCGGCCGGACGGCGCTTCCCGCTGGCCTCGGTCACCAAGCCGCTCGCCGCGTACGCCGCGCTCGTCGCGTACGAGGAGGGGGCCGTCGAGCTGGACGAACCGGCCGGGCCGGCCGGGGCGACGGTCCGTCACCTGCTCGCGCACACCTCGGGGCTCGCCTTCGACGAGCACCGCACGACGGCCCCGCCCGGGGAGCGGCGGCTGTACTCCAACGCCGGGTTCGAGCAGCTCGGGGACCACATCACGAAGGCGACGGACATCCCGTTCGCGGAGTACCTGCGGCAGGCCGTGCTGGAGCCGCTCGGCATGACGGCGACCTCCCTGGAGGGCTCCCCCGCCAAGGACGGGGTGTCCACGGTCGAGGACCTGCTGCGGTTCGCGGCGGAGGTGCAGGCGCCGCGGCTGCTCGACCCGCGCACGGTCGCCGAGGCGATGACCGTGCAGTACCCGGGCACCAAGGGCGTGCTGCCGGGGTACGGGCACCAGAACCCCAACGACTGGGGGCTCGGCTTCGAGATCCGGGACTCCAAGTCGCCGCACTGGACGGGGGCGTCGTCCTCGCCGCGGACGTTCGGGCACTTCGGGCAGTCCGGGACGTTCCTGTGGATCGACCCCGACGCCCGGATCGCCGCCGTCGCGCTGACGGACCGGGCGTTCGGGCCGTGGGCGGTCGAGGTGTGGCCCGCCTTCACGGACGCGGTCCTCGCGGAGGTCGAGGGCTCCGGCCCGGTACGTTGATCGGGCTCCGGCCCGGTACGTTGATCGTCTCGGCTACCCTCCCTCTGCACGGCATCCGTTCGGATCTCGGGGGAGAGCGATGGCAGGGGCACAACAGGACGCGCGGTTCCGTCCGTTGGAGAGCGGCGATCCGGCCGGTGTGGCGGCCTACCGCCTCGCGGCACGGCTCGGTTCGGGCGGCATGGGCACGGTGTACCTGTCGTACACGCCCGGCGGGCACCCCATCGCCCTCAAGACGATCCGGCCGGAGCTGAGCGAGGACCCCGAGTTCCGCCGCCGGTTCCGGCAGGAGGTCGCGGCCGCCCAGCGCGTGCAGGGCCTCTACACCGCGCCGGTCATCGACTACGACACCGAGGGCGACCGGCCCTGGCTGGCCGTCGCCTACGTGGCCGGCCCCTCGCTGGCCTCGGCCGTCGCCGAGCACGGGCCGCTGCCGGTGCCGTCGGTGCTGCTGCTGCTCGCGGGCATGGCCGAGGCGCTGTCGGTGATCCACGGCGCGGGCGTCGTCCACCGCGACCTCAAGCCGTCCAACGTGCTGCTCGCCTCCGACGGTCCGCGCGTCATCGACTTCGGCATCGCGCGGGCCGCCGACGCCACGGCGCTGACCGGCACCGGCGTCTCGGTCGGCACCCCGGCCTTCATGTCGCCGGAGCAGGCCTCCGGCAAGCCGGTCACCCCCGCCTCCGACGTGTTCGCGCTCGGCCAGGTCGCCGCGTTCGCGGCGCGCGGCACCGGCGCGTACGGGGACGGGCCCTCGCACGCGGTGCTGTACCGGATCGTCCACGAGGAACCCGACCTGACCGGGCTGCCCGAGCAGCTCGGCTTCATCGCGCGCTGCCTGGCCAAGGACCCGGCCGAGCGGCCCTCCCCCGCCGAGATCATCACCCTGTGCCAGGAGGCGTCGCCGACCCCGCTGCGCCAGTCCGGGTCGTGGCTGCCGGAGGCGATCGCCGCGGACATCACCCAGCGGGTGTCGGCGTCGGCCGCGCTGGCCGCCGCCCCGACAGCCGCTCCGGCCGCCCCCGCGCCAACGGCGCCGGTCACCCGGCCGGACGTGGCCGCGCCGCCGCCCCCGACCCACGCGGCCCCCACGGCGGCGGCCACGCACATCCCGCCGACACCCTCGTACGGGCCGCCCGTCCCCCCGCCCCAGCCGCAGGCCCCGTACCAGCCGCCGTTCCAGCCGCCGTTCCAGCCCCAGTACGGCGCGCCGGCCGGGCCCCGGCCGCCGTTCGTACAGCAGCCGGGCGTCCAGCAGCCTTTCGGCCGGCAACCCGGCTGGCGGCCACAGCCGGTTCCGCCGCCCCGGAACAACGCCGGGAAATGGATCGGCATCGGGGTCGCGGTCGTGGCCGGGCTGTTCTGGCTGGGCAGCTGCGCGTCGTTCATCAACAGTCTCGACGACTCGTCGGACGACTCCGGCAGCAGCTCGTCCTCCGGGGGCACGAGCGGCGACAGCTCCACGAGCGCCGAGCCGACCACGCCCGATCCCACACCGGTGACCTACAAGGGCATCAACATCCCCGAGGGCTACTACGTCCGGTTCGCGGACTCACCGCCGAAGCCGGTCGAGGCGTCCGACGGCAGCAGCCCCGTGTACGAGGAGGCGGCCGACCTCTACTACTACGACGCGGGCGGCTGGGACAGCAATCCCGCGCTGGGCAGCTACGGCGAGAAGGCCGTCCTGCTGAACAACGCGCAGAAGGGCTCGCTCGCCACCTGCCGGAGCGAGACCCGCTACACCCAGGAGGTCGAGCTCACCCAGCTCTCCAAGGGCTCCCAGATGTGCGTGCACACCCCCTCCGGCCACATCGCCCTCGTCACCTACCGGGGCACCGCCCCGGAGACCGACCCCAGCGACTACGTCTCCGTCGACATCACGGTCTGGCGCAACGCGGAGGAGCCCAGCGCGGAGGAGTGAGCGTGGCTCCCGGGGAGGACGTAAGTCCGTCGCCTGCGGGCCAGTTGCGTGATTCGCGCCACCACAGCGCGACGAAGCGATTACGCTCAGCCACCGATCGAGACGAACGCCGCGAGGCGTCGCAGGGCCGGAGGCACCGCAGTGGCCAACATCCAATCGCTCGACCCCAGCGCTTCCCCGCTCGACTACTACGGCTGGGAGCTGCGCCGCCAGCGCGAAGCGCACAGCCTCAGCCAGAGCCGGCTCGGCGAGATCATCTTCTGTACGGGCTCACTGGTGTGCCAGATCGAGACCACGAGGAAGATCCCCACCCGCGACTTCTCCGAGCGGGTGGACGCGGCACTCGGCACGGACGGGGTCTTCTCCCGGCTGATCGGCCTCGTGCTGCGCAGCCAGCTGCCCACCTGGTTCCAGCCGTACGCGGAGATGGAGGCGAAGGCGGCGTACATCTCCACGTACCAGGCGCAGTTGGTGTACGGGCTGTTGCAGACGGAGGAGTACGCGCGGGCCGTACTGGCCACCGGGATGCCGGACGATCTCGACGGGCTGGTCGCGGCCCGGGTCGAGCGTCAGCGCATCCTGGAGAGCGAACAGCCACCGCTGACCTGGACGATCCTCGACGAAGCCGTGCTGCACCGGCCGGTCGGCGGTCGCGAGGTCATGCGGAGGCAACTGGCCCGCTTGTTGGAGTTCGCGGGCCACCGGTGGGTGCGGATCCAGGTACTGCCGTTCGAGGCGGGTGAACACGCGAGCCTGGCCGGGTCGTTCAACTTCCTCCGGTTCGAAGGCGACCCCGATCTCGTCTACACGGAAGACGTCATCGCCGGTCATATGACCGCCAACCCTGAGACCATCAGGGAAGCCGCACGCCGTTACGCTCATCTCCAGGCCGCCGCCCTCTCCGTCGAGGCTTCGGCTGCATTGATCTCCCGTGTCATGGAGGAGCGTTATGGCGAACGACCCCGGCCTGAAGAGCGCGCGGTGGCGTAAGTCCAGCTACAGCGGAAACACGGGCGGCGACTGCGTCGAGGTGGCCGACGGCTTCCCCGGCGCCGTCCCCGTCCGCGACAGCAAGAACTCCACCGGGCCCGCGCTGCTCATCGGCCCGGACGCCTGGCGGGCCTTCGTGGGCGGGCTCCGCTAGGACGCGGGCGCCCGTCCGCTCACCCCGTCATCTCCCACACCAGCACCTCCGCCGGGCCCGCCTCCCCCGCCACCAGCTCCAGGTCCTTGCCGTCCGTGACGCGCACCGCGTCCCCCGGACCCAGCTCGTGCGGTCCGATCCGTACGGCGCCGCGCACCACGTGGACGTACACGCGCGCGGCGTCGGGCAGCGCGCCGCGCTCACCCGCCGCCGGGCGCCGCACGTGCAGCATGGCGCCCGCGCCGGGGACGGCGTACGGGGTGGAGTCGGCGATGCCGCGCACGACGTCGTAGGCGGGGTCGCCGCCGGGCTCCAGGGGGGCCAGCCACATCTGTACGAAGGTCAGGGGGCTCGGGCCGTCGTTGCGTTCGACGTGCCGGACGCCGGCCGCCGCGCTGAGCCGCTGCACGTCGCCGGGGCGGACGGTCGTCTCGTGCCCCTCGGAGTCCCGGTGGGTCAGCTCGCCCTCGACCACCCAGGTCACGATCTCGGTGTGGCTGTGCGGATGCTCGTCGAAACCGGCGCCGGGCGCCAGGCGCTCCTCGTTGCAGGCGATCAGCGCGCCGAAGCGGAGGTTGTCGGGGTCGTAGTGCGGGCCGAAGGAGAAGGCGTGACGGGTCTCGATCCCGGCCGCCGGGTCCCCGCCGCGGTAGCGCCCGTCGGCGCGGCGTACGTCCATCACGCCGACCACGGTAGACCCGCCGCCCGGCGCGCGGAGCCCCCACCCTCGACCCGGCCACGCGGGCGCGGGGGGCGATGAGGCAGTCTTGTCCCCGTGCCCGAACCCGAAGCCAGCCATCCAGAAGCCGCAGCGCACGGCGTCCATCCGCACTCCGCGACCCTGAAGCGGCTGGAGAAGTCCTCCGGCAGCCTCGCCGCCCAGGCGATCGCGCGGATGGACGAGACCCTGCCGTGGTACCGGGCGATGCCCCCGGAGAACCGTTCCTGGATCGGGCTGGTCGCCCAGGCGGGCATCGCCGCGTTCACCGAGTGGTTCCGGCGCCCCGACGCGCCGCAGGCCATCTCCACGGACGTCTTCGGCACGGCGCCGCGGGAGCTGACCCGGGCCATCACCCTGCGGCAGACCGTGGAGATGGTGCGGACGACCATCGAGGTCATGGAGTCCGCGATCGACGAGGTCGCCGCTCCCGGCGACGAGAACGTGCTGCGGGAGGCGCTCCTCGTCTACGCCCGGGAGATCGCCTTCGCCACCGCCCAGGTCTACGCCCAGGCCGCCGAGGCACGCGGTGCCTGGGACGCCCGGCTGGAGTCCCTCGTCGTCAACGCCGTCCTCAGCGGCGAGGCGGACGAGGGCGCCGTCAGCCGGGCCGCGGCGCTCGGCTGGAGCGCGCCGGACCATGTGTGCGTCGTCCTCGGGACCGCCCCGGACGGCGACTCCGAGCTGACGGTGGAGGCGATCCGCAGGGCCTCGCGCCACGCCAAGCTCCAGGTGCTGACCGGTGTGCTGGGCTCCCGGCTCGTCGTCATCGCGGGCGGCAGCGACAATCCGCTCGCCGTGGCCAAGTCGCTGATCGGGCCGTTCGCGGCCGGGCCGGTCGTCGCCGGGCCGGTCGTGCCCGACCTGCTGGCCGCGACCCGGTCCGCGCAGGCGGCCGCGGCCGGGCTGAAGGCGTGTTCGGCCTGGCAGGACGCGCCGCGGCCGGTCCTGGCGGACGACCTGCTTCCGGAGCGCGCCATCGCGGGGGACCCCAGCGCCCGCGAGCAGTTGGTGGAGGAGATCTACAGACCGCTGGAGGAGGCGGGCTCCGCGCTGCTGGAGACGCTCTCCGTCTATCTCGAACAGGCGTCCAGTCTGGAGGGGGCGGCCAGGATGCTCTTCGTCCACCCGAACACCGTGCGCTACCGGCTTCGACGTGTGACTGACGTCACCGGCTGGTCGCCGTCGGATGTACGCTCGGCGTTCACCTTGCGCATCGCGCTGATCCTGGGGCGTCTGGTCGATGGAGATCCCCAGACCTAGCGTTTTGTGGGGGCCCCACAAAACCCCCTGCCGTTCTTCGTCCTTGTCCCCACGGGCGGCCGTGGCCGCCCTCAAGAGAGAGTGTGAGAGTGCTCGTACTCGTCGCTCCCGGCCAGGGCGCCCAGACGCCCGGCTTCCTGACCCCCTGGCTCGAACTGCCCGGCGCCGCCGACCGCGTCGCCGCGTGGTCGGACGCCATCGGACTGGACCTCGCCCACTACGGCACGCAGGCCGACGCGGACGCCATCCGGGACACCGCGGTGGCGCAGCCGCTGCTCGTCGCCGCCGGGCTCCTGTCCGCCGCGGCACTCGGTGACGTCCGCCCGGACGCCGTGGCGGGCCACAGCGTCGGCGAGATCACCGCCGCCGCCTTCGCCGGTGTCCTCGACGACACCGCCGCGCTGGCCCTGGTCCGCACGCGGGGCAAGGCGATGGCCGAGGCGGCCGCCGTCACCGCGACCGGCATGTCGGCGCTGCTCGGCGGCGACCCCGAGGTCTCCGTGGCGCACCTGGAGAAGCTGGGCCTGACCCCGGCGAACGTCAACGGCGCCGGGCAGATCGTCGCCGCGGGCACGCTGGAGCAGCTCGCCGCGCTGAACGAGGACAAGCCCGAGGGCGTGCGCAAGGTCGTGCCGCTGAAGGTCGCCGGCGCCTTCCACACCCACCACATGGCGCCCGCCGTCGAGACGCTGGCCACCGCGGCCAAGGAGCTCGCGCCCGCCGACCCGACGGTCCCCTACGTCTCCAACAAGGACGGGCGGACCGTCGCCACCGGCGCCGAGGTCCTCGACCGGCTCGTCGGCCAGGTCGCCAACCCGGTCCGCTGGGACCTGTGCATGGAGACCTTCAAGGAGCTCGGCGTCACCGCGCTGATCGAGGTGTGCCCGGGCGGCACCCTCACCGGTCTGGCCAAGCGCGCCCTGCCCGGAGTACGAGTGTTCGCCTTGAAGACCCCCGACGATCTCGACGCGGCCCGCGAGGTCATCGCCGAGCACCGTGCCTGACAAGGAGTCGCCGATCATGTCGAAGATCAAGCCCAGCAAGGGCGCCCCGTACGCGCGCATCCTCGGCGTGGGCGGCTACCGGCCCACCCGTGTGGTGCCCAACGAGGTGATCCTCGAGACGATCGACTCGTCCGACGAGTGGATCCGCTCGCGCTCCGGCATCGAGACCCGGCACTGGGCGAACGACGAGGAGACCGTCGCCGCCATGTCGATCGAGGCGTCCGGCAAGGCGATCGCCGACGCGGGGGTCACGGCCGGGCAGATCGGCGCGGTGATCGTCTCGACCGTCTCGCACTTCAAGCAGACGCCGGCCGTCGCCACCGAGATCGCCGACAAGCTCGGTACGAACAAGGCCGCCGCCTTCGACATCTCGGCCGGCTGCGCGGGCTTCGGCTACGGCCTCACCCTCGCCAAGGGCATGATCGTCGAGGGGTCCGCCGAGTACGTGCTGGTCATCGGCGTGGAGCGGCTGTCGGACCTGACCGACCTGGAGGACCGCTCGACGGCCTTCCTGTTCGGCGACGGCGCGGGCGCGGTGGTGGTCGGCCCCGCCGAGGAGCCGGCGATCGGCCCGACGGTCTGGGGCTCCGAGGGCGACAAGTCGGAGACCATCAAGCAGACCGTGCCGTGGACGGACTACCGCTCCGGCGAGGTCGCCAGGTTCCCCGCGATCACCCAGGAGGGCCAGGCGGTCTTCCGCTGGGCCGTGTTCGAGATGGCGAAGGTGGCCCAGCAGGCGCTGGACGCGGCCGGCGTCACCTCGGCCGACCTGGACGTCTTCATCCCGCACCAGGCCAACGAGCGGATCATCGACTCGATGGTGAAGACTCTCAAGCTGCCGGAGTCCGTCACGGTCGCCCGTGACGTGCGCACCACCGGCAACACCTCGGCCGCCTCGATCCCGCTCGCGATGGAGCGGCTCCTGGCGACCGGCGAGGCGAAGAGCGGCGACACCGCGCTCGTCATCGGATTCGGGGCGGGTCTCGTGTACGCCGCGACGGTCGTTACCCTCCCCTAGGCACTCCGTGCCGGATCATGTGGTCCGGTGCGCGACATGCCCCGGCCCCGCCGCTGCCGCGGTGGGCGCCACACCCTCTGGAACAGCTACGAAGGAGCGCCGACATGGCCGCCACTGAGAAGGAGATCGTCGCCGGTCTCGCCGAGATCGTGAACGAGATCGCCGGGATCCCGGTCGAGGACGTCGAGCTGGACAAGTCCTTCACCGACGACCTGGACGTCGACTCCCTGTCCATGGTCGAGGTCGTCGTCGCCGCCGAGGAGCGCTTCGACGTCAAGATCCCGGACGAGGACGTCAAGAACCTCAAGACGGTCGGCGACGCGACCAACTACATCCTCACGCACCAGGGCTGAGTGACCTCTCGGCCCTCGGGCCGAATGGCCCCGCCACCCGGCGGTGGCGCCGCTGAATCCCGATCGTTGGAGAAAGAGTTCCCGTGAGCCCGACCAATCGCACCGTGGTCGTCACCGGTATCGGCGCAACCACACCGCTGGGTGGCGACGCAGCCTCTACCTGGGAGGGCCTGATCGCCGGCAAGTCCGGCGTCAAGCCCCTGGAGCAGGACTGGGCGGCCGACCAGGCCGTCAAGATCGCGGCCCCGGTCGCCGTGGAGCCCACCGAGGTCATCCCGCGCCCGCAGGCCCGCAAGCTGGACCGCTCCGCGCAGTTCGCGCTGATCGCGGCCCAGGAAGCGTGGAAGGACGCCGGTTTCGAGGGCAAGGCCGGCGAGGACTCGTCCGTCGACCCGGACCGGCTCGGCGCGGTCATCGCCTCCGGCATCGGCGGTGTGACGACCCTGCTGGACCAGTACGACGTGCTGAAGGAGAAGGGCGTCCGCCGCGTCTCCCCGCACACCGTCCCCATGCTGATGCCGAACAGCCCGTCCGCCAACGTGGGCCTGCTCGTGGGCGCCCGCGCGGGCGTGCACACGCCGGTCTCCGCGTGCGCCTCGGGCGCCGAGGCCATCGGCTACGCCATCGAGATGATCCGCACCGGCCGCGCCGACATCGTCGTCGCCGGAGGTACGGAGGCGGCGATCCACCCGCTGCCCATCGCCGCGTTCGGCAACATGATGGCGATGTCCAAGAACAACGACGACCCGCAGGGCGCCTCGCGTCCCTACGACACCGCCCGCGACGGCTTCGTCCTGGGCGAGGGCGCCGGTGTGATCGTCCTGGAGTCCGCCGAGCACGCCGCCGCGCGCGGGGCGCGGGTCTACGCGGAGGCGGTCGGCCAGGGCATCTCCGCCGACAGCCACGACATCGTGCAGCCGGAGCCGGAGGGCCGCGGCATCGCGCACGCCCTCCAGAACCTGCTGGAGCGCACCGACCTGGACCCGGCGGAGATCGTGCACGTCAACGCGCACGCGACGTCGACGCCGGCCGGTGACGTGGCCGAACTGAAGGCGCTGCGCAAGGTGTTCGGCGACGACACCGACCACATGGCGGTCTCCGCCACGAAGTCGATGACCGGTCACCTGCTGGGCGGTGCGGGCGGCGTGGAGTCCGTCGCGGCGATCCTCGCGCTGTACCACCGGCTGGCTCCGCCGACCATCAACGTGGAGAACCTCGACCCGGAGGCCGAGGCCGCCGCGGACATCGTCCGCGGCGAGGCCCGCAAGCTGCCCGTCGAGGGCCGTATCGCCGCCCTCAACGACTCGTTCGGCTTCGGCGGGCACAACGTGGTGCTGGCGTTCCGTACGGTCTGAGAAGCGCCTGTACGCGTGTGAAGGCCCCCACCCGGTCCGGGTGGGGGCCTTCGTGCCGAGCGGGGCCGGGCGACGGCGGACGACGGCGGGCGACGGCTCAGACGACCTGGTGGAGCCAGCGGACGGGCGCTCCCTCACCGGCGTACCGGAAGGGCTCCAGCTCGTCGTCCCAGGGCTTGCCGAGGAGCTTGGCGATCTCCGCCTCCAGGTCCGTCTCGTCGCGCTGGGAGCGCAGCAGGGCGGCGCGCAGCCGGTCCTCGGGGATGAGGATGTCGCCGTGGATGCCGGTGACGGCGTGGAAGATGCCGAGGTCGGGGGTGCAGCTGTAGCGCTCGCCCTCGGCCGTGGCGCAGGGCTCGGCGGTGACCTCGAAGCGCAGCAGGTGCCAGCCGCGCAGCGCGGAGGCGAGCTGGGAGGCGGTGCCCGCCCGGCCCTGCCAGGAGAACTCGGAGCGCCAGGTGCCGGGCGCGGCCGGCTGCCGGATCCAGTCGAGGTTGACGCGCGTGCCGAGCACCCCGGCGACGGCCCACTCGACGTGCGGGCACAGCGCGCGCGGCGCGGAGTGCACGTACAGAACTCCACGTGTCGTCACCGGGACCTCCGGGCAGAGCGGACAGGTGTGCAGGCCGGCATGGCGGCGGTGGCCGGGCAGCCACGTTGATGGCGAGGCTACCGTGCGGCGGCGCAAGGAGTGTGACGTACCGTCGGTCCCGGTGCCGCGAAACGCCCGCCATTCACCCGGCAGGACGCCTGTGCGGGAGCGTTCCGTTGCTTCTTGTGGGGCGGGCGGGGCGCGTCGCAGGGGCGGCGGGAACTCCCGGACGTTGTCATGGGTGGGGCCGGCCACCCATGTCGGCCGGGGACGCGCCGACGACCGAGGGGACGGCAGGGGATGCGGAAGCGAGGCCACCGCTCGCGGGCGGTCGCCGCCGTCGCGGCGGCCGCCGTGCTGGGCGGCGCGGCGGGCTGTGACGCCGGGGGCGGGGACGGCCCGGGGCCGTCGGCCTCGCGGGCGCGGGCCTCGCCGACACCGGTGTGGGACAGCAGCCCGGCCTCGCTCGCCGCGGTGGGCGATTCCATCACCCGTGGCTTCGACGCCTGCACGGTCCTGTCGGACTGCCCCGAGGTGTCCTGGGCGACCGGCGGCAGCGCCGAGGTGAACAGCCTGGCCGTCCGGCTGCTGGGGGCGGCGCGGGCGGCGACGCACAGCTGGAACTTCGCGGAGACCGGGTCGCGCATGGCGGACCTGCCGGACCAGATGACACGGGCCGCGGCGCGCAGGCCCGCGCTGGTGACGGTGATGGCCGGGGCGAACGACGCCTGCCGGGCGACCGCGGAGGCGATGACGCCGGTGGCCGACTTCCGCGCCCAGTTCCAGGAGGCGCTGCGCACGCTGCGCCGGGCGGCGCCGACGGCGCAGGTGTACGTGGCGAGCGTGCCGAACCTGAAGCGGCTGTGGTCGCAGGGGCGGACCAACGCGCTGGGCAAGCAGGTGTGGAAGCTGGGCATCTGCCCGTCGATGCTGGGCGACGCGGACGCGCTGGACTCCGCGGCGAACCTGCGCCGGGCGACGGTGCAGCAGCGGGTGGAGGACTACAACACGGTGCTGAGGGAGGTCTGCGCACAGGACCCGCGGTGCCGCTTCGACGGCGGCGCCGTGTACGAGTACCGCTTCGGCACGGACCAGTTGAGCCACTGGGACTGGTTCCACCCGAGCAAGAACGGCCAGGCCCGGCTGGCCGAGATCGCATACCGCCAGGTCACCGCCGCGGAGCGGGTGACTTAGAGTTTCCACCATGAGCGAACACTTCGGAACACTTTCCGACGGCACCCCGGTCCACCGCTGGACCCTGGAGCGGGCGGGCGTCCGGGTGCGGGTCCTGTCGTACGGCGGGATCGTGCAGTCGGTCGAGGTGCCGGACCGGGAGGGCCGGCCGGCGGACGTGGTGCTGGGGTTCGCGGACCTGGACGGCTACCTGGCGCACCCCGAGCCCTACCTCGGCGCCCTCGTCGGGCGGTACGCGAACCGGATCGCGCACGCCCGCTTCACGCTGGACGGGGTGACGTACCCGCTCGCGCCGAACAACGCGCCCAACTGCCTGCACGGCGGGGAGCGCGGCTTCGACAAGCGGGTGTGGGACGTGGAGCCGGTCGAGCACGGGCTGCGGCTGCGCCGGGTCAGTCCGGACGGTGAGGAGGGCTTCCCGGGGCGTCTGGAGGTCACCGCGACGTACACGCTCGACGCGTCGGGCGCGCTGGGCATCGCGTACGAGGCGGTCACCGACGCGCCGACCCCGGTGAACCTGACCAACCACAGCTACTTCAACCTCGCGGGCGCCGGGCACACGGGCGGGCACGAGCTGCGGCTGGCCGCCTCCCGGTACACGCCGGTCGACGCGGACCTGATCCCGACCGGGGTCGCGGAGGTGGCGGGCACCCGTTTCGACTTCCGTACGGCCCGCAAGACCGGCTCCGGCTACGACCACAACTTCGTGCTGGACAAGGGCGTCACCGAGACGCCGGTGGAGGTGGCCGAGCTGCACGACCCGGTGTCCGGGCGGGTGCTGACGGTGGCGACGACCGAACCGGGGATCCAGGTGTACACGGCGGACCACCTCGGGGAGCCGTTCGCGCCGGGCGACGGCATCGCGCTGGAGACCCAGCACTTCCCGGACTCCCCGAACCGGCCGGAGTTCCCGGCCACCGTGCTGCGGCCGGGGCGGGTGTACCGGTCGGAGACGGTGTACGGCTTCTCGGCGCGGTAGGACGACGCCGGGCCGCCGACGGCGGTGACCTCGGCGGCGGCTGCGGTGAAACGTACGAGCCCCGGCCCAGGGGTCAGGTCCCGGACCGGGGCTGCTTCAGGGGTGGTGAGAACCTCCGCGTCAGACGGTAATCGTCGCGGTGATCCTGCGGTCCGTGAGGGACCTACCCACCTGGATTTCGTACGAACCCTTCACAAAGAGCCACCGGTGGGCGTCCTCGTCCCAGACCTCGAAGGCGCGCCGCGGGAGGTCGACGACGGCCTCGGCGCTCTCGCCCGGTCCGGCCTCGACGCTCGCGAAGCCGGCCAGCACGCGGGCCGGGCGCTCCGGGGCCGGCTCCGTGTCCGTCGGGGCGAGGTAGACCTGGACGACCTCGCGGCCGGCCCGCTCGCCGGTGTTGCGGACGCGGATCTTCAGCGAGGTGCCGTCCGCCTCGACCGACTCGTAGGCCCAGTCGGTGTAGCCGAGGCCGTGGCCGAAGGGGTAGGCGGGGGTGCGGCCCTGCTTCTCCCAGGCCCGGTAGCCGATGGAGACGCCCTCGGTGTAGGGGAGTTCGCCGTTCTCGGGGGTGACCTGGGTGACGGGGGCGTCGGCGAGGGAGCCCCAGGTGGTGGGGAGGCGGCCGCCGGGCTCGTGGGCGCCGGTGAGGACGTCCGCGAGGGCCGCGCCGCCCTCCTGGCCGGGGAACCAGCTCAGCAGGACGGCGGCGACGTCCTCGCGCCACGGCAGTTCCACCGGGGAGCCGGAGTTGACGACCACGACCGTGTTCGGGTTGGCGGCGGCGACGGCCCGGACCAGGTCGTCCTGGCGGCCGGGCAGCCGCAGGTCGGTACGGTCGAAGCCCTCGGACTCGACGCGGTCGGTGGTGGCGACCACGACCACCGCCGTGTCGGCGGCGCGGGCCGCCTCGACGGCCTCGGCGATCAGTTCGTCCGCGTCGCGCTGCGGCTCCTGGTGGGCGAGGGCGAAGGCGACCACCTTCAGCGGGATGCCCTCGGGCAGTTCGAAGACGTAGGTGAGGGAGATCTCGGCGGTCTCCCCGGCGGTCAGGTCGACCTCGGCGCGGGGCACCGGGGCGCCGAAGAACGCCTCGAAGGGGTCGCTGACGTCGGCGGGCACCTGGGGGCCGTCGAAGTGCGTCGTTCCGGCGACGGTGAGGGTGAAGGCGCCGACGCCCTTGACGCCGAAGGTGTGCCGGCCGGTGGTGCGCGGGGTGAAGGTGCCGGTCAGTTCGACGGTGTGGAGGCGGTCGTGGGTGACGCCGTCGGGGAGGTCGTCGCCCATCCACTGGATCTGCCCGTTGGGCACGGAGCCGGTGCCGATCACCTCTCCGTCGGCGTCCCGGCAGACGGCGCGGAGGGTGAACCCCTTGTCGGCGACGGCGAGTTCGGTGGTGGGGTCGGCTCCGACGACGTAGGTGAGCGCACCCTCGGGCAGGGCGGCGGTGAGGCCGTCGAGCGGGGAGACGATGTGCGTCGGGAAGACGGTGGCGGAGCCGCCGCCCAGGACCCGGGCGTCGCGGGCGGCGGCGCCGATGAGGGCGACCGTGCCGGTCTTGAGGGGGAGCGCGCCGTTCTCGTTGCGGACGAGGACGAAGGAGCGGCGGGCGAGTTCACGGACGAGGGCCTCGCCGTCGACGGCGGCGGGCGGTTCGGCGACGGCGGGCTCGGCACCGGCGAGGGCGCCGACGCGGGCGGCCAGCCGCAGGACGCGGCGTACGGCGTCGTCGACCTGGGACTCGTCGAGCCGGCCGTCCCGTACGGCCTCGGCGAGGGCCTCGCCGTACACGGTCTGCGGGCCGGGCATGGCGACGTCGAGGCCGCCGCGGAGGGCGCCGACGGTGTCGCGGGCGGCCATCCAGTCGGAGACGTTGAAGCCGTCGAAGCCCCACTCGCCGCGCAGGACCTCGTTCACGAGGTGGTGGTGCTCGGTCATCGTGGTGCCGTTGACCGAGTTGTAGGCGGTCATGATGCCCCAGGGGTGGGCGTTCTCCACGATGGCCTCGAAGGGGGCCAGGTAGAGCTCGCGCAGGGCGCGTTCGCCGACCAGGTTGTTCACCGTGAAGCGGTCGGTCTCGGCGTCGTTGGCGACGAAGTGCTTGACGGTGGTGCCGACGCCGCCGGACTGGACGCCGCCGACGTATCCGGTGCCGATGCGGCCGGTGAGGTACGGGTCCTCGCTGTAGGTCTCGAAGTGGCGTCCGCCGAGCGGGGAGCGGTGCAGGTTGACCGTGGGGGCGAGCAGGACGTGGACGCCCTTGCGGCGGGCCTCCTGGGCCAGCAGCACACCGGCCCGGTGGGCGAGTGCGGGGTCCCAGGTGGCGGCCAGGGCGGTCGGCGAGGGCAGGGCGACGGACGGGTCGTCGGCGGTCCAGCGCACGCCCCGTACGCCGATCGGGCCGTCGGACATCACCAGGGACTCCAGGCCGATCTCGGGCAGGGCGGGCAGGGACCACATGTCCTGTCCGGCCAGCAGCCGGGTCTTGGCCTCCAGGTCGAGCTTGCCGAGGGCCGCCTCGACGACCGCCTCGTTGTCCGCCATCGCGGCGCCTCCTCGTTGAGTCGTGCAGTGCAGTGACTTGCAGTGCAGTGACTCCATCGTGCATCCATTGCCTGTGACGCGGTAGGTTTCGTCACCTTCCTGTTATCTCGGGGTGGGCCGGATGACGTACGGTGGCGCCATGAGTGGCCGGGTCAGGAGTGGGGAGCGGCGCGCCGAGATCGTACGGGCGGCCCTGGAGGTGATCGCCGAGCGCGGTTACCGGGGGGCGAGCCTGGCCGCGGTGGCCGAGCGGGTGGGACTGACCCAGCAGGGGCTGCTGCACCACTTCCCGACGAAGGACGCGCTGCTCGTCGCCGTACTGGAGGAGCGCGACCAGTGGGACGCGGTGCCGGACACCCGGTGGCGGGTCGACCTGCTGGTCTCGCTGGTCGAGTACAACGCGATGCGGCCCGGCATCGTCCAGACCTTCTCCGCGCTGCTCGGCGAGAGCGTCACCGAGGGGCACCCGGCCCGGCGGTACTTCACCGAGCGCTACACCGAGGTCCGGGCGACCATGGCGGCGGTGCTGCGCACCGAGTACGGCGACCGGCTGCCCAACGGCCTGACGCCGGAGCGGACCGCTCCCCTGCTGGTGGCGGTGATGGACGGGTTGCAGTTCCAGTGGCTGCTGGACCCGGAGTCGGTCGACATGCCGGGCGCGTTCAGGGACTTCCTGCGGCTGCTGGGCGAGGACCTGGACTGAGGGGCCGACGGGCTGCCCCCATGGCGGGGAGTGCTCCCGCCACGCGATACTTCCGCCGTCCCACGCGACGCGCACCGCAGCGACGGAAGGGCCCCACGTACCGTGCACTGCTTACGAGTTCGCATCGGTGTCCTCGGCCTGGCCCTCGCGGCCTGCCTCTCCGCCCCGGCGACCGCGGCCTGCGCGGCACCGGCCGACGCGGCACCGGCGCCCGGCGTCGAGGAGCAGCGGCTCGACCGGGCCGTCCCGCGGGAGATCCTCGCGGCCTCCGGATTCGACACGGCCGCGCCGCGCCTCGCCCGGCGGTTGGCGGCCGCCCCCTCGCTCGCGCAGGCCCGCCGCGTCGTCGCCCGTGAGGGCGCGGCGCTGTGGCGGCGGGCCGTGGACCGGGCGCAGGGCCGGGGCCCGGCCGGCGGAGGGCTCAGCCGGGACGACGACCGGCCGCTGTACTGGGCACGGCTGGCACTCATCCGCGAAGTGCGCGGCTGGGAGCCGGAGTTCGGGCTCACCGGGACGCAGCGTGCGGCGCTGCTGGCCCGCCTGGAGCGCACCTCGCGCGGCCAGGACGACATCGACTTCCGCCGCTCCGGCGGCGAGGGCCTGAAGCGGGTGCTGGTCACCGGCTTCGACCCGTTCACCCTGGACCAGGACATCCGCATCTCCAACCCGTCCGGGGCGGCCGCGCTGGCCCTCGACGGCACGGTGATCGAGACGGCGGACGGGCCGGCCCGGGTGGAGACGGCCGTGTTCCCGGTGCGCTGGGGGGACTTCGCCGAGGGCACGGTGGAGCGGACACTGCGGCCGCACCTGAAGCACGTGGACCTGTTCGCGACCGTGAGCCAGGGGCGCGTCGGCCGCTTCGACGTCGAGCGGACCAACGGGGCGTGGCGGGGCGGCTACCCGGACAACGAGAACGTGAGCAGGACGGAGACGGTCCCGGTCACCGACCCGGCCTCGCAGCCGCAGTGGACGACGACGACCCTGCCGTACCGGGAGATCGTGGCGGCGGACACCGGCCGCTTCCCGGTCCTCGACAACACGGGCGTCACCGAGATCCCGGCCGGGGGGACCGCGCCCGTCGTCCGGCCGGACGGGCCCACCCCGGGGTCGACGGCGCGGGCCGGGGGCGGCGGGAACTACCTCTCCAACGAGATCGCCTACCGGGCCACCCTGCTGCGGGACCGGCTCGGTCTGCGCGGCACGCTGCCGGGCGGGCACGTCCACACACCGGTCCTCCAGTTCGGCGCCGGGAACACCGATCCGGCGACCGGGACGGTGACCGACCCGGAGTTCGTCCGCAACCGGCTGGACATCATCGCGCAGGTGCGGGCGATCGTGACGGTGGCGGTGGGCGCGGCGGGGCGCGGCACCGGGGGCTGACGCCGGGCCGGGCCGGGCCGGGTTGCGAGCCGAGCCAGGCCAGGCCGGGTTGGGCCGGGCCGAGCCGGCTCGGGCCGAGCGCGGTCCGCTCCGGCCGTGCCCCGCCGTGCGCGGCACCCGTCCCGTCGGTCACGGCCGGGCGGGTGCCTCCTCGCGGTCGTCGTCGGCGGTCTCGCCGTCCCGGGTCTCCTCCCCGAGCAGTTCCCGCACCATGAGGGTCGCGCCGGCGACCGCGCCCGGCATCAGGAACACCGCCACGAAGGGCACCAGGAAGGCCAGTCCGAGCGGTGTGCCGAAGCCCCAGACCAGCGTCTTGCGGGAGCGCAGCAGGGCGAGGCGGGCGCGCAGCTCGACGTTCCTGCGCTGGAGGGCCACGGCGGTGAGCTCCTCGGTGAGGAAGAAGCCGGTGACGAAGAAGCCGATCACGGGGACGACGGTCTGCCCGAGGAACGGGACGAACCCGAGGGCGAACAGCAGCACGGCCCACAGCAGGGCCCGGACCACGATGCGCAGGCTGTCGCGGGCCGAGATCCACAGCTCGCGCCAGAGCGGCAGCCCCGACCGCGGTGCCGTGCCGTCGGGCGAGACGTCCCGGTCGACCGTCTCGGAGAGGCTCTCGTAGAAGGGCTGCCCGATGAGCAGGGTGACCGCGGTGAAGGTCAGGACGGAGAGCAGCAGGCCCAGGGCGAACAGCACGACCGTGAGGAACCCGCGGAACAGGCCGCCCCACGGGCTCGACCAGTCGTCGGCGAACGGCGTCGCCCACGTCACGGCGTCCCCGCCCCACACCCCGAGCGCCACCAGCGCGCCCACGTAGAGGACCAGTGTGATCAGCCCCGGCAGGAGTCCGAACCCGTACTGCCTGCCGTGCCGGCCCACCCACCGCTGGCCCGCCACCAGGTACCTGAAACCCGCCCCGAGATCGCGCATGTCCGCACTCTATCGGGCGTGTGCACATCATCCCCGGTGGCGCCGGAGCGGGCCGGTGCGGCCGTTCGTCCGCCGCCCGCGGCACGACGGACTTGACGACGCGTCACCTGGCCGTCGTTCCGCACGCCCGGACGCCTGCCGGGCGCACGCCCGGGTGTCCGCGGGCTCTTTCCTAGGCCATCCAGGGCTATCGGTGACACCAACCCCCTCTTGTCGCAGTTGAGTCGGACAGGTACATCTCGCCGTACCGGTCTCCGGCAGCACCCGAGCGCAGGAAGTCAGCGGAGGTACACGTGCGCACCACGAGAACCACCCCGGCCCGGCCTGTCCTGATCGCCGCCCTCGCCGTCACGGCCGCGGGGGCCCTTCTGCTCGCCCCGGCCGCCGCCGGCGCCGGCCCGGAACCCGTGAGCCGGGAGGGGGCCGGCGCGGACACGGCCGTCGCCGGGCCGCCCGAGGCGACCGCCCGGCAGGCGCTCACCGCGCCCGTCACCGACCTGTCCGCCGCCGACTCCGTGCGCGGCTACCCCCGGCGGCAGGTGCTCGCCGCCGACCCCGAGAACCCCGCCGACGCGTCCCTGAGGCTCGGTCTCGTCCCGTACCACGCCATCGCCCCGCGGCTGAACGCCCTTCAGGCGCTCGGCGACCGGGTGAGCGTCGAGGTCGCGGGCCGCTCGGCGGGCGGGCACCGGCTCTACCTCGTCACCGTCACCGCGCCGGAGACCGCCGGGCAGACCCGCGACCAGGAGCGGATGCGCGAACTCATCGAGAACGCGCCCGCCGCGGCCGCCGTCGACCCCGCCCTGAAGTCGGCGTACAAGACGCCCGTCTTCTTCAACGGCAACATCCACGGCAACGAGTGGGAGGGCACCGACGCCTCCCTGGACCTCGTCGAGCGGCTCGCCACCGCGGACGACGCGGCGACGCGCGACCTCCTCGCCCACAGCCGCCTCTACTTCAACATCACCGCCAATCCGGACGGCCGGATCGCCGGCACCCGCGCGAACGCGGCCGGCTTCGACCTGAACCGGGACGCCGTCACCGCCTCGCAGCCCGAGACGCGCGCGGTGCGGCAGATCGAGATCGCCAAACAGCCGGCCGTCGTGCTCGACCTGCACGGCTACGTCAACGGCACCCTCATCGAGCCGACCACCCCGCCGCACGGCGAGAACTACGAGTACGACCTCTTCCTGAAGAACACCTACGCCAACGCCCTCGGCATGGAGGCCGCCGTCGACGGCCTCGGGCTCACCCCCGCGAAGGACGGTGTGCGGCCCGCGCAGATCCCGTTCCGGGACCAGGCGGAGGGCTGGGACGACTGGCCGCCGGTCTTCACCCCGCAGTACGCGGCCTTCCACGGCGCGGTCGCCGCGCACACGGTGGAGATCCCGCTCCAGGTGAACAACGCGGCCTACACCGGCCTGCCGGCCGACGAACTGCGCCGCCGGTCCGCGATCAACGTGCGGGTGGCCGGCGCCGCCCTCCGCGCCACCCTCGACTTCGTCCGCGAGCGGGGCCCCTCCCTCGTCGCCGACCAGATCGAGGTGTTCCGGCGCGGGGCCGCCGGTGCCGCGCAGGTGCCGGTGTCGGAACGGACCGTGCCGGGCGTCCCGGGCATCGGCCCCGAGGACGTCTGGACGACCGCGTTCCCGCGCGCCTACGTCCTCCCGGCCGGCCCGACGCCCACCGCCACCGCCCGGCTCGTCGACCACCTCCTCGCCAACGACGTCCGCGTCACCCGCGCCGACCGCTCCTTCCGACTCGACGGACGGACGTACCCGCGGGGCTCGTACGTCGTCGACATGCGCCAGCCCAAGCGGGGGCTGGCGAACGCGCTGCTCGCCGACGGACGGGACATCAGCGGCCGGGTGTCGGTGATGTACGACATCTCGGGCTGGAGCCTGGGGCGGCTGTGGGGCGCGCGGGTGGTGGCCGTCCACGGCGGTTCCCCGGCCGGCGCCCCGCTGCGGGCGGTGACCGGGGCCGCCCCGGCCGGCTCGGTCGCCGCGCACGGCGACCTGCGGCTGCGGCTGGACGACCCGGGGGCGGTCGCGGCCCTCAACTCCCTGCTGCGGGCGGGGATCGCGGTACGGCGGGACACGGACGGCGGCGTGGTCGTCCCGGCGTCGGCGCGGGCGCAGGCGGAAGCCGCCGCCCGTGCGTACGACGTCTCCTTCACCTCGGCCGCCGGCACCGGCACCACTGCCCTGCACCCCGTCCGGATCGCCGCCGCCGTCACGGCCGGTGAGCTGTTCGCGCTGCGCGAGATGGGCTTCGACGTCACGCCGGTCTCCACGGCCCGCCTCGACGCCGGTTTCGACTGGTCGTCGGTGGACGTGCTGTTCGTGTCGGCCGGGCTGGACCGGGCCGCGCTGACCGGGGCGGCCCGCACCGCCCTCGACGCCTTCCTCGCCGGGCACGGCCTGGTCGGCCGGGGTGCCGCCGGGGCCGCGCTCGCCACGGGCGCCGGGCTGCTGGACGCGACGGCCGTGCAGGGCCCCGAGGACGCCAACGGCGTGGTGCGGGTGGTCAACTCGGGTCCGGTGACGGCCGGGGCGCCGGACCACGGCTTCGTCTACGCGCCGGTGTGGTTCACCGGCCTAGGCCCCGGCGTGCGCGTCGAGCAGTCGTACGCCACCGGCGACCCGCTCGTCTCCGGCCACTGGCGGGCCCGCTCCGACGGCTCGGGCGGTCCCGGCGCCGCCGCCGGGCGGCCCGCCGTCGTGAGCGGGCCGCACGCCGTCCTGTTCGGCACGGAACCCCTCTTCCGGGACCATCCCAAGGGCGAGTTCACCCAGGTCGCACAGGCGTTGATCACCATGGCACACACAGGCAGCGGTCTGGCTGAGGAGAGCGGATGACACAGGAGATCCACGGCACCGTCGCGGACGGTTTTGAGGCGGTGCGGGAGGAGTTCGCCGCGTTCGTGGCGGCGGAGCGACCCGATTACGAGGGCCAGTTGTGCGCGTACGTGCACGGCCGCCGGGTCGTCGACCTGTGGGCCGGGGACGGCACGGACGCCGACTCCCTCTTCGGCGTGTACTCGTCCACCAAGGGTGCCGCGTACCTGGTGGTCGCGCTCCTCGTGCAGGAGGGCACGCTGGAGCTGGACCGCAAGGTCACCTACTACTGGCCGGAGTTCTCGGCCGAGGGCAAGGGCGCGCTGACCCTGCGGGAGCTGCTCGCGCACCGGGCCGGACTGGTCGGCGCGGACACCGGGTTCACCGCGCGGGAGCTGGCCGACGACCGGCAGATCGCCGAACGCCTCGCCGACCAGCGGCCGTTCTGGCGCCCGGGCGCCGCCTTCGGCTACCACGCGCTGGTCATCGGAGCACTCGCCGGCGAGGTCGTACGGCGTGCGACGGGACGTACGCTCCAGGAGGTGTACGAGGAGCGGGTGCGGGCCCCGTACGGGCTGGACCTCTTCCTGGGGCTGCCGGACGCGCACGAGCCGCGCTTCCGGGCCGCGCAGCCGATGGCGCCGACCGCCGAGCAGCGGGCCCTGCTCGACGCGCTGCCCGACGGGCCGCACACCCTGGCCGCCGTCGCCTTCAACCGGCACGGCGAGGAGCCGACCGACCTGGCGCTCCTGCCGAACGACCCGCTGATCCGCGCCAAGGGACCGGCGTCGGTGGGCGGGGTGGCGTCGGCGCGCGGGCTCGCCGGGCTGTACGCGGCGGCGATCAGCGAGGCGGGCGGGAAGGCGCCGCTGCTGAAGGAGGACACGGCGGCGGAGTTCGGGCAGTGCCACTCCGTCGGCCACGACCTGGTGGTCCGCGCCCACAAGTCGTACGGGCTGGGCTTCCAGGCGACCGCGGACACCTGGTATCCGTTCCTCGGCGCGGGGGCGTTCGGGCACAGCGGGGCCGGCGGCTGCCAGGCGTTCGCGGACCCGCGCAGCGGCCTCGCCTACGGGTACGCGCGGCGCCGGTTCGCCTTCCCGGGCGGGGCCGCGCCGGAGAACGACCGGCTGGTGGCGGCGGCGCACCGGGCGGCGCTGGCGGGCTGAGCCGGTCGGGTGACCGGCGGAGGCCGCACCCCGCGTCCGGGGGTGCGGCCTCCGTCGTGCGCGACGGCGCGGCGAGCGCCGTCAGACGAGCGTGACGGTGATGTTCCCGCGGGTCGCCTTCGAGTACGGGCAGACCTGGTGGGCCTTCTCCAGCAGGGCGCGGGCCGTGCCGGGGTCGGTGTTCGGGAGGTGGGCCGAGATCTCGACGATGAGCCCGAAGCCGTCGTCGTTCCTGCCGATGCCCACCTTCGCGGTGACGGTCGAGCCGGTGACGTCGGCCCCCTCCTGGCGGGCGACGACGCCGAGGGCGCCCTGGAAGCAGGCGCTGTAGCCGGCGGCGAACAGCTGCTCCGGGTTGGTGCCGGCGCCGCTGCCGCCCATCTCCTTCGGCGGGTTCACGACCACGTCGAGCCGGCCGTCATCGGTGGCGACCCGGCCGTCGCGGCCGTTCTCGGCGGTGGCGACGGCGGTGTACAGGACGTCGGACTGCTGTATCGGCATGGGGCTGTCTCCTCCTCGGTCCGCCGCGACGCGCGCCCACGATCGCGGCGGGATGCGGAAAAAACTTACCGCATCCCGGAAGCGAGGAGGAAGGTCTCGCGGCCGCTACAGCTTGACGATCATCTTCCCGGTGTTGTCGCCGCGCAGGACGCCGAAGAACGCCTCCAGGTTGTTCTCGATGCCCTCGACGACCGTCTCGCGGTACTTGAGCTCGCCGGAGCGGACCCAGGCGCCGACCTCCCGGACGAACTGCGGCTGGAGGTCGTAGTGGTCGCCGACCA
Source organism: Streptomyces sp. NPDC003248 (assembly GCF_055563235.1). Taxonomy (NCBI): domain Bacteria; kingdom Bacillati; phylum Actinomycetota; class Actinomycetes; order Kitasatosporales; family Streptomycetaceae; genus Streptomyces; species Streptomyces sp. NPDC003248. The sequence goes on along the minus strand of NZ_JBVHDT010000001.1, from coordinate 751,134 downwards.
GGAAGCCCTCGATGCGGCCGCGGGTCTGGATGAGGCGGACGAGGTTCTTCGGGCCGGGGGCGGGCTCGGTGTTGTTGTAGACGGAGATCATGCCGCAGACCGCGATGCGGCCGCCCCGGTTGAGGGAGCCGATGGCGGCCTCCAGGTGGTCGCCGCCGACGTTGTCGAAGTAGACGTCGACGCCGTCGGGCGCGGCCTCGCGCAGTTGCTCGGCGACCGGGCCGCTCCGGTAGTTGAACGCGGCGTCGAAGCCGTACTCCTCGATCAGCAGCTTGACCTTGTCGTCGGATCCGGCGGAGCCGATGACCCGCGAGGCGCCCTTCAGCCGGGCGATCTGCCCCACCTGGCTGCCGACGGCGCCCGCCGCGCCGGACACGAACACCGCGTCGCCCTCCTTGAAGGAGGCGGTGCGCAGCAGGCCCGCGTACGCGGTGAGGCCGGTCATGCCGAGGACGCCCAGGTACGTGGAGAGGGGCGCGGCCTCGGGGTCGACCCGGACGGCCTGCCCGCCGTCGACGGTGGCGTACTCGCGCCAGCCGCCGAAGTGCAGGACGTGGTCGCCCGGGGCGATGCCCTCGGCCTCGGAGGCGACGACCTCGCCGACCGCGCCGCCCTGCATGGCCTTGCCCAGCTCGTAGGGGGCGACGTAGGACTTGGCGGCGCTCATCCGGCCGCGCATGTAGGGGTCGACGGAGAGGTACTCGTTGCGGACGAGGACCTGGCCGGGTCCGGGCCGCCGTACCTCCGCCTCGGCCAGCTCGAAGTCCTCGGGCTTCGGCCAGCCGACGGGTCGGCTGATCAGGCGCCATTCGCGGCCGGCGGCGGGGAGGGCGGAGTCGGTCATGGGGGATGCCTCTCTGATGTTTCACTAACTGAAACAACCATGCGGCTGAATATTTCAGCATGTCAAGTAAGCCGGGTACCCTGTCCACCATGGCACCCTCACCCCCGGCCCGCCGCCCCGACGCCCTGACCCTGGAGGTCGTCGAACTGATCGGCGAGGTGGTGGCCCGCTTCCACGAGGACTACGAGGAAGCCGCCGCCGCCTACGCGCTCACCGGCGCCCAGGCCCGCCTGCTCAGCCTGCTCTCCCTGGAGCCGCTGCCCATGCGCAAGCTGGCGAACCGGCTCAGGTGCGAGCCGTCCAACGTGACCGGCATCGTCGACCGCCTGGAGGCCCGCGGCCTGGCCGAACGCCGCCCCGACCCGGCCGACCGCCGCGTCAAGCTGGCGGCCGCCACCGCGGAGGGCCGCCGGGTGGCCAAGGCCCTCCGCGAAGGCCTGCGCTTCGCCCGCGAACCCCTGGCGGCTTTGACGGAGGAGGAACGGGGGGTGCTGCGGGGACTGCTGCGGCGGATGGTGACACCGCCGGACGCCGACGGCCGACACGCCTCGGACACCGACGGCCGACACGCCTCGGACACCGGCGGCTGACACTCGTCGGCCGGCGTACATCATCGGCGGCGACTACGACGTCCTCAGCCACAACCAGGCCGGCCGGCTGCGGCGCCGGCGGCACGCCATTCCGGCGACCCGCAGCCTCGGGCTTTCACGAGCCGGCCTCTCCGGGACTTGATTCGAGCGCGTGGAGAGCGGCTCTGACCTGCATCGGTGAGGGCTTGTCTGGATCCTGTCCGCTGCCAGGGATCCTGGACCCATGCCCCGACGCCGAAGCTGCCGACGGCAGCGCTTGGCCGGCCTTGTCCGGAAAGGTGCAGCGGATCCTGCGGCGGCACAGGTAGGCGCGGGGTCTTACGGGGAGGCGGACGCCAATCACTCTCCCCTTCTTGTGGTCGTGGGGGTGTCCATGCCTTCACTGGCAGTCGGCGATCCGCCCGTGGTGCGCGGATTCGGACGCAGACCGTCGAGCAGGATGCGGATCAGGGCGCCGGGGAAGTCCGGGCCGTTATCGATGCCGGCGAGCGCGACGAGGCCGTCGAGGATCTGTCCGAGAGAGACGTCGTCGCGCACTTCTCCGCTGCGTTGCGCGGCGCGGAAAAGGGGTTCGCCGGCCGCGATTGTGCGGGAGCGGCTGGCGCGGAGGATGGGGGTGCCATGGGCGGATTCGGAGAGGAGGACGGAGGCGAGAGGTCCTTTGCGGGCGCCGAGGGCGTGGAAGCGCATGAGCCAGGCGAAGAAGGCCTCGCCAGGCGTGTCGCCACTGACGGATTCGGCGGCTTGGCACATGTCGTCGACGGTGTGGCGGAAGAGTTCCTCAACCAGTTCGAGTCTGCCGGGGAAGTTGCGGTAGAGCGTGGCCATGCCGACGCCGGCGCGTCGGGCGATCTCGGCCATCGACGGTGCGGCGCCGGGTTCGGCGAAGGCCTCGCGGGCAACCGCGATGATCTTCGACCGGTTGCGCTCGGCGTCGGCACGTCGGGCAGGGGCGGGCTCAGCGCTCACGGCGGATGCTTCCTTCCTTCGGCTCCAGAACCTCAGCGTACCGGACACCCTTCTCACTTCTCCTTGTAAACGGACAGCCTGTCCGCTACGTTAAGTGGACAGGCAATCTGCTTATGGCGGATCTGCTGTCAGGACACCAGGAGAGGAACAACCATGACTGCGACTGTGAGCGCCCCGCCCGTCGCCGACACCGCCCGCCGTGACATCCCCGCGTACGTGCGGGCCGGGGAGCGGATGATGTGGATCGCAGGCCGGCAGGTCGCCGCATTCTCCGGACGAACGCTGCCGAACACCGACCCGGCCACCGAAGAGGCGCTGGCCAGTGTGCCGCGCGGCGAGGCAGCCGACGTCGACGCCGCGGTCCACGCCGCGCGGGCGGCGTTCACCGATCCCTCCTGGGCGGAAATGAGCCCCGACCGGCGCGGCCGGATCCTGAACCAGATCGCCGACGTCATCGAGGAACACGCCGACGAACTGGCCACCATCGACTCGGTCAACATGGGCGCACCCCACATGCTGACCGCACACATGCTGGCCGAGGCGAGTGAGGTCTTCCGCTACTACGCGGGCTGGCCCACCAAGCTGTCCGGCGTGAGTGTTCCCGCAGGCAAGGACCGCATGGCCTACACCCGCAAGGAGCCCCTCGGTGTCGTCGGCATCATCTGGGGCTGGAACGGTCCGATGGGCCAACTGCCCGGCAAGCTCGCCCCGGCCCTGGCGGCCGGTAACACCGTCGTGCTCAAGCCGGCCGAGACCGCCTCGCTGAGCACGCTGCGCCTGGCCGAGCTGCTGACCGGCACCGACCTGCCGGCCGGTGTCGTGAACGTCGTCACCGGCCTGGGCGCCGAGGCGGGCCACGCGCTGGTCGCGCACCCCGGTGTCGCGAAGATCGCCTTCACCGGGTCGACCGCGACCGGCAAGCTGGTCCAGCGCCAGGCCACCGACACGCTCAAGCGCATAACGCTCGAACTGGGCGGCAAGTCGCCGTCGGTCGTCTTCGCCGACGCCGACCTTGACGTCGCGGTCCGCGGCGTGGCGGCCGGCTTCCTGGGTAACGCGGGACAGGTCTGCGTCGCCGGATCACGGGTGTTCGTCGAGGAGAGCATCCGCGAGGAGTTCGTCGAGAAGTTGCTGAAGACGATGGAGGCATTCACCCCGGGCGACCCGCTGACCCAGGGCACGCTGGTGGGACCGCTCTCCACCAAGGCGCAGTTCGACCGCGTCCGCTCCTACCTCGACACCGCCCGCGAGGAGGGCGCGAACGTGGTGACCGGCGGCGGGCGCTTCGGTGACCACGGATACTTCTTCGCCCCCACCCTCCTCGACGACGTCCGCCCCGACATGCGCGTCGTCCGCGAGGAGATCTTCGGCCCCGTCGGCGTGATCACCACCTTCACCGGCATCGACGACGCCATCGCCCAGGCCAACGACACCGACTACGGACTGGCCGCCTCCGTCTGGACCACCAACCTCACCACCGCACACCGCATGGCCGCGGCCATCGAGGCCGGCACCGTCTGGATCAACACCTGGGCCGAGATGAGCACCGGCAACCTCCCCTTCGGGGGCTACAAGCAGTCCGGCCTGGGCCGCGAAGGCGGCCTGGAGGGACTGGACACCTACACCCAAGTCAAGACCGTCCGCATCGCGCTGTGACCACGCCACCTCCCGGACCTCGCGCCGGCAGTCGCGATGGGCGGGGACTGCCTGGCCGACGTCGGCATGCTGCGAGCCGAGCCGGCCGTGTTCGGGCCGGTCGCCTCCGACCCGACGGTCTCCCGCCTGGTCGACGTCCTCGCCGCCTCCGGCGACACCGCCCTTCGGACGATCCGCGTCGCACGGGCCGAAGTCCGTGAGAAGGTCTGGCGCTTGGCCGGCCGACAGGCGCCGGACCCTTTCCGCCGAGCCTCGCCGCCGCCATCTCGCCCATGCGCTCCGCGTCACCCTGCACGCCCGGTCGACCCGGCGAGCGATATTGAATTCCCGGCGACATGACGGCGGTGAGGAATGGTGACGGGAATGCGCGCCACGGGAACGGCCGCCGTGGTTTCGCCGTTGGCCACGGCACTGCCCACGGGAACGATGCCGTGGCAGGCCGAACTGGCACTGGCCCTGTCCGGGCCCCTGCTGTACGGCCTGCACCACTACTGGACGTACCGGCTGAGCCGACGCGCCCTGGACTGCGTGGCCGGCGACGACGTGGTGGACGTGGTGGCCTACGGGACCGGTCAGCCGCCTCCCACCCGTGGGGCGTCGCGGCGCCGGACGCGGTGACGGAAGAAGGCGGTCACTCGCCGACGGCGAACTCGTACTGCACTTCGTACAGATGCCCCGCCTTCACCATCACGGTCACCTCGACCGGCTCCTCACGATCGCTGTGCACGACCCGCAGGGTGCGCAGGACCGGCATGCCGCTCGTCAGGCGGAGGACCTGGTACTGCTCCTGGGTCGGGACCCGCGCGGAAACGCGGTCCACACTGCGGCGAGGAGGGTGACCGAGTTCCGTGAGCAGCGCGGGCGTCCCGCCCTTGATCCGCCGACGATTCGTGAGCGGCGTACCTCTGGCGATGTCCAACGGATAGTAGGAGTAGACGAGTTCGGCGGGCTCCTCGTCGATCAACAGGAGCTGGCTGCGGAGGAGGGCGGTGCCGTCCGACGGGAGGCCGAAGGCGGCTCGGGCATCGGCCGGTGGGCGGGTCTCCCGCACGTCGAGCAGCTCGCTGCGGGCGCGCGTGCCGTGCTTGGCCGCTTCGGTGAGCCAGCGGAAGGGCTCTCCAGGTGCGCTCGGTGCCGCGAGCGCGGCAGGGCGGACCGTGCGCTGGCGGTGTTCGCGGACCGTGACGGCCGCGCCGGCCCTTCCGACCACCAGACCTTCGTCCTTAAGGAGCTGAAGGGCCTTCTGGACAGTGGCGTTCGACGCGTCGAAGCGCTCCTTGAGCTGCACCGTGGAGGGCAGGCTCTCTCCCGGCGCAAGCTCCCCGCTCATGATGTCGTCGCGCAGATCGGCCGCGATCCTCTCGTGCAGCGAGCGGCGGTCGGCGGCTTCCGGTACTGCCTTGGGCACGGTCATCCGATCCTGATCTCGTAACGCAGCCTCTGCCGTGGGGCGGGCATCACCATACGGTCGACCTGGATCGGCCGGTCGTCGCGGTCCCGGGTCAGCCGAGTGATCCGCAGGACCGGCTCGTCGGCGGCTGTCCGCAGGGCTTCCCGCTCCTCCTCGTCCGGCATTCCGGCGGTCACGTCCTCCGTGACGAGGACGCCGACGTGTCCCAGTTCGGCGAGGAGCGTGACGGCTCCACCCGGGATCCTGGCGGTCCCGGCGAGCCGGGTGCCCCGGGCGATGGCGGTCGGGTAGTAGGTGTCGGTGCGTTCGTTCGGCTGGTCATCGAGGAGGAGCAGGCGCCGCCTCACGACCACCGGCTCCCCTTCCGCGATCCCGAGCAGCCCCGCAACGTCCGCCGGAGCCGGCACCTCGCCCGCGTGGACGATCCGCTGAGTACCGCGCCGCCCCTGAGCCTCCGCCTCCTCGGCCCAGGCGTCACCCCGCCCCTGTCTGCGTGGCGTCAGATACGGCAACGAGGTGCTGACCCACCCACTCGCGCTCACGGCGTCCTCCTGTACGGCCGGACCGTTCGTTCGACCTTGCGCCGTACACGTTAGGCGACTTCGGGCGCACGGTCCCCAAGCTGTCCACCTCGAGCGTCACCTGGCTGCTTTTCGCGAATAGCAGTAGTGTCGCGGCACTTGCTCCAGCACTGCGGAGGTGGCCGACCGTGCCCTTGCCACAGCAACGTCGTTTTCCGCGCTCGCACGCTTCGGTGCGCGACGCCCGCGCCTTCGTCCACCAGGTCCTGGTGGAGTGGGACCGCACCGACCGGCTGGACGACATAAAGCTGTGCGCGTCGGAACTCGCCACGAACGCGCTGCTGCACGGCGTTCCGCCGGGCCGGGAGTACTGCGTGACCCTCGAACTCGACGGCACGGTGATGCGCCTGGGGGTCCGGGACACCGGCGGCCCGTTCGCCGCCCTTCAGGCCCCGGACACCCTCGCGTGCTCAGGACGGGGATTGCACCTGACCAGGCAGCTGGCCGACGACATGGGCGTCACGGAGCACGTCATCGGCAAGACGGTGTGGGCGGTCTTCGAGACCGACCGCCGTCCCGGGAGGCCCTGACGGCGACACCCGTTGCGCTCAGCTGCACCACCACAGGAACCGGTCGCACGTTTCCGAAGGTGAAGGTTCCGGTTCCGGGGCCGGCTCTGATGTCGTGGGGTCGGACGTCGGGGTGGACGGGGTGTCCGCCGCGGTGTCGGAGCCGGAGGTGGCCGGGGAGGTGACCGGGACGGTCGCCGACTGGGGGTCCTGGTCCGGGCCGGTCGTGGACGACTCCGACGCACCCGGCGAGGCGGACGCCGACGCGGCCCCCGAGGCGGACGCGGAGGCCGAGGCCGAGGGGTCCGGCGAGGCCGAGGCGCCGTCGCCGCCGGTGTCCGACCTGGCGTCCAGGGGCTCGGCCGTGGTGCCCGCCGTGGGCTCGTCGGCGTCGACCTCCGTCGACTCGCCCCCGGCCGCCGCCGGGTTCGAGCCGGGGAGAACGGCGCCGTCGATACCGAGTTCGGCCAGGCTCAGTCCGCCGGCCGCCAGGACGAAGCCCGCGGTGATCAGGAGGGTGCGGCGGCGGCGCCGGCGGTGGACGGCGGCCTTGCGATCGCGACGGCTCGCATCGCCTTCGGCGGAGCCATCGGTGGGGTCGTCGGCGGAGTCGGAGTCGTAGGCGGTTTCGGCGGCGGGTGCCGGCCCGTGGGACCGGCCGCCGTGGGACCGGCCCCGGCCTCGGGCCTGACCCCGGCCGCGGCCCCGGCCGCGTTCCTGCTCGCGGCGGCGGGCGGCCCGGCCCCCGGCCCCGGGGGCCACCGCCCCGGAGTCGGGGGAGTCGGGGGCGCCCGCTCCGGTATCGGGGGTCGCCGCGGCCTCGGGGGTGACCGTCTCGGCCCCCCGCGTGTCCGCGCCGGTGCCAAGGGCCTGCGCGCCCACCCCGGAGCCGTACGCTCCGTCCGACCCCGCCCCGGCGTCGTGAGCGGCGTACGGCTCCGCCCCGGCGTCGTGAGCGGCGTACGGCTCCGCCCCGGCGTCGTGAGCGGCGTACGGCTCCGGCGCGTAGGCCCGGGCCGGGTACGCCTCCGGCGCGTACGTCCCGCGCGCGGGCGCATCCTGATACGGGGCGGGGGTGCCGCAGCCCGGGCAGGCGAGGGCGCCGTTGAGGTGCCGTCGGCACGGGTGGCAGTAGTCCATGACGCGGGAAGACTAAGTTCCTGCCGGGTGACGTTCCTAGGGGTGCCTGTGAAGGTTGTGTGGGAAACCGAAGGGCCTCCCGGCGGGGGCCTGAGAGGGGTCCCGTACCCGTTCCGGGCATCGAAACCGAAAAGCCGCTGTCGAAACTGTCGAAACCGTTATGTGTCCGACCCATTGACACCCCCCTCGCCCCCTCCTTACTGTCACGCCAGCATTTCGAACGTGTGACGAAATCTCGAACAGCTGAAGGGCAACTTCCGTGCGCATCACCGGAATCAGCACTCACGTGGTCGGTACGCCCTGGCGCAACCTGACCTACGTCCAGGTGCACACCGACGAGGGCATCACGGGTGTCGGCGAGACCCGCATGCTGGGCCACACCGACGCGTTGATCGGGTATCTGAGGGAGGCCGAGGCCAACCACATTCTCGGCTCCGACCCGTTCGCTGTCGAGGACCTCACCCGCCGCATGAAGTACGGCGACTACGGGCGGGCCGGCGAGATCGTGATGTCCGGCATCGCGGTCGTCGAGATGGCCTGCTGGGACATCAAGGGCAAGGCCCTCGGGGTGCCGGTCTGGCAGCTGCTGGGCGGCAAGGTCACGGACAAGGTCAAGGCCTACGCCAACGGCTGGTACACCACCGAGCGGACGCCCGAGGCCTACCACAAGGCCGCCCAGGGGGTCATGGAGCGCGGGTACAAAGCGCTCAAGATCGACCCGTTCGGGACCGGCCACTACGAGCTGGACCACGAGCAGAGCCTGTACGCCGTCTCCCTCATCGAGGCCGTGCGCGACGCCATCGGGCCGGACGCCGAGCTGATGCTGGAGATGCACGGCCGGTTCTCGCCCGCCACCGCCGTCCGCCTCGCCAAGGAGCTGGCGCCGTTCAAGCCCGCGTGGCTGGAGGAGCCGGTCCCGCCGGAGAACCTCAAGGCGCTGGAGAAGGTCGCGGCCAAGGTCGACATGCCGGTCGCCACCGGCGAGCGCATCCACGACCGGATCGAGTTCCGGGAGCTCTTCGAGAGCCAGGCCGTCGACATCATCCAGCCGGACGTCGGCCACATCGGCGGCATCTGGGAGACGCGCAAGCTCGCCGCGACCGCCGAGACCCACTACATGCTGGTCGCCCCGCACAACGTGGGCGGCTCGGTGCTGACCGCCGCCTCGCTCCAGGTCGGCTTCACCTCGCCGAACTTCAAGATCCTGGAGCACTTCAACGACTTCGCGGACGCGGACATCAAGAAGGTCGTCAAGGGGGCTCCGGAGGTGGTGGACGGCTACTTCCACCTGTCCGACGCGCCCGGTCTCGGCGTCGAGCTGGACGTGGACGCGGCCGCCGAGTTCCCGCAGCAGCAGGCCCGGTTCGACCTGTGGGCCGAGGGCTGGGAGCAGCGCAAGCCGAAGGGCACCGAGAAGTGAGCAACGCCGTCGTCGTCGAGGCGCCCGGCGAGCACCGGCTCACCGAGCACACGCCTCGCGAGCCCGGTCCCGGCGAGGCGCTGGTGCGGGTGCACGCGGTGGGCATCTGCGGCAGCGACCGCGAGGTCTACCAGGGCAACCGGCCCGAGGGGTACGTCCGCTACCCGCTCGTCCCCGGCCACGAGTGGTCGGGGACGGTCCGGTCCGTGGGCGCCGGGGTGCCGGAGTCCCTGGTGGGCCGCAAGGTCGTCGGTGAGGGCTTCCGCAACTGCCAGGTGTGCGACCGCTGCCACGCCGGCGAGACGACGCTGTGCACGGACGGGTACGAGGAGACCGGGTTCACCCAGCCGGGCGCGATGGCCGCCACGCTGACCCTGCCGGCCCGGCTGCTGCACGTCCTGCCCGACGACGCCGACCTGACGGCGGCGGCCCTGCTGGAGCCGGCCGCCTGCATCGCGGCCGCCGCGATCAAGGCGCACGCGCTGCCGGGCGAGCGGGTCGCGGTCGTCGGCACCGGGACGCTGGGCATGTTCGCCGTGCAGTTCCTCAGGGCGGGATCGCCGAGCGAGCTGCTGGTCGTGGGCACGCGGCGGGACCGGGAGGGTCTGGCCCGGCAGTTCGGCGCCACCTCCTTCCGCACCCGGGGCGAGGAACTGCCCGACGACTTCGACGTCGTGATCGAGACCGCCGGGTCCGCGTCCGCCGCACGCACCTCCGCCGCGCTGCTGCGGCGCGGCGGGCGGCTGGTGCTGACCGGCATCCCGGCGGCCGGCGCCGACGGGCTGGACCCGACCGACCTGGTGGTCCGGCAGCTGGAGGTGCACTCCGTCTTCGGGGCGCCGCCGGACGCCTGGTCGCACACGGTGCGGGTGTTCGCCTCCGGGCTGCTCGACCCGCTGCCGCTGGTCACGCACGAGCTGCCGCTCGGCGCGTTCTCCGAGGCGATCGAGCTGGTGGGATCCGGCGATCCGAAGGTGGGCAAGGTGCTGCTCCGCCCCTAGACGTACGCCGGTGCGGCGGGCCTCCGACACCCGCCGCACCGGTGTACACCCAAGCCCGTACGACTTGAGCCGCGAACCTTGTCCGAAATAACGAACACGAAGGACAGCTTGTGACGACCGACGCTTCCGCTACGGCCGCCCGCCGCCCCGGCGAGCAGGCGCTCGCCGCCCTGGGGCTGGACGCGCCCGCCCTCGACCCCGCCGACACCTCCGCCCACAGCTTCCCCGGCGGCGGCCGCTGGCGCACCGAGATCCCCTCGTGCGAGGGTCCCGAAGCGCTGGCGGTCGTGCTGAAGGAGGCCTCGCGGCTCGACGTGCCGATCCACCGGATCAGCCAGGGCAGCGGCGTGTGGATGCTCACCGACGCCGAGATCACCGAGATGGTGGAGGCGACCGGCGAACGCGACATCGAACTGTGCCTGTTCACCGGGCCGCGCGGCACCTGGGACATCGGCGGGTCGACCCGTACCGACTCCCGCGGCGCGGGCCTGAGGGCGCGCGGGCACGACGCCGTGGCCGGCTGCGTGGAGGACGCCGTCCGGGCGACGGAGCTGGGCGTCAAGTGCCTGCTCGTGGCCGACGAGGGCGTGCTGTGGACGCTGCACCGGGCGCGGGAGGCCGGCATCATCCCGGCCGACACCACGCTCAAGGTGAGCGCGCTCATCGGCCCGGTGAACCCGGCCGCGTACGCGGTCTACGAGCGGCTCGGCGCCGACTCCGTCAACGTGCCCAGCGACCTGACGCTCGATCACCTCACCGAGATCCGGCGGGTGTCGGGCGCCCCCATGGACATGTACATCGAGGCCCCCGACGACCTCGGCGGGTACGTCCGGATGTACGAGGTGGCCGAACTGATCCGCCGCGGTGCCCCTTTGTACCTGAAGTTCGGCCTCTCCAAGGCACCTGGGATCTACCCTTACGGGCACCATCTGCGGGACCTGACGCTGTCCACCGCGAAGGAGCGGGTGCGGCGCGGCAGGCTGGCCCTGGACCTGTTGGCACGTCACGGCGCCGACGGCGACATGGCCCCGCTGGGCTCCCGACTCCCGGGCGCGCTGCGGCGTTTCGAAACTTCCGCATAACGTTCCGGGAAAGTCCCCTTCACAGAACACGACGCAGTCGAACACAATCCCACACGCGCGTTTTCTCGGTCCCTTCCGCGCGGTCCCTCCCGCGCGGTCTCCCCCGTCGCAGGGGAGCGCTCCCGCCCGAGGACCGAGGCTCTCTCTCACCACATCAAGGATGATGATCATGCGTACTCGTAGAGCAGCCCTCGCCGCCGTGGCCGGAGCCGCCTCCCTGGCCCTCACCCTGACCGCCTGCGGTCAGAGCGGCGAAGGCGGGAGCAAGGAGGAGAAGGGCGACAGCAAGGGCGGGACGATCGGCATCGCGATGCCGACCAAGTCCTCGGAGCGCTGGATCTCCGACGGCAAGAACGTCGTCGCGGACCTGGAGGCCAAGGGCTACAAGACCAAGCTGGTCTACGGCGAGGACGACCCCGACCAGCAGGTCTCGCAGATCGAGAACCTGATCACCCAGGGCGTCGAGGCGCTGATCATCGCGGCCATCGACAACAAGTCGCTGAACAACGTGCTCCAGCAGGCCAAGGACGCGGACATCCCGGTCATCTCCTACGACCGCCTGATCCTCGGCTCGGAGAACGTCGACTACTACGCCTCCTTCGACAACACCAAGGTCGGCGAGCTCCAGGCGAACTACATCGTCGACAAGCTGGGCCTGGCGAGCGGCAAGGGCCCGTTCAACATCGAGCTGTTCGCCGGCTCCAACGACGACAACAACACCAAGTACTTCTTCAACGGCGCGATGAGCGTCCTGAAGCCGTACATCGACAGCAAGAAGCTGGTCGTCCAGTCCGGCCAGACCGCGCTCAACCAGGTCACCACCCTGCGCTGGGACGGCGCCACCGCCCAGCGGCGCATGGACGACATCCTCACCAAGTCCTACAAGACCGAGAAGGTCGACGCGGTCCTCTCGCCGTACGACGGCATCTCCATCGGCATCCTGTCCGCGCTGAAGTCCGACGGCTACGGCTCCGGGAGCAAGGCGCTGCCGGTCATCACCGGTCAGGACGCCGAGCTGGCCTCGGTGAAGTCGATCATCGCGGGCGGGCAGACCCAGACCGTCTACAAGGACCTGCGCGAGCTGGCCAAGGTCGCCTCGAACATGGTCGACGCGGTCCTCAACGACAAGGAGCCCGAGGTCAACGACACCAAGACCTACGACAACGGCTCCAAGGTCGTCCCCGCCTACCTGCTCCAGCCGGTGAGCGTCGACAAGACCAACTACTCGCAGATCCTGGTCGACGGCGGCTACTACACGGCGGACCAGCTCAAGTAAGCGTCGAACCTTACGGATTGGAAGGCACGACCATGGCGGGACCCGTCCTGGAAATGCGCTCGATCGTCAAGACCTTTCCCGGTGTGAAGGCGCTGTCGGACGTCACGCTGACCGTCCGGCAGGGCGAGGTCCACGCCATCTGCGGTGAGAACGGCGCCGGGAAGTCCACCTTGATGAAGGTGCTCTCCGGCGTCCATCCGCACGGCAGCTACGAGGGGGAGATCCTCTTCGAGGGGGAGGTCTGCCGCTTCAAGGACATCCGGGCGAGCGAGCAGCACGGCATCGTGATCATCCACCAGGAGCTGGCGCTGGTGCCGTACCTCTCCCTCGCGGAGAACATCTTCCTCGGCAACGAGCACGCCACGCGCGGGCTGATCAACTGGAACGAGACGCTGCGGCACGCCTCCGAGCTGCTGCGCCGGGTCGGTCTCAGCGATCACCCGGAGACCCGCGTCGCCGACATCGGCGTGGGCAAGCAGCAGCTCGTGGAGATCGCGAAGGCGCTGTCGAAGAAGGTGAAGCTGCTCATCCTGGATGAGCCGACCGCGGCCCTGAACGACGAGGACAGCGACAAACTCCTCGATCTCATCCTGGAGTTGAAGACGCAGGGCATCACCTCGATCATCATCTCCCACAAGCTCAACGAGATCCGCAAGGTCGCCGACTCGGTGACGATCATCCGCGACGGCCAGTCCATCGAGACGCTGGACGTGAAGGCGCCGGAGACGACCGAGGACCGGATCATCAGCGGCATGGTGGGCCGCGACCTCGACCACCGCTTCCCCGAGCGCACCCCGCACCGGCCGGAGGCGGGCGCGGCGCCCGCCCTGGAGATCCGCAACTGGACCGTGCACCACCCGATCGACCAGCAGCGCAAGGTGGTCGACGACGTGTCGATCCAGGTGCGGCGCGGGGAGATCGTCGGCATCGCGGGGCTGATGGGCGCCGGCCGCACCGAGCTCGCGATGAGCGTGTTCGGGCGCAGCTACGGCCGGCACGCGGGCGGCACGGTCCTCAAGGACGGCCGGGAGATCCGTACGAAGACCGTCGCGGAGGCGGTCGGGCACGGCATCGCCTACGTCACCGAGGACCGCAAGCACTACGGCCTCAACCTCATCGACACCATCAACCGGAACATCTCGCTCACCGCCCTGAAGAAGGTCGCCCGGCGCGGGATCGTCGACGAGCACGAGGAGCGGCAGGTCTCCGAGGGCTACCGCACGTCCATGAACATCAAGGCCCCGACCGTCTTCGAGCCGGTCGGCAAGCTCTCCGGCGGCAACCAGCAGAAGGTCGTCCTCAGCAAGTGGATCTTCGCGGGTCCGGACGTGCTGATCCTGGACGAGCCCACGCGCGGCATCGACGTGGGCGCCAAGTACGAGATCTACACGGTCATCGACCAGTTGGCGGCCCAGGGCAAGGCGGTCGTCTTCATCTCCTCCGAGCTGCCCGAACTGCTCGGCATGTGCGACCGCATCTACACCATGGCCGCCGGACGCCTCACGGGCGAGGTCCCGCGGGCCGAGGCCACGCAGGAAGTGCTGATGCGTCAGATGACGAAGGACAAAGAGGTAACGCGATGAGCACCGAAGTGACCGACAAGAGCCCGGCCGCCGCGCCGCCGGGCAAGGGCCCGGGGGCGGCGGGCGACGGCCTGCTCCAGCTGATGCTGGACGGCCTGCGCCGCAACATGCGCCAGTACGGCATGCTGATCGCCCTCGGTCTGATCGTCGTCCTCTTCGCGGTGTGGACCGACGGCGACCTGCTGCTGCCGCGCAACGTCTCCAACCTGGTCCTCCAGAACAGCTACATCCTGATCCTCGCGATCGGCATGATGCTGGTGATCATCGCGGGCCACATCGACCTGTCGGTGGGGTCGCTGACGGCGTTCGTGGGTGCCTTCGCGGCCGTACTGACCGTGCAGCACGACGTGTCGTGGCCGGTCGCGGTGGTGCTCTGCCTGGTGGTGGGCGGTGTCGCGGGCTCGATCCAGGGCTATCTGATCGCCTATCTCGGCATACCGTCGTTCATCGTCACCCTCGCCGGCATGCTGACCTTCCGCGGTGTGACGGAGATCCTGCTGGAGGGCCAGACCCTCGGCCCCTTCCCGGACGGCCTCCAGAAGATCGGCAACGGCTTCCTGCCCGAGGTCGGCCCGACCACCAACTACCACAACATCACGCTGCTGCTGGGCATCGTGCTGATCGTCTTCGTGGTGCTCCAGGAGGTCCGGGACCGCAAGCGCCAGCAGGAGTTCGCGCTGGAGGTCGTGCCCCGCAACATCTTCCTGCTCAAGATCGTCTCCATCGTCGCCGCGATCCTCGTGGTCACCCTGCTGCTCGCCAGCTACAAGGGCGCCCCGATCATCCTGCTGGTGCTGGGCGTGCTGGTGGTCGGCTACGGCTACGTCATGCGCAACGCGGTGTTCGGGCGGCACATCTACGCGATCGGCGGCAACCTGCCGGCGGCGAAGCTGTCCGGCGTGAAGGACAAGAAGGTCACCTTCTACGTCTTCCTGAACATGGGCGTGCTCGCGGCCCTGGCGGGTCTGGTGGTCGCCGCCCGTCTGAACGCGGCCGGTCCGAAGGCGGGACTGAACTTCGAACTCGAGGCGATCGCCTCGGCGTTCATCGGCGGCGCGTCGATGAGCGGCGGTGTGGGCACCGTCCTCGGTGCGATCATCGGCGGTCTGGTCCTCGGCGTGCTGAACAACGGCATGAACCTCCTCGGCGTCGGCAGCGACTGGCAGCAGGTCATCAAGGGCCTGGCCCTGTTGGCCGCGGTCGGGTTCGACGTCTGGAACAAGCGCAAGTCCGGTTCGTAGGTCGACGAGCGGGGCCCCGCCGGAAGCGTCCGGCGGGGCCCCGCCCTTTCAAGGGAGCCGCACTCCATGGAACTGAACCGACGCACAGTCATCGCGGGCGCCGCGGCCGCCGGGATCGCCGCGACCACGCTCGGCGGTACGGCACACGCCTCGGGAGGCAGCACGCCCGTGAAGAAGCTCTTCGGTACCCTCGCGGACGGCACGAAGGTCCACCTCTGGTCGCTGGCCAACGGCGGCACCCGCCTGAAGGTCCTCTCCTACGGCGGCATCGTCCAGTCCCTGGAGATCCCCGACCGCCACGGCCGCTACAGGAACGTTTCCCTCGGCTTCGACACGATCGAGGAGTACGTCGCCAAGAGCCCGTACTTCGGCGCGCTCATCGGCCGCTACGGCAACCGCATCGGCAAGGGCCGGTTCACCCTCGACGGCACCGCCCACCAGATCAGCGTCAACGACGGCGAGAACACCCTGCACGGCGGCGCCCAGGGCTTCGACAAGCGGGTGTGGGACGTCGAGCCGTTCACGAAGGGCTCCGACGTCGGCCTGTACCTGCGCTACACGAGCGCCGACGGGGAGATGGGCTATCCCGGCACCCTCGAGGTGAAGGTCACCTACACCCTCACCCGGCAGGGCGACTGGCGCATCGACTACGAGGCCACCACCGACAAGGCCACCGTCGTCAACCTCACCAGCCACGTCTACTGGAACCTCGCCGGCGAGGCGAGCGGCTCGGTCTACGACCACGAGCTGGAGATCGCCGCCTCCCGCTACACCCCCGTCGACTCGGGCCTGATCCCCACCGGTGAACTGGCGAAGGTGGCCGGCACC
Source organism: Streptomyces sp. NPDC003248 (assembly GCF_055563235.1). Classification (NCBI taxonomy): domain Bacteria; kingdom Bacillati; phylum Actinomycetota; class Actinomycetes; order Kitasatosporales; family Streptomycetaceae; genus Streptomyces; species Streptomyces sp. NPDC003248. The sequence goes on along the minus strand of NZ_JBVHDT010000001.1, from coordinate 735,003 downwards.
CCCTTCGACTTCCGCCGGGCCAAGACCGTCGGCGAGGACATCCGCGTCGCCCACCCGCAGCTGCTGTACGGCCAGGGCCTCGACCACAACTGGGTGCTCGACAAGGGCGTCACGGCGAAGCCGGTGCCCGTCGCGACCCTGCGCGACCCCTCCTCGGGCCGCACCCTGCGCATCGCGACCACCGAGCCGGGGCTCCAGTTCTACTCCGGCAACTTCCTCGACGGCACGCTCGTCGGCTCGGGCGGCACCGTCTACCGCCAGGGCGACGGCCTGTGCCTGGAGACGCAGCACTTCCCGGACTCGCCGAACAAGCCGTCGTTCCCGTCGACCGTGCTGCGGCCGGGGCAGACGTACCGGACGACGACCGTCCACTCGTTCGGCCACTGACCCTCCGGCCACCCGCGGACCTTCACAGGAACCGCACAACTTCTCACGCGATCCTCAGCGATTGAACAGCGTCACCCCAGTCTCCGTATGTAAGGGCGGCCCGTGCTCCCCCGCACGGGCCACCCACATGACGACGGACCCGGTCGTCCCCACCGGGCCCGCCCCGTACGGAGGTTCCATGGCCGACAACGTCTCCTCGTTGTTCCGCAACACCGCGGCGCACAGCCCGTCCATGGCAGCGCTGACGCGCGAGGGCGGCGAAGGGGTCGGCCCGGTGGACTTCTGCATACCGTGCAACCCCTACTTCCCCACCCCGGCGATGTTCGACGTGATGGCGGCCAAGCTCCGCGACATCATCACGTACTACCCGAGCAGCGCCGACACCATCACCGCCGAGCTGTGCAACCTGCTCCAGCTCCCGCCGCAGGCGGTCGCGATGGGCAACGGCTCGACCGAGCTGATCACCTGGATCGACCACCTGCTGGTCCGCGAGTCCCTCGCCGTCCCCGTCCCCACCTTCGGCCGCTGGACCGACCAGCCGATGGAGACCGGCAAGCGGGTCGACATGTTCCCGCTCCAGGAATCCAGCGGCTTCGCCCTGGACCTCGCCCAGTACGCCGAGTTCATCCGGGCGCGCGGCACCCGTGCCGCCGTCATCTGCAACCCCAACAACCCCGACGGCGGGTTCCTGCACAAGCACGCGATCGTGCAGTTCATGGACGCGATGGCCGACCTGGACCTGGTCGTCATCGACGAGTCCTTCCTGGAGTTCGCCGACGCGGAGGCCGAACCGAGCGTCGTCCAGGAGGCGATGCTGCGCCCCAACGTCATCGTGCTGCGCAGCCTCGGCAAGAACTTCGGCCTGCACGGCATCCGCTTCGGTTACATGGTCGCCAATCCCTCGCTCGCCGGCCGGGTCCGCTCCATGCTGCCGAAATGGAACCTCAACGCCTTCGCCGAGTACGTGGTGTTCATCCTCAAGGAGCACGGCGCCGAGTACGCCCAGAGCCTCCACCAGGTGTACCGCGACCGCCTGGAGATGGCCAGCCAGCTCTCCGCGCTGCCGGGCCTGACCGTCTACCCCTCCCAGGGGAACTTCCTCTTCGTGCGCCTTCCGGTGGGCGCCGAGGGCACCGTGGTCCGCGACCGGCTGCTCACCGAGCACCGCATCCTGGTCCGCGAGTGCGGCAACAAGATCGGTTCCTCCAGCCGCTTCCTGCGGCTCGTGGTGCGCCCCCAGGTGGACGTGCGTCGCCTGGTGTCCGGCCTGGAACAGGTGCTCTACGGGACCAGGAGGGGAGCCGCCGTGCCCGAGCTGGGCACCGGGAGCAGCTACAGCTCGGGCACGGCGGCCGTGGACCGGCTGATCGGCGCCACCAACGGCGCCGGCATGCAGGGCCTCGCCGCTCAGGCCGTCGGCGCCGGTCTGCCGGGGCCGGCTCCGGCCGCCGTCGCCGGCCTCCAGATGCCGGCGGCGGCGCAGACCGGCGGGGCGGGGATGCCGCTGCCGGCGGCGGCCCAAGTGTTCCCGCCGTCCGTCCCGGCGGCGCCCCCGGCCCCGGCCCCCGTCCCCGCGGCGGCGGCCGTGATGTCCCCGGTGCCGCCCGCCGCTCCCGCCGCCCCGGCGCCCGGCCCCACCCCGCCGGGTGTCCCGGCCCGCGGCGGTCTGACCGCGGCCCAGGTCCGCGGCACGGACGGCCTCTCCCCCGCCGCGGCGTCGGGCTGGCCGAACAACGCGCAGAGCTGGCCGACGGCGGCCGGGATGGGGCAGGTCGGCTGAGCCGCCGGGCTGAACCGGACACGCCTGTGCGCCGTGGGGCGGACCGTGCACCGGCGGCCGCGGGGGCGTCGGGGCCTTCGCGCAGTTCCCCGCGCCCCCAGAGGTCGGGGGCGCGGGGGTGGTCTATGCCGGGTTCAGGCTCCACTGCTGGCAGGTGTTGTTGAGCCAGGTCCACTGGCGTACGTCGGCGGAGTCGGCCGTGGAGCAGTTCTCGACGTCGGCCACCTTGCCCGTGGCCTGGTTGACGACGCGGACGTAGCCGCTGTCGGTGGCGAGGAAGCGGAACCGCTGGCAGGTGTTGTCCAGCCAGCTCCACTGGCGCAGGTCGGCGCCGTCGGCGGTGGAGCAGTCGGCGGTGTCCAGGACCTTGCCGGAGGCGACGTTGACGAGGCGGCTGGTGTCGTCGCCGAGGTCCTCGATCCGCCAGCGCTGGTTGGCGCCGCCGTTGCAGGTGTACTGCGCGACGTTGGCGCCGTCGGCCGTCGAACTGCCCGTCACGTCCAGGCACTTGCCGCTGTTGCGGTTGGTGAGGGTGTACGTGGTGGAGACGGTGGACGGTTCGCCGGACGGGCCGGTCTGGCTCGCGCCGAGGGCGACGGGGGTGCCGAGGTCCGGGGTGCCGTCGGAGTTCCAGGTGAACTTCTGGGCGCGGGTGGTCCGGCCGTTGTCGCAGCCCTCCGACGCCGCGTCGTTGGCGTGGTAGACGATCCAGTTCTCGGTGCCGTCCGGGGAGGTGAAGAAGCCGTTGTGGCCCGGCCCGTAGACGCCGTTGGCGTCACTGCGCTGGAAGACGGGCGTGGACTTCTTCGTCCAGGAGGACGCCGACAGCGGGTCGCTGCCGGTGAGGGTGAGCCGGCCGAGCTTGTAGTCGGCGGTCCAGCAGCCGCTCGCCGAGTAGACGAGGAAGGTCTGCCCGTTGCGCTGGAGGATCTCCGGGCCCTCGTTCACCGCGCCGCCCGACGTCTCCCAGGAGTAGGTGGGCGTCGAGACGGTGGAGAAGCCCGTGGCGAGGGTGTACGGGTTCGACATGCGGGCCGCGACGAGGTTCTGGGTGCCGCTGCTCGTGCTGCCGAAGAGGTACAGCTGCCCGTTGACGGTCGCCACCGTCGGGTCCAGCATCCAGGCGGAGTTGAGCTGGTTCTTGTAGGTGTACGGGCCGAGGGGGTCGGAGCCGGCGCTCTCCAGGACGTGGGTGCGCTGGGTCGGGTTGTAGTCGGAGACGTTCTGGCCGGCGACGTAGTACAGGTACCAGCGGCCGTTGAGGTAGTGCAGCTCGGGGGCCCAGATGTTGCAGCAGCGGCTCGCCGCGTCGCCCTGCCACACCTGCACGCTCGGCGCGCCGGCCAGGCCGGCGAGGGTGGCGGACTTGCGGACGGTGATGACGTCCGTCCAGCTCGTCGACACCAGGTAGTAGTTGCCGTCGTGGTAGGCGATCCAGGGGTCGGCGCCCTTCTGCGCCTTGACCGGGTTGGCGAAGGAGGCGGCGCTGGCCGAGGACTGTCCCAGGGACAGGGCGAGCAGCAGCGCGGCCAGCAGGGTCAGTAGGCGACGGGCCATCCGCTGCTCCAGTTCAGGAGGTTGATGCCGAGTTTGGGGGTGCCGTTGTCCTGGCCGTCGTAGTAGTGGTACACGATCAGGTCGCCGTCGGCGTCGGCCATGATCGACTGGCCGCCGGGGCCGATGTAGCGTCCGTGCGACTCCAGCACCGGGGTGCCGCCGTTGTTCATGAGGGCGACGCCGCTCTGGTCGTAGTACGGGCCGGTGACGCTGGTGGCCCGGCCGACCTTGACCTTGTAGGTGGAGCTGGTGCCGGCGCAGCAGGTGTCGTAGGACGCGAAGAGGTAGTAGTAGCCGTTGCGCTTGACGATGTACGGCGCCTCGACGGCCTTCGTCCCGGTCGGGCGGGAGGCGAGGGAGTAGCGGGTGGTGTTGCTCGACAGCTGCTTGCCGGTCGAGGGGTTGATCTGGATCATCTTCAGCCCGGTCCACCAGCTGCCGAACGACAGCCACCACGTGCCGTCGCCGTCGACGAACAGGTTGGGGTCGATGGCGTTGTAGTCGCTGGAGCTGCTGGAGGTGTAGACCGTGCCGTAGTCGGTCCAGGAGCCGGGCAGGCCGGTCGTGGAACCGGCCAGGCCGATGGCGGACGTGTTGGACCCGAAGGTCGAGACGGCGTAGTACATCAGGTACTTGCCGCCCTGGTAGGAGATGTCCGGCGCCCACGCCTCCGTCGTCCCGTACGACGACCACCAGCTCGGCTTGGTGGTGAAGGCGTCGCTGCCCGCGGTGAAGGCGACGCGGTCGGTGGAGGTGCGGTAGGACAGGCCGCCTCCGGTGGCGTAGAGGAGGTAGCGGCCGTCGGCGGCGCGGATCATCGTCGGGTCGTGGACGACGGTGGAGCCGGTGACGGTGCCGGGGTTGGGGTAGGCGGAGGCGGTGGAGGGGGTCAGCGCCAGCAGGATCGCGGCGGGAAGGGCGAGGAGTGCGGCCTTGCGGGAGATGCGGCTCATGCGGACGCTCCTTCAGTGGGGTCAGCCGTTCGTGATATCGAACGGCAGTCGCGTCGTCGGACGGGAACGTAGAATCGAACCCCTTGCGCGTCAATGGCCCGCGCAGCCCCGGAAGTTTTCGGAGCACCACCGGAGCCTCGTCCGGCCCCCGGAGCGGACCGCGTCACTCCCCTTGTCCTGCATGGGACTTGACGGTCGGCCACTTTGCCAAATTGACAGTCCTCGGACAGGAACCGCTCCTACGGTGCCGTGCCCATGACAGACACCACAGATGCGCGTCAGGACGCGCACACCGAGACCTCCCAGTCCCTCGGCCGCCGCACCGTGCTGATCGCCACCGGCGCCACGGCCGCGACCCTGGCCGTCGGCGCCGTCGCCGCGACCGACGCCCCCGCCGCCGGCACCCCGGCCGCGGACGCCGCTGCCGCCGCCCCCGTGGCGGCCGCGGCCGTCTGCACCCTCACCAAGGAGATGACCGAAGGCCCCTACTACCTCGACGGACAGTACGTCCGCGCCGACATCACCGAAGGCAAGGCGGGCATCCCGCTCAAGCTGACCCTCACGGTCGTCGACGACGACACCTGCGTCCCCCTGAGCAACGCCCTCGTCGAGCTCTGGCACTCCGACGCCCTCGGCGAGTACTCCGGCTTCGTCGGCAACAACGGCCACAGCGAACCGGACAGCGGCACCTTCCTGCGCGGTGGAGTCCTGACGAACTCCAGCGGCGTCGCCTCCATCACCTCGATCTACCCGGGCTGGTACCGGGGCCGCTGTGTGCACATCCACATCAAGGTCCACACGAACGTCACCCTGACCTCGGACGGCTCCTTCACCGGCGGCCAGGAGATCCACACCGGCCAGCTGTTCTTCGACGAGACGATCACGGCCAAGGTCGCGACGGTCTCGCCGTACTCGACGAACACCGTCACCCGCACCACCCTCGCCCAGGACTCCATCTACGACGACGGAGGCGCCGCGTCGGGCCTCCTCACGCTCACCGCACTGGGCAGCACCACCTCCGCCGGGTACGCGGCGGCCCTGACGCTCGGCGTCGAGTCGAGCTGACCTCCCCACGGCGGCCGGCCGGGCGTCACCAGGTGCGCGGTGACGCCCGGCCGGTCCGGCCGACGGACCCGCGGCAGGGTCAGGACACCAGGGGCAGTTCCTCCGACTCGGCCAGCTTCACGGTGCACAGGCCGCCGCGCTCGGTCGTCACCCCCGTCACCCTCAGCCGCGTCCCCGGCAGCAGGATGAACTCCTCCTCGCCCGTGAACGCGGAGAAGTCACGGATGCCGACCGCCCGCCGGGGCTGCACCTCGAAGAGCGTCCGCTTGCCGCGGCTGCCGAGGAACGCCCGCGCCACGCCGCGCTCGGACGTGCAGGACGAGACGCCCCACCAGGTCACGGTCCGCCCGAGGGGGTACTGCGCCCGCAGGTCCAGCGGCACCCCGCGCCACAGCGGCCGGGTGCGGGCGGGCAGGCGCGACACCGCCGAGAACAGCAGCCGCAGGTAGGGCAGGTACGGGACGACCTTCGACCGGTCGGGGGCGCGCAGAACGGAGTTGATCTCCCGGTAGAACGCCGACTCGCAGGTGTACAGGTGGAGGGCGGCGATCGCGTCGGCGGACAGGTCGCCGGCCGCTTCGTCGGCTCGCCGCTTGCCGAACTCGTGCGACCGCTGCACGTGCCGGTCGAGCTGCGCCAGCAGGCCGGCGACCGGGGAGACGGCGTCACGGAAGTCCATGAGCGGGGTGTCGGACACCCCGGTGATCGCGTCGAGGACGAGACCCTCGTCCTTGACGCCGGCGAGCCGCTCCAGGTACAGCTGGTGCAGCTCCATGGTGGACGCGATGAACGCGCCCATGCGCTCGGCGGTGTCGCCGCCCGCCCCGCCCCCGGTCCCCGCCGCCTGCCGGTCCCACCCCCGGCTCGGCAGCCAGTCGATCCCGTCCGCGCCGAGCGAGGCGAGGGCGTCGTTGACCGTCGCGAAATGGTCGCCCTCGCAGAAGACGTCCCCCTGCGCGGCGGGGTTGGGGTGGTCGATGTGCCGGACCTCGACGTCGGGGTACTTCTCCTGGAGCCGGAGGACGACCTTCTTCAGGGCACGCGCGTGAGCCCCCCACCAGGCGAAGACGACCCCCCGGTCCGCCTCGTCGGCGTCCTGCTTGGCCTTGAGGATCTCCTCGACGATCCGCTCGGCGACCGGACGCCAGAACGCGGTGTGCGGGTCGGCTCCGCGCGGATTGTCGCTGCCGGCGGTGAGGGCCGCGTTCAGCAGCAGGACGCCCTGGGTGAGCATCGCCTGGAACCACTCCGGCGGCTGGACGGTGTCCCGCTGCTCCAGCAGCGCGCGCAGGTCGGCGATCGGCGTCTTCTTGGGGATGCCGTACTTCCACATCGCGGCCGCCTTGATGATGCAGCGGATGCTGACGACCCTGCCGAACTGGCTGTCCTTCCAGTCGTGGAAGGTGTTGTCGAACATGGCGATGCCGGTGGCGCTCTCCGGCCGCGGATACGGGTTCTGGCCGAAGACGACGACCTTCCACTGGTGCGGCGGGTGGGGCTTGAGCGCCTGGAAGGTCAGTTCGCGGACGGGGACGACGTCCGGGCCGCGGTCCGGGCCGATGAACGCGGCCGCGTCCGGCTGCGCCTCGATGACCGGCTTCAGCAACGGAAGCCACGGCTCACCGCCGCCCTGGAACAGGCCGGTGAGGCCCAGCGGGTCGTTCGGGTCGGGCTGGGCGGGGGCGTTGGCATCGATCATGGCCGGGAGGCTAACAGCGGGGTCTGACAGTCCGGCCCGCGCCAACCGCGTTGTCAGTGGGGGGCGCTAGCGTCCGGAAGCGGTGGATGGACCGATTCTCACGTGGGAGTGCACTATGACCGTGAACCGCGAGCAGGCGCCGCTCAAGGTCGTGTTGACCGACGTCAACACGAAGGTGGTGGAGGCCTGGCGGGCGGCGTTCGCCGACACCCCCGGGATCGAGATCCGCAAGGGTTCGCTCCTCGACCAGGAGGCCGACGCGTGGGTCAGCCCGACCAACTCGCGGGGCCGGATGGACGGCGGGGTCGACCAGGTCGTCAAGCGGCATCTCGGGGCGGGCATCCAGCTGCGCGTGCAGCGGGCGATCCGCGACGGGTTCGAGGGCGGGCTCCTGCCGGTGGGCAGCGCGGTGTGCGTGCCGTCCGGGGCGGTCAACCCGAGGTTCCTGATCTCCACGCCGACGATGGAGACGTCCTCGCAGAACGTGAGCGAGACGCTGAACGTGGCCCTGGCGTGCGCCGCCGCGTTCCAGGCGGTCCACCGGCAGAACGACCGGGCGCCGGGCAGCATCGGATCGGTGGCGCTGGTCGGGATGGGCGCCCGGACCGGCCGGGTCCCGGCACGGGTGTGCGCCAACCTGATGTGGACCGGCTACACGCTGTTCAACGACCACACCTTCGAGGACGACGACGAGCTGCGCGCCACGATCGTCGCGCAGCTCGACGACATAGAGAACGCCCCCGCGGAGACCCGGGTGCGCATCGCGCCGCCGAAGCGCACCGCCGCCCGCCGCTGACGGGGCCGCCGGCTCAGGGGTTCTCCCAGGCCGCCGGTTCCGCCGCGAGGGCCCGTACGGGGCCCGGGAGGGCGTCCGCCGCGACGTCGGCGATCGTGACGCCCTCCAGGATCTGGCGGACGTTGGCGCGCAGGGCGATCCACAGCGGCAGCAGGGGCCGGGCGGAACCGGTGTAGGCGAGGTCGGTCGGGCGTTCGCCGCGGACGGACACGATCGGGCCGTCGACCGCCCTGATCACGTCGGCGACGGTGATGCCCTCGGGGTCGCGGGCCAGCCGGTAGCCGCCGCCCCCTCCGCGCCGGCTGTCGACGATCCCGCCGCGCCGCAGGTCGCCGAGGATCCCCTCCAGGAACTTGTGCGGGATGCCCTGCGCGGCGGAGACGGTCTCCGCCTTCACCGGGTCGCCGCCCTGCCGTACGGCGAGCTCCAGTACCGCCCGCACCGCGTAGTCCGCCCGTGCCGAGATCCTCATACGGACATTGTCCGGTGCGCCGCCGTCCGGCGGCGCACCGGCACCCCGGCTCAGGCCAGCCGGATCACGTTCCAGGACAGCGGCTCCAGCGTCGCCGTGAGCGTCCCGTCGGTGAGCGCCGTGCCCTCGCCCGCGTGCGGGGTCACCCGCTCGGGCTCGGCGAGGGTGTTGCGGGCGTCCGGGTCGGCGTCGGAGAGCACGCTGTGCTCGACGAGCCGGCTCACCCCGAGACCGCCGAGCGCCACCTCCAGCGGGAGCGCCTCGCTCCGGCCGCGGTTGACGGCGAACACGGTGACCGTGCCGTCCTCGCCGCGCACGGCGGTGGCGTGCAGCAGGTCCGCCTCGCCGTACCGCTTCGTCTCGTACGTCGGGGAGTCCACGCGCACGTCGAGGACCTCGCCCCGGCCGTACTTCGAGGCCTGCGCGAAGGGGAAGAACGTGGTCTGGCGCCACGCCGGGCCGCCCGGCTCGGTCATGATCGGGGCGATCACGTTGACGAGCTGGGCGAGGCAGGCGACGGTCACCCGGTCGGCGTGCCGGAGCAGGGCGATGAGCAGCGAGCCGAAGACGACCGCGTCGGTGACGTTGTAGTTGTCCTCGAGCAGGCGGGGCGCCTCGGGCCAGTCCAGGGCGCTGACCTCGGCCGCGGTCCGGGACAGGTACCAGACGTTCCACTCGTCGAAGGAGAGGTTGATCTTCTTCTTCGACTTCAGGCGGGCGCCGACGTGGTCGCAGGTGGCGACGACGTTCTCGATGAACGACTCCATGTCCACCGCGGAGGCCAGGAAGGAGTCGACGTCGCCGTCGTGCGGCTCGTAGTAGGCGTGCAGGGAGATGTGGTCGACCAGGTCGTACGTCTCCTGGAGGACCGTCGCCTCCCACTCGGCGAAGGTGTCCATGGACTGGCCGGAGGAGCCGCAGGCGACGAGTTCGACGTCCGGGTCGATCTGGCGCATGGCGCGGGCGGTCTCGGCGGCGAGGCGGCCGTACTCCTCGGCGGTCTTGTGGCCGGTCTGCCAGGGGCCGTCCATCTCGTTGCCCAGGCACCACAGCCGGATGCCGAACGGGTCCTTGTCGCCGTGCTCGACGCGCAGGTCCGACAGGGCCGTGCCGGAGGGGTGGTTGGCGTACTCCTGGAGCTCGATGGCCTCGGCGACGCCGCGGGTGCCGAGGTTGACGGCCATCATGGGCTCGGCCTGGGGGCCGACCTTCTTCAGGAAGGCGATGTACTCGGAGAGGCCGAAGCGGTTGGTCTCCGTGGTGCGCCAGGCCAGGTCGAGGCGGCGGGGGCGCTCCTCGACCGGGCCGACGGAGTCCTCCCACTTGTAGCCGGAGACGAAGTTCCCGCCGGGGTAGCGGATGGCCGTGACACCGAGTTCGCGGACCAGGTCCAGGACGTCCTGGCGCAGGCCGGCGTCGTCGGCGGTGGGGTGGCCGGGCTCGTAGATGCCCGTGTAGACGCAGCGGCCGAGGTGCTCGACGAAGGAGCCGAACAGGCGGGGGTTGACCTCACCGACGGTGAAGGCGGGGTCGAGGGTGAAACGGGCGGTGCGCATTTCTTCCTTTCGAGGGGGGTCGTGTTCCGTCTGCGGGGAGGGGTGGGAGCTGGTCGCGCGTCGCCTACCGGACGACCGGCCAGCCGTTCTTCTGCCAGCTCAGCTTGTTGAGCCCCAGCTTGGGCGTGCCGTCGTCCTCGGCGTCGTAGTAGTGGTAGGCGAGCCAGTCGCCGCCCTTGTCCTGGAAGACGGACTGGCCGCCCGTCCCCACGTACCTGCCGTGGCCCTCCAGCAGCAGGTCGCCACCGCCCTCCAGGAGGGCCGTGCCCGTGCTGTCGACGTAGGGGCCGGTGACCGAGGTGGAGCGGCCGACCTTGATCTTGTAGGTCGAGTTCACGCCCGAGCAGCACGCGTCGTAGGAGGCGAAGAGGTAGTAGTAGCGGCCGTGCTTGACGACGTACGGGCCTTCCACCGCGTACGGCGCGTCGGGGCGGGTCGCCAGGTGGTGGACGGTGGCACCGGTGACCGCCTTGCCGGTCCTCGGGTCGAGCTCGACCATGCGGATGCCCGTCCAGTACGAGCCGAAGGCCATCCACAGCTTGCCGTCCGCCTGGATCAGGGCGGGGTCGATGGCGTTCCAGGTGTCGGTGGTCTCGGAGGTGAAGACCTTGCCCTGGTCGGTCCAGGTGCCGGGCAGGCCGCTCGGGGAGGTGGCCACGCCGATCGCGGAGTGGTTGGTGCCCCAGGAGGAGACGGCGTAGTAGAGCCAGTAGCGGCCCGCGCGGTAGGAGAGGTCGGGGGCCCAGGGGTCGCCGGTGTCGTTGTACTCGTACCACCAGCTCGGGGGCTCGGCGAAGGCGTTGCCCGCGTCGTCCCACTGCGTGCCGTCGTCCGACAGGCGGGCGCCGATGATCCCGCCGGTCGAGTAGGCCACGTACTGGCCGGACTTGAGGTGGGAGACGGTGGGGTCGTGGATGATCTCCTGGCCGGTGATCGGCCGGGGGTCGGGGTAGCCGGTGTCCGCCCGGGCGGTGCCCGGGAGCAGGGCCACGGCTGCGGCGGCGAGCAGCGCGGCGAGTCTGAAGCGCTTCAACTCAGGCTCTCCTCGAAGGGGTTACTGGCCGGCCAGACCGGTGTGGGCGACACCCGTCACGATCTGCCGCTGGAAGAAGACGAAGACGATGATCAGGGGCAGGCCCGCCATCAGTCCGCCGGCCATGAGCTGGGCCCACTGGATGCCGTAGGAGTTCATGACGGTCGCGATGCCGTTCGGCATGGTCATCAGGTCGGGGTTGTTGGTGACCATGTAAGGCCACAGGAAGTTGTTCCACGACGCGATGAACGTGAAGATGCCGACCGCGGCGAGCGAGGGCCGGGCGAGCGGCAGGACGATGGTGAAGAAGACCCGCCAGCGGCCCGCGCCGTCGATGAACGCGGCCTCCTCCAGTTCGCGCGGGATGCCCTGGAAGAACTTGTAGAGGATGAAGACCATCGCGGCGGGCGCGCACTGCGGCAGGATCATGCCCCAGTAGGTGTCGACCATGCCCATCTGCTGGACCGTGGTGAACAGCGGGACGCCGAGGACGGCCGGGGAGACCATCAGGCCGGCCATGACCACGCCCAGCAGGACGTTCTTGCCGCGGAACTCGGTGCGGGCGAAGCCGTATCCGGCGAGCGCGGCCACGGTCAGCACGACGGCGGTCACGCACACCGAGACGACCAGCGAGTTCACGAACCAGTTGGTGATGTTGCCGGACTCGAAGATCGCCGACCAGGCCTGGCCGGTCCAGTCCTTCGGCAGCCAGTGCGTCGGCACCTCGACGGCCTCGGTCTCCGACTTGAGCGAGGTGAACAGCGCCCAGGCGAGGGGGGCGAGGAAGACCGCGGAGACGACGACGCCGAGGAGGGTGAGCACGATCTGGCTGGCGGGCCAGGCGCTGCGGGGCTTGACGCGGGTCTGTGCGGCGGTGCTCATCGGCCGCCCTCCTCACGGTTGCGCAGCAGCCACATCCGCGCGAGGGCGACGGCCGCGATGATCACGAAGAAGATGATGGAGATGGCGGAGGCGTAGCCCACGCGGTAGCTGGTGAAGCCCTCTTCGAGGGTGTACTGCACGAAGGTCCTGGTCGAGTTCTCCGGGCCGGGCCCGAAGTCCAGCATCACGACGGCCTGGTCGAAGACCTGGAGCGAGGCGAGGATCTGGAGGGCGATGACGAGGCCGGTGATGTTGCGCAGCATCGGCAGGGTGATGTGCACCATGCGGTGCCAGGCGTTCGCGCCGTCCAGCTTGGCCGCCTCGTAGAGGTGGCCGGGGATGCCCTGGAGGGCGGCGAGGTAGAGCAGGAAGCTGAAGCCGACCGTCCACCACAGGGTGGTGATGACGATGGCGAGCATGGCGTACGACTTGTCGGTCAGCCAGGGCGTCTCCAGGCCGAAGACGTGGTTGATCATGCCGTTGCCGGGGTTGAACAGCCACTGCCACAGGTTGCCCGCGACGGTGGAGGGCAGCAGGAACGGGGCGAAGAAGCACAGCCGCCACAGCCACTTGCCGCGCTCGATGTGGTGGGCGAGCATCGCGAGGAGGAAGGCCATCACGGTGATGCAGGGCACGACCAGGAGCGTGAAGTACGCGCTGTGGCCGAGCGCGTCCCACATCAGCTCGTCCTGGAGGGCCTCGCGGTAGTTGTCGAGGCCGACGAAGCCCGCGCCGTCACCGGAGATGTTGGCGTCCGTGAAGCTGAGGTAGACGCCGCGCAGCAGCGGCCAGATCACGAAGAGGGCGAACAGGGCCAGGAACGGGGCGACGAACCAGGCGCCGTGCTGGAAGCCCTGCTTGCGGCGGACGGCGGCACTCGGCACGGCGGCCTTGGCGCGGGCCGGTGCGATGACGGTCTCTGCGCTGGTCGTCGTCATGCGACCGCACCTCCCTGCGCGGCGGTCCTGCCGTCCATGGGGTTCTTCGAGGCGAGCAGTTCGGTGAGCGTGCTCTTCATCCGGCGGGCGACCGCGTCCGGCTTGGCGGAGCCCACCGTCGAGGAGACGACGATCGGGCCGACGCGCTGGGCGAGGATGCCGGTGGAGCCGGCGAACCACACCTTCGGCTCGGTGGCCTGGTGGTCCATGGCCGAGACGTACTCGTTCTGCGGCTCCAGCTTCTGGTACGCGGCCGTGGACAGGGTCGGCGTGTAGGCGGGGATGTGGCCGCCGGCGGCCCACTGCCGGGCGTGCTTGACCACGTAGGCGGCGAGCCGGTGGGCGCCTTCGTTGGCGGCGCCGCCGCGCTCCGCCTGATGCGGCAGTACGAAGGAGTGGGACTCGGCGTGCGTGGCCTGCTTGCCGAAGACGGGCGGCAGCGGGGTGGCGCCGTACTCGACCTTCGCGGCGTCGAAGACCGGCACCGACCAGTTGCCCTCCCAGGCGAAGGGGGCGCCGTTGACGAACTGTTCGGCGCCCGCGCCGCCGCCGTAGGCCGGGTTGGCGTAGCCGTCGGTGATGTGCCGGCGCAGGAACTCCAGGACCTGGGTGGCCTTGTCCGTGTCGAAGGTGACCTCGGTGTTGGCGTCGTTGAACCAGGTGCCGCCGAGCTGGGTGTAGAAGGCGACGAAGAACCACCACTGGAAGTTCTGGTCGTTGTGCCACAGGCCGATGGTCTGGAGGCCCTTGCCGGTGGCCTTCTTGGCCTCCTTCAGGACGTCGAACCACTCGTCGACCGACGTCACGGGCACCATGCGCCCGTCGGCACCGAGCAGGCCCGCCTTCTTCAGCACGTCCTTGCGGTAGTAACAGAGCTGGACGTGGATGTCGAGCGGGAGGGCGTAGAGCTTGCCGTCGATGACGGCGCGCTTCCACAGCTCGGGGTTGAAGTCCGCCTCCCGCACGCCGTACTCGGCGAGCAGGTCGACGTCGAAGGGGTCGAGGAGGCGGCCCGGCGAGAAGCCGGTCACCCTGCCCAGGTGCATGACACCGAGGTCGGGTGCGCGGTTGCCCGCCGCCGCCATGGCCAGCTTGGTGTAGAAGGGGCTGCCCCACTGGAGCGTGGAGTCCTTCACCGCGATGTCCGGATGCTCCGCGCGGAAGGAGTCCAGCATCGCGATCATGTTGTATCCGTCACCGCCGCTGAAGAGGTTCCAGTACCGCACCCGAGTCTGAGAACCGGCGGCCAGTGCGTCGGCTCCTGTGCCCAGTGCGGCGAAGCCGAAGCTTCCAGCGACGGTCAGTCCTCCCACGGCAGCCAGAAGCTGCCTGCGGTTCAGGCCAGGTTGTCCCATACCTTGCCCCTGTCGTTCGGCATGTCGAATAGCGCTCGTAACTTCGAACGGGACCGTAGGTTCGATGCGGCCGCGCGTCAATGGTTCTGACACGACTTGCGGGACGGACTTCCCGCCCGCCCCCGACAGCGCTTTCCGTCCGGCCGATGCCGGAGCGGAACTCCGGCCTACGCCGGAGGCGAACCTGTGAACGGCATCGCGTGACGCGGACACATCCGGCCGCGTAGGCTCGAACAGGCCGCCGCGGGGCGGTGGGAGAGGGGACCGGATGGACAGGTCGGGCACCCGCGGCAGGGCGGCCCGGATCGCCTCGGCGCTGCGCCGCGCCAGGACCGGCCCGGCCATGCGCGAACTGGCCGGCGGCCTCTCCGCGGCGCTGCGGGCACGGCCCCGCCCCCCGGCCGGCGCGCGGGAGGTGTCCCGGGCCCTGTGCGAGGCGATGGCGGCGCTGCGCGGCGGCCGGCCCGTGGAACTGCGCTTCGAGCGGTTCCCCGACGAGTTCGACGTGACCGGACTGTGCGTGGAGTTCCACGACTTCGACCTCGTCATCGTCGAGGAACGCGCCGAGGACGTCCAGCAACTGGTCATCCTGGGCCATGAGTTGTGGCATCTGCACGCCGGCCACCGGCACCACCACCACGGCGTGGGCGCGGCCGCCGCGCACGCGCTGGCCGGACGGCCCGGCTGGGACGACGTCGCCCTGGCCGTCGCCGCCCGCGACGGCTCCCGCGAGCACGACGAGGCCGAGGCCGACGCCTTCGGGCACCGGCTCGCGGCCGCCCTGCGGCCGTACCTGTCCGGGCCGGCCCCCGGTACGCCCCCCGACCCGGTCCAGCGGACCCTGGGCTACCGCGGGCGCGGCGGTACGGCGCGGTGACGGGGGCCGTGGGGCTCGCCGGGCCGGGAGCCACCGCGTCGGCGGACGACCTGCTCAGCGGCGTGTACGTCTCCTTCTGGCTGCCCACCGTCGTCCTGGCCGCCGCCCTCGCGATCAAACTGCCCAGCATCCTCAAGCTGTGGCGGGACCCGCTGCTGCGGGCCGTCGGCGGCCTGCTGGTGTTCGCCTGCGCGGTGTTCGTCTTCGCGGCGCCCGGCACCATCGCCTGGACCAACCGGGTCACCGGTGTGCCGAACATCGCGGCGCCCTGGGTGTACTCCCTGCTCACCGCGCTGTCCGCGTCCTGGCTGCTGCTGATCATCGCCTGGCGCAACGGCGGCACCGAGCGCTCGCCGCAGACCCGCCGCGCCACCCGGTGGGTGGTCTCGGTCTACGCGGCCGTCGTGGTCGCCCTGTGGGTCCTGTTCGCCCTCGCGGACGTGCCCGTCGAGCAGATCCGGGACCTCGACACCTACTACGCGAGCACGCCGTTCATGCGCGAGGAGATCCTGCTCTACCTGATCGTGCACACCGTGGCCTGCTCCATCACCGCACGGCTCATCTGGACGTGGATCCGCACCGACGGCCTCGACGGCTGGCTCCGCTGGGGGCTGCGCTTCCTCAGCGTCGGGTACGTCACCAACCTGCTGTTCAGCGCCGCCAAGTTCACCGCGATCGGGGCCCGCTGGGCCGGGTACGACCTGGACTGGCTCAACACCAACATCGCGCCGTCCGCCGCCTGCGTCGGCGCCACGATGGTCGCCGTCGGCATCATCGTCCCGCACGCCGGCCAGTACCTCCAGGAGCGCTGGCTGGTCAGCCGCCGGCGCCGCGCGCTCGCGCCCATGGCCCGGCTCGTGCGGAGCGTCACCGGCCACCGGGAGCCCTTCGCCCTGCGCGCCACCCCCGAGATCCGGCTGATCCGCCGCGAGACCTACATCCGCGACGCGCTGCTCCAGCTCTCCCGTCACCTCGACGAGGACCTGCGCCGCCGGGCCCACGACGCTGCCCTCGCACTCGGCCACGACCAGGGACGGGCACGGGCCCTCGCCGCCGCCGTGACCATCCTGGACGCCGTCGCGGCCGGGGAGGCGGGGGGCGGCGGGGAGCGTTCCGGGGGGCGGAGCGGGGACGGGGACCGGCCGTCGGGCGGGGGCACGTCGGGAGCGTCCGGACCGTGGGGCGGGGGCCTGGCGGCGGGCGGGGGCGGACCATCGGGCGGGGCCTTGGCGGCGGACGGGGACGGGCAGTTGGGCAGGGCACGGACCACGGGCGGGGCCCTGCCGGCGGGCGAGGACGGGCAGTCGGGCAGGGCACGGACCACGGGCGGGGCCCTGGCGGCGGGCGGGGGCGGACCATCGGGCGGGGCCTTGGCGGCGGGCGGGGACGGGCAGTTGGGCAGGGCACGGACCACGGGCGGAGCCCTGCCGGCTGGCGGGGTGCGGGCGCCGTATGCGCCCGCCGCCTCCGGTACGCCCAGTGCGTCCGGTGCGTCGCGAGCGCCCGGCGTGACCGGTGTCTCCGGCGCGTCCGGGCCGTCCGACGGTTCCTCCGCGGCCGGCGTGTCCCGTGCGCCCGGGCCGACAGCCGCGTCCGACGCACCGGGCGCGACGGCCGCGGCCGGTGCGAGCGGCGCGGACGGTACCGCAGCGGCCGCCGGTGCGAGCGGCGCGGACGGTACCGCGGGGGCCGCCGGTGCGGTGTTCCCGTCGTCCGAGCCGGACACCGCCTACCTGTTGCAGGAGATCCAGGCCGTGTCCGACATCCTGCGCCGCCCCGACGAGATCACCGCGGTTCGCGCCCGCGCGGCCGCCCCGGCAGAGAGCGTGTCCACGCATGACTGAACCGTCCACCCCCGAGAGAACCGCCGTCGTCCTCGGGGGATCCCATACCGGCATGCTCGCGGCGCGTGCCCTGGCCGGGTTCGCCGACCGGGTGGTCGTCGTCGAGCGCGACGCGCTGCCCGAGGAGCCGGCGCCCCGCAAGGGGCTGCCGCAGGCGCGCCACGCCCACATTCTGTGGTCGGGCGGGGTCCGCGCCCTGGAGGAGCTGCTGCCGGGGACCACCGACGCGCTGCGGGAGGCCGGGGCGCGCCGGGCACCGGTCACCACGGACATGGTCGGGCTGTCCCCGCAGGGCTGGTTCCGCCGCTGGGCCGAGTCCCATCACGTGATCCTGGCCGGGCGGGACCTGCTGGACGCGACCCTCCGCGCGCGCGTCCTCGCCGACCGCCGGATCGAGGTGCTCGCGGGGGCGGAGGCGGTGGGACTGGAGGGCGGCGCGGCGGCCGTCACGGGCGTGCGGGTGCGGGTGCCCGGCGAGGGCGAACGGGTCCTCGCGGCCGGCCTGGTCGTCGACGCCACCGGCCGCTCCTCCCGCGCCTCCCGCTGGCTGACGGCCCTCGGGCTGCCCGCCGCCGAACGGCACGAGGTCGACGCCGGCCTTGCGTACGCCAGCCGGCTCTACCGGGCGCCCGAGCACGCCCGCTCCGGCTTCCCCGTCGTCAACGTGCAGCTCGATCCGCGGGCCGAGGGGCCGGGACGGTCGGGCGTCCTCCTGCCCATCGAGGACGGCCGGTGGATCGTCACCCTGGCCGGCACCCGCGGCGGCGAACCCTCCGCCGACGGGGACGACTTCGTCCGCTTCGCCCGTGAGGAGCTGCGGCACCCCCTCATCGGGCGCCTGCTGGAACAGGCCGAGCCGCTGACCGAGGTGTCCTTCACCCGGACGACCGTGAACCGCCGGCACTTCTACGAGCGGATGCCGGCGTGGCCCGAGAACTTCACCGTCATCGGCGACGCGCTCGCCGCGCTGAACCCCGTCTACGGTCACGGGCTGGCGGTGGCCGCCCAGAGCGCGCTGCTGCTGCGGGAGGTGACGCGGCGTCACGGGTGGGGGTCGGCGGGGCTGTCCCGCCGGGTGCAGAAGGCGGTGTCGAAGCCGGTCGGCGCGGCGTGGCAGCTGGCGATCGGGCAGGACGTGTTCTACCCCGGGGCGACGGAGGGCGGGCCGACCGTGCGGGACCGGCTGGTGGCCGCGTACGTGGACCGGCTGATGTACACGGCGACGGGGAACGGGCGGATCGCCCGGCGGGTGACGGACGTGACGTCGTTGGAGCGGGGCCCGGAGGTGCTGCTGGCTCCGTCGGTCGTGGCGGCGGCGCTGGTGGGGCCGCTGCGGCCGGCGCTGAGCGGGCCGCCGTTGACGGGGGACGAGAGGAAGCGGGCGGGACTGGAGTAGGCGGAGGGGGGTGGGGCCGCTCGGCCCGACCCCCCTCCGGCCCACCGGCCCACCGGCCCACCGGCCCTCCGGCCCACCGGCCCACCGGCCCACCGGCCCACCGGCCCACCGGCCGGCCCTCCGGCCCACCGGATCGACGCCCGGTGCCGGTGCTCAGCCGTCGAACGCCGGCTGGGCCACGCCCCGGCCCGCCCCCGGGACCACCAGCAGGGAGCCGGCCACCGGGTGCGGGGCGTCCAGGCCCACCCGGGCCGTCGTGATGTACAGGTCGGTCAGGTCCGCCCCGCCGAAGGCGCACGCCGTGACGCGCGGGGTCGGCAGCTCGACGACCCGGTCCAGTACGCCCGCCGGCGTGTAGCGGCGCACCGCCGCGCCGTCCCAGAGCGCCACCCACACGCACCCCTCCGCGTCGACCGTCAGGCCGTCGGGGAAGCCGGCGCCGTCCTCGATCTCCACGAACGGGCGGCGGCCGGAGACCCGGCCGTCCACGTGGTCGAAGACGTCGACCCGGCGGGTCGGGGAGTCGATGTAGTACATGAGCCGGCCGTCGGGGCTCCAGCCCGTGCCGTTGCTGACGGTCACGTCGTCCAGGACCACCTCGGCCGGTCCGGCCCCGGTGAGGCGGGAGAGGGTGCCGCCGCCGGGGGCCTCGTCGTAGCGCATGGTGCCGGCCCACAGGGAGCCGTCGGGGGCGACGGCGGCGTCGTTGGCGCGGCGGCCGGGGACCGGCTCGTGGTGGAGCCAGCGCAGGCCCTCGCCGTCGGCGTCCAGCAGGGCCACGCCGTCCCGGAGGTTGAGGACCAGTCCGCCGCCCGCGCGGGGCTTCGCCGCGCCGACGTGCTGGTCGACGACCCGGACCGTGCGCCGGCCGGTGGCGGGGTCGTAGGTGTGCAGGCGCGCGCCCAGGATGTCCAGCCAGAGCAGCCGGCCGGCCGCCGCGTCCCAGGTCGGCCCCTCGCCGAGGGTCGCCCCGGCCCGGACCGCCACCTCGTACGCCGTCGTGCGGGTCGTCGTCATGCCACGCTCCGGTAGCCCAGGAGCTCGGACAGCTCGGCGGCGCCCTTGGCGGCGAGCTGCTCCAGTTCGGCGCGGCGCTCGTCGCTCCAGCGGATCATGGGGACGGAGATGGACAGGGCGGCGACGACACGGCCGGTGCGGTCGCGGACCGGGGCCGCCACACAGCTGACGTCGGGGTTGGACTCACGGCGCTCCACCGCGACGCCCCGCTCGCGGATCTCCGCCAGGGCCTCGCGCAGGGCGCCCGGGTCGGTGATGCTGTTCGGCGTCATGGCGACGAGGTCGGCGTCGTCGGGGATACGGGCGGCCAGCTCCGGCTCGGGGAGGGAGGCCAGCAGCATCTTGCCGACGGAGGTGCAGTGGGCCGGGAGACGGCGGCCGGCCGCGGACACCATGCGCACGGCGTGCGTGGAGTCGACCTTGGCGATGTAGATGACGTCCGCCCCTTCGAGGATGGCCACGTGGACCGTCTCGTCGCAGGTCTCGGCGACGGTGCGGGCCACCTGCTGGCCCTCGGCGGCCAGGTCGAGCTGCTCGGCGTACCGGCTGCCGAGCTGGTACGGGCGGACACCGAGGCGGTAGCGTCCGGGCTGTCCGGGCACGGGGACGATGTACGACCGGGCGGCGAGCGTGGTCACCAGTTCGTGCACGGTGGTGCGCGGCAGTTGCAGCCTGCGCACGATGTCGGGGGCGGAGAGTGTCCCGTCCCCGTCGAGGAAGAGCTCGAGAATGTCGAGAGCTCGGGTCACGGCAGGTACGAGTCGTCCCACGACCGGCCCCCTCCCTAAGTCGACTCAGGTGCCTGTTCGAGATTTCAACAGGCGATCGGCATGACGAACACAGGCTAGTCACACAGCGACGCGGCGGGCAATGGCCGGGAGGGGCGCACCCGACGGGAAGTACCTGACGACAGGCCCGGGGTCGCCGCGGGCGACGCCCGCGGGGACCGCGGGTGGCGGCGCCCGGACGGCCTTCGCACGGCCCGCGGACGGCCCTCGGACGGCCTTCGCACGGCCCGCTGACGGCCCGCTGACGGCCCGCGCATGGGCGACGATGGGAACCATGCCGTCCGAGAAGCGCCCCGCCGGCCCGTTCACCCGTCTCGACTTCCAGCTGGTGCTGCTGCGCCGGATGGCCGACCACAACCCGGACCTGGTGGAGGACGCCCGGCGCGGGCTGGGCGTCTCGCTGGCCGGCATGCGTGAGGCCAACAAGCGGTGGCAGGCGATGGTGCGGTCGCCGCGCGCCCGTGGCTCGCTCTCCCGGTACCGCTCGGTGCTGGGCGAGCCCGAGTCGAGGACGCCCCGCCGGATCGGCGACCTCGACTGCGAGGCCTGGCTCTGGCCGCTCCCGCTCTGGCCCGGCCTGCGCTTCGAGGTGCTCACCGCCCCGGGCGGCGCCGTCTGGAACGAGTGGCTGGTCCGCGCCCCCGGAGCCGAGCCGCCCATCCTGCGCACCCTCGACGATCTCACCCCCTGGTCGTGCACGGTCGACGAGGCCGCCCGCGCCTTCGCCCCCGCCCGCCCCCTGGAGGGCTCGGCCCCCACCCGTTGGGGCCTGGCCTTCACCGCCCCGGACCGCCGGGGCGTACGCCGGGAGGTGGCCGCCGAGTTCACCTGGGGTCTGTTGCAGCGGACGGCGGTACAGGGGTAGCGGGGCGGGGCGGGGCCGGTTCGGACCGGACCGGCGAGGGGGGGCCGGCGGCCGGCACGTACACGGGCGGGGCCGGCCGTCAGGGACCCACGCGCGGGTGGCGGGCGGTCAGCCGGTGGCGGCCGCCAGGATCGCCTCCGCGACGCGGGGCACCGACTCCGGGTGCAGGAACAGGAAGAGGTTCGGCTCGACCAGTTCCAGTTCCATCACCAGCGGCTCCCCGTCGTCCCCCGTCACGAGGTCGACGCGGGCGTACAGCAGCTCGGGCGCTTCGGGGACGGCGGCCAGTGCCCGCTCCGCCACGGCGAGCTCGGCCGGGGTCGGGGTCCACGGCTCCAGCCCGGGGTGGGCGACCTTGTCCTCGTCGAAGGCGGTGCCGGGGGCCAGGACGGCCCGCTTGCGGCTGGCGTGCAGCAGCCGCCCGCCGAAGAACTGGAGGGCCCGCTCTCCCCCGGTGTCTATGGACCGCACGTACGGCTGCACCATCGCCGTCAGCCCCTCCTCGTGCAGCCGGGCGAGGTGCCGTACGGCGGTGTCGTGCCGGTCGGGGGTGTACCGGGCGGCGTAGCGGGCGCCCGCCCCCGAGGTGGGCTTGATCACGTACTCGTGGTCGACCGGGAGGTCGGGACCGCCCTCCCCGCCCACCGTTTCCCCGACGTCCTCGGCGTCCTCGGGCGCCAGGTAGCGGGTGGGGACGACGGGCACCCCGGCCGCCGCGAGGTCGCCGAGGTAGCGCTTGTCGGCGTTCCAGCGCACGACGCCGACCGGGTTCGCCAGCCGTGTCGCCTTGGCGCAGCGCTCCGCCCACGCCGTGAACTCGGCCGCCCGCCAGCTGTAGTCCCAGGTCGAGCGGATGACGGCGAGGTCGTAGGAGGCCCAGTCGGCGTCCTCGTCGTCCCAGTGCACGGCCTCCGCCTCGGCCCCGGCGTCCGCCAGGGCCCGCAGCAGGACGGGAAGGTCGCTGTCCCTGCTGGGCTCCGGGCGGGGGTCGTAGGTGGCGAGGGCGATGCGGGGCACGGCGGACTCCTTCGGGTGCGGGAGGTGTCCGGGCAGGCTAACCGCCGGCCGCGCGACCGCGGCAACCCGTTCGACCTTCCCCTCCGGCGAAGCCCCCGAGCCGCTCGCCCCGGAGCCGGACCGGACCGCCGCGTCCGGACCCGCTCGCCCCGGAGCCGGACCGGACCGCCGCGTCCGGACCCGCTCGCCCCGGAGCCGGGGTGGAGGCGGCGTAGATCACACCGGACTCCGGCGGCACCGGATGACACCCGCTCCGGGGTATGGACGATCCTGACGGCAGCGACGTCGGCCCTCCGGCGTCGGCCGCCCCGGCGCCGGTCCCCGGCGTCCGTCTTCCCGAAGGAGCACCGCGTGTCCTCTCTCTTCCCGGCCGTGACGGAGCAGCCGTCCGGCCAGGTCGCCCTGCGCTTCGGCGCCCGATCCCTGACGTACGCGGAGCTCGCGGCGGCGGCCGGCGCCGTCGGCGGGCGTCTGGCGGGCGCGCGCCGGGTCGCCGTGTGGGCGACGCCGTCCCTGGAGACCGCCGTCGCCGTCGTGGGCGTGCTGCTCGCCGGGGCCGCGGCCGTGCCGCTGAACCCGAAGTCCGGGGAGCGGGAGCTCGGGCACATCCTCGGCGACAGCGCGCCGGCCCTGGTGCTGGCCGCCCCCGGCGACGAACTGCCCGACGCGCTCAAGGGGTTCGAGCGGGTCGACGTCGACGTCGACGTGTCGGCCGGCGGGGCGGACGGTGGGACGGACGGTGGAGCGCGCCCCGGCTTCGGTGACGCCGACGCCGACGCCGGTGACCCCGCCCTGGTCGTCTACACCTCCGGCACCACCGGCCCGCCCAAGGGCGCGGTCATCCCGCGCCGGGCGATCGCCGCCACCCTGGACGCCCTCGCCGACGCCTGGCGCTGGACCGGGGACGACGTGCTGGTGCACGGGCTGCCGCTGTTCCATGTGCACGGGCTGGTGCTGGGCGTCCTGGGTCCGCTGCGGCGCGGCGGCTCCGTACGGCACCTGGGGCGGTTCGGGACCGAGGGCGTGACGCGGGAGCTGAACGACGGCGCGACCATGCTCTTCGGGGTGCCCACGATGTACCACCGCATCGCCGAGGCGCTCCCCGGCGACCCCGCGCTGGCCGGGGCGCTCGGCCGGGCCCGGCTGCTGGTCTCCGGTTCCGCCGCGCTGCCGGTGCACGACCACGAACGGATCACGGCGGCGACCGGGCAGCGGGTGATCGAGCGGTACGGCATGACCGAGACGCTCATGAACACCAGCGTGCGGGCGGACGGGGAACCCCGCGCGGGGACGGTGGGCGTGCCCCTGCCGGGTGTGGAGCTGCGGCTGGTGGAGGACGACGGGGCGCCGATCGCCGCGTACGACGGGGAGACCGTGGGCGAGATCCAGGTGCGGGGGCCGAACCTGTTCACCGAGTACCTCAACCGGCCCGACGCGACCGCGGCCGCCTTCACCGCCGACGGCTGGTTCCGGACCGGCGACATGGCCGTGCGCGAGCCCGACGGGTACGTCCGGATCGTGGGGCGCAAGGCCACGGACCTGATCAAGAGCGGCGGCTACAAGATCGGCGCCGGGGAGATCGAGAACGCGCTGCTGGAACACCCCGGGGTGCGCGAGGCCGCCGTCACCGGGGAGCCGGACGCGGATCTCGGGGAGCGGATCGTGGCCTGGGTGGTGCCGGTGGACCCCCAGGCGCCGCCGGGCGCCGACGAACTGGCCGGCCATGTCGCCCGCCGGCTCGCCCCGCACAAGCGGCCCCGGGTGGTGCGGTACCTCGACGCGCTGCCCCGCAACGACATGGGGAAGATCATGAAGCGGGCGCTGGCCTCATGAGCGGGGTCCCGCGCCCCGGCGCGCGGGAGGCCGTCGCCCTGGTCTCCGACTCGTTCACCGAGATCCCCCACGGCGAGCGGGAGCCGGCGCCCGACGGCCCCCTCGCCTGGCCGGGCTACGACGACTCCCGGGCCCGGGCCGCCGGGCGCACCGGTGAGTCGGAGTCCGTGATCTGCGGTACGGCGCGCGTCGGGGGAACCCCGGCCGTGCTGATCGCGTTCGAGTTCGGCTTCCTCGGCGGCTCGCTCGGCGAGCGCACCGGGGACCGGCTGGAGGCGGCCTACGCGTACGCCCGGGAACACCGGCTCCCGGTCGTCCCGCTGATCGCCACCGGTGGCAGCCGGATGCAGGAGGGCATGCTCGCCCTCACCCAGCTCCAGCGTGTGGCCCGGCAGTCGGCGCTCACCCGGGAGGCCGGTCTGCCCCAGGTCGCGGTGGTGCGGGACCCGACGACCGGCGGCGGCTGGGCCACCCTGGGCGCCGGTGCCGACGTGGTCCTCGCGCTGCCGGGCGCCCAGGTCGGCTTCGCGGGCTCGCGGGTGCGGCCCCCGGACGCCGACCCGGCGGCCTACACGGCGGAGGCGCAGGTCGCGGCGGGCTCGGCGGACGCGGTCGTGGCGCCGGAACGGCTGCGGGAGACGCTGGGGCGGTGGCTGCGGCTGCTGACCCGGCCGTCGGACGAGCCGGCGCCGGTGCCGCCGCCGCTCGGGGCGAGGGACCTGCCGGCGTCCGGAGGGGACGCCGTCCGCCGCGCCCGTTCACCCCGGCGCCCGCGCGCCGCGCACTACCTGGACGCCTACTTCACCCACCGCGTCGAGATCTCCGGCGACCGCTGCGGCGGCACCGACCCGGACGGCGTGCTCTGCGGCTTCGGCGAGCACGCGGGCCGTACGGTGGCGTACGCCGCCCAGACCGGAGCCGCGACCCGGCCCGCCGGGTACCGCACCGCCACCCGGCTGATCCGGCTCGCGGACCGGCTCGGCATCCCGGTGCTCACCCTGGTGGACACCCCGGGCGCCGCCAACGACGCCGAGGCGGAACGCCAGGGGGCGGGCCCGGCGATCGCCGGGCTGTTCGACGCCGTCGCCACCGCGCGCACGCCGGTCACCACCCTCCTGGTCGGCGAGGGCGGTTCGGGCGGGGCGCTGGCGCTCGCCGCGCCCGGACGCACCTGGGCCACGCCGGACAGCTACTTCTCGGTCATCGCCCCGGAGGCGGCCGCCGCGATCCTCAAACGGCCCCCGGAGGAGGCCGAGGCGACGGCCGACCGGCTCCGCATCCGCCCGCAGGACCTGGCGGAACTGGGCGTGATCCGGACGGACGGCCCGTGAAGTGGCCGGATTCCATCGCCCGCGACGGCACGGAGGCCCGGGAACAGGACAACCTCACGTACCGTCCGTAACAATGTCGGTGCGCAGAGCCGCAGAGCCGCAGAGTATGTGGAGCCGCAGGGTTGTGGAGTTGTGGAGCCGCAGAGTTGTGGAGTTGTGGAGCCGGAGGGCCTGAGGGTCTGAAGGCCTGAGGGCCGGAAAGCCGACGCGGTGGCGCGACACGAGGGACGACAGCGGACGACGGACGACAGCGGAACGACGGACGACAGCGGAACGACGGGTACGACGGCACGACGGGGGCGACGTGGCAGGGTTGGTGGAGTTCGAGACGGACGACGGTGCCGTGGTCACCGTGGAGTACGCCGAGGAGCCGCGGCCCGGGTCGCGGCTGGTGGCCCGGGGCGACGGCGCGGTCCGGGCGGCCCGGACCTTCGAGGGGTCCCTGGAGGGTGTCCGGGCGGCCGCGGAGTCCGCGCTGCGGGTCTTCCGGGACGGCACGCTGCGGCCCGACGGCGTGGAGATCGAGTTCGGGGTGAAGCTGGCGGCCGAGACGGGCGCGGTCATCGCCCGGGGCACGGCGGAGGGGCACCTCGTGGTGAGGCTGACCTGGTCGCCGTCGGCCACCCCGCAGGAGCCCGCCGCCCAGGTACCCGCCCCCGCCCGGCCGGAGCCGACCGCCGCCTCATGAAGAGCGCCGAGTGGCACGCCCGGATCGAATGCGCCGGCCAGGTCGTCGGGGCCGGCTTCCTGGTGACCCCGCGCACGGTGCTGACCTGCGCGCACGTCGTACACGGCGGCCCGGCGGACGCGTTGACGGTGACCTTCACCGAGCGCCCCGGCTCCGCCCCCGTCCCGGCGCGGGTCGTCGCCGACGGCGGCTGGGCCGGCTCCCCCACCGACCCCGGCGACCTCGCCGTACTGGAACTGGCGCGGGAGGTCCCCATCGAGCCGGCCGCGCTGGCGCCCGTCGACGCGGCGCACGCCCGGCAGCCGCGCAAGCTCGTCGTGTACGGGTTCCCGTACGGCTACGACGAGGGCACCCTCGCCGAGTACCGCATCACCGCACCGCAACTGCTGAGCCGGGAGTGGCTCCAGCTGGAGGCATGGGCGCCCGGCGGGCAGCCGCTCGCCCCCGGGTTCAGCGGTGCCGCGGTCACCCTCGTCGACACCGGTGAGGTCATCGGCATGGTCACCGCGGACTCCGGGGTGGAGGGGGTGCGCACCGGGCGGATGATGCCCACCGAGGTCATGGCCCGCCACTGGCCCGGCCTCACGGGTCTCGTCCCGACCTCCGACCACCGCACCGCCGACCGCGCCCGGCTGCGCGACCTGGTCGAGCGGGCGGTGCGCGCGGGGCTGGACTGCGACCCCGTACGGCTCTACCGGGCCGCCGCCGGCCCGTTCGACCCGGAGCCGCCCGAGGAAGGCTTCGACTCGCTGCGCTCGGCCGCCCTGTTCGTGCTGTGCGAGATCGACGGCGAGGACGCGGCCGGCACCGTCGCCCGCTTCACGGAGCACGTCGAGGCGGCCTTCCGGGCGCCCGCAGCACCCGCCGAGACGCCCGCCGCCCCCGAGTGGTCGCCCATCCTCGTCGACCTCCGGCACAGCGGCGCGGGCGACGGGCAGGTCCTCGTCGAGGTGTCCGCGTACAGCGGGGGCCGGCGGCACCCGGTCGGCTCCGACACCGTTCCGCGGGCCCGGCTGTCCACGTACGTCCAGGACCGCATCGACGCCGCCTTCCGCCATCTGACGCCGGGCTCGGACGAGTTGATCGCCTTCGCCCTGCCCCGGGACTGGATCGACCTGCCCGTCGACCGGTGGGCGAGCGCGCCCGACGACGACACCCCGCTCGGCTGCGTGTACCCGCTCGTCGTCACCGACCAGGCGCGCCGCAGGGCCGGCGCCCGCCACCAGCTGACCCGCGTCTGGAACCGGCTCGACGCGCTGCCCGGCGCACGGGTGCACCGCGTCGAGTGCGGCGGCGCCGAGGAGCCGGCCCGGCTGCGGGTGCGGCTGCGCAAGCCCGACGCCTGTCTGGCCGGGTTCGCCGCCGCCCCGGCCGCGGCCCGCACCCGCGCCCACTTCGACACCTCCCTCACCGCTCCCGCCCCGGTGGTGGTGTGGTCCCGGGGCGGCTGCGACGGCGGCCCGGACGAGCCGTGCGCGGGCGGCGACGGGTGCGCGGGCAAGACGTTCCTCGACGAGCTCGACGCGGTCGTGTCCGGCGTCCCGCCCGCCGAACTGCCCCGCCGCGTCCTGGCCCTGCGGGAGGAGGCGGACGCCGAGGAGGGGCACTGGGCGCGGGACATCCAGCTGCTGTGGGACGACCCGCGCGTCTTCACCGACCCGCACGGCGACACCCCCGACCACGCCCGGTCGCCCGTGGCCTGACCTGCCCCGCCCCGCTCTGCCCGGCCGCCCACTCGGCAGGGATCCGCCGCCGGCCGCACCCGCCCCCCACGTCCGCCACCCGATACCGCCCGCCGCCCCCACGTCCACCGTCCTTCCGCCGTCCCCCGCCCCCCTCCACCAGCCCGCCCTTCCGCCCCCGCCCGAGCCCGAGTTCGTCGCACGGAGAGATCCCCCCATGCCGCACTGGTCCGTCTACACCGGGAACAGCCAGCCGCACGACGGCATCGACCGGCTGCCCGCCCCGCCGCCCTGGCGGGCCTTCGACGGCGAGCCCGTCCTGCGCCCGCCCCGGGACGGCGACGACGAGGCGGCCGTCTCCCCCGACCGTCTGCACCGCGCCCGCACCTACGTGGCGGCCCCGGAGAGCGTCCAGCTGGTCAACGCGGCACTCGTCCTGCGCCGCCCGCTGCTGGTCACCGGCCCGCCCGGCACCGGCAAGTCCTCCCTGGCCTACGCGGTCGCGCGCGAGCTGCGGCTCGGGCCGGTCCTGCGCTGGAACATCACCAGCCGCTCCACACTGGCCGACGGGCTCTACCAGTACGACCCGCTGTCCCGGCTGTACGCGGCCCGCCAGGCGGTGTGGCGGGCGGCCGGTGACGGCACCCCCGGCACCGGTGTTCCGGGCGCTGACGGATCCGGGACAGGCGGACCCGGTACCGGCGGCGGGCCCGGTACCGGCGGCGGGCCCAGCACCGCCGGACCCGGTACCGGCGGGCCCGGTACCGGGGTTGCCGGACCCGGTGTCCGCGGCGGCGGTCCGCCCGGCGGTGTCGAGGACCACCTGCGTCTCGGTCCGCTCGGCACGGCCCTGCTCCCGTACGAGCGTCCCCGCGTCCTGCTCGTCGACGAGATCGACAAGAGCGACCTCGACCTGCCCAACGACCTGCTGAACGTCCTGGAGGAGGGCCAGTACGAGATCCCCGAACTGATGCGCGCCGCCCGCCACTCGGCCGACGGCGCCACCGCCGAGGTCCTCGCCGACGGCACGGACGCGCCGGTGACCGTGGCGCGCGGCCGGGTCCGCTGCCGTGCCTTCCCCTTCGTGGTCATGACCAGCAACGGCGAGCGCGAGTTCCCGCCCGCCTTCCTGCGCCGCTGCGTCCGCCTGAAGCTGCGCCGCCCCGACCGCGAGCAGCTCACCGAGATCGTCCGCGCCCACCTCGACACCCCGCCCGGCGCGGCGGACCACCTGATCGACCGCTTCCTCACCCGCGCCGCCGCCGGCGAACTCGCCACCGACCAGCTCCTGAACGCCCTGTACCTCACGGGCGTCGCCGGTCTGGACGCGGAGTCCCGCGACGCGCTCGCGGACGAGCTGATGCCGTATCTGAGCGCCACGGCGGACGGCGATGGCTTCTGACGGGGCGTCCGGGGACGGCGGTACGGCGGTCGGCAGGCTGGCCGCGCTCCTGACCGCCGCCGGGAGGACCCCGCCCACCCCGCTGGAGCTGGCGGAAGTGCTGTGGCTGGCCGCGCGGCTGGAGGACGGGCGGCAGCAGGACGCGGCGGACGAGCCCCCGGCGGCGCCCGCCGCCGACGCGGACCGGCCGCCCGGCTCCCCCGCACCGCCCACCGGCCGGACGCACCGGGGCGAGGGCGCCGCCGCCGTCCCGCCCGCGCCGCTCCCGCCCACCGACCGCGTCCCCCTGCACCTGCCCGCACCCGTACCCGCGCCCCAGGCACCGCCACCGTCACCGCCCCCATCCCCGTCGCCGTCTCCGTCGCCGTCTCCCTCGAACGAGGAGGGCCGCGGCGGAGGTTCACCCCTGCTGGCCCCCGCGCCGCCGATGCTGCCCCGCCCGCTCGCCCTCCAGCGCGCCGTGCGCCCGCTGAAGCGGACCGTGCCGTCGGCGCGCGCCCGGCTCCTGGACGAGCGGGCCACGGCCGACCGCATCGCACGGCTCGGCGCGTACCCGGACGTCTGGCTGCCGGTGCTGCGTCCGGCGCGCGACCGCTGGCTGCGCCTCAGCCTCGTGCACGACACCGGACCCACCATGCCGGTCTGGCGTCCCCTCGTCCGCGAACTGCACGCCGTCCTCGCCCAGTCCGGCGTCTTCCGCACGGTGACCCTGCACCCGGCGGGACCCGACGGCCGTGCCCCGCACGTCCCCGACCCGGCCGACGGCCGGACCGTCACTCTGGTCGTCAGCGACTGCATGGGCCCGCAGTGGCGGCCCGGCCCGGCCGGCGACCGCTGGTACGGCACCCTGCGCCGCTGGGCGGCCCGGATGCCACTGGCCGTCGTCCAGCCGCTGCCGGAACACCTGTGGCCGGCCACGGCGCTGCCGGCCCTGCCGGGCGTGCTGGCGTCCCCGTCCGCCGCGGCCCCGGCCACCGCCCTCGCCTTCACCCCGTACGACGAGGACGCCCCGCGCCCGGACCCGGCCGCCGTCCCGCTGCCCGTCCTGGAACCGGGCGCCCCCTGGCTCGCCCACTGGGCGGCCCTGCTGGCCGCGCCGGGCGGGGCACGCGCCCCGGGGGCGGCGGCCTGGCTGGGCCGGCGGCCCGGCGCCCCCGCGCCGGACGGCACGGGCGCCGGCCCCGCCGGCCCCGCCGGCCTCCCGGCCCGGGACCTGGTCCTGCGCTTCCGCGCCACCGCCTCCCCGGAGGCCTTCCGCCTCGCCGGTCACCTGGCGCTGGCCGAGCCGTCCGTGCCGGTGATGCGTCTCGTCCAGCGCGCCGTGGACCGCGATCCCCGCCCGCAGCACCTCGCCGAGGTGATCCTGAGCGGCATGCTGACCGCCGTCCCCGGCCCGCCCGGCACGTACGCCTTCCGCCCCGGCGTCCGCGACCTGCTGCTGCGGACCCTGCCCCGGACGGCGCGCGGACGCACCCGGGAACTGCTGGAGCGGGTCGGCGCGCTGATCGACGACCGGGCGGGCCTGGCGGCCGGAGAGTTCCGCGCGGCGCCGGACGACGGCAGCGGCGACAGCCATGGCGACGGCAATGGCCATGGCGACGGCGGCCATGACGATCACGGCGGTGACGGCGACGGCCACGGCCGGGGGAACGGCCGGGCGTTCGCGACGGTCAGCGAGGAGACGGTACGGCGGCTGGGCGGGGACGCGCCGCGGGCCGCCCGGCAGGCCGACGAGGAGGACGGGGAGGACGGGGAGGAGGGCGGCGGCACGCTCCTCGCCGGCCGCTACCGCCTGCTGGAGCGACGGGGGCCGGGACGGCGGCTGTGGCGGGCCGTGGACGAGCGGACCGGGGATCAGGTGGCCGTCCACGTGTACCCGGAGCAGCGGGCCCCGCAGGAGCGGTTCCTGCGGGAGGCGCGGGCTCTGTCCGAGATCGACGATCCGCACGTCGTGCGGGTCCGGGACTTCGGGGCGGCGGGGGAAACGCCGTACCTGGTCGCGGAGTTCGAGGACGGCGTGACCCTGAACGAGCTGGTCGAGGGCAGCGGTCCGGGCGTCTCCGGCCGGGTCTTCGCCCGGCTGATGCGCGACGGCACCGCGGGGCTGAGCGCCCTGCACCGACGGGGCCTGGTCCGCGGACAGGAGGGCCGGGAGGGCCTGTTGCTGCGGCCGGACGGCACGGTCGTGCTGGTCCGGTTCGCCCTGGGCGAGGAGTCCCGGGAGTGGAACGCGACGTCGGACGCGGAAGTCTTCCACCGGCTGCTCCGGCGGTTGGCGCCCCTCGTCCCGACCCTCGCGCGGTTCACGTCACTGCTCGCCCCTTCCGCGAAGGGCGCGCTGCCGTCCTCGGCCGAGGTCCTCGCCCGGGCGGGGGACGCCGACTCCCTGGACGTCCGGATGCTCGGCCCGCTGCGTGTCGGCGGCCCCCGGGACGCCCTCGCCCCGCCGTCCCCCGAGGCCCAGGCCCTGCTGTGCATGCTCGTCCTGCGCTCCGGGCGCCGCATGACCTACGACGAGTTGGCCGCGGGGGTGTGGGACCAGCCGCCCGCCGCCCCCGAGGCCGTCCGCCGGGTCGACGCCCTCGCCGCGGAACTGCGCCTCCTCCTGGGTCCCGGCACCCTCGCCACCACGTCCGACGGCTGGGCCCTGCACGCGGCCGGCGCCCGCGTCGACGTCTTCGCCTGCGAGGACGTCCTGGCCGACCGCTCGCCCGACGACGACCCGGGCGAGCGCCGCGCCGCGCTCGAGCAGGCGCTCGGCCGCTTCCGCGGGGACCCTCTCGACGGCGTCCCCGGTCCCGCCGCCCGCCGGACCCGCTCCCGGCTGCGTGCGCTGCGGACCGCCCTGCGCACCGCGCTGGCCGAACTCGACCTGCGTCTGGGGGCGTTCGACAGCGCCGAGAGCGCGCTCGAAGCCCTCCTCCGGGAGGACCCGCACAACGACGAGGTGCACCGCCTGCGCGATCGGGCCCGCGACGCCCGCCGCGACACGGCGCCCCGCCCCCGCCCCACACTCCTCTTCGCCGCGGACACCGGCCTGGGCTCCCGGCCCGAGGCGCGGATCTCCCTGGAGTACGCGGTGCACCAGGTCCTCGCCCGGGGCGACCTCACCCCCCAGCAGTACGAGGTGCGGGTGCTCCCCGACGGCTACCGCGTCCACATCGACCCGGACGCCTACCTGCTGCCCGTCCTCGCCGCCGTACTGCGCTGGCTGCCCGGCCCCCTCGCCGACCTGGCGAACGCGCCGCGCCTGCGGGTGACGTTCCGGGACGGCGGCCCGCCGGACGACGACACCGTCCCGCTCCCCGAGAGCCCCGCCGGGAGCACCGCCGGGAGCACCGCCGGGAGCACCGCCGGAGGTCCCGCCGGGAGCACCGCCGGGGGTCCCGCAGGGAGTCCCGCCGGGAGCAGCGCCCCCGTCCAGGTCCTCGTCCCGCCCGCCCTGTACGAGGCGTTCGCGGACAGCTCCGCCGCCTCCGGGCCGCACCGGTTCCGCCCGCTGTTCGGCGGCACGCCCGACGAGCCGCCGGTCGCCTGGTACTGCACACTGCCGGCGCACCGCGCCGACGACGAGGAACGCGACCTGGTACGCGGGCCGTTCATCACCCCGGACCTGGGCCAGCTCGGCATACCCGCACCGGGCCGCACCGCCGTCGTCCACACCCGGCCCGACGGCCCGCTCACCCTGCTCGACCCCGCCCGGCCGCACGGCGCGTCCCCGCCCCGGCCGACGACGTACTACGAGGTCGACCTCACCCCGCAGCGCGCCACCCGGCAGGTGTCCCTGCCGAGTTCCGGCAAGGGCGACTTCACGGGCGGCGTCGAGCTGTCCTGGTGGGTCACGGACCCGGTGGCGTTCGTGCACGGACAGACCGCGCGCGTGGCGGACCGGCTGCTGGCCCACCTGCTGGAGACCGCGCCCCGCATCACCCGCCGCCACTCCCTGCGCCGGTCGGTCGGCGCGCAGCGCGCGGTCAACGCCCAGGTGGGCGGGTGGCCGGTGCCGGGGCTGGCGGTGCGGTGCGAGATCCGGCTGGGGCCGGAGTGGGCGCCGCCGCCCGAGCCGTCGCGTGCGGCCCCGGCGGCACGCCCCTCCGGCGAGACCCACGGGAGGCCCACGCCGGCCGCCCTGCTCGCCGGGGCCGGCACCGTCCTGCTCGGCTTCGACGGCCCCCTCGTCCGCCTGTTCACCGCGACGACCGCGCGCCGGGCCGCGCACGAGCTGCTGGCGCTCGCCGCCGACCACCGCTCCTCGCGGGACGCGCCGACGGGCCGTGCGCCGGCGGTGGCGGCGGGCCGGGAGTCGATCGTGCATCCGCTGGACGTACTGCGCGTCTTCGCCCGCGACCCGCTCGGCCCGTCCCTGCGCGGCCGCCTGGACACGCTGGAACTGGGCGCCGTACCGGTCGCGCCGGTCACCCACCGGGCGGTGGCCCTGGTGAACGCGCTGCACGGGGCCGGGCGGCGGGTGGCCGTGGTGACGGACGTGTGCGAGCGGGCCGTCCACCGGGCCGTGGAGTCGTACCGGCTGCCGCTGGCCGGCGTCCACGGCCGCGGCCCGGACCTGACCCGCCTCACACCGGACCCGGACTGTCTGCTGCGAGCCCTGCGTTCCGTGGACGCCCCGGCCGCCACGGGTGTCCTGATCACCTCGTCGGTGGCGGAGCTGACCGCCGCCCAGCAGATCGGCCTGCGGACCATCGGCCTCGCCCGGAACACGACCGCCGAGCAGGAGCTGCGGGAGGCCGGGTGCGAGGTGGCGGTGCGGTCGCTGGCACCGGTGCTGGAGGCGGCGCGGTCCCTGTGACGCCTGCCGCCGCCGCGCAGGTGCCGGTGCCGGTGCCGGTGCCGGTCAAGGTGCAGGTGCCGGTATGTACGGTCCCGTGTGGGCGCGTACGGTCCGGTGCCGGGGCGTACGGTTGGGTGCCGGTCCCCTCGGCGTCCGTCCGTCCTCCGGCGCCTCACCACCCGCACCCCCCTTAGCACCTCGCCGCCCGCTCCCCCTCCCTCCGCACGGGACACCCCGCGCGGACCCCCCGTTCGGCGGCGCCCCGCCCGGCCCCCTCCAGCGGGCGCCCGCCCTCCCGGCCCCGCACGATGCGTAGGAGGCCACCGCCCGGCGGCCCACTCACCACGGCCCGCCGGCCCGGCGGGCGCCACGGCCTGCGCTCTCGGGAGGATCTGCCATGACCGCCAGTCTGGAGCAGTTGCGCCGCTGCCACTTCGCCGTCGATCTGGGGGCGGCGCGGACGCGGGTGTACGTGAAGGGGGCCGGGCTCGTCGTCGACCAGCCGTCCGCCGCCGCCGTGAACACCCGGACCGGCGCGCTGATCGCTGTGGGCGAGTTCGCCGAGCGGATGACGGGCCGCACCCCGCACTACATCCGCGTCGTCCGCCCGGTCTCCGGCGGCACGGTCGTCGACATCGAGATGGCGCAGCGCATGCTGCGGCACCTGCTCGGCGACAAGATCCGCCGCCAGCTGCGCCGCAAGCCGTTCCTGCGCGCCGCCGCCTGCACCCCGCACGACGCCGACCCGCTGGCGCAGCGCGCGGCGATCGAGACCCTGGTCGGGCTGGGCGCCCGGCGGGTGGAGCTGGTCGACACGCTCATCGCGGCGGCCGTCGGCTGCGGGCTGCCCGTCGAACGGCCCGAAGCCACCATGATCATGGTGTGCGGGGCGGCCGCCACCCAGGTCGCCGTCCTCTCCCTCGGGTCGATCGTGACCGCCGAGCGCGTGCCCGTCGGCGGCGAGGCGGTCGACCACGCGATCGTCCAGCACCTGCGCCACGAGCACGAGCTGATGCTGCCCAGCCAGTCGGTACGGCCCCTCCAGCTCGCCCTGTCCGGCAACGGCCTCACCCCGCACGGCCCCGCCTCCACGGAGATCCACGGCCGGGACGTCGCCACCGGCCTCGCCCGTTCCGTCCAGGTCGACACCGCGGCCGTCCGGGACGCGATCGAGACGCCGCTGACCGCGGTGCTCGACGGCATCGGACGGGTGCTGCGGGAGTGCCCGCCCGACCTGGTGGCCGATCTCGCCGACCGCGGCATCATGATGGTCGGCGGGTCCGCGCTGCTGCCCGGGTTCGACCAGATGCTGCGGCAGGCCACCGGCATGCCGGTGCACATCGCCGAGCGGCCCGACATCTGCGCCGCGCAGGGCCTGGGCGCGATGCTGGAGGGCCGGATCAAGCCGCTGGCCCTTGACCCGAGCACCGCCTGAGCGACCGCCGGACCGTCACGACCGGTCGTGCGTGCCGGTGGACCACAGGGCGCTGCCCTGGTGGACGATCGTCCGGCGCGGCGGACGGGACGGCGGGCGGCGGGCGGCGGGCGGCGGGCGGCGGGGCCGGCGCGGAGCACCGTAGGGCCGCGGGGCACCGTAGGGCCGCGGGTGGTGCGTCGGCGGGGGCCGGGGCCGGAGCGGGCACGGAAGGGAGCGGAGGCTTCCCGTTCGTACCCGACCGGGCGTCTTCCCGGTGACGGACGGTGCCGGGCGTGATCAGATCAGTCCGGCGCGGATGGCGTACGACACCGCGTGGACCCGGTTGCGCAGTCCCAGCCGGCCCATGACGGAGGAGACGATCTTCTTGATGGTGCGCTCGGAGTAGCTCATCCGCACGGCGATCTCGGAGAGGTCCATCCCCTCCGAGACCAGGCGGAGCACGTCGATCTCCCGGGAGGTGAGCCCGGAGGGGGTCAGTCCCCGGGGGCGCAGGACCTCCCGCTGGACGTGCTCTATCTGGTCCAGCAGCCGTCCCTGGACCGTCGGGGGCAGCCACGCCTGCCCGTTCGCGACGGAGACCACCGCCCGGACCAGCGCGGTGGGGTTCGCCTCCGCGCGCCACAGCACGGCCCGTACCCCGCACTCGACGGCGGCGGTCGGATCGACGTACCAGCCGCCGCCCACCACCAGCACGAACCGGGCCCGCTCCGGCGCGGGCAGGCCGCGCAGGACGTCGAGCGTGGCGGCGTCCGCGGTCTCGACCGCCACCACCACGGCGTCGGCCTCCTCCATCGCCGCCGGCACGATGTGCGGCCTGCGCTCCAGGCAGGACGCCAGCCCGACCTGGGTGATCGGGTCGGCGGCGTGCACGGCTACACGGGGCTTGCTCATGTCATCGTCCTCAGTCTGGCCGGCTCCTGCCGCACGGTCGTGTGGAGGCGTGCGGAGGAGGAACGGAACACGGTGGTCGGCCGGCCGGTCGGGCCGACCACCGTGGTTCGATGGGCTGACCGAAGAAAAAGTTCGGAACGGATCGGAAAGAGCGCGGAACCGGTCCTGAACCGGGTCGGGGCGGGTGCCGGCCGGGTCAGACGGTCAGGTCCTCGGGGAGCAGCAGCCGTAGTTCGTCGAGGGTCGGGGCGGGCGACGCGCTCAGCCGGAACGCCTGACGGGTGACCAGCGACTCGAAGACCTTGCGGGCGTGGCGGGCGTTGCCGAAGGAGCGGTCGCGTTCCATCGACGCGAAGTGCTCGCGCAGCCGGTCCGACAGGCCCGGCCCGCAGGTGTAGCCGCTCGCCTCGGCCTGCCGTTCCACGATGACGACCAGGTCGTCGGGCGCGTAGTCGGCGAACTCGACGCGGTGCGAGAACCGTGAGGACAGTCCCGGGTTGGACGCCAGGAAGCCGTCCATCTCCTCGGTGTACCCGGCCACGATCACCACCACGTCGTCGCGGTGGTCCTCCATCAGCTTCACCAGCGTGTCCACGGCCTCCTGCCCGAAGTCCGTACCGCCGCGGTCCGCCCCGCCGGGGGTCAGGGTGTACGCCTCGTCCACGAACAGCACGCCGCCGCGGGCCCGGTCGAAGGCGTCGCTGGTCATCTGGGCGGTGTGGCCGACGTAACGGCCCACCAGGTCGGCCCGTGCCACCTCGACGACCTGCCCGCGGGACAGCACGCCGAGGGCCGCGAGCAGCCGGCCGTACAGCCGGGCCACGGTGGTCTTGCCGGTGCCGGGCGGCCCCGAGAACACCACGTGGTGGCTGAGCGTCGCCGTCGGCAGTCCGGCCGCCGCGCGCCGCCGCGTGTTGGCGAGCAGGTGCACCAGCGAGGCCACGGTCTGCTTGGCCTCGTCGAGGCCGACCATGGCGTTCAGCTCGCCGAGCAGGACGTCGAGTTCCTCCCGCCCCGCCTCGCCGTTCCCGGTGCCGCCGGGAGCCGCCTGGGCGCCCAGGTCCTCGGGGGTCAGCCGCAGCATGTCGGCCGGTGCCACGTCCGGCTCACCGGCGAGGCGGAACGCCTGACGGTCCACCATCTCCTCGAAGGTGCGGCGCGCGGTCCGCCCGTTGCCGAACGTGTCGTCGCGGGGCAGCCGCTCGAAGTGGGCGGCGAGCGCGTCGGCCGTGCCCGGGCCGAGTGCGTACTGGTGCCGTCGGCAGATGTGCTCCACGATCGTCACCAGCTCGTCCACCGTGTAGTTCGGGAACTCGACGGTGCGGTTGAACCGGGAGGCGAGGCCGGGGTTGGTGGCGAGGAACCGGCGCATCTCCACCGAGTAGCCGGCGACGATCACCACCGTGTCGTCGCGGTGGTCCTCCATCAGCTTCACCAGCGTGTCCACGGCCTCCCGGCCGAAGTCCGCGCCGCCGCCCCCGTCCGACTGCGAGGTGAGGGTGTACGCCTCGTCGATGAACAGCACCCCGCCGCGGGCCTTCTCGAACGCCTCCGTCGTCTTGATCGCCGTACCGCCGATGACCTGCGCGACCAGGTCCTGACGGGCCACCTCCACGATGTGCCCGTACCGCAGCACCTCCATCTCGGCGAGGATGCTGCCGTAGAGCCGCGCCACGGTGGTCTTGCCGGTGCCGGGAGGGCCGGCGAAGACCATGTGCCGGCTCATCGGCGGGGCCGACATGCCCATCTCGGTGCGGCGCCGGGCCATCTGGTTGAGGCTCACCAGGGTCTTGACCTCGCGCTTGACCGAGTCGAGGCCGATCAGCGACTCGAGTTCGGCCAGGGGCGAGGTCCGGGACCGCTGCTTCCGCGGCCGGCCCCCCTGCCCGTCCCGCCTGCTCTGCCCTGGTTCGTCCGTGTCCGCGGCCGTGTCCGTGTCCGTGTCCGCGGCCGTGTCCGGGCCTGCGGCACGAGCGCGGTCGCGATCGGCGTCGCGGTCCCGGTCGCGATCGGCGTTGCGGTCCCGGTCGGGGCCGGGGTCGGGGTCGCCGTCCGCGGCGGGCCGGCGGGCCGGGTCCGGCGGTGCGGCGTGGGCGGTGCGGGGGGCGGGGAATCCTGGCGCCTCCTGCGTCTCCCCGTGCGCGTCCTCCGCTCCGTTGGACCGGCTGACCAGCTGCTCCAGCAGCGTGCTCTCGCTGACCACGGTGCGCCGCAGGCCGCTGCGGCCGTTCTCGAAGGAGGCGCAGTTCCTGAGGACGACGCGTTCCGCGGTGTGCAGCAGGATGCCGTCGCCGGTGTTCTCGAACGCCTCGCAGTCGCTGAGCGTGCCCGTGCCCCGGGCCGCGATCATGACACCGGCGCGCCCGCAGCCGTGGAACCGCGACCGGGTGGCCGTCACGTCCGCCCCCGCGGCGACGGCCAGGCCGTCCGCGTCGGCGCGGAACACGTCGCAGTCACGCAGGGTGCCGGTGGCGGTCCCGGCGACCGCGAAGCCGTTGCCGCCCGCCTCCCGGACCAGTACGGCGTTCAG
This sequence comes from Streptomyces sp. NPDC003248, assembly GCF_055563235.1. Lineage (NCBI taxonomy): Bacteria > Bacillati > Actinomycetota > Actinomycetes > Kitasatosporales > Streptomycetaceae > Streptomyces > Streptomyces sp. NPDC003248. Next base: position 696,142 of record NZ_JBVHDT010000001.1, on the reverse strand, counting down.
GAGCGGACGGGAGGAGTCGGCCATGCGCACCCCGGACTTGCGGACCTCGCTGATCTCCACGTCCTCGTACCGTCCGCGGGCGGTGCCGGAGACCTCCATGCCGTGCCCGTCGCAGGCGGTGAGGGTGACCCGGCGCAGCAGCGGGTTGGCGTTCTCGTCGGTGCGGACGCCGGTGCCCGCCGGGCCGGTGACGTGGAGCCGGTCGAGCTCGGGCGTGGAGTCGTCGGTGAGGTGCGTGCCGTCGGCCGCGCCGCCGCGTACCGTCAGGCCGGTGACGACGGGCGACGCGTTGCCGCCGACCCACAGCCCGGACCCGCCGGCGTCGCGCACCTCGCAGTCCTCGTACCTGCCGCGCGACTTGTCACCGAGACGCAGGCCCTGCTGTCCGGCCCCGGTCACCCGCAGTCTGCGCACCACGGGCTCCGCGTCGCCGGACGCGGTCAGCCCGTGTCCCGCCGGGTCCTCCACGGCACAGTCCTCCACCAGCACCCGGTTGCGGCTGGAGATGTGGATGCCGACGCCGCCGACCCCGTGGACCCGGGTGCGCAGGACGCGGGTGGCGCTGCTGTCCTCCAGCGCGATGCCGGGCTTGGCGGTCGCCGAGATGTCGCAGTCCTCGATCGAGCCGCGCCCCTCGCCGTTGACGAAGACGCCGTTGCCCGCGGTGTCCCGGACCGTGCAGCGGCGGATCAGCGGGTTGCCCCGCTCGCCGATCACCACGCCGGACGCCGCCAGGTCCTCCAGCCGGCAGTCCTCGATGACGCTCTCGGCCTCGCCGGTCACCACCACCCCCGCGCCGGCCGCGTTGGTGACCCGGCTGTCCCGCATCGCCAGCGCGCCGCCGCCCCGGGCCAGTACGGCGGTCCACGCCACGGCGCTGATCTCGCAGTCGTCCAGCTCCAGCTGGCCGTCCGGCACGTCGACGGCGGGCAGCTCCTCGTCAGCGCCCCGGATCACCAGACCCGTGAGCTTGACGGCCTCGGCGGTCGCCGTCACCGCGGTCCCGGACCGGGGGGCGAGCTCCACCGAGCCGCGCCCCTCCGCCGCGACGATCGTCACCACGTCGGTCAGCACCAGCGGGTCGCTGTACCGGCCGGGGGCCACCGTGATCAGGGCACCGCTGCGCGCGGCCCGGACGGCGTCTGCGATGGACGCGTGGCACCCGGCGTCCTCCGGGTCGACGGCCAGCACGTGGCGTGTCATGGGGTGGTGCTCCTCTCCGGGCCGGGCCGGGTGGCGCGGTCGCCTGGCGGGGGTTGCTCAGGGGGTGCTTGATCGGGGGTTGCCCGGTCGGGCGTGAGGTGTCGGTGGGGCGGCGCGGGCCGGGGCGGTCAGCGGCTCACCCACTTCTGGTGCGCCCTGCCGTTGCAGGACCACAGCTGGAGCCGCGCGCCGTTCTGCGCGTTCGCGTCGACGATGTCGAGGCACTTGTCGGCCGCCGGATTGACCAGGTCCTCACGGCTGTTCAGGACCCATTTCTGCTGGGGGCGGCCGGCGCAGGTGTCGAGCTGGATCGGCGATCCGTCCTCGCCCGCGTGCCACACGCTCGTCAGGCACAGGCCCATGGCCCGCAGGGTCCCGTCCGAGTGGAACTCCCACCGCTGGTTCTCCTGCGGGGCGCAGTCCCACATCTGGAGGTCCGCGCCGGCCACGGCCCGGTAGTCGGGGATGTCGACGCAGCGCCCGTTCAGCTTGCTCACGATCTGGCGGTACGTGGCCGACTGGGCGGCCGACTGCGGGACCGCCGCGCTGTCACCGCCCCCGGTGGCCGGGGTGCTCGTCGCTGCGCCGCTCTTCGTCCCGGCCTTCGTCCCGGCCTTCGCGTCGTCCGGCGCGCTCGTGCGGGGTGCGCCGGTGGTGGCCGGGCTCGGTGTCGCGGGGCCGTACTGGGCCGGGACGGGGTTCCCGCCGGACCGGGCGGTGCCCGAGGCGCTCGGCCGGGCGGTCGGAGAGCCCGAGGACTCGGCGGGGACCGGCACGAATCCCGGCTGCTCGTCGTCCTGCGGGAGCCCCGCGGGCAGGTCGTCCCCGTGCGACGGCGCGGAGTCGGAGGAGGACCGGTCCCCGTCGTCCAGCGTGGCGATGCCGAACGGCGCGGCGATCAGGAGCAGTCCGGCCAGGGCGGCGCCGGCCAGCACACCGGACGACAGCCGCCCGGTCAGGACACCGTGGCCGGCCTCCGGCTCCGGGGCGGCGGCCTCCGGCGGCGTCCCGGGCGTCCGCGCGGCCGCGTCGCCCGTGGCCGAGCCGGAGGGGCCCGACGGCCCGGACGGGTCCGCGGCGGCGGACGCCTCCGTCCGGGCCGCGCCGCGGCCGGAGGAGGACGCCGTCGGGGTCGCGGGCGGCGTCTGGGCCGGAGTCCGGGACGGGGTCTGCGCGCCGGGTGAGCCGGTGGTCCCGGACGGGGCGGGTCCCTCCGGTCCGTTCCGCTCCGCGGAGGCGGAACCGGACGCGGACCCGGACGCGGTCCCGGACGCGGACCCGGGCGCGGTTCCGGGCGCGGACCCGGACGCGGACCCGGACGCGGACCCGGGCGCGGACCCGGGCGCGGACCCGGACGCGGTTCCGTCGTCCGGGGTGTTCGCTGCTCGTTCGCTCATGACGTGCTCTGTCCTCTTCGACGCTGTCGCTGGTGGGGAGATGGAGAAGGAGATGGGGTGCGGGGCGGGTCCGGCGGATCATCGGGGCGCGCGCCGCCGGACCGGTGTGCCCGTCACGGGTTGAGGCGGGTCAGCCACTTCAGCTCCTCCGCGGTCGGAGCTTCTTCGGGGGCCTGGAAGGGTGGTGGGGCCTGGGACGGCGGGACCTGAGGCGGCGGGACCTGCGACGGCAGGACCTGGAACGGCGGGTCCTGAGACGGCGGAACCGGAGCCGACCGCCCGGGCTCGCCCTGGCCGCCCTGCTCCCGGGGCTCCTCGCGGGGCGGGGCGTCGCTTCCGCTGTAGTGCTCGCCGCCCCGTCCACCGCTGCCCGTGCTGCGGTAGAGCTCGATCAGCCGGGTGGCGCCGCGCGGGCCGACCTCGGAGCCTCCGCCGTGCGTCGGCCCGTCGCCCTGTCCGCCGCCCGTGGAGACGGCGAACCGTACGTCGAAGGCGTGGGCCAGCAGCAGGAGGAAGGTCTCGCCCTCGGCGGACGCCCAGCGCCCGCTCCAGTCCTGGACGGCTTCCGTCAGACGGGCCAGCTCGTCGTCCTGGAGCGGCGCGTCCCTCAGCAGTCGGTCGCGCAGTTCTTCGTCGGTCGGGGACGCCGAGTCGTCCGAGGGCGCCAGACCGTGCGCGCGCAGTTGGTCCAGCACCTGCTCCCGGTCCATGGCCCACACCCGTGCGGTGAACCCCTCGGACGACTCGCTGCCGCGGTACTGCCAGGCCAGTTCGGCCGGCAGCGGCCCGGCGTCCCCGCCCAGCGACCGGGCCACGTGCTCCGCCATGGCGGCGGCGAGCTGGGTGTGCGGGCCCGAGAGGAGGACGCCGAACCGGGAGAGGACCCGCGCGTTCCTGGCCAGGTCGCGGCGCACCCTCGCGGGGTCCCCCAGCCATGCGTAGGCCACCGGGTCGTCGGCGGCCAGGCCGGGCAGCCGGTCGCGGACATACCCCGGGTCGCTCGCCATGAAGGCGTACAGCAGACAGTTGCCGTCGGCCGGCACCTGCTGCGGCACTCCCTGGGCCCAGAGACGCACCGGCCCCTCCGGCGCGCCGGGCTCGTCGGGCACATCGGGCACATCGGGCGCCGGGTGGGCGGTCGAGTGGGTGGCCGGCTGATCGGCCGGGTGGGCGGAGGCGTTGGGCCGCGGTTGCGCCGGCACGTCGGCCGCCTGCACGACGGCGGTGCGAGGCCCGGTGACGTCCGCGTCCGCCGGCGCGTGGGGCGCGGGCTGGTCGGCCGGTGGCGGGGCCGGCTGCTGGGGAGCACCGTGCTTGGCCAGCACCGGCTCGACCGGAACCCCCCACCGCGCGGACATCCGCCGGGCCACGTTGCCGACCCAGCGAAGCGCCTCCTCGGCGGTCACCTTCCGGACGCTGTCACTCATGTACCGGCCTGACTTGTCGTTGACCTCCCAGCGCCCCTTCTCCTCGTTCCACGCCAACTCACCGCTCACCCGGGCCGGCTGGACCGACGTCCGGCCCGAGGCGTCGAAACCCAGCGCCGTCGTCGGATGCCCCTGGCCCTCCAGCCCCCGCCGCAGCTCCTCCTCCGTCAGGTCCGGGTTCCTGGCCGCCATCCGGTCGAACAGCTCCTGGAATTCGCCTCTCTCCAAGGCTTTGTCCATCTCCTCCACCCCGAGATGGATGTCGCCCTCCGCGTCGACCGAATAGAGCCAGGTCGCCGCCTTGCGCTCCAGGAGCGTCGGACGGAAGTCGTCCAGCGAGTACCACAGCGGATTGACCCGGACAGGGCGCTTCCCCGCACCCGCACCCGCACCCGCACCCGCACCAGACCCTGATCCAGAACCCGCGCCCGATCCCGAACCCGCGCCCGGATCCCCCGGCGGCGGAGCCTGTTCCCGCTCCTCGTCCTTCACCTTCTTCGGCCCGGCGAGCGCGCCGTACGCGTGGTCCAGATCGGTGCCCGGAGCAACGCCCCAGGGCGGCACGACGGGCGCCGGAGGGCCGGCCGGCGGGTCCGTGTCGGGCGTCGCGGCCCGGTCTGTCACCGGGACGGCGAGCTGGTAGTGCCGGTCGTCCAGGCTCAGCACCAGGTGGGTGCGCCCGGCGTCGGCGCCGTCGTCCACGAGGCCCAGGGTGCGGAGCCGGCCGGCGGCCGTCCGGGTGCCCGGGGTGAAGTCCTGGAAGCTGCCGTCGCCGCGGACGACGGTGACGTCCACGCCGAAGGTGCGGGCGGCGAGGAGCGGGAGCAGGTCGGCGGCGGCATGGTCCCAGCGGGTCTCGTCGTCGGCCGTCCCCTGCCGCCGGAGCTGGGCGGCGGCCAGCCCGGCCCGGGCCCGGTCGTCCAGGGTCACCGAGTGCGGCATCACTCCGAGCGCGTCGAACTCGCGGCGGCCCGGTGTGTCCGGTCGCAGGTCGGGGACGGGACCCGTCGCCTGGACCTCGGCCGCGGTGAAGACGTCGGTGTGGTCGGGGGCGACGGCCGCGAGGAGGTCCGCGTCGGCCGGGTCGGTCAGCCGCTCCGACAGCAGTCGGCGCAGCTTGGCGGGCATCTCCGGGTCGGAGGGGACGATGCCGTGTTCGGCGGCGAGCGGCGAGCCTGCCTCGACGAGGCCCCGGGCGAGCGCGTGGAAGAAGGCGTCGCCGTCCCTCGGCACGTCACGCAGGGTGTACTCGGTCCCGTCGGGTGCGGTGAGCCGGGCGTCGGCGGCGGCCCCGCCGCTCCCTGTCCCGTCCGTGACGGTGGACCGGGTAGCGGCGGCGGTCCCGGTGGGCCCGGCCCCGGCCCCGTCGGTGGCGGTGGGCCGGGGGCCGGGGGCGGTCCTGGTGTAGCGGGGGCGGGCCGGGGCGGGGACCTCGGCCGGGGCGGGCTTCTTGGGCGGGGCCTGATAACTGACGGGGGGCGGCTCCTCCAGGTCGCCGAGGTGCCGCCGGCCCTCCTCGGTGGCGGCGAGCCGGTGCCACCGGGTGAGCCGGTCGGCGCCCGCCCGTACCCGGTGGTACTCGGCGGCGGCGGTCTCCGCGGTCTCGCGCAGTGCCGTGAGTTCGGCGCGCCGGGCCTCGAAGGCGGCGCGTGCCGTGTTCAGCCGGCCGGTCGCCGCTTCCACCTCCGCCCGGGCCTCGTCGTGGGCCCGGGCGGGTCCGACGAGTCGCCCGGCCGCCTCCTGCCGCCGGGTGCGTGCCGCGTCGACCCGCCGGCCGGCCGCGTCGCGCAGTGCGGCGGCGGTCCGCCGGGCGCGCCCGGTGTCGGCGGCCGGGGACGGCTCAGCGGGCGGTGCGCCCGCCGCTCGCTCGGCCTCGGCGAGCCGTGCGGCGGCCTCGTCGCGCAGGCGGCGGGCGGTGCCGACCGCGCGGTCGGCGTCCTCGCGCGGACCGGCGGCCGTCCGTTCGGCCTCGGCGAGGTCGGCGGCGGCCTGCCGGAGCCGGTCGGGGTCGGGGCCCTCGCCCGGCAGGTCCGCCCAGCCGCGCAGGGCGTCGAGGGTGTCCCGGGCGGTGTCGGCCGTGGTGCGTGCCGTGGTGCGGCCGTCGGCCGCGGCGTCCAGGGCCCGGCGGAGGGCGGTGTCCGCGGCGTCGAGGGCGTCGGCCGCCTCCGTGATCCGCCGTGCGCGGGCGTGGTCCCCGGCCGCGTCGTCCTGGGCGCGCCGGAGCTCCCGGTCCGCGGCGTCGGCGGCCTCCCGGACCGGCGCGAGGCTCCGCGCGGTGTCCGCGGCGGCGGTCCGGGCCGTCCTCAGGGCGCCGCTCGCGTCGTCCACGGCCTCGCGCAGGGGGAGCGCGGTGCGGCGCTTCTTCCAGTACGCCTTGTCGGCGTCGGTCCACGCCTTGCTCGCCTTGCCCACGGCGTCCCAGGCCGCCGAGACCCGGGACGGGAAGTTCGTGTCGTCGATCAGGGCGAGGTCGCGGGCGACGTCGTCGCGCACCCAGACGAGGACGTACGTCTCGGAGGTGACCGTCCTGGGCCCCGGCCTGAGGAACCCGAAGGTCCCGGCGACCGCCTTCCCCAGGCGGCTGTCCTTGACGCCCCGGTGCACGTCGGCGACGCTGAGCCAGCTGGTGGGGACGGCGAACAGGAACTCCCGGCCGGTCTTCGGCTTGACGTTGACCGACGACGCGTGGTCGCCGCCGACCGGTGCCCCGTCGCCGTCGGCGGCGTAGGGGCCGGTGACGGTCGTGGCCAGCTGGTTCAGGCCGGTCTGCTCGGACCGTACGATCACTCCGGCGCCGAGCGCGGAGTCCTGGACGTTCTCCTGCGCGACCGAGGTGCTCGCGCCCTCGCCGGTCTCCCGGAGCACCTCGATCTTCTTGCCGTCGGCGACGGTCAGCAGCACGGCCCGGCTGAAGTCGGGCCGGGAGAACAGCGACAGCTGTCCGGTGTCGGTGCCGACGAGGTGGCGGTGGGTCAGCCCCGGCACCTGGTAGCCGGCCGGGGTCAGCGTCCGGTCGTAGAAGGTCGACAGGGCCGTGTTGTTGGTCCCGTCCTCCAGCGCCTGGGCCGCACCCGTGCCGAGCCGGGTGAGGCCGGTGTCCCTGGCCCGCAGGAGCAGCCGCGCGCGACGGCGGTCGGCGTCGGCACGGGACATGGCGGCGCCGGCCGCCTTGTCACCCGACCGCGTGCCGGCGGACCGCTTGTCCCCCGACTGCTGGTCACCGGACCGCGTACCCCCGGACCGCGCGCCCCCGGACCGCTTGTCCCCCGACTCCTCGCCGTCGAGGGCGGAGAGGTTCAGGCCGTAGGACTCGGCGAGGGCGCGGTTGTTGGCCTCCTGGACGTGTTCGAGTCCGATGATCCGGCGGACGTGGAACCCGTTCTCGGGGACGGTGAACGGCTTCCGGGTGCCGTCCCCGTACCGCACGCCGGGCTCCCGCAGCTCGGGCGGGACACCGGCGCGGGGAGGTGCGGTGAGCGTGAGGTCGGGCGGGCCGAGCCGGGGGTCGGTGGCGGGCAGGTGCGGGTCCGGGTCCGGCACCATCAGGCTGAGCGGGACGTGTTCGCGCAGTATGCCGACGGAGTCGGTCTCGGTGACGGTCGTCGCACCGGTGAACCGGCGTCGGGCCCGCTCCAGCGGTCCGGCCACGTCTCCGCGCGCCGAGTCGGGGGTCTGCCGCGGTCCGGCCACGTCTCCGCGCGCCGGGTCCGGGTTCTGCCGCGGTCCGGTGGCGGCTTCCCGCGCCGGGTCCGGGCCGCGCGGGCCGGCCGGTGCGGAGTCCGGTGTCACCTCCAGGGTGATGCGGAGCCTGTACGGCGTGGAGATCTCGGCGTGCGGCTCGGTGGAGGCGGCCCGGTAGGTGGTGCTGGAGGAGACGGTGTGGCCGGAGGCGACCGTGTGCCGGGAGGTACCGGTCTCGGAGTACGTGGGGCCCGCGGCCACCGCCGTCGGGTCGCCGGTCTGCACGCCCTCGCCGGTCAGGAGGCCGACGTCGCGGCCCGTGGTGACGTCCGAGGCTTCCTGGACGGTCTCGACGGCCCGCCGGTTCTCCTCCATCTCCGTGCTGTGGTCGAGCATCTCGAAGGTGGACTCGCCGGGGATCAGCTCGACCCGTACCCGGGCCTGCCGGGTGCCGATCCGCAGGCTTCCCCAGCCCCAGCCGCCGGACCGGGCCGGCGACGAGACGCCGGTGCCGGTCATCTCCCGGTCGAGGGCGCGCAGGACGCGGGAGGTGACGAGCCGGCGGACCTGTTCCAGGGCGACGTCGTCGAAGCCGAGGTCCTTCACCTTCCGGTGGAAGCGGGCCAGCACGGCGGTGGGGTCCAGCGCGTTCACCGGGAAGGTGCCGAAGGAGTTGCCGCGCAGCCAGGGCTGCGGTGACCAGGTCCGCGCGGTGTAGGCGGGGACGTCGCCCATCCCGTCGTTGATCAGCTTGAGCCGGTGGGCGCTCTTCTCCGGCAGGTGTGCCGTCCAGCCGCCGGGGACGGAGGTGACGGAACCGGCCGTTCCGGCGAGCGAGTCCGGGACGAGGGGCAGGTTCGCGGCGGCCGTCCCCAGCATGCCGGCGACCATCGCCGTCCAGTGTTCGACGGTGCCGGACACCAGCACCTGGTGGGTGAACCCCTTCAGGTTGAGGTCGGCGACCACGCTGCGGGTGACGGTCACGCTCTTCTGCCCCGACCACGACCAGGGGTTGACGGCGAGTCCGTAGGTGCCGACCACTCCCGGGCCGACGCCGTGGGGCTTGGCGTAGGTCAACTGGCCGCCGAAGGAGAGGAGGCTGCTCCTGCTGATCTTGCCGGACGCCTGGGTGCCGCCGGCCAGCACCATCTCGGTGTCCATGGCGATCGGCCCGGTCAGCGGGTGGATGTTCCGCACCGCGGTGAAGTGGCGGAAGGTCGCCCACAGGGTGGCGTACGGCGACTTGCCCATCAGCGCGCTGATGCCGAAGCCGAGCGGTCCCGAACTCTGGTCGAAGTTGGCCGTCGCGTACTGCGGCTGGAAGGCGCGCATGATCGCCTCCCGCGCGGGGGCGCCTTCCTCGTTGTACTGCCACGTTCCGCCCGAGGCGCGCCGTACGACGTCCTGGACCGCGTCGGTCAGCCCGGGCGGCACGACGACGTTCACGGTCACGAACGGGTGGTTCTGGAGGTCGCGGAAGGTCTGCGCACCGCGTCCGTCCGCCCGGCCCCGGCCTCCGCTCCGGGAGAGGTCGCCGGTGGCCAGCGCGTGCGCCCGTTCGCGGTCCATGGGCACGGTGTGCAGGGGGTCGCGGAGCGACCGGTGGACGTCGGGCGCGTCCGGCCGGTGCGGGTCCACGGCGGGCGCGTGCTGGTCGGGGACGCTGATCAGCACCTGGCCCTTCACGGGGCCGCCGCGGATCTGCTCGCCGCCGGTGGTGGTGCCGATCAGCACGTCGCGGGGGCTGCTGAAGACGAACGGCTGCGTCCCCAGCAGTCCCAGGGTGGCGACCCCGCGCAGCATCCCGCGGAAGCGCCAGTACCCTCCGTGGCTCACCGTGAGCGCGAGGTCGTAGCGGTACAGGTGGGACGGCCGGATGCTCACCGACATCGGCTCGTGGGAGACGGTGGCGCCGTACCCGGACTCGGAGTCGCTCTGCCGCGCGTAGCGGCCGCCCAGCGAGAGGGCGCCCGTGTTGTCGGGGAGGAACGGCGCGCTCCCGGAGGAGTCCGGGTCGCGGAAGCCGAACATGACGTCGAACCCGCCGCCCACCGCGCGCTTGCGGCTCTCCTGGCCGTCCGTCCGCTGGCCGCCGGGGGCGCTGTGCCGCAGTTTGACGTCGTCCTGCCGGCCTTCGTACCGCCGGTTGGTCAGTTCGGCGTGCACCCGGATGTGGCGGTGGCCCTGCCCGAGGGTGCCCGGCTCGGTCAGCCGGATCTGGACGCCGGTCGTGATCAGTGTCTCCAGGCTGCCCGCCAGGCCCTGCGGCGAGAGCACCGCGAGGACCTCCAGCGTGTTGGCGAGCGCCGTCCGGTACGCGTCGGCGTCGCCGAACCGCCCGTGCTCCGGGCGGTTCGGCACGGACAGCGGGTCCGCCGGCTCCAGCAGGCCCCGCACCCGGGCCCGCGCCCCCCGGCGCGACGGCGGGGCGAGCTGGTCGAGGGGTGCGACCAGCCCGGGGTGGGCCTCGGCGAGCGCCGCGAGGACGGTGTCGGCGAAGTCGTCCGGCAGGGTGCGGCCGATGCCGTCGGCGTCGCGGGTGCGCCGCCCGTCGGGGTGCGAGAACTCCTCCACGCGGTGCATGCCCAGGGTCACCGGACGGTCCGGGGTCAGGTGGGCCGGGGCGAACGGTGCCGGCAGGCCGTTGCGCAGCGGCAGCTTCGTCCCGTCGTCCCAGCCGGCGAGCCGGCGGGCCTCGGAGCGGGTCATCCGGTCCACGCTCCAGGTGTGGAACCGCCGCGGCGGTGCGCCGCTGCCGCCCCGCCGCACGTACACCGTCTTCTTGACCAGGTAGAGGCCGGTGGGGTCGCCCTTGACCTGGCCGGACGTCTTCAGCGCCCCGAAGCCGCCCAGGGCGGCCGACCGCGTCACCGAGTGGAGGGCGCGGAACGCCGGTCCGAACTGGAGCCGCAGGTTGAGGTGCCCGTCGCCGAGGTCGAAGAGGTTGAAGGCGGGCCCCAGGACGCCGTCGACGCCGAGGCTGACGCCCTTGGCGAAGCTCTGGTCGTTGCGGACGGTGGAGGTGGTGATGTCCCGCAGTTCGGCCTCGGAGGTCTCGCCGACGAGCGTCGCCCGCACCGGCACCGTCCGCTCCACGACGAAGACGCCGAGCGGGGTCTTCGCCCGGTCGTCGGCGAACAGCGGCGGCGTCACCACCCGTCCGGCCGACAGTTGGCGGGCGTGCCGCTGGAAGGAGTCGCTGGAGAAGAAGGCGTCGAGTTCCCGGTAGGCGGTGCTGCCCGGCCGCGCGCCGATCTCCTCCGCCGCCCAGTCGCGGATCTGCGCGACCGGACCGAAGCCCTCGGTGCGGACCAGCCGGTACGGGGAGTTGTGGTCGAGCGCGATCGACCGGGGGATCCGGCCGGGCGCCGACGGCTTCGTCACGCTGTCGGGCAGCCGCAGCATCAGCCCGTCCCGTACGGCGAAACCACCGCGCGCGGGGGTCTCGGGGCCGGTCGGGTCGGCGGGGTCGGGGGCGGAGACGACGTGCCCGTCGGCGTCCGTGACGGACACCTCGACGTACACGTCGTCCAGGTACACCTTCGAGCCGTCGAGGGTGCGGGTCTCCATCTGGCCGGTGACCTGGTCGGTCTGGGTGTAGCCGACCTTGGTGCTGACGCCGGCCCGCACGTTGAGGCGGCCGAAGCCGCCGAACGCCAGCGTGCCGAGCGGGCCGAGGAACGGTCCGCCCAGCCCGATCTGGGTGACGGACTGCACGCTCTTGCTCTGTCCGGCCTGGGTGACGGCCCGGTCCATGGTGTCGATCTTCGACGGGTTGCCGTACTCGTCGGAGAACCGCTGCCAGTTGCCGTAGTGGCGGGCGGTGAGGTGCAGAACCCGTTGCTCCCCCCGGGAGTTGGTGTAGGGGAACGGGCGTCCGCCGGTCAGGCTCCGCGGCCGGCGGGTGAGTGCCGACCGGACGTCGGCCAGCAGACCGGTGGCGGCGCCGGGGTCGTCGCGCCCGGGTCCGCGCGGACTCAGCGACGGGTCACGCCCCAGGAAGGTGCCGATCTCGTCCAGCACCTCGCCGATGCCGCGCAGGGCGACGTCGCTCTGCCCGAAGGTGCCCGGCGTGGCCAGCAGTTCCGGCAGCAGGTCGTCGGGCATGCCCTCCAGCAACGACGCCACGTCGTCGACGTAGGCGGGCATGCGCGTGCCGTCGTCGAACCGGGTGGGCGTACGGCCCTCCCGCGACGGCGCGGAGGCGTCACGCTCCAGCCGGGGCGGACGGGTGCCGTCGAGGCGGGTGCTGATCCACTGCTTGTGCTGGGCGCTCTTCTTCGCGCTCTCCGGCGCGCTCTCCGGTGTGCTCTCCGGTGTGCTCTCCGGTGTGCTCTTGGGTGCGGTGTTCGGTGCGGTGTGTGTGACGGGGGCCGGGGCCGGGCCTTGGGCCTGGGCCTGGGCCGTTGCCGGGGTCGCGGTCGCGGTCGGTACCGGTGCCGGTGCCGGTGCCGGAGGTACGGGCCCGGGGCCGGCCTGGGTGTGGTCGGTGGGCCGGGGGCCGGGCTTGCGGGGCGCGCGGGGTTCGGCGCCGGTCCGTCCGCTCACCGTCGCCACGGGGCGCGCGGCGGAGGACGCGGGGCCCGGGCGGCCGCCGCTCCCCGCGGTGGCGGTCGGATCGCCGATGTGGGCGTCCAGGAGGCTGAGGTGACGGCCGCGCAGGCCGCTCTGCCGGAGCCCCTTCGGAGCGGTGCGCGTGTAGTCGCCGAGCAGGCTGCCCGGGACGTCGGGGCGATGCGGCGCGCTGTCGTCCCGCGACTCGTCACGCAGGCCGAGCTGGTGCGCGATCTCGTGCGCGTAGTCCACGGGCTCGGCGTCGGCCCACCACGCGGTGCGGGTCATCGGCAGGTCCCGGTCCACGAAGGTGACGGTGAGAGCGTGGGGATGCGGGTCGTGCGCCACCCGCTCCACGGTGACGTGCAGCAGATCGCCGCCCGGCAGCCGGTGGCCCGGGGCGTTGAAGAACTCCTCGACACCGGCGCGCACCTTGTCCCAGACGCCGTCCGGCATGCCCTCCGGGCCGACGGCGACCCGGACCGTCAGGTCGGTGACCTGTTCGCCGTCGTACTCGACACGGCGTGCGTCGAACCTGGACCGCACGGCGTACCGCGTGGACTCCCCCGGCCGGTTCGGATCGGCCGGCGCGGACACCGGATCGACCCAGGTGTGCGACCGGGTGACGGGTGGCACCGCCGCCCGCGCGGCCTCCCAGGCCGGATGGCCGGTGAGCACGGGGGTGCCGGGCGGTACGGCCGCGCGTACGGCCGCCTGTACGGCACCGTCGCCGGTGGCCGGGCGCTCGGGGTCCGGACTGCCGGTGTCCGCCGTGCCGGCGTCCGGGGTCTCGGCATCCGGGTCCTCGGCATCCGGGGACGAGGGCGTCCTCGGCTGCTCGACGGAGGGGCGGGCCGGCTTCGGGTCTCCGACGGCAGGTGCCGTACTGATGGGGACCGCCGGGCCGCCGTGGCCCGAGGCGGCCGAGGAGGTGACGGGTGCGACGGGTGCGACGGCGCTGGACACCGGGCCGGTCGCGCGGGGAGCCTGCGCGCCCCCCTCGGAAGGCGGCCGGGACGCGGACGGCTGGGAGGTGGACGGTTGAGACGTGGGTGACCGGGAGGTGGACGGCTGGGGCGCGGAGGAAGCGGTGGCCTGGGGCTTGGGCCGGGGCGAGACCTCGGCTTCGCCCGCTGCACGCGTATCGCCGGGCGGGCGAGAGGGCGCGACGGACGACGACGTTCCCTGGGCGTTGTTCGTCCCGGCCGGGACGGAACCGCTCTGCACGGAACCGCTCTGCACGGAACCGGTCGGTACGGAGTTGGGCGGTACGGAACTGGTCGGTACGGAAGTGATCGGAACGCCCCCGGTCGACACCGACCCGGTCGACACGGCGGTCGACGAAGTGACCGAGGCAGGCGAGGAGACAGCCGCGTCGACGCCACGGTCCACGTCCACCACGTCCGCGTCGGTGTCCGTGCCTGTGCCCGCGTCCGAAACCACACCCGCGCCCCGGTCCACGTCCACGTCCACGCCCCCGTCCCCGCTCAGGCCCGGTCCCCGCGTCCCGTCCGGTGCTGGGGCGAGGTCCGGGGCGGCGGGGGCCGCGGTGGCGTCGGGGATGCCCGAGGTGTCGAGGTCGCCGAGGCGCCGGAGGTTCTCGACGGCGCTGATGCCGCCCTCGACGCCCGCGCCCGCGGTCGTGCCCGAGGTGAGGCCGGACACGAAGCTCCAGGCGTTCGTGGAGAGCTCGCCGGTGAGCACCAGGTTGGTGACGAGGTCGGCGAACGTGTTCGTGAGCCCCTCCTCGACCCCCTCGCCAAGAAGGTCCAGGGCCTTGGTGACCACCGTGTCGCGCGTGGTGTTCACCGAGTTCAGCACCGTGTCGGGGAGCTCGGCGAGGGTGGTGCGCACACCGGCGGGCAGCCCCGCGCCCGCCCCGCCGCCGAGGACCTGGCCGAGCGCGTCCGCGGCGCCGTCGTCGCCCCAGTTCCGGGCGAAGGTCCGTCCGTAGGCCTCGCCCAGGTCGCGGGCCGCGCCCTCGCCGAGCTGCCGCCCGAAGTGAGTGGTGAACAGCTCGCCGAAGTCCTGGCCGAGCCGGGTCACCGCCTCGTCGCTCAGCTGTCGGCCGCCGGTGTCGCCGAGCGCGGACAGCAGGTCGTCGTCGTTGCGGGAGACGAGGTCGGTGACGCTCCGGCCCAGGGCGTCGGCCGAGACGCCGCCGGCACCGCCGCCGAGGTCCCTGACCTGGCCCCGCAGGGCGCTCCCGGTCCGGTTGGCGACGCTGCGGCCGAACACCTGGGCCAGCTTGGCCCCCGCCAGGCCCAGCCCGCCGGAGACCACGCCCTCGACGATGCCGCCGACGAAGGCGTCCCGGGTGAGGTCGCGGTCCCAGGAGTCACGGGTGCCCCTGCTGATCTGAATCCGCTGGATCAGCAGGTCGAGGGAGACCGCGACGGCGGTGTTGATGATCACGTGGGCGAGCAGGTGCTGCCAGAGGAAGGTGAGCAGCCGCAGCAGGAAGCGCGAGGTGATGGCCCGGTAGACCGGGATCAGCAGCAGGGTGAGGCCGAAGGTGCGGAAGGCGTTGGCGATGCACCAGGCGATCTCCAGGAGGAGCTGGAGCAGCTGCCCGATCGCCATGTACTTGCTGTATTCGACGTTGGTGGCGGTGGTGCGCGCGTACGCGGCGATGCCGGCCGCCGCTTCCTGGCCGGCGGCGACGTAGTTGGTGCGGCCCGAGGTGAACTCGGCGATGGAGCGGGAGAAGGCGTCGGCGGCCCCGGCGTCGAACCGGGACCGGATGGTGCGGGTGACCTGCACGATCTGGTCGGGCAGGGCGGCGAGCCCCTGCGCGGTGGCGAGGTATCCCTCGCCGAGCGCCCGCAGCTTGTCCTCGTTGAGCTTCGGGAACTCCATGCCCGTCAGCGCGAGGAACAGCCCGCGCAGTTCGTCCGACGCCTCGACCGCCATGGGTCAGCGGATCCCGTGGACGGCGCGGGTCAGGGCGTGCGCGTTCGCCGTGTTGGTCTCCTCGACGGCGATCAGGTTCGTGGCGGTGGCGTCGATGGCGTCGTACGCCTGCCGGAACGCCGTCTCCAGCGACTGGAGCAGGGTCAGCATGTCGTCCTTGGCGGGCTCGTAGACCGCGCGGAACGCCCGGCCCGTCTCGTCGTCGTACGCGTCGGGCTGCTCGTTCGCGGCCACGGCGGTGACCAGGCCGGACCGGAGCAGGCCGACCGTCGACGCCAGGTCGCCGTTGAAGTGCCGGCCGCCGTCCCTGATGCCCTCCGGGTCGGCGACGATGTGGTTCCTGCTGGGCAAGGCCCGCTCCTCTCCGTTCTTCCGTCGGTTTCCGTACCTGCGCGCCCGTCAGCTCTGCTGGCCCGGGAGGGCGCCGCGGCCGAAGGCGTCCAGCAGGTCGGCCAGGTCGGCGCGCCCGCTCATCACGTCGTCGACCTCCAGGTCCTCGGGCACGATCGGCCCGAGGACCTCCTCCAGGTGCGCGGCCGCCTCCCGCTGCGCCCTGCCGATGGTGTCGAGCAGCACGGCGGACAGTTCGCTCGGCGCCATGGTCCGGTAGCGGCCGGTGTGGAACTTCAGCTCCGTCACCGTGCCCCGGGCGTCAGCCGTTGCGCTGACCAGGTGATCCTTGGACGTTGCCGTCCCGCTGAGCGCCGTGAGCGCTTCCTGTGCCTGGCCGGCCCGTTCGAGGGCCTCGTCCAGTTGCGACTGGACCTCGTCCAGGAGTGCCTGGAACGGGTTGCTGCTCACGCGTGCCTCCCACGGGTGCGTTCTGCTGCGGTGTCCTGCCGAGCACGGTCGGAGCCAGCTCCGGGTCCGTGCCCCATACGGCGGCGTCCTCGGCGAGCCAGGTGGTGCGCTCGCGCTCCTTGTTCTGCTCCCCGCCGGCGCCCCCGGAGCCCATGCCCCCCATGCCCATCGGAGGGAAGAACGGGGACTGCGACGACGTGGCCGTCGTGCCCGAGCCGGTGCCCGTGCCGCCGGTGCCGGTGCCGTCGCCGGTGCCGTCGCCACCGGTGTAGGCGTCCAGGAAGGCGTCGTCGGCGCCGTCGGAGGACAGGGCCGGCTGTGTGAAGTCGAAGCCGCCGCCGGCGCCGCCGTAGCCGTAGCCGCCGCCCCCGTCGTCGTAGCCGGTGCTCGACGTCGACGGGAAGCCCTGGTCGCTCAGGGACGGGGTGGTGTAGCCGGGCGACGACGCGTCGACGGGGTCGGCGGCCACCGGCAGCGCGGACCGGCTGTCACCGGAACCGGGCAGGGCGACGCCCGGCTCGCCGCTGCTGCCGCCGCCGGCGGGCAGCGTGAGGCTCGGGAAGTCACCGGTGCCGCCCGCCGCGGGGGTGACCAGCTGGTCGGTGGGCAGACCGGCCGCTTCCTCGAAGTCGGTCAGGGCCGGGTCGAGCAGGTCGCCGGTGCCGGTCGCGGGTGCCGACGCGTCGTCGCCCCGGCCGCTTCCGCTGCCCGTGCCGCTGCCGGTGCCGGTGCCTGCCGTGAGACCGGGGGTCGCGCCGGCCGACGGGACGAGCGTCCCGGTTCCCGTTGCCGTTCCCGTCCCGGTACCGGCGTCGGTACCCGTACCGGTACCGAGGCCGCTTCCGGTGCCCGCGGCCGTCGCGCCGGTCAGGCCGGTGCCGCCGTCGGGGGTGCCGAGGCCGGTCGCGCCGTCGAGGCCGGTGCCGCCCGCGCCGACGGCGCCGCTGCTCCCCGTTCCGCCGGCTCCCCCGCCGGTCTCCCCGGGCATGCCGATGTCGGAGGTGGTGCCCGCGGGGGCGCTCACCCCCGTCCCGGCACCCGCGCCGCCCGTCCCGGCACCCGCGCCGCCGGTCGCACCGGCCGCGCCGGCCGTGCCTTCCGTCCCGGTCAGGCCGGAGGTGTCGAGGCCCGTCCCGGCGCCGGTCGCGCCGGCCTCGCCGATGCCGCCCGTCCCGGCGCCGCCCGTGCCGGTACTGCCGGACGGATCGATGTCCGCCGTGCCCGTCCCGCCGTCCGCGCCGAGGGCGCCGGCGCTCCCGGCGCCGCCCGTTCCGGTGCTGCCGGGCGGGTCGACGTCCGGCGTCCCCGTGCCCTCGGCACCGCCCTGGCCGGAGCCGCCGTTCCCGCCGTTCTGCCCGTTGAGGAGGTCCTCCAGCGCGTCCTCCAGGCCCTGCTGGCCGTCGTCGTCCGACTCGCTGTCCGGCGCGCCCGTCAGAGCGGTCCTGATGACGTTGTTCAGCTCGCGGAGCTGGGTCGTGGACTGCTGGTAGCCGCTGGTCAGCGCCGAGACGATGCCCACCACCGGGTAGTCGAGGTACGTCTCCGCCGTGTGCCGCCAGGCGTCCTTGACCGCCTGCTCGACGATGTCCCAGGTGCCGGCCTGGTCGACGGGACCGAGCACCGTGCCGTCGTGGGTGAGGACGGCCGGCTCGGCCCCCGCGGTGTTGAACACGACGACCAGTCCCCGCGCGTACTCCGCCATGGCGCCCTGCGGCGACGCGGACGGCTGCGCCTGCCACGTCTCGAACGCGGACCGCATCGCGTTGCGCGCGTTCCACAGGGCTTCCTGCGCGGCGTTGACGGCGGCGATGTACCCGCCGTCGACGCCGCTGCCGGACGCCGTCTCCAGGATCGTCTCGTAGGCGGTGGCGATCCGGCCGACGATGTCACCGAAGCTGGACGCCGCCAGTCCCTGCCAGCCGTCCTGGTGCAGCGCGCCCTGCCAGGTGTTGAGGTTCGGCTCCCACTTCTGGAAGTAGGCGATGGCGGCGGTCAGTTGCTCGCGCGCCCGGTCGAAGCTGTACGGGCTGGTGGTGTCGGTGCCGCTCCCGTCGAGCGCGGCGAGGGTCAGGTAGCTGCCCATGTTGTAGCCCCACCAGGCGCTGCCCCCGCTCTCCAGGCTCTGGTCGCCGTCGAACATGCCGAGCCCGGCGGTGCCGGTGACCGGGTTGGTGACCGACCCGTAGCCGCTCCAGGGGCCCGAGACGGTCCTGGTCTCGGTGCCCATGACGTAGCTCCAGGTGAACGCGGCCCGGAAGGGGGCGCCGCCGCGCTGGTTCCAGTAGGCACGGGTCCACCGCGGGGCCAGGACCTCCTCCTTGCTGGGGATCCGGCCCGGGGTGGAGCCCTGCGCCTGGCCGGACCCGGCGAAGATGTTCACCAGCTCATGCCACTGTGTCGGATCGGGCACCGTAGCTCTCCAGCGTCGGTCGGGTCGTCAGGTCGGTGGGTCAGGAGTCGTCGTGCCGAGTGGTCAGGTCGTGTCGGGGGTGTTGGTGCCGGTGCCGCCGCGCTCGGTGATCGCCTCGCCCACGAGCCGGCCGAACTCCTTGCCGGAGATCGTTCCGTCCTCCTCGACCTGCTCCATCGCGTCGCCCGTGTCCGCCAGGGCGACGATCATCGAGTCGGTGATCGTGAAGTTGAACCCGAACTCGTTCTCCAGCGCCTGGCAGACCTTGGTCATCTGCGCCATCAGCTGCGCGGCCGGGGGGAAGTCGGGCGAGCCCGCCAGCAGCTTGTCCGTCTTGTAGTACGCCAGCTCGTCGTTGGCCTCGCGGGTCTCGTCGCGCATCCCCGGCAGGTAGCCGTCCGAGGTGCGGTACATGCGCAGGACGTCCGCGGAGTACTCGGTGGTACCACCCGAGTGTTCGGGAGACTTGGGCATCCTCTGCTCCGTAATGCGTCGAAGGGGCCGTGCCGCGTCAGGGGGTGGGCCGGAGAGCCGGTGCCGGGAGGGCGCGGGCCACCGGCCCGGCCCCTCCCGGGCACGCGGGGGGGAGGGAGGAGGGAGGGGGCGGCTAGGCGCCCGCGAGCCCTTCCCAGCGGCTCTGCTCGTTGACGTCGGTCGTGTAGTAGCTCTGGGTGTTGTCCACCAGGACGGTGTTGCCGGAGGTGAGCACGTTGCCCATCTCGTCGACCTTCGCCGTCCACTTGTCGTGCTCGATCTTGTACTGCTGGGCCATGGCGCCCTCGAGCTCGCTGATCACCGTCTGCACGGTCGTGTGCACCGTTTCGACCTGGTTGCGGACCGCCGTGGTCATCTGCTGCAAGTACTCGCTCGCGGTCCCCGAGGCGCCGTAGTTGATCATGAAGTCGGGCATGGTGCTCTCCTTGGTCCTGGGAGGGGTGCTGGGTGTGCCGGCCCGCGGTGCTAGGGGTTGACGCGGCTGAGGAAGGAGGCCGAGGCCAGCAGGGCGTCGTCCTCCGTGGTGGCCGTCGCGGTCTTGGTGCCGGAGAGCGCCTGCGACATGCTCTCCATCATCGCGGTGAGCTGGTCCAGCTTGGCCAGCCAGGCGTCGATCGCGCCGCCGTACGTGCTGCCCGCGTTCCCGGTCCAGCCGGTGGAGAGGGTGGTGCGGGCCTGGTCGACGCCCGTACGGATGTTCTTGCAGGCGGTGACGGCCCCGTCGATCGCGTTGGCGGCGACCGAGTGGGCGTGGTCGGTGACCTTCGTGTTCGGCTGGCCTGTCGGTGTGGACATCGCGCTGGTGCCTTTCCGTTGTCGTGGCCGGACGGGAGCCGCTCTCGGGCTGCCCGCTGTCATGCGGTCGTGCGGTCGTAGGGGGCCGTGGGGTCGCGGTGGTCGTACGGTCGTAGGGCCGTGCGGTCGCGGGTGGTCGTACGGCCACGGAGGGGCCGTGCGGTCGGTGGGTCAGGGGGTCTCGTCGCCTCCGCACTCCGGGTCCGGTGCGGCGGGGGCCGGTCCCGTCAGGGCGGGTTGCGCGGCGCGGTCCGGGTCGAGGACCGGCCCGGTCGGCAGCAGCCGGAGCAGCGCGGGCGGCAGCCGCACCACGTCCGTGTCCGCGTAGGACAGCTGTCCGGCCACCGTCGCCGCGGAGAGCGGGTACTTGATGCCGTCGCCGGTGACCAGGTACCGGGCGCCGCTCGTGCCGGTCCCGGCGGCCGTCGGCATCGCCAGCACTCCGCTGCCGGGGCGCACCCCGATCCGGTCGGGAGCGGGGCAGCCGGCGGCGACCCCTTGGCGCGCCACCACCGGCACCCCGGTCGCGTACGCGGCCGGCACCCGGACGAACGTCTGCCGGGGCGCGGCCCCGTCGGGGGTGACCTTCAGGCACGGCACGGTTCCGGTCCGCGGCGCGAGCGCCCTCGGCGGCCGGGCGGGCGACGCGTCCGCGTCCGCGTCCGTCGCCGTCCCGGCGTCCCCCGCCAGGTGCTGGGCGGCCTCGTCCGGCTGGAGGACGACGGCGGCCGCCTCCCGGCCGGCGTAGGCCTTCTCGCGGGTCCGCGGATCGCCGCGCAGCAGTTGCAGTTCGGTGAGGGTCAGCGGTACCAGGCCGGCGCGGTCGAGCAGGTAGTACTGCTCGGCGGCGCCGGGGGTGCGGACGACGAAGTACTGGCCGACACGGCTCTGCCGGCCGCCGAGCAGGGGGCCCTTCGCGCCGCGTCCGGCGACCTCGGGCGGGGACAGGTCGGGTCCCGCCGGGACCGCGGCGAGGAAGGCCGCGTCGACCGCGAGGGGTTCGGTGGTGCCGTAGCCGAGGGACTGGAGCGCGCCGTGCGCCGTGTCCAGGCGCAGCCGGGTGCCGCGCCACAGGAGGTAGTCGGTGCTCCGTTCGCCGTCGCGGGCGGTGACCAGCAGGGCCTCGTCCGCGCCGAGGTCCTGGCCGCCGGACGGCGCGGTGCCCACGCCGAGCGTGGTGGTCGGCTCGCGGGTGCCGTCGCCGGCGGCGCGCGAGGTGGCGCACACCTGCCAGGCGGAGTCGGTGAGCTGGTCCGCGGCCGGCAGGGAGTCGGGGGCGCCGGGGATGCCGATGGGGGTGCCGCGGGGCACGTCGGCGAGGGTGGCGCGGGAGACCTGCCGGACCGTGCCGTCGTCGCCGGTGACGAGCTTGGCGGAGGCGTAGTTGACGACGGGACGCAGGACGCCGTCGCCGTACAGGTAGCGCGCTCCGGTCTCCTTCTCCACGATCAGTACGCCGGGTTGGCGCCAGGCGTCGGAGTCGCGGGGGAAGAGCAGCCCGACCACGGTGAAGCCGACGCAGAGCAGCACGCCGATGAAGAAGCCGACGACGGCGCCCCGGCGGGTGCGGCTCATCGGGGTGTCCAGGGCGTCGGGATCGGCGGCGAGCATGCTGGAGGTGAGCCGGCCGACGGTGAACGAGTACGCCTGGACCTGGTCCCTTCTGGACTGCATGGCGGCTAGCTCCACATCTCGCGGAGCGCGGGCAGCACTCCGAGGTCGATCAGGACCGCGGGGAGCAGGGCGACGGCCGCCAGCGAGTGGAGCAGATCGGCGGCCCTGCCCCAGTACGGGATGAACCTGCGGCCCGGCACGTGCCACGCGGCGACGACCAGGGCGGCGCAGGCCACGGTGGCGACGGCGAGCGCGACGCCCCGGGCGGCGGCCCCGTCGTGCCAGACGCCGGCGACCGGCAGCAGCAGTGCGCCGTAGCAGCCGGGCAGGACGACCGCGAGGTGCTGCCGGGCGCTCGTCATGCCGCGGCCGTGCAGCACCAGCAGCAGGCTGAGCACGCCGCCGAGGGTGTACGCCTCCCAGCCGGTGCCCGTCGAGAGCGCGGTGAGGCAGGCGGCGCACACGACGCCGGCGGCCACGTACAGGGCGGTCATGTAGCGGTCGGCGACGGCGGCGCGGGTCAGGACGGCGCGGGCGGGGAGGGGGTCGATGCCCTCCTGGAGCTGGGCGGCGTTGGTCGGCAGCGGCGGCAGCCTGAGCCCGGACAGCCGGAAGGAGACGACGGGGATGAAGGTGCCGAGCAGCGCGGTGAGCGCCGCGATCGTCCCCGCGCTCTGCGACGGTCCGAGGCCCGCGGACAGACCGATGACGCCGGCGGCGGCGACGAGCAGGCAGACCAGCACCACGGCGGCGAACAGGGCGGCCCCCGCGGCGGCCGCGGAGACGGCGAGCACCGCGCCGCCGGCCGCCGCGGTGGCCGCGGCGAGCAGCCGCGCGCCGAGCAGTGCGGGGCCCTGGGGACCGTGCGGCACCAGCCAGCCCGCCAGTCCGAAGAACGGTACGGCGAGCGCGCCGAGCACCGTCCCGACGACCGCGTCCCCCATGGCGCGGGAGGCGGCGAACGCGCCGAGCAGCAGCAGGACGCCCAGCCCCATGGCGACCGCCGACTGGAGGCCGGGCGCGTGCAGGCCGGCGAGGACGGTGAAGGCGGCGGCGAGCGCGGCCGCGGCCAGGCCGAGGAGCAGCCGGCGGGTGAACTCGGGCCGCCACTGGTCGGCCCGGTCGCCCATGCCGGTGGAGACACCGTCGATGAGGTCGTCGAAGTGGACGGGCGGGAGCTGCTCGCGCCGGGGCCTGAGATGGACGGTCTCCCCGTCGCGCAGGCCGAGTTCGGCCGGAGTGGCGTCCTCGTCGAGCGCGGGCGAGCCGAGCCGCTGGAGCACCCAGCCGCCGTGCTCCAGACCGCTCTCGTCGAGGCTGGTGCCGTCGGGCGCCGCGTGGCTCACGAGCGCCGGCATGAGGTCGGCGAGCGGGACGTCGGAGGGAACGGCTATGTCGATGACGCGTTCGGGGGCATGCACCACGAGCCGAGTGAGTTCGGCGACGATGACGCTGGCGTTGGCTGTGCTCACGCGACGCTTTCCGTTCCCGGTCGGGCCGGCGGGTGGACTCCGGCGGCTGGGCTTGTGACCGACGACTTCTGACGGACGACTTCTGGCGGACGGCGTCTGACGGACGGCGTCTGACGGACGGGCCTCCGGCCGCCCGGCTCCCGGCCGCCCGGCTCCCGGCTCCCGGCTCCCGGCTCCCGGCTCCCGGCTCCCGGCTCCCGGCTGACAGGCTCCCGGCTCGCAGGCCTCCGACCGGCAGGCTCCCGGCCCGCAGGCCTCCGACTGACCGACGCCCGTCGAGGGACCGCCCCCGACGGACGAGGCCCGTCGGCCGGTCGGGGCCCGGCCGTCACCGGTCCGCCGGAACCAGAAGCTAGCAACGGCTCCCCGCTCGCCCCCGCGCCTGCGGGGTTCCGTGCCTCATCGGTCCCTTGTCCGGGTCTGAAAGTGCGGCGACCCGCCCGCGCACGGCCCCCCGGCACCCGCCGGCGCCGGAGACTGCGATCACTCCCGTACGTGCCGTGCGCACCGCACCGCCCGGCCGCCCCGCTTGCGCCGGCGACGCCCGGCCGCCGGGGGCGCCGCACCGGAGAACGCCGAACCGAGAGGACCCGCGTGAGTCTCCTACTGTTCCGCCGCCCGCCACGCCGGCCGGGTCCCGAGGCACCGGCCGGTCAGCTGGAGCTCCAGGAACCGCCCGTCCTCCCCGAGCGGCAGAGCGGGCTGTCCGCCGTGTTCACCTACCTGCCGATGGCCGTGATGTCCCTCGGCATGGTGCTGCTCTTCGTGCGCCCGGGCGGCACCGGCACCGGCACCGGCGGCAGCACCACGTACACGTACCTGATGGGCGGCATCCTGCTGGTGTCCACCGTGGCGATGCTCGTCGGGCAGCTCGTGCGGACCGCGAGCGAACGCAAGCAGCGCGTCAGCGGCGACCGCCGGGACTACCTGCGGTACCTGTCGCAGAACCGGCGCCGGGTCCGGGAGGTCGTCGTACGCCAGCGCGACGTGCACGCCTGGCGCAACCCCGACCCGGCCGCCCTGTGGTCGGTGGTGCGCACCACCCGCCTGTGGGAGCGGCGGGCCGGGCACGGCGACTTCGGGGAGGTGCGGCTCGCGGTCGGCGAACAGCGGCTCGGCCTGCGGCTGGCCCCCTTGCAGACCAAGCCCGTCGAGGACCTCGAACCGCTCGCCGCGCACGCCCTGCGCCGCTTCGTCCGCGCCTACACCTCCGTCGCCGACCAGCCCATCGCCGTCCACCTGCGGGGCTACGAACGGGTGCAGCTGCGCGGCGACACCGACGCGGCCCGCGCCATGGTCCGCGCCGTCCTCGGGCAGCTCGCCGTCTTCCACGCCCCCGAGGAGCTGCGCATCGCGGTCTGCGCGGGCGACGCGGAACTCGCCCACTGGGAGTGGGCCAAGTGGCTGCCGCACGCCCAGCACGCCACCACGGCGGACGGGGCCGGGCAGCGGCGGCTGATCACGCGCACGACGGCGGAGCTGGAGGAACTCCTCGGTGAGGACTTCACCGCCCGGTCCCGCTTCGACCCCCAGGCCGCGCCCGCCCTGGAGGAGCCGTTCACCGTGGTCCTGCTCGACGGGGCCGAGGTCTCCGCCAACTCCCGTTTCGCCGGAGGCGGTTACCGCAACTGTGTGGTCCTCGACGTCAGCGGCTGCCTGCCCTGGGAGAGCGGGCCGCACATCCTCGGCCTCGACGTCGCCGCCGACCTGCTGCGGATGGTCGGCCAGGACCGCAACGGCCGCGAGACCACCTCGCCGCTCGGCCGCCCCGACGCCCTCAGCCCGGTCCGCACCCGTTCCCTGGCCCGGCTGCTCGCCCCGTACCGGATGAGCGTGGCCTCCGAGATCACCGAGCCGCTCACCACCGACTTCGACCTCACCGCCCTGCTCGGCGTCCCCGACCTGCACACCTACGACGTCTCCCGGCTGTGGCAGCACCGCGGCCCCGGCGAGAGCGACCACCTGCGGGTGCCCATCGGCATCGCCGCCGACGGCTCGCCCGTGGAACTCGACATCAAGGAGTCCGCGCAGAACGGCATGGGGCCGCACGGCATGCTCATCGGCGCCACCGGCTCCGGCAAGAGCGAGCTGCTGCGCACCCTCGTCTCCGCCCTCGCGCTGACCCATACCTCCGAAGTGCTCAACCTGGTGCTGGTGGACTTCAAGGGCGGCGCCACCTTCCTCGGCCTCGAACGCCTCCCGCACACCTCCGCCGTGATCACCAACCTCGCCGACGAGGCCGCCCTGGTCACCCGTATGCGCGACGCCGTACACGGCGAACTGATCCGCCGGCAGGAGCTGCTGCGCGCCGCCGGGAACCACAGCTCCCTGCTGGAGTACGAGCGGGCCCGCCTGGCCGGGGCCCTCCTCGATCCCCTGCCCTCCCTCCTCGTGGTCGTCGACGAGTTCAGCGAACTGCTCGCCGCGCACCGCGACTTCATCGACCTGTTCGTCATGATCGGCCGGCTCGGGCGCAGTCTCGGCGTCCACCTGCTGCTGGCCTCGCAGCGGCTCGACGAGGGCCGGGTGCACCAGCTGGAGTCGCACCTGTCGTACCGCATCGGCCTGCGCACGTTCTCCGCGATGGAGAGCCGCGGCGTCCTCGGAGTGCCCGACGCCCACCAGCTGCCGTCCGCGCCGGGCAACGGCTACCTCAAGAGCGACCAGGCCACCCTCACCCGCTTCAAGGCCGCCTACGTCTCCGGCCCCTACCGGGCCAAGCGCCAGTCGGCGCAGACGGCCACCGGCACCGGGGCCGTGGTGCGCTACGACGCCGGATACGTGCTGCCCGCCCACCCCGCCCCGGCACCCCGGGCACCGGCGCCGGGCCCGGACCGGTCCGACGAGGAGACCGAGAGCCTGCTCCAGGTCACCGTCGGCCGGCTGCACGGCCTGCCGGGCGCCCGGCCCGCCCACCGCATCTGGCTGCCCCCGCTGTCCACCCCGCCCAGCCTCGACGAACTCCTCGCCGCGGAGCCGCACCTGGCCGGCACCCCGCACGACAACTACACCGCCGTACGGCCGGACGGCGGCGGCCTGCGCGTGCCGGTCGGTGTCGTCGACCGCCCCTTCGAACAGCGCCGCGACCCGCTGGTCGCCGATGTCGGCGGCGCCGGCGGTCACGTGGGCGTCGCGGGCGGACCGCAGAGCGGCAAGAGCACCCTGCTGCGCACCCTGATCACCGCGCTCGCCGTCACCCACACCCCGCGCGAGGTGCAGTTCTACTGCCTGGACTTCGGCGGCGGCAGCCTCACCGCGCTCACCGGACTGCCGCACGTGGGCTCCGTCACCGGCCGCGTCGACGTGGAACGCATCAACCGCACCGTCGGCGAGTTCACCTCCCTGCTGGCGCGCAGGGAGACGGCGTTCGCCGCCCACGGCGTCGACTCCATGGCCGGCTACCGCCGCCGGCGCGCCGCCGGCGAGTTCCCCGACGACCCCTACGGCGACGTCTTCCTGGTCATCGACGGCTGGTCCATCCTGCGCCAAGACTTCTACGACCTGAGCCAGACCGTGATCCAGCTCGCCGCGCGCGGCCTGAACTACGGCATCCACCTCATGGTCGCCTCGCCCCGCTGGGCCGACATCCAGCCCGCACTGCGCGACCAGATCGCCAGCAAGTTCGAGCTGCGCCTCGGCGACGCGGTCGACTCGGTCGTCGGGATGCGCAAGGCCCAGGAGGTCCCCCGGATCGCGGGCCGCGGCCTGACCGAGGACCAGCACCACTTCCTCACCGCGCTGCCCCGCGTCGACGGCAGCGGCACCCCGGCCGACCTCACCGAGGGCACCCAGGCGCTGGTCGGCGCGGTCCGTGCGGCGTGGGACGGCCCGGCCGCGCCGCCCGTGCGGATGCTGCCCGCGACGGTCACGCCGCGCGACCTGCCGCCCGCCGAGGGCATCCGCGTCCCGCTCGGCGTCGAGGAGAACGAACTCGCCCCGTTCTGGCACGACTTCGACACCCACCCGCATCTGATCGTGGTCGGTGACACCGAGAGCGGCAAGACCAACCTGCTGCGGCACGTCGCCCGGTCGATCGTCCGTCACCACACCGCCGACGAGGCCCTGTTCGCCATGGTCGACCTGCGCCGCGAGCTCTACGACGCGGTCCCGGAGGACTACCGCCTCAGCTACGCGGTGTCCCTCGACGCGGTCCGCGAGATGATCGCCGCGGCGGCGGCCGCCATGCGGCCCCGCGTGCCGGGCCCCGAGATCACCCCCGAGCGGATGCGGACCCGCGACTGGTGGCACGGGCCTCAGGTCTTCCTCCTCATCGACGACTACGACCTGGTCAGCGGCAACGGCTACGGCAGCACCCCGTTCGACCCGATCCTCGAACACCTCGCCCAGGGCGCCGAGACGGGCCTGCACCTGATCGTCGCCCGGTCGGCGGGCGGCGCCGGACGCGCCATGGGCGACCCGCTGCTGCGCCGTCTGATCGAGGCCAACACGCCGAGCGTGCTGCTGTCCTGCCCGCCCTCGGAGGGCATCCTGTTCGGCGATGTGAAGCCCCGCGAGTTCCCGCCGGGCCGCGGCCTGTGGATCTCCCGGAGGCGCACCACCCAGGTGCAGACGGTGCTGCTGGAGGAGTAGGGGCCGGCCGGCGCGACGGGACGGAAACAGGAGGGGGCCGGGGCACAGAGTGCCCCGGCCCCCTCGTCCCGGTCCCCGGCCCCGCTCACCCCCTTGTTCCGTCACGGTCCCCGCCCCGGAGCCCCTCCGCGCCCGTTCCGTCACGGTCCCCGCACCCGGACCCGCTCTCCCCCTGTTCAGTCACGGTTCCCTGGCTGCCAGCCGCGGGCGCGACCGCGCGGCACCACCACCCCCAGGACGGCGGCGAGCACGGCGACCGACGCCGATCCCCCGACCACCCCCCAGGCGGCCAGCGGCGACACGGTCTCGGGCCGCTCCGGCACACGGTACGAACCGCCGTCCCCGGCCTCCTTCCCCTGGCCGTCCCCCGTCCCGTCGCCGTCCCCCGTGCCCTCGCCGTCCCCCGTCGCCTCGCCGCCCCCCGCCCCCTTCCCGTCTCCTCCACCGGCCCGTGCGGCGGACCGGGACGACGCCCCCGGTGCGACACCGGAGACCGCCTCCGCCGGGTCGACCAGCCCGTACCCGGCCAGCGGATCGGGCACCGGCCCCGCGGAACGCACCGCCGTGGCCCGCAGCCGGGCGACGACGGCCTCGGCGGACAGCTCCGGCTCGTGGGCGCGCACCAGCGCCGCCGCCCCGGCCACGAACGCCGCCGCCACCGCGTCCCCGCCGCCGGTGAAGTGCCCGCCGCCGGGGCCGACGCTCAGCACCCGGTCGCCGGGCGCCACCAGGTCCGGCGGCGACGGCAGGGCCTCGCGGCCGGACGGATAGGGGCCGCCGTCCACCCCGACGGACGCCACGCCGACGACGCCGGGCAGGGCCGCCGGATAGGCGGGCGCGCCGCTCCGCTGTCCGCCGGCGGCCGGGGCGACGACCACCACGTCCCGCTCGGCGGCCGTCTCCACGGCCGCCTTCAGCCGCTTGCTCGACGCGCCGTAGGCCACCGAGACCAGCACCACGTCACAGCCGCCCCGGACCGCGGCCTCGATGCCCGCGGCGATCGCGTCCGCGTCCGTGGCACCCTCGGCCGTCGTCGCGCGCACCCCGAACACCCGGGCGTGCGGGGCGACACCCGTGAACCCGGTCCCGTCCCGCCGGGCACCGGCGACGAGGGCCGCGGTGAAGGTGCCGTGGCCCACGCAGTCCCGCTTCCCGTCCCCCGAGGCGCGGCCCTTCAGCACGGCGGTCCCGGTGTCCACGCCGGTGTCCACGACGCCGACGGTGACGCCGTCGCCCAGGCTCAGTTCCTGCGCCCGGCGCAGTCCGAGCAGCTGCTGCGCCCACGGGGTGGGCGTCACCGTCTTCTTCGACGCGGGGGTGCACCCGGCGTCCGCGTCCACCTGCTCCGGCATCGCCGGCAGCGCGTCCGAGGCCGGCGGACCCAGCGGGACGGCGGCCCGGGCCCCCGTCGTGCCGCCCGCGACCAGTACCGCCGTGCACCCGAAGGCGACTCCGATGCCCTGACTCCACTTGCGCACGTCCTCGCGCCCTCCGTGTCCTCACCGCGCGAACGGCCCCGTGCCGCTCGCGTCCGCCACCGCGCGAACGGCCCGTGCCGCTCGCGTCCGTTCGATGCGGCCGGCGGGGCATAAGTTCGGCCGGGTGAGGGGAAGTCAGAGGTCACCGCGTCACATGCGGACGCCGGTATTCCTGAAAGCAGCCCACTGGCCACTTCCCCGTCATCTCGTCCCCGCAGGGTGTCCCCATGCAGTTGCAGGTACCGCACCACATCGGCCGCTACCGGCTGGAGAAGCCGTTGGGCTCCGGCGCCTTCGGAACCGTCTGGAGGGCCCACGACGACTCGCTGGACGCCCCGGTCGCCCTCAAGGTCATGGCCGACAACTGGGCCCGGCGGCTGGATCTGCGGGAACGTTTCCTTGCGGAGGCCCGGCTGCTGCGGCAGGCCGCGTCCCCGCGGGTGGTGCAGGTCCACGACATCGGTGAACTACCCGACGAGCGGCCGTACTTCGTCATGGAGTACGCGGACGGCGGCACCCTGGAGGACATGCTGGCGGACGGCCCGCTGCCGGTGGACGAGGGGCTGCGGCTGGCGGCGGAGGCCGCCCGCGCGGTGGCCGTGCTGCACGAGGCCGGGATCCTGCACCGTGACGTCAAGCCGTCGAACATGCTGATCCGCTCCGAACTCGGCGCGCGGCGCAGCCGGTTGCTCGTCGCCGACCTCGGGCTCGCCAAGAGCCTCGCCCACGCGTCGGGGCTCACCATGACCGCGGGCTCGGCCGGCTACATGGCGCCCGAACAGGCCGAGCCGGGCGGCGGCATCGACGAGCGGGCCGACGTCTACGGGCTGGGCGCCCTCGCCTACCACGTCCTCACCGGTGCCGTCCCCGCCGCCCCCGGGAAGGTCGTCCCGCCGGGCCGGCTCCGCACCGGTCTGCCGGTTAGCGCCGAGCGGGCGGTCCTGCGCGCCCTGGAGCCGGACCGGGAGCGCCGCTGGCCGAGCGCGACCGCCTTCGCGGAGGAACTCGACGCCCTCGCCGGGCAGTCGGCGGCCTCCCCGGCCGAGGGCGGTCCGGCCGGCCGCGGGGGCGCCGGGACCGCGGAACGCGGGCGCCGGTGGCCGGGCCGCCGAAGACGGCTCCTGCTCGGCGCCGGGGCGGCCGTGACGGCGGCCGGCCTGGTGGGCGGCTGGTTCGCCGTCGACGGCGCGGGGCACTCCTCGGGCGCCCTGCCGCGGACGGGCGAGCGGGAACCGGCGGGGTACACCTCGGTCACCCCGTCCGTCCCGGCGGCCTCCCCGGGCTCCGCCGGCCCCACGTCCGCCGCACCGAGCACCTCGCGGGCCGCCCGTTCGACGGCACCGGCCGCCGACGGGACGGAGAGCGTCCGGACCGCGGGCGACACGCGGACCGTGGCGGCGGCAGCGGCCGCCCCGTCGGCGTCGGCCTCCGCCACCCCGTCCGCCACACCGGAGTGGACGACCCTGTGCGTCCAGCCCGACCAGGCGCTCGGGTCCGGCGCCGCCTGGAGCACCAACCGGACCCGGATGGTGATGCAGAACGACGGAGACCTGGTGATCTACGACGAGGACGGCCGTGCCCGGTGGTCGTCCGGCACCTCGGGCAGCGGCAACAGGGCCTACTTCCAGGGCGACGGCAACCTCGTCGTGTCCGACGGGAACGGCACGCCGCTCTGGCACACCGGGACCCAGGGCCACGACGGGGCGATCCTCTGTCTGGGCGCCGACGGCAACGTCAACATCATCTACCAGGACCAGGCCATCTGGTCCGCCCACACGGGGCACTGATGCCGGCCCGGCAGACCCGTCCCGCCGCCCCGCACGGGCCCCTCCGCTCCCGCATGCCCCAGGTACTCGTCGGTGATGCTCATCGCGTCGGTCCTCCCCGTACGGACGACGGCGGGACCGGCGCCGGACACGGCGCCGGCCACGACGGCGACGGACGGCCGAACCGGCCCCGAAGCCTTGTCGGCGACTCTAGGCACCCCCCGCGCCCGACGGGGGACGGTGGGCCGGGAGGGGCACCGAAAGGAAGCGGGCTCTTCCCGTTCGTACCCCCGACGGGCCGTCCGACGGGGGGCGCGGTCCGCCGTCCCGGCCGCCGGAACCCACGGGGCGGCCCCGGGCGGCCGCTGACACGCGACACCATGAGATCCGTACCGGCACCACCACTCACCAGGGAGTCATCCGTGCTGCTCGCCGCCGACACCGAGACCCTCGCCGCGCGTGCGGCGGCAGGCGACCGGCAGGCCCTGGACGCCCTGCTCCAGGCGATCCGGCCGGAGGTGCTCCGGCGCTGCGGGCGGTTCCTGCCCTGCCGCGAGGACGCCGAGGAGGCCGCGCAGGACGTGCTGCTCCAGGTGGCCCGCAAGATCACCACGTTCGAGCGGCGCAGCCGGTTCAGCACCTGGCTGCACACCGTGGTCGCCAACTGCGCCCGCCAGAAGTACCGCGAGCTGAAGCGGCGGTCCGCCGAGCAGCCGCTGCCGGCGGAGGAGACCCACCGGGCGGACCCGCGCACCACCAGCGTGATCGCGGGCTCCCGCATCGACCTGCTGGAGGCGCTCGAACGCCTGGAACGGGACCATCCCGCACTGGTCGCGCCCCTGGTCTACCGGGACATCTGCCAGATGGAGTACGCCGAGATCGCCGACCGCACCGGCCTGCCCCTCGGCACGGTCAAGTCCCGCCTGCACAGCGCGCGCCAGTGCGTACGGCAGTGGCTGAGGCCCGGCTTCTGACGGTCCCGGCGCGCCGCCCTCCGCCCCGCCCACCGCGTCAGGCCCGGACCAGCCGAGGCACGAGGAGTTCGGCGTTGCCGCGGTTGACGGCGTGGAGCAGGCCGGGTTCCCAGTGCGGGTACGCGTCCAGGCCGCTGTCGAAGCCGGTGCCCCACTCCTCGGGGAGCATGGGGAAGTCGCTGCCGTACAGGACGTGTTCGGGTGCGGCGAAGGCGAGCAGTGAGGGCAGGGCGGCCGGGCCGGCGGAGAGGGCGGTGTCGAAGTAGAAGCGCCGGAGGTCGCTCAGCAGGCCGTCGGGGGTGGAGCCGGGGCGGAACCGGGCGGCGACCGCGAAGCGGTGGGCGGCGTACGGGAGGAAGCCGCCGGCGTGGGGGAGGATCATCCTGATCCGGGGGTACCGCCGCGGCACGCCGTTCAGCGCCAGGTGGAGGGCCGTGCGGGTCGTGTCGTACGGGAAGTCCACCAGCGGTCCGGGCAGGCCGGGGACCGGCGCGACCGGCGGCGCCGTGGGGTGGACGAGGACGACCGCGGCACGGGCGTCCAGCTCGGCCCAGAGCGGCTCGAACACCGGGTCGCCGAGGTAACGGCCGTGCACGCTGGACAGGACCGTCAGTCCGTCGGCGGCCAGTTCGTCCAGCGCACGGGCGGCCTCGGCGAGCGCGGCGTCCACGTCGGGGAGGGGGAGGACGGCGAAGTGACCGAAGCGATCGGGCCGGTCCTTGACGACCTCGGCGGTGTAGTCGTTCACGCTGCGGGCGCCGGCGCGCGCTCCGGCGGGGTCGTCGGGGGCGGCGAGGGGGGCGGGATACGACAGCAGGCCGGTGGCGATCGACCTGCGGTCCATGACCGCGATCGCGCCCCGGACGTCCCACGCGGGGGCGGGCCATCCCAGGGCCGCGGCCCGCTCGGCCATCGCCCGGCCGCGGTCCGGTGGGATGACGTGCTGGTGCACGTCGATGCGCGCGGGGTCCGGCATGTCCGTCCGACCCTCCTCGGATGCGGCGTCCTACGGCCAGTGACGCACGCACGGAGGACACCGGCAACACGAGCGGGTGACAGGGGCGCGCACCCCGCGCATCGCTCCGACGGGCACGACATGACCTGAATGGCGGACTTCCACGCCACGTGAAAACCTGAAGGGACGGAGGACAAGTCCCCTCGCAGGAACGACGGATGAGCACTCGCAACGGAGATGGTCCCGATGCCGAACGTCGAACCGAAGGCCACCCACGGAATGGTGGTGATGGGCGAGGAGACGGTCTATCTGTGCCACATGGGCATGTTCATGGGTCCCCATGACGTTCAGAACGTTGTCGAAGTCACCCTGCGGAGCGCGGCAGGTGACGCGCGGCAGCTCTACGCCGACGACCGGCGGACCACGGGGACGGCTGTCTACACCCTGGCCCCCGAGCCGTTCCGCCTCTCCGATCTCGTCGCCCCGGAGGGACAGGAGCCCGCGCTCACCTCGTTCACCGGAACGTTGTTCCGGGGCCATTTCGAGCGGGGCGGCATCCCCATCCTCGACCCGGTCACCGTCGACGTGCGACGCGTCGTCCGTTTCCGGCGCTTCGATCACGACGACCCCCGGCCCGGGACGCTGAACTACCTGGCCTACGGGAAGGGGAACGAGCTCTTCCTCGGGCACTGGATCACCAGGGCCCCGGACTTCGACCACCACGTCGCGGTGCGGCCCGTCCCGGGCGGCGCCGGCGATGTGCTCACCGACGACGTGCTGCGCAAGGGCCCGCGGCTGGAGATCGCCGGACGGGCGGACCGCCCGGAGGACAGACTGCACGAGAGCGACCAGGTGACCGTGCGGTTCCTGGACGGCGGACCGGCCGGCATCGATCTGCGGCTGGCGGTGGAGCGGGAGTTCTACGAGGAGGAAGGGGACCTGGCCCACGAGATGCACGCCCACTGAACTGTCGTACACCCGGCCTTCTCACCGGGAGCGGACGTGCGCCCGGCCCTCTCACCGGGAGCGGACATGAACCCCGACGACATCGCCCACTGCGAGATCCACCCCACGGTCGGCATCGCCAGGCTGGGTGACAGCCCCGACGGTTTCTTCCTCGGCCCGGAGGCCCCCGGCGTACCGCCGCGGCCCGAGGGCGGCTTCAGGGACACCGCCGGGCGGATCAAACGCCAGGCCGCCCGGTTCCGCCTGTACGCCTACGACCGGGCGGGCACCGTCCTGGGCGAACTCACCTCGGCCGACGCCCACATCACCTGGACCGTCGAGCTCGCCAACGCCAAGGGCGAGTGGTTCAGGTTCGCCGGGCGCTTCCACGAGTCCGCCGCCCCCGCCGACCGCCGCAACCGGCAGGTCGATCCCGCCGATCCCGCCGCTCGCGCGCGGCTGGTCGTCCGGCCCGGCCCCCGCAGCGTGACCGGGCCGTCCCAGGACGGCACGGGGGCGCGCTTCGACACCGGAACCTTCCTGGACACCCCGGTGCCGCTGGGCGAACTGCGCACCGACGAGGCAGGCCGGCTGCTCGTCCTCGGCGGCTTCGGAACGTCCGCCTCGGTCAAGGCCGCCAACCCGATCGGGCACTTCGCGAACAACGACTTCTGGTACGACGACATCGGTGACGGTCCGGTCGGCGCGACCGTGCTCCTGGGCCCGCGGGGCCGCCCGGTGCCGGTGACCCCCGCCTGGGTCCTGACGGCCCCTCCCGACTACGCACCCCCCACGACGAGCCTGATCACGCTGTACGACGTCGCCCTGGAGGCCGCCCGCGCGGTGGGCAGGCTGCCCGTACCGCCGGAGGTCTCCTTCACCCGGGACATCCACCCGTTGCTCGCCCGGCCGGTCGGATACGCGTGGGTCAACGCCGTCGCGCGCATGCGGCACGGCGCCGGACGGAACTTCCTCGCGCCCGACCGGCTCGCCAAGCTGTCCTCGAACGCCGACGCCGACGCCAAGCACCGCCGGGCCGTCTTCGACCGCTTGCGCACGCCGAAGCCCGGACTCCTGGACATCGGCCAGGCCGACGCCGGATTCATGCCCGTCCTCGCCGGCGACGGCGGCGACCGGGACCCCGAACGGCCGCACACCTGGCTGACACTCCTGCCCGGCCCGTACGAACGGATGCGGCGCTGGGCCGCCGGTGACTTCCTGGCGGACTGGACGGGCGCGCCCCCGCCCGCGGTCCCGCTGGAGGCCATCGCGCCCGCGGACCAGCCGCACGCCCTGGTACGGGCCGCGTTGGAGGCATGCAGCGGCGGGGGCTTCTTCCCCGGCATCGAGATGACGTACATCGCCGACAACCCGGCCACCTGGGCCGCGCCGTTCCGGCTGCGCGAGGACCTGGGCGCCGGTGACGTCACCAAGTACATGGCCCTGCCCTGGCAGGCCGATTTCCACGCGTGCCACACCCACTGGTGGCCGGCTTCCCGCCCCGACGAAGTCCTTCCCGAGCCGGAGCACGACGCTCTCCTCCAGGTCGCGGCCGAGGCGTTCCGGGAGTGGGACCGCGGCGTCGGCGACGCCGACGGCATGGTCGCGCAGTGGAGCACGCTCGGGTTCGTCGTCGCCCGTCCCGGTCCGGACGGCCGCGAGATCCTGGTCGAGACGGAGCGGACCGCCCCCGAGCCCGAGTAGGGCGGGCACGGGCCGGAGCGGCGCGGTGAGCGGCAACGGGCCGGAGGGCGGCACGGGGACACGGCGCTACGACGTGCTGGTCGCCGGTGGCGGCCCCGCCGGGTGCGCGGCCGCGCTGGTCCTCGTGCGGGCCGGGGCGAGGGTCGTCATCGTCACCCCGGTGGTCCCGCCCGGCCGGCGGGTCGGGGAGAGTCTCGCTCCCACCGCCCGCCCGCTGCTGGAACGGCTGGGAGTGCTCGGCCGTGTCGCCGCCGACGGGCACGCGCCCTGCCACGGCAACCTGTCCGCCTGGGGCGAGGACGCGCTCAGCGCCACGGGCTTTCGGTCCGGGCCGTACGGCGACGGCTGGCACCTGGACCGGGCCCGGTTCGACGCCGCCCTCCTGGAGGCGGCGCGGGCCGGTGGCGCCCGCCGGTACGCCGGGCGCGTCCGGAGCGTCCAACGGCGGCCGGACGGTTGGCAGGTGACCACGGGGGACGGCGGCGTGTTCCGGGCCGGGTATCTCGTCGACGCCACCGGCCGGGCGGCGCGGCCGGCCCGCCGGGCCGGTGCGGCGCTGGTCCGCTGCGACCATCTGGTCGCGGTCGCCGGGCTGTTGGGGCCGCCGTCGACGGGGTCGGCGGAGCCGGAGCGGGCCTCGCTGGTGGAGTCCACCCCCTGGGGCTGGTGGTACACCGCTCCCCTGCCCGGCGGTGAGCGGATCGTGATGGCCATGACCGATGCCGACCTCGTCGCCGGCCTCCGGCTGCTCGACCCCGACGTGTGGTGGGCCCGGGTGCGGCTCACCGGTCATGTCCGGGACCGCGCCGCCCGCTGGAAGGAGCCACCCCGGCGGCTGCGGGCGCTGGCCGCCGGCTCCGCCTGCGCACGCCCGGCGGCCGGACCGGATTGGGCGGCCGTCGGGGACGCCGCCACCGCGACCGATCCCCTGGCCGCCCGGGGGATCGTCACCGCGCTGGCCACCGGCTCGGCCGCGGCCCGGGCGATCCTGGCCGACCGGGCCGGTGAGACCGGCGCTCTGGACGCCTACGCCCGGCGCATCGCAGCCGTGCACGCCGAGTACCTGAACGCGCGGGTCGCGCAGTACCGGCGCGAACAACGCTGGGACACGCCGTTCTGGCGCCGCCGGCACTGAAGCCACCGTCGGGCCCGTCGGGGCCGAGGTCGTGCCGGTGACGGTCGAGCACGGTGGGGCTCCAGAACCCTCACGGAACGTTTCCGCAGGTCCTAAGAGGATGGTGGGGCGGGTGGGACTCGAACCCACGGCCGGCGGATTATGAGTCCGCTGCTCTAACCGGCTGAGCTACCGCCCCATAGCGGCGTGTCGCGTACATGTGTGCGCGCCGTCTGCCGCAGCATAGCCGCTCATACGATCTCACGCTCCGTCTGGTCCGACGTCGCACGACCATGAGGACCCCACCACGACCTGCGTGGTTCCCCCCGGCGTGGAACCGACATGAAAAAGGACCCCCAAGGGGTCCTCGATCACGATGCTCCCCCGACTGGACTCGAACCAGTAACCTGCCGGTTAACAGCCGGCTGCTCTGCCAATTGAGCTACGGAGGACCGAGCTCCCCCGACTGGACTCGAACCAGTAACCTGCCGGTTAACAGCCGGCTGCTCTGCCAATTGAGCTACGGAGGAATGCCTCGTTGCATCGAACGCACCTGCCTGGGTATTCGCCAGGGGGCGGGCGGTCGCTGCGACACATACATTAGCGCAAGCAGGGGGGTGCTCCGCCAATCGGTTCCCCCCGACACCGATGCCGCGCCAAGTGACCTACACGAGGGAAGGGTGGCCGCCATGCGCTACCGGCTCACATTCGTCGTCGGACTCGCCCTGGGTTACGTGCTGGGCACGAAGGCCGGGCGGGAGCGCTACGAGCAGCTGAAGAAATCCGCCCGGCGGATCTCGCAGAACCCCGCCGTGCGCAACACGGCGGAGACGGCGGCGCAGCAGGGCCGTCAGTTCGCGGGCAGGGCCTACCACGTGGTGAGTGACAAGGTCGGGGACCGGATGCCCGACTCGGTCGCGGACCGGGTGCGGTCCCTGCGGGAACGCTCCGCCCAGAGCGACGGGGCGGACGACTGGGGCACCAGCAACACCTAGGGACACCGGAGCCGACACGGCCACCCCCCGCGGTGCGGCAGAATTTTCGCCATGGGGATAGTCGCCGGGTTGGACAGTTCGCCCGATTTCACTCGTATCGTCGTCTGCGACACGGACACGGGGGCCGTGCTCCGACAGGGCTATGCGCCGCATCCGGTCGACAGTGCCGAGGGCGGCGGCCGGCCCAGCGATGTCGACCCCCAGGCCTGGCTGCTCTCCCTCGGGGAGGCGGCCGGCGGCGGACTGCTCGAAGGCGTGCAGGCCATCGGGGTGTCCTCGCAGCAGAACGCGGTCGTGCCGCTGGACGCGCAGGGCAACACCGTCCGGCCGGCGATGGTCGGCGGCGACAAGCGGGCGCAGGTCGCGGCGGCCGACCTGGTCGACGCGCTCGGGGGGCGCGAGCCGTGGGCGCAGGCGGTGGGCTGTGTGCCGCAGGCCGCGCAGCCGGTGACCAAGCTGCGGTGGCTGGCGAAGAACGAGCCCGACGCGGCGCTGCGCACGGCCGTGCTGCTCCAGGCCCACGACTGGCTGGTGTGGCAGCTGCTCGGGCGGCCCGTGCGGCGGACCACCGACCGGGGCGGGGCCTCCGGGACGGGGTACTGGTCGGCCGCGACCGGCGGCTACCGGCCCGACCTGGTCGAGCTGGCCCTCGGCCACCAGGTCATGCTGCCCGAGGTGATCGGCCCCTCCGACGCGGCCGGCACCACCCCGGAGGGCCTGCTGATCTCCGCCGGGACCGGCGAGACCATGGCGGCCGCGCTCGGGCTCGGCATCGGACTGGGCGACGCGGTGGTCTCCCTCGGCGCCTCCGGGTCCGTCATGGCCGTGCACCCCGAGGCGCTCGTCGACCAGAGCGGGATGATCACCTCCCTGGCGGACGCGACGGGCATGCACCTGCCGGTCGTCACCACGCTGAACGCCGTGCGGACCCTGCGGGGAGCCGCCGAACTGCTCGGGGTGCCGGACCTGGACACCCTGTCCGACCTGGCGATGAAGTCCACGCCCGGGTCGCACGGGCTGGTGCTGCTGCCCTACCTGGAGGGCGAGCGCACACCGAACCTGCCGCACACGGCCGGCACGCTGGCGGGGCTGCGGCGGGAGTCGATGAAGCCGGAGCACTTCGCGCGGGCCGCCTTCGAGGGCATGCTGTGCGGGCTCGCGGACGCGCTCGACGTGCTGCGCGGGCGGGGCGTGGAGGTCCGGCGGATCTTCCTGCTCGGCGCGGCGGCGGAACTGCCGGCCGTGCAGGCGGCGGCGCCCGCGCTGTTCGGCGCGCAGGTCGTCGTACCGCAGCCCGCCGACTACGCGGCGATCGGGGCGGCGCGGCAGGCCGCCTGGGCGCTCGGCGTGTCGCAGGGCACCCTCGATCCGCGGACGCCGCCGGCCTGGCAGGGCCCGGCGGCCCAGGTACGGGACCCGGGCGAGGAACTGGCCGTCGGTCAGGCGGTGCGGCAGCAGTTCGTGTCGGTGCGGGAGCAGACGCATCCGGGCGCGTTCCGCTAGCCCGGCGCCCGGGCCTTCGGACCACGCCGTGAA
This sequence comes from Streptomyces sp. NPDC003248, assembly GCF_055563235.1. Lineage (NCBI taxonomy): Bacteria > Bacillati > Actinomycetota > Actinomycetes > Kitasatosporales > Streptomycetaceae > Streptomyces > Streptomyces sp. NPDC003248. Next base: position 657,323 of record NZ_JBVHDT010000001.1, on the reverse strand, counting down.
GACGGCACCCTGGGAATCGTCCGGAAGTCACGCCATAGCACGCCGCCCCCGCGTTATTCGGTTGAGGTAACGCGGGTGGAGTGTTCCACGATGGGGGCCACGGGCAACCAACGCCCCCACCGCCGACTCCGAGAGACGTAGCGTGCTCATACGACTTCTGCGGACCTGTCTCAGGCCCTACCGAAAACCCATCGCCCTGCTGGTGCTGCTGCAGTTCCTGCAGACCTGCGCCACCCTCTACCTGCCCACGCTGAACGCCGACATCATCGACACCGGTGTCGTCAACGGTGACACCGGATACATCCTGTCCTACGGCGGCCTGATGATCGGCATCTCGCTGGCGCAGGTCGTGTGCAACATCGGCGCCGTGTACTACGGCGCGCGGACGGCGTCGGCGCTCGGCCGGGACATCCGGGCCGCCGTCTTCGACCGGGTGCAGTCCTTCTCCGCCCGCGAGGTGAGCCAGTTCGGCGCGCCCTCGCTGATCACGCGGACCACCAACGACGTCCAGCAGATCCAGATGCTGGCGCTGATGACGTTCACCCTGATGGTGTCGGCGCCCATCATGTGCGTGGGCGGCATCGTCATGGCGCTCGGCCTGGACGTGCCGCTCTCCGGCGTCCTGGTCGCCGTGGTGCCCGTGCTGGGCATCTGCGTCACGCTGATCGTGCGGCGGCTGCGGCCGCTGTTCCGGTCCATGCAGACCCGGCTCGACACGGTCAACCGGGTGCTGCGCGAGCAGATCACCGGCAACCGCGTGATCCGCGCGTTCGTCCGCGACGAGTACGAGGAGCAGCGCTTCCGGAAGGCCAACACCGACCTCACCGACATCTCGCTGAAGACCGGCAACCTGCTCGCGCTGATGTTCCCGGTGGTCATGACGACGGTGAACCTGTCGTCGATCGCCGTGGTCTGGTTCGGCGCCCACCGCATCGACAGCGGCGGCATGGAGATCGGTGACCTGACCGCCTTCCTCGCCTACCTCATGCAGATCGTCATGTCCGTGATGATGGCCACCTTCATGTTCATGATGGTGCCGCGCGCGGAGGTGTGCGCCGAGCGCATCCAGGAGGTCCTGGACACCCGGTCGAGCGTGGTGCCGCCGGTGGCACCGGTGCGCGAGCTGCGCCGGCACGGGCATCTGGAGATCCGGGGCGCGGGCTTCCGCTACCCGGGTGCCGAGGAGCCCGTGCTGAAGGCCGTGGACCTGGTCGCGCGCCCCGGTGAGACGACCGCCGTGATCGGCTCCACCGGCAGCGGCAAGTCCACGCTGCTGGGGCTGGTGCCGCGGCTGTTCGACGCCACGGACGGCGAGGTCCTCGTCGACGGGGTGCCGGTGGCCGACATCGACCCGGAGGTGCTGGCCCGGACCGTCGGACTCGTCCCGCAGAAGCCGTACCTGTTCGCGGGGACCGTCGCCACCAACCTCCGCTACGGCAATCCCGACGCCAGTGACGAGGAGCTGTGGCACGCGCTGGAGGTGGCGCAGGCCGAGGCGTTCGTGCGCGGGCTCGACGGCGGGCTCGACTCCCCCATCGCCCAAGGGGGGACGAACGTCTCCGGTGGTCAGCGGCAGCGGCTCGCCATCGCCCGCACCCTCGTGCAGCGCCCGGAGATCTACCTCTTCGACGACTCCTTCTCGGCGCTCGACTACGCCACCGACGCGGCCCTGCGCGCGGCGCTCGGGCGGGAGACCGCCGAGGCGACCGTCGTCATCGTCGCCCAGCGGGTGGCGACCATCCGCGACGCCGACCGGATCGTCGTCCTCGACGAGGGCCGGGTCGTCGGCACCGGCACGCACCACGAGCTGATGGCGGACAACGAGACCTACCGGGAGATCGTGCTCTCCCAGCTGACGGAAGCGGAGGCCGCCTGATGGCCGGGCCCATGGGGCGCATGATGGCCGGCACCGGCCCCGACAACCAGTCGCTGGACTTCAAGGTGTCCGGGCGGCGGCTGCTCTCCCGGTTCGAGCCGGAACGGCTCACCCTCTACGCGATGCTGCTCTGCGTGGTGGTGAGCGTCGGGCTGAACGTCGTGGGTCCGAAGATCCTCGGCGAGGCCACCGACCTGGTCTTCTCCGGCATCATCGGGCGTTCGATGCCGGAGGGGGCGAGCAAGGAGCAGGTCCTCGACGCGATGCGGCAGCGCGGCGAGGGCCAGGTCGCCGACATGCTCAGGAGCACGGACTTCACCCCGGGCCAGGGCATCGACTTCGGGGCCGTCGGCCACGTGCTGCTGTTCGCCCTCGGGGTGTTCCTCGTCGCCGGTCTGCTGATGGCGGTGGCGACACGGCTGGTCAACCGGGCCGTGAACCGGACTATGTACCGGATGCGGGAGGACGTGCAGACGAAGCTGTCGCGGCTGCCGCTGTCGTACTTCGACAAGCGGCAGCGCGGCGAGGTGCTGTCCCGGGCGACCAACGACATCGACAACATCGGGCAGACCCTCCAGCAGTCGATGGGCCAGCTCGTCAACTCGCTGCTGACCATCGTCGGGGTGCTGGCGATGATGTTCTGGGTGTCGTGGATCCTCGCGCTGGTCGCGCTGGTCACCGTGCCGCTGTCGGCGCTCGTCGCGGCGAAGGTGGGCAAGCGGTCGCAGCCGCACTTCGTGCAGCAGTGGCGCTCCACCGGCAAGCTGAACGCGCACATCGAGGAGATGTACACCGGCCACACGCTGGTGAAGGTGTTCGGCCGGCAGGAGGAGTCGGCGCGGCAGTTCGCCGAGCAGAACGACGCGCTGTACGAGGCCGGGTTCAGGGCGCAGTTCAACAGCGGGATCATGCAGCCGCTGATGATGTTCGTGTCGAACATCAACTACGTGCTGGTGGCGGTCGTCGGCGGTCTGCGGGTCGCGTCCGGCTCGCTGTCCATCGGTGACGTGCAGGCGTTCATTCAGTACTCGCGCCAGTTCTCGATGCCGCTGACGCAGGTCGCGTCGATGGCGAACCTGGTGCAGTCGGGCGTCGCCTCCGCCGAGCGGATCTTCGAGCTGCTGGACGCGGAGGAGCAGCAGCCCGACCCGGTGGCGGGCGTACGGCCCGAGGAACTGCGCGGGCGGGTGGCGCTGGAGCACGTCTCGTTCCGCTACGACCCCGACAAGCCGCTGATCGAGGACCTGTCGCTGGTGGTGGAGCCCGGCCACACGGTGGCGATCGTCGGCCCCACGGGGGCGGGCAAGACGACCCTGGTCAACCTGCTGATGCGGTTCTACGACGTGTCCGGCGGGCGCATCACCCTCGACGGCGTCGACATCGCGCGGATGTCCCGGGACGAGCTGCGCGCCGGGATCGGCATGGTGCTCCAGGACACCTGGCTGTTCGGCGGCACCATCGCGGAGAACATCGCCTACGGGGCGTCGCGGGAGGTCGGCCGGGGCGAGATCGAGGAGGCGGCCCGGGCGGCGCACGCCGACCGGTTCATCCGCACCCTGCCCGACGGGTACGACACCGTGATCGACGACGAGGGCAGCGGGGTCAGCGCCGGTGAGAAGCAGCTGATCACCATCGCGCGGGCGTTCCTGTCCGACCCGGTGATCCTGGTCCTGGACGAGGCGACGAGTTCGGTCGACACACGGACCGAGGTGCTGATCCAGAAGGCGATGGCGAAGCTGGCGCACGGGCGGACGTCGTTCGTGATCGCGCACCGGCTGTCGACGATCCGGGACGCCGACACCATCCTCGTCATGGAGAACGGGTCGATCGTGGAACAGGGGGCGCACACCGACCTGCTGGCGGCGGACGGGGCCTACGCCCGGCTGTACAAGGCGCAGTTCGCGGAGGCGGTGGCCGAGGTCGACTAGACCTGTCGACCAGGCAGGTTCGACCAGGCGGGGGGCCGCCCGGCAGGGCGGCCCCCTCGGGCCCGGCTCGGTCCAGGGAGCCCTCAGTCCAGGTAGCCCCTCAGCTGGTCCGCGAAGGCGTGGTCCCGGAGCCTGCTGAGGGTCTTGGACTCGATCTGCCGTATCCGCTCCCTCGTCACCCCGAAGATGCGGCCGATCTCCTCCAGGGTGCGCGGGCGGCCGTCGGCCAGGCCGTAGCGGAGCTGGACGACCTTGCGCTCGCGTTCCCCGAGCGTCGACAGGACGGCCTCCAGGTGCTCCCTGAGCAGCAGGAACGCCGCCGACTCGACGGGGCTCGCCGCGTCGCCGTCCTCGATGAGGTCGCCGAGGGCCACGTCGTCCTCCTCGCCGACCGGGGCGTGCAGGGAGACCGGTTCCTGGGCCAGGCGGAGGACCTCGCCGACGCGCTCCGGCGGCAGGTCCAGGTGGGCGGCGACCTCGGCGGCGGTCGGTTCGTAGCCGCGTTCCTGGAGCATGCGGCGCTGGACGCGGACGACCCGGTTGATCAGCTCGACCACGTGGACCGGGACGCGGATGGTGCGGGCCTGGTCGGCCAGCGCCCGGGACATGGCCTGCCGGATCCACCAGGTGGCGTACGTGGAGAACTTGTAGCCGCGGGCGTAGTCGAACTTCTCGACCGCCCGGATCAGGCCCAGGTTGCCCTCCTGGACCAGGTCGAGCATGGTCAGGCCGCGTCCGACGTACCGTTTCGCCACCGACACCACCAGGCGCAGGTTGGCCTCGATGAGGCGGCGCTTGGCCATGCGGCCCATGACGACCAGCCGGTCGAGGTCGAGGGCGAGCTCGCTGTCCAGGTCGGGGGTGGTGCCCAGCTTCTCCTCGGCGAACAGGCCGGCCTCGACGCGGCGGGCGAGTTCGACCTCCTCGGCGGCGGTGAGCAGCGGGATCCGGCCGATCTCCCGCAGGTACTGGCGGAACAGGTCCGAGGACGGCCCGGCCGTGTCGGCCGTCCGGGGGACGGGCGCCCCGTCGGGCTCGGGGGCCTCACGCAGCGCCTCGGCGGGCGGGTCCTCGGGCTCCGTGTCGGGCTCGGGCACCGCGCCGGCCTCCGTTCCGGCGTCCGGCGCCGTCTCCGGGTGGTGCACGGCACGGTGCTGCGGCGGGACCGCGACCAGGACGTCGGTCTCGGTGTCCGGTTCCGTGCCGCGGGTGCGCGTGTCGGTGTGGGTGAGGGTCCGGGTCTGCACGGGGGCGACCTCCAGGATGTCCGCTGCCGAGAGGTGCGGCAGCGCTGCTTCGAGGGCGGAGTGGGCGGCCTCGCCGCTGTCCGTCCCGTACGCGATGGGTGGAACGGCGGGGGTGTGGGACCCGCCGGGGACGGATCGGCCGCGCTCCGAGGACTCAGGCACCGGGACCCAGTGTGGGGTACGACACATCGCCGCCCCTAGGGGCGTGCGGTGACTTTTTGCCTGCGGTCCGTGACCGTGCGGTGACCGTGCCGGTCACCGGGGGCCGGGGGCCGGGACGGGGCCAGGGGGCCGGGACGGAGCCGGGGGGCCGGGGCCGGGAGGCCGGGCCGGGCAGTGAGGCCGGGCCGGGCAGTGAGGCCGGGCCGGGCCGTGAGGCCGGGCCGGGCCGTGAGGCCGGGCCGGGCCGTGAGGCCGGGCCGGGCCGTGAGGCCGGGCCGGGCCGTGAGGCCGGGCCGGGCCGTGGGGCCGGGCCGGGTCCGTGTCAGAGCCAGGGGTCCAGGCCGGGGGGCCGGGCCGGGGCCGGGGGGCCGGGCCGGGGCCGGGTCTAGAGGGCGGCCGCTCCGTGGGCGCGCAGGGCCTGGTCGTACTGCTGGAGGACCCACAGTTCGTTCTGCACGGCGGCCAGGTGGGCCGGGTCGCCGCCCGCGGCGAGGCGGGCGAGCTGGGACTGGACGTCGCGGACCCGGCGTTCCACGGCCCGGCGGCGGACCTGGACCAGCACCGTGCCCGCGTACACGTCGTCGACGGCGCGCCGCATGATCGGCTCCACGGCCAGCTCGGTGACCATGGCGCGGACGGTGTCGTCGGGGGCGGCGTCGCGGACCCGGACCAGGTACTCCTGCCCGTCCGCCACGCCGTACTCGGCGCCGCCCGCGTCGAGGATCGCCTGGCGTACGGCGGCGTAGGGGGCGGCGGTGAACTCGTCCACGCCGTACGCGTCGAAGGCCGGGGAGACCAGCTCGGGGCGCTGGAGGGCGAGCTTGAGCAGTTCGCGCTCGGTGGCGTAGACGGGGTTGCGCAGGGTGAGGGCGGGGCCGCTGGTGGCGGGCCGGGGGGCGGCCTCGTACGCCGGGGCCCGGCCGCCGCGGGCGGGCTCCGGGGCCTTGCCGCCGCGCTCGCGGGCCCAGCGGGCCAGCTGGGCGACGCGCTTGACGACGAACTGGGTGTCGAGGATGCCGAGCATGCCGGCGAGCTGCACGGCGACCTCGTGCTGGGCGCCGCTGTTCTTGATGCGGGCGACGACCGGGGCGGCCTCGTCGAGCGCGGCGGCCCGGCCGGCGGGGGTGTCGAGGTCGTAGCGGGAGACGATCTGGCGCAGCGCGAACTCGAACAGCGGGGTGCGGGGTTCGACCAGGTCGGCGACCGCGTCGTCGCCCTTGGCCAGGCGCAGGTCGCAGGGGTCCATGCCGTCGGGCGCGACGGCGATGTACGTCTCGGCGGCGAACTTCTGGTCGTCCTCGAAGGCGCGCAGGGCCGCCTTCTGGCCGGCCGCGTCGCCGTCGAAGGTGAAGATGACCCGCGCGCTGCCGTTGTCCATCAGCAGCCGGCGCAGGATCTTGATGTGGTCGCCGCCGAAGGCCGTGCCGCAGGTGGCGATGGCGGTGGTGACGCCGGCGAGGTGGCAGGCCATGACGTCGGTGTAGCCCTCGACGACGACCGCGCGGGACGCCTTGGCGATCTCCTTCTTCGCGAGGTCGATGCCGTAGAGGACCTGCGACTTCTTGTAGATCGCCGTGTCGGGGGTGTTGAGGTACTTGGGGCCGGTGTCGGCCTCGTACAGCTTGCGGGCGCCGAAGCCGACGACGTCGCCGCCGATGTCCCGGATCGGCCACATCAGCCGGCCGCGGAAGCGGTCGATGGGGCCGCGGCGGCCCTCCTGGGCGAGGCCGGACAGGAGCAGTTCCTTGTCGGTGAAGCCCTTGCCGCGCAGGTAGCGGGTGAGGTGGTCCCAGCCCTGGGGGCTGTAGCCGACGCCGAAGTGGACGGCGGCGGCCTGGTCGAAGCCGCGCTCGGCGAGGAAGATCCGGCCGGTGTCGGCCTCGGGGCTGGTGGCGAGCTGTTCCGCGTACCACTCGGCGGCGATCTTGTGGGCCTCGACCAGGCGGATGCGTTCGCCGCGCTGGTGGGAGGGGTTGTAGCCGCCCTCCTCGTAGCGCAGGGTGATGCCGGCCTGGGCGGCGAGCCGCTCGACGGCCTCGGAGAAGGTGAGGTGGTCGACCTTCATCACGAACGTGATGGTGTCGCCGCCCTCCTGGCAGCCGAAGCAGTGGAAGAGTCCCTTGCTGGGGCTGACCTGGAAGGACGGCGACTTCTCGTCGTGGAAGGGGCACAGGCCCTTGAGGTTGCCGCCGCCCGCGTTCCGCAGCTGGAGGTACTCGGACACCACGGCGTCGATCGGGACCGCGTCCCGAACCGCCTTCACGTCCTCGTCGTTGATCCGTCCTGCCACGCGTGAATTCTACGGGGGCGGACCGACATCCCCGGGGCCGGCCGCGACGCGGTCAGGCGCCCAGGGCGTCCAGCGGCACGTGGGGGTCGGCCAGGGCCTCGGTGTCGACGGGGACGCCCGCGCGGATCAGTGCCTGGATCGGCTCTGTGACGTCCCACACGTTCACGTTCATCCCGGCCAGGACCCGCCCCTCGTGCAGCCAGAACGCGATGAACTCCCGCTTGCCCGCGTCCCCCCGGATCACGACCTCGTCGTACGACCCCGGCGGCGCCCAGCCGCTGTACTCCATGCCGAGGTCGTACTGGTCGGTGAAGAAGTAGGGCACCCGGTCGTAGGTGACGTCCCGGCCGAGCATGGCGCGGGCGGCGGCCGGGCCGCCGTTCAGGGCGTTGGCCCAGTGCTCGACGCGCAGGGTCGTGCCGAACAGGCCGTGCGGGAAGGACGCGACGTCGCCGGCGGCGTGGATGTCGGGGTCGGAGGTGCGCAGCCGCTCGTCCACGGCGACGCCCCCGCCGTGGGCGCGGTCGGCCAGCTCCAGCCCCGCCGCCTCCGCGAGGGCGGTCCGCGGGGCGGCGCCGATCGCGGCGAGGACGCCGTGCGCGGGGTGCTCCTCGCCGTCGTCGGTGCGGGCCGCGAGGACCATGCCGTCCTGGCCGACGATCTCCGTCAGGCGGACGCCGAAGTGGAACCGGACGCCGTGCTCGCGGTGCAGTTCGGCGAAGACGGCGCCGAGCTCGGGGCCGAGCACGCCGTGCAGCGGGGTCGGCTCCGGTTCGACGACGGTGACCTCGGCGCCGTACTCGCGGGCCGCCGCCGCGATCTCCAGGCCGATCCAGCCGGCGCCGGCGATGACGAGGTGGCCGTTGTCGCGGCCCAGGGCGGCCAGGACGCCCTTGAGGCGGTCGGCGTGCGCGAGCCGGCGCAGGTGGTGGACGCCGGCCAGGCCGGTGCCCGGGATGTCCAGGCGGCGGGGCTCGGCGCCGGTGGCCAGCAGCAGCTTGTCGTAGTGGACGACGGTGCCGTCGTCGCCGTAGCGGACCGTCTTCGCCGTGCGGTCGATCGCGTCGACGCTCTGGCCGAGGTGCAGCTCGACGTCGTTGCGCGCGTACCAGGCGGGCTCGTGCACGAAGAGGCTCTCCCGGGTCTCCTTGCCGAGGAGGTAGCCCTTGGAGAGCGGTGGGCGCTCGTAGGGGTGGTCGCGTTCGTCGCAGATCAGTATCACGCGGCCGGTGAAGCCCTCGGCCCGCAGCGTCTCCGCCGCCTTGGCCCCGGCCAGGCCTCCTCCGACGATGACGAATGTCTGGTCCGCGTCGACCACGTGATGCCTCCTACAGGGGTCCGGGGGATGTCCCCCCAGTGAACGCTGAGCGTGCCGCCCCACGAGCGTCCCGCACGCACCGTGAGGGGGGAAGAGGACGTGACCCGATCAGGCCATGGACCGTCACTTATGTGTCACATGCGCCCCGTCAGTCTCGCGTGCAGGGCGCGCGCCGAGGCGTCGGTGAGGGAGGCGATCTGGTCGACGAGGACCCGCTGGCGGGCCCGGTCGTCGGGCGCCCGGTCGAACAGCGCGCGGAACTGGGGGTCGAGGCCGTCGGGGGCGCGGGCGGTGAGCGCGTCGGCCAGTTCCGTGATGACGATCCGCTGGTCGGCGCGGAGCCGGGCCTGCTCGGCCCGCTGCATGACGTACAGGTCGGCGAGGGCCTTGAGGACCGCGCACTCCAGCCGGGTCTCGCGCGGTACGACGAGCTCGGCGCGGTAGCGGGTGAGGCGGCCCGGTCCGTAGCGCGCGCGGGTGGCGGCCTCGGCGGCGAGGCAGAAGCGGCCGATGAGCTGGCTGGTGGCGTCCTTCAGCCGGGCCTGGGCGACGGCCGTGCCGTCGTAGCCGTGCGGCCACCACGGCTGGTCCTGGAGGCGGTCGAGGGCGGCGGCCAGTTCGGCCGGGTCGGTGCCGGCGGGCGCGTAGCGGCGGGCGGCGACGCGGAAGACGTCCCGGCGCTCCGGCTCGGCGTGCAGGCCGGCGGGGTCGATGTGGCCGCCGTGCAGGCCGTCCTCCACGTCGTGCACCGAGTAGGCCACGTCGTCGGACCAGTCCATGACCTGGGCCTCGAAGCAGGCGCGGGTGCCGGGGGCCGTCTCGCGGACCCAGTCGAAGACGGGACGGTCGTCGTCGTAGACGCCGAACTTGGGGGACCGCGGGTCGGTGGGGTGGGCGCCGCGGGGCCAGGGGTACTTGACGGCGGCGTCGAGGGTGGCGCGGGTGAGGTTGAGGCCGACGCTGACGACGTCGTCGGGGTCCGCGGGCGAGGTGATGAACCGTTTCGGTTCGATGCGGGTGAGGAGCCGGAGGGACTGGGCGTTGCCCTCGAAGCCGCCGCAGTCGTGGGCGAGGTCGTTCAGTACCTGCTCGCCGTTGTGGCCGAAGGGGGGATGGCCGAGGTCGTGGGAGAGACAGGCCGCCTCGACGAGGTCGGGGTCGCAGCCGAGGGCCGCGCCCAGCTCCCGGCCGACCTGGGCGCACTCCAGGGAGTGGGTCAGACGGGTGCGGGGGGTGGCGTCCCCGGTCCGGCCGCCGGAGCCCGGGGTGACGACCTGGGTCTTCCCGGCGAGTCGGCGCAGCGCCGAGGAGTGCAGTACGCGTGCCCGGTCCCGCTGGAAGGCGGTGCGGCCCGGACGCTTGTCGTGCTCGGGGACCCAGCGGGCCGTCGACGCGGGGTCGTAGGGGGTGGGGGGTGCGGTCTCTGTCGTGCTGGTGCCTTCCATGTCCCGACAGTACGGGTGCCCGACCGTACGGGTGGGGTGGTGACGCGCGGTCGCGGATGGGTTGGGGCGGGGCGTGATGGGGGTCGTGCGGGGGGGGATGGTCGTGTGGGGGCGTGATCGTGGTTGTGCGGGTGCGGGTCGTTCGTGGCTTGTCGCGCAGTTCCCCGCGCCCCTGGGTGGGCTGCCCTGCCGTTCGCGCTAAGCGGACGCCAGGTGGGGTCTCGTGCCCGCCGGGATCGCCCGTGCCTGGTCGTAGCGGTGCAGGACCAGGCGGGCCATCGCCTCGTGGGTGCCCAGGGGGGCCGAGGCGATCCAGGGGGCGGCCTCCGCGCTCTCCGTCGCGAAGCGGCCGGGGGCCGTGAAGTAGGAGGCGACCGCGATGCGGTGACGGCCCCGGGCGGTCAGGGCGCGTACGGCGGTGGCCACCGTCGGGGTGGTCGTCGTGGCGTAGGCCGGGACGACCGGGACGCCGAGGCGGGCGGCGAGCAGCTGGGCCGTGCGGCGGGTGTCGACGGCCGAGTCGGGGTCGCGGGAGCCGGCCGCCGCGAGGACGACCGCGCTGCCGCGGCGTTCGGCCTCCGTCATCCGGGTGCTCCAGCCGGCCTCGACGAGGCGGGCGTGCAGGGTGTCGACGAGCAGGGGGTGCGGGCCGAGCGGCGCGGCCACCCGGGTGTCGACGGACACGGCGGCGGCCGCCTCGGGGATGTCCCGCCCGACGTGGTAGCCGCGGCTGAGCAGGAGCGGCACGAGGACGGCCGACTCCGTGCCGTCGGCCTCCAGGCCGGCGAGGGTGTCGGCGAGCAGGGGTTCGTTCAGCTCGATGTGGCCGAGGTGCACGGGCAGCCCCGGGCGCAGCGCGCGGACGCGGTCGAGCAGGGTGCGGACGGTGCTCAGGGCGCGCGGGTCGCGGCTGCCGTGGGCCACGACGACCAGCGCGGGCGCCCCGGGGCGCCGGCGGCCGTCGAGGGAGACGAGGCTGAGCTGGCTGGTGAGCTGGTCACTGATCCGGTTCATGATGTGCGCCGTACTGTCGAGGTGGGCGCCACCGGTCAGCGGGCTGCCGGGGCGGGGGGCGGACTCGTCGTACAGGGTGGGCGACGCCGTCATGGAGTCATCCTCACGGCGGGAGGTTGCACCCCCGTTGCGCGACCGTCACGGCTATTTTCCGGGGGTTCACCGCGGGGGTGGGGTGGATGTGAGGTGCGGGTGGGCGGGGCCGAGGGGCGGCGCGGGTGTGACCCGGGTGACGCGCCGGGCGCAGAACCCGATCGGCGCCGGGTGCGTCTTCCCCGGTCGGAGGCGGCCGGGGCGAACGGATCCGGCCCGGGCAGCAGGGGAGCACCGCATGGAGATACGCCGACCTCGGCTGCCGCGCACCCGTACGGGGTGGCGGCGGCTGGTGCAGGGCGTGATGGGGGCGTGCGTGCTGGGGCTGCTGCCGGCCACGTGGCTGTACGTCTCCACGGCGGACGGGCTGGGCACCACGGCCGACGCGCCGCGCACCGAGGTCGCCGTCGTCTTCGGTGCCGGTCTGTGGGACGGGGAGCCGTCGCCGTATCTGGCGCACCGGCTGGACGCGGCGGCCGAGCTGTACCGCGAGGGGCGGATCGAGGTCGTGCTCGTCACCGGCGACAACAGCCGGGAGGACTACGACGAGCCGGACGCGATGCGGACCTATCTGACGGAGCACGGGGTGCCGGACGCGCGCATCGTGAGCGACTACGCGGGCTTCGACACCTGGGACTCCTGTGTGCGGGCCCGGAAGATCTTCGGGGTCGACCGCGCGGTCCTCATCAGCCAGGACTTCCACATCCGCCGGGCGGTCGCCCTGTGCCGGGCGGCGGGGGTCGCGTCGTACGGGGTCGGTGTGGCCGCCGCGCACGACGTCACCTGGTACTACGGGGGAGCCCGGGAGATCCTCGCGGCCGGGAAGGCCGCGCTGGACGTGGTGTTCGAGCCCGATCCGCGGTTCCTCGGCCCCCGGGAGACGGGGGTGGCGCGGGCGTTGGCCACGGCCGAATGAACGCGCGGACGGATACGGACATTCTCGACGCAGCGGGTTTGACGGGCACATTTCACCCGGGGGAATGAAAAGACCCTCCCGTACTTTCCGTGACCGTGCCATCACTTTTAGTGTCCTCGGTGTGCGGCGGCGGGTCCGGCCGTCGCCGCCCTTGGGGGAAAGGACACCTGATGACGGGACTTCGCTCGGCGTTCGTCACGGCCGTCGCGGCGGCGCTGTTCGCCGTGCCGGCGGCCATGGGGACCGCCTCGGCCACCACCGTGGACCAGCTCTCCGCGCAGGTCAGGGAGCCGGGCTGCGCCAAGCTCGGCAGCTACGGCCAGTGGTGGGCGCACATCCGCAACGCCTGCGGCCACGTGATCACCGCGAGCGTCGAGGTCGACGGGTGGGACCCGTCGTGTATCCAGATCGGCCCCGGCGCGACCGAGACGATCGGTCTGGACCCGGGGGACGAGCCGTACTACGCCTACGAGTGCTGACCACCTGACCGGCGCGCGCCCGGCCCACCGGGACGCGCCACCCCGACCGGCCGGGCGCGCCACCCGGCCGACCGGGCCGGGGAGGGAGGTGGTGGCGGCCGCTTCCTCCCCGGCCCGCCCCACCCCGACTCCCCGGCCCGGCCCTCGGCCCCTGCACTTCCGGTCCGGCCCTCCCGCCCCTTGCACTTCCGGTCCGGCTCCTCGGGCCCGCTCTCCCCGCCCGGCTCTCCCGGACGGTTCCCCGCGCCGCCCCTTCCCGGCGCCCCGGCCGGCCCGTTCCGTCCCGGCTTCCGGGGCGGGGCGTCCGACGGGGCGGTCCCCTCCCGCCCCGTCCCCGGGGGCGCCCGCGCCTCACGCCGGGCCGGCGCCCCCGGGGAGGTCACCAGCACACCGCCGTAACAGGACGCCGCACGGCGCGTAACACGGCCGAAGCACGCTGAAACGCATGCAGACCACCTCGACGCCCACCCACTGCCCGTACTGCGCCTTGCAGTGCGGGATGAATCTGTCGCCCCTGCCACAGGGGGGCGTCGAGGTGGTCGAGCGCACCGACTTCCCCGTGAACCGGGGGGCGTTGTGCGGCAAGGGGCGTACGGCGCCGGAGGTGCTTTCCCCGAGCGTCCGCCTGACCTCCCCGTTGGTGCGCTCCGGCGGCACACTGCGGCCCGCCTCCTGGGACGAGGCGCTCGACCGGATCGCCGGCGAACTGTCCCGGGTGCGCGCCGCCCACGGGCCCGACGCGCTCGGGGTGTTCGGCGGGGGCGGGCTGACCAACGAGAAGGCGTACACGCTCGGCAAGTTCGCCCGGGTCGCGCTGGGCACCTCGCAGATCGACTACAACGGGCGCTTCTGCATGTCGTCCGCGGCGGCCGCCGGGACGAAGGCCTTCGGCCTGGACCGGGGGCTGCCCTTCCCGCTGGAGGACGTCCCGCGGACCGGGTGCGTGATCCTCGTCGGCTCGAACCTCGCCGAGACCATGCCGCCGTCGCTGCGCTTCTTCAACGAGCTGCGGGAGAACGGCGGCACCCTGATCGTCGTCGACCCGCGCCGCACCAAAACCGCCGAGCAGGCCGACCTGCACCTGATGCCCCGCCCCGGCACCGACCTCGCCCTCGCCCTCGGTCTGCTGCACCTGGTGGTCGCCGAGGGCCGCGTCGACGAGGAGTACGTACGGGAGCGGACGACCGGCTGGGAGGACGCGCGGGCCGCGGCGATGGCCCACTGGCCGGAGTACGTGGAGCGGATCACGGGCGTGTCCGTCCCCCAGCTCCGGGAGACCGTACGGCTGTTCTGCGCGCCCGAGGCCGCGATGGTGCTGACGGCCCGCGGGCCCGAGCAGCAGGCCAAGGGCACCGACACCGTGGGCGCCTGGATCAACCTGTGCCTGGCCACCGGACGGGCCGGACGCCCGCTGTCCGGCTACGGCTGCCTGACCGGCCAGGGCAACGGACAGGGCGGACGCGAGCACGGCCAGAAGGCCGACCAGCTGCCCGGCTACCGCAAGCTGGACGACCCGGCGGCGCGGCGTCACGTGGCCGAGGTGTGGGGCGTGGACCCGGCCTCGCTGCCCGGCCCCGGGCGCAGCGCCTACGAGCTGCTGGACGCGCTGGGCACGGACGTGCGGTCGCTGCTGCTGATGGGGTCCAACCCGGTGGTGTCCGCGCCGCGCGCCGCGCACGTCGAGGAGCGGCTGCGGTCGCTGGAGTTCCTGGCGGTCTGCGACGTCGTGCTGTCGGAGACGGCGGCCCTCGCGGACGTGGTCCTGCCGGTGACCCAGTGGGCGGAGGAGACCGGGACCACGACCAGCCTGGAGGGGCGGGTGCTGGTGCGGCGGCAGGCCCTCACCCCGCCCGAGGGCGTGCGCAGCGACCTGGAGGTCCTGCACGGGCTGGCCGCCCGGCTGGGCGTGGAGAAGGGGTTCCCGACCGACCCCGAGGAGGTCTTCGAGGAACTGCGCCGGGCCACCGCGGGCGCGCCCGCCGACTACTCCGGGATCACCTACCGGCGGCTGGCCGAGGAGAACGGGGTGTTCTGGCCCTGCCCGGCGGACGGCGGCACGGACGACAGCGAGGACGCATCGCTCGACAGCGAGGACGCCTCACTCGACGCGGACACCGACGACCCCGCGCGGGACGCCGACGATCTCGCACGGGACGCCGACGACTCCTCTCGGGACGCCGACGACCCCGCTCGGGACGACGGCTCCCGGGCGGCCGTCCACCCCGGCACGCCCCGCCTCTTCCTCGACCGGTTCGCCACCCCGGACGGCCGGGCCCGCTTCGTGCCCGTCTCGCACCGGCCCGCCGCCGAGGAGCCCGACGACGAGTACCCCGTCCTGCTCACCACCGGCCGGGTCGTCGCCCAGTACCAGTCCGGGGCCCAGACCCGGCGCGTGGACGAGCTGAACGCCGCCGCGCCCGGCCCGTTCGTGGAACTGCACCCCCGGCTCGCCGACCGGCTGGGCGCCGCCGAGGGCGATCCGGTGGCGGTGGTCTCGCGGCGGGGCCGCGCGGTGGCACCGGCCCGCATCACCACCGGCATCCGCCCCGACACCGTCTTCATGCCCTTCCACTGGCCGGGCGAGGGCCGCGCCAACACCCTGACCAACCCGGCCCTGGACCCGACGTCACGGATGCCGGAGTTCAAGGTGTGCGCGGTGCGGGTGGAGGCCGTGGGGCCCCAGCCGTAGCCGCGGCCACAACCACAGTCACAATCACAGCCGCAGCCGCAGCCGCAGCCGCAGGGACCACGGCAGGAGGCCGGAAGGACCACGGACCAGGGCCGGTGCCCCACGGGGGGACACCGTCCCTGGTCCGTTCTTCTCCTCGGCGCAGCCGCTACGCGCCGCTCGCCCGTGCCGTCAGCCGGGTCCGGCTCGGGCGGCACTCCGGCTTGCCGTCGACCACCCGGCACCATGTCTGGTAGCCGTGGGAGGAGAGGCGGGCGCCGAGCCAGTCGTAGCAGCCCCCGCACGCCGAAGGCCGGCACCCCGTCCGGGGCACCGGCCTTCGCGTGTCGTCCGTACGGAGGCGGTCAGGTGACGTTGACCGCGTTCCAGGCCGCCGCCACCGCCTGCTGCTCGGTGCTGCCGGCGCCGTAGAGGTCGCGGGCCGCGGCGAGGGTGGCGGTGCGGGCGCCCGCGTAGTCCGTCGAGGACGTCATGTACACCGTCAGCGCCCGGTACCAGATGCTGCCGAGCTTGTCCCGGCCGATGCCCGTCACCGTGGAGCCGTCGAAGGTCGGCGAGTCGTAGGAGACGCCGTTGATCGTGCGGGCGCCGCTGCCCTCCGCCAGCAGGAACGCGAAGTGGTTGGCGACGCCCGAGGAGTAGTGCACGTCGAGGTCGCCCACCGTGCTGCTCCAGTAGTCGGCGGAGCTGCCGTCCCTGGACGGCCGGTCCATGAAGCGCAGGGCGTCCCGGCCGAAGCCGGAGCGCACGATCTTCTCGCCGATCAGGTAGTCGCCGGGGTCGGAGGCGTTGCCGGCGTGGAACTCCACGAGCGTGCCGAGGATGTCGGAGGTCGCCTCGTTCAGGCCGCCGGACTCGCCGGAGTAGGCCAGGTTCGCCGTCGCGGAGGTCACGCCGTGGGTCATCTCGTGGCCGGCCACGTCCAGCGACACCAGCGGGCCGAGCTGGGTGCCGTCACCGTCGCCGTACGTCATGCAGAAGCAACTGTCGTCCCAGAAGGCGTTGTTGTAGCCGTTGCCGTAGTGGACGCGGTTGTAGGAGCCCTTGCCGTCGCCCGCGATGCCGTTGCGGCCGTGGACCTCCTGGTAGTAGTCCCAGGTCATGTCCGTGCCGTACTGGGCGTCGACGGCGGCCGTCGCGCGGTCGGCGGCCGCGCCCGTGCCCCAGTGGTTGTCGGCGTCCGTGAAGACGGTCGAGGGCGCGCGGCTGACGCAGATGCCGAGGACGCACAGGTCGGTGCGGCCCGCGGCGTCACCGGTGTACGTGTTGCCGCGGGTGGGGTCCTTGAGCTGGTACGCCGAGCCGGACGGGGTCGTCTCCAGCGGGACCGTGCCGCCGTACAGGGACTGCCCGTCGCCCGTCGCGGACTCCAGGGTGTCCCAGGCGTCGATCTCGGCGCCGGTCGCCGCGTCGGTCAGCACGGCGCGGGCGACCGGGTTGCCGAGGGCGTCCAGGGCGGCGGCCTCCGTCCGCCAGGCCAGCCGGGGGGCGCCGTGCAGGGCGTCGACGACCAGGCGCGGCTCGGCGGTGAGCTGCTTGAGGGTCTCGTCGAGGTGGACGGCGCGCAGGGCGTCGGCGGCGGCGTCGGCGGCCCGCGGGGCGGGGAGCGCGGGGGTGACGGTGGAGAGGGAGACCGTGCCGCGCGTCGCCCGGTCCGCGCCGCGGTACGTGCCGTCGGGGGCGAGATGCACCACGAAGTCCCCGCCCAGCACGGGGAGTCCGCGGTAGGTGCGGTCGTAGCGGACGTGCTGGGCGCCGTCCGGGTCGACGACGACGTCCCGGACGGAGGTGTCCTGGGCGGCGGTCAGTCCCAGGCTCGCGGCGTGCGCGGCCAGGGCCGAGGCCGCGTTGCCGATCGCGGTGGCCCGGTCCGGGCGGTCCGCCGCGCCGGCGGTGGGGGTGGCGGCGGTCGCGGGGGTGAGGGCGGCGGCCAGGAGGGCTGCCGTGGTGGCGGCGATGCCTGCGGTGGTGAGACGGGAGCCTCGGGCGTGCTGCCGTATCCGGCGCATCGGTCTCCTCAGGAAGGCGCCAGGGGCGCGTGGGGGGTGGCGCTGACGTGGTCCTGAGATTCAAGAGGCCGCGGACATGTCATGTCCATAGCGCTCACGTGGGGGAGCGGTGAGAGGAGAGAATCGTTTCCGTGAGCGTTCCGGAACTGCCCTTCTTCGTCTACGGCACCCTGCGCCCCGGCGAGGTCAACCACGGCCTCCTGCTGCGCGGCCGCACCCTCGCCGAGGAGCCCGCCCGCCTGCGCGACGCGGTGCTCTACGACGGCCCCGGCTACCCGTACGCCGTGGAGGAGTCCGGCGGGCTCGTCACCGGAGACCTCGTCACCGCGCTCCCCCGGGTCTACGCGCGCCTCCTCGCCGACCTGGACCGCCTGGAGGAGTACCGGCCGGGCGACCCGCGCAACCTGTACGAGCGGGTGGCCCGGGAGGTGCTCCCGGGCGGCGCCGGACGACCGGTGCGGGCCTGGGTGTACGTCGCCGCGCCCGGCGTGGCGGCCCGGCTGAGAGCGCACGGCGAGCCGATCCCGGGCGGGGAGTGGAGGGGGCGCGGCGGGGCCGTGCGGTGAGGCCGGTCACCCGTTCACACCCTCGTCCCGCGGTTTTCCGCGAGACACCCGTCGCACGGCGGTGACCTGCCCGAACGCCCCGGCGGTCACCCGTCCCGCCCCCCGTTCACCTCATTTCTCGTCGCCCTCCCGACAAGCGCGTTCGCGCCGCCGGGACTTACCTCGTAAGGGCAGGGACGCGACCGACGCAGCGGCACATGGGGATGCCGCCGGCCGTGCCCTGGACGAGCTCGGAGGAGCACCGATGCGACGTACCGCCGTCCGTCTGCTGACCGGCAGCGTGTTCGCCGTGGCCGCCGCGGGCGCCGTCGCCGCGCCCGCCTGGGCCGCCGGCAGCGGCACCGGCCGGCTGGAGGTGTCTCCCTCCAGCGTGGTGCCGGGCGACGAGGTCACCGTGGAGACGGCGGCGTGCGGGTCCCCGCCGACGGCGGCGGGCGACGCCGGCGCGGTGGGCGCCGGGCGCTTCACGCTCGCGCCCGGCGCACGGGAGAGCGAGGCGGTCGGGCGGTTCCGGGTGCCGCCGAGCGCGCAGCCGGGCACGTACGAGATCGTCGCGGAGTGCGCCGCGGACGGGCGGAAGGTCACCGGGGACCTGGTGGTGACGCTGACGGCCGTGCCGCAGCAGGTGTATCCGCGGGGAAGCGTGAAGACGGGGGTCGGCGGCGCACTGGGCCCCGATCCCGTGCAGACCGCGGCCGGTGTGGCGGCTCTCGCCGTCGCCGCCGCGGGCGGTACCTGGCTCCTGCATCGCCGGGCGAGAGGCGACGGGATCTGACGGACACCCTCCGCTGTCCGTCGGCCGGTACCGCATGTCCCCTCCCCCTCCGGGTCCGACGCCCCTCGCGGCCCGGAGGGGGCACGGGGGCCTCCGTCCACGAGAGGAGTGCTTCGCATGCGCAGGGTCGGCAACTCCGCGATAGCGGCCGTCACCGCGGTCGCCCTCTGCTCGGGTGCGTGGCTGCTGCACAGCGGCGCCGGCACGCACGCCCCGCCGCGGCCGTCCGCGGCCCAGGCCCACCCGGACCGCGCCGACCCGCACTCCGCGCCCGCGCCCGCGCCCGCTCCCCCGCTGCCGCCCTCCCCGCCCGACCGCGTCCGCATCCCGTCCCTGCGCGTCGACGCCCCCCTCACGGGCCTGGGACTGACCGCCTCCGGCAGCCTCGACGTACCGCCCGCCGAGGACGACAACCTCGCCGGCTGGTACGAGTCCGGCACCACCCCCGGCGAGACCGGCACCGCGATCGTCGCCGGCCACGTCGACACCGCCGACGGCCCCGCCGTCTTCTACGACCTCGGCACCCTGGAGCGGGGCGCCACCATCGAGGTGGACCGGCGCGACGGCACGGTCGCGGTGTTCACCGTGGACGCGGTCGAGATGTACGACGCGCGCGACTTTCCCGACGCGACGGTGTACGGCGCGGCGAAGCGCCCGGAACTGCGCGTCATCACCTGCGGCGGCGGCTACTCCCGCACCACCGGCTACCAGGCGAACGTGGTGGTCTTCGCCCACCTGACGGACAGTCGCGCGGGCTGACCGGGGAGCGGCCGCCGCCGGGGGCCGGAGGAACGCCCGCCGCCGAGGTGCCGGTCAGGCGCCCTGCGGCGGGGTGCCGGAGGGCGTCCGCAGCCGAGGCGCCGGGGGGGGACGACCGGCGTCCAAGTACCGCACCGGAGACGGCAGTTGCCCGGGGGAGGCCGCAGGAGCGGCCACCGTGGACGTCACGCCCACCACTGCTCGTACGCCAGGTTCGCCACCAGCGCGAACACCACCGTCAGCAGCACGACGCGCACGAACCCGCTGCCCTTCTTCAGCGCCGTCCGCGCCCCCAGCGTGCCGCCCGCCAGGTTGAACACGGCCATCAGGCCCGCCAGTTGCCACAGCACGGCCCCCTGCCAGGCGAACATCGCGAGGGCGCCGGCGTTGGTGCAGCAGTTGACGATCTTGGCGGTGGCGGAGGCGGTCACCAGGTCGTGGTGGAGCACGGCGGTCAGCGCCAGCACGAGGAAGGTGCCGGTGCCGGGGCCGACGAGACCGTCGTAGAAGCCGATGCCGAGGCCCGCCAGGCCGATCGCGGCGAGGACCCGGCGCGGTCCGGCCGGTCCGGTCGCGGGGGCCGTGCCGAACGCGGGGCGCAGGATGACGAAGGCGGCCACCCCCAGCAGCACCACCATGATGACCGGCTTGAGCACGTCGGTGCTCATCCCCGCCGCGAAGAACGCCCCCGCCGACGACCCGGCGAGCGCGGCGAGCCCGATCCGGACGGCCACGCCCACGTCGACCGGCGCCCGGCGGGCGTAGGTGACCGCCGCCCCGGCGGTGCCGACGATGGCCACCGCCTTGTTGGTGCCGAGCGCGTGCGCGGCCGGGCTGCCGGCCGGCAGGCCGAGCAGGAGCGCCGGGAGCAGCAGCAGCCCGCCGCCGCCGACCACGGCGTCGATCCAGCCGGCCGCGAGGGCGGCGACACAGAGGACGGCCACCATGGTCATGGATATGTCGGGCATGGACGCGACCCTACGGGGCCGGATACATGTCCCGTCCACCGATCTGAGCAGGTCCTGAGGTTGCGGACCCCTCCGGCGCACCCGCGTCCCTTGTCCTCACCGCCGCCCGGCGCCGCCCGCCGAAAACCCTCACACCTGTCCGCCGCCCCCGCTGAGGGCAGCGTTCCTCGCGGGAAACAACCGTGATGCGGCCGGGTAACCTCCGCACCGCACGCTCGACGGCATGACCTCGAATGCGCGTGTGGTGGTGATCGGCGCCGGCCTCGCGGGCGTACGGCTCGCCCGGCGGCTCGGTGAGCTCGGCACGCCCGCCCTGCTGATCGGCGAGGAGGAGCACGTCCCGTACAACCGGGTCCTGCTCGCCGAGGTGCTGGCCGGACGGTACGCCCCCGAGGTGATCGCGCTGCCCGCACCGGCCGAACTGGTGCGCGCCCGCGTCACCGGCATCGACCGCGCACGGCGCGCCCTCACCTGCGCGGACGGCTCGGAGATCGCATACGACACGCTGGTGCTGGCGACCGGCTCCAACCCGGTGCTGCCGCCGCTGCGCGGCCTGTTCACCCCGGACCACGTCCTGCCCGAGGGGGTGCACGCGTTCCGGACCATGGACGACTGCCTGGGCCTGTCCAAGGCGGTCCGGCCGGGCGTGCGGGCCGTCGTCATCGGCGGCGGACTCCTCGGGGTCTCCGCGGCCCGCGCGCTCGCCGTGCGCGGCGCGCAGGTCGTGCTCGCCCAGCAGTCCGAGCGGCTGATGGAGCGCCAGCTCGACCCGGGCGCCTCCCGGCTCGTCCTGCGGCACCTGAAGGACCTCGGTGTCGAGGTGCACACCGAGTGCCGGGTGCGCGACGTGCGCTGCGTCGGCGGCGCGGTCCGCTCGGTGGAGATGGCCGACGGATACGCCCTCGACGCCGACCTGGTGGTGCTGGCCTGCGGGGTCCACCCGCGCGCCGGCCTCGCCAAGACGTCCGGGCTCGCCGTCCACAAGGGCGTCCTCGTCGACGACGAACTGCGCACCTCCGACCCGCACATCCGGGCGATCGGCGACTGCGCCCAGCACGACGGGAACGTCTACGGCCTCGCCGCCCCCGCCCTGGAACAGGCCGACGTCCTGGCCGAGCTGCTCGCGGGCACCGCCGGGAACACCGGCGCCCGCTACACCGGCACCCGTTCCCTGACCCGCCTCACGCTCAACGGCACCACCGCCTTCGACCTCGCCGCGTTCGGCGAGACCGAGGCACGCCCCGGCGACGACGTCGTCCAGCTCGCCGACGCCACCCGCGGCACCTACCGCAAGGTCGTCGTCCGCGACGACCGCCTGGTCGGCGGGGTCCTCGTCGGCGAACTCGGCACCGTCGGCGCGCTCGCGCGCGCCTGGGAGGGAGCAGAGCCGCTCCCGCGCAACGGCGCCCCTCTGCTCCACCTGCTCACCAACGATGGAGGCTCCTGATGTCCACGACCACGACCGCACCCGCGGGGACCGGCCCCCGCCCCACGATCGTGCTCGTCGGCCACGGCATGGTCGGCCAGCGCTTCCTCGAAGCGCTCGCCGAGCGCGGCCTGACCGCCACGCACCGCGTGGTCGTGCTGTGCGAGGAGCCTCGCCCCGCGTACGACCGCGTCCAGCTCACCTCGTACTTCTCGGGGAAGACCCCCGAGGACCTCTCCATGACCGACATGGCGTTCATCGAGCGGCACGGCATCGAGCTGTACGTGGGCGACCCGGCGGAGACGGTCGACCGCGCGGCGAAGAAGGTCACGGCCCGGTCCGGCCAGGTCTTCGAGTACGACACCCTCGTCCTCGCCACCGGCTCCTACCCGTTCGTCCCGCCGGTCCCGAACAAGGACGCCCGGGGCTGTTTCGTCTACCGCACGATCGAGGACCTCCTCGCCATCGAGGAGTACGCGAAGACGGCGACGACCGGTGCGGTGGTCGGCGGCGGTCTGCTCGGCCTGGAGGCCGCGGGCGCGCTGAAGGGCCTCGGACTCACCAGCCACATCGTGGAGTTCGCGCCCCGCCTGATGCCCGTCCAGGTCGACGAGGGCGGCGGCGCCGCGCTGCTGCGCACCATCGAGGACATGGGCCTGTCCGTCCACACCGGCGTGGGCACGCAGGAGATCGTCGTCGACGAGACCGGCGCGGTCACCGGCATGAAGCTGTCCGACGGCTCCGAACTCTCCACCGACCTGGTGGTGTTCAGCGCCGGCGTCCGCCCCCGCGACCAGCTCGCCCGCGACTGCGGTCTGACGGTCGGCGAGCGCGGCGGCATCAGCGTCGACGAGCAGTGCCGCACGGTCGCCGACCCGCACGTGTTCGCGATCGGCGAGTGCGCGCTCGCCGCCGACGGCCGGGTGTACGGCCTGGTCGCCCCCGGGTACGAGCAGGCCGAGACGGCCGCCGCGACGATCGCCGCCGACGAGGCCGCTTTCACCGGCGCCGACCTCTCCACCAAGCTGAAGCTGCTCGGCGTGGACGTGGCCTCCTTCGGCGACGCGCACGGCACCACCGAGGACTGCCTCGACGTCGTCTACTCCGACTCCCGCTCGGGCCTGTACAAGAAGCTGGTCATCGGCCGCGACGGCACGCTGCTCGGCGGCATCCTGGTCGGCGACACGGAGGCGTACGGCACGCTGCGCGCGTTCACCGGCTCGGTCCCGCCGGTCTCGCCCGAGGCGCTGGTCCTGCCCGCCGGCGCCGGCGCCCCGGCCCAGCTCGGCCCGTCCGCCCTCCCCGACGACGCGATCATCTGCTCCTGCCACAACGTCTCCAAGGGCACGATCCGCGGCGCGGTCACCGACCACCGGTGCACGACCGTGCCCGAGGTGAAGAAGTGCACCAAGGCCGGCACCGGCTGCGGCTCCTGCGTCAAGGTCCTCGGCCAGCTCGTCACCGCCGAGCTGGAGGCGAGCGGCGTCGTGGTCGACAAGGGCCTGTGCGCCTGCTTCTCGCAGACCCGCGAGGAGCTCTACGAGATCGTCCTCGCCCTGCGCATCAACACCTACCAGGACCTCCTCGACCGCTACGGCCGCGAGGACGCCCGGGGCGGCGACGGCTGCGAGATCTGCAAGCCCGCGGTCGCCTCGATCATCGCCTCCCTCGCCCCGACGATCGGCGCGAGCGGCTACGTCCTCGACGGCGAGCAGGCGGCCCTCCAGGAGACCAACGACCACTTCCTCGCCAACCTCCAGAAGAACGGCTCGTACTCGGTCGTCCCGCGCATCCCCGGCGGTGAGATCACCCCCGAGGGCCTGATCGTGATCGGCGAGATCGCCCGTGACTTCGGCCTCTACACGAAGATCACCGGCGGTCAGCGGATCGACATGTTCGGCGCCCGCGTCGAACAGCTCCCGCTGATCTGGACCCGCCTGGTGGACGCCGGCTTCGAGTCCGGGCACGCCTACGGCAAGTCGCTGCGGACGGTGAAGTCCTGCGTCGGGCAGACCTGGTGCCGCTACGGCGTCCAGGACTCCGTCCGCATGGCGATCGACCTGGAGCTGCGCTACCGGGGCCTGCGCTCCCCGCACAAGCTGAAGTCGGCGGTCTCCGGCTGCCAGCGCGAGTGCGCGGAGGCCCAGTCGAAGGACTTCGGCGTGATCGCCACGGCCAACGGCTGGAACCTGTACGTCGCCGGCAACGGCGGCGCCACCCCGCGCCACGCGGACCTGCTCGCCCAGGACCTCTCCGACGCCGAGCTGATCCGCCTGATCGACCGGTTCCTGATGTTCTACATCCGCACCGCCGACCGCCTGGAGCGCACCTCCACCTGGCTGGAGCGGATCCCCGGCGGCCTGGACCACGTCCGGGACGTGGTCGTGGAGGACTCCCTCGGCATCTGCGAGGAGCTGGAGACCCTGATGGCGGCGCACGTCGCGCACTACGCGGACGAGTGGGCCACCACCATCAACGACCCCGAGAAGCTGGCCCGGTTCGTGTCCTTCGTGAACGCGCCCGACACCCCGGACCCGGTCGTCGGCTTCGTCCCCGAGCGCGACCAGATCAAGCCCGACCTGCCGCTGCTCTCCATCGGCATGCGTCCCACGGAAGACGTCCTGGAAGGAAGCGCCCAGCGATGACCCTGGCACCCGAGACGACCGACCTGAAGGTCCAGCTGAAGCTGGACTCCCCGGCAGGCGACTGGTTCACCGTCTGCGACCTGCACCAGCTCATCCCCGGCCGGGGCGTGGCCGCCCTGCTGCCGGACGGCCGCCAGGTCGCCCTGTTCCGCGACCGCAAGGGCGAGCTGTACGCCGTCGACAACCGCGACCCGTTCGGCGGCGCGGCGGTCCTCTCCCGCGGCCTGATGGGCGGCCGGCAGGGCAGCCCGTTCGTCGCCTCGCCCCTGCTCAAGCAGCGCTTCGACCTGCGGAGCGGGCAGTGCCTGGACGACGACACGGTCCGCATCACCACCTACGAGGTGCGGGCGGCCTGACGGCCGTCCCCCGCCCCACCACCGGCCCGGGCGCGGTCCCGGCGGTCCCCCCCGACCGCCGCGACGGCGCCCGGGCCGGTCCGGTTCACCGGGCCGGATCGTGACGGGACCATCGCTCCACCCCACGACCCGGCGGCCCCACGTCCCGGTGGCCCCACGACCCGGTGGCCCCACGACCCGGTGGCCCGATGGCCGCATGGCCGCATGGCCGCATGCCCGCATCGCCGCATGGCCGGACACCGCTGTCCTCGCCCCGGGCACTCCCCCGTTACGACGTGTGCACGACATGGCCATCCCGCGCTTCTAGCCTCCCTGACCGCACGACCCCGCGGCCGACCGGCGGCGGGGCGGTCACGACACCCCCTGGGAGTGAGCGTGGAACGTCGTACCCTCCTGCGTGCGGCCGTCATCGGCGGATCCGCCGTGCTCGGCGGAACCCTCTGGCGCGGCGCCGCGTACGCCGCACCGGCCCAGCCCGGCACCGGACCGTACGGGGCGCTCGGCGCGCCGGACACCAACGGCATCCGCCTCCCGAGCGGCTTCACCAGCCGGGTGATCGCCCGCTCCGGGCAGACGGTGACGGGCACGTCGTACACCTGGCACGACGCGCCCGACGGCGGCGCCTGCTACGCGGACGGCACCGGCTGGATCTACGTCTCCAACTCGGAGATCAACCCCTCGGGCGGCGCGAGCGCGGTGACGTTCTCGTCGTCGGGCACGGTGACCGGCGCGTACCGCATCCTCTCCGGCACCCGCACCAACTGCGCGGGCGGCAAGACGCCGTGGAACACCTGGCTGTCCTGCGAGGAGGTCGATCGCGGATACGTCTACGAGACCGACCCCTGGGGCGTGCAGGCGGCGGTGCGCCGGGACGCGATGGGCCGCTTCAAGCACGAGGCGGCGGCCGCCGACCCGGTCCGCGGGGTCGTCTACCTCACCGAGGACGTCACCGACGGCTGCTTCTACCGCTTCCGCCCGACGACGTGGGGCGACCTGTCGGCCGGCACGCTGGAGGTGCTGGTGGCGGGGAGCGCGACGAGCGGCCCGGTGACCTGGTCCCCGGTCCCGGACCCCACCGGCGCCACCGCGACCCGCAACCAGGTCTCCGGCGCCAAGCGCTTCAACGGCGGCGAGGGCTGCTACTACGCGGACGGCACGTGCTGGTTCACGACGAAGGGCGACAACCGCGTCTGGCGGTACGACGCGGCGGCGCAGACGATCGACCTCGCCTACGACGACTCCCTGGTGACGTCCGGCACGGCCCCCCTGACCGGCGTCGACAACGTCACCGGCGCCGCCTCCGGCGACCTGTTCGTGGCGGAGGACGGCGGCAACATGGAGATCTGCGTGATCACCCCGGACGACGTCGTCGCCCCGTTCCTCCGCATCGACGGCCAGTCGGCCTCGGAGATCACCGGCCCGGCCTTCTCCCCCGACGGCACCCGCCTGTACTTCTCCAGCCAGCGCGGCACGTCGGGCAGTTCGTCGGGCGGCATCACGTACGAGGTGGCGGGTCCGTTCCGGGCGTAGTCGACGGCATGGCCGGGTCGGTTGGCAGGAACCCGACAGCGAAACGGCGGCTCGTCATGCGCCGCGCGAGCGCACCATGGAGGCGACGTCGCGCATGACGAGCCCGCCGCCCGACCCCTTCCCGGAGGCACCGACATGACCCCCGACCCCTCGCGCCGCACCGTCCTCGGCGGTGCCCTGGCCGCCCTCGCCCTGACCGCCACGGCGGCCCCGGCCGGGGCGGCGCCCCACCCCGCCACCTGGCCGACGGTGTTCCCGCTCCCCGACGGCTGGCTCCCCGAAGGCATCACCATCGGCAGCAGGCCGTACGCCTACATGGGCTCCCGCGCCCACGGCGGCGTCTACCGCACCGACCTGCGCACCGGGGAGGGCACCGTGCTCCACGCGGGCGGCACCGGCCTCGCGGCCGTCGGCCTGAAGCTGGACGACGACGGCCTGCTGTACGTCAGCGGCGGCGCCGGAGGGACCGCGAGGGTCATCGACTCCCGCTCGGGCGAGGTGCTCGCCACCCACCAGCTCACCCGCGACGCGGCCCCCTTCATCAACGACGTCGTCCTGCACCGGGACCGCGCCTGGTTCACCGACTCCCGCGACGCCGTCCTGTACGGCGTCCCGCGCGGCCGCGGCGGCGCGGTGCGCGCGCTCCCCCTCACCGGCGAATGGGTCCAGGCACCCGCCGGGACCAACAGCGCCAACGGCCTCGTCGCCACCCCCGACGGCCGGGGCCTGATCGTCGTCAACGCGGGCCGGCTCTACCGCGTGAGCCTCCGCACCGGTCACGCCACCGTGATCGCCCTGACCGGCGCACCCGACGTCACCAACGGCGACGGCCTCCTGCGCATCGGCCGCACCCTGTACGTCGTACAGAACCGCCTGAACAAGATCACCGCCTGGACCCTCGACCGGACGGCCACCACCGCCACCCTCACCCGCACGATCACCTCCCCCCACTTCGACGTCCCCACCACAGCCGCCCACCACCACAACCGCCTCTACGTCGTCAACGCCCGCTTCACCAGCCCCCAGACCCCGGAGACTACGTTCACGGGGGTGGGGGTTCCGCTCTGAGGCGGGGCTGGGAGCCGAGGCCCGCCCCGCACACCCGACGGACCGCACATGTGCATCACGAAACGGTCACACCACCGCGTCCCGCTGGGAACTCACGCATACCGTCGTCCCCTCACACCACAGTTCTGGGGGGACGACATGAGCAACCCGTACACCACCGCGCCCACTCCCAAGTGGGCCCGCAAGCGCTATGTCCTGCCGGCCCTCGCCCTGGCCCTGTTCCTCGGTGTCGGCATAGGCGCCGGTGACGACACCACCACGACCGACGCGGAACCGGCCTCCGCCGCACCGCGGCCGACGGTGACCGTGACGACGACGGCCACCGCCACCGAGACGGCGGCACCTCGACCCGCGGCAACCGTGACGGCCACGGAGACGGTGACCGTCACGAAGACGATCACCGCGGCGGCCGAGGCCGACTCCGACACCACGGACACCTCGGAGAACGACTCCGGGAGCACCTACTACGACAACTGCGACGCGGCCCGCGCGGCAGGCGCCGCCCCCGTGCACGTGGGGGACCCCGGCTACGGTCGACACCTCGACCGGGACGGAGACGGCACGGGCTGCGAGTGACGCGCGAGGGGCGGCACCCTCACCCAGGGCGCCGCCCCTCCGCCCCCCGTCCTCAGTCCCGGCGGATCAACTCCGGATCGATGCGCCGGCCGACGAGCGGCAAAGCACCGAAGACGGCGACGATCACAACACCGACAGCCGAGGCAAGAAGGAGCGGCACACCAGCCCCGTCCCAGAAAATGGCCCCGCCACCAGTCACCAGGTAACTGGACTCGGCCAATTTACCCAACACGACCGCCAGCACCAGTCCCACGCTCAATGGCAGCACGAGTTGAGCCACCTGAACGGCCCGGAGTGTCCTGGACCTCGCCCCGAGCAAGGACAACGCGGTGATCTGCGACCTGCGTTCCACGGCTCGGTCAGTGGCGGAAACAAGGTACGCAGCTACACCGATGATCAGACCCAGGACCATACCGACGGCAAGAAGAGTCTTGACCACGGTGATCTGCTCGAGCGCGGCAGCATCCAGGTCTTCCGTCACGACCTCGATCGTAGGGTCGACCTTTGCGATGCCCGCGAGAACCGATCGCACGGTCCCGGACGCGGAACTGCTGAGAAGGGTCAGAGAGGCTCTCTCCTCGGGGCGGAAACCGTCAGGGAGAAGCGATGGCGGGATCAGAAGGGTGCCACTCCCGGCCATCTGGATCGTCGTATCGTCGTGATATTGCACCGTCCGGCGTGGCACCGTCATCGTGACTACCCGCCGTTGCCCCTCTGCATTGCGCAAATGGAACGAGAACCGACTCCCTGGCCTACTGACCTCGTCATACGTGCTTTGCGGAACCATCAGTCGGGCGGGGCGCCCGTCCACACAGTTCTTCACCATCGATGACATTCGCCGCATCTGGTCGCAGGTGGCAATCACGGCATTGATGCTCGCCGGGATCTCCTCCATGCTGTGGGGCCCCGTCGATGACCGCGTCAGAATCGCATGTCCCCGTACACCCGGTACGTGTGTCACGGCACGTTCCTCCGCCCTGGGAACGTCATTGAGTGCCATGGTGTAAAGCTGGACCGGCGATGTGTTCTTGGAGACCTGATCCAGTTCGACGAGCACACCCTGTGTCAGCGAAGCCACAAAGATCAGCAGAATTAGACCGGTCGCCACTCGGAGAGCACCGCCTGGTTCCACTTCGTTGCGACGCATGGCGAGGCCGAGCGGCAGCGAGCCCGTGGCGCGTGCAACCCTTCGAGCCAGAGCACGCGAGAACGCTGGAAGCGAGAGCACAAGACCAGTACCGACCAGCACCACGGCCAATGGCATCAGGATCGAGGACAGTGAGGTGTCCGTGGGAACATGCCCCGTCGCCCCGAGAACGCAATATCCGATGACGATGCCAAGCCCGGGAACCAGTGGGAGCAGGCCCCATAGCCGAGGTGGTTGCTCCACGGCACTGCGCCTCACCGCCAGAGGGTTGGCCGCAGCGTTCCGCGCCCCGGCTCGGCCCACGATCCAGGCAAGCGCGGGACATCCCACCGAACAGATGAGCAGGGTGAACCCGGACAGCGCGCCGTCGGCTGGGTACCACTTGAATCCCGGGAGTCCGATCCGGGAAACCAGCTGATTCACCGCCCAGTAAGCTCCCAGACCTAGCAATGCGCCCAGCCAGGCCGCCGCAACGGTTTCCGCCGCATTGACCCGCTGTGTACCTCTTCTGCTCAGTCCGAGCAGACGCAAGGCCGCCAGCCGCCTCATGCGAGATGCAGCCGAAAGACGGGCGCAGACAGAGAGAAAGACCGCCAGAGGGAGCAGCACAACGCCTGCCAAGGTGAAACGCAGAACGCCGAGTGTCGAGGGGTCAACGGTGGGAAATCTCGTGTAGCTCCGACCGAAGTACCCCAGGTGCCCGCCGCCTTTGAGCTCGTCACGACCGAGACCGACATACGCGTAGAGCTCGTCAGGGTGAGCCAGCCCCTGGGGTGAGATGAGCCCCCTCTCCCGCCCCGGAAGGAGAGGAGCGAGATCAGCATCGGTTTCGAGGAGCTCGTGCAGTCGAGGGGAAACGAACAGCTCCCCCGGCCCGGGGAGCTCGCGGAGACCAGGCGGCGGCTCGATGGGCTTCTTCCCCGATGCCAGGAAAATCCGAGTGAGGGGCTGCGAACCGTAGGGGTCCAGTCTGGTAAGTGCGAGGGCATCTCCTGAGGTTGAGGTACAGGTTCCCCGCCCGTTCGAGCAGTCCGGTTCACGAGCAGCCTTACGGGCATCCTGAGCAGCCAGAATCCCGGGAATTGCGAGGACGACGGCCAGACAGCACACGCCGACAGCGCTCCCCAGGACCATGAGCAGGAAGCGCACACGGTTACCCCGACCGCTGCCCAGCAACAGCCGCAGACCGAGGAGCAGTTCTTTCACGACACCTCCCTCACCTGAGCCGTGAGCACGCCGTCCCTCATGGTGTAGCGGTTGTCGGCTCGGGCTGCCACCTGAGCGTCATGGGTCACGAGCACGACTGCCGTCCCCTGCGATCGCGCCAGGGTGAGGAATTCCTCCAGTACAGCCGCGGCGTTACCACTGTCGAGCGAGCCGGTCGGCTCATCTGCGAAGACCACGGCCGGCTGGTGCACCAAAGCGCGCGCCACTGCGACGCGCTGGCTCTGGCCCCCTGACACCTGCGACGGACGCCGCTCACGCAGTTCCGAGAGGCCGAGCCGCCCGAGAATCTCACCGGCCGCATCAAGGGCTTCGGCCTTGCGCCGACCGGCCAGCCGGAGCGGCAGTGCCGTGTTCTCCTCCACCGTCAACTCAGGCAGCAACTCGCCGTACTGGAAGACGAAACCGAACCGCTCGCGACGAAGTTCGCTGAGCTCCTCATCGTTCAAGGTCTTGAGGGAGCGCCCTTCGAAACGCACCTCGCCGCGAGCCACCGGCAACACACCGGCCAGGCAGTAGAGCAGCGAGGACTTGCCCGACCCGCTCTGACCGGTGATCGCAGCGACTTCTCCACGGCACAGCGAGATCTCTGCGCTTCGGACAGCCCGCGTGTCCCCGTAGAAAAGGTCGACTCCTCTGGCTGACAGGACTTCTGACGTATTGATCTTGTTCCCCTATCAAGAGCACGAGCCCAGGCGCGTCGACGCCTGGGCTCGTCAAGTCAGGCAGGCTCAGCGCCATTCGTGGGAGTAGGTCTGCACCGGTGCGCAGTTGTCGGGGCGAAGCGAACCTCGATCTCGGCACGCGCGGAACTTCGCGTCTTGGGTGTAGCGCTGAGCGCCGTCCCAGTTGGACTCGTGCAGCCAGACAGCACGCCGTTGCTTCCCGTAGTAACGCACCCAGCCGTGCCCCTCGATCTTGACCTCGATGTACACGTTGTGCCGGTCACCGGCCGTGGTGTCCCTGAGCCGCCCCTGCCACTCGAAGGCACCGTGATTGGTTTCAGGCCGGTTGAACTGGTACTTCCCTTGGGTGAATTCGAGCCCTGGCGTGACAAGCATCGTGATCTTCCCCTTCGCGGGGGACGACGCAAAAGCTGCCGCCGCCGCGCTGAACACCAGACCGGCTGCAGCCACGCCGAGCACTGCCCTCTTCATACACACCTCCGCAATCACCAGCAGCCCCGACAGCCACCGACAATCACGGAATGTAATGCTCCGACGACCGAGAGAAACGATCTGCCTCCTCCATGACCACCACATCAGGCGATCGATTTCCAGCCACCCCCACCGGAAACAGCACAGAGGGCGACACCCCCGCACAGGGTGTCGCCCTCCTCTTGCATGCCGGAGCCGCCCCGATCGGTACTGAGGGTCGGGGACCGTGGCGGCTCCGGGGTCGGTGGGGTCCGTCGGGGACGGGACCGGGTCAGCGGTGGTCGCTGCCCTCCGACTGCGTCGCCGCGCGCCCCGCCTCCAGGCGGGCCACGGGGATGCGGAAGGGGGAGCAGGAGACG
The DNA here is from genome assembly GCF_055563235.1 of Streptomyces sp. NPDC003248. Taxonomy (NCBI): domain Bacteria; kingdom Bacillati; phylum Actinomycetota; class Actinomycetes; order Kitasatosporales; family Streptomycetaceae; genus Streptomyces; species Streptomyces sp. NPDC003248. Next base: position 625,301 of record NZ_JBVHDT010000001.1, on the reverse strand, counting down.
TAGTCGAGGCCGGCCTCGTGGAAGAAGTGGACGGACTCGGGGTCGCCGCCGTGTTCGCCGCAGACGCCGAGCTTGAGGTCGGGGCGGGTGCGGCGGCCCGCTTCGGCGGCGGCCTTCACCAGGGAGCCCACGCCGTCCTTGTCGATGGTCTCAAACGGGGAGACGCCGAAGATGCCCTTCTCCAGGTACGCGGTGAAGAAGGAGGCCTCCACGTCGTCGCGGCTGAAGCCCCAGACCGTCTGGGTGAGGTCGTTCGTGCCGAAGCTGAAGAACTCCGCGGCCTCGGCGATCTGACCGGCGGTCAGCGCGGCCCGCGGCAGTTCGATCATCGTGCCGATCGACAGCTTCAGGGTCACGCCCGTCGCCGCCTCGACCTCCGCGACGACCTGGTCGGCCTCCTCGCGGACGATCTCCAGCTCCTGGACGGTGCCGACGAGCGGGATCATGATCTCGGCGCGCGGGTCGCCCTTGGCGTTGCGGCGCTCGGCCGCCGCCTCGGCGATGGCCCGGACCTGCATGGTGAACAGGCCGGGGATGACCAGGCCCAGCCGGACGCCGCGCAGACCGAGCATCGGGTTCTGCTCGTGCAGGCGGTGGACCGCCTGGAGCAGGCGCAGCTCGTTCTCGTGCGGCTCCTGACGGGACTCCGCGAGGGCGACGCGGACCGAGAGTTCCGTGATGTCGGGGAGGAACTCGTGCAGCGGCGGGTCGAGGAGACGGATCGTGACCGGGAGGCCGTCCATCGCCTCGAAGAGCTCCACGAAGTCCCGCTTCTGGAGCGGGAGCAGCTCCTTCAGCGACTCCTCGCGCTCGGCCTCCGTGTCCGCGAGGATCAGTCGCTCGACCAGTTCCCGGCGGTCCCCGAGGAACATGTGCTCGGTGCGGCACAGACCGATGCCCTGGGCGCCGAAGCGGCGGGCGCGCAGCGCGTCCTCGGCGTTGTCGGCGTTCGCGCGGACCCGCAGCCGGCGCTTGCGGTCGGCGAAGGCCATGATGCGGTGCACGGCCTCGACCAGCTCGTCGGCGTCGTCGGCGCCGGCGTGCATGCGGCCCTCGAAGTACTCGACGACCGGGGACGGGACGACGGGGACCTCACCGAGGTAGACCTTGCCGGTGGAACCGTCGATGGAGATGACGTCGCCCTCTTCCACCACGTGACCGCCGGGGACGGTCATACGGCGGCGCTTGGTGTCGACCTCCAGCTCCTCGGCGCCGCAGACGCAGGTCTTGCCCATGCCGCGGGCCACGACCGCCGCGTGGGAGGTCTTGCCGCCGCGCGAGGTCAGGATGCCCTCGGCGGCGATCATGCCGTCCAGGTCGTCGGGGTTGGTCTCGCGGCGGACGAGGATGACCTTCTCGCCGGAGCGGGACCACTTGACGGCCGTGTACGAGTCGAAGACCGCCTTGCCGACCGCCGCGCCCGGCGAGGCGGCGATGCCCCGGCCGACCTGCTCGGTCTTGGCGTGCTCGTCGAAGCGGGGGAACATCAGCTGCGCGAGCTGCGCGCCGTTGACCCGCTGGAGGGCCTCGGTCTCGTCGATCAGGCCCTGGTCGACGAGCTGGGTGGCGATGCGGAAGGCGGCGCCGGCCGTGCGCTTGCCCACGCGCGTCTGGAGCATCCACAGCTGACCGCGCTCGATCGTGAACTCGATGTCGCAGAGGTCCTTGTAGTGGTTCTCCAGCGTCTCCATGATGCCGAGCAGCTGGTCGTAGGACTTCTTGTCGATCCGCTCCAGCTCGGCCAGGGGCACGGTGTTGCGGATGCCGGCGACGACGTCCTCGCCCTGGGCGTTCTGGAGGTAGTCGCCGTAGACGCCCTGGTGGCCCGAGGCGGGGTCACGGGTGAAGGCGACGCCGGTGCCGGAGTCCGGTCCGAGGTTGCCGAACACCATCGAACAGACGTTCACGGCCGTGCCCAGGTCGTGCGGGATGCGTTCCTGCCGCCGGTACAGCTTCGCCCGGTCGCCGTTCCACGAGTCGAAGACCGCCTTGATCGCGAGGTCCATCTGCTCGCGCGGGTCCTGCGGGAAGTCCCGCCCGGCCTCGGTCTTGACGATCTTCTTGAACTTGGTGACCAGCTTCTTGAGGTCCGCGGCCTCCAGCTCCGTGTCGACCGTGACCTTCTTGGCCGTCTTCGCCGCCTCCAGGGCCTCCTCGAAGAGCTCGCCGTCGACGCCGAGGACCGTCTTGCCGAACATCTGGATCAGCCGGCGGTAGGAGTCCCAGGCGAAGCGGTCGTCGCCCGCCTGGGCGGCCAGGCCCTGGACCGACTTGTCGGAGAGGCCGATGTTGAGGACGGTGTCCATCATGCCGGGCATCGAGAACTTGGCGCCGGAGCGGACCGAGACGAGCAGGGGGTTGTCGGCCTGGCCGAGCTTCTTGCCCATCCGCTCCTCGAGGGCGACGAGGTGCGCACTCACCTCGTCACGCAGTGCCGCCGGCTCCTCGCCGCTGTCGAGGTAGACCTTGCAGGCCTCGGTGGTGATGGTGAAGCCGGGCGGAACCGGCAGGCCCAGGTTGGTCATCTCGGCGAGGTTGGCGCCCTTGCCACCGAGGAGGTCCTTGAGGTCCTTGTTGCCCTCGGTGAAGTCGTAGACGAACTTCACGCCCTCAACGCTCGCTGCCGGCTGAGCTACGTGGGGATCTTTGTTTTCCGACACGGGTCTCGACTCCTCGAGGACGCGGTGGCTGCCCTGACGGCGAGGAACATACCCAGATCGAAGGCGCCTGGGTACGTCTACTTGTGCGTCATGCGCCCGTAACCCGTCGTCCGCCACGGGATCGAAAGTCAAGGCTGGGCAAGCACGGAGCAGCCGATGTTTTCACTTCTTGAACACAGACAGGCTCGCAACCCCGTTTTTACGCTCAGATGAGCGGGTCGCGGCGCGTTTGATTTCGATCGATGAACAATCAAGGGGTGGCACTCAGTGCCACCCCTTGGAGAAGTGCAGTCGCGCGCGAACCGCTCATCTGAGCGCTACCCCTATCAGGGGTGGCTCAAGGGTGGCGAGAATCACGCTTCCACAGATGGCCCGGTTTCACCATGCGGACGCCGGTCCGGGACGGAAACACGGACGACACGGCCAGGCCAAAGACGGACGACACGGCCAGGTCTCGGAAGCCCGTCCCGGAAGCCCGTCCCGGAAGCCTCCGGCCCGGTGTCAGAAGCCCATCGCCAGCAGGCGCTCCTCCACCCGCTCCGGCGCGTACAGGTGCTCCACGACCAGCGCCCCGGCGCCCACCAGTCCCGCGCGCTCCCCCAGCCGCGAGGTCACCACCTCCAGCCGGGCGGTGGAGCGCGGCAGCGCCCGCTGGTAGAGCAGCTCGCGCACGCCCGTGACGAAGGGGGTGCCGGCCAGGTCGCCGGCGATCATCAGCACCCCGGGGTTGAGCAGCGTCACGACGGTCGCCAGCACGTCGCCCACCTGCCGTCCGGCCTCCCGGGCCAGCGCGGCCGCCTCCGGGTGCCCGGCGGCGAGCAGATCGCGCACGTCCGAGCCGGAGGCCGCGGGGACCCCGCTCTCCGCCAGCCGCCGGGCCACGGCGCCACCGCTCGCGACGGCCGCGAGGCAGCCCCGGGAGCCGCAGCGGCACAGCGCCTCGGTGCCGACGCGTATGTGGCCGATGTCCCCGGCCCCGCCGTCCACGCCCCGGTAGACCGCGCCGTCGACCACGACTCCCGCGCCGATGCCGGTCGACACCTTCACCAGCACGAACGCCGAGCAGTCCGGGTGGGCGGTGCGCTGTTCGCCGTACGCCATGAGGTTGGCGTCGTTGTCGACGAGGACCGGCACCGGGGGTGCCCCCGTGCGGTCGGTGAGCGCCCTGGCCAGGCGGCCGCGTATGTCGTAGCCGTCCCAGCCGGGCATCATCGGCGGCTGGACGACCCGGCCGGCCTCGCTGTCGACCGGGCCGGGGACGGCGATGCCGATGCCGCAGACCTCGTCCGCGCGGTGACCCGCCTTCTCCAGCAGCTCGGCGAACCAGCGCCCCAGCTCGCCGAGGACGACGTCCGGGCCCTCCTCGACCGCCAGCGTGCCCGAGTGTTCGGCGAGGAGCTCGCCGGTCAGGGAGAGCACCGCCGCGCGCGCGTGCCGGGTGTCCAGGTCGGCGGCGAGGACGACGGCGTGCGCGTCGTCGAACTCCAGGGTGATGGAGGGGCGGCCGCCCAGCGGGGAGTCGACCGGGCCGCCGGCGCCCTCGCGCAGCCAGCCCGCGCGGAAGAGGCGGTCCAGGCGCTGGCCGACCGTCGCGCGGGAGAGGCCGGTGGCCTGCTGGAGGGCACCGCGTGTCGTCGCCCGGCCCGTGCGTACCAGTGCGAGCAGATCTCCGGCGCCTGCCTGACCGCCGCCTCTGCCGGTCCGTCCCGGCCTTCCGGTCATGCGCACCCCCTTGTGCTTCCCAAGCCTGCATTACATAGTGGGTTTTGCGTGTTAAATAGACGTAACCCTACGGTAGCCACTGCCGTACCGGGTCGACTGTGCCGTTCGTCGTCGTTCTTCGGGGAGCCCCGAGTGGATCGCACCGCCCAGCTCATCGCCCGCCCCGCGGGAAGCACCGCTGTATACGATCCTGCCGTCCCGGCCGGGTCGCTGCACGTCCGGGCGGTGGAGGTCCTCCGGGGCAACTGGACCGGAGCGTCGACGGTGCCCTCGCGCGGGCTGTACCCGCACCAGTGGTCCTGGGACTCGGCGTTCATCGCGATCGGGCTGCGGCACGTCTCGCCGCGGCGGGCCCAGACGGAGCTGGAGACGCTGCTGGCCGCCCAGTGGGGCGACGGGCGCGTCCCGCACATCGTCTTCAACCCTTCCGTGCCGCTCGACGCGTACTTCCCGAGCCCCGACTTCTGGCGCTCCTCGACCGCGGGGCGCGCTGCGGGCGCCCCGCGCACCGTACAGACCTCGGGCATCGTGCAGCCACCGGTGCACGCGCTGGCGGCCTGGCTGGTGCACTGCGCCGACCCGGGCCTGTCCCGGGCGCGCGGCTTCCTCGCCCGGGTGTACCCCCGGCTCGCCGCCTGGCACCGCTATCTGCTGCACCGGCGGGACCTCGGCGGGGGCGGGCTGGTGTCGGTGGTGCACCCGTGGGAGCAGGGCATGGACAACGCCCCCTCCTGGGACGCCCCGCTCTCCCGGATCACCCCCGCCCCGACCCGCTCCTTCCGCCGCGCCGACCTGCACCACGGGGCCGCCGAGGACCGGCCGACGGACCTGGACTACGGGCGGTACGTGCAACTGGCGACGGACTACCGGGACGGCGGGTACCGGGACGGGCCGGGTGGGGGGAGTGGTCGCGGGCCGGGTGGGGGGAGCGGTGGCGGGCTTGGGCCGGCCGGGGGGAGCGGTGGTGGCGGTGGCTTCGCCGTGGAGGATCCCTCCTTCAACGCCCTGCTCATCGCCTCCGAGCACGCGCTCGCCCGTATCGCACGGGAGCTGGGCGCCACCGGCACCGCCCGGCACGCGCGCGCGGAGCGGCTGACGGCGGCGCTCGTGGACCGGCTGTGGGATCCGGCGGAGGGCATGTTCCTCTGCCGGGACCTGCGCGGCGGGGGGCTGATCCGGGAGCGCGGGGTCTCCGGCCTGGTGCCGCTGCTGCTGCCCGGCCTGCCGCGCGAGATCGCCGCCGCCCTCGTGGACACGCTGCGCGGCCCGCGCTTCGGGCTGGGCACCACCACCCGCCTCGCCCCCAGTTACGACCTGCTCGGCGAGGCCTTCGACCCGCACCGCTACTGGCGCGGCCCGGCCTGGTTCAACACGAACTGGCTGCTGGAACGGGGCCTGAGGGCGCACGGCGAGCGGGCGCACGCGGACACGCTGCGCGAGGCCGTGCTGGACGTCGCGGGCGCGTCGGACTTCGCCGAGTACGTCGACCCGTACACCGGCGAGGCCTGCGGGGCGACCGGCTTCAGCTGGACCGCCGCCCTCACCCTCGACCTGCTGCACGACACGGACGCCCCGCACGGCCTCGGCGGCTCCGCCGGCCCCGACCGCACCGACCGCACCGACCGCACCGACCGCACCGACCGCACCGACGACAGCGCTGGTCACACAGACCATCGGCACGGCCTGCACCACAAGACGGATCGGCATCACACGCATCACTAGCACCAGCCGGACCGACCGGTCAGCACTACCTGCACTACCTGCACACCACAGCACCACTTGCACCACCGGCACCACTGGAACCACGGGCATCACCAGCGCAACTGCACCACGGGCACCACCTGCACCACCAGCGCCACCGCACCACCCGCACCACCCGCACCACTCGAACGACACCGTACTCAAGGGAGGGGACCGGGGATGACGGACCGGCATCATCTGCTCGTGCACGGCGGGACGTTCGCCGCCGTCGGTGACCGCGGGGACATCAGCGGCGTACGGAGCTCCGCCTCTCCCGACGGGTTGTTCGTCAGGGACGCGCGGCACCTCAGCCGCTGGCAGCTCACGGTCGACGGGGCCGTGCCGGAGGTGCTCTCCCCGGTCGCGGACGGGGACACCGCACGCTGTGTGCTCGTCCCGCGCGGCGGCCGTACCGAGCCGCCCTCGTGCACGCTCTTCCGCGAACAGGCGGTCGGGGACAGCTCGTTCGTGGAGCTGCTGCGGGTCGTCAGCAACCGCCCGGTGCCGCTGACGGTCCGGCTGGCGCTGACCGTCGACGCCGACTTCACCGACCAGTTCGAACTCCGCTCCGACCACCGCACCTACGTCAAGGCCGGCGCCGTCCGCCGCCGCGAGGTGCTGGACCACGGCGTGGAGTTCACCTACCGGCGCGGGGAGTGGCGGTCCGTCACGACGGTGACCGCCGAGCCGGGCCCGGACGGCGTCGAGGAGACCGGCACCGGTGCCCGCCGCCTGGTGTGGACGCTGGAGCTGGAGCCGCACGGCACGGCCGAGCTGGCCCTCCGGGTGATGGCGCGACCGCACGGCGAGAAGCGGGCCCTGCGCGTGCCCCGCTCCCCGGCATCCTTGACCGAAAAGCTTCTTGCGCAGGAGGGCGAGTTCGTGGAAGGCGTCGCCTTCCCGACCGGCTGGCCCGAGCTGGCCGCCGCGTGCGCCCGCGGCCTCGCGGACCTGGCCGCGCTCCAGGTGCCGGCGACCGGCCCGGACGGGGAGGAACTGCGCGTCCCGGCGGCGGGCGCCCCCTGGTTCCTGACGCTGCTGGGCCGCGACGCCCTGCTCACGTCCCTCTTCGCCCTCCCCTACCGTCCCCACCTGGCCGCCGCCACGCTCCCGGCGCTCGCCGCGACCCAGGCCACCGAGACCAACCCGGAGTCGGTCGCCCAGCCCGGCAAGATCGTCCACGAGGTGCGGCACGGCGAGCTCGCCCACTTCCGGCAGGTCCCCTACGGCCGCTACTACGGCTCGGTCGACGCCACCCCCCTCTTCCTCGTGCTGCTCGGCGCGTACGTCGAGCAGACCGGCGACGCGGCCCTCGCCCGCCGCCTCGAACCGCACGCCCGCGCCGCCGTCGGCTGGATGCTCGACCACGGCGGGCTCACCTCGCGCGGCTACCTGGTCTACCGCGCCGACCGGGGCGGCCTCGCCAACCAGAACTGGAAGGACTCCCCCGGTGCCGTCTGCTCGGCCGACGGCACCCGCCCGAACGGCCCGGTGACGGCGGCGGGGGCCCAGGGGTACGCGTACGACGCGCTGCGCCGCACGGCGTGGGTGGCGCGCACGGTGTGGCGGGACGAGACGTACGCCGCGCTGCTGGAACAGGCCGCCGCCGATCTGCGCGACCGCTTCCAGCGGGACTTCTGGATGCGGGACCGCGCCTTCCCGGCGATCGCGCTGGACGGCCGGGGCCGGCAGGTCGACGCGCTCGCCTCGGACGCCGGGCACCTGCTGTGGTCCGGGCTGCTGGACAAGGAGTACGGGGAGGTCGTCGGCCGGCGCCTGCTGGAGCCCGACTTCTTCTCCGGCTGGGGCGTGCGCACACTGGCGGCGGGGCAGCCGGCGTACCACCCGCTGTCGTACCACCGGGGTTCGGTCTGGCCGCACGACAACGCGCTGATCGCGCTCGGCCTGGCCCGCTACGGCCTGCACGACGAGGCCCGTACGGTCGCCCACGCCCTGGTCGACGCGGCGACCGTGACGGGCCACCGGCTGCCCGAGGTCCTCGCCGGCTACGGCCGCGACACGCACGCCGAGCCGGTGCCCTACCCGCACGCGTGCGTCCGGGAGTCCCGGTCGGCGGCGTCCCCGCTGGCGCTGCTCACGGCGGTGGGCGGGGCGTGAGGCGATGACCGGCGGCGCCGGTGACGGGCGGCTTGTCCAGGCAGCTTGACCGGGCAGCTTGACCGGGCAGCTCGGCCCCGGCGACTCGGCCGGGCGGCTTGCCCCCGGCGGCTCGGCCGGGCGGCTTGACCGGCCAGCTCGCCCCCCGGCAGTTGGGTCGGGCGGCTCGGCGGGCGGCTTGGCCGGGCGTTTGCCGGGTGTTTGCCGACCGTGGGCCCGGCGGGGTGAACACCGGCGGCGAGCAGGCCGTACGCAACGGTGGCGGATCCGGTTCCCACCCCGGATCCGCCGCTCCGCCCGGCTTCGTACGGAAGGACCTTCGGGTGCCCGTCTTCACTCGCTCTCGTCAGCTGCCCGATCTGCGGGACCCCAAAGACGCCGGGAACACCGGGGACACCGGGAACACCGGGGAGGAGCCCGAAGGCCCCACCCGGGAGTCCGGGGGCGCCACCGGGGAGTCCGAGGGCCCCACCCGGGAGTCCGAGGGCGCCACCAAGGAGTCCCAGGAGGCGGCCGCCGGGCCGCACGGCGGGCCGCGCTCCTTCCGGGACCGGGTCGCGTACCGGCGTGCCTGGCGCACCCGTCACCCGCGGGCCGCCCGGACCGTGTGGTGGACGGCGACCGTGCTGTCCGTGGTGCTGGTGGTCGGGGCGGTGCTGCTGCCGAACCGGGTCTTCGCGCTGCGCCCCGACCGGTTCCTGCGGCTGCCCGGGGAGGTGGTCGTGGGGGCGGCGGTGCTGCTGGCGCTGCCCCGCCGGCCGCGGGTCGCCGTGGCGGCGCTGACCGGGGTGTTCCTCGGGGCGCTGACCGTGCTGAACCTGCTCGACATGGGGTTCGTGGAGTACCTGGGCCGGGACTTCAACCTCGTCCTGGACTGGGAACTGCTCGACGACGCCCAGTCGTACGTCGCCGACTCGATGGGCCGTACGACCGCGCTCGCCGCCACGGTCGGGGTGTTCCTGCTCGTCGTGCTGGTGTGCGCGGTCCTGGCGCTGGCGACGGTCCGGCTGGCCGGTCTGCTGGCGCGCGACCCGCAGCGGGCGACCCGGGCCACGCTGGTCACCGGCACCGTCTGGATCACGTGTTCCGTCCTGGGCCTCCAGTACGCCGGGCTGCCGGTCGCCTCCGCCGGTGTCGCGGACACGCTCACCTCCGAGGCGAAGCGGGTGCGGGACACCCTGCGGGACGAGGCCGCGTTCGCCGCGGAGGCCCGCACCGACACCTTCGGCGCCACCCCGCCCGCGCAGCTCGTGCCCGGTCTGCGCGGCAAGGACGTGATCTTCACCTTCATCGAGAGCTACGGCCGCGTGGCGATCGAGAACCCGGTCACCGCGCCGGGCGTGCACAGCACCCTCGACGCGAGCACCGAGGCCCTGGCGAAGGCCGGCTTCCGGGCCCGGAGCGGCTGGCTGACCTCGGCGACCTTCGGCGGCAGCAGCTGGCTGGGCCACTCCACCGCGCTGTCGGGCCTGTGGGTCGACACCCAGCAGCGCTACCGCACCGTCATGGCCAGCGACCACCTCAGCCTGACCAAGGCCTTCCAGAAGACCGGCGCCTGGGACACCGTCGGCATCATGCCCGGCGTGCAGAAGGGCTGGCCCGAGGCGGCGTTCTACGGCCTCGACACGGTCTACGACGCCTTCCGGCTGGGCTACCGGGGGCCCAAGTTCAGCTGGTCGACGATGCCCGACCAGTACGCGCTGGAGGCGTTCCAGCGGCTGGAGCACGGGAAGGACCGCGACCGGCCGCTGATGGCGGAGATCGTCCTGACCTCCAGCCACCAGCCCTGGGCGCCGATCCCGGAGATGGTCGGCTGGGACGAACTGGGCGACGGCTCGGTCTTCGAGGGCATCCAGAAGGCCGGGAAGGACGCGGCCGACGTCATCGACGACTCCGCCGCGTCCCGCCGGGAGTACGGCAGGTCGATCGAGTACTCGGTGACCGCCCTCACCCAGTGGCTGGAGCGCTACGGCACCGACGACACCGTCCTGATCTTCCTCGGCGACCACCAGCCCATCGCCCGCGTCAGCGGCAACGACGCCGGCCGGGACGTGCCGGTCTCCATCGTCGCCAAGGACCCGGAGGTCCTCGACAAGATCGCCGACTGGGGGTGGACGGAGGGGCTCGAGCCCGCGCAGGACGCCCCGGTGTGGAAGATGAGCTCCTTCCGCGACCGCTTCCTGCTGGCGTACGGCTCGACCCCGCACCCCGGCACGGGGTGACCCAGGCCGGGATGTGGGGACGGTCCGCGCGGCCGGTCCCGTCCGGTCAGCCGCCGGAGGTGTCCAGCTCCGCGTCCTCGCCCACGCCCGCGCAGTCGTACGGGTCCTTCAGCCAGCCGTCCGGCAGCACCACCCGGTTGTTGCCGGAGGTACGGCCGCGGGGCCCGTCGGCGCCGGCGGGCCAGGGCTGGTCGAGGTCCAGCTCGTCGAGTCCGGCGCGCAGTTCCTCCAGGGAGGAGGTGATCGCGAGCCGCTTGCGCATCTCCGAGCCGACCGCGAAGCCCTTCAGGTACCAGGCGACGTGCTTGCGGAAGTCGACGACGCCCTTCGACTCGTCGCCGGTCCACTCGCCGAGGAGACCGGCGTGCCGGACCATGACGTCGGCGACCTCGCGCAGGGCGGGCCGCGCGAGGTCGTCCGTGCGCCCCTCGAACGCGGCGACCAGGTCGGCGAAGAGCCAGGGCCGCCCCAGGCAGCCGCGTCCGACGACGACGCCGTCGCAGCCGGTCGCCCGGACCATCCGCAGGGCGTCCTCGGCCGACCAGATGTCGCCGTTGCCGAGGACCGGGATCTCCGGCACGTGCTCCTTCAGCCGGGCGATGGCCTCCCAGTCGGCGGTGCCGCCGTAGTGCTGGGCGGCGGTGCGGCCGTGCAGGGCGATGGCGGTCACGCCCTCCTCGACGGCGATCCGGCCGGCGTCCAGGTAGGTGATGTGGTCGTCGTCGATGCCCTTGCGCATCTTCATGGTGACGGGGAGGTCGCCGGCGCCGCTCACGGCCTCGCGCAGGATGGCGCGGAGCAGGTTGCGCTTGTAGGGGAGCGCGGATCCGCCGCCCTTGCGGGTCACCTTGGGGACCGGGCAGCCGAAGTTCAGGTCGATGTGGTCGGCGAGGTCCTCCTCGGCGATCATGCGGACGGCCTTGCCGACGGTCGCCGGGTCGACGCCGTACAGCTGGATCGAGCGCGGCGTCTCGGTCGCGTCGAAGTGGATCAGCTGCATGGTCTTCTCGTTGCGTTCGACCAGCGCCCGGGTGGTGATCATCTCGCTCACGAAGAGGCCCTTGCCGCCGCTGAACTCCCGGCACAGGGTGCGGAAGGGCGCGTTGGTGATCCCGGCCATGGGGGCGAGGACGACGGGCGGCCGGACGGTGTGCGGGCCGATCTGCACGGGCGAGGCGGTCGTGGGCATTCCCCCATTCTCCCGCACGCGGGCCGGTGCCCGGCCTCCCCCGCCATGATCATGCAATAGTCATTAGTTAGACGCACTATCGAAGTGGGCGTACGATGGGTTCCATGCCCGAGCTCAGCCATCGCCGACGTCTGCTCGTCCTCGCGATCTGCTGCATGAGCCTGCTGATCGTGAGCCTCGACAACACCGTCCTCAACGTTGCCCTGCCCGCCATGCAGCGCGACCTGCACGCCTCCACGGCCGGTCTCCAGTGGACCATCGACGCCTACACGCTGGTCCTGGCCGCGCTGCTGATGCTCGCGGGCTCCACCGCCGACCGCATCGGCCGCCGGAAGGTCTTCCTGGCCGGGCTCGTCGTGTTCTCGCTCGGCTCGCTGCTCTGCTCCCTCGCGCCGAACCTGGAGCTGCTGATCGCGGCACGCGCGGTGCAGGCGGTCGGCGGTTCGATGCTCAACCCCGTCGCCATGTCGATCATCACCAACACCTTCACCGACCCGCGCGAGCGCGCCCGCGCCATCGGCGTGTGGGGCGCGGTGGTCGGCATCTCGATGGCCGCCGGCCCGCTGGTGGGCGGGCTGCTGGTGGAGTCGGTGGGCTGGCGCTCCATCTTCTGGATCAACCTGCCGGTCGGACTCGCGGCCCTTCTGCTGACCCTGCGCTACGTCCCCGAGTCCCGGGCGCCCAAGGCCCGCCGCCCCGACCCGGTCGGCCAGCTGCTGGTCATCGTGCTCTTCGGCTCCCTGACGTACGCGATCATCGAGGCGCCGGAGGCGGGGGCCGCGGTGAGCGTGCCGTTCGCGGTGGTGGCGCTGGCCGCGCTGCTCGGCCTGCTGCGGTACGAGCCGCGCCGCACCGACCCCCTCATCGACCTGCGGTTCTTCCGGTCGGCGCCGTTCAGCGGGGCCACCGTGATCGCGATGAGCGCGTTCGCCGCGCTCGGCGGGTTCCTGTTCCTGTCCACGCTGTACCTCCAGAACGTCCGGGGCCTGGACGCCCTGCACGCGGGACTGTGGATGCTGCCGATGGCCGTCCCGACGTTCCTGTGCGCCCCCCTGTCCGGGCGGCTCGTCGCAAGCCGGGGGCCGCGGCTGCCGCTGCTGGTGGCCGGGCTCGCGATGACCCTGAGCGGGGTGCTGTTCGCCGCCTTCGACGCGGAGACCTCGAACGTCACCCTCTTCCTCGGGTACGTGCTCTTCGGCATCGGCTTCGGGTGCGTGAACGCGCCGATCACCAACACGGCGGTGTCGGGGATGCCCCGCGCCCAGGCCGGCGTGGCGGCGGCCGTCGCCTCCACCAGCCGGCAGCTGGGACAGACCCTGGGAGTCGCCGTGGTGGGCGCCGTCCTGGCCGCGGGCATCGGCTCCTCGTCCTACCGCGACACCTTCGTCTCCGCCGCCGTACCCGCCTGGTGGATCCTCGCCGTGTGCGGGTTCGCGGTGCTGGTGCTGGGCGCGGTCAGCAGCGGGCGGTGGGCCCGTCGGACGGCCGAGCGGACCGCGGACCGGCTGGAGTCACAGGAGGTGCGGGAGGCGGCGGGCGTGGGGGCGTGAGCCCCTCACCCGGCGTGAGCCCCCACCCGACAGGAGCCCTTGCCCGTCGTAAGCCCTCACCGGGCGTGCGTCCTCATCCGGCGTGAGCCCTCACCGGCGTGCATCCTCATCCGGCGTGAGCCCTCACCGGGCGTGTCCTTCAATGCCGTGAGCGCACGGGGGCGGCACCGCCGGTCACCGGAGGTCACCGGCGGTCACCGGCGCTCGGCCCGTATGCCCCGCAGCACCAGCTCCACGACGGCCTCGAAATCCGCCTCGATCTCCGGCTGCTCCCACTCGCGGGCGTAGCCCGGGTCGTGGAAGCGGCCCGTGGCGTGGAAGACCGCGCGGGCCGTGTCCGCCGGGCCGGGGGCGGTGAAGGCGCCCGCCGTCACGCCGGCCTCGACGATCCGGGTCAGCTGGCCGATCAGGTCGGTGACGTGCTCGTCGACCGCCGTCCCGCTCTCGCCGGCGAGCACCTTGTAGGTGGCGAACAGCTCGGGGTCGTCACCGGCCTTGCGGCGCTTGGCCTCGAACAGGGCCGCGAGCCAGCCGCGCAGCCGGCTCTCCGCGTCGCGGTCCTCGTCGGACGCGATGCCGGCGAGCGCCCGCGAGGTGCGGTCCAGCCAGCGCTTGGTGACCGCCTCGCGCAGCGCGGCCTTCGTGGGGAAGTGCCGGTAGACGCTGCCGTGGCTGACGCCGAGCGCGCGGGCCACGTCGACCACGGTCGCCTTCGCCGGGCCGTGGCGGCGCAGCACCTCCTCCGTCGCTGCGAGGATGCGCTCGGCGGTCAGGGTCTCGGTGGTCGGTGCCATGGAAGAGACCGTACCCGGCGCACCGCTCAGCGCTCGCTGTCGAGGTCGGCCATGAACGCGGCCGGGTAGCGGTCGCCGGCCGCCGCGTCCGCGGGGACCGCCGCCTCGATCGCGGCCAGGTCGGCCGCGTCCAGCGGCACGTCCAGGGCGCCCAGCGCCTCGGCCAGGCGCTCCCGGGTGCGGGCGCCGACCAGCGGCACGATGTCCGTGCCGTGCCTCGGGCCCTGGGCCAGCACCCAGGCGAAGGCGATCTGGGCGACCGTCACCCCCTTCTGCTCGGCGATCTTCCTGAGGGCCTCCACCAGCTCCAGGTTGTGCCGGAGGTTGTCGCCCTGGAAGCGCGGGGAGTGGGCCCGGAAGTCGTGCGCGGCGAACCGCCGGTCCGCGGCGAGCCGGCCGGAGATCAGGCCCCGGGAGAGGACGCCGTACGCGGTGACGGCGATGCCCAGCTCGCTCAGGGTCGGCAGGATCTCCCTCTCGATGCCGCGGGAGATGATCGCGTACTCGATCTGGAGGTCGGCGATCGGCGCGGTCGCGGCCGCCCGGCGGATGGTCTCGGCGCCGACCTCGCTGAGGCCGATGTGCCGGACGTATCCCTGCTCCACCAGCTCGGCGACGGCGCCGACCGTCTCCTCGATCGGGACGGCCGGGTCGAGGCGGGCGAGGCGGTAGACGTCGATGTGGTCGACGCCCAGGCGCTGGAGGGAGTACGCGGCGAAGTTCTTCACGGCGGCGGGGCGGCCGTCGTAACCGCTCCAGCTGCCGTCCGGGGCGCGCAGGGCGCCGAACTTCACGCTCAGCAGCGCCTGCTCGCGGCGGGCCGCGGGGGCGGTGCGCAGGGCCTCGCCGATGAGCAGTTCGTTGTGGCCCATGCCGTAGAAGTCGCCGGTGTCGAGCAGGGTCACGCCGGCTTCCAGGGCCGCGTGGATCGTGGCGATCGACTCGGCTCGGTCGGTGTCGCCGTACATCGCGGACATGCCCATGCAGCCGAGGCCGAGGGCGGAGACCTGGGGGCCGGTGGTGCCGAGGGTGCGCGTGGGTGTGGTCATGGGGACAGCCTCACATGACAGATGACAGATTTCAATATCTGTCATCCGCTGTGTGTCACCCATCGTGTTGCGGCCGGCCGCGGGGAGCGGAAGATGGAGCGGGTGGAGCCCGACAGGTCCGCAGCAGCGGACGCCGAGGTGGCGGTACTGATCGTCGGCGGTGGGCCGGTGGGGCTCACCGCACGGGCGCTCCTGGCCCGCTGGGGGGTACCGGCCCTGCTGGTCGAGAAGCACGGCGAGCTGTCGCCCTTCCCCCGGTCCCGGCTGGTCAACGTGCGCTCGATGGAGATCTTCCGCGGGCTCGGCGTGGCCGGCGCGATCACGGCCCGCGCGTTCCCGCCCGAGTACGGCCGCGTCCGCTTCCGCGACGCCCTGCACGGACGCGACTTCGCCACGGAGGCGATGACCGGCGTCCGCGCACCGGTCCCCGAGAGCCCCGAACTCGGTGTGGTGACCTCGCAGGACCGGCTGGAACCCACCCTTCTCGGCGCGGCGGACGCACCGGTGCGGTTCGGGGTCGAGCTGGTCGACCTGGCCGAGGAGGACGGGGCCGTCGTGGCCGTGCTCGTCGACCGCCGGCGCGGTACGCGGACCCGCGTCCGCGCCCGTCACGTGCTCGCCGCCGACGGCGCCAACTCCTTCGTCCGGCAACGGCTGGCGATCGGCACCACGGGCCCCGGCGCGGTGGGGCGCCTCACCACCGTCGTGTTCGACGCCGACCTCGGCCACTGGCGCGCCCGCCAGCCCGCCGGGGTGTACTTCACCACCCGCGGATCCTTCCTGCCGCTGTACCCCGAGGGAGGCTGGGCCTGGATCGCGCCCACCCCCGAGGACACCGCCGGCGCCGACTGGCCCGGCCTCGTCGCACGCGCCCTCGGCGCCGACGCCGGCGTGCGCGCCGAGGTGCTGCGGGTGGAGCACTGGGTGGTGAACGCGTTCGTCGCCGAGCGGCTCCGCGCCGGCCGGGTCCTGCTGGCCGGCGACGCCGCGCACGCGATCCCCCCGGCCGGCGGTCTGGGCATGAACGCCGGTGTCGCCGATGTGCACAACCTCTGCTGGAAACTGGCGGGCGTCCTGCGCGGGTGGGCCGGACCGGGCCTGCTGGACACCTACGGGACGGAACGGCTGCCCGTCGCCCACCGGTCGCTCCGCCAGGCGGTGACCCACACGCGGCTCATGTTCCAGGTGCTGAGCCGGCGCCGGGAACAGCTCCTGGCCGGTGCCTCGGCGCCGGCCGGCGTCGGGCTCCCCTGGTCGGAGAGGTACTTCGCCCAACTCGGTCTCGTCCTCGGGGTCGCCTACGGCTCCGACGCGGCGTCCGACGGTGGCGTGGACTACGTCCCCACCGCCGAGCCGGGCCACCGCATGCCGCACTTCTGGCTCGCGCCGGGCCGCTCCACGCTCGACGCGTTCGGCGAGTGGTTCACCCTGCTGACGCCGGATCCCGCGGGCTGGGAACGGCAGGCCGCCGCGGCGTGGCCGCTGCGCGTCGAGCCCCTGTCGGACGAACACGCCGGCCTGTGCGGCCTGGGCGGGCGCGGAGGACTGCTGATCCGGCCGGACGGCCACGTCGGCGCCCGCTGGGACCACGGCCCGCCGAACGGCTCCGCCCTCCGTGCCGCCCTGGCCGCCCTCACCGGCTCGGACCGGTAGACGCCCGTCCCGCCCGGCACCGGCGACGGCGTTCCGGGCGGCGGCGCCGCCTGCGCCGACCCGGCGGCGCGTCACAAGGGCGCACGCGCGAAGCGCGATACCGGCACAGAGCCCGACGCGGACGTCCCGACGCGGACGTCCTGACGCGGACGTCCTGACGCCCAGCCGCCGGCAGCAGGGCGGGAACACCGCCCGAGACGGACGAAAGGCCGGCTCCGGCGGAATCCCGCCGGAGCCGGCCTCGTGCGTGCGGCGTGCGCGTCGCGGCTAGCAGCCGATCAGACGCGCGGCCAGGTAGCCCTCGATCTGGTCGAGCGACACGCGCTCCTGCTTCATCGAGTCGCGCTCGCGCACCGTCACGGCGTTGTCCTCGAGCGTGTCGAAGTCGACCGTCACGCAGAACGGCGTGCCGATCTCGTCCTGGCGGCGGTAGCGGCGGCCGATGGCGCCCGCGTCGTCGAACTCGATGTTCCAGTGCTGGCGCAGCGCCTGGGCGAGGCCCTTGGCCTTCGGGGAGAGCTCGGGGTTGCGGGAGAGCGGGAGCACCGCGACCTTCACCGGGGCGAGGCGGTGGTCGAGGCGCAGGACCGTGCGCTTCTCCAGCTTGCCCTTGGCGTTGGGGGCCTCGTCCTCGACGTAGGCGTCGAGGAGGAACGCCAGCATCGCGCGGCCGACACCGGCCGCGGGCTCGATGACGTACGGCGTCCAGCGCTCGCCGGCCTCCTGGTCGAAGTAGGAGAGGTCCTGGCCGGAGGCCTTGGAGTGGGCGCCGAGGTCGTAGTCGGTGCGGTTGGCGACACCCTCCAGCTCGCCCCACTCGCTGCCGCCGAACTGGAAGCGGTACTCGATGTCAGCGGTGCGCTTGGAGTAGTGGGAGAGCTTCTCCTTCGGGTGCTCGTACCACCGCATGTTCTCCTCGCGCAGGCCCAGGCCGGTGTACCAGTTCCAGCGCTGCTCCATCCAGTACTCCTGCCACTTCTCGTCCTCGCCCGGCTTGACGAAGAACTCCATCTCCATCTGCTCGAACTCGCGGGTGCGGAAGATGAAGTTGCCGGGCGTGATCTCGTTGCGGAAGGACTTGCCCATCTGGGCGATGCCGAACGGCGGCTTGCGGCGCGAGGTGGTCTGCACCTGGGCGAAGTTGGTGAAGATGCCCTGGGCGGTCTCGGGGCGCAGGTAGGCGACGGAGCCGGAGTCCTGCGTGGGGCCGAGGTGGGTGGAGAGCAGACCGGAGAACTGCTTGGGCTCCGTGAAGGTGCCCTTGTTGCCGCAGTTGGGGCAGTTCAGGTCCGCGAGGCCGTTCTCCGGCAGGCGGTTGTGCTTGGCCTCGTAGGCCTCCTCCAGGTGGTCCGCGCGGAACCGCTTGTGGCAGGAGGTGCACTCGGTGAGCGGGTCGGTGAAGGTGGCGACGTGACCGGAGGCGACCCAGACCTCGGGGGCCAGGATGACGGACGAGTCGATACCGACCACGTCCTCGCGCGACGTCACCATGTAGCGCCACCACTGGCGCTTCAGGTTCTCCTTGAGCTCGACACCCAGCGGTCCGTAGTCCCAGGCGGCGCGCTGGCCACCGTAGATCTCACTACAGGGGAATACGAAGCCACGGCGCTTGCTCAGGCTGACGATGGTGTCGATCTTGTCGGCGGCCACGGTGCTCTCTTCATTACGACGACGGGCGACGAAGCGAGATGCTTCCAGCGAATGCTTCAGGGTACCGGCGGGGGCTCCCCCTCGACCAAATCGGGGACCGCCTCACGACCTTGCCCCGCCTCCCGGTCCGCCTCGGAACGCCCCCGTGCCGCCTCCGGCCGGGCACCTGTGAAGACTTTGTTGACAACGGTTTCCATATTTGTTGAAAATGAGTGTCATGAACGTACGACGACTCATACCGGGCTCCGCCGCCGCCGCGGCCACCGTCCTCGGCCTCACCGCACTCACCGCCTGCTCCGGCGAGAGCGCCGCGGCCGGGAACACGGACAAGTTCGACGTCGTCGCGTCGTTCTACCCGATGGCCTTCCTCGCCGAGCAGATAGGCGGCGACCACGTCGAGGTCAGCACCCTGACCGAGCCCGGCCAGGAGCCCCACGACCTGGAGATCAGCGCCAAGCAGCGCGTGACGGTCGAGGAGGCCGACGCGGTGCTCTACCTCAAGGACCTCCAGCCCTCCGTCGACGACACCGTCGCCCAGTCCGGGGTCAAGACGAAGATCGACGCCGCCTCGCTCACCACGCTCGAGGAGCACGGCACCGAGGTCGGCGGCCACGCCGACGAGCACGCGGAGGAAGAGGAGGACGGGCACGACCACGAGGAGGGCGGCCTCGACCCCCACATCTGGCTCGACCCGGTCAAGTACGCCGAGGTCGCCGACGGCGTCGGCGCGGCCTTCGAGAAGGCCGACCCGGACCACGCCGCCGACTACAAGAAGAACACCGCGGCCCTGGTCACGAAGCTGAACGCGCTGAACACGAAGTTCGAGACCGGCCTCGCGAACACCGAGACCAAGGTCTTCATCACCACCCACGCCGCCTTCGGCTACCTCGCCGAGCGCTACGGCCTGACCGAGGAGGCCATCAGCGGCCTCGACCCCGAGTCGGAGCCGAGCGCCGCCCGCGTCAAGGAACTCCAGACGATGGCCAAGGCCGACGGCGTCACCACGGTCTTCTACGAGACGCTCGTCAGCGACAAGACCGCCAAGACCCTCGCGAAGGACGCCGGGCTGAAGACGGACGTCCTCGACCCGATCGAGGGCATCACCGACAGCTCGCGCGGCGACGACTACTTCGCGGTCCAGGAAGCCAACCTCACGGCGCTCCAGACGGCCCTGGGAACCAAGTGATCTCCACGGAGGGCGTCATGGACGCACAGGACGCACAGGCCGCACAGGGCGACCCCGTCATCTCGCTGCGCGGTGTGCGCGCCGAACTCGGCTCGCGCCCCGTCCTGCGCGGCATCGACCTCACCGTGCACCGCGGTGAGGTCGTCGCCCTGCTCGGCGCGAACGGCTCCGGCAAGTCCACGGCCGTGCGCACCGTCATCGGCCAGGTCCCGGTCACCGCCGGGCGGATCGAGCTGTTCGGCACCGAACGGCGGCGCTTCCGGGACTGGCGGCGCGTGGGCTACGTCCCGCAGCGCACCACCGCCGCCGGCGGCGTCCCGGCCACGGTCACCGAGGTCGTCTCCTCCGGTCGCCTGTCCCGGGCCCGGTTCGGCGTCCTGCGCAAGGCCGACCACGAGGCCGTACGGCACGCCCTGGACCTCGTCGGCATGGCCGACCGGGCCAAGGACTCCGTGAACGCCCTCTCCGGCGGCCAGCACCAGCGGGTGCTCATCGCCCGCGCGCTCGCCGCCGAACCCGAACTGCTGATCATGGACGAGCCGATGGCGGGCGTCGACCTGGCCAGCCAGGAGGTCCTCGCGCATACGCTCCGGGGGCAGGTGGCGGCCGGTACGACCGTCCTGCTGGTGCTGCACGAGCTGGGCCCGCTGGAGCCCCTCATCGACCGGGCGGTCGTCCTGCGCGACGGCTGCGTGACGCACGACGGCCCGCCCCCGCGCGCGGTCGGCCAGCACGCGCTGCCCGGCCACGACCACGTACACCCGCACGCGCCGGCGGGCACCGAACCGATCCGCACGGGACTGCTGAGCTGATGGACCTCCTGAACTACGCCTTCATGCAGCGGGCGCTGCTCGCCGCCGTCCTGGTCGGCATCACCGCCCCCGCCGTCGGCATCTACCTCGTCCAGCGCCGCCAGGCCCTGATGGGCGACGGCATCGGCCACGTCGCGATGACCGGCGTCGGCCTCGGCTTCCTGCTGTCCTGGTCACCCGTGTGGATGGCGACGGCCGTCTCCGTCCTCGGCGCGATCCTGATGGAACTGATCCGCTGGTACGGCCGCACCCGCGGCGACATCGCCCTCGCGATGCTCTTCTACGGCGGCATGGCCGGCGGCGTGATGTTCATCAACCTCGCGCCGACCGGCTCCAACGCCAACCTCAACTCGTACCTGTTCGGCTCGCTGACGACGGTGTCGGAGTCGGACGTGACGGCGATCTGCGTCCTCGCCGCCTTCGTGGTCCTCGTCACCCTGGGCCTGCGCCGCCAGCTGTTCGCGGTCAGCCAGGACGAGGAGTTCGCGCGCGTCACCGGACTGCCGGTGCGCGCCCTGAACCTGCTCACGGCGGTCACCGCGGCCGTCACGGTGACCGTGGCGATGCGCGTCGTGGGACTGCTGCTGGTCTCGGCCCTGATGGTGGTCCCGGTGGCGGCGGCCCAGCAGCTCACCCGGAGCTTCGCGGCGACCTTCGCGATCGCCGTGGCCATCGGCATCACCGTCACCATCGGCGGCACGGTCACCTCGTACTACCAGGACGTCCCGCCGGGCGCGACGATCGTGCTGCTGACCATCGCGGCGTTCGTCGCCCTGACCGCCCTGGCCGCCCCGCTGGCCCGCCGCCGCGCCCGCGCGCTCGCCGCGGCACAGCCCGGCGCCGACCCCGCGGAGTGCACGATTCCGGCCACCCGGGAGGCGGGCGACGGAGCCGGCGTCTGACCGCGCCCGGCCCGGGCTGGCACAATGGCCCCGGCAAGGCGCAGACGTGAGGAGGCAACGGTGACGACCGCTGGATCGCCCGTGAAGGGCCGGGCCACCCGGCAGCGTGCCGCCGTGGCTGCGGCGCTCGACGAGGTCGAGGAGTTCCGCAGCGCGCAGGAACTCCACGACATGCTGAAGCACAAGGGCGACTCCGTCGGACTGACGACGGTCTACCGCACCCTCCAGTCCCTCGCCGACGCGGGCGAGGTCGACGTCCTGCGCACCTCCGACGGCGAGTCCGTCTACCGCCGCTGCTCCACCGGCGAACACCACCACCACCTCGTCTGCCGCGCCTGCGGCAAGGCCGTCGAGGTCGAGGGCCCGGCCGTCGAGAAGTGGGCGGAGGCCATCGCCGCGGAACACGGCTTCGTGAACGTGGCGCACACGGTGGAGATCTTCGGCACCTGCTCCGACTGCGCGGCGGCGCAGGCGTAGGCGTAGGCGCTGGAGGCACAGGAAGCACGGAAGGCACGCAAAGGGGCGCCCGGTCCGGACCGGGCGCCCCTCGCGCGCGCACGCGTCCCCTACGAGGACGTCCCGCCCTCCATCGCCAGCAGCTCCTCGTTCGGGATCGCGCCGCCGAAGCGGCGGTCGCGGGAGGCGAACTCGACGCAGGCCCGCCACAGGTCGCGGCGGTCGAAGTCGGGCCACAGGACGTCCTGGAAGACCATCTCGGCGTAGGCGCTCTGCCAGAGCAGGTAGTTCGAGGTGCGCTGCTCGCCGCTGGGCCGCAGGAACAGGTCCACGTCCGGCATGTCCGGGTAGTAGAGGTACTTCGCGACGGTCTTCTCGGTGACCTTGGACGGGTCGAGGCGGCCGGCCCGCACGTCCTCGGCGATGGCCTGGGCGGCGTCGGCGATCTCCGCGCGGCCGCCGTAGTTCATGCAGAAGTACAGCGTGAGCAGGTCGTTGTCCTTGGTCTGCTCCTGGGCGACCTGGAGCTCCTTGGCCACCGACTTCCACAGCTTGGGCATACGGCCCACCCAGCGCACCCGGATGCCCAGCTCGTCGAGCTGGTCGCGGGTCTTGCGGATGAAGTCGCGGTTGAAGTTCATCAGGAAGCGCACCTCGTCGGGCGAGCGCTTCCAGTTCTCGGTGGAGAAGGCGTACAGGGAGATGTTCCGCACGCCGATCTCGACCGCGCCCTGGAGGACGTCGAGGACGCGCTCGGCGCCGACCTTGTGCCCCTCGGTGCGCGGCAGCCCCCGCTCCTTGGCCCAGCGGCCGTTGCCGTCCATGACGATCGCCACGTGCTCGGGAACCAGCTCGCCGGGGAGCTTCGGCGCGCGGGCGCCGGACGGGTGCGGCTCAGGTGCCTTGTACTCCCGGCGCTGCCGGCCCAGGAACCCGCGTACGACCATGTGCTTCTCGTCTCCTTCGCTGCTCTTCGCTGCTTACTTTTCCACGTACCGAAGGGAGCGCAGACCGCGCTCCAGGTGCCAGTGCAGATAGGCGGACACCAGCCCGCTGCCCTCCCGGACGTAGCGCGCCTCGCACGCGTCCGCGGTCTCCCAGTCTCCCGTGAGCAGCGCGCCCAGCAGTTCCAGCGTCCGCGGCGACGGTACGACGCTGCCGGGCACCCGGCAGTCGACGCACACGGATCCCCCGGAGGCCACCGAGAAGAACCGGTTCGGACCGGGCATGCCGCACTTGGCGCAGTCGCCGAAGCTCGGCGCGTACCCGTTGACGGCGAGCGAGCGCAGCAGGAACGCGTCGAGGACGAGGTGCGGGGCGTGCTCGCCGCGGGCGAGGGTGCGCAGCGCCCCGACGAGCAGCAGGTACTGCTGCACCGCCGGCTCGCCCTCGTGGTCGGTGAACCGCTCGGCGGTCTCCAGCATGGCCGTGCCCGCGGTGTAGCGGGCGTAGTCGCTGACGATCCCGCCGCCGTACGGGGCGATGGTCTCGCTCTGGGTGCACAGCGGCAGCCCGCGCCCGACCAGGTCGCTGCCGCGCGCGAAGAACTGCACGTCGACGTGGGAGAAGGGTTCGAGGCGGGCGCCGAACTTCGACTTCGTGCGGCGTACGCCCCGGGCGACGGCCCGGACCCGGCCGTGGCCGCGGGTGAGCAGGGTGATGATGCGGTCCGCCTCACCGAGCTTCTGGGTGCGCAGCACGACGCCGTCGTCGCGGAAGAGGCTCATCGCGCACCGCCGTGGCCCTGCTGGGTGCACAGCAGGACGCCGTCGTCGCGGAGCAGGGTCATGGGCCCATTCTCGCCTACGCGGAGAGGGGCGCGTGCGGCACCCACTACGATCGCCCGGTTCCTGCGGACGGGTGGAGGTGCGATGGCCGGGCGTGCGCTGGGGCGGTCGTTCAGGTGGCTGTGGGGGGCGTACACGGTCAGTACGTTCGGTACCTGGCTGGCGTTCGACGCGTTCGCGCTGATCGCAGTGCTGGTGCTGCACGCCGGGCCGGCCGGGGTGGCGGCGCTGGCGGCCGTGGGGCCCGCCGTGGGGGCGGTGCTGGCGGTGCCGCTGGGGCCGTGGGTGGAGTTCCGGCGCAAACGGCCGGTGATGGTCGCCGCGGACCTGGTGCGGGGCGCGGCCCTGCTGAGCGTCCCGGCGGCCTTCGCGCTCGGCGGGCTCGGGCTCGGGCAGCTGCTGGTGGTGTCGGTGGTCGTCGCCGCGGCGGACATCTGCTTCCGGGCGGCGAGCGGGGCCTTCCTGAAGGCGCTGCTCCCGCCGGAGGACCTGCTCGTCGCGAACGGCCGGTTCGAGTCGACGACCTGGACGGCCGCCGTGCTCGGGCCGCCGCTCGGCGGGGCCGCGGTCGGGCTGCTGGGGCCGGTGGTGACGGTGGCGGTGGACGCGGTGAGCTATCTGCTGTCGGCGGCGGGGCTGCGCGCGGTCGGCGGGCACGAGACGCCGCCCGTCCGCGAGGGCGCCGGGGGCCGCCCGCGCGCCGGTGAGCTGCTCGAAGGCTGGCGCCATCTCCTCACCCACCGCACCCTGCGGCCCCTGTTCCTCAACACCGTGCTGGTCAACGGCCTGATCCTGGCCGTCTCCCCGCCACTGGCCGTCCTGATGCTGGGGCCGCTCGGCTTCGCGCCCTGGCAGTACGCCCTCGCCTTCGCCGTGCCCTGCGCCGCCGGCCTGGCCGGCTCCCGGCTGGCCCCGTGGCTGGTCGCCCGGTACGGGCGGCACCGGGTCCTGCTGACCTCCGGGACGCTGCGCGCGTGCTGGACGCTCGGGCTGGCCCTCGTACGGCCGGGGCCCGGCGGGCTGGCGCTCGTCATGGCCGTCGAGTGCGGGCTGATCGGGTGCGCGAGCGTCTTCAACCCGGTCCTCGCGACCAGCCGGCTGGAGCTGACCCCCGCGGACCGGGTCACCCGCACGCTGTCGGCGTGGACGGTCTCCCAGAAGGCCTGCGTCGCCGCCCTGACGGCCCTGTGGGGCGCCCTGGCGGCCCTCACCGGCGCCCGCGCCGCCGTCGCCGCCGCGGGTCTGCTCCTGCTGGCCACGCCGCTGCTGCTGCGGGCGCCGGGGCTCCGCGCGGGGGCGCGCGCGGCCGCGGGGGCGGAGAAGGCGGCACCTTAGCCGGGCCGGGTCCGACTCCGGGGGCGCCACTCACCGTCCGGGCCGGCTCCGGCTCCGGCTCCGGCTCCGGCTCCGGCTCCGGCTCCGGCTCGCGGGCGTCACTCGCCGTCCGGGTCGGTTCCGTCGGGGAGGACGGGGACGCCGTCGGGCACGCCGTTCAGCAGGCCGTTGAGCGCGGGGTCGTCGTTCGGGTCGTCGGCGGCCTCCCAGATCATGCCGAACCGGCGGATCAGGGTCTGGACCTCGCTCAGGCCGGCGTTCACCGCCGTCGACGAGATCCCGCCGTCCAGGTCCGCCTGGATCTCGTAGGACATCGCCTCGTCGAAGACGATGAAGTCGATCATCTTGCCGCGGCCGATGCGGCGGGCGATCCGCTCCTGGGGCACCACCCGGACCTGGATGCCCATCTCGCCCTGCTCCTTGCAGGTCGCGGCGAGCGCCGCGAGGGAGTCGCGGTCCTGGCCCTCCTTCATGATGAACACCCGCCGGACCGTGACGTGCCGTTCCTGCATCGCCTCGCGCTGCGCGGTGAGGTAGCGGCCCGCCGGTTCGCTGTTCCAGAAGTCGTCGTCGACGACGGTGGTGCTGACGGCGTCGATGCTCGTCCTGCACCCCTGGGTGAGGTTGATGAGCCAGTCGTGGTTCTCCCCGGCGCAGTCGGCGCTCAGGTTGGTCAGCTTCTCCATCTGCCGGGCGAGGCGGTTGATCTCCTCGTGCGCGAACTCGTGGAGGATGTCAGGCCCCGTGGAGACGACCTTGGTGGCGTGCTCGGCGAGCCGGGGCACGCCGTCGCCGCGGAGTTTCTCCACCTCGTTGAAGAGTTTGGTGGCCTCGCCGATGTCGGCGAAGCGCTTCTCCACCACGTCTCTGAGGTCGCTGAGCTGGTTCACGAAGGAGGCCATGTACTGCACGATCAGCACCGTGCCGCCGCAGAGCACCGACAGCACCAGCTGCCAGGGCCCCTCCTCCCTCGGCAGCAGGACGTTGGTCAGGACGTAGACGACACCGCCCGTCACTATCGTGACCAGGAGTTTCAGGGTCAACTGCCGTGCGCTGTCACCGTCGGACCGTGTCGGTGTGCTCATCTCTTTCCCCCCGTCGGGATGATGCGCGGACTGGCGTCGCAGGGATGGTGTCGAGCGTCCTCAGGACGTGGTGAGCGAGGCGCCCAGGGCCTCGCGCTGGGTGAGGATGGCCTGGAGCAGCAACTGGTCGCGGACGCGCCGCACCTGGGTCTCCCACTGGCGGCTGAATCCGGGTTCCTGCTCCAGCAGGTCCCACAGGGCCTCCAGGGACCGCTCGACGCGTGCCTTGGGCAGCCACAGGTGCAGCAGGTGGTCGACGAGCGGGCGCAGGACCTTCAGGGCGGGCCGGCCGTCGGCGGAGCCGAGCCGGAGGCCGTCCAGTTTGTCGGTGACGGTGGTCAGCAGCCAGTCGTGCAGGGCGAGGTCCTCGCACAGGGCGGCCGCGGCGGCCGGTGCGGTGCCGGGCGGCAGCCGCAGTTCGAGGGTGCGCAGACCGTCGTCGGCGACGGTGAAGCGCAGGGCCGGCTCCGCGCCGCCGGAGGCGGCCGACGCGGTCCAGCGGACCCGGGTGTCGGTCGTGGTGAGCGGCGGGTCGAAGGAGTCCAGCAGCAGGCGCGAGATGCTCGACAGCCGGCCCTCGGCGATCGAGCCGACGTCCAGCTCGTCCTGTTCGTGGCGGGTCAGGAACCCCTCCGCGACCGCCCGGGGGGACAGGGCGCCGACCGGGACCAGCACGCCGGGCCGGACCAGGTAGTAGCCCCAGAGCCGGCGCCGGTCGGGGCCGGCGGCGGGGGCGGAGAAGTACGCGGTGGCCTGGAGCACCCGCCCCTCGACGAGGGCCGCGCGGGCGGTCACCGTGCCGACCGCGCGGACCTTGGCGCCGCCCGCGCCGGGCAGCCGGCAGTCGACGCCGGTGAGGACGTCCGGGGAGACGGCGTGCCGGTTGGGGCGCCGGGAGAGCCGGACCCGTTCGTCGGGGCGCAGCCGCAGCAGCCGTTCGGCGGTCCGCTCGTCCACCGCGTCCCGGGTGGGCAGCAGGCAGGTGCGCACCTCCCCGCAGGTGAGGACCGGGTCCGTGGTGGTGCCGGGAGGGGCCATGTCACAGCCCCGGCGGGAACACGTAGGAGGTGCGGTCCACGACGCCGGCGGGGACGGGGAAGCCCTCGCCGGCGGACCGCTCGGCGACCTGGCGCAGCGCCTCGGCCTCCACGTGGACCTGGTCGAGGACGACCCGGACGGCGTGCTCCACGGGCAGGAACCGGGCCGGCAGGACGCTGCACGTGGTGTACGCGGTGAAGGGCGCCGCCAGCGGGTTGAGGCGGACGACGGGCGGCAGGGCGTCCCACTCGGAGGGGAACGCCTTGGCGTCCCACGGGGCGGGGGTGAGCACCGCGCGGCCGTTGTCGCGCAGCAGCCCGAGCCGGACGAGCTGCCACACGGAGGCGAGGAAGGCGCAGGACCAGGTGCGCTCGTCCTCGGTGCCGCTCCACAGTTCGACGTCCATGAAGACGGAGTGGCCGCGGGCGCCGGTCTCGCTCGGCGGTTCCCAGACGCCGCCGGCCGCGTCCAGGGCGGCGGAGGTGCGGCGGGTGGGGGCGCGCCGGCCGTTGGTGAGCCAGCCGGTGCGGCTGACGGGCGGGCGGAAGCCGTTGCTGCCGGGCGGCGGGGACTCCACCAGCCGGTGCAGGACGGACTCGGCGAGTGCGGCGCGGTCGCGGCGGCCCGGCTCGGCGGCGGCGCA
Source organism: Streptomyces sp. NPDC003248 (assembly GCF_055563235.1). Taxonomy (NCBI): domain Bacteria; kingdom Bacillati; phylum Actinomycetota; class Actinomycetes; order Kitasatosporales; family Streptomycetaceae; genus Streptomyces; species Streptomyces sp. NPDC003248. Next base: position 597,710 of record NZ_JBVHDT010000001.1, on the reverse strand, counting down.
GCCGGACTCGCGGGCCAGGTAGTCGAGGGTGAGGCCGGCCTCGGCGGCCGCCGCCAGCAGCGGGGGGATCAGCTCGGCGGGGGTGGACAGGCGGCTGAAGTAGTCGTCGATCAGGAAGCAGGTGCTGATCCGGGGCCGCTTGCCGGCCGGCAGCGGGCCGACGCCGGCCCGGGCGGCCTCCACCCAGGGCCGTACGGCGGCGAAGTGGCGGCGCAGCCGGTCGGGCCCCTCGGTGAAGTCCTCCATGTACAAGTGGCCCAGTTCCAGGGAGAGGTGGGAATAGGGCACGGATTCGGTGCGCGGCTGTGCGCTGGTCTCCCGGAAGACGGTCCCCGGCCCGCTCACAGCTGCCCCCAGTGCTTGTCGTCGGTGAGGCGCCGGGCGAGTTCGCCCATCGCCTGCCAGGTCTCGGCGTTGGCGATCCGGCGGTCGTGGACGTCCTCGTCGGTGATGAGCCGTTCCTGCCATTGCAGGACGGGTTCCAGCGGAATGGACGCCAGCACCCGGGTCCTGCCGATACCGCGGCCGGCGGCGATTTCCTCGAGCTGGGTGTCGCACTGCCGCATCCACGCGTACTGCGCGGGCGAGACCTGCGACCACAGCGGCGAGTCGAGATTCGGTACGGCGGCCCGTACGAAGCGGATCGCGGCGGAAAGCGCGTCGGTGTCGTGGCCCATGGCGGCACCGGCCTGCACAATGCCCTGTCTGCCGTACACGAGTTCGGCGGCCGCCATCACGTGCTGTCGGGTCCAGCGGTGATAGACGAGCCATCGGGTTTTCAGGCGTCCGAGCCCGCCGCGCGATGAGGTCGCGGCGAGTGCGAGGTCCATCGCATAACTGCGTCCGGCGCTCAGGTCGACGATGATCACGTCGAATTCGCGTTTCAGCCGCAGGACGAGGTCCACGCAGCGGTGCAGGTTCTCCTCGTCGGTGACGAATTCCCCGCCGGTGCGGTCTCCGGGCAGCAGCACCAGCCGTCCGGATCCGCCGGGCCGGCTGCGCAGTTGGGGGTGTTCGGTGCGGGCCCAGACGTCGACCCGGAGGGGCTCGCCGGTCTTGCCCTTCAGGTAGGCGTGCAGGCCGCGGCCCTCGGCCTCGGTGAGGATGTCGGGCAGGTCGAACACGGCGGCCGCGGTGGGCGAGCCGAAGTCGAAGTCCAGGTAGCAGACGTCGTCCCCGTCGAGCGCGAGGTGGTAGGCGAGGTTGGCGCTGGTGACGGAGCGGCCGGTGCCCCCCTTGTCGGAGGCGGCGAAGACGAGCACGCCTCACACCCCCTGGGGGCCGTTGTCGCCCCGGGCGCGGGCGAGGGTGTCCAGCCGGGTGAGGACGCCGAGGGCCAGTGCGTAGGCGGTGCCGGGCTGCTCGTCGACCAGGTGGCGGGCGCGGCGCAGGTCCGCCTCGATCCCCTTGATCTCCTCGCCCTGGGGGCTCCTGGGGGTGGGGGCGGGCTGTTCCATCTGCTCCTTGCCGAAGAGGTGGGCCGCCTCGCTGATCAGCGCCCGTGCGAGCAGGGAGAGTTCGGCGCTGCGGATCGGCGGCTGGTCGTAGAGGGCGTGCGCGGCGACCATGCACTCGGTGACGCGCTCGGTGACGCTCCAGGACGGCGGGCCCCGGCGGACCGGTGCGTCGGGGTAGACGGCGTGCGCGTCGTCCCACAGGCCGACGCCGTCGCCCTCGGCGATGCGGCGCTGCCAGAGGTGGTCGAGGATGTCCTCGGCGAGGCGCAGCAGGCGGTCCTGGGAGGTGATGTTCCGGGACAGCGAGCAGAGCTGGATGGTCCGTTTGAGCAGTTGGGCGGAGAAGTCCGCCATGGTCCACTTCATGGCGGGGCCGAGGGCGTCGCTGCCCAGCAGGGGCAGGCTGACGCCGGGGTCGTGCAGGACGATCGCCGGGTCGTCGCGGGTCATGCCGCTGGTGATGCGGCCGCGTTCGGCGAGGCGTTCCATGACCCTGACGGTGCGGGTGAGGTCGTCGTCGGTGGCGCGGCGGCGGACCAGGTCGTGGACGAGGATGGAGGCGACGGAGAGGGAGAAGTACTCCGACTCCAGTTGCTGGAGGGTGGTCCGCCAGGGGATCTCCTCCAGCGGCCAGGTGCCGTCGCCGAAGCGGGCGACCGCCGACCAGTACTGCTGGGTGATCTCCCAGCGCAGCCGCAGCGCGTCGGCCAGCCTCTGCTGTTCGGCGTCGAGCAGACCGAGGACGAGGGTGCGCTCGGAGAACAGGTCGGGGATGCCGTCGAGGGCGACGACGGTGAAGTACAGGTAGGGCGTGGGGTGGGCGACGCCCGCGGGCTGCTTGCCGATGCCGGCGGCGGTCTCCTCCTCGACGTCGATCTCGGGCGAGCCCTTCACCAGGCTCCAGGCCCAGCCGCACTCGAACAGCCGGTTCTCGTTGCGCAGTTCGTCGGTGACGTCGCTGTCGAGGCCGAGGGTGACGCTCTCGCTGATGACGGCGCGCAGCGCCTTGAAGCGCGTCTGGAAGCGGTGCAGGACCTGCCGTTCGGAGAGCCGGCCCTGGCCGAGGAGGCGGGTGAGGGCCTGCCCCTGGTCGGAGGAGACGTCGACGACGTTGACGGTGAAGGAGCGCAGCAGGCTCACCATGGCGGCGGTCAGCCGGGCGCTGGTGGCCTCCTGGAGCCGGTCGATGCGCTCGCGGGTGCTCGCGCGCTGGGTCTTGCCCCGGTAGACCTTGAGGAAGCCGAGGGTGGCCAGGCACAGGGTGACCGACATGGAGTAGGAGTCGACGACTCCCACCTCCCGCTGCTCCTTGGAGAGTTCCTGGTCGGGGTCCTCGGGGGTGAAGTAGTAGCCGCCGGCGAAGGCGGGGCCCTCGTCGCCGCGGTGCTGCTCCATGAACTCGGAGAGGACCTGGACGAGGTTGCCGGGGATCTCGGCGGCGTCGCCCGCGTTCCTCAGCGACCGTTCCACGTCCCGCTGGGTGGTGTCGGGGTCGTCGAGACGGAGGGCGGTGATCTCGGTGGCGGGGTAGAGCAGGCACAGCAGCCGCTCCGCGTCGGCGACGCTGCTGCGGCCGCCCCAGGCGCCCCAGTCCCATTCTCCGCCGTCGAAGGAATGGCGGGCGACGGCCTGCCATACTTCGAGCAGATTCTGTCTCGGCTTGATCTGCATGCCCATTCCCCTCGCACAGGCCCGTCACCATGGAACAGAACGGATCGGAAATCAGTCTTTCCGTCGTCCACAGGCCAGGATCATTCCGGTGTATCCGGCGCGCACCAGGTGCTTCGGATTGTCCATGCGGTGGATCCTGACACCCTCCGCGTAATCCGCCAGCACCCTGGTCACCTCGGCACTGTCGATGTCTCGGGCGGGGAATTCCTCCGCGCCGACGGTGTACCCCTCGGAATGTTCCATGAATGCGGCGGCGAAGGGGGCGCCCGGATTCAGGGAACGCAGAAAGCAGCCCACTCCGTCACGGAATTCCTGGAGCGAGGCCGTGATCGATTCCGCGACGAAGAACATGGTGCCGAGATCCCAGCGTTCGTCCCCGCCGCAGAGGTCGAAGAGACTGCCCGCCACGGGTTTTCCGACGGCTTCCGCGAACCGCGTACGGGGGTCGAGGCCGGGGTCGGCGTATTCCGGCCGCTCGCGCAGGACGTCCCAGAACTGGTCCCAGTTCGCGTCATAGCCGGGGAGTTGGCTCTCGAGGTAGCCCACGTTGGCCGCGGACCGCTCCAGGAGGGTGATCCGGTCGCACCAGGGGAGCATGGCGAGGGCGGGATAGAGATTGGGTCCCGCGCCGACGTCGATACCGGCGTGGACACGGCCCGTCGAGCCTCGGAAATGATCACAGAAGTGATCACGCACACGGGCGAGGATCTCTCGGTCCACCGGCTGGATCGCGATGTAATTGCGCTTGATGTACTCCTCGGGATCGAAGGCGTCCCAGGACACATCGGCATTCTCTACGTCGGCTGTGGGCGATCCCGAGGTCATTGGTTCAGCCTAGCAGTACGCCGAGGTCTTGAAGGCGTGGATGCACCGGGCAATGATGGACGATCAGGTATGCATATCGCACAAGAAGCAGCACACGGACCATTCACTTTGTCGATCCTTCACAAGGGGACGGTATGACTCCTCTTCCCGGAGATCGTTCTCCGTCGGCCGCCGGTTCGACGGACAGCCAGGTGTCCGGAGAAAGGCGCTTACGGATCAGAGCGGCCACGGAGGGCGATCTCCCCCATATCGTCCGTCTCGACGCGGAGGCGTTCCCGGGCGACCCGTACCCGTACTTCGTGCTGCGCCAGCTCCTCGCCTCGTTCCCGCACTTCGTGTTCGTGCTGGAGGACGGCACGGACCTCGGCGGCTATGTGCTGTCGACCCCGCCGGACGCGGCCCGGAGCTGGATCCTCAGCCTGGGCATCGCCCCGGGGCTGCGCGGACAGGGCCACGGCAGGCGGCTGATGACCCGTATCCTCGGCCATCTGCGCGCGGCGGGCGTGCGGTCCGTGTCGCTCTCCGTGGAACCCGGCAACGACTCGGCCGTCGCCCTCTACCGCTCCCTCGGCTTCGTGCCCGACCCCGACGGCCCCCGCAAGGACTACTTCGGCCCCGGCGAGCACCGCCTGCTGATGACGCTCACCCTGCGCCGTCGCGGCCTGTCGTCCCGTGTGCGGTCCCGCCTGACGTCCCGTCCGCGGCCTCCCCGGTGACGGCCGCGGCACCGGCCCGGCCGAACCTCCGTACGCAGGACCGCTGCCAGGGCGTCTCCACGGCGTGCCGGCCGTAGTGCCGGCGCACGAACGCGACCGCCTCCCCGAAAGCTGGTCTACGACTCCGACACCGACGCGACGTACGAGAAGACGCTTCCGCAGGACGTGCGGGGGGACACTTCCCTGGTCGTCCGTGCGTCACCCGCGCGCCGCCGCGCCCCGCCCGTGCGTCGCCCGCACGTCCAGCCGCCAGGGAGTCCTCATGCCGTTCCCCGCCCCGCTGACCGGTGTCGTCCCGCCCCTGTGCACGCCCCTGACGCCGGAGGGGGAGGTGGACGTGGACTCGCTGCTGCGGCTGGTCGACCATCTCGTGGCGGCCGGGGTGCACGCGCTGTTCGTGCTCGGTACGACCTCGGAGGCGGCGTACCTGACGGACCGCCGGCGCCGGCTGGTGGTGGAGACGACCGTGGCGCACGTGGGCGGACAGCTCCCGGTGCTGGCGGGGGCGATCGACATGACGACGCCCCGGGTGCTGGAGCAGGTCGCGTCCGTCGCGGAGGCGGGCGCGGACGCGGTGGTGGTGATCTCGCCCTTCTACACCCGGACCCACCCGGCGGAGATCGCCCGCCACTACCGGCTGGCCGCCGCCGCGAGCCCGGTCCCCGTCCTCGCCTACGACCTGCCCGCCGCCGTCCACACCAAGCTCCCCGCGGACGTCGTCCTGGAGCTGGCCGCGGACGGGGTGCTGGCCGGGCTGAAGGACTCCAGCGGTGACCTGGCCGGCTTCCGCGAGGTCACCGCCGGCGCCCGGACGATTCCCGGCTTCAGCGTCCTGACCGGCTCCGAACTGCTCGTCGACGCGGCCCTCGCGCTCGGCGCGCACGGGGCGGTCCCCGGCTTCGCCAACGTCGACCCGCACGCCTACGTCCGTCTCGACCGTCTGTGGCGTGCGGGCGACCTGGCGGCGGCGCGGGCCGAACAGGAGCGGCTGTGCGCCCTGTTCCGCATCGTGGGCGCCGGTGACCCCGCCCGGATGGGCGCGAGCTCGGCGGCGATCGGCGCGTTCAAGGCGGCGCTGCACCTCCAGGGCGTGATCGCCTGCCCGGCGACGGCGGAGCCCCAGGTGCCGCTGTCACCGCGGGAGGTGGAGCGGGTGCAGCGGCACCTGATCGAGGCCGGACTGCTCTGACCGCCGGGAGGGGACAAGCCGGCCGGGGGCCAGCCGGGGGGAACGGGACGGCCCGGCGAGGGACAGGGCAGCCCGGCGAGGGACAGGGCAGCCCGGCGAGGGACAGGGCAGCCCGGCGAGGGACGGGACGGCCCGGCGAGGAACGGGCCAGCCCGGCGGGGAACGGGACGGCCCGGCGAGGGGCGGGGGTCAGCCGGGCGTGCCGGCCGCGCCCGGTGTCACCAGACCCGACTCGTAGGCGATGATGACCAGTTGGGCCCGGTCCCGGGCGCCCAGCTTGCCCATGATGCGGCTGACGTGGGTCTTGGCGGTGAGCGGGCTGAGCCCGAGGGTCTCGGCGATCTCGGTGTTGGTGAGGCCGCGCGCGACCAGGGCGAGGACCTCCCGCTCCCGTGCCGACAGGCGCTCCGGTCCGCCGTGGGCGGCCGGTACGGCGGGGCTGCGCAGGAAACGGGCGATCAGCCGGGCCGTCGGCCCCGGTGACAGCAGCGCCTCGCCGCCCGCGACGGTACGGATCGCGTCGAGGAGGTCGGCGGGCCGGGTGTCCTTCACCAGGAACCCGGAGGCGCCCGCGTGCAGCGCCTCGACGAGGTCCTCGTCGGTGTCGTAGGTGGTCAGCACCAGCACCTTCACCCCGGCGAGGTCCTCGTCGGCGGCGATCAGCCGGGTCGCCTCGATGCCGTCGAGGTCGGGCATGCGCAGGTCCATCACGACCAGGTCGGCGCGCTCGCGGCGGGCCAGTTCGACGGCCTCCCGCCCGGTGCCGGCCTGTCCGACGACCTCCATGTCCGGCGCCGACTCCACGAGCATCGCGAACGCGGCCCGCACCAGCGTCTGGTCGTCGGCGAGCAGCACCCGGATCGCACTCATCGGTTCTCCCCCATGGGCAGTACGGCAGTCACCTCGAAGCCCTCCCCCGGTCGTGGTCCCGCCTCCAGGGTGCCGCCCACGCTGCGGGCCCGCTCCCGCATCCCGACCAGCCCGAAGCCGGGCGCCCCGGATCCGGCGCCGGCCCCGTCGTCGGTGACGGTCACCCGCAGGGCGCTGCCGTCGTCGTGGACGCTCACCCGTACGTCCAGACCGTCCCGGCCGCCGTGGCGGACGGCGTTGGTGAGGGCCTCCTGCACGATCCGGTAGGCGGCCGCGCCGATCGCGGGCGGCACCTCGCCGTGCCGTACCGTCAGCGCGACGCTCGCGCCGGCCGCCCGGGCGGTGTCGGCGAGGCCGGGCAGGCCGTGCAGTCCGGGGAGCGGGCCCCGGGTATCGGGCGCGCCGGGGTCGCGCAGCACCTCCAGCGTGGTGCGGAGTTCGCCGCGGGCGCTGCGGCAGGTCCCGGCGATGTCGTCGAGGGCCTTGGCGACGGCCGCGCGGTCGAGCCGGCCGGGGTCGGCGGCGAGGACGTGGGCGGCGACGGAGGTCTGGACCCCGATGAGGGTGATGCTGTGCGCGAGCAGGTCGTGCAGGTCGCGGGCGATGCGCAGGCGCTCCTCGGCGACGCGGCGGCGGGCCTCCTCCTCGCGGGTGCGTTCGGCGCGTTCGGCGCGGTCCAGGGCGGCGGCGGCCATCTCGCGGTGGACGCGGGTGTAGCCGCCGAACAGCAGCACCGAGACGATCCAGCCGGAGATGCGCAGGACCTCGGCCAACTGGTGCGGGCTGACGAGCGCGTTGACGACGAGCATGATCCCGACGACGGCGGTGCCGGTGAGCAGGGTGCGGCGGGCGCCGCCGGTCACGGCGACGGTGTACAGGGCGATCATGCCGACCGGCACGGCCGCGCTGTGCGTGTAGTCGAGCGCGTGGTACGGGGCGACGCACGACACCACCGCGAGCAGCACGGTCATCGGACGCCGGCGCCGCCACACGAGGGGGACCTGGGCGGACAGCAGCAGCGCCCAGCCGGCCGCGTCCGGGGGCCGCCCGTCCTCGACGAACAGCCCCAGCACGGCGGCCACGGCGGCGGATCCGGCGGCGAGCCACACATCGGCGCGCCCTTCCGTCACCCAGCGTCCCACCGCTCCCCCCTCTCCCCCAGGGCCCTGGCCCATCCTGCCCGAGCGGGCGCCCCTCCGGCGGAGAAGGGCGCCCTCCGGATCAGCCGGCGACCGCTTCGCGCGCACGCGTCCGGTCCGGCTCCGGCGCCCGCGAGAGCCGCCCCGGCCACCACACCCTGCGTCCCAGCGCCACGCTCGCGCTGGTCACCAGGTAGGTGCGGACGACGAAGGTGTCCAGCAGCACCCCGACGGCGATGACGAAGCCCAGTTCGACGAGTTGGACGAGCCCCATGTTCGTCAGCACGGCGAAGGTCGCGGCGAGGACCAGTCCGGCGGAGGCGATGACCCCGCCGGTGGTGCGCAGCGCGGTGAGCGCGGCGGCGGACGGTTCGGCGCCCCGCAGCGACTCCTCCCGCATGCGGTGCATGAGGAAGATGCCGTAGTCCACGCCGAGGGCGACGAGGAACACGAAGGACAGCAGCCCCAGCCCCGGGTCGGTGCCCTCGAAGCCGAACACGGGTCCGAACAGCAGTCCGCCGAGGCCGAGCGCGGCGCCCCACACCGCGACCACGGCGGCGGTGAGGAGCAGCGGCGCGACGAGGGAGCGCAGCAGCACGACCAGGATCAGCAGCACCGACAGCAGGACGAGCGGGACGACGACGAGCCGGTCGCGGGCGTTGGTGTCCTTCAGGTCGAGCTGCTGGGCGCTGGCCCCGCCGACGTAGGAGCCGTCGAGGCGGTCCCGCAGCCGTTCGATGGTCGCGGTCTCGGCGGCCGACTGGGGTGGCGCGGACGCGGTCACGGAGAGCTCGGTCCAGCCTCCCCCGCTCCGTCCCCGGCGCACGTCGTCGACTCCGTCGACGTCCCGGGCCGCGGCGAGCGTGGCGTCGGCGCGGCCGGTGGGGGTGAGCACGTCGATGGGCTGGGCGGAGCCCTCCGGGTAGGCCCGCGCGAGCGTCTTCAGGGCGGCGACCGACTCGGGCCGGTCGACGAAGGCGTCCTCCTGCCTGGCCGGGCCGGGCAGGTTCAGGGCGCCCAGGGCGAGCGCGCCGAGCAGGACCGCTCCCCCGGCGAGCACGGTGAGCGGGCGCCGGCCCGCGGAGGTGCCCATCGCGGCGAACAGCGACCGGCGGGCCCGGGGCGTGCTGCCGTAGGCGGGGACCAGCGGCCAGAACACCCGGCGGCCCAGCAGGACGAGGACGGCGGGCAGCAGGGTCAGCATCGCGGCCAGCGCGCACAGGACGCCGACGGTGCCGAGCGGGCCCATCCCCCGGTTGGAGTTGAGGTCGGCGGCGAGCAGGCACAGCAGTCCGGCGGCCACGGTGCCCGACGAGGCGAGCACGGCGGGCCCGCAGCCGCGCAGGGCGGCCCGCATGGCGTCGTACGGCCGTTCGGTCCGGCGCAGTTCCTCGCGGTAGCGGGAGACGAGCAGCAGGGCGTAGTCGGTGCCGGCGCCGAAGACGAGGATGGTCATGATGCCGGAGCTCTGGCCGGACACCGAGGTGCCGAAGGCCTGGTTCAGGCCGTAGGCCACGCCCATGGAGAGGTAGTCGGCGACGCCGGCGACGGCGAGCGGCACCAGCCACAGCACGGGGCTGCGGTAGATCAGGATCAGCAGGACGGCGACGACGCCGACGGTGGTGTAGAGCAGGGGCCCGCCGAGCGAGTCGTAGACCTTGCTCGCGTCGGTGGAGAGCGCGCCCGCGCCGCCCACCTCGACCGTCATCCCGCCCTCGTCGTGGGCGACGTCGCGCACGGCGTCGACGAAGGCGTCCCGCTTCTTCTCGTCGGTGCCGGGCTCGTTGCTGGCGACGGGGTACAGGAGGGTCGTGCCGTCCTCGGAGGGGATCCCCTCGGGCGTCCCGGTCAGCGCGTGCTCCCCCGCGACCCGCGCGACCTGTTCCGCGGCGGTGCTCCGGTCGGCGGCGGTGAGTCCGCCGTCGCGGTGGTAGACGAGCACCAGTTCGGTGGTCTCGCCGCCCGGCAGCCGCTGCTGGAGCTCGGCCGCCTCGGTGGAGCCGGCGCTCGCGGGCAGGTAGTCGGTGATCCGGTCGTGCTGGACGTCGGCGAGTCGCGCGGCGAACGGTGAGGCGATCGCCAGCACGCCCGCCCAGAGTGCGAGCACCACCCAGGGGATGGCGCGTGTGCCCTTCGTTGTCCCGGCCCCCATGAGTCGGGCCCTCCCTTCGGCGCGGATGTCCGGTTGCGGCTTCCAGACTTCCGGCCCGGGCGGGGCGGATCGTCGCGCGTGAAGGCGAGTTCGGGGGTACTGCGGCGGGCGGCCGGCCCGGTGGACTACTCCCCGGGGAGTATCAGGACGGGGTCCGTGCGGTGGCCAGCAGCCGGGTCACGTCGTCCGGGCGGAGCGTCAGCGCGGCGCCCACGGTGCCCAGGACCTCGCGCTCGGCGGCGGTGTACGGGCCGTCGGCGAGGGCGATCCGGGCGCCCTGGAGCAGGATCGATTCGCGGCCGGCCGGGGCGAGGTGCGGGGCGAGCGGGTCGAGGGCCTCGTGGAGCTCTATGGCCAGGCCGGGGGCGCAGGGCGGGCCGTAGGAGCGGCCGGTGTCGGCGGCGAGGGCGTCGACGAGGGCGGCGAGCTGTTCGCGCGTGCACTCCGGGAAGCCGGCCGCGCGCACCGCCACGGCCGCCGTCTCCAGGGACGTACGGGTGCAGGTGCCGCCCGCGGAGAGGACCGCGAGGGCGACGGTGTGGACGGCGTCGCGGAGCATGGCGGAGAAGCGGACGGTGGTGGGGTGGTCGAGGACGTCGGTGCCGAAGTGGCGCAGACAGGAGACGCATTCGACGACCGGACCGCCGGCGCCGCGCGGCAGCACGGGCACGCCCAGCAGGGTGAGGCGGCGCCGGCCGGTCAGCCGCTGGTAATTGCGGTCGCCGCCGCAGCCGGGGCAGAAGAACTCGCCGTCCCCGACGGGCGTCCACGCGGTGCGGGTGCCCAGGATGCGGGCCATCCCGCCGGCCCGGCCGTCTCGTCCCCGTCCTGGCAGCACGTCGCACCTCCGTCACCGCGCGGCAACATCGCCGTGCGTCTGCGTGATGTTAGCCACATCACGCGGGCGGAGTCAGCACCCAGGACGAGACCTTTCCGTGACCTCCACGAACGGGTGGCCGATAGACGACGGGCCCCGGCCGCCGTCTCCGGCGACCGGGGCCTCAAACTCCCTGTCAGGGTGATCAGCGGCTCGCGCGGTTGACGGCCGAGACGACCGCCTTCAGCGACGCACGCGTCGTGTTCGCGTCGATGCCGATGCCCCACAGGACCTTGTCGCCGATCGCGCACTCGATGTAGGAGGCGGCCAGCGCGGAGGCGCCCTCGCTCAGCGTGTGCTCCTGGTAGTCCAGCAGGCGTACGTCGACGCCGACGGATTCCAGGGCGTTGAAGAAGGCCGAGATCGGACCGTTGCCCGAGCCGGTCAGGACGGTGTCCTCGCCGTCGACGGTGGCCTCGACGGTGAGGGTGTCCACGCCGTCCGTGCCGGTGGTCGACTGGCCGGTCCTGACCTGGATGCGGCCCCACGGGTTCTCGGGGTTGGGCAGGTACTCGTCCTGGAAGACCGCCCAGATGTCCTTCGGCGTGACCTCGCCGCCCTCGGCGTCCGTCTTCGCCTGGATGAGCCGGGAGAACTCGATCTGCATCCGGCGGGGCAGGTCCAGCTTGTGGTCGTTCTTCAGGACGTAGGCGATACCGCCCTTGCCGGACTGCGAGTTGACGCGGATGACGGCCTCGTAGGAGCGGCCGACGTCCTTGGGGTCGATCGGCAGGTACGGCACCGCCCACTCGATGTCGTCGACGGTGACGCCCTTGGCCTCGGCGTCGGCCTCCATGGCGTCGAAGCCCTTCTTGATGGCGTCCTGGTGGGAGCCGGAGAAGGACGTGTAGACCAGGTCGCCCACGTACGGGTGGCGCGGGTGGACCTCCATCTGGTTGCAGTACTCCCACGTACGACGGATCTCGTCGATGTTGGAGAAGTCGATCTGCGGGTCGACGCCCTGGGAGAACAGGTTCATGCCCAGGGTGACCAGGTCGACGTTGCCGGTGCGCTCGCCCTGCCCGAACAGGCAGCCCTCGACGCGGTCGGCGCCGGCCATCAGCGCCAGCTCGGCGGCGGCGACGGCGGTGCCGCGGTCGTTGTGGGGGTGGGCGGACAGGCAGACGTACTCGCGGCGGGAGAGGTTGCGGCTCATCCACTCGAAGCGGTCGGCGTGCGTGGAGGGCGTCGAACGCTCCACGGTGGCGGGCAGGTTGAGGATGATCTCGCGGCCCGGTCCGGGCTGGTAGACGTCCATCACCGCCTCGCAGACCTCCAGCGCGAAGTCCAGCTCGGTGTCGGTGAAGATCTCGGGGCTGTACTGGTAGCCGAACTCGGTCTCGGGGCCCAGCAGCTTCTCGGCGTACTCCATGACCAGCCGCGTGCCGTCGACGGCGATCTGCTTGATGTCGTCCTTGGAGCCGCGGAAGACGACCCGGCGGAAGACCGGCGCGGTGGCGTTGTACAGGTGGACGGTGGCCCGCCGGGCGCCCTGGAGGGACTCCACGGTCCGCTCGATCAGGTCCTCGCGGGCCTGGGTCAGTACGGAGATGGTGACGTCGTCCGGGATCGCGCCCTCTTCCTCGATGATCGAGCGCACGAAGTCGAAGTCGGTCTGGCCGGAGGACGGGAAGCCGACCTCGATCTCCTTGTAGCCCATCGCGACCAGCTGGTCGAACATCCGGCGCTTGCGCTCGGGCGACATGGGGTCGATCAGGGCCTGGTTGCCGTCGCGCAGGTCGGTGGAGAGCCAGCGGGGAGCGGCGGTGATCTGCTTCTCCGGCCAGGTCCGGCCGGGGAGGTCTACCTGCTCGTACTGGCCGTACTTGTGGATCGGCATCTGGCTGGGCTGCTGGCGGTTCGCCATGGTGCGGTGGCTCCTCAGGATGTCCGGAAGGACGGCCGACAACGCAACGCCAAGCTCCGCGGGGAGGGAGTCGGCCTCGACTAACGGCCCTCGCCGCGGCAGCTAAGGAGAAGCAGCCCGAAACGCATAGTGCTCTGCACTCTAGCCGAGTCGCATCAGACGCGCGGGCCTGTTCCAGTATGCGGGACCGCGGGGACGAACAGGGCAAAACGTGCGCCATACCACTTACCGAAGCCGCCCGGGGCCCCATGTCACCGTTTTTCACCAATCATGGTTGCCAGCGGTGACAGAGCGGTCACACGGTGCAAGGGTGCCCGGCATGACGACTCACGGGGGCTTCGAGCCCGTCTTCTGCACCGTCGTACCGCCCCACGTCCTCGACCGGCTGGCCCACCACGACGACCCCGCGCTCTCCGGTCCCGCCCGGCGCACCCTGGTGCGCGACAGCGAGCTGCGCTCCCGCCGCCGGGTGACCACCGAGTTCCGGCTGGCCGCCGCCCCGGCCGTGAAGGCGCCGTCGGACCAGCCGCTGCGCACGGTCTACGACGCCGGGCACGGCACCGACCTGCCCGGCACCAAGGTCCGCGGCGAGGGCGAGGACCCCGGCCGGGACGCCACGGTCAACCGCGCCTACTCCGGGCTCGGCGCCACCTTCGAGCTCTTCCTCAAGGCCTACGGCCGCCACTCCATCGACGGCGACGGCCTGCCCCTGGACGCGACCGTCCACTACGACGAGGACTACAACAACGCCTTCTGGAACGGCGAGCAGATGGTGTTCGGCGACGGCGACGGCGAGATCTTCGTCGACTTCACCAACGCCGTCGACGTGATCGGCCACGAGCTGGCCCACGGCGTCACCCAGTACACGGCGAACCTCACCTACTACGGGCAGCCCGGCGCCCTCAACGAGTCGATGTCCGACGTGTTCGGCTCGCTCATCAAGCAGTACACGCTCGGCCAGACCGCCGGCGACGCCGACTGGCTGATCGGCGCCGGACTCCTCGCCCCGGACGTCACCGGCCAGGCCCTGCGCTCCATGAAGGCCCCGGGCACCGCCTACGACGACGACGTCCTCGGCAAGGACCCGCAGCCCGCCACCATGGACGACTACGTCCGCACCGGCCGCGACAACGGCGGCGTCCACATCAACTCCGGCATCCCCAACCACGCCTTCTACCTGGCCGCCACCGCCCTCGGCGGCTTCGCCTGGGAGAAGGCGGGCCAGGTCTGGTACGACGTGCTGACCGGCGGCGAACTGCCCGAGCGGGCCCTGTTCACCGACTTCGCGAAGCTGACCGTCAAGGCCGCCCGGGAGCGCTTCGGCGACGGGAGCGGGGAGCTCCGGGCCGTGCAGAAGGCGTGGGAACAGGTCGGGGTGCGGATCCTGTGACCGGTGTTCCGGTGGGCGGCGGGCCCCTTCCGTACTAGACAGGACCCATGCGTATTCAGGTGAGGCGTACGGGCGGGTTCGCGGGCGTCGAGCGCCGGGCCGAGGTGGACACCGCGGGCCGGCCCGACGCCGCCGAGTGGCACGCCCTGGCCGAACAGGCGGTCGCCGCCGGCCGGAGCGCGCCCCCCGTCGGCGTCCCGGACGGCTTCAGCTACCAGATCACCGTGGACGGCAGAACGGTGTACGCCGCCGACCCCCGGCTCACCCAGGAACAGCGGAGACTGATCTCCCGGGTACTGAAGGAGGGAGCGTGACCGGCCGCCCTCTTGCAGCCGGGTGACGGCGGGGGGACCGAGGCCGGGGCGCGCTGCCGCCGGGGGCCGGGCGCAGCCCGGGGACGACGGTCACGGCTCGACCGACCGAGACGGGCGGGCGGGTGGGCAAAGGCGGGGCGCAGCCCCGCAAGGGGTCCGGGGCGCAGCCCCGGGGCGACGGTGACCGCTTGGCCGACCGAGACGGGCGGGCGGGCGGGCGAGAACCGCGCTCAGAAGCCCAGCTTGCGCAACTGCTTGGGGTCCCGCTGCCAGTCCTTGGCGACCTTCACGTGCAGGTCCAGGAAGACGGGCGTCCCCAGCAGCGCCTCGATCTGCTTGCGGGACTTGATGCCCACGTCCTTCAGCCGGCGGCCCTTCGGGCCGATGATGATCCCCTTCTGGCTGGGGCGCTCGATGTAGATGTTCGCGTGGATGTCGAGCAGCGGCTTGTCCGCCGGACGGTCCTCGCGCGGCAGCATCTCCTCCACGACCACCGCGATGGAGTGCGGCAGCTCGTCGCGCACGCCCTCCAGCGCCGCCTCGCGGATCAGCTCGGCCACCATCACCTGTTCGGGCTCGTCGGTGAGGTCGCCCTCGGGGTACAGCGGCGGGCTCTTCGGCAGCATCGGGATCAGCAGGTCCGCCAGCAGCTCGACCTGCCGGTCGCCGACCGCCGAGACGGGCACGATCTCCGCCCACTCGATGCCCAGCTCCTTGCCGAGCTGGTCGATCGCGATGAGCTGCTCGGCCAGCGCCTTGCCGTCCACCAGGTCGGTCTTGGTGACGACCGCGACCTTCGGCGTCCGCTTGATCCCGGCCAGCTCCTTGGCGATGAAGCGGTCGCCGGGGCCGAGCTTCTGGTCGGCGGGCAGGCAGAAGCCGATCACGTCGACCTCGGCCCAGGTGGTGCGGACGACGTCGTTCAGCCGCTCGCCCAGCAGCGTGCGCGGCTTGTGCAGGCCCGGGGTGTCCACCAGGATCAGCTGGGCGTCGGGCCGGTGCACGATGCCCCGCACGGTGTGCCGGGTCGTCTGCGGGCGGTTGGAGGTGATCGCCACCTTCTTTCCGACCAGAGCGTTCGTGAGGGTGGACTTGCCCGCGTTGGGACGGCCCACGAAACAGGCGAAACCGGCCCGGTGGGCGGCCTCGGCCGGCTGTTCGGATGACTGGGTACGAACGCTCATGCCGCCCATTCTCCCTGATCCCCGAAGCCCCGCCGCACCACCGCCAAGGCCCGTCACCGGGCGTGAGGTGACGGAAACCCGTACGCAACGAAACGTCACGGAAACACACCCGTACACATCCGGAAACGCGGTGCCATGAGTCTCGGACGAGCCCCCACCCCGTTGGAGACGACCGTGACCCTCGCCGCACCGATCGACACCGGCGACACCGCCTGGCTGCTCGCCGCCACCGCCCTCGTCCTGCTGATGACGCCGGGCCTCGCCCTGTTCTACGGCGGCATGGTCCGCACGAAGAGCGTCCTCAACATGCTGATGATGAGCTTCGTGTCGATCGCGCTGGTCACGGTGGTGTGGCTGGCGGCCGGCTACTCCCTCGCCTTCGGCGACGACGCGGGCGGCGGGATCATCGGCAGCCTGGAACACGCCGGAATGGCCGGGATCGGCCCGGACAGCGTCCAGGGGACCGTGCCCACCCTGCTCTTCGCCACCTTCCAGCTCACCTTCGCGATCCTCACGGCCGCCCTGGTCAGCGGCGCGATCGCGGACCGGGCGAAGTTCGGGGCCTGGCTGCTCTTCGTCCCCGTCTGGGCACTCCTCGTATACGTTCCCGTGACCCACTGGGTGTGGGGTCCGGGCGGCTGGATCGCGAGCCGGCTCGGCGCCCTCGACTTCGCCGGCGGCCTCCCCGTGGAGATCGTCTCGGGTGCCTCCGGTCTGGCGCTGTGCCTGGTCCTCGGCCCGCGCCTGGGGTTCAAGAAGGACGCGATGCGCCCGCACAACCTCCCCATGGTGATGCTGGGCGCGGGACTGCTCTGGTTCGGCTGGTTCGGCTTCAACGCGGGCTCGGCCCTCGGCGCGAACGGTCTCGCGGCGGCCGCGTTCCTCAACACCCTCGCGGCGGGCTGCACCGGCCTGCTCGGCTGGCTCTTCGTCGAGCAGAAGCGCGACGGGCACCCCACCACCCTGGGCGCGGCCTCGGGCGCCGTCGCCGGCCTGGTCGCGATCACGCCGTCCTGCGGCTCCGTCTCCCTGCTGGGCGCCCTGGTCGTCGGCCTCGCCGCCGGCGCCGTCTGCTCGTACGCGGTGAGCTGGAAGTTCAAGCTGAACTACGACGACTCCCTGGACGTCGTCGGCGTCCACCTGGTCGGCGGGATCATCGGCACCCTCCTCATCGGCGTCTTCGCGGTGGAGTCGATGACCGGCGGCCCGGAGGGCCTGCTGTACGGCGGCGGGCTCGCCCAGCTCGGCAAGCAGCTGGTGGCCGTCGCCGTCGTCGGGGCGTACGCCTTCCTCGTGACGTACGGCATCGGCAAGCTGCTCGACAAGGCGATCGGGTTCCGCGCGGACGAGGAGCAGGAGCACACCGGCCTGGACCTTACGGTGCACGCCGAGACGGCATACGATCACGGCGTCCTGGGCCACGGTGCCCCGGTCGGCGCCCCCTCCCTCCCCTCCGCCCAGAAGGCACACACGCAGGCATGAAGCTCATCACCGCGATCGTCAAGCCGTACCGCCTCGACGAGGTCAAGACCGCCCTCCAGGAGATGGGCGTGCAGGGTCTGACCGTCACCGAGGCCAGCGGCTACGGCCGGCAGCGCGGCCACACCGAGGTGTACCGCGGCGCCGAGTACCAGGTCGACCTGGTGCCGAAGGTCCGCATCGAGGTCGTCGTCGAGGACGCGGACGCCGACGCCGCGATCGACGCGATCGTCCGCGCCGCGCAGACGGGGAAGATCGGCGACGGGAAGGTGTGGGCCCTGCCGGTCGAGACGGTCGTACGGGTGCGCACCGGCGAGCGCGGGCCCGACGCGCTCTGAGCCGACGCGCTGCGGGCTGACGCGCTCCGGGCGGACGCGCTCCGGGCCGCGGTCGCCTCAGCCCTCGGTCGCCCTCAGCCCTCGATCGCCCTCAGCCCGCGGTCACGGTCAGCCGGACGACTCCGTCGGGCCCGGCGACCAGCACCGGGGTGCCCGGACCGCCCAGGTCCGCGACGGCGGCCCGGTCCGCGTCGGACGCGGTGCCGGCGTCCGTCACGACCGCCGCCGCCTCCAGCGCCTTCGCCCCCGACGCCACCGCCATGGCCACCGCCGTCTGCACCGCGCTCAGCTTCAGCGACGGCAGGTCGACGGTTGCGGCGACGTACGTACGGCCGGTCTCGTCCCGTACGGCGGCCCCCTCGGGCACACCGTTGCGGGCCCGTGCCGAACGGGCCAGGGTGACGATCTTGCGGTCCTCGGGGGCGAGCTCGTGGGTGTCGGTCATGCCCCGAGCATACGAAAGCGGCGCGGCCGCCGTCCGGGCACGGGTGCTCCCCGCCCCGCCGCCCGGTCAGGGGCGGTCGAGGCGGAGGCGCTCGGCGCGCGGCAGACCGGCGACGACCAGGTCGTAGGAGTCCTCGATCAGCTCGCGGACCAGACGGTCGGCGAGGCCGCCGTCCACGGTCACGGTGTTCCAGTGCCGCTTGTTCATGTGGTAGCCCGGGACGATGAGACCGGGGTGCTCGGCGCGCAGCCGGACCGCGTCCTCGGGGTCGCACTTGAGGTTGACGGTCAGGGGCCGCGCGTCGAGGCTCGTCAGGGCGAAGAGCCTGCCTGCCACCTTGAAGACCGAGATCTCCGGCCGGAAGGGGAAGTCCTCCTCGGCCGCGGGGAAGGCCAGACAGCGGGCGCGCAGCTCCCCGGGGGTCACTCCGGGTTCTCCCCGTCGCCGGCCGCCACCGGGGCCACCGGCTCCACCAGCACCGTCACGATCTTGTTCCGGCGGCCGGCCGCGGCCTCCGCCGTCAGCCGCAGCTCGCGCCCGTCGGGCAGTTCGACGACGCTCGACGCCCCCGCGATCGGCACCCGGCCCAGCGCCTTGGCGAGCAGGCCGCCGACGGTCTCCACGTCCTCGTCGTCGTACTCCTCCAGGCCGTACAGCTCGCCGAGGTCGGTGATGTCGAGACGGGCGGTGACCCGGTGGCGGTCCTCGCCGAGCTTCTCGACGGGCGGGAGTTCGCGGTCGTACTCGTCGGTGATCTCGCCGACGATCTCCTCGAGGATGTCCTCGATGGTGACGATGCCGGCGGTGCCGCCGTACTCGTCGATGACGACGGCGACGTGGTTGCGGTCCCGCTGCATCTCGCGCAGCAGGTCGCCGGCGTTCTTGGTGTCGGGCACGAAGGCGGCGGGCCGCATCGCCGTCGAGACCAGCTCGCTCTCCGCGTGGCGGCTGATGTGCGTCTTGCGGACCAGGTCCTTCAGGTAGACGATCCCGACGATGTCGTCCTCGCTCTCCCCGGTGACGGGTATGCGGGAGAAGCCGGAGCGCAGGGCGAGGGTGAGGGCCTGGCGGATGGTCTTGTAGCGCTCGATGACGACGAGGTCGGTGCGCGGGACCATCACCTCGCGGACGAGGGTGTCGCCCAGCTCGAAGACGGAGTGGACCATGCGCCGCTCGTCGTCCTCGATCAGCGACTCCTTCTCGGCGAGGTCGACCAGCGCGCGCAGCTCCGCCTCGGAGGCGAAGGGGCCGCGCCGGAAGCCCTTGCCGGGCGTGAGCGCGTTGCCGATGAGGATGAGCAGGGACGGGATCGGGCCCATGATCCGCGCGAGCGGCAGCAGGACGTACGCGGCGGCCGTCGCCGTGTTCAGCGGGTGCTGGCGGCCGATGGTGCGCGGGGAGACGCCGACCGCGACGTAACTGACCAGGACCATCACGCCGATCGCGGCCAGCAGGGCGGGGGCGGTGCCGTCGATCTCCCGCAGGCAGGCGTAGGTGACGAGCGCGGCCGCCGCCATCTCGCAGGCCACGCGGACCAGCAGCGCCATGTTGAGGTAGCGGGTGGGGTCGGCGGCGACCTGGGCGAGCCTGGCGCTGCCGCGGCGGCCGGAGCGGACGGCCTCCTCGGCGCGGAAGCTGGAGACGCGCGCGAGGCCCGCCTCCGCACAGGCGGCGAGCCACGCGACGACGACCAGGGCGATCGCCCCGGCCACGAGGGTCGCGCTCATGACACGGTCGGGGCCGGGGAGGGACCGGTCAGGCCCTTCTCCGCGCGCCAGCCGTCCACGATGGCCGCCTGGAGGCCGAACATCTCGGCCTTCTCGTCGGGCTCCTCGTGGTCGTAGCCCAGCAGGTGCAGCACGCCGTGGACGGTGAGCAGCTGGAGCTCCTCGTCCATGGAGTGCTTGGTCGGGGCCTCGGCTCCCTGCCGGGCGGCGACCTCCGGGCACAGCACGATGTCGCCCAGCAGGCCCTGCGGGGGCTCGTCGTCGTCCTTCGACGGCGGACGCAGTTCGTCCATCGGGAAGGACATGACGTCCGTCGGCCCCGGCAGGTCCATCCACTGGATGTGCAGCTGCTCCATGGCATCGGCGTCCACGACGATCACCGAGAGCTCGGAGAGCGGGTGGATGCGCATCCGTGTCAGCGCGTAGCGGGCGACGTCGAGGATCGCCTGCTCGTCGACCTCGGTTCCGGACTCGTTGTTGACGTCGATCGACATGGTCGTGCTCGGTCTACTTCCCCTTGTGCCCGGACTGCCTGCCCCGGCCGCCCTTGTGGGTGCCGTTCTCGGTGCCGTGCTTGCTGTCGTACATCTCGTACGCGTCGACGATACGGCCCACCAGCTTGTGCCGGACGACGTCCTGGGACGACAGGCGCGAGAAATGCACGTCCTCCAGGCCCTCCAGGATGTCCTGGACCTGGCGCAGACCGGACTTGGTGCCGTTGGGCAGGTCGACCTGGGTCACGTCACCCGTGATGACGATCTTGGAGTCGAAGCCGAGGCGGGTGAGGAACATCTTCATCTGCTCGGGGGAGGTGTTCTGGGCCTCGTCGAGGATGATGAAGGCGTCGTTCAGCGTACGGCCGCGCATGTAGGCCAGCGGTGCGACCTCGATGGTCCCCGCCGCCATCAGGCGCGGGATCGAGTCCGGGTCCAGCATGTCGTGCAGCGCGTCGTACAGCGGGCGCAGGTAGGGGTCGATCTTCTCGTAGAGGGTGCCGGGCAGGAAGCCCAGCCGCTCCCCCGCCTCGACCGCCGGACGGGTCAGGATGATGCGGTTGACCTGCTTGGACTGGAGGGCCTGGACCGCCTTGGCCATGGCCAGGTAGGTCTTGCCCGTGCCCGCGGGGCCGATGCCGAAGACGATCGTGTGCTTGTCGATCGCGTCGACGTACCGCTTCTGGTTCAGGGTCTTGGGGCGGATGGTGCGGCCACGCGAGGACAGGATGTTCTGCGTCAGTACCTCGGCCGGGGTCTCCTGGCCGTCGCTCGTCCCGTTCTCGCTCGCCCGCAGCATGGCGATCGAGCGTTCCACTGCGTCCTCCGTCATCGGCTGCCCGGTGCGGAGCACCAGCATCATCTCGTCGAACAGGCGCTGGATCATGGCGACTTCCCGCGGGTCGCCGACCGCGCTGACCTCATTGCCCCGGACGTGGATGTCGGCCGCCGGGAAAGCCGTCTCGATCACGCGCAGGAGGGAGTCGCCGGATCCCAGCACGGTCACCATGGGGTGCTGGGCGGGAACGGTGAACTGTGCTCTCGCCTTGCCCTGCGCGGGCGTGTGAGCTGTGGGTGTCTGAGTCATAGGCCGGCCCGAAGGCCTCTACGTCCTCCCGGATGCGTCTCGCCTGCCACGAGGGCGGCCTGGCGAGTTCAAGGGTACGCCAGGGGGCTGACAACGCCGTAGGGCTTTTCGTACGGACAGCTTCTATGCCGAGCGGCGGAAGCCGATCGTCGGGACCGCCCGGCGCAGCGGCCAGGGTGCCGTCTCCTCGTGCGGGAGCAGGGCCTCCAGGAACGCGTACCGGCGCAGCGCGCCGGGGTCCTGGCCCTCGACCGACTGCACCCGGCGCCACCAGGCGGCGATCTCGGACCAGCCGGGGGCCGAGAGGGAGCCGCCGAACTCCTGGACGGAGAGGGCGGCGGTGAGTCCGGCGAAGGCGAGGCGGTCGGCGAGCGGCCATCCCGCGAGGGTGCCGGTGACGAAACCGGCCACGAAGACGTCGCCCGCGCCGGTGGGGTCCAGGGCCTCCACGGCGATCGCCGGGACCTCGGCGGTCTCGCCCGTCCGGCGGTCCACCGCGTAGGCGCCGTCCGCGCCGAGCGTGACGACCGCGAGCGGTACGTGCTCGGTGAGGGCGTGGGCCGCGGCGCGCGGGCAGCTCGCGCCGGTGTAGCGCATGGCCTCCTCGGCGTTCGGCAGGAAGGCCTCGCAGTGCTCCAGGTCGGCGAGGCCCGCGAGGTCCCAGGCGCCGGTGTCGTCCCAGCCGACGTCGGCGAAGACCCGGGTGCCGCGGCTCGCGGCCTGGGCGATCCAGGGGGCGCGCTCGCCGGGGGTGAGGGAGGCGACGGCGGCCCGGGCGAACGGCGGGTGCTCGGGGGCGGGTTCCTCGGGGGGCGGCTCGTGGCCGTGGGAGACCATCGTGCGCTCCCCCTCGTAGGCCATGGAGACGGTGACCGGGGAGTGCCAGCCGGGGACGGTGCGCGAGGCCGTCAGGTCGATGCCCTCGCCCTGTTCCAGGGCGTCCCAGCAGTACTCGCCGTAGTGGTCGTCGCCGAACGCGGCCGCGAGGGAGGTGCGCAGGCCCAGGCGGGCCAGGGCGGTGGCCATGTTGGCGACGCCGCCGGGGCTCGACCCCATCCCGCGGGCCCAGGACTCGGTCCCGCGCACCGGGGCGGAGTCGAGCCCGGTGAAGACGATGTCGAGGAAGACGGTGCCGGTCAGGTAGACGTCCCGGGGCGGGTCGCCGGGGGCGCGCAGGGCGGCCAGGGGGTCGACCCGGGCGGCCTGGCGGGTCCGGTGGTGGTGTCCCTCTCCGGTGGACGTGGTGGACGCGGTCACGGTGCGCTCCCTGGCGTGGTGGGGATCTGGCCAGTGTGCACCACGCCGATGACGACACGCCGTGCGTCACACGGACGGGGGGCCGCGTGGGGGGGCGCTTACGGGGGCGTACCGGGGAGCGCCGGTTCGAAACCCGCCCGCGGCGGCCGGGCAGCGGGCTTCGAGGTCCGGGCCGCGGCGGCACCGGACCGGTCCGACGACGGCGGTCGCCGTGCCCGAGCCGATCGGGGAGAGGGGGCGGCGCGGCCGTGGTGGGAGCCGGGGGCGTGGCGGAGGGTCACCAGCGGGGGACGGCGGGGGTGACCCAGGCGGGGTCGGCGACGCGCATCGCGGCCGTGTCGTCGCGCTCGCGCAGCGCGCCGTCGTCGTCGAGCCAGCGCCGGTGGAGGACCCGCAGCCGCTCACGGTCCAGTGCGACGCCGAGGCCGGGCGTGTCCGTGACGGCGACCTTGCCGCCGGTGAAGGTGAGGCGCTCGGTCAGGACGTCCTCCGACTGCCAGGGGTAGTGGGAGTCGCAGGCGTGGTGGAGGTTCGGCACGGTGGCGGCGACGTGGGTCATCGCGGCCAGGCTGATGCCCAGGTGGGTGTTGGAGTGCATGGAGACGCCGACGCCGAAGGTGCGGCAGACCGCGGCGAGCTGCTGCGTGGTGCGCAGCCCGCCCCAGTAGTGGTGGTCGGAGAGGACGACCTGCACGGCGCCCCTGGTGAACGCCTCCTGGATCTCGGCGAAGGTCGTCACGCACATGTTGGTGGCGAGCGGCACACCGGTCTCCGCGGCGACCTGGGCCATGGCGGGGATGCCGAGCGCGGGGTCCTCCAGGTACTCCAGGACGTCGCCCAGCTCCCGCGCCACCTTCAGCGAGGTCGCCACGGACCAGGCGCCGTTGGGGTCGAGGCGCAGCGGGTGTCCGGGGAAGGCCTCGGCGAGGGCGCGGACGGCGGCGATCTCCTCCTCGGGCGGGAAGACGCCGCCCTTGAGCTTGAAGGAGGTGAAGCCGTGGCGCTCGGTGAAGCGGCGGGCCTGCTCCACGACGCCGGCCGGGTCGAGTGCGGGGCCCCAGTCGTCCTGCTCGCCGGCCACGCCCTCGGGGTGGCCGGCCCACTTGTAGAAGAGGTACGCGCTGTACTCGACGGCGTCGCGCACCTTGCCGCCGAGCAGCGCGTGCACGGGCAGCCCGAGCGCCTTGCCGAGGGCGTCGAGGCAGGCGACCTCGAAGCCGGAGACGACGGAGAGCCGCAGCTTGTCGGCCGTCTGGACGCCGCGCAGGCCGCCCACGTCCACCTGGCCGAGGACCCGGGACCGGTCGACGGCCAGCTCGTCCGCGACGGTGAACAGGCCGTTGAGGTCGCTGACCTGACGCCCCTTGAGCCGCTCGGCGAACGGCCGGGCCAGCTCCAGGTACTTGATGTCGCCGTACGTCTCGCCGACGCCGGTGACGCCGTCGGCCGTCTCCACCTCCACGATCAGCCGGGGGGTGTACGGCTGGTGCACGCCCTGGGTGTTGAGCAGCGGCGGGTCGGCGACGAGGATCGGCGTGAGGCGGACGTCGGTGACGGTGAGGTTCACGGGGCGGCTCCTCCGAGGGCGGGTCCGGCGGTGAGCGGGTTCTTCCGGTGCGGCGAGCGGGGTCCGTCTCCCCACATAGATGTCATCCACATACGAAGATGGA
The DNA here is from genome assembly GCF_055563235.1 of Streptomyces sp. NPDC003248. NCBI lineage: Bacteria > Bacillati > Actinomycetota > Actinomycetes > Kitasatosporales > Streptomycetaceae > Streptomyces > Streptomyces sp. NPDC003248. The sequence continues at coordinate 573,562 of NZ_JBVHDT010000001.1, read as the reverse complement.
GGTTAGGTAGGCGAACTGCGCCCGGTCAATGGGTCCCGGGCGGCGGCTTACGATCGGCGCATGGCGGAGACGGTTGGCGGGGGCGGCGTCCGTGAGGTGAAGTCGGCCGCGCGCACGGTCGAGCTGCTGGAACTGCTCGCGGCGCGGGGCGACCGCCCGGCGCGGTTGCAGGAACTGGCCGACGAGCTGGGCGTGCCGCGCAGCTCGATGTACGCGCTGCTGCAAACCCTGATCGGCCGGGGCTGGGTGCGGACGGACGCCACCGGCTCGCTCTACGGCATCGGCATCCACGCCCTGCTGACCGGCACGAGCTACCTCGACTCCGACCCGCGGGTCCGGCTGGTGCGACCGTACCTCGACGAGGCCTCCGAGGAACTGGGCGAGACGATCCACCTGGGGCGGCTCGACGGGCGGGACGTGGCGTACCTGGCGACGCGCGAGTCGCACGCATACCTGCGCACCATCAGCCGCGTCGGCCGGCGGCTGCCCGCCCACGCGGGCGCCCTCGGCAAGGCGCTGCTGGCCGAACGCCCCGACGGGGAGCTGCCCGAGGGCCCGTACGAGGCGCTCACGCCGCGCTCGCACACCCACCGCGCCTCGCTGGCGGCGGACCTCGCGGAGATCCGGGCGCGCGGCTACGCGGTCGACCGCGAGGAGGGCGTCACCGGCATCGTCGGCTTCGGGTTCGCGCTGCGCTACGAGGTGCCCGCGCAGGACGCGGTCAGCTGCTCGGTGCCGGTGGCCCGGCTGACGCCGGAGCACGAGGAACGGATCGTCGCGGTGATGCGGGAGATCAGGGCGAAGATCGAGGCCAGGGCGCCGGGGGCGGGCGGGGCCGTCAACTGGCGTTGACCGCCGCGCGTTTACCCGACCTTCCGCACCGCAAACCGCAAAGTGATCCAGATCACGGGACCCGCGCTTCTGCTCGCACTACGTGCTTGATACAAATTGCCCGCGCGTTCCTGTCCGTCGACGGTCGGCGCCCTCCCCCTTCCTCCGGTCTCGAGCCGCTCCTTTCGCACGCCCTGGAACGCCCGTGTTCTCCCCCCGCACCACTCCCTGGCCCCTCGTCGCCCTCTTCACGGCCGGGTACCTCGCTCCCTATCTGCTGCCCACCGTCGTGGGCCGGCTGGACGCCGGACTGCCGCTGTCCGCCACACAGGCCGGTGCCGTCGGCAGCGCGCTGCTGCTGAGTTCGGCCTCCGCCGGTTTCGCCCTGGCCTCCCGCGTCGAACGGATCGGGGCGCGGACCCTGGCCCGGACCGGACTGGCGCTCGCCGTCCTCGGGTACGGCGGGGCCGCGCTCGCCGGGAGCGTCCCGGCCGTCGTCGCGGGCGCCGTCCTCGGCGGCTTCGGCTCCGGTACGGCCACCACGGTCGCCGCCACCCGCATCGCCGCCCAGCCCGACCCGCACCGCGCCTCCTCGCTCGGCCTGCTGTCCGTCTCCGCGCTCGCGGGCGTCGTCTATCTGACGGTCCCGCACCTCGGCGGGGGCCACGGGCAGCCGCTGGCCGCGATCGCGCTCACCGCGCTCGCGGTGTGGCCGCTGACCGGCCGGCTCCCGCGGGCCACGGCGGACGTCCCGGCCCGGACCGGCACCGCCGACACCCGCCGCCCGCCGCACCTGCGCTCCGGGCTGGTCCTGGTCGCGGCGATGCCCTGCTGGTCCCTCGTGCAGAACGCCCTGTGGGGCGTCAGCGGGCGGATCGGCCTGACGCAGGCCCACCTCGGCGAGGCCACCGTGGGCGCCGTGTTCGCCGTGGCGCTCGGCGCCGGACTGCTGGGCGTCCTCGGCGCGGGCGCGCTGGGGCCCCGGCTGGGGCGGGCCGTGCCCATCGGCGGCGGGACCGTGCTGATCGCCGGGTGCGTGGCGGTGAGCGCGTCGGCGACGGGACTGGCGAGCTTCGCCGCGGGCGAGATCGCCTGGAACGCGCTGTACCCCGTCGTCCTGTCGTACCTCATCGGCCTGGCCGCCTCGCTCGACCCGCGGGGGCGCTGGGCGGTGCTGGCCGGCTCGGCCGGCTCGCTGGGGACGGCGGCGGGTCCGCTCACCGGCAGCCTGCTGTCGGCCCGGGCCGGGTTCCCGGTGATGGGGCTGGTGCTGGGCGCCGGACTGCTGGTCGTGGCGGTGCCGCTGACCGCGGTGGCCCTGCACACCGCGGGCCGCCCCCTGCTGCCGGGCACCGTCCGCCGCCGGGGCGGCACCCCGGCCGCCGTGGTCGCCGCGTCCACCGGCACCCCCCACGGCTCGGTCCCCCAGATCGGCGCCCCCGAGCAGCAGGTCGTCGACATCCCGGTCCCCGCCCCCGCCCGGCCCGCCCGCGACGCCTACGACACGGCCGGCCCACGCCGGGCCGGGGCCGGCGCGGGACCCGGGGCCTGAACGCAGCTCCCCCGGTACCGGACAAGGGGCCGGCCCCGGACGGCGGTGCCGTACCGGGGCCGGAGCCGGGCGTCGGTGCCGTACCGGGGCCGGGCGGTGGCGGTCGGGGTCAGCGGCTGCGGCGGGGTGCCCGGGCGCGGCGGTGGAGGTACCAGCCCGCCGCCGTGAGCAGGGCCGCCGCGGCGGCCGCCGTACCGATCGCGGCGCCGGTCGAGGCCAGGCTGCCGCCGGTGTCGGCCGTGGCGGACGTACCGCCCGTCGTGCCGGTGCCACCGGAGGCGGCCGTCCCCCCGGACGCCGACCCCGTGCCGCCGGAGGTGCCGCCCGACGAGCCCGCGGACGTGCCGCCGGTGCTCGCGTCGTCGTCCGTGTCCACCGGGTCCTGGCCGACGAAGGCGACCGGGACCTTCACGTCCTGGGAGCGGTCGCCGGAGCGGGTGTGGTCGGCACGGGTGGCCAGGACGCACGTCGCCTCGAAGCAGTCCGTGTACGCGTCCTCGGCGTCGACGGTCAGCTCGACCGAGAAGGTGCCGCCGGTGCCGTACGGGGTCGCCAGGCCCTCGCCGTAGTCCGGCGGGTCGGAGGAGATCCACGCCGAGCTGTGCGAGCCGCCGGTCATGTCGACGCCGCCGATGCAGGGCGTGGGCAGTTCGCCGTCGCCGTTGTCGACGCAGAGGGCGACGTAGATGCCCTTCTCCATGTCGTAGCCGGAGCCGGTGACCTTGAGGACCTGGTCCTCGGTGGCGAGGTTGTTGACCGGGGTGACGGTGAGCTTCTGGCCACCCGTGCCGGTGACGGTCCTGGTGCCGGACGGCTCGGTGTCCTCGCCGTCTCCGCCCCCGGTGCCCCCGGTGCCGCCGGTGCCTCCGGTGCCTCCGGTGTCCGTGACGGTCAGGGTGACCGGCGCGGTGCGGGTGGTGCCCGCGGTGTTCCCGAACTCGGCGCGGTAGGCGTAGCCGTCGTGCGCCGCCTTCGCGGTGAAGGAGTACGCGTTCCCCGTCGCGCCCTCGATCGTGGACCAGGTCTGGCCGCCGTCCGGGCTGACCTGCCAGCTCACGGTCGGCGTGGGGGTGCCCTCGGCCGCCGCGACGAACGTGACCTCGTCGCCGGGGGCGGCGGTCCGGTCGGTGGGGGCCTGGGTGACCTCGGGGGACATCCGCAGGTCGTACCGGAGGACCTTGCTCTCGGCCGCCCTGGTGAGGTAGACGGACGTGGCGCCGGGGGTGACGGCGACGCCGGCGTAGGCGCCCACCCTGACGCTGCCCGGCAGCGGGACCGCGTCGGCGGCCGGCCGGAAGGTCGCGCTGTCGAGGATCTCGAGCGATCCGGTGTCGTCCGTGGTGCCGTCGGAGACGTCCTCGCGCAGCACGAAGGCCCGTCCGGTGGTCCGGTCGAAGGCCGCCGCCATGGCACGGTCCTCGCCCGTGAGGGTGGCCAGCGGCTCGGCGTTCCGGTCGAAGACGAGCACGGAGGTCCCGTTGCCCACCCAGACGTCGCCGGTCGCCGGGTCCGGCTCGACGAAGGTGAGGACGTCGGCGGGGAGCTCGGCCGTGGCGGTCACGTCGAAGGTCGTGGTGTCGACGCGGCGCAGCACCGGCCGGCCCCCGTCGGTGCCGACGGACCAGGCGGCGCCGTGGGCGGCGTCCACGCCGAGCTCGCTCCCGCCCTCCAGGGTGACCGTGTCCTCGACGGTGCCGGTGGCGAGGTCGACGCGGCGCAGCTCGGGGCCCGCCGCGATCAGGACGGTGGAGGTGTCGGCGTCCTGGCCGACGCCGGTGTACGAGGCGCCGTCGGCCCAGATGCCCCGCGCCGTCGCGTCGCCGGACCTGGCGGTGCCGATGCCGCGCAGCGGGTAGTGGAAGACCACGCCGTCGCCGGGGAGGGGGGCGACGATCCGGCGGACCACGCGGGCGGCCATCGCGCCGTTCGCCCCGGGGGCCTGGGCGATGTGGCCGAGGGCCGTGCCGTTCGCGGCGTCCAGGACGTACAGGCCCTGCTCGGCCACGTCGGAGGTGTCGGGGATGTTGTCCGCGCCGACGTACAGGTTCCCCGAGTCGGGGTGCAGCAGGAGGTCCAGCGGGCGGCCGGCGTTCGTGGTGGCGAACTCCTTCTCGTCCGCCCGCACATAGCTGACGGTGCCCGGCGGGACGTCCACGCCGTCACCGCCGCCGTCGCCGGGTTCCTGGCCCTGGAAGGCGAGGGGGACGCGGACGTCCTGGGAGCGGTCGCCGGCGGCGTTGTGGTCGACGCGGGTGACGACCGAGCAGGCGACCTGGAGGCAGTCGAGGCCGCCGTCCCGCGCCGTGACGCTGAGTTCGACGTCGAAGGTGCCGCCCGCGCCCCAGCGGACGGCGACCGTGCCCGCGCCCTCGTCGGAGGCGTCCGCGGGGATGATCCACGCCGAGGTGCCGCCGGTCCCGCTCTGGTCGGCGCCGCCGAGGCACGGGGTGGGGATGCGGCCGTCGCCGTTGTCCTTGCAGACGGCGACGTAGATCCCCTTGGTGTCGTCGTAGCCGGAGCCGGTGACGCGGAGCTTCTCGCCGTCGGGGTCGAGGTTCGCGGAGGCGGACACGGTGAGCTTCTGGCCGTGGGCGCCGAGGGCGGTCCTCGGGGTGTCGGAGGCACGGGCGGCCGTGCCGGTGGTGACGGCGGTCGCCGCGGCGGCCACGAGCGCGGCGGCGCCGAGGAGCGCCGCCGGGCGTCTGTGCTGCATGGGAGTGTTCCTCACTGGTCGTGGGCCGCCGGACGCCGTCGGGCCGGGCCCCGGTGCGCAGGGCCCGGCCCGACGGCCGGTCAACCGGCGGTCACTGGAAGGTGATCGGGACGTGGACGTCGTACTTGCGGTCGCCGCTGTCGAAGTGGTCCGCGCGGGTGACGACGGCGCACTCGACGTCCTGGCCGCAGACGCTGCCGTCGTCGAGGGTGGCCTTGACGTAGATGTCCACGTCGAAGGTGCCGCCGGCGCCGAACGTGGAGCTGTTGGCGAACAGCCCGCCGAAGAGGTTGTTGACCCAGTGCGAGGCGCCGGTCGAGCCGTCCTCGTCCTGGCCGCCGAGGCACGGGGTCGGCTTGTTCGCGCCGGGCGCCCCGTCGACCACGCACAGGCCGACGTAGATGCCCTGGCCCGTGTTGAAGCCGGAGCCGGTGACGTTGATGACCTGGCCGGCCGCGGAGGCCGTGCCGGGGGCGGTCACCGACAGGTTGTAGGTGGTGCCGCCGTCGACGATCGTGCGGGTCGCGGTGGCGGCGGAGGCGGAGGTCGCCAGGCCCAGGGTGAGCGCGGCGGAGGCGGCCACGGCGAGGCCGGCACGGGCGGCGGTGCGGGCGGTGGGGACTCTCATGGCGGGAACCTTTCCGTCGGGGAGTCGAACTTAGGTAAGGCAAACCTAAGTACGAGCTGTGGGCGCTTGTCAACGGATCGCAAAAACCTGTCCCCACCTGCGGAAACCCGCCCTCCGGGCATGCCGGGGAGCGGACCGGCGGCCCGCTCCTGTGTGCCTGTGCAGACGGTGTCCACGGCTGCCGTCAGTGCGGCGCCGCGACCTCGAACCGGGTGCTCACGACGGCCCGCTCGCCGCTCACGGCCGTCAGCTCCACCGTGTGCTCGCCCTCGACGGCACCGGCGTACACCGGGAAGGTCCGGCCGACACCGCCCCCCGCGTCGGCGACCGCCTGGTAGCGCGTGTCGCCGTCGATCGCGACGAGGACCACCGCGCCGGGCGCGAAGCCGGTGCCCGTGACGGTCTGCTCCCCGCCCGCGGCCAGGGTGGCACGGGACACGGCGGCGGCGGGCTCCACGGGTTTCTCCTGTCCGGCGGGCCGCGAGGGCCCGGAGCCCGCAGCCGCCTGTGGAGAACCGCCGGCCGCCGTACCGGAGGCGGCCCCGGGGGCGTCACCCGCCCCTGTGCCGGAGGTGGCACCGGACGCGGTGCCGACCGTCACGTCGAACGCGCCGAGCCCGTCCCCCGCCGCGAACGGGCTCCCGCTCCAGGCGGACAGCAGCGCGGCCCCCTCCTCGGTGAGCGCGGCCCGCAGGCCGGTCCAGGTCACCCCGGCCGCCTGTACGGCGGGCCCGGCGCCGGAGGCGGCCACCTCAGCCAGTTCCAGCTCCCGCGCCCGCCCGTCGACGACCGTACGGGCGTGCAGCGCGCCCTCGCCGCCGGCCAGTTCCAGGCGCAGTCCGGCGAGGACGAGCGGGCGGTCCGCGGGTCCGCCGAGACGCGCCGCGCCGCCCAGTGCGACGTCGGCGGAGCCGCCTTCGGCGGCGACGGTGCCGGCCACGGCCGGGAACCGGGCCTGCCCGGCCGCCTGGGAGGCGGGCGCGGTGACCGTCAGCGAGACGCCCCGCCCGGCCAGGTCCCCCGCGGACGCGGACCAGTCCACGTGTCCGCCGGACACCTCGCGGGCCTCCCCGGCGGCCCGGCCTTGTGTCACCGCCGTCGCCGTTGCCGTTGCCGTCGCCGTTGCCGTTGCCGGACACCCCAGCGCGAGCAGGGCGCCGGCCGCCAGGGCGACGGCGCCGGGTCTCTTCACCATCTTCGGTTCTCCCTCCGGGAGACGAGGTCGCGTCAGTTCGTGGCGGAGTCGGCGGAGCGCCGCCGCCGGCGGACCCAGATCCGGGTCCCGGCGCCGGCCGCGACCAGCGCGGCCGCGGTGAGCCCGAGGGGCAGCGCGAGGCCGGAGCCGGTACTGGCCATGGAGCCGTCGGAGGCCTCGGTGGCACCGCCGCCGTCCGACCCGCCGTCCGACCCGCCGGTCGTGCCCGCCGTGGGCGTCGCGCTCGCGCCCGGCGTCGCCGCCGCCGTCGCGGAGGAGCCGGAGCCCGAGCCGGAGCCGCTCTGCGCGCCGCCCGCGGCGGCGAACGTCACGGGGATGCGGACCGTCTGGCTCTGGTCCCCGCCCCGGGTGTGGTCGTTGCGCGTGATGACGGCGCAGGTGACCCCGGTGGCGGTGCAGTCGGTGTTGGCGTCCTCGGCACGCACCTTGATCCGCACGCTGAAGGTGCCCCGGTGCGCGCTGCCGCCGTAGGGCTTCGCCAGGCCCTCGCCGTAGGAGGGCGGGTCGGAGGAGATCCAGACGGAGGCGCCGGACTCGCCGGACATGTCGACCCCGCCGACGCAGGGCGTGGGCGTCTTCCCGGCTCCGTTGTCCACGCAGAAGGCCACGTAGATGCCCTTCTCGGTGTTGTAGCCGGAGCCGGTCACGGTGACCGTCTCGCCCGCCGGGTCGAGTCCGGACGACCGGGACACGGTGAGTTTCTGCCCCTCGGGGCCCGTCGCCGACGCGCCCGCCGCCCCGGCCGGTGAGGCCGTGAGCAGCAGGGCGGACGCCGAGGCGACCGCGAGGAAACAGCCAACTCCGTGGCCGCGCAGGCCACTTGCCGATGTCATGGCACACCCCCACCACCAGAAACTAAGGGAAGGCTAACCTAAACTATTCGCTGACTGTGTGCCAGATGAGGGGAAGGAAGATCATGCGCGCATCCCGGAGAGAGCGGTCCGGCAGACGCCCCGCTCGGGGCCGCCTCGCCGCCCTCGGAGTGGCCCTCGCCCTGCTGACCGGGGCGTGCGCGGGCGGCACCACGGGGACCGGCGGCGCCCCGCAGACGTCCCCGGCGTCCGCGAGCGCGCGGGCCGCCGCGGCCGCGGAGCAGCTCGCGAAGAACACGGTCGTACCGCTCGAAGGCGCGCCCCCGGCACCGGAGCTGCCGGTCACCGTCGACTCCTCCGACGGCCGCCGGGTCACCGTCTCCGACGCCTCGCGCATCCTCCCGCTCAACGGGGGTGTCGCGGAGACCGTGTTCACGCTCGGGCTCGGCGACCGGGTCGTCGGCCGGGACATCACGGCGACCTTCGAGGAGGCGAAGGAGCTCCCCCAGGTCACCAGGGCGCACGACGTGAGCGCGGAGAGCGTGCTGTCGCTGCGGCCCACGGTCGTGCTCGCCGACACCGACACCGGGCCGAAGGAGGCCGTGCAGCAGATCCGGGACGCCGGGATCCCGGTCGTCGTCCTCGACCCGGCGACGAAGCTGTCCGACGTCACCACCCGCACCACCCGGATCGCCGAGGCCCTCGGGGTGCCGGAGGCGGGCCGGGCGCTCAACCGGCGGATGAGCGACGACCTGGCGGCGGCCCGCGCGGCCGTGCCGGAGGGCAGCCGGCCCAAGGTCGCGTTCCTGTACATGCGCGGCAGCGCGGCCGTCTACCTCATCGGCGGCAAGGGCTCCGGCGCCGACTCCCTGCTCGCGGCGGCCGGCGCGGTGGACGCGGGCACGGCGGCGGGCCTGGACAAGCCGTTCACCCCGATCACCACCGAGGCGCTGGCCCAGGCGCAGCCCGACGTCATCCTGATGATGACCAAGGGCCTGGAGTCGGTCGGCGGCATCGACGGCCTCCTCCGGATCCCGGGCATCGCCCAGACCCCGGCCGGCCTGAACCGCCGGGTCGTCGACCTGGAGGACGGCGTGCTCCTCGGCTACGGCCCGCGCACGCCGCTCGTCATCGACCTCCTGGTGGACCGGATCCATCAGGGTGTCGGTTAGCAGAGGGGGTCGGCCGGCAGAGGTGGTCGGCCGGCAGAGGCTATCGGCTTGAAAAGGCGGTCGGCCGGCAGAAGGGCCGGCTAGAAGACGTAGGCGTCCACCTCGGCCAGGTAGCGGGCCCGCCGCTCCTCGTCGTCCTCCAGGAAGGAGGCGGTGAAGGAGTTGCGGGCGAGTTCGCGCAACCGGTCCTCGCCCAGGCCCAGGGTGCGCCGTACGGCGTCGAAGTTGTCGCCGGCGTAGCCGCCGAAGTAGGCCGGGTCGTCGGAGTTCACCGTGCACAGCAGCCCGGCGTCGAGCATCGCCGGCAGCGGGTGGTCGGCGAGGGTGTCGACGGTGCGCAGCCGGACGTTGGACAGCGGGCACAGCGTCAGCGGGATCCGCTCCCGCACCAGCCGCTCCACCAGCGCCGGGTCCTCCATGCACCGCAGCCCGTGGTCGACGCGCTCCACGCCGAGCACGTCGAGGGCCTCGGTGATGTACTCCGGCGGCCCCTCCTCCCCCGCGTGCGCCACCCGCCGCAGGCCCAGCGCCGCGGCGGCCTCGTACACCTCGCGGAACTTCACCGGCGGGTGCCCGACCTCGGCGGAGTCCAGGCCGACGCCGGTGATCCGGTCCAGGTACGGCCGGGCCGCCTCCAGCGTCTCCAGCGCCGACTCGGCGGACTCGTCGCGCAGGAAGCACAGGATCAACCGGGTGGAGACGCCGTGCCGCTCCTCGCTGCTGCCGAGCGCCCGCCACAGCCCCTCGACGACGGTGCCCATCCCCACGCCCCGGGAGAGGTGGGCCTGCGGGTCGAAGAAGATCTCGGCGTGCCGCACGCCCTGCTCGGCGGCCCGGGCGAGGTAGGCGTCGGCCAGGTCCTCGAAGTCCCGCTCGGTGCGCAGCACCGCCATCAGCTCGTAGTACAGGTTCAGGAAGGACTGGAGGTCCTCGAACCGGTACGCCTCGCGGAGCGCGTCCGTGTCGGCGTACGGCAGGGCGACGCCGTTGCGGGCCGCGAGCGCGAACGCCAGCTCCGGCTCCAGGGTGCCTTCGATGTGCAGGTGCAGTTCAGCTTTGGGGAGGGGCATCAAAGCATGGTACGGGGGTTTTACCGCCGTTTCGGAACCGGCACCCGGAGGAGGTCGTGCGCCACGGTCAGCTGGCCCTCGTACCCGGCCGCCCGCGCCTGCCGCTCGAACTCCTCGGGATCGGAGTAGCGCTGGCTGAAGTGGGTGAGCACCAGATGCCGTACGCGGGCGTCCCGCGCGACCCCCGCCGCCTGGCCGGCCGTCAGGTGGCCGTGTTCGATGGCGAGTTCCCTGTCGTCGTCCAGGAAGGTCGACTCGATGACGAGCATGTCGCAGCCGTCGGCGAGCGCGTGCACCCCGTCACACATCCGCGTGTCCATGACGAACGCGAAGCGCTGTCCGCGCCGCACCTCGCTGACGTCCTCCAGCGACACCCCGCCGATCGCCCCCTCCCGCTGGATCCGGCCGACGTCCGGGCCCTTGACGCCGTGCGCGGCGAGCAGGTCGGGCAGCATACGGCGGCCGTCGGGCTCGACGAGCCGGTAGCCGTACGACTCGACGGGGTGGGAGAGCCTGCGGGCCTCAAGGGTGTAGGTGTCCGTGACGGCGAGGGGTCCGTCCGTGTCGACGGGCGCCTCGGTGACGCCGACCGTCTCACGGTAGGCGGTCGCGTACCGCAGCCGGTCGAAGAAGCGCTGGCCGGAGCGCGGGTAGTGCGCGGTGACCGGGTGCGGCACCTTGTCCAGGTTGACGCGCTGGATGACGCCGGCCAGGCCGAGGCAGTGGTCGCCGTGGAAGTGCGTGACGCAGATCCGGTTCAGGTCGTGGGCGGCCACCCCGGCGCGCAGCATCTGGCGCTGGGTGCCCTCGCCGGGATCGAAGAGGAGGCCCTCGCCGTCCCAGCGCAGCAGGTAGCCGTTGTGGTTGCGGTGCCGGGTCGGGACCTGGCTGGCGGTGCCCAGGACCACCAGTTCACGGACGGACACGGCGGCCTATCCGGGGGGCCAGTGCAGGCCCCGGCCGCCGAGGACGTGCGCGTGGGCGTGCCAGACGGTCTGTCCGGCGCCGCTGCCGGTGTTGAAGACGACGCGGTAGCTCTCCAGGTTCTCCTGGTCGGCGACCGCCTGCGTCTCGCGCAGGACGTCCGCGGCGAGCTGCGGCGCCTCGGCGGCGAGGGCGGCGGCGTCCTGGTGGTGCGCCTTGGGGATCACCAGGACGTGCGTGGGCGCCTGCGGGTTGATGTCCCGGAAGGCGAGGGTCGTCTCGGTCTCGCGCACGATCGTCGCCGGGACGTGCTTCTCGACGATCTTGCAGAACAGGCAGTCGTCCTGCGGCTCACCTGACATGCGGCCTCCTCCGGGTGGTGATCGCGTACGGGGGCATGCTATCGCCGTCGCCCGGCGGGCAGGGGGCGGTGTGCTCGGCCTGGGGGGCCGGTCGACGCATGCCCCCGTCGCCCCGGCGGCGGGTGCCGGTCGTGCACTGCGGGCCGTGCGGGGCCGGGCGCGCAGTTCCCCGCGCCCCTTCACGGCATGCGCGCGCCCTGGGGCACCGGTTGACGCATGCCCCCGTCGCCCCCGGGCGGGCGGGCGGCCGTCGTGCACTGCGGGCCGTGCGGGGCCGGGCGCGCAGTTCCCCGCGCCCCTTCACGGCATGCGCGCGCCCTGGGGGGCCGGTCGACGCATGCCCCCGTCGCCCCGGCGGCGGGTGCCGGTCGTGCACTGCGGGCCGTGCGGGGTTGGGCGCGCAGTTCCCCGCGCCCCTTCACGGCATGCGCGCGGCCTGGGTCGCCGGTCGACGCATGCCCCTGGCGCCCCGGGCGGGCGGGCGGCCGTCGTGCACTGCGGGCCGTGCGGGGCCGGGCGCGCAGTTCCCCGCGCCCCTTCACGGGGTGGGTGGGGCTCACGGCAGTGTGGGGGGTGTTTTGGCGGGGGTCTGTTCCAGGGTGGCCAGGGCCAGGCGGATCGCCTCGTCGAGTTGGGGGTCGCGGCCCGCCGCGTGGTCCTGCGGGCGGATGACCACCTCCACGTCGGGGTCGACGCCGTGGTTCTCCACGCCCCAGCCCTGGCCCTCCAGCCAGATCGCGTACTTGGGCTGGGTGACCAGTGTGCCGTCCACCAGGCGGTAGCGGCTGTCGATGCCGATCGTGCCGCCCCAGGTCCGGGTGCCGACCACCGGCCCGATGCCGAGCGCCTTGACCGCCGCGTTGACGATGTCCCCGTCCGAGCCGGAGAACTCGTCGGCGACGGCGACGACGGGCCCCCGGGGCGCGTCCTCGGGATAGCTGGACGGCCGCATCCCGCGCGGCACGTCCCAGCCGACGATGCGCCGCGCCAGCTTCTCCACCACCAGCTGGGAGGTGTGCCCGCCGCGGTTCTCCCGCACGTCGACGACGAGCCCCTCGCGGGCCACCTCGACGCGCAGGTCGCGGTGGATCTGCGCCCAGCCGGGCGCCTGCATGTCGGGCACGTGGAGGTAGCCGAGCCGCCCGCCGGACTTCTCGTGCACGTACGCCCGGCGGTCCGCGACCCAGGCGTGGTAGCGCAGCGGCTCCTCGTCGTCGACCGGGACGACGACGGCGTGCCGCGGCTCGCCCCCGCCGGACGGCGAGATCGTCAGCTCGACGGCCCGGCCCGCCGTACCGACGAGCAGCGGTCCGGGCCCGGTGACCGGGTCCACCGGATGCCCGGCGACGGCGACGATCGCGTCACCGGCGCGCACGGCGACCCCGGGTGCCGCCAGCGGGGAGCGGGCGTCGGGGTCGGAGGTCTCCGCGGGCAGGATGCGGTCGATGCGCCAGCCGCCGTCCTCGTGGCGGGAGACGTCGGCGCCGAGCAGGCCCTGGCCGGCGCCGTGGCCGCGGCCGCCGGCCGGGACGACGTAGGCGTGCGAGGTGCCGAGTTCGCCGTGCACCTCCCACAGCAGGTCGACCAGGTCGTCGTGGGTGGCGATGCGGTCCAGGACGGGCCGGTAGCGGTCCAGGACGCCGTCCCAGTCGACGCCGCCGAGGTCGGGCCGCCAGAAGTTGTCCCGCATGACGCGGCCGGTCTCCTCGTACATCTGCCGCCACTCGGCGGCCGGGTCGACCGTCTGGCGGACGCGGCCGAGGTCGACGGTGACGTTGGTGTCGCTGTCCTCGTCGCCGGAGGCGCGCCGGTCGGCGGGAACGACCCTGAGCTTGCCGTCGGACCACAGCAGCAGCCGCTTGCCGTCGCCGCTGACCTCGAAGCCGTCGACGTCGGCGGCGAGGTGTTCCAGGCGGTGCTGGGCGAGGTCGTAGCGCTCCAGCTCGGTGTGCGGGTCGGGGGCGTCCGGCGTGGCGCGGGAGGCGCCGAGGACCCCGCGCACCGGATGGCGCAGCCACAGCACGCCGTCCTTCGCCGCGCGCAGCCCGGAGCAGCGGCCCGCCTCCACCGGGAACGGGATGATCCGGTCGGCGAGCCCCTCCAGGTCGACACGGGTCGCCGGGGTGCCCTCGCTGTCGGGGGTCTCGTCCTTGTCGGACGTCTCGAAGGGGCGGCCGTGCCGCTGCGGGCCGAACGGCGAGGGCGTGGTGGCGGCCAGGGTGATCAGGTGCGGCCGGGCGCCCGCGACGAAGGAGAGGTCGAAGGCGTGCTGGTCGTAGACGGGGTCGAAGGCGCGCGTGGACAGGAACGCCAGGTGCTTGCCGTCGAGGGTGAAGGCGGGCGCGTAGTCGCGGAAGCGCAGCGGGGTCGCCTCGGTGACCGACAGGTCGGTGGTGTGGGCGAGCTTGATCTGGCTGAGCGGGCGCGGGCCGGGGTGGGACCAGGCCAGCCAGCCGGAGTCGGGGGAGAAGACCAGGTCGCCCACGTCACCGTCCTCGCTGCGGTCGACCTCGCGGACCTCGCCGGTCTCCCGCTCGACGAGCAGCAGCCGCCCGTCGTGCGCGGCGACGGCGGCACGGCTGCCGTCCGGGGCCATGGCGAGCTCCAGGACCCGGCCGAGCCGTCCGCCGGCCAGCCGGCGCGGCGCCGCCCCCGGGGCCGGACCGGTGGCGGGGGCGAACTCCAGGGCGTCCTCGCCCTCGGCGTCCGTCACCCACACCACCCACTCCTCGCCGTCCGCGCGGAAGGTCCGCGGCAGCCGGGCCCGCACCCCGGGTTCGGCGGCGAGCGCGCGGGCGGGCCCGGAGCGGTGGGTGACCCAGTGGACGGCGCCGCGCACCTCGACGGCGCTGCCGCGCGCCGTGTGGTCGGGTGCGGCGGACCCCAGCCAGCGGGCGGCGCTCACCGGGTACGGCCGCCGGTCGGTGCGCTGCCCGCCGAGCCGCACGTCGAGCCGGCGCGGCTCGGCGCCGTCGAGGTCGTCGAGGACCCACAGCTCGCCGGCGCGGACGTAGACGACGCGCCGGCCGTCACCGGCGGCGTGCCGGGCGTAGAAGCCGTCGAGAGGGGTGTGCCGCCGCAGGTCCGATCCGTCGGCGAGGGAGGAGTACAGCGCCCCGGTGCCCTCGTGGTCGGAGAGGAACGCGATCCTCCCCCGCTCCCGGCTTCCTTCGAGCGGGTCGCCCCCCGTCCCCACCCACACCGGGTCCTCGATGTTGCCGTCGAGGTCGTCGTGCAGCCGTACGAACTCGCCGGCGCCCTCCCCGTCGTGGGCGTCCCGCTCGATCCACAGCCTGCCCGCCGTACCGCCCCGGTAGCGCTTCCAGTGGGCGGCCTCGCGGCCCATGGACACGGTCAGCAGCACGGTGCGCGGTCCGTGGGCGACGGCGCCGACGGGCCCGTACGGCAGGGTGGTCGCCGGTCCGCCGTCGAGCGGGACGGCGCGCGCCCAGGTGCGGCGCGTGCTCGCCTGGTCGTGGGAACTGAGCACCAGGACCTGGCCGTCGGGGGTCCAGCCGCGCACCTGGGTGCGCCAACTCCCCCAGTAGGTCAGCCGGGTTGCGGGGCCGCCGTCCACCGGCGCGACGTGCACCTCGGGGGCGCCGTCGCGGGTGGAGGTCCAGGCGACGGTGGTGCCGTCGGGCGAGATGCGGGGCAGGGAGACCGGCACGTTGTCGGCGCTGACGCGCCAGGCGCGGCCGCCGTCGAGGGGCGCGAGCCACACGTCGTCCTCGGCGGTGAAGGCCACCGACTCGCCGTGCAGGTGCGGGAAACGGAAGTACGCAGCAGGCGTCGCGGACTGTGTCACCCGATCACTCTAGGCAAGGGCGGGTGCCGCCGACAGGGGTACGGATCGTTCCCGCGCCGCTCACGCCGGCGCGTGACCTGTCGTACCGTCACTTCCCTTGTGCGGGGCCGCAGTCGCCGCCGTCCTGGCACCAGAGGGTGCGCGTGACGGTCACGGTGACCGTGGGCCGCCCCGGCTCCGCGGGCTGCGCGGGCTGCGTGGGCTGCGTGGGCTGCGCCGAGGCCGGCGGGTCGACGGGCGAGGGCGTCGCGGAGGCGCAGTCGCCGAGCCCGGCGACCCGGAACAGCTGCCTGTCCCCCACGACCGCCCGGAGGTCCCCGCGCACGCAGGAGCCGTCGACCGCGCGCGTGACCTGCCCGTCGACCGTGATGTCCCGTCCGTCGCCGGTCTCGCCCTCGCAGTCGACGGAAGCGACGGAGGCGACGGTCTCCGCGCCTGAGCCGCCCGTCCCACCGTCGCCGTACTCGCCGGTGCACGTCAGCCACCGCACGTCCACGTCCCGCCGTTCGATCTCGGCCGTCGCCGTCTCGTCGGTCGTGTACGCCACGCTCGTGGCACTCAGTCCGCCCGGCTCGCACGCCGCGACCCCGCCCACGGCCACGGCCGCGAGCCCCGCGACGGCCGCCGCGCGCAGCCGGTACGGCCTGCCGTGCCCGCGTGTGTACGGCAGGCCGTGCGGCCGGAGCCGGATCCGTCCGGAAACCCCCATGCGGGGCAGCCTGCCACCGTCCCGGCGGCCGCGGTAGGGCACATACCGCCACTCGTCACCCGCCCCCTACCGTGTTCCCGCCAGCCCCTCCCGCCGCGTCCGCACCCCCGCGCCGACCGGGCGGGCGGCGCAGGCCGGACAAGCGGCGCAGGCCGGGCGGGCGGCGCAGGCCGGACAAGCGGCGTCGGTCAGGACAAGCGGCGTCGGTCAGGACGAGCGGCGTCCACCGGCACCGGCACCGGCGCCGTCCGTCGGGACAGGCGCGGCCCGCCGGATCGGCGCCGTGCGTCAGGACCAGCGGCCGGTGCGGCCCAGGACCAGGGCGGCGGCGGCCGTACCGGCGGTCGACGTCCGCAGCACGCTCCGCCCCAGCCGGTACGCCTTCGCGCCGGCCTCCTCGAAGAGTGCCAGCTCGTCCGGGGAGACGCCCCCTTCGGGGCCCACGACGAGGACGATCTCGCCCTCGGCGGGGAGCGGGACGGTGGCGAGGGGCTCGCTGCGGTAGTCGCGGTCCTCGTGGAGCACGGCGGCGAAGTCGGCCCGCGCCAGAAGGGCCGCGACCTGCCGGGTGGTCGCCGCGTCGGCGACCTCGGGGAAGCGGACCCGGCGGGACTGCTTGCCGGCCTCGCGCGCGGTGGCCCGCCACTTGGCGAGCGCCTTCAGCCCGCGTTCGCCCTTCCACTGGGTGATGCAGCGGGAGGCCGCCCAGGGCACGATCGCGTCGACGCCGGTCTCGGTCATCGTCTCGACGGCCAGTTCGCCCCGGTCGCCCTTGGGCAGTGCCTGCACGACGGTGATCCGCGGCGACTGGGGCGGCTCCTCCACCACCTCGGCCAGACCGACCGTCAGCCGGTCCTTGCCCTCGGCGGCGAGGACCTCGCCGTGCGCCCAGCGGCCGGCCCCGTCGGTGAGGACGACCTCCTCGCCGGGCCGCAGCCGCTTCACCGACACGGCGTGCCGGCCCTCGGGTCCGTCCAGCACGAACTCGGCCGGTGCGGGCGGCAGTTCCTCGACGACGAAGACGGGCGCGGTCATCGTCCGCCGCTCCCGCCGGCCGCGCCGGCCGTCATCGCCGCCCGTGCCGCGTCCAGTTCGGCCGCCAGCACCTCCACCAGCTGCCCGGCGGGCAGTTCGCGGGCCATGCGGTGGCCCTGCCCCGCCCACAGGGCCATGCCCTGCGCGTCGCCCGCCTTGGCAGCCGCCTTGCGCAGAGGCGACGTGAGGTGGTGGACCTCCGGGTAGGCGGCGGGCGCGTACGGGCCGTGCTCGCGCAGGAAGCGGTTGACCAGGCCGCGGGCCGGGCGGCCGGAGAAGGCGCGGGTCAGCGCGGTGCGGACGAACAGGGGGTTCGTCAGCGCCTGCTTGTGCACGGCGGCGGCGCCGGACTCGGGGGTGGCGAGGAAGGCCGTGCCCAGCTGGGCGGCGCTGGCGCCGGCCGCGAGGACCGCGGCGATCTGGCTGCCCCGCATGATGCCGCCGGCCGCCACCAGCGGCAGCCGCACGGCCTCGCGGACCTGGGCGGTCAGCGACAGCAGGCCGATGCCGGAGCCGTCGTTCTCCGGGGCGTCGCGGTGGGTGCCCTGGTGGCCGCCGGCCTCCACGCCCTGCACGATCACCGCGTCCGCGCCGGCCCGTTCCACGGCCACGGCCTCCTCGGCGGTGGTCGCGGTGACCAGCGTGAACGTTCCGGCGCGGCGCAGCGAGGCCAGCACCTCCGGGGTGGGCACGCCGAAGTGGAACGACACCACCGGCACCGGGTTGTCCAGCAGCACCGCGATCTTCGCGTCGTAGCCGTCGTCCCGGCCGCTGTCCGGGTCGCCCAGTTCCGTCGCGTACCAGGAGGACTCGCCGGCCAGCTGGTGGGCGTAGACCTCGACGGCGCCGGTCTCTGCGTAGGGGGGCTGCGGCATGAAGACGTTCATGCCGAAGGGGCGGGCGGTCAGCCCCCGCATCTGCTTGATCTCCTGGTACATGCCGTCGGCGGTCTTGTACCCGGCGGCCAGGAACCCGAGCCCGCCGGCCTCGGACACGGCGGCGGCGAGCTGCGGAACGGAGACGCCGCCCGCCATGGGCGCCTGCACGATCGGGTACGGGAAGAGATCGGTCAGTGCGGAGGACATGACGGCATGTTGTCACGTCCCCCGGACAAGTCCGAATCGGCCTTCCCCACGGCACCTCTTCAGCAGGGGCCGCACAGTCAGCCCGTCTGGGGGTGCCCCCTCCGGGGGAGTTTGAGGACAAGGCCCGTCCAGGGCCGAAAAGGGGGTCCGGGGGCAGAGCCCCCGGGGACGGGACGGGACGGGAAGGGGCGGCGGGGGCGGAAAACCCCCGACGCCCACCCCCCGTCACCGCCCGTTGAACGCGTCCTTCAGCCGCGAGAACAGCCCCTGCTGCCCCGGCTGGAACTGCCCCTGCGGCCGCTCCTCACCCCGCAGCTTGGACAGCTCGCGCAGCAGCCGCTCCTGCTCCGGGTCCAGCTTCGTCGGCGTCTGCACCTCGACGTGCACGATGAGGTCCCCGCGGCCGCCGCCGCGCAGATGCGTGACGCCGCGCCCGTGCAGCGGGATCGACTGGCCGGACTGGGTGCCGGGCCGGATGTCGACCTCCTCCAGGCCGTCCAGCGTCTCCAGCGGCACCTTCGTGCCGAGGGCCGCCGCGGTCATCGGGATCGTCACCGTGCAGTGCAGGTCGTCGCCGCGCCGCTGGAAGGTGTGGTGCGGCAGCTCGTGGATCTCGACGTACAGGTCACCGGCGGGACCGCCGCCCGGACCGACCTCGCCCTCGCCGGCGAGCTGGATGCGGGTGCCGTTGTCGACACCGGCCGGGATCTTGACCGTGAGGGTGCGCCGCGACCGGACGCGTCCGTCGCCGGCGCACTCCGGGCAGGGGGTGGGGACCACGGTGCCGAAGCCCTGGCACTGCGGGCAGGGGCGCGAGGTCATGACCTGGCCCAGGAAGGACCGCGTCACCTGCGACACCTCACCGCGCCCGCGGCACATGTCGCACGTCTGGGCGGTGGTGCCCGGCGCGGCGCCCTCGCCGTTGCAGGTGGAGCAGACGATGGCCGTGTCGACCTGGATGTCCTTGGTCGTGCCGAAGGCCGCCTCGTCGAGCTCGACCTCCAGCCGGATCATGGCGTCCTGGCCCCGGCGGGTGCGCGAGCGCGGGCCGCGCTGGGACGCCGTGCCGAAGAACGCGTCCATGATGTCGGAGAAGTTGCCGAAGCCGCCGGCGCCGAAGCCGCCCGCGCCACCGCCGCCCGCCTGCGAGAGGGGGTCGCCGCCGAGGTCGTAGACCTGCTTCTTCTGCGGGTCCGACAGCACCTCGTAGGCGGCGTTGATCTCCTTGAACCGCTCCTGGGTCTTCGGATCGGGGTTGACGTCCGGGTGCAGCTCGCGTGCGAGCCGCCGGAAGGCCTTCTTGATCTCTTCCTGCGACGCGTCGCGGCGCACGCCGAGAACGGCGTAGTAGTCCGTGGCCACTTACGACTCCGCCAGGATCTGTCCGACGTACCGTGCCACTGCGCGTACCGCTCCCATCGTTCCCGGGTAATCCATGCGGGTCGGTCCGACCACGCCGAGCTTGGCGACTGCCTCGCCGCCCGAACCGTAGCCGACCGACACCACGGAAGTGGAGTTGAGTCCCTCGTAGGCGTTCTCGTGGCCGATGCGCACGGTCATGCCCGAATCGCCCGCCTCGCCCAGGAGCTTGAGGAGCACGACCTGCTCCTCCAGGGCCTCCAGGACGGGCCGGATGGTGAGGGGAAAGTCATGTCCGAAGCGGGTGAGATTGGCGGTGCCGCCGATCATCAGCCGCTCCTCGTTCTCCTCGACGAGGGTCTCCAGCAGCGTGGAGAGCACCGTCGAGACCGTGCCGCGGTCCTCCGCCTCGAAGGCGTCGGGCAGGTCCTCCACCAGCCGCGGCACGTCCGCGAAGCGGCGGCCCGCGACCCGGCTGTTCAGCCGCGCCCGCAGGTCCGCCAGCGAGGACTCGCCGAACGGCGCCGGGCAGTCCACCATCCGCTGCTCGACCCGGCCGGTGTCCGTGATGAGCACGAGCATCAGCCGGGCGGGCGCGAGCGACAGCAGTTCCACGTGCCGCACGGTGGACCGGGTCAGGGAGGGATACTGCACGACGGCGACCTGCCGGGTGAGCTGCGCGAGCAGCCGTACCGTGCGGGCCACGACGTCGTCGAGGTCGACGGCGCCGTCGAGGAAGTTCTGGATGGCCCGCCGCTCGGGGGCCGTCATCGGCTTGACGCCGGCCAGCTTGTCGACGAACAGCCGGTAGCCCTTGTCGGTGGGGATGCGCCCGGCACTGGTGTGCGGCTGGGCGATGAACCCCTCGTCCTCCAGGGCGGCCATGTCGTTGCGGACCGTCGCCGGGGAGACGCCGAGGTTGTGCCGCTCGGTGAGCGCCTTGGAGCCGACCGGCTCCTCGGTGCCCACGTAGTCCTGGACGATGGCCCGCAGTACCTGGAGCCTTCGTTCACTCAGCATCGCGCGCGCACCTCCAGTCGATCGTCCCCTGGCGCTCTGCCTGGCACTCTTCACTTCCGAGTGCCAGCGTTCCCCGGCCAGTGTACGGCGGTGGGGTACACCCGCGGCAAGGTCGGTTCCGTGGCGGCTCTCACGGGCGGGCCGTCACCGCTAGCGTCGCGGTATGACGGTGACTTGGGAAGAGCTGGGGTGGGAGCGGGTCGCGGCCGGGGTCGGGCGGTGCCGGCTGCCGGGCTGGGACTGCACGGCGGGGCTGGTCGTCGGGGCCGGCGCGGCCCTGGTGGTCGACGCGGGGTCGAGCCTCGCGGAGGGGGCTCGGCTGCGGATGCGGGCGGAGGAACTGGCCGGCGGGCGTGTGACCCATCTCGCGCTCACCCATCCCCACTTCGACCACGTCTTCGGGGCGGCGGCGTTCGCGGGCGCGGAGGTGTACGCGGCGGTGGGCGCGGAGACGGTGCTGACCCGGCGGGGGCGCGGGGCCGAGGAGCTGCGGGCGGACGCGGTGCGCAACGGGCTCGACGAGACGGCGGCGACGGAGGCCGTGGACACGCTCGTGCGCCCCCGCCACCTGGTGTCCGGGGAGTGGACGCTCGACCTGGGCGGCGGCCGGCAGGTGCTGCTGGCGAACCTGTCTCCCGGGCACACGGCCCACGATCTGGCGGTCCTGGTGCCGGGCTCGCCGGAGGTGGTGTTCTGCGGCGACCTGGTCGAGGAGTCCGGCGATCCGCAGGCCGGCCCCGACGCCGTGCCGTCCCACTGGCCGGCCGCCCTGGACCGGCTGCTGGACCTCGGCGGGGCGGACGCCCTGTACGTGCCCGGTCACGGGGCGGTGGTGGACGCGGCATTCGTGCGGCGGCAGCGGGACGAGCTGGCGGCGCGTTTCGGCGTGTCGTGAGCCGTCGGGGGCACTTCGGGCCGCGGCTTCTCCTATCGTCATCCGAATGCGCCAGTACTCCGCCGATCTGACCCCTCCCTGGAAGAAGCAGCAGCCGGTCCCCGAGGTCGCGGCGGAGCCCGGCCTGGTGGTGGAGGAGCCCGGCACCGGTTTCTGCGGCGCGGTGATCCGCTGCGAGGCGGGCACGGTCACCCTGGAGGACCGCTTCGGCAAGCACCGGGTGTTCCCGCTGGAGCCGCGGGGCTTCCTTCTGGAGGGCAGGGTGGTGACCCTCGTGCGGCCCGCCTCCGGGCCCGTACGCCCCACCCGCACCGCGTCCGGCTCGGTCGCCGTGCCCGGCGCCGGCGCCCGGGTGGCCCGCGCCGGCCGCATCTACGTCGAGGGCCGGCACGACGCCGAGCTGGTCGAGAAGGTGTGGGGCGACGACCTGCGGATCGAGGGCGTGGTCGTGGAGTACCTGGAGGGCGTCGACGACCTGCCGTCGATCGTGGCGGAGTTCGCGCCGGGGCCGGACGCGCGGCTGGGCGTACTGGTGGACCACCTGGTGCCGGGTACGAAGGAGTGGCGGATCGCGCGGTCGGTGACGAGCGAGCACGCGCTCGTGGTCGGCCACCCGTACATCGACGTCTGGGAGGCGGTGAAGCCGTCGTCGCTGGGGATCGCGGCCTGGCCGCGCGTGCCGCACGGGCAGGACTGGAAGACGGGGGTGTGCCGGGCGCTGGGGTGGCCGTCGGAGAACACCGGGGCGGTGTGGCAGGCGATCCTGAAGCGGGTGGGGTCCTACAAGGACCTGGAGCCGGAGCTGCTGGGGCGGGTGGAGGAGCTGATCGACTTCGTCACGGCAGGTGGTGACGCCGGACTCCGGTAAGGGTTCCGAACTCGCTGGTGTCCAGTTCGAGGCCGAGCGGTTCCAGCGGAAGAGGGTCACCGAACTTCGTGATGCGCTGCGCTCGATAGTCAGCGATCTCGCCCACACCGACGGGTTCGCTGAGCAGAACGCAGTGCGCGACGATCGGGTCGATGATCAAATAAGCAGGAATCCTGCCCGCCGCGTAGATGGACCGCTTGACCCCGTAGTCCCGGTCGACGCTCGTCTTGGACACCACCTCGACCACCAACGTGATCAACTGGGACGGCAGCAGACGCCCTGAGCCCGGGGCAACACCTCGCTCCAGCACCAACAGGTCCGGCACCGGCTCACTGGCCTCGTCGAGGATGTCCACATCCGTCGTCTGGAGCCGTTCCCAGTGCTTGCGCGGGATCTGGTCCTGGACATCGGCCACGATCCGGTTGTGCACCAGATCGGGAGTGGCCATCATCACGATTTCCCCCCGGAGAAGCTCGACCTTGACGCCCTCCGGAGGCTCGAACTCCTCGAAGAACCTGGTCATCCCGCGCTCGTCCACAGCGGTCATCTCCGTGGCCCTCCACATCCGCCGCGTCCTTTTGGCGGCAGCCTACGAACCAGGTTAGGGAGCGAACCCCCGTTCCGCAGGGATTCACTCGCCGGGGTGATCAGTCCACCAGGTCCCGCACCACCGCGTCCGCCAGCAGTCGCCCGCGCAGGGTCAGCACCGCGAACCCCTCCCCGTACGGGCCCTCCTGGAGCAGCCCGTCCGCCAGCGCCCGGCGTGCCGCCGCGAGGCCCGCCTCCCGCAGCAGCGGCAGCGGCACGCCCTCCCGGAGCCGCAGCTCCAACAGGATCCGCTCCACCCTGCGGTCCTCGTCCGACAGCAGCTCCCGCCCGGCGCCCGGCGACCGTCCGTCCGCCAGCGCCGCCGCGTACGCGCCCGGATGCTTCACGTTCCACCAGCGCACACCACCGACGTGGCTGTGCGCGCCGGGGCCCGCGCCCCACCAGTCGGCGCCCCGCCAGTACAGCTCGTTGTGCAGGCAGCGGCCCGCTTCCGAGGTAGCCCAGTTCGACACCTCGTACCAGTCGTAGCCCGCGGCCGACAGGGTCTCCTCTGCGATCAGGTAGCGGTCGGCGTGCACGTCGTCGTCGGTCATCGGGACCTCGCCGCGGCGGATGCGGCGGGCGAGCTGCGTGCCTTCCTCGACTATCAGGGCGTACGCGGAAATGTGGTCCGGGCCGGCGCCGAGGGCCGCCTCCAGGGAGGCCCGCCAGTCGTCGTCGGACTCCCCCGGGGTGCCGTAGATCAGGTCCAGGTTGACGTGCTCGAAGCCGGCCCCGCGGGCCTCCGCGACACAGGCCTCGGGCCGTCCGGGCGTGTGGGTGCGGTCCAGCACCTTCAGCACGTGCTGCCTGGCGCTCTGCATGCCGAAGGAGATCCGGTTGAAGCCGCCCCGGCGGAGGATGTCCAGGTAGGCCGGGCCGACCGACTCCGGGTTCGCCTCCGTCGTGACCTCCGCGTCGGCCGCGAGCCCGAACTCGTCCCGGATCGCGCCCAGCATCCGCACCAGGTCGCCGGCGGCCAGCAGGGTCGGCGTACCGCCGCCGACGAACACCGTACGGACCTCGCGCGGGTCGTCGCCGAGGACCTTGCGGGCGAGGCGGATCTCGTCGATCAGGGTGTCGGCGTAGTTGTCGCGGGAGGCGAGGACACCGCCGGTGCCGCGCAGCTCGGTGGCAGTGTAGGTGTTGAAGTCGCAGTACCCGCAGCGGGTCGCGCAATACGGGACGTGCAGGTAGAACCCGAGGGGGCGGTCGGCGGCCCCGGCGAGCGCGGACGCGGGCAGCGCGCCGTCGACGGGGACGGGCTCGCCGTCGGGGAGAGCGGAAGGCATGTCTTCCATTGTCCCGTACGGCCGGGGCGGGCCGCGTCGGGCGCGGGCGCCCCCATCCGCGGGCGTCCCCGTCCGCTGACACCGTCCGCCGACGCCGTCGGCTGCGGACGCCGTCGGCCGGTGCGCGCCGTCGGCCGGTGCGCGCCGTCGGCCGGTGCGCGCCGGAAGGGCCACCGGCGCTGCTCCGGGGCGGGCGGAGCGGGGCCGGGGCAGGGCAGCGCTCCGGGCGGGTCGGCCGGGGACTGGGCGGGCCGGGGCGGGGGCCGGGGGCCGCGCCGGCGGTTCGGGCCGCCCGGGTCACTCCGCCTGGAGCACCAGCAGGGCCAGGTCGTCCTCGGGCGGCTCGTCGCCGAAGTCGTGGACGAGGCGGCGGATGCGGTCGGCGATCAGGTCGGCGCCGAGGCCGGCGCAGCCGGAGAGCGCGGCGGCGAGGCCGTCGCCGTCGTCGAACTGGCGGGAGCCGGAGCGCCGTTCCGTGACGCCGTCGGTGACGCACAGCAGGCTGTCGCCGGGCCGCAGGTCGAGGGTCTCGCTGATGTAGGTGGCGTCCTCGATCACCCCGAGGAGGGTCTGCGGCTGCGCGGCCGTGGTGACGCCGCCGTCGGGGCCGAGCAGCAGCGGCAGCGGATGGCCGGCGGAGGCGAGGGTGCAGCGGACGCCGCCCTCGAAGGGGGCCAATTCGCCGTAGAGGAGGGAGAGGAAGCGGGTCTGCGGGCCGTCGGCGGGGCCCGCGGGGCCGACGAAGGCGCGGGCGGCGGCGTCGGCGGCCTCGGTGGCGTCGTCGAGGAGGAGCTGGTTGAGGCGGTCGAGGACGTCGGCGACGCCGTAGCCCTCGCGGGCCAGCAGCCGCAGCCAGGGGCGGGCCAGGCCGATGACGACGGCCGCCTCGGGGCCCTTGCCCTGCACGTCGCCCACGGCGAAGCACCAGCGGCCGTCGCCCGCCGGGAACAGGTCGTAGAAGTCGCCGCTCGGCCCGCCCTTCTCGCGCGGCTCGTGGACGAGGGCGCTGCGCAGCCCGGGGATCTGCGCGACCGCGCCGGGCAGCAGTCCGCGCTGGAGGACGGCGCTGATGGTGGCCTGCCGGGCGTACTGGCGGGCCGCGCCGATGGCGAGCGCCACCCGGCGGCCGAGGTCCTCGACCAGTCCGGTGACCTCGTCGGGGAAGCGCAGCAGCCCGACGCGCCCGATGACGAGCGTGCCGAGCGGGCGGCCGCCGGCGACCAGCCGGTAGGCGAGGGCGGCGCCCTGCGGGCCGAGCCCGGTGTCCGGCCAGGGGTGGGCGGCGGGCCCGGAGCGCAGGCCGTCGGACGGGAGCGGCGGGTCCTTCTCCATAGCCCGGCGGAGTTCCTCGACGTGGTTCTCGCTGACGTGCCAGACACCGGACAGCCACGGACCGGGCCCGCCCGCGCCACCACCGGGAGCGCCGTTGCCGCCGGCGGAGGCGCCCTCGCCGGCGCCGCCCCAGCCGCCTCCGCCGCCCGGGTGACCGGACGTCCAGCGCCCGCTGACCTCGTCCTCCAGCCACACCGCGCACCAGTCCGCGAGGCGCGGCACGATCAGCTGCCCGGTGAGCGAGGCGACCATGTCCTCGTCGAGCTGCCCGGCGAGCAGGTCGGAGGCCTCGGCGAGGAAGGACAGGGCGCCCCGGCCCAGCCAGTCGTGGTCGCGCGCGGAGGGCCGGGGATCGGGGGCGAGGGCCCCGGCGAAGGCGAGCGAGGCGGCGGGGGCGCCGGTGGCGGCGGTCGCGCGGGGCTGCGCGGGGTCCCCTTCGTCGAGCACCACTCCGGGCAGCAGCCGCGCCCACACGGTCTTCGTGCCCCTGCGGTACGTCACTCCCCAGGCGTCGGCCAGCGCGGCGACCAGGCGCAGTCCCCGGCCGTACTCGGGAGTCTCGGGGGCGGACTCGGCGGTGCCGTCGCGGGGGGCGCGGGAGGGATGGTGGTCGGTGACCTCCACGACGACCGCGCAGCTCTCGGGCTCCGTCTCGAGCCGACAGACCAGGTCGACGTCGGTGCCGGCGTGCACGACGGCGTTGGTGACCAGTTCGCTGACGACGAGTACGGCCCCCTCACCCAGGTCCTGGGCGAGGGGGCCCGTGAGGCCGAGGTCGGTCCACTCCGCCAGCGCGGCGCGTACGAGGTCGCGGGCGGCGCCGGGCGCGAGCGAGCCGCCGGACAGGGTCGCGTGCCTCGCCGGTTGTCCACCCCCGTGCGCGGGCGCACCACCGGGCCGGGACGCGGTCTCACGTTGCGTCGGAATGGCCCCCATGGGCAGCTCCCCGGACGGTCGGACGACGGTGCTCGGTATGCAGACAGTTCACGCCTGAACCAATGCCGACAGAGTGACAGACCGACCCCGCCCCTAAGCAACGAGTTACCGAAGTGGGCCGTGATGAGGGAGAACAGTGCTTCGTAAGTGGTCGAAGGCTGGCCGTTCCCGACCGGATCTCCGATCACTGCGCCCACTTCCGCACAGCGGCCCGACGCGGGACACCGTGGCCCTGGGCGGGACAGCGCAGTCCTGCGCAGCCCTGCTCGGGACACCGCGGAGCCCTGCTCAGGACCTCGCAGCCCGACGCGGGATGCCGCGGCCCGACGCGGGACACCGCGCGGGCGGCCACCGCACCCCGGTGGCCGCCCGCCCTCTTCCCTCTTCTCCCGTCCGTCGCCGTGGCCGGCTACGCCTCGCGCGCCCCCGCGTACATCTCGTCGATCAGCTGCTTGTACTCCCGCTCCACGACCGGCCGCTTCAGCTTCAGGCTCGGCGTGATCTCACCGTGCTCCACGTCCAGGTCGCGGGGCAGCAGCCGGAACTTCTTGATGGTCTGCCACCTCTGGAGCCCCGCGTTGAGCTGCTGGACGTACCCGTCGACGAGGGCGACCGTCTCGGGCGCGGCCACCACCTGCGCGTACGTCTTCCCGCCGAGCCCGTTCTCCTCGGCCCAGGCCAGGATGGACGGCTCGTCGAGGGCGATCAGCGCCGTGCAGAAGTTCCGGTCGGCGCCGTGGACGAGGATGTTCGAGACGTACGGGCACACCGCCTTGAACTGCCCCTCGACCTCGGCCGGCGCGATGTACTTGCCGCCGGACGTCTTGATGAGGTCCTTCTTGCGGTCGGTGATGCGCAGGTAGCCGTCGGGCGAGAGCTCGCCGATGTCACCGGTGTGGAACCAGCCGTCCGCCTCCAGCACCTCGGCGGTCTTCTCGGGCAGCCCGTGGTAGCCCTCCATGACGCCGGGGCCGCGCAGCAGGATCTCGCCGTCGTCGGCGATGCGCACCTCCGTGCCGGGCAGCGGCTTGCCGACCGTGCCGGTGCGGTACGCCTCGCCGGGGTTCACGAAGGAGGCCGCCGACGACTCGGTCAGGCCGTAGCCCTCCAGGATGTGGATGCCGGCGCCGGAGAAGAAGAAGCCGATCTCCGGCGCGAGCGCCGCGCTGCCGGACACGCACGCCCGCAGGTTCCCGCCGAACGCCTCGCGGATCTTCGCGTACACGAGCGCGTCGGCCACCTTGTGCTTGGCGCCGAGCCCGAACGGCACGGAGGCCGTCCCGGTGCGCCGGAAGTTGTCCTGCGCCACCTTGGCGTACTCGCGGGCGACCTCCGCCGCCCACTGGAAGATCCTGTACTTGGCGGCGCCGCCCGCGCGGGCCTTGGCGGCGACGCCG
This sequence comes from Streptomyces sp. NPDC003248, assembly GCF_055563235.1. Taxonomy (NCBI): domain Bacteria; kingdom Bacillati; phylum Actinomycetota; class Actinomycetes; order Kitasatosporales; family Streptomycetaceae; genus Streptomyces; species Streptomyces sp. NPDC003248. Next base: position 545,958 of record NZ_JBVHDT010000001.1, on the reverse strand, counting down.
TTGTAGACCTTCTCGAAGATGCGCGGCACGGCCGCCATGTACGTGGGCCGCACGACCGGAAGATTCTCGATGATCTTGTCGACGCGGCCGTCGACGGCCGTGACGTGACCGGCCTCGATCTGGCCGGAGGTGAGGACCTTGCCGAAGACGTGCGCCAGCGGCAGCCACAGGTACTGCACGTCGTCCGCGGTGACCAGCCCGGTCGCGGCGATCGCCTTCGCCATGTACGACCAGTTGTCGTGCGGCAGGCGCACGCCCTTGGGGCGGCCGGTGGTGCCGGAGGTGTAGATGAGGGTGGCGAGCTGGTCCCGGGTGATCGCGCCGACCCGCTCCTCGATCAGCCCCGGATCCTGCTCCAGACGAGCCGCGCCGCGCTTCTCCAGCTCGTCGAGGGTGAGGATCCAGTCGGCGGTCTCCACGTTCTCCAGACCCGCCGGGTCGACGACGACGACGTGGGCCAGGTCCGGCAGCTCGGCGCGCTTCTCCACCGCCTTCGCGAGCTGGGCCGCGTCCTCGGCGATCAGCACCCGGCTCTCGGAGTCGGAGAGGATGTACGCCGATTCCTCGGCGTTGGTCTGCGGATAGACGGTGGTGGTGGCGGCCCCCGCGCACATGATGCCGAGGTCGGCGAGGATCCACTCGATCCGGGTGGAGGAGGCGAGCGCCACCCGCTGCTCGGGCCGGACGCCCAGCTCGATCAGACCGGCCGCGATGGCGTACACCCGCTCGGCCGACTGCGCCCAGCTCAGCGACTTCCAGTCGTCCGGCCCCTGGCCGGCCGGGCCCGGTACGGGGTAGCGGTACGCCTCCGCGTCCGGCGTGGCCGCCACGCGCTCCAGGAAGAGGCCCGCGACGGACGGCGGACGGTTCTCGATCAGTGTCTGTGTGTCGCTCACGACATCCTCCGGGGCCCGCGACGGTGCGGCTGGCTCAGTGCGACGGTCGTCTGACTCTGTTGTCTGGCTCGGTCGTCTGACTCTGTTGTCTGGCTCGGTCGTCTTGCTCGGTCGTCTTGCTCTGTGGTCCGACTCTGCTGTCCGGCTCTGTTGTTTAACTCGCGAGTAACTAGCGAGCAGGGTTCAGGGTAAGGGGCGGCCGCCCGGCACGTAAGGGGCCACGTACTGTCACTTTGTACAAGTCAACGGAACGGGGCCCGCCGCGCAACCGCGCGACGGGCCCCGGAACCGGGCGGGAGGGACGGGCTACTTCTTGCCCTTGCCCGATCCCGCGCTGTCGTCACTGGACAGGACCGCGATGAAGGCCTCCTGCGGAACCTCCACGGATCCCACCATCTTCATCCGCTTCTTGCCCTCCTTCTGCTTCTCCAGCAGCTTCCGCTTACGGGAGATGTCACCGCCGTAGCACTTGGCGAGGACGTCCTTGCGGATGGCGCGGATGGTCTCGCGGGCGATGACCCGGGAGCCGATGGCGGCCTGGACGGGCACCTCGAACGCCTGCCGCGGGATCAGCTCCTTGAGCTTGGCGACGAGCCGTACGCCGTACGCGTACGCCTGGTCCTTGTGCGTGATCGCGGAGAAGGCGTCGACCTTGTCGCCGTGCAGCAGGATGTCGACCTTGACCAGGCTGGAGGTCTGCTCGCCGGTGGGCTCGTAGTCGAGCGAGGCGTAACCGCGCGTCTTGGACTTCAGCTGGTCGAAGAAGTCGAAGACGATCTCGGCGAGCGGCAGGGTGTAGCGGATCTCGACCCGGTCCTCGGACAGGTAGTCCATGCCGAGGAGGGTGCCGCGCCGGGTCTGGCACAGCTCCATGATCGAGCCGATGAACTCGGTCGGGGCGAGGATCGTGGCGCGTACGACCGGCTCGTACACCTCGTTGATCTTGCCCTCGGGGAACTCGCTCGGGTTGGTGACGGTGTGCTCGCCGCCGTCCTCCATCACCACCCGGTAGACCACGTTCGGCGCGGTGGCGATCAGGTCGAGGCCGAACTCGCGCTCCAGCCGCTCGCGGATCACGTCGAGGTGGAGCAGGCCGAGGAAGCCGACGCGGAAGCCGAAGCCGAGGGCCGCGGAGGTCTCCGGCTCGTAGACGAGGGCGGCGTCGTTGAGCTGGAGCTTGTCGAGGGCCTCGCGCAGCTCGGGGTAGTCGGAGCCGTCCAGCGGATACAGACCGGAGAAGACCATCGGCTTCGGGTCCTTGTAGCCGCCCAGGGCCTCGGTGGCGCCCTTGACCTGGCTGGTGACGGTGTCACCGACCTTCGACTGGCGGACGTCCTTCACGCCGGTGATCAGGTAGCCCACCTCGCCGACGCCCAGACCGTCGGCGCCGAGCATCTCCGGCGAGTTCGTGCCGATCTCCAGCAGTTCGTGCGTGGCGCCCGTCGACATCATCCGGATGCGCTCGCGCTTGTTGAGCTGACCGTCGATGACACGGACGTACGTCACCACGCCCCGGTACGAGTCGTACACGGAGTCGAAGATCATCGCGCGCGCGGGGGCGTCCTTCACCCCGACCGGGGGCGGGATCTCGGCGACCACCTTGTCGAGCAGGGCCTCGACCCCGAGACCGGTCTTCGCCGAGACCTTCAGCACGTCGTCGGGGTCGCACCCGACGAGGTTGGCGAGCTCCTCGGCGAACTTCTCGGGCTGCGCGGCCGGCAGGTCGATCTTGTTGAGCACCGGGATGATCGTGAGGTCGTTCTCCATCGCCAGGTACAGGTTGGCGAGGGTCTGGGCCTCGATGCCCTGGGCGGCGTCCACCAGGAGGATGGTTCCCTCACAGGCGGCGAGCGACCGCGAGACCTCGTAGGTGAAGTCGACGTGCCCCGGGGTGTCGATCATGTTGAGGATGTGCGTGTTGCCCTTGTCCTGGGTGGGCGCCCAGGGCAGGCGCACGGCCTGGGACTTGATCGTGATACCGCGCTCGCGCTCGATGTCCATGCGGTCGAGGTACTGGGCACGCATCTGCCGCTGCTCGACCACACCGGTCAGCTGGAGCATCCGGTCGGCGAGCGTGGACTTGCCGTGGTCGATGTGCGCGATGATGCAGAAATTGCGGATCAGCGCCGGGTCGGTACGGCTCGGCTCGGGCACATTGTTAGGGGTCGCGGGCACGCAGGGTCCTGTCTCTTGAGGCGCCTTATGCCTCGGGTCGGATCTATACGTAGGCTCCATGGTCCCACGCGCGGCGACCGGAAGCCGGTTTGGGCCGTTCTCCGGGCCACTGGTAGCCTGGGTGGCTGTGTCTCATGCCCTCTCAGCACGAGGCACGTCCAAGAAATCACCTGGTACGGGACCCCCGCGGCCCCGTGCCTGAACCTGTAAAGGCTCATTCGTGGCGAACATCAAGTCCCAGATCAAGCGGATCAAGACCAACGAGAAGGCCCGGCTGCGCAACAAGGCCGTCAAGTCCTCCCTGAAGACCGCGATCCGCAAGGCCCGTGAGGCCGCTGCCGCGGGTGACGTCGAGAAGGCCACCGAGTACCAGCGCGCCGCCGCGCGTCAGCTCGACAAGGCCGTCTCCAAGGGCGTCATCCACAAGAACCAGGCCGCCAACAAGAAGTCGGCGCTTGCTTCCAAGGTCGCGTCCCTCAAGGGCTGAACCTCCTTCTTGATCTGACCGGTCCCCGGGTCACCAGGGGCCGAACCGCCGGAAGGACCCAGAGCGGGCCCTCTCTCATCCGCTCCCGACCGGAACCCACGGATCCGCGCGCGGCCTGCGTTCGCCACGCGGGCGCGGATCCAGCAGCGTGAACCGAAGGCCCCGGCTCCCCCGCCCTTCCCCAGGGCGGGAGCCGGGGCCTTCGGCATGTCCCCCGGGGACGGGACGGGCAGAGGGGCGCGCCGGAGAGGTGGGACGGCGGTGCGACGCGGTCACGACCAGAACGCGTCGCTCTTGTCCATGTCCTCGACGCACTCGTCGAGATCGGTGATCTTTTCCCCGACGATCCGGAAGACGATCCCTCCGTTCTCGTCGATGTGCCTGGCGCCCCGGTCCGCCGTGACCCGGTGGACGGAGACGGCGTGCCCACGGCCGTCGACGAACACATTGAGCAGGGCGACCCGGAACGACCCGTCCGTGTCCGAGAAGAGCCGGCGGTAGTACCCGTCGATGATCGAGTCGATCCCCTTGTGATCACCCGACAGCGGATGGGAACCGGGCACATGGTGCGTGCAGTCTCCGGTCATCATGGCGCGAAGGCTGTCCATGTCTCCCCGCATGAAAGCGTCGTAGCCCTTGCGGACGAGCAGCGCGTGCGGGTGTTCAGCCATGACGACCGCCACCTTTCCCACTCCGGCGATGAACGGCTGACACGCACGATTCTCCTCCGCCGGGAGCGAAGGGCCACTGGAGACCGGTGCGGCGCGGGCGTTCCAGGCGCGGGTCTTCAGGACGCGGGCGTTCCAGGCGCGGGCCTTCCGGATGCGGGTGTTCCAGGCTCGGGCTTTCCAGGCGCGGGCCTTCCGGATGCGGGCGTTCCAGGCGCGGGCGTTCCAGGCTCGGGCCTTCCAGGCGCGGGTTCTAGGCGCGGCCTCGGGAGCGAGCCGCCCGTGCGATCGTCACCACGGCCTTCTCCAAGGCGTACTCGGGATCGTCCCCGCCGCCCTTGACGCCCGCGTCGGCCTCGGCCACGGCCCGCAGCGCGACCGCGACCCCGTCCGGTGTCCAGCCCCGCATCTGCTGGCGCACCCGGTCGATCTTCCACGGCGGCATGCCCAGCTCCCGCGCGAGGTCCGCCGGCCGGCCGCCGCGCGCGGAGGACAGCTTGCCGATCGCCCGCACGCCCTGCGCGAGCGCACTGGTGATCATCACGGGCGCGACGCCGGTGGCCAGCGACCAGCGCAGCGCCTCCAGCGCCTCGGCGGCCCGCCCCTCCACGGCCCGGTCGGCGACGGTGAAGCTCGACGCCTCGGCCCGCCCGGTGTAGTACCGCCCGACGACCGCTTCGTCGATGGTCCCCTCGACGTCCGCGACCAACTGTGAAACCGCGGACGCCAGCTCCCTCAGATCGCTGCCGATCGCGTCGACGAGCGTCTGGCACGCCTCGGGCGTGGCCGACCGCCCGGTCGCCCGGAACTCCTGGCGCACGAACGCCAGCCGGTCCGCCGGCTTGGTCATCTTCGGACAGGCCACCTCGCGCGCGCCCGCCTTGCGCGCGGCGTCCAGCAGGCCCTTCCCCTTGGCCCCGCCCGCGTGCAGCAGCACGAGCGTGATCTCCTCGGCGGGCGCCCCGAGATACGCCTTCACGTCCTTGACCGTGTCGGCGGACAGGTCCTGCGCATTGCGGACGACCACGACCTTGCGCTCCGCGAACAGCGAAGGGCTGGTCAACTCGGCGAGCGTGCCCGGCTGCAACTGGTCCGAGGCCAGATCACGCACGTCCGTGTCGGCATCGGCCGCCCGCGCGGCGGCCACCACCTCCTGCACGGCACGGTCGAGCAGAAGGTCCTCCTGCCCCACAGCCAGCGTCACGGGAGCAAGAGGGTCGTCATTCGCAGTCTTCCTGGGCATCGGGTCAAGCATGGCACGCGGCACCGACAGCCCCGGCCTGCCAGGGGGCTCCCGGACCTACCAGGGGGGCTCCCCCTCCCCCTCCCCCCTCCGCCCGCCCTCCCCTCCCCGCCCCTCCCCGGAGCCTCCTACGGCTCCTCCCGCCACCCCTCCCACTCCCCCGCGAACGCGTCCAACTCCTGCGGGTCGAGGCGCTCTTCCTCGTCCCGCAGGACGACCAGCCACTGCGCGTCCTCCGCGTCGTCCTCCCCGGCCAGCGCGTCCCGGACGACCTGTGGCTCCTCCCGCAGCCCGTACCGCTCCGCGAGTGCCTCGACCGCCTCCTCGGCGGCGTCACGATCGGGCAGCACCAGCACATGTCTCACATCGCTCACGCAGCCATTTTCGGCTACGCCCCACACCACCGGGCGCCCAGCCCCGGCCCCTCGGCACCGGCACCGGCTAGACAGCCGTCCCCGCCGGCCGCACCACCGGCACCCGGTCCAGGGAGATCCCGAACCGCTCCCGGTACACGGCCAGTACCTCCTCGTCCCCCGCCACCTCCCGTTCCTCGCTGCTCCCGTCGGCGGACGTCGTCTTCAGCCGGCGCCCGCTGAGCGTGGTCCTTCCTCCGTCCTGTGTGACCCGCGAACACACCAGCGATCTCGTGAAGTGCGAGTCCGGTGAGGTCCGGTGCCACCAGGCGCCGGCGAGGAAGTCGCCCAGGAGCCGGGGCCGCACCTCCAGCCGGTAGGCGCGCGTGCCGTTGCGGTGGACGTCCACGTCGGTGCCCGGGGCCCCGTTCCCGGATCCGGCGAGCCGTCCGGCGCCGCCCTTCACCCCGGCCGCGTCCGGTCCGGCCTCCGCGATCCGGAACATGCCTCCGGGGTCCTGCTGTTCGCCCCGGTGCTCCCACCGGAGCGGGTAGTGGCTGTGCGCCCCGAATCCGACGTCGGCCAGCCACTCCCCGGCGTCCACCGTCCGTACCAGCAGCGCGAGGTGGTCGTAGGGGATACCGAGCCGCCCCTCCTGCCCGTACACCCGTCCCGCGAGCAGCGTCACGTCGAAGCCCACCGCCCGCAGCAGCGCCGAGAACGCCCCGTTCAGCTCGTAACAGAACCCGCCCCGCCCCGCCACCACCACCTTCTCGACCAGCCGCTTCTCCTCCAGCACGATCTCCTCGCCGAGATGGATCGAGAGGTTCTCGAACGGGACGGTCTGCAGGTGCCGCAGTTGCAGCTCCCGCAGCACGTCGGCGGTGGGCCATGCCGGATAGGCGACCCCCAGGCGGCGCAGATAGGCGTCCAGCAGGGGGGCGTCGAGGGTCGAGGTGTCGACCTGGGCGGAGTGCATGCCCTCAGTCTCCCGCCACCCGCAGCTCCGCGCCCGTACCGGCGACCGCGAGTGCCCCGTCCAGGTCGGTCCGCAGCACCGTCGCCCCTGTGGCCCGCAGCGCCGCCACGGTGCCGGGAGCGGGATGCCCGTAGGGGTTGTCCTCACCGCACGAGATCAACGCCAGCCGCGGCGCCACCGTCCGTATCAGGTCCGGGTCCTGGTAGGCCGAGCCGTGGTGGGCCACCTTCAGCACGTCCACCCCGCCGAGCAGCCCGGCCGCCGGGGACCGTGCCAGCGCCCGCTGCGCCGGGGGTTCCAGGTCCCCGAGCAGCAGCATCCTCAGCCCGCCCGACCGCACCAGCAGCGTCACGCTCGCGTCGTTCGGCCCCTCCGGCTCGGGCACCGCACGCCCTGGGGGTGTCTCTCCGCCCGGACGCCGCCCGGTGCCGGCGGGAGGCCACAGCACCTCCCAGTCGAGGCCGCCGAGACGCCGGCGCTCCCCCGCCGCCGCGCGCCCCAGCGGGATCCGCCGTTCCCGTGCCTCCCTCCGTACGGACTCCGCCTGGTCCACCGGTTCCTCGAACCCCGTCGTCTCGATCGCGCCCACCGACCGTCCCCGCAGCACACCCGGCAGTCCCGCGACGTGGTCGGCGTGGAAGTGGGTGAGCACGACGAGGGGGATCCTGGTGATGCCGAGCGTGCGCAGACACCGGTCGACCCGTGCCGGATCGGGCCCGGCGTCCACCACCACACCGGTCCCGGCGCCCGCCGCGAGGACCGTCGCGTCACCCTGGCCCACGTCGCACAGGGCCAGCCGCCAGCCGGGAGGCGGCCACCCGGTGATCACCCGGGTCAGGGGTGGCGGCTGCGTCACCACGAGCAGGAGCAGCACCCCGCAGGCCGCGCACCACCCCGGATGCCGCAGCATCCGCCGGCCGAGCGGCACCGCACCGGCCGTGGCGAGGGCCAGCAGCAGCGCCCCGCTCCAGCCGTCCGGCCAGTCCATCCCCGCTCCGGGCATGGCCGCCCCGGTCCGTGCGACGCCCGCGATCCACTCGGCGGGCCAGCTCGCGCACCAGGCCAGTGCCTCGGCCGCCGGCGGGGCCACCGGCGCCGCCGCCAGCGCCGCGAATCCCAGCACGGTGGCCGGTGCCACCGCGAACTCCACGAGGAGGTTGCACGGCACCGCGACCAGGCTCACCCGCGCCGACAGCACCACCACGACCGGCGCGCACACGACCTGCGCGGCACCCGCGGCCGCCAGCGCCTCCGCGAGCCGTGGCGGAACCCGGCGCCGCCGCAGCGCGGCACTCCAGCGCGGCGCCAGCGTCAGCAGCGCTCCGGTGGCCAGCACCGACAGCAGGAACCCGTAACTCCTGGCCAGCCACGGGTCGTACAGCACCAGCAGCAGCACCGCCGTCGCCAGCGCCGGGATCAGGGACCTGCGGCGGCCGGTCGCGAGGGCGAGCAGCACCACGGCCCCGCAGGCCGCCGCCCGCAGCACGCTCGGATCGGGCCGGCACACCACGACGAATCCGAGGGTGAGTGCTCCGCCGAGCAGCGCGGTCGTGCGGAGCGGGATGCCGAGCCGGGGCGCCAGGCCGCGGCGCTCGACGTGCTGGGCCAGGCCGGGCGGTCCGAGGAGCAGGGCCAGCATGATCGTGAGGTTGCTGCCGGACACGGCGAGCGTGTGGGCCAGGTCCGTCTCCTTGAACGCCTCGTCCAGTTCGGGGGTGATCCGTGAGGTGTCGCCGACGACCAGTCCCGGCAGCAGCGCCCGCGCGTCGGCCGGGAGTCCGTCGGTGGCCTTTCGCAGGCCGGCCCGCAACCGTCCCGCGAACCGCTGTGCCGTGGTGGGCTCGTGCACGACCACCGGCCCGGCCCGGTCCCGTACCCGCAGCACGGCCGCGATCCGGTCCCCGCCGGTCGGCGGGGCCAGCCGTCCGCCGACCCGCACCCGGGTGGACGGCAGCAGTGCGAGCCACGACGCCCGCGTCGCTCCGGGCGGACGGTGTGCCGGCGCCCGCCGGCCGTCTCCCGCGCCGTCCCCGACGTCCACGACCACCAGCACCGGTGTCCGCGTCGCCACCGCCGCCCCGGCCCGCTCCCCGACCCGGCGCACCTCCGCGTCGATGAGGACGGAGTCCGGGCTCATGCGGTCTCCCCGCACCCGTGGCCGGGCGAGCCGTGGATCGGAGGTGAGTTCCACCTCGGCGGTGACACCGGCGTACACCCGCGCCAGCGCCGGCACGGGGCCGCGGTGCAGATCGGCCCCGTGGAACCCGGCCGACGCGGCGGCCGCCGCCGCGCAGAGCAGCACCGCGGCCACGGTCGCCCGGGGTCGGCCGGCTCGGCCCTCCGACGGCCGGCCGCCCCTGTCCCCCCGCCGTCCCTGCCGCTGCTTCCGATTCTGCTTCCGTTCCTGCTTCCGTTTCTGCCCCCGCCCCAGGGCGAGGAGGACGCCGGCGGCGAGCGCGCAGGCGAGCGCTACGCCGGTCACCGTCCACGGTGACGCGTCCAGCGTCGACGCCGCGGTCACCCAGGCCGCTAGCGCGGGCGGCACGAGCCGCAGATCCACCGGTCCTTCCTGGCGCGGGTGAGCGGCCCCCAGCCGTTTCCCGGACGCGACGTGCACGGCCTTGCGAGAGCGAGGACCGTCCGGGCGGACTGCGCCGTTCGTGCCGCCCGTACCGCCCGTGTGATCCGTGTGGGCCGGTGGGACGCCGTCCTCTTCACCGGGAGGCATGTCGTCCTCCTCACCGAGGCGCACATCGTCCTCTCCACCGGGGGACACGCCCCCGGGTGGCCGGGCGTTCACGGCCGCACCAGGTCCCGCAGATCGGCGAAGCGTCGCTCGCCGATGCCGTTCACGTCGCGCAGCTCGTCCACGGAGCGGAAACCGCCGTGTCGCGTCCGGTGGTCGACGATGTGCTGCGCCAGCACGGGCCCGACGCCCGGAAGCGTGTCGAGCTGTTCGACGGTGGCCGTGCTGAGGGAGACCGGGCCCGCCGGTGCTCCTCCCGTCACACCGCTCGCCGCCCCCACGCCCGCCGCCCCCGGGACTGCGCCGGCCGCGGGGCCTCCGACGACCACCTGCTCGCCGTCCACGAGGAACCGGGCCCGGTTGAGGCCGCCGGTGTCGGTTCCCGGGCGGACGCCACCCGCCGCGGTCAGCGCGTCGACGACGCGTGAACCGGCGGGCAGTCGATGGATCCCGGGCTTGCGCACCTTCCCGCTGACGTCCACCACGATCTCGGGCGCGGTCCGGGCGGCGGTGCTCCCGCCGTCCGGCGCTCCCGGCGAGGCGGCGGACTCGGCCGGCCCGCTCCGCTCCTGCGCGCCGTAGGGCGCCGCCGCCCGCACCACCTCCGGCGCCCGCACGGGCTGGGGCCGGCCGGTCCAGAAGTGCTGCACGGCGAAGGCCGCCACGGCGACCACCAGCACGGCGAGCGCGAGCACACCCCCGCGTTCCAGTCCGCACCGCGCCTGGACCCACACGGGCATCCGCTCCCGCAGCGCGAACCCGGCCCGCCGCCACCGGTCCCCCGGACCGCCGACGGGCCTCGCGCCGTCCTCACCCTCCCCGGTCTCCACACCCGCCCCGGTCTCCACCGGGGCAGGCAGCTCCCCCGCCCGGGCGCGCGACCGATCCACCTCGCCGGCCGGAGCCGTGCCCGTCCGGGAAGGCTCTTCCCGGTGCTCGGCCGCACGGAGGTGTTCACCGAAGCCCGCGCCGCTCCCCTCGGGCGGCGGCCCGGTCCCCGATTCGTCCCGTTCCTCGTCCCGGTGCCCGAACAGCAGCTCCGCCCGCCGGCGCAGTTCCTCCGCCGGGGCATGACGGTTCCTCACCCGGCTGCGGGCGGGGGGCCGTCGGAGCCGGACGCGCCCGTCGGAGCCGGGTTCGCGGCCTGGTCCGCTGGTCGGGTGCGTCGTACGTGAGCGTGATCGAAGTGCCATGCGTCGAGGATGGGGCCCTGCGCCACATCGCGGTGATCTTGCTCGATTTCCGTGGAGGACGCACCGGTTGTGGACAACTCGGCCACCCGCACGAGTGACGATCAGACAGTCTTCCGCCACCGAGCCCCCGAAGCGTCCCCGCAGCACCCACCATCGGACGGAGTGCGCTCACCGCAGCACCCACTGCCGGACGGCTGCGCTCACCGCGTCGAGACCACGGCCCCCAGCAGTCCGGGCCCGGTGTGTGCCCCGATCACCGCGCCCACCTCGCTCACATGGAGCTCGCCGAGGTCCGGCACCCGTGCGCGCAGCCGTTCCGCCAGGGCCGACGCCCGGTCCGGTGCGGCGAGGTGGTGCACGGCGATGTCGACTCGTGCGCCGTCGGCCCGGTCGGCGACCAGTTCCTCGAGGCGGGCGATCGCCTTCGACGCGGTCCGCACCTTCTCCAGGGGCTCGATGCGCCCTCCGTCGAGCTGGAGCAGCGGCTTCACCGCCAGCGCCGAGCCCAGCAGTGCCTGCGCGGCGCCGATGCGGCCACCGCGTCGCAGATAGTCGAGGGTGTCGACGTAGAAGTAGGCGGAGGTCCCGGAGGCCCGTTTCTCCGCGGCCGTGACCGCCTCGTCGACCGTGCCGCCCGTCTCGGCGGTCTCGGCCGCGGCCAGCGCGCAGAAGCCCAGGGCCATCGCGATCATGCCGGTGTCCACCACGCGCACCGGCACCGGTGCCTCGCGTGCCGCCATGACCGCCGCGTCGTAGGTGCCCGACAGTTCGGCGGACAGGTGCAGGGAGACGATGCCGGTGGCGCCGGCCTCGGCGGCCTTGCGGTAGGTCTCCGCGAAGAGCTGGGGGCTGGGGCGCGAGGTGGTGACGGAGCGTCGCTTCTGCAGTGCCTGGGCGAGGGACCGGGTCGAGATCTCGGTGCCCTCCTCGAGCGCCTGGTCGCCGAGGACGACGGTCAGCGGCACCGCGGTGATGCCGTGGCGCTCCATCGTCCGCCGCGGCAGGTAGGCCGTTGAATCCGTGACGATCGCGACATGGCGGGACATGAGCTGGAGGTTACCTGCCGTAGCGTGCGCGCGGCAGCCCGGCCCCCGCACGGCTTCGCCGGCGCCGGGCCGCGGCGGCGTCACGCACCGGGGTCAGGTGGTGCTCTCCGGCCGGGGCTTCTTCTGCCAGGGGTAGGCGGGGCGCGGTCCGGGCGGGGTGATGGCGGGCCGTGCCGGCTGCTCCGCCGTGGGCGAGTCGGCGGTGCCGGGCCAGGTCTGCTGTCCGGCGGGGCTCCCGGCGGCCGGTGCCTCGGGCCACGTCGAGGTGGGTGCGGGCTCCGGGGTGGTCCAGTGGCGCAGGGCTCCGGCCTCGACGTCGATCTGGGCGCTGAGGGTGTCGAGGTCGTCGTCCGCGAAACGGCGGGCCCGGTCCCGGGCCGCCCAGCGCAACGAGTCCGCCGAGGCCGTGACCCGCTCGGTGCGCTCCCGCAGCGACGGCAGCCGCTCGGCGAGAGCGGCGCGGTCGGGCTCGGACTCCAGCCGCTTGAGTTCGCCGTCCAGCTCCACGCCGTGCGCGCTGAGCCGCTGGAAGAGGCCGAGGGACTCCTTGAGGGACGCGTCCTCCGCCACGCCCGCGCGCAGCGCGTCCTGGGTGGCCCGCATCGAGGTGCGCAGGGTGAGCCGGAGCTGGGCGATCTCGCCGGCCGGGCCGGGCTGCGCGAAGGACTTGGCCCGCAGGGTGTGGTCCTCGACCGTGCGTCGGGCGGTGGTGAGGGTGCGGTCCACGCCGCGCTTGGCGGCGCCGACGACCTTGACCGTGGCGTAGGCGCCGAGCGCCAGGAAGAGCACGAAGAGCAGGGCGACGACTGCGATCACTGCTTCCACCAGCTCCTCCTTCGGCCACCGCCTCGGGCGCACCACGCGCCGCTCTTCAACGGTAAACGCAACGGGCAGGCCCGGGGTTCCTGAAGAACCCCTAACCTGCCCGTAGGGGACTACCCCGACCCGCTGCCCCGGCGTACTGCCCCGGCCTCACACGGGACGCCTCACGCCGGAACGATGTTCACCAGCTTGGGCGCCCGCACGATGACCTTGCGGATGCCCGCGCCGCCCAGCGCGTTGACGACGTGCTCGTCGGCCAGTGCCACCTTCTCCAGCTCCTCGTCGGAGATGGCCGGCGACACCTCCAGGCGCGCCTTGACCTTGCCCTTGATCTGCACCACGCAGGTCACGGTCTCGTCGACGACGTACGCCGGGTCGGCCTCGGGGAAGTCCCGGTGGACGACCGAGTCGGTGTGGCCCAGCCGGTGCCACAGTTCCTCGGCGACGTGCGGGGCCAGCGGGGCGGCCAGCAGCACCAGCGCCTCGGCGACCGGCCGCGGGACCGGGCCGCCGGCCTTGGTCAGGTGGTTGTTCAGCTCGGTGATCTTGGCGATGGCGGTGTTGAACCGCATGCCCTCCAGATCCCCGCGCACCCCGTCGATCGCCTTGTGCAGCGCCCGCAGCGTGTCCTCGCCGGGCTCGCCGTCGACGACGGTGACCTCGCCGGTGTTCTCGTCGACGACGTTGCGCCACAGCCGCTGGAGCAGCCGGAACTGGCCGACCACCGCGCGCGTGTCCCAGGGCCGGGAGACGTCCAGGGGGCCCATGGCCATCTCGTACAGGCGCAGCGTGTCGGCGCCGTACTCGGCGCAGATCTCGTCGGGGGTGACGGCGTTCTTCAGGGACTTGCCCATCTTGCCCAGCAGCCGGGAGACCTTCTCGCCCTGGTAGTAGTACGCGCCGTCGCGCTCCTCCACCTCGGCGGCCGGCACCGCGATGCCGCGGCTGTCACGGTAGACGTAGGCCTGGATCATGCCCTGGTTGAACAGCTTGTGGAACGGCTCGGCGGAGGAGACGTGCCCCAGGTCGTACAGGACCTTGGACCAGAAGCGGGCGTACAGCAGGTGCAGCACGGCGTGCTCGGCGCCGCCGACGTACAGGTCGACACCGCCGTGCGGCCGGCCCTCGCGCGGGCCCATCCAGTACTGCTCGATCTCCGGGTCGACCAGCTTCTCGCTGTTGTGCGGGTCCAGGTAGCGCAGTTCGTACCAGCAGGAACCGGCCCAGTTGGGCATGGTGTTGGTCTCGCGCCGGTACTTCTTCGGTCCGTCGCCCAGGTCCAGGGTGACGTTGACCCACTCCTCGTTGCGCGACAGCGGCGTCTCGGGCTGGGTGTCCGCGTCGTCCGGGTCGAAGGTGCGCGGCGAGTAGTCCTCGACCTCGGGCAGCTCCAGCGGCAGCATCGACTCGGGCAGCGCGTGGGCGACGCCGTCCTCGTCGTAGACGATCGGGAAGGGCTCGCCCCAGTAGCGCTGGCGGCTGAAGAGCCAGTCGCGCAGGCGGAAGTTGACGGTTCCCTCGCCGATGCCCTCGCGGTCCAGCCACTCGGTGATGCGCGCCTTGGCCTCCGCGACGCCCAGGCCGTCCAGGGAGACCTCGGCGTTCGACGAGTTCACGATCTTCGCGTCGTACGACGCGAAGGCGTCCTCCCAGGCCGACGTGTCCGTGCCACGGCCGTCGGACGGCTCGACGACGCAGCGGATCGGCAGTTCGAAGGCGCGGGCGAACTCGAAGTCACGGCTGTCGTGGGCGGGAACGGCCATGATCGCGCCGGTGCCGTAGCCCATCAGGACGTAGTCGGCGATGAAGACCGGGACCCGCTCGCCGTTGACCGGGTTGGTGGCGTACGCGCCGATGAAGACGCCGGTCTTGTCCTTGGCCTCGGCCTGCCGCTCGACGTCGGACTTGGCTGCGGCCTGCGCGCGGTAGGCGGCGACGGCCTCGGTGGGGGTCGCGTGGCCGCCGGTCCACACCTCGTGGGTGCCCTCGGGCCAGGTGTCCGGGGTGAACTTCTCGACCAGCGGGTGTTCGGGCGCCAGCACCATGTAGGTGGCGCCGAACAGGGTGTCCGGGCGGGTGGTGAAGACCGTGATGCGCTCGCCGTCGATCGGGAAGTCGACGCGGGCGCCCTCGGAGCGGCCGATCCAGTTGCGCTGCTGGAGCTTGATGGCCTCGGGCCAGTCCAGCCCGTCCAGGTCGTCCAGCAGCCGGTCGGCGTAGGCGGTGATGCGCATGTTCCACTGGCGCAGCTTGGCCTTGAAGACCGGGTAGTTGCCGCGCTCGGAGCGGCCGTCGGCGGTGACCTCCTCGTTGGCCAGCACGGTGCCCAGGCCGGGGCACCAGTTGACGGGCGCGTCGGAGGCGTACGCCAGGCGGAACTCGCCCAGGACGTCGGCGCGCTCCGCGGCGTTCAGCTCGCTCCACGCGCGCGTGTGGCCCGGTACGGGGCGCTCACCGGACTCGAACTGCGCGATCAGCTCGGAGATCGGGCGGGCCCTGTCCGCCTCCTGGTCGTACCAGGAGTTGAAGATCTGCAGGAAGATCCACTGGGTCCACTTGTAGTAGTCCGGATCGATCGTGGCGAACGACCGGCGCTTGTCGTGGCCCAGGCCCAGCCGGCGCAGCTGGGCCTTCATGTTCTCGATGTTGGCCTCGGTGGAGACGCGCGGGTGCGTGCCGGTCTGCACGGCGTACTGCTCGGCGGGCAGGCCGAAGGCGTCGAAGCCCAGGGTGTGCAGCACGTTGTGGCCGGTCATGCGCTGGAAGCGCGCGAAGACGTCGGTGGCGATGTAGCCCAGGGGGTGCCCGACGTGCAGGCCCGCGCCCGAGGGGTACGGGAACATGTCCATGATGAACTTCTCGGGCCGCGCGACCTGCTCGGGATCACCCGCCAGGTCACCCTTCGGGTTCGGGGCCGCGTAGGTGCCCTCGGCGTCCCAGACGTCCTGCCAGCGTGCCTCGATCTCGGCTGCCACGGCGGCCGTGTAGCGGTGCGGCGCGGCTGCCTCGGCGGCGGCAGCGGGGTTCGTCTCGCTCATGATCCTCAAAGCTCCATCGATCGTCTCTGCCAGCGGCTGTCACACTCAGGAAACGAAAAATCCCCTCGCACAGGAGGGGATGCCGCGCCGATTCCGACCCGTCCGGTGACCGGCGGTCGGAACTGATCAGCGCGGCTCGCTAAGCAGAAGGCGTACGGCACGCATGGCCTCAGGGTACCGCAGCCCCTCAGCACGCCGCGACGGGCTTCCCCGGGACCCTCCACGACCATGACCGGCACCGGCTTCCGTCGAGCACACCGGTTTCCCTTGAGCACGGCGCGACGCGCGTGCGTATGCCAGGTGGACACGGTGCCGACCGGCACCGGCATGAGCGAAACCGAGCCCGTTGTGCATGCAAGCCGAGGATTACTTCGCGTAACAGCCGCTAAGGGACATCACAAGAGTCACCTAGTCCTTTGATAACAACGCAATAACTCAAACCTCCTACCCATCGGTATGGCGCCACTTAGAGTGCGGCGGCGGGACCGCTTTCCCGAACTGCTCGGAGTTGCCCCCATGAACCCTCGTCGTAGTAACAGCTCGCTTCCCCAGCCGGGCCGGTCGGCCTACGGGGTGGCGACCGCTGTCGTCCTCGTCCTGATACCCGTGGTCGTGCTGGTCGGAGGCGACCGGTTCCGCGAGTTCCTGAACTTCGGCGCGGGCGTGCTGTCCCTCGTCTCGCTCAGCTGTTCGGTGATCTGGGGCCTGGTCGCGCAGGACCGGATCCTCCTCAACACGCGCCAGCGGATCATCGGTCAGGCGGTGCACCGGACGACGGCGGTCGCCTCGATCGCGTTCCTGCTGCTGCACATCACCACGAAGATCGCGCTGGAGCACACCCGGCTCATCGCCGCGATCATCCCGTTCTCGCTCGGCCTCACCGGAAGCGCCGGCCTGATCGGCCTCGGCTCCCTGGCCGGTCTGCTGATGATCTTCGTGGGCTTCACCGGCGCGCTCCGCAGCAGGTTCGCCTCCCCCGCTCCGGTCGCGGCGCGCTGGCGCGCCATGCACATGCTCGCCTATCCGGCCTGGTGCGCCGCGCTCGTCCACGGACTCTACGCGGGTCGCCAGGCCAAGCCGATCTTCGTCATCCTGTACGGCCTCTCCCTGCTGGGCGTCATGGCGGCCCTCGCGCTGCGCGCCGCCCCGCGCCCGGTCAAGCGCAAGGTGGCCGACCGGATCGCCGCCGTCCTGGGCAGCGCCGAGCCGGCGGGCCGCGACGCCCTGGAGGCGAGCCGCGCGCGCGTGGCGGAGGCGTCCTCGCTGCCGGGCTACGAGAACCGCCCGGGCCGCGCGCCGGCGGCCGACCCGGCGGGCTCGGGCCGCAGGACGGCGCCGCCGTCGGCACCCCTGTACGACACACCGTCGTCGCCCCTGTACGACACGGCCGCGCAGGAGCCCGCGGGCGGCTTCGCGGCCGCCTACCGGGCCGTCTCCACGCCCCCGCGCGCGCAGCGGCCGTTCGAGGCCGACCGGACCGCGCGCATGGACGTGCCGTTCGACATGCGGCCCACGGAGGCGATGCCCCGGGCCGACAGCGGCGGCGGCACGTCGGGCAGCTGGCCGGTCCCGTCCCCGCCGCCGGTCGGCGAGGCACCCCCGTCGGCCTACGACCCGCTCCAGGACACGGGATTCAACATCCCGGTCTACGGCAATCCGGGCGCCGGGGGATACGGCGGGAGTGATGTGTACGACACCGGTGAGACGAACACCCGGTACGGCACGTACAACCCGAACGACACGTACAACAGCGGTCCCGCCGATGAACCATCACCCGGCGCGTCGTTCGACGCACCGGGTTCGGGCGAACCTTGGAACACGCCTTCCGGAGGCTACAGGTGAACGAGGCCCTGCCCGACGTCCCAGAAGTCCGCGTGGTCGGCCTTCCGCAGCTCACGTCGGGCTTCGACCTTGTCGAACGGCTCGACCTGCCCATGCACCTGAAGGTGCACGGGCCGCTGGAGCCCATGGGCGGGGAGAAGCTCGCCCAGCTCTCCGAACGCATCAACCTCAAGGGCCGCGGCGGCGCCGGCTTCCCCTTCCACAAGAAGCTGCGCTCCGTCGCCGACGCGGCGATCAAGCGCGGGGTACGGCCAGTCGTCGTCGTCAACGGCAGCGAGGACGAACCGGCCTGCCGCAAGGACACGGTGCTCATCAACCGTGCCCCGCACCTCATCCTCGACGGCGCACTGCTGGTCGCGGAGGCGCTGGGGGCCCGCACGCTCGTGGTGGGGGTCACCCGCGAGTCCACCCAGCGGTCCATGGAGGCCGCGCTCGCCGAACGCGGCCTGAGCAACGGCCGCCGCTCGGCGCTGAAGGCGTTCGTGCAGCGCAACCCGATCCGCATGGTCACCGGCGCCGCCGCGTCGCTGATCCGTTCCATCGACGGCGGACCGGCGATCCCGCCCGGCCGCAAGGTGAGCGCCTCGCAGAACGGCGTGGGCGGCGCCCCGACCCTGCTGTCCAACGCCGAGACGTTCGCGCAGCTGGCCATCGCCGCCCGCATCGGCCCGGAGCGCTACGGCAACACCGGGCTGTACGACGAGCCCGGCACCGTCATGCTGACGGTCTCCGGCGCGGTCGCCCGCCCGATGGTGATCGAGGTCCCCACGGGCGTCCCGCTGCGCTACGTCCTCCAGCTGGCCGGCGCGCCGCCGGTCCCGCAGGGCGTGCTGACCGGCGGCTACCACGGGAAGTGGATCGACGCGGCCACGGTCGACGAGGCGGTCGTCTCCCGCAACTCCCTTGATGCCGTGGGCGGTTCACTGGGCGCCGGCGCGATCCTGCCGATCAGCCAGGAGACCTGCCCGCTGGGCGAGTCGCTGCGGGTGGCGCAGTGGCTGGCGGAGGAGAGCGCGGGCCAGTGCGGCCCCTGCTACCTCGGTCTGCCGGCCGCGGCCCGCGGCATGGAGGACATCCTCAACGGCGGCGGCCCGGCCGCTCTGGAGGCGCTCAAGCAGGTCGCCAAGAACGTCAAGCGACGCGGCGCCTGCTCGCATCCGGACGGTTCCGCGATGTTCCTGGAGTCGACCGTCAAGGCGTTCACCGACGACCTGGCGGCGCATGTCCTCGGCAACGGCTGCGGCAGGCCCGTGGAGGGCGTTCTGCCGCTCTTCGAGGGCGGCAGGGCCCCGACGGGCATCCCGGGCGGCGGAGAGCCCGCGGAATCCGGCGACAGCCGTCAGAAGATCTTCGTGGACTGGACCCTGTGCCGCGGCCACGGCCTGTGCGCGGACATCCTCCCGGAGGTCTTCCAGCTCGGCGCCGACGGCTTCCCGACCGTCGCCCAGGCGAAGGTGCCGCGCTACGCGGAGGCGAAGGCGCTGCGCGCGGTGCGCCGCTGTCCGGCACTGGCCCTGCGCATCGAGGAGGACACCCGCGCGAAGGAACCCTCCCGCAACCTCCCGGTCCTCTCCCAGGGCCGCGGCCGCCGCGCCCTGGGCCGCTGAGCCGCTGAGCCGCTGAGTCGGCGGGCCACCGGGGCCGCCGGGAGACGGGCGGCCCCTCCGGGCTTCCCGGCCTCCCGGGCTTCCCGGCCTCCGCGCGCCTCCGGCCTGAACCGGCGGCCCGGCCGCGGGAGTTCCTCGGCCGCGGGCGGACGACGGGCCATCGCACCCCACGGACCACCGCACCCCAGGATCCACGCGGGCCCCACGGCCCGCGCCCGCGCCCGCGCCCGCGTGGGGCACGAAAAAGATCCCGCCGGATCATTTCTGATCCGGCGGGATCTGCTTGTGGAGCTAAGGAGAATTGAACTCCTGACCTCCTGCATGCCATGCAGGCGCTCTACCAACTGAGCTATAGCCCCTTGTGGCCTTGCGGCGAAGCCGCATCTCGACCGTGTCGCCCGGTTTCCCCGGCGGCGACGCCAACATTACACGGTCCAGGGGGTGAACCACCAAATCGTTTCCGTTGCGTCCGGATTCGTGCGGGATGTCACGCGAGGTCAGCTCGGGTGCGCCGAGGCCCGGTCACGCGGTGACGAACGAATAGAACCGCTTGAGCGTGCAGTGCTCCTCGAGGAGCCGACCGTAGATCGGCTCGCCCTCGAGTTCCCGGTACGTCTCGATCGGGTCGCCTTTTATGATCAGCGCCCGCGCGCATTCCTCGCACCAGTACTGGTAGTCGGAGTTGACCGGTTCCATGTCGCGGACGATCGGGGTGCCGCTGCCGCACCAGTCGCACTTCCTCCTGTGTGCACCCATCGATCAGCTCCAGCTGTGGCCGCAGGCCGTGCACACGTAGGAGATCCCGCCGTTGTCCCCGAGGACCTGGGCGACGAACGCGGAACCGCAGGAAGGGCAGCTGAGCCGGGTGGCCGTCCCCCGTGTCGACGCTGCTTCGAAGAGGTGGCCGACCTCTCCGAGGATGCTCGTAGGCATCGCTGCTCCCTCCCGTCGGGCCGCGCCCCCTTCCGGCCGTTTGATTCTGCCACGGCCGGGCCAATACGGTCAGCGACGCCTCAGTACCAGTCCGGACACGGCACCGGGGGGACTGCCGCGGCGAGCGCGAACATGCATGTGAGAAGCGCTTCCACAGAGGTATACGCCTGCGGGGCCCGAGTGACTCAGCCGCCGCGGGAACAGTCTGCCGAAATCGGCCGTGCGAGGCGCCCTGGATCCCGGCGGGGGCGTCACCCGGTGGGCGCGGCCGGCGGAGGGAGTGTAAGGCTCCCGTACGGCGGCCCGGGCGCTGTTGCCCAGGGCTGCCCGGACAATGAAAAATCCCGCCCCCTGAAGGGCGGGATCTTCTTCGACCGATCTTTGACGACTCCGGAGAGTGTCGATCAGTGGAGCTAAGGAGAATTGAACTCCTGACCTCCTGCATGCCATGCAGGCGCTCTACCAACTGAGCTATAGCCCCTTGTGTTCTTCCCGCTCGGCGGGGCGAACAAGAAGAACTTTAGCCTGCGACCTGCCGGAAAGTGAAATCCGGGTCCCGAGCCGGCCCCCGGCGCCCGGACCGCGGCCGGGCGGACACCGCCGGCGCCGGGTCCGTACCGGCCGTCCGTCGACCTTGATCGGCCCGACGGTCCGGCCGACACCCGGCCCACCACCGCCCGGCCGCCACCGCCCGGCCACCATCACCCGGCCGCCGGCGCTCAGTCGTCGTCGCCGAGCACCGGCTCCGGCAGGGTGCCGGCGTTGTGCTCGAGGAGGCGCCAGCCGCGGGCGCCCTCGCCGAGGACGGACCAGCAGCAGTTGGACAGCCCGCCGAGGCTCTCCCAGTTGTGGGCCTCCAGGCCCAGGAGACGGCCGATGGTGGTGCGGATCGTGCCGCCGTGGCTGACGACGACGAGGGTGCCGTCCTCCGGCAGCTTCTCGGCGTGCCGCAGCACGACGGGAGCGGCGCGGTCGGCGACCTCGGTCTCCAGTTCGCCGCCGCCGCGGCGGACCGGCTCGCCGCGCTTCCACGCGGCGTACTCCTCGCCGAACCGGGCGACTATCTCCTCGTGCGTCAGCCCCTGCCAGACACCCGCGTACGTCTCGCGCAGCCCCTCGTCGTGAGTGACCTCCAGGCCGGTGAGCGCGGCGAGCTCGGCGGCCGTGGACGCCGCCCGGGACAGGTCCGAGGCGACGATCGCGTCGGGCTTGAGGGAGGCGAGCAGCCGGGCGGCGCGGCGGGCCTGGGCGACGCCGGTCTCGGTGAGCCGGACGTCCGTCGTGCCCTGGAAGCGGCGCTCCACGTTCCAGGCGGTCTGGCCGTGCCGCCAGAGGATGACGCGGCGGCCTCGGCCCGGCGTGCGGCCGGCCGCGGCCTGCGGGCCGGCGCTCACCGCAGGTCCCCGAAGCCGCTGGTGTCCTCCTCGGCCGCCTGCAGCCGGGCGTGCTCGGCGGCCTTGCCGCGGGTCGCCTTGGCGTCCTCGGGCAGGTCGAGCTCGGGGCAGTCCTTCCACAGCCGCTCGAGGGCGTAGAAGACGCGCTCCTCGCTGTGCTGGACGTGCACGACGATGTCGACGTAGTCGAGCAGGACCCAGCGGGCCTCGCGGTCGCCCTCGCGGCGCACCGGCTTGGCGCCGAGATCCTTCAGGAGGCGCTCCTCGATCTCGTCGACGATGGACTTGACCTGGCGGTCGTTGGGGGCGGAGGCCAGCAGGAAGGCGTCCGTGATCGACAGCACGTCGCTGACGTCGTAGGCGATGATGTCGTGCGCGAGCTTGTCGGCGGCCGCCTGGGCGGCGGCGGTGATGAGCTCGAGGGAGCGGTCGGTGGCGGTCACTACACGGCTTTCCGTCGGCGGTCGTTTGAGCTCAAGGGTCTCACGGACCGCCGACGGGACCGGGGCGGCGGAGGCGACCGCACCCCGGTGGTGGCCTCCGCCAGGCCCGTCGGCGGAGGGGCCGCTAGGACGACGAGGGCTCGTAGTCCTGGCCCAGGACGACGGAGACGTCGGCGTTGGCGGCGACCGTGCCCTTCTTCACGGCGCTGGTGGGCAGGCCCAGGGTCTTGGCGACCTCGGTGGCGTTCTCCTTCTGGGCGGCGTCCGCGTAGAGCACCTCGGAGGCGGACTCGGTGCCGGACGGCGTGGTGCCCTCCAGGAAGGTGAAGCCGCCGTTGAGGAGCACCACGCGCGCGTCCTCGGTGTTGGCCTTGGTGCCGCTGGCGTTCTGCACGGAGACGCTGACGGCGGCGTCCTGGTCGGGGCTCTTGGCGGTGCCGCCGAGGACGTCCTTGACGACGCTCTCGCTGGCCTCGGCGTCGAGCGTGCCGTCGGCCTGCACGGGCAGCAGGGCGGTCTTGTGGTCGCCGCCCTTGGCGAGGTCGGCGAGGCCGGCGAGGAACGCGCCGAGGTCCTTGTCGGTGAGCGAGGGGTCGAGGATCTGGGCCAGCGTCTGGACGGTGACCGTGGCGGCCTGGGCGTCGGAGGACACCTTGCGCAGCACGCCCTGCATGACCTGGCCGAACCGCTCCAGCTGGGCGTTCTGGGCCTCGCCCTCGGCGCGGTAGGTGGCGTAGGCGACGGCCATCTTGCCGCTGAGGGTCTGGTCCTCGCCCTTGTTGACCAGGGGGGCCTGGCCCTTCTCGGCGTCCGGGTCGGGGACGTCGGTGTCGGTGTCGACCTCGATGTTGCCGACCAGGTCGACGAGGTTCTGGAGGTAGGGGGTGTCCAGCCGCCAGGTGCCCTCGATGTCGGTGCCGAGGACGGTGTCCAGCGCCTCGCGGGTGCCGGCCGAGCCGTCCTCGTCGACCGACTTGGCGAGGGTGGTCGTGGTGCCGTCGTCGGTGGTGACGACGAGGGAGTTGGGCAGCAGGACGGTGGTGCCCTGCCCGGTGGTGGTGTTGTCGACGAGCAGCACCGTGGAGGTGCCGCCCTGGGCGGTGTCGTGCAGGTGGACGACGACGACGTCGCGCTTCTGGGCGGCGGCCGCGGTGGTGGTGCCGGTCGCCTTGTCGTCCGAGGAGGACAGGCCGGGCAGCTTCCCCGCGGACCAGAGGTAGCCGACGCCGCCGACCGCGGCCAGGGCAAGCACCACGGCCAGGGCGACGAGGCGGCTGCGGGCGCGGCGTTTGGCCTCCTCGCGGCGCTCGGTGCGGTTCTCGGTGAAGTTCAGCCAGTCGATGACGTCCTCGGAGTCACCGTCGGGCTCCTCGACGAAGGCGAACTGCTCGGTCCGGTAGTCCCGTTGGCGGGGGACGGAGGCTTCCTGGTCCGGCGCGGCCGCCGTCTCCCGCCCGGCCGGTGCGGCCTGCTGGGGGATGTAGGCGGTCTGCTCGGCGACGCGCGGCTGCTGCCCGCCGGCGGCGGTCTGCCCGTAGGGGTCGTAGGGGGCGTCGGCCGGGGCCCCGCCCTGCGGGGCGTACCCGCCGGCGCCGTAGGGGTCGTGGACCGGGGCCTGCTGTCCGGTGTCGTACGGGTCGTGGACCGGGGCCTGCTGCCCGGTGTCGTACGGGTCGTGGACCGGGGCCTGCTGCCCGGTGTCGTACGGGTCGTAGGCGGGCGTCTGCTGCTGCCCGGCCGTGGCGTACGGGTCGTAGCCGTAGCCCTGCTGCTGCGCGTACGGGTCGTAGGCCTGCTGCGGGACCTGCTGCTGCGGGACCTGCTGGTACACGGGCCGGCCGTACTCGTCGTAGCCGACGAGCTCGTAGGCGTCTTCCCCGTGATCCGCGTCGTATCGGTCGTTCACCGGTACCCCTCTCGGCTCACTCGCCGCGGTACAGCTCGCGTTTGTCGATGTAGCGCACGACTCCGTCCGGCACCAGATACCAGATGGGGTCGCCCTTGGCGACTCTCGCTCGGCAGTCCGTGGAGGAGATGGCCAGGGCGGGCACCTCGACGAGGGAGACGCCGCCTTCGGGGAGTCCGGGGTCGTTGAGGTGGTGTCCCGGCCGGGTGACCCCGATGAAGTGGGCGAGGGAGAACAGTTCCTCGCTGTCCCGCCAGGTGAGGATCTGGCCGAGGGCGTCGGCGCCGGTGATGAAGAACAGGTCGGTGTCGGGGTTGAGGGCCCGCAGGTCGCGCAGGGTGTCCACGGTGTAGGTGGGGCCGCCGCGGTCGATGTCGATGCGGCTGACCGAGAACTGCGGGTTCTCGGCGGTGGCGATGACCGTCATGAGGTAGCGGTCCTCGGCCGGGGAGACCCTGCGGTGGCTCTTCTGCCAGGGCTCGCCGGTCGGGACGAACACGACCTCGTCCAGGTGGAACTGCGCGGCGACCTCGCTGGCCGCCACCAGGTGCCCGTGGTGGATCGGATCGAACGTTCCGCCCATGACGCCGAGGCGGCGCTTGCCGGGGTTCGACGGGCCGGTAGGCATGTCCTGCTCTCCCATGCGTGCAGACCCTACCGGCCCGCCCTGAGGGCCCCGGCCGACGACTGTCCGGGGTGCCCCGGTATGGACATGGTGTGCCTCAGCGGTCGCGGTTGAAGCGGGTGGTGACCCACAGCAGGAGCAGCAGGATGACGAACGCGCCCCCGCCGGTCAGCAGGGGGTTCAGGCTCTCGTGGTTGCCGCCGTGCTCCTCGCCCTCGGCGGCGAGGGTGACCAACTGGGCAGCGGCGCTGTGGAAGCTCATCTTCGGCAGGACCTATCGCGTGTGGGCGGGATAAAGATGTCGGCTCATCGTAAGCGGGCGCCTCTTCGCCCATCACGCCGACTCCACCGTTGGGGAGAGCCGTTGCCTCCCGGCGGCGGGGCGACGGACGCTCCGGGGGAACCTTCCCGCCCGCTCAGTCGTCCTTGCGCTTGTAGCCCCTCAGCAGGAACCAGGCGGTCAGCGCGCAGCCCAGGACCATCACGATCAGGACGATCCGGAGAAGGTTCCCCGTCCCCTGCTGCTGGGCGGCGTCTGCGGCCTGGGCGATCCAGGCGGCTGCGGGGTGGTGCTCCATGGCGCGGGACTCCTTCGGTGTGGTGCCCGTCCACCGTAACTGCGCCTAGGCTGGGCCCCGCTTCGGGGGCGCAAAGGGCAGGACAAGGGTCCGCAAAGGGCCAGACATACGAGGGCCAGACACACGCACTGGGGGAAGACATGTCCGACGACGGCCACGAGCAGACCGGCCACGCGAAGGTGCCGAGCAGGCAGCGCAGGCGCTTCCCCGGGATCTCCTCACGTGCGTACGAGCACCCGGCGGACCGTTCCGCGCTGGTGGCGCTGCGCAAGCTGAGCGGCTTCGACACGGTCTTCAAGGCGCTCAGCGGGCTGCTGCCCGAGCGCAGCCTGAGACTGCTGTTCCTGTCCGACTCGGTCCGCGTCTCCGACCAGCAGTTCGCCCATCTGAACGACATGCTGCGGGACGCCTGTTACATCCTGGACCTGGAGAAGGTCCCGCCGATGTACGTCAACCAGGACCCGCAGCCCAACGCGATGTGCATCGGCCTGGACGAGCCGATCATCGTGGTCACCACGGGCCTGGTCGAGCTGCTCGACGAGGAGGAGATGCGGGCGGTCGTCGGGCACGAGGTGGGGCACGCGCTGTCCGGCCACGCCGTCTACCGGACCGTCCTGCTGTTCCTGACGAGCCTCGCCCTCCGGGTCGCCTGGATCCCGCTGGGCAACCTGGCGATCATGGCGATCGTGACCGCCCTGCGCGAGTGGTTCCGCAAGTCGGAGCTGTCCGCCGACCGGGCCGGGCTGCTCGTCGGACAGGACCTGAGGGCGTCGATGCGCGGCCTGATGAAGATCGCGGGCGGTAACCACCTGCACGAGATGAACGTGGACGCGTTCCTCCAGCAGGCCGAGGAGTACGAGGCCGGCGGTGACCTCCGCGACTCCGTACTGAAGATCCTCAACGTGCTGCCCCGCTCCCACCCCTTCACCACGGTCCGCGCGGCCGAGCTGAAGAAGTGGTCGGAGACCCGTGACTACCAGCGGATCATGGACGGCCACTACCCGCGGCGCAGCGAGGACAAGGACACCTCGGTCGCCGACTCCTTCCGCGAGTCGGCGTCGCACTACGCCGATCACGTCAAGAGCTCCAAGGACCCGCTGATGAAGCTGGTCAGCGACATCGCGGGCGGGGCCGGCGGTCTGGGCGGCCGGGTCCGGCGCGGCTTCGACGGCTTCACCAGTTCACCGCCGCCGAACGACCGCCCGGCCGACGCGCCCCCGCGCGAGGACGACTGAGCGGACGGGGCGTCGCCGTTCCTGAGCGCCCTGCCGTGCGCCGGGGTTCACACCTTCGGCTGCGCACTCCCCGCCAGTGATCCGCACAGTGCCGTCGCTCCGCCCGTCGCGTACGGGTCGGTGCCGGCCGGGCCGCCCGCCTTGGCGGTCTGGCCGGCGAGCAGGGGCCGCAGGTGGTTCGTGGAGTCCTCGCCGCAGGACAGCGGTCCGGCCTGGACGTAGGAGACGATCAGCTGGGTCTGGCGCAGCCGCAGGTCGTCGCGGTCGAAGCGGAACTGGAGCTCGCGGCGGACGGTGAACAGCGAGGCCGGCGCCTTCGCGTCGGCTCCGGCCGGCCGCAGCGCGTACACGAAGGTGTGGTCGGCGGTGACCTCCAGGGTGGAGGAGTCGGCCTCGGCGGCCTGGAGCGTGCCCTGGACACGGATCCTGCGGTCGGCGAGCTCCGTCCTGGCCGGGTCGAAGCGGACGAGCCAGCCGGTCGGCGCGTGCCGCCCGTCCGCCGTCGGACGGGCGAAGCTCTGGTCGAACTGGTCGAGCTGGTCGGGGTCGATCAGCACCCGCACGGGCCGCACCTCCCGGCCGGTGAGCACCTCCGGGTAGAGGGAGGAGCGCACGATGTAGTCCTTGGCGGTGGTCAGGGCGGTGACGACCTGGCTGTCGGAGAAGTGCGCGGTGCGCCGGGAGGCGGGCAGCGGGATGCCCTCGGCGCCGATGCGGTACTGCGCGGCGGGGCTGTGCGCGTACAGGTACTCGGGGTCGGCCGTGCCGGGCACGGCACCCTGCGGGGCGAGCGGGATGACGGTCATCCGCAGGGGTTCCACGGTGCGGCGGGCGGTCGGGGTCTGGTAGGGGTGGCGGACGCCCATGTAGATCGCGGTGCCGAAGGCGAGGGCGATCAGGACGACCAGGACGAGCGCCTGCCGGGACAGGCCCCGGCGCGGGGGCGGACGGCGGCGGACGGCGGGCGCGTGGTCGGCGATGCGCTCCTCGGCGGAGTACTCCTGGAGGCGGGCAGCGCGGACGAACGATTCGTCGAAGACGACGGATCGGTACTCGTCCTCCGCTCCACCGGGAGCTCCCTCGGGTGTCCCCTCCGGTGGGTCTCCGGGCCCGCCCATATCTTCAGAGTAGGTCGCCGGAGGCTCGCATAAACGCCCTGGTACACGACAACTTCTGACATGTTCTCACCCGTCGGCGAGGTGTCGTCCCGGCCGCGGTCAGGGCGTGCGCGGGACGGCCGAGACGGGTGGCCGATAAGAGTCGGCGGACGCGGACGGCGTGGTTCCGTTCCCCTGTTCGAGCCCGGTGGAGGCGGGCGGCGGCACCTGCTCCCGGCTGCCCGCGGAGGCGCCCCGGTAGACCGCGGCGAAGGCCAGCGCGATCATGCCGACGCCCATCACCAGGGCGAGTATCCAGGCGACGGGACGGTGCCAGCGGACCTGCTTGCCGTACGTCCCGAAGGTGCCGTAGCGGCGGTCCCAGCCCTCGGGGTCGTCACCGTCGTCGAGGTCGTCGTAGTCCGGGTCGTGGCCGAAGTCGCCCGGTCCGTCGGGGCCGTAGGGGTCGTCGTAGCGGTCACCGCGGGCGCGGGCTCGGCGGGCCTCGGCCTCGGAGGCCTCCGCTCTGGCCTGCGCGGCGGCCAGAAGGCGCTCGACGGCGGTCGGCTCGTGCACCACGGCCGCCCGTACGAAGGCCTCGTCGAAGACCACGGAGGCGAACTCTTCGTCCGACACCCCGCGGTCGTGGTCGTCGTCGGGCTCCCAGCCGTCCGGGAACGGCGTGCCCCCCACGTCCTCCGGCACGGATCCAGAGTAGACCTGGGGGGTCATTTTGGGCAGACGGTCCGGACATTCATCCGTCTGGTGAGACGCCCCTCACGGCCTCGCTCACGCCCCTTCCCGAGCCGTGCGCCTCCGTGCCGAGCCGTACGCCCCCCGTCGGCGCCGCTCTGCCCCAGGGGCGGGCCGGCCCGCCCCTGGGCCGGCCGTCAGCGCCGGACGTGCCCGTCGCCGGTGACGATGTACTTGGTGCTGGTCAGCTCGGGCAGGCCCATGGGGCCGCGGGCGTGCAGCTTCTGCGTGGAGATGCCGATCTCCGCGCCGAAGCCGAACTGGCCGCCGTCGGTGAAGCGGGTGGAGGCGTTCACGGCGACCGTGGTGGAGTCGACCAGCTGGGTGAAGCGGCGGGCGGCCTGCTGCGAGGTGGTGACGATCGCCTCGGTGTGGCCGGAGGTCCACAGCCGGATGTGTTCGACGGCCTTGTCGAGCGAGTCGACGACCGCGGCGGCGATGTCGTACGACAGGTACTCCGTCTCCCAGTCCTCGGGCGTGGCCTCCACGACGGTCGCCTTGGAGCCCTCGGCGTACGCCAGCACGCGCTCGTCGGCGTGGACGGTGACCCCGGCCTCGGCGAGGGCGTCGAGGGCGCGCGGCAGGAACGCGGGGGCGATGTCCTGGTGGACCAGGAGGGTCTCGGCGGCGTTGCAGACGCTGACCCGGTGGGCCTTGGAGTTGATGAGGATCTCGACGGCCATGTCGATGTCGGCCTGGGCGTCGACGTAGACGTGGCAGTTGCCGGTGCCGGTCTCGATCACCGGGACGACGGACTCCGCGACGACCGTCCGGATCAGCGAGGCGCCGCCGCGCGGGATCAGGACGTCGACGAGGCCGCGGGCCCGCATCAGCTCGCGGACGCTCTCGCGGCTCTCGCCGGGCACGAGCTGGACGGCGTCGGCGGGCAGCCCGGCGCCGCCGACGGCGTCGCGGATCACCCGGACGAGGGCGGTGTTGGACTCGTAGGCGGAGGCAGAGCCGCGCAGCAGGACCGCGTTGCCGGACTTCAGGCACAGGGCCGCCGCGTCCACGGTGACGTTGGGGCGGGCCTCGTAGATGATGCCGACGACGCCGAGCGGGACGCGCACCTGGCGCAGGTCGATGCCGTTGGGCAGGGTCGAGCCGCGCACGACCTCGCCGACCGGGTCGGGCAGCGCGACGACGTCCCGGACGTCGGAGGCGATGGCCCGCACCCGCTCCGGGGTGAGGGTCAGCCGGTCGACGACCGACTCGGCGGTGCCGGCCTCGCGGGCCTTGGCGATGTCCTTGGCGTTGGCCTCGACGATCTCGCTCGTACGGACCTCCAGCGCGTCCGCGATGGCGAGCAGCGCGTCGTCCTTGGCGGCCCGGGGCAGCGGCGCGAGGTCGGCGGCGGCGGCCTTGGCACGGTAGGCCGCCTGGGTGACCGGCGAGAGGGCGTCGTACGGCGAGAGCGTGGTCATACGGGAAGGGTAGTGCGCGGCGCGGGCCCGGACGGCGCTCGTTCCACACCCCGAGACACACGGCGGGACCGCCCGGTGACCGTCCGGAGCGGGTCAGTACGGGTGCACTCCGACGGGCGTCGCGGGGGGTGGGCCGTAACCCTCGGCGATGCGCTGGTGGTAGGTCTGGCGGTCGATGACCTCCAGGCCGACGATCTCCCACGGCGGCAGTCCGGCGGTCTGGCGGTGCTCGCCCCACAGGCGCAGGGCCACGGCGGCCGCGTCGTGCAGGTCGCGGGCCTCCTCCCAGTAGCGGATCTCCGCGTGGTCGACGGCGTAGCGGCTGGTCAGGAGGAAGGGGTGGTCGTGCGCGAGCTGTTCCAGGGCGCGCCGCAGCTTCCTGAGGTCGGCGTCCGCGCCGGAGACGCTGAGGGTGACGTGCCAGAGGCGGGGCAGGTCGTCGGGCCGGCCGGCCTCCGGGCCGCCGCGTTCGGCTCCCCGGTAGCGCTCGCCGGCCGCGACGCTGGTCAGCGCGCGCTCCTCACCGCCCGGACGCGCGGCCGGCCGGCCGACGGCAGCGGAGGAGGTGGAGGTGGAGGGTCCGCCGGCCGGGGCGGGCGGTGTGCCGGCCGGGGCGGGCGGTTTGCCGGCCGGGGACGCGCCTCCGGCGGAGGGTGCTTCGCCGGTTCCGCCGGTACTCCCACGGGCCGCTGCCACCCCGGGGTGCACTCGTCTCACGACGGCCTCCTTCACGCAGCGCTCGTGCGGAATGTCCCGCGGAATATGTCCCGAAGACACAGTTGAGCAGGCCGCACGGCTCCGCGGGGCGGTTTCACGGAACGTCCCCCACCGGTACTGACCGTTCGAGCGGGTGCGGGAGCGGCCGTTCGACGCCGGTCAGGGGTGCAGGATGACCAGGTCGTCCCGGTGGACGATCTCCCGCTCGTACTCGGCGCCGAGCTCCCGGGCCAGTTCGCGGGTGGACCGCCCGATCAGCTGGGGGATCTCCTTGGCGTCGAAGTTGACGAGCCCGCGGGCCACCGCGCGCCCCGTGACGTCGCGCAGCTCCACGGGGTCGCCGGCGCTGAACTCGCCCTCGACGGCGGCGATCCCGGCCGGCAGCAGCGAGGTGCGGCGCTCCACGACCGCGCGGACGGCGCCGTCGTCGAGGGTGAGCGAGCCCTGCGGGGTGGACGCGTGCTGGAGCCACAGCAGCCGGTCGGCGGAGCGCCGGCCGGTGCGGTGGAAGTAGGTGCCGGTGTCGCCGCCGGAGAGGGCGTCGGCCGCGTGGACGGCGCTGGTGAGGACCACGGGGATGCCGGCGGCGGCCGCGATGCGGGCGGCCTCGACCTTGGTGACCATGCCGCCGGTGCCGACGCCCGCCTTGCCGGCGCTGCCGATGTCCACCCCGGCCAGGTCGGACGGCCCCCGCACCTCGGCGATCCGCGAGGTGCCCGGCTTGCCGGGGTCGCCGTCGTACACGCCGTCCACGTCGGAGAGCAGCACCAGCAGGTCGGCGTGGACGAGGTGGGCGACGAGGGCGGCGAGCCGGTCGTTGTCGCCGAAGCGGATCTCGTCCGTGGCGACGGTGTCGTTCTCGTTGACGACGGGGAAGGCGCCCATCGCCAGCAGCTTGTCGAGGGTGCGGGAGGCGTTGCGGTGGTGGGCGCGGCGGCTCATGTCGTCGGAGGTCAGCAGGACCTGGCCGACGCGGACGCCGTAGCGGGCGAAGGAGGCGGTGTAGCGGGCCACGAGGAGGCCCTGGCCCACGCTGGCGGCGGCCTGCTGGCGGGCGAGGTCCTTGGGGCGGCGGCGCAGGCCCAGCGGGGCGAGGCCGGCGGCGATCGCGCCGGAGGAGACGAGGACGATCTCCCGCTCTCCCCCGCTGCGGCTCTTGGCCAGGACGTCGACGAGGGCGTCGACGCGGTCGGCGTCGAGTCCGCCCGAGGCGGTGGTCAGCGACGAGGAGCCCACCTTGACGACGATCCTGCGGGCCTCGCGTACGGCCTGCCTTGCCCCTGCCACCTGTGCTTCGTCCCCTCGCCTGGATCACGGCTGCCTTCCGGGCAATCTACGCGAAGGGACGCCCGGACGGCCTCCGGGTTTCACTCCCCGGACGCTCACGCCCCGTGACGGTCCGGTCACGATGCCGGGGTGCGGGAAAGGCTGTACGCCTTCCCCGCGGGGATTGAAGGCAGTCCAAATTCATTTTGAAGTTTCCGTCACTTAAAGTTCGCCCTGTGAAGCGCATACTCCTGAGATCGGGGAAGAGCCCCTTCGACGTGATCCCCGTCGAGGAAGCCCTCCACCGCGACGTGATCGCCACCAATTCCGGCAACCTGATCTTCAGTGATGCCGCCCACAAGATCCTCACCACGCCGGACAGTGAGGTCTTCTCCAACGGCATGCGCACCGACATCGGTGCGGCCGGGCGGATCAACGACGAGTACGACGCCTTCGTCGTGCCGCTCGCCAACGCCTTCCGGCCGTCGTTCGAGGCCGCGCTGCAACGGCTGACCCGGCTGATCGGCAAGCTGAAGATCCCGGTCGTCGTGCTGGGCGTCGGCGCCCAGACCGGGGTGACCTACGACCCGGCGCGGCTGAAGGCCATGGAGCCCACCGTGCGCGCCTTCTGCTCGGCGGTGCTGGACCACAGCGCCGCCATCGGCGTGCGCGGCGAGTTCACCGAGCAGTACCTCAACGACATGGGCTTCAAGGACGTCGAGGTCATCGGCTGCCCGTCCATGTTCCTGTGGGGCGACACCCTCACCGTCGAGAAGCGGGTGCCGGCGCTGAACGCGCAGTCCCGGGTCTCGGTCAACGGCTCGCACACCGCGGTGCGCGGCGGGGGCCTGCACAAGATCATCACGCGGGCGCACGGCCAGTACCCGAACCTGCGGTACATAGGCCAGAACCTCACCGACGCCAAGCAGCTGCACTGGCGGGACGTGAACTCCCCGGCCGGCAGGATCACCGAGATGCCGACCCACCCCGACCACCCGATGTACCGCGAGGACAAGGCCCGCGTGTACATCGACCCGGTCACCTGGATCGACGACCTGCGGGACTTCGACTACTCGTTCGGCTCGCGCATCCACGGCAACATCGCGGCGCTGCTGGCGGGCACGCCCGCGACCGTGCTGGCCTTCGACTCGCGCACGCTGGAGCTGTGCCGCTACTTCGAGATACCGCACCGCCTCCTCAGCGAGGTGCCCGAGGACCTCGATCCGGCGGAGCTGTACGAGGAGGCCGACTTCGGCCCGCTCACCGGCAACCACAGGGAGCGCTTCGACCGCTTCACGGCGTTCCTGGACAAGAACGGCCTGGACAACACCTTCACCCACGGCGACGGCGGCGAGGCCTTCGAGGCGAAGCTGCGCTCGCTGTCCTTCCCGGCGGGCGTGCGCCCCTGGAACGACACCGGCGTGGCGTCCCTGAGCAGCCGGTTCGGGTGGCTCCAGCAGCGCATCACGGAGCTGGAGGGCGACAACGCCCAGCTGAAGAAGGACCTGGCCCGGTCCAAGGTCCTGGCCAAGGCGGCCGCCGCCAAGGCCGCGCTCCCCTCTCCCTCCATCTACCGCCGGGCGCGCCGTGCGGTCGGGGGCCCGCTGAAGCGCGCGCTGAAGCCGACGAAGTAGGCGCCGGCCGGCGCGGCGGGTGCCGCTGGTGCCGCAGGTGCCCGGGGCCCCCGCCGGGCACCACGCGCCGCCCCGGTGCCGTCGGCCGGGCCGTCGGCACCGCCCCGACCGGCGGCACCGTCGTGGTGGGTCCGCCGTCGGTGCCGCATGGGCTCCTGTCCCGCCCTGACGGACCGAAGGACGTAAGTGCCCCGCGCCACGGCGCACGGGAACGGCTCGGCCCCCGGAGATCACTCTCCGGGGGCCGAGCCGTTGGGGTGGCGGGGACCGGGTCCAGCCGGGGGCAGGCACCGGTCGCCGCCGTCGTCGGGCGGTCGTGGGACCGTCCGTCAGGCGGTCGTAAGACCGTCCGACGGGACGTCGTGGGACCGTCCGTCAGGCAGTCGTCACACCGTCCGTCAGGCCGTCCGCGGCCACGCGCTCGTCCGCCAGGGCGTCCGCCGCGTCCGCCGCGCCGGCCGCCGCGGCGACGGCCAGGGACTCCTGGCCGGCGTTGCGTGCCTCGGCCTTCAGGGCGAGGTCGGCCACGGCGGTGTTGAACTGCTCGATGGAGGTCGGCTCGTCGGGGCCGAGCAGGTACTCCTTGAGCTCCTTGCGGTCCTCGGCCAGCGGGTCGGCGGCCGGGGTGCGCACGGCGTCCAGCAGGCGGTCCAGTTCGTCCGCGCCGTTGGACAGGATCACGGCCGCGCGCACGGCGGTGTTCTGCCGCCGGAACTCCTCCGCGCCCAGCCCGGCCGAGTCGGTGACCGCGTACGGCTTGCCGCTGGCGATGAAGTCGGAGACGACGCTGGAGATGTCGGAGACCATCGCCTCGGAGGCGTTGAAGCAGTCGTACAGGCGCGGTCCGGCGCCCGTGACGACCCGGTGCTCGAAGGAGGGGAAGGAGCGCCAGTAGGCGTCGTTCCACTCGGTGCGCAGCCGGGCGGCCTCCTCGTGCTTGCGCATGTCGACCAGACCGTCGCGGGTGGTCACGGCTTCGTCGGCCTTGTCGTCGAAGGCGAGCGACAGAGAGTCCAGACGGGCCTTGAGCCGGGTCAGGTCGGACTTGGCGCGGGCCTGGGCGGCCGCGTCCGCGGTGAAGCGGGGGTCGGCGGCGCGCTCGGCGGCGGCCTTCTTGATCAGCGCGGTGATCCGGCGGTGGGCGGCGGCGGCCTTGGCGCTGCGGGTGCCGGTGAAGGGGTGCGGCTTGTACAGGACGCGGACCGGGGGCTCGGCCGCGACCAGCTTCTTCACGATGTTCTCGCCGGCCAGCAGGATCGAGGTGTTGCCCGGGTTGTCGTCCCAGCCCTCCCAGGTGGGCGCGTACAGGACCGTCGGACAGCGTTCATCGGCGGCTCCGCCGCGGGGTCCCTCGGACGGGCCCCGCCACGGCTCGATGGGCGCGAGCTGGGGGCGGCCGACCTCGACGATGTCCTCGTCGCGGATGCCGACGTCGGCGATGGCGTAGCGGTCGCGGCCCGCGCGGCCGGCGGTCCACACCTCGTCGTAGACCTTGCTGAACGGGTTGACGCTGGCGAGCTTGTCGCTGTCGCCGTGGCCGATGAAGACGTGCTTCATGGTGGGCACGCGCAGCAGGTGGATGTTCTTGCCGACGTTGGCCGCGTACAGCGCCACCCGCACCGTGGACAGGTCCATGTTCATCAGGTGCACCCCCCCGGGCACGCAGACGACGGGGACCGTGGTGGGCGCCATCTTCTCCAGGATGTAGCGCTCCCGCAGGATGACCAGCGGCCGGGAGTCCAGCTGCTCCATGGTCTCCAGCCACATGTTGACCTGGTACGCGGAGTCCTTGGAGCCGGAGAAGTACAGCACCGTCTCCGGGCGGTACTCGCGCAGCCAGGTGCTGACGGTCTTCAGCACCTTGTCGGCGGGGGGCGGGATCCGGTCGGCCCGCAGGTGCGGCACGAGCGCGAGGACGTAGAGCACGCCCAGGCCCACGGTGACGCCGACGCCCGCGTAGGCGGCGGGCGCGGAGTCGGTGAGGGCGTAGACGAGCAGGCCCACGACGGCCGCGAGGTCCAGGTGGAGCATCTTCACGCCGGCCCGGCTCAGCAGGCGGCGCGGCGGGGCGTCCGGGATGCGTATCCGGGAGGCCAGGTCGACGTTGCGGGTGACGACCGGCATCTGGCGGCGGTTGCCGATGAGGGTGACCAGCGCGCCGTGCGGGGCCTGGAGGCCGAAGAAGGCCGTGAAGCAGGCGATCGCGGCGTAGAAGGCGGGCTCCTCCGAGTGGCCCAGCCGGGCCAGCAGCAGGATGAGCAGCAGTTCCCGGATCAGGAAGCGGGTCGACAGGCCGGCTCTGACCTTGCCCAGCAGGGCGATGAGGTAGCTGCCCTTGCGGTGGAGGTAGAGGTCCGCCAGGTACGTCACGGCGGCCACGGCGGCGAAGGCGGGGACGCTCGGGACGAGCGCGGCCAGCATGAGGCCGGGGTATCCCAGCGTCATGAGGGCCGCCGCGGCCAGCTCGGCCGCACTGCCCACCCGGGCGACCCGAATAGCGGTGCTTATCACGGAGGAACCTGCTCTGGGAGGGGTGCCGGTCATAGGGGAAAAGAACCGGGAAGTCCGGAAAATCCCCTGCGGGGGTTTCGTGGATTTTACGGATTCAGGCCTCTGTGAATTCTCCGTAAACGAGGAGCCACAGAGGCCTGAATTCTCATGGCTATGAGCGCCCGATTATGCCACGCCGTCCTGTCGGTCCAGGACCCCCGCCAGGGCCTGCTCGAAACCGGAGGCCCGGCTGGCGTCGGCGGTCGGGTCCTGCTGGCGTACGTCGATGACGTGACCGGTCAGCTCGGACAGCAGGACGTCGAGGGAGGTACGGGCGACCGCCTCGGAGGACAGCAGGCTGCCGGCGGGCTCCTGCCCGAAGGCCTTGGTGCGCATCGGGGTCGCCGTGCGCTCGGGGTTGATGCAGTTGACGCGGACGCCGTCGCCGGCCCACTCGTCGGACAGTGCCTGGGTGAGATTCACCATGGCGGCCTTGGTGGAGGAGTAGAGGCTGTACTCGGCGCGCCCGCGGGTGTAGCTGCTGGAGGTGTACAGCAGCAGCTGGCCCTTGCTCTCGGCGAGGTACTTGTAGGCCGACCGGGCGATCTGCACGGGGGCCAGGTAGTTGACCTTCAGCGCTTCCTCGATGGTCGCGTTGTCGGTCTCGGCGAGCTTGCCGATGCGCAGCACACCGGCGGTGTTGACGACGTAGTCGATCCGGCCGGTCTCCGAGTACGCCTTGGACAGCGCGTCGTCGACCTCCTCCGGGTTCTCCACGTGGGTGCCGGTGGTGGAGCGGCCCAGGGCGTACACCGTGGCGCCGTAGGACTCGGCGAGTTCGGCGATGTCCTTGCCGATGCCGTACGAACCGCCGAAGACCACCAGGGTCCTGCCGGTGAGCAGGTCGCGGTAGGCCTCCTCGCCGTTCTGCTCGGGCGCGGCGGTGGAGGCGAGCTGGAAGAGCTTGTCGGCGATGAAGACGTCGACCGGCTGCGTCACCTTCATGTTGTACTCGTCGCCCGCGACGACGTGGATCGGCACGTCCGGCAGGTAGCGCAGCACGACCGTGCAGTCGTCGGTGGCCTGGAAGTTGGGGTCGCCCGACGCCACCTCGTAGGCCCGGCGGATCGTCGACAGCTTGAACGCCTGCGGGGTCTGGCCGCGGCGCAGCCGGGAGCGGTCCGGGATCTCGGTGATGAACTCGCCGTCCTCGCCGTGGGTCCGGGTCACGATGATGGTGTCCGCGGACGGGATGGCGACGTCGACCGCCTGGTAGCGCTCGAGCGCGGCGACGCAGTCGTCGATGACGCGCTGCGAGAGCAGGGGGCGCACGGCGTCGTGGAAGAGGACGTTGAGGTCCTCGCCGTCGGCCAGCCCCTCGCCCAGGGCCGCGATGGCGCGCTCGGTGGTCTCGTTCCGCGTGGTGCCGCCCTCGATGACCCGGGAGACCTTCGTGAACCCGGCCTTGGCCACGATCTTCTCGACGTCGGGCACATAGCCGGGCGCCATCAGCACGATGATGTCGTCGACGGAGTCGGCCTGCTCGAAGGTGGTCAGCGTGTGCTCGATGACTGCCTTGCCGGCGATCTTCAGCAGCTGCTTGGGGATCGACAGACCCACCCGCTGGCCGGTGCCACCGGCCAGGATCACTGCGGTGGTACGGGGCTTGGCTATGTGCTGGGACACAGGTGACCTACCTTGGGGCGACAGGGAACGGGGAAATGGTCCCACTTGCGGTAACCGCGATGCAAGGTGAGCGCCCTTCCGTGCATATGTGCACGCCATCTGTCATTCACCTTGTCGGCCCGGCGATTGACGAGACATGAGCGCGCCTTCCTCGGAGACCCCGCGAAATCCTGTGAGTAAGTCCACAGGAAGCGGCGGCGGGCGGCCGGAAGCGGCGGAAAGCGCCTAAGGGCTGTCCCGTGATCCCTGGTGGATCAGCGCGCGGCGTCAGATGCGGTGCATCGCAAGGCGGAGGGACGTCCGCATACTGGATGTATGCGGACGTTCAGACAACGCGGCGAGGTGCCGTAGCTGTCGTCGCGCGCCCGCCAGGGATCACGGGACAGCCCTCAGCGCCGCCGCAGCCGCCTCAGACAGCGGTGCCCCAACACTCTCACGAGTTCCTTCGACGGCGTCCCGTGCACCGTGCGCACCTTGCCGGAGGGTTCGGCGGCCACCGCGGCGAGCGCGCCGTACAGCGCCTGAGCGGCGACTTCCGGTGAGATCCGGGGCTCCTCCTCGGGCTGCCCGGCCTCCTGTGCGGGGCGGGGGGAGGGCTTCGGCACGGCGGACAGCAGGCCCGGATCGCCGATGACGCGCACGCCCATGGCCTCGATGCGCCCGGTCATCTCGGCGCCGATCTCGGCGGCCGCCTCGGCTGCCCAGGCCGGGGTGGAGATCCGCACGTCGCGGGAGGTGGGGCTGCACGCGTTCTTCATATGCATGACCGCGCCGTGACGGACCAGCTTGGAATAGAGCTCGTCGGGAAGTCCATTGCCGCGGAATTCCTTATTGAGATTGCGCAGCATTTCGGTCTCGGCGAGCGTGAGCGAACGGTTCGCCGTGTCGGGCACGGGCTGCAGGAGCCGGTCCGGCAGGCCGAGCAGCGCCTCGAAGGTGCGCATCAGTCCGTCGCGGTCCCGGTCGTCGACCACCACGACGGTGACCCGGTCGGCCCCCACCACCCGCACCCACCGTTCGACGAGCCGGTCGTGCCGGTGGCGCCGCCAGAAGCTCGGGTTGGGCTTCTCGTAGGGCGCCTTGCGGAGCATGTGCTCCAGCCACTCCTCGTAGCTCATCCGCAGCCCGTTCTGCACGTACTGCTGCCACTGCGAGGGCATGATCCGCACCAGCGGGCGCAGGGTCACCAGGACGTGGACGCGCTCCCCGCCCAGTTGCTCGACGATCCGCTCGATCGTCGCGTCGTCGGGGGCGTCGGCGAAGAACTCGCTGCTGATCACCGATGTGCTCCGGCCGGTGGCGCGCACCTGCTCGACGAACCGGGTCCAGTGCTGCTCGGTGGGGGTGGCGTCACCCATCATCCCGGACCGGGCGCAGGCGGCCAGCACGGCCTGCATGGGATGTCTGCTCGTCGCGGGGAACACGACGCCGTGCTCCGGCATCCGGTCCTTCGCCGCGAACAGGGCGCCCTGGATGGCGGTGGTCCCGGTCTTGTGCGGGCCGATGTGCAGCAGCCGGGTGCCGGTGGGCAGGGGCGCGGGGCGGCCGCCGGCCGCTCGGGTGTCGTTCACGTGCTGGTCGTCGCTCGTACAGTCCGTCTCCATGGTTAGGAGACGGTAAGAGGCTTTCCTTAGGCGAAGCTGAGAGGAGCCTGGGTGTGCGATGAGTGACCGCTGGTCCCGGGCCCCTCCCCCGCCGTGTGTCAGGCCGGCCGTACGCCCGGCCGGCCGTCGCTCACCCGCAGCTTCGCCAGCGTCCGGGCGGTCGCCTCGGGCTTCAGGACGGTGTCCACGATCCGGACCCGCGCGTCGACGGCGTCGCGGCGGACGTCGAAGAGGTGGTAGCCGCGGTGGGCGTCGATCAGCTTCCAGTGCGGGTTGTCGGCCTTCAGCGGGTCCCACTGCGCGTGGAAGGCGTCCTGGTCCTGGTCGCCGTTGCTGGAGATCGACGTGCCGACGAACTCGGCGCCGACGACCGCGGAGGACGGGTCGGCGAAGTCCTTCCTCAGGTCGCTGACCATGGTGAGGTGCCGGTCCCCGCTGAGCACGACGGGGTTGCGGACCCGCTCGAACTCCGCGAGCAGGGCGTTGCGTTCCACCTGGTAGCCGTCCCAGGCGTCGTAGTACCACTGCTTGCCCGCCCCGGCCAGCAGGTCGGTCTCGGCCATCATGATCTGCGAGGCGACGAGGTTCCAGCGGGCGTCCGAGCCGTGCAGCGAGTCCAGCAGCCAGCGCTTCTGCTCGGCGCCGAGCAGGGTGAGCGCGGGGTCCTGGGCGCCGGCCTGGCCGGTGGCCTGGTCGCTGCGGTACTGCCGGGTGTCGAGGACGTTGAGCCGGGCCAGCCGGCCGAACCGGAAGCTCCGGTGCATGCGGATGTGCGGTCCGTCCGGGATCGCGGTCGCCCGGACCGGCATGTGCTCGTAGTACGCCTGGTAGGCGGCGGTCAGCCGGGCCGTGAACGCGTCGTGCGTCTGTTGGGCGGGGTCCTGCGGGATCTCGCCGGCGTAGTCGTTGTCGACCTCGTGGTCGTCGAAGGTGACCACCCAGGGCGCGTGGGCGTGCATCCGCTGGAGGTCGGGGTCGGTGCGGTACTGCGCGTACCGGTTGCGGTACTGGGTGAGGGTGTACGGCTCCCCGCTCCCCTCGTGCCGGCGGACGGCCGTGGCGGACGGCGCGCTCTCGTAGACGTAGTCCCCGACGAAGAGGACGACGTCGGGGTCCTGCGCGTACATGTCGGCGTACGGCGTGAAGTAGCCGTGCTGCCAGTTCTGGCAGGAGGCGAGGGCGAGGCGCAGGGAGCCGCCGGGGGCGAGCGGGCGGGGCGCGGTGCGGGTGCGGCCGGCGCGCGAGAGCTGCCCGCCGGCGCGGAAGCGGTACCAGTAGGTGCGGTCCGCGCGCAGTCCGCGGACGTCCACGTGGACGCTGTGCCCGTACTCGGGCCGGGCCCGGGCGACGCCCCGGCGGACGCCGTTGCCGAACCGCTCGTCGGGCGAGATCTCCCACTCGACCTCGACGGCGCGGTCGGGCATCCCGCCGCCGTTCAGCGGGTCGGGGGCGAGCCGGGTCCACAGCACGACGCCGTCGGGCAGGGGGTCGCCGGAGGCGACGCCGAGGCTGAAGACCCCGTCCGGCAGCGGGGTTCCGGCGGCCCGGGCGGTGACCGGCAGCCAGAGCTGGGCGGAGGCGGCGGCGCCGACCACGGCGGCACCGGCGGTGAGGAAGCGGCGGCGGTCGGGGGAAAGGGTTCTCTTCGGGCCGGGGGCCATCGTGAACTCCCTTGCGTCGCTGGTCACTCGGACACAAGGAAGGTGGCACGGCCGTCGGACCGTCAGGCTGAACGGAGACTCTCGCGTGCATGACAAACGGAGGGCCGGAGAGAGACCCGCCACGGCCGTGCCGCGACGGGTCCGGGGCGACCTCGAGGTTCCGCCGGGCCCCCGGATGCCGGAGCGGTCTCAGGGCACAGGCGAGCCCCGGGGACGCGACAGTCCCGGGAACGCGACAGTCCCGGGAACGCGACAGTCCCGGGGACACGAGAGCCCCGAGGACACGACAATCCCGGGGACACGAGAGCCCCGGGGTACGAGAACCCCGGGGCTCCGGTGGGGTCAGAAGGGCTCGAAGCCCTCGAACTCCTCGGCCGCATCGTCGCGTTCGGCCTGGCGGTCGCGGCGGCGCTGGGCCGCGGGCCGCGGGGCCTCGAAGCGGTGGTCCTCACCACGGCGGCCGAGCATCTCGGCGCCGGCCGTCACCGACGGCTCCCAGTCGAAGACGACGGCGTTCTCCTCGGGCCCGATGGCGACACCGTCGCCGGACCGGGCCCCCGCCTTCATCAACTCGTCCTCCACGCCGAGGCGGTTGAGCCGGTCGGCGAGGTAGCCGACGGCCTCGTCGTTGTTGAAGTCGGTCTGCCGCACCCAGCGTTCGGGCTTCTCGCCCCGGACGCGGAACAGCAGCTCCCCGTCGATCTCCTCGCGCGTGACGGTGAAGCCCGCGTCGTCCACGGCCTTGGGCCGGATGACGATCCGCGTGGCCTCCTCCTTGGGCTTGGCCGCGCGGGCCCGGCCGACGAGGTCGGCGAGGGCGAACGACAGCTCCTTGAGCCCCGTGTGCGCGACCGCGGACACCTCGAAGACGCGGTAGCCGCGGGCCTCCAGATCGGGGCGGACCATCTCCGCGAGGTCCTTGCCGTCCGGGACGTCGATCTTGTTCAGGACGACGATGCGGGGACGGTCGCCGAGCCCTCCGTACTCGCGCAGCTCCGCCTCGATGACGTCGAGGTCGCTGGCGGGGTCGCGGTCGGATTCGAGGGTGGCCGTGTCCAGCACGTGCACGAGCACGCTGCACCGCTCGACGTGCCGCAGGAACTCCAGGCCCAGCCCCCGGCCCTGGCTGGCGCCCGGGATGAGACCGGGGACGTCGGCGATGGTGTAGACGGTCGATCCGGCGGTCACCACGCCCAGGTTGGGCACGAGGGTGGTGAACGGATAGTCGGCGATCTTCGGCTTGGCGGCGGAGAGCACGGAGATCAGGGACGACTTGCCGGCGCTCGGGTAGCCGACCAGCGCCACGTCGGCGACGGTCTTCAGCTCCAGCACGATGTCGTGCAGGTCGCCGGGCTCGCCGAGCAGCGCGAACCCGGGCGCCTTGCGGCGCGCGGACGCGAGGGCCGCGTTGCCGAGGCCGCCCCGCCCGCCCTGGGCGGCGACGAAGGAGGTGCCGTGCCCGACGAGGTCGGCCAGCACGTTGCCCGCCTTGTCCAGGACGACGGTGCCGTCCGGCACCGGGAGGACGAGGTCCTGCCCGTCCTTGCCGGAGCGGTTGCCGCCCTCGCCCGGCTTGCCGTTGGTGGCCTTGCGGTGCGGGGAGTGGTGGTATTCGAGCAGCGTGGTCACGGACTGGTCGACGGTGAGGATCACATCGCCGCCGCGCCCCCCGTTGCCGCCGTCGGGACCGCCGAGCGGCTTGAACTTCTCACGGTGGACGGAGGCACAGCCGTGGCCTCCGTTACCCGCGGCGACGTGCAGTTCGACGCGGTCCACGAAGGTGGTCATGGTGGGGTGCCTCCAGCACTTCGGTGATACGTACGGTTCTGACTACTGCGTAACACGCGAAAGGCGGACCCGCCTTCCCGGATGGGAAGTGAGGTCCGCCTCGCGAAACGTTCGCGGAAAGCCTGAGGTCAGGCGACCGGAAC
The DNA here is from genome assembly GCF_055563235.1 of Streptomyces sp. NPDC003248. Taxonomy (NCBI): domain Bacteria; kingdom Bacillati; phylum Actinomycetota; class Actinomycetes; order Kitasatosporales; family Streptomycetaceae; genus Streptomyces; species Streptomyces sp. NPDC003248. Next base: position 503,486 of record NZ_JBVHDT010000001.1, on the reverse strand, counting down.
GATGTTCACGACCTTGCGGCCACGGTGGGTGCCGAACTCCACCGAACCGGCCTGGAGCGCGAACAGCGTGTCGTCGCCGCCGCGGCCCACGCCGGAGCCCGGGTGGAAGTGGGTGCCACGCTGGCGGACCAGGATCTCACCCGCGTTGACGACCTGACCGCCGAAGCGCTTCACGCCGAGCCGCTGGGCGTTGGAGTCGCGACCGTTCCGGGTGGACGATGCGCCCTTCTTGTGTGCCATGTCTCCTCAGTCCCTTACTTCGCAGCCGCGGGGATCTCAGTGACCTTGATCGCCGTGTACTGCTGGCGGTGGCCCTGACGACGGCGGTAGCCGGTCTTGTTCTTGTAGCGCAGAATGTCGATCTTCTGGCCCTTGTGGTGGTCCACGACCTCGGCCTGGACCTTGATGCCGGCCAGCACCCACGGGTCGCTGGTCACAGCGTCGCCGTCGACAACGAGCAGGGTCGAGAGCTCGACCGTGTCGCCAACCTTGGCGGTGGAAATCTTGTCAACCTCAACGATGTCACCGACAGCAACCTTGTGCTGGCGGCCACCGCTGCGCACGATGGCGTACACGCGGATCTCTCTTTCGCTCGGAGAACGGCATCCCCGCAGGCCAGCCACCCGGGCGAGAACACGGGCGGCCTCTCCCGGCCACCGAGGCGACTCGGGAGGAAGAGGTTTACGGGGATGTGGCACGTCTGTGGACACGCCGACGGTCAAGGTTACGGGGCCGGTGTACAGGGGTCAAACCGGGCCGGGTCGCCCCCGGCCCGTATGCTCGCGGGGCGAAGCCGTACTGCGGAAGGCGAAGAAGTGAATTACAGGGTCCAGCCCAGCGCCCAGGTCGACGCGAGCGCCGAGATCGGCGCCGGGAGCAGCGTCTGGGACCTCGCGCAGATCCGGGAGGGTGCCCGCCTCGGGGAGGGCTGCGTGATCGGCCGCGGCGCGTACGTCGGCTCGGGGGTCCGCATGGGCGACAACTGCAAGCTTCAGAACTACGCCCTCGTCTACGAGCCGGCCGAGCTCGGCGACGGCGTCTTCATCGGCCCCGCCGTGGTCCTCACCAACGACCACAACCCGCGCTCCGTCGACCCCGAGGGCAACCAGAAGCGCGGCGGCGACTGGGAGGCCGTCGGCGTGCGCATCTCCGACGGGGCGTCGATCGGGGCGCGCTCGGTGTGCGTCGCGCCGCTCACCATCGGACGCTGGGCGATGGTCGCCGCGGGAGCCGTGGTGACGAAGGACGTGCCCGACTTCGCCCTGGTCCTCGGCGTGCCGGCCCGTCAGGTGGGCTGGGTCGGCCGCGCCGGCGTCCGGCTGGTCGCGCGCGAGGGCGAGCCGGGCGTGTGGGAGTGCCCGCAGAGCGGCGCCCTGTACGAGGAGAAGGACGGGGTGCTCGTCGAGCGCTCCGCGTGATCCGTCCCGCTCGCCGCCCGGATCACGGGCACAAGATTCACGAAACCGTTATGCGTCGACCCCGGACCGTCGTCCCCGCGCCGCTGACCACGGCGTGAACGCGGCATGAACAGTGCCGGGCGACCCCGTGCCGGCCCGGCCGAGGGCCTGCCGGGGGTCGCCCGTTGCCTACCATTCCCCTACCAAAAGCCCGACCGAGAAGAAGAGTGCTCAGTGAAAGTCATCAGCATCGTCGGAGCCCGACCCCAACTGGTGAAGCTCGCCCCCATCGCGGCGGCCTTCGCGGAGACTGAGCACGAGCACGTGATCGTGCACACCGGGCAGCACTACGACGCCGACCTCTCCGACGTCTTCTTCTCCGGCCTCGGCATCCCCGACCCCGACGTCCACCTCGGCGTCGGCTCCGGCAGCCACGGGGTGCAGACCGGTGCCGTGCTGTCCGCGCTGGACCCGGTGCTGGAGCGGGAGCGGCCCGACTGGGTCCTGGTGTACGGCGACACCAACTCCACCATCGCCGGCGCCCTGTCCGCCGTGAAGATGCACCTGCCGGTCGCGCACCTGGAGGCCGGCCTGCGCTCCTTCAACCGGCGGATGCCGGAGGAGCACAACCGCGTGCTGACCGACCACTGCGCCGACCTGCTGCTGGCCCCGACCGAGGAGGCCGTGCGCCACCTGGCGGGCGAGGGCCTCGCCGAGCGCACCCGCCTGGCCGGCGACGTCATGGTCGACATCTGCCTGCGCATCCGCGACCAGGTGCGGGCCGGCGAGTTCCCGGCGCCGGAGCTGCCCGAGGGCATCGACCCGGCCGAGCCGTTCCTGCTGGCGACCCTGCACCGCCCGGACAACACCGACGACCCCGAGCGGCTCGCCGCGATCGTCGGCTCGCTCGCCAAGCTGCCGGTGCCGGTGGCGCTGGCCGCGCACCCCCGTCTGGTCGCCCGCGCCGAGGAGCACGGCATCGACCTGGCCCAGGGCAACCTCCACGTCGGCCGCCCGCTGCCGTACGCGAGCCTGGTCGCCGCCGTGCTCGCCTCCGTCGGCGTGGTCACCGACTCGGGCGGGCTCCAGAAGGAGGCGTTCCTGCTGGAGCGCATCTGCACCACCATCCGCCCCGAGACGGAGTGGGTGGAAACCGTGCACACCGGTTGGAACGTCCTTGTACCCGACCCGCACACGCTGTCGCCGCAGGAGTGGGCCGAGACGGTGACCCGTCCCGTGCCGACCGCCGACCCCGGCACCCCCTACGGCGACGGCCGCGCGGCGCAGAACGTCGTCCGGCTCATGGAGGAGTGGAAGGGGGGCAGCCGGCCCGCCTGACGCGGCACCGGGGGTCGTGGCCGTCCGCCCCGCGGACGGCCACAAGCGACCCACAGTCCGCGCACGTCAGCGTGCTAGCGTCAACTGCTATGTCATCGTCTCCCACGTCCGGTCCGTCTGCGGAAGGCAGGCGGCCCCACGTCATCTATCTCGCGATCGGCTTCCCTCCGGCCGCCAAGAGCTCCACGTACCGGATGCGCGAGACCGCCAACCAGTTCGTGAAGGCCGGCTGGGACGTCACGGTCGTCAACATCGCCCGGGAGTCCTGGGAACTCGACTCCGGCATCGACCTCTCCCTGCTGGAGCAGGTCGACCCCCGGGTGAACATCGTCGAACTGCCGCTGTCGCGCGAGGACCTGGAGACGGACATCCGCCTCTACGACGAGGCGCGCGCCCTCGACCCCAACGGCTGGGTCGCCCAGCTCCGCCGCCGCCAGACCGCGGCCTTCCCGGAGCCCAACTTCGGTGAGTGGCGCGGCGACCTGGAGCAGGCCGTCCTGCGCATCCACCGGGAGCGGCCGGCCGACCTGCTGCTCGCCAGCTGCGTGCCGTACGTCAACCTCGCCGCGGCCTGGAAGCTGTGGGAGGACGCGAAGGTGCCGTACGCGGTGGACTTCCGCGACGGCTGGTCCATCGACGTCATCGACGGCGTCGAGGCGTTCTCCCGCGACTCCGAGGAGGGCCGCTGGGAGCAGAGGATCCTCGACCACGCGGTGTCCCTGTGGGTCGTCAACGACCCGATCGCCGAGCACTACCGCAAGCGCTACCCGGAGTTCGCCGACCGCGTGCACGTCGTGCGCAACGGCTACGACGCCGACAGCTCGCCGGGCCGGGTGCACAAGGCGGACCGCGAGTCCGGTCTGGTCTTCGGCTACCTCGGCACCGTCAACTTCACCATCCCGCACCTGGAAGTGGTGCTGAACGCCTGGCGCGCGGCCCGCGAGAAGGAACCGCTGCTGGCCAACGCGCGCTTCGAGATCCGCGGCCACCTCGGCAACGGCGCCAGCCGCGGGGCGAACCGGCACGCCGAGGTCCTCAAGGACGCCGAGCCCGACGGCGTCTTCTACGGCGGCCCCGCCGCCAAGGCCGAGGTCTCCTCGATCTACGCCGGCTGGGACGCCATGGTGCTGATCCTGATCGGCGGCCGGTACGTCACCTCCGGCAAGGTGTACGAGTACATGGCGACGGGCCTGCCGATCGTGTCGGCGCACGCCGTCGAGCACGACGCCTCCAACGTGTTGAAGGGCCACCCGCTGTGGACGGGCGCTCCCGGCCTCGACGAGGAGGGCCTGACCGAGTCGTTCATCCGGGCCGCGCACATGGCGGTGGAGACGACCGACGCCGAGCACGCCGAGGCGATGGCCCACGCCGACCAGTTCACTCGTGAGGCGCTGATGTCCGTCGCCGTCAAGAACCTCGTCGAGGAGCTCGCCCCGTGACCGAAGTCCTGCTCGTCGCCGCCGACCGGCCGCAGCTCGGCGTCCTGGCCTCCGCGGTGCGCACGTTCGAGGCCCTGGGGGCGCGCGTGCACCTGGCGGGCGCCTTCCACCTGGAGGTCGAGGGCGTTCCCGAGGAGATCGCCAAGGTCGGGCTGGCCGGTGTGCACCAGCTGCCGCGCAGCCTCAAGCACCGCAGCCAGGCGCTGCGCCGCCGGGCCGGCAAGTCGCCGCGCGGCCTGCGCGTGTGGATGCAGATCGGCCGCGACTCGTGGCTGCGCTCCCGGGCCCGCAAGGCCGACGTGCTCGTCGCCCTGGACGCCGGCTCCGTGTACACGGTGTGGCGGCTGGCCGAGTACAACCGCGGCGCCGCCGCCAAGTTCGGGCTCGCGCCCGCGCTGAAGGCCGTCGAGGAGCTGAAGGACAAGGGCGGCGCCGCGGCCCGCTCCTCCGTCCTGCCGCCGCTGCACGCCGTCGCCCGCGATGTGCGCCGCGGTGTCGGCGAACTGCCCGCCCAGCTGGTGCGGGCGGCCACCCCGCGCACCGTGATGCGCTCCGGCGTCGGCGCCCGGCTGTGGCGCTCCGCCGTGACCGCGCCCGGCATGCCCGTCAAGGTGCGCGCCGCGACCTCGCGGTACGTCGCCGAGGGCATGCAGTGGGCGGGCCGCACCAGCGGTGCCGCGCTGACCCTCGCGGACGCCGCCGCGCGCATCCCGGACCCGAAGCTGCGGGCGGACCTCTACTACGAGGGCGCCATGCAGGAGATCCGCAAGGGCATCAGCCCGCGCATCATCGGCAAGGCGGTCGGCGCCCATCTCGCCCACGCGGACGCGGAGTTCGCCAAGGGGAGCATCGGCGAGGCGGCCGAGGCGCTGAACCGTGCGCTGTTCCTGGACTTCCACCGGGTGCTGCACATCGACCAGCTGTCGTCGCCGCTGGCCAAGGACGCCGAGGGGTTCGTCGCCCCGCTGCACCGCTCCACGGCGTTCCAGGCGCTGAGCCGGCCCCGCGGCCGCAAGGTGCCCGCGGCGCCCGTGCCCACCGACCGCCCGCTGCGGCTGCTGCTGGCGACGAGCGCCAACGACAACTTCCTGCACCTCATCCGGGAGCACTTCGCCGACCACCCCGGCGTCGAGCTGCGCTACCTGGACCTCGCCTCGAACAAGCACCTCAAGCGGATCTCCTGGGCGGCCCCGAGGATGATCGAGGACCGTCTGTCGGACGGTACGAGCTCCTACCAGGAAGAGGTGGAGCGCCTGATGCGCCCCTACCTCGACTGGGCGGACACGGTGTTCCTGGAGTGGGCGGCGGGCCCGGCCGGCATGCTCACCACGATCGACCCGGGCGACACCCGGATCGTCGTGCGGCTGCACAGCTACGAGGCGTTCACGCGCTGGCCGCACATGACGGACTTCTCCCGGATCGACGACATGGTGTTCGTCGCGCCCCACGTGCAGGACCTCACCACCTCGCTCGTGCCGGTGCTCCGCGGCGAGCAGGCCCCGCGTTTCCACGTCCTGGACAACGCCATGGACCTGTCCGGCTTCGACCGGCCCAAGCCCGCCGAGGCCCGGTTCAACCTGGGGCTGATCGGCATCAGCCAGGTCGCCAAGGACCCCAAGTGGGCCGTGGACGTCCTCCAGCGGGTCCGCAAGCACGACGAGCGCTACCGGCTGATCCTGGTCGGCGGCGACATGGACCCGAAGACCAGCCAGGCCACCCGCGAGTACCGGCGCGAGTTCGACCGGCTGATCGCCCCGCTGGAGGAGTCCGGCGCGGTCGTGAAGCTCGGTCCCACGGACGACGTCCCGTCGAAGCTGGTCGAGATCGGGACGATCCTCAGCTCCTCGGTGCGCGAGGGCTGCCACGTCGGTCTGATGGAGGGCGCCGCCAGCGGTGCCGTCCCCGTCGCGCGCGACTGGCCGTTCTACGCGGGCAAGCCCAACAGCGCCCGCACCCTCTACCCCGAGGGCTGGGTCGTGGCCTCCCCCGCGGAGGCGGCCGAGCGGATCCTGAAGCTCACGGCCACCGAGGAGGCCTGGCGCGCCGCCGGCGAGCAGGCCACCGAGCACGCGCTGACGGTGTGGGACTGGCCCGTGGTGCGCAAGCACTTCGAGAAGCTGTTCCTCGAGCAGGGCTGAGCCCGGCGAGGCCCGACGGCCGAGACGTGACGAGGAAGGGCCCCCGGATTCCGGGGGCCCTTCCTCGTCAGGCGGTGACGTGCCGCGCGGGTGGCGTCACCCGGCGGGCGTTTCGCACGGGTGGCGTGCCGCGGGTGGCGTCACGGGTGCCGCAGCCGCCACCCCGCCCACGCCGACTCCACCATCTCCCGCACGTCCCGCCGGGCGCTCCAGCCGAGTTCCGTACGGATCAGGTCGCCGGAGGCCACCACCCGCGCCGGGTCGCCCGGGCGGCGCCCCCGCACCTGCGGCGTCATGCCGGTGAGGCCGGTGACGTCCTGGATGATGCCGACCATCTCCGCGACCGAGACGCCCTCACCGCGCCCGATGTTGAGGACCAGCCGGGCCTGCGGGTCGGCGGCGAGCCGGCGCGCGGCCGCGACGTGCGCGGTGGCGATGTCCTCGACGTGGATGTAGTCGCGGACGCAGGTGCCGTCGGGGGTGGCGTAGTCGTCGCCGAAGATCAGCGGCGACTCACCGGCGTCGATGCGCTCGAACACCATGGGGACGAGGTTGAAGACGCCGTCGTCGCCCAGCTCGGGCGTGGCGGCGCCCGCGACGTTGAAGTAGCGCAGCGAGGCCGTCGCCATGCCGTGCCGGGCGCCGACCGCGGCCACCAGCCACTCGCCGGCCAGCTTGGTCTCGCCGTACGGGTTGATGGGCGTGCACGGCGTCTTCTCGGTGACGAGGTCGACGTCGGGCATGCCGTACACGGCGGCGGACGAGGAGAACAGGAACCGGCCGACGCCCGCGCCGGCGGCCGCGTCGAGCAGGACGCGCAGGCCCTCCACGTTCTCGCGGTAGTAGTAGAGCGGCCGGTCGACGGACTCGGCCACCTGCTTCTTGCCCGCGATGTGCACGATGCCGGTGACGGCGTGCTCGCGCAGCACCCGGTCGACGGTCCCGCGGTCGAGGACCGTGCCGGTCTCCAGCACGACACCGTCCGGGAGCCGCTCGGCCCGACCCGTGCTCAGGTCGTCGAGGACGACGACGGACTCACCGGCGTCGATCATCGCCTTCACCACATGGGAGCCGATGTAGCCGGCCCCGCCCGTGATCAGCCAGGTCATGAAGAACCCTTCCTGCACCGGGGCCCCGCCCCGGGGTGCGGGGGCGGGGCCACGAGGTTGTCCGCGTGACTGGGTGAGCGTCCTCAGCCGCCGATGACGACCCGGCGGACGCCCTTCCAGGCCTCCGGGTCGGTCGTGCGGCGGCCGTCGACGAGGACGGTGACGTCCGGCAGGTCGGCCGGGGTCAGGGTGCGGTACTCGGCGTGGTCGGCCTGGAGGACGGCGGCGGTGACCTTCTCGCCCGCGTGCGGGGTGAGGCCGTGCGCGGCCAGCTCCTCGTCCGTGTACATCGGGTCGGAGACGAACGGCACCGCGCCGCGCGCCTTCAGCGCCTCGACGGTCGGGAAGACGCCGGAGAAGGCGGTCTCCTTGACGCCGCCGCGGTAGGCGGCACCCAGCACGAGCACGTTGACGCCGGTCAGGTCGCCGTAGGCGGCGGCCAGCAGGTCGACGGCGTACTCGGGCATCGCGGCGTTCGCCTCACGGGCGGAGCGCACGACGGTCGCCGCCGGGTCGTTCCACAGGTACATCCGCGGGTAGATCGGGATGCAGTGGCCGCCGACGGCGATGCCCGGCTGGTGGATGTGGCTGTAGGGCTGCGAGTTGCAGGCCTCGATGACCTTCTTGACGTCGATGCCGTTGTCGTCGGCGAACCGCGCGAACTGGTTGGCCAGGCCGATGTTGACGTCCCGGTAGGTGGTCTCGGCCAGCTTGGCCAGCTCGGAGGCCTCGGCGGTGCCGAGGTCCCACACGCCGTTCGGCCGCGGCAGGTCGTCACGCTCGTCGAAGTCGAGGACCTGCTCGTAGAACTCCACGCCGCGGGCCGTCGACGCCTCGTCGATGCCGCCGACCAGCTTCGGGTAGCGGCGCAGGTCGGCGAAGACCCGGCCGGTGAGGACGCGCTCGGGGGAGAACACCAGGTGGAAGTCCTCGCCCGCGGTCAGGCCGGAGCCCTCGGCCAGCATCGGAGCCCAGCGGGTGCGGGTGGTGCCGACCGGCAGGGTGGTCTCGTACGACACGAGCGTGCCCGGCTTGAGGCCCTGGGCGATCGCCTTCGTCGCGGAGTCCATCCAGCCGAAGTCCGGCGTGCCCTCGGCGTCGACGAACAGCGGGACGACCACGACGACGGCCTCGGAGTCGGCGACCGCGGCCGCGGTGTCCGTCGTCGCCGTCAGCAGCCCGGCGTCGACGGCCTGCTTGAGCTTGACGTCGAGGTCGTCCTCGCCGGGGAACGGCTCGACACCGGCGTTGACCAGCTCGACGACCTTCTCGTTGACGTCCGCGCCGATGACCCGGTGGCCCTTGGAGGCGAACTGCACCGCCAGCGGGAGCCCGATCTTGCCGAGCGCTACTACACAGATGTTCATGGAGGGTCGCTACTTCCTTTGGGAACCGGCCGGCTTCTTGGCACCGTTCGGCTCGGACTTCTTGGCGCCGCCCCGCTTCACGCGGACGGCACCGGACTTCAGTTTCCCGAACAGGCGCCCGAGCGCCCGCCGCACCAGTGTCCTCTTCTGGGGGTGCAGCTGGGCCGTGTCGATGACCACACGCCCCTTGTCGTTCACCAGCGCCGACGCACGGTACAGGTCCGTCTCCGGTCCCCACAGGCGCGCCAGCGGCATGGGCAGTCCCTCGCCGCGCACCGGGATCTCGTACGTCCGCCCGGCGAGGTCCAGGTAGACCCGTACCCCGCGTTTGGCGGTGACCTGCTTCAGCGGGACGCGGGCGTGCAGCACGCTGCCCGCGCCGTCCTCGGCGGGCTCCACCCGCATCTCGCCCACGGCCGGCGCCAGGACCTGCCCGGCCTTCAGCCGGCGCGCGCCGGGCTTGTCGGCCGACTTGGGCATGGCGCCCTTGACGAGCCGCAGCACCACGCCCGCGCGCTCGACGTCACCGACGACGGGCACCCGTACGGACGCCGTATAGGCGAGCCCGTCGCCCTGCTGCTCCCAGCCGGAGGCGAGCAGTTCGGTGCCCTTCGCGAGCCGGCCCGGGACCGACTCCCCCACCAGCTCGTAGACGCGGTCGGACACACCGGTGCCCGGGTCGCGGAAGCCCGGGTAGCGGGCGTAGGCGCGCTCGCCCTCGGCGACGAACGGCGGTGCCCCGTGCTCCTTCTCGGAGGTGACGGCCTCGCACAGCTCGTCGATCGCCCCGGCGTGCGCCAGCGCGATGCGCACCCGGCGCTTGACGTCCATCGCGTCGCGGATGCCGTCGGTGAAGTAGCTGTCGGCGAGCCGCGCGATGCCCGCGCAGATCTGCCGCTGCAACGCGCGGTCCAGGCCGGGGAAGTCGTCCTGGACGAGCTTGGCCAGTTCCCACGTGAAGTGCCGGCGCAGCACGGCGTCACGGTCGGGGCCCGCCTCGATGAGACCGGCCGTGAAGTCCATGATCTCGGCCGCGCACCGCAGCCGCGCCAGGTGGTCGGCGCGGTAGGTGATGTTGCTGGCGTCGCCGCGCTTGACCGCGTAGTAGCAGGTGTAGTCGGCCACCACCGAGATCCGCCGGGCGCGGACGCACGCCTCGATGGTGAACGGCTGGTCGCTGCCCACGGGCATGTGCTCGGGGAAGCGCAGCTTGTGCTTCTCGACCAGCTCGCGCCGGAACAGCTTGGTGTTGGCCAGGGTGAACGGCAGCGCGGAGTCGTACAGGCTGATGTCGGCGGTGTTCTCCTTGTAGAGCACCTGGTGGACGTAGCGGCCGTTGGTGCCGACCATCTTGCCGACGACGACGTCCGACTCGTTCCTGTCGGCGCACTTCACCATGCGCTCCAGGGCTTCCTCGCCGAGGTAGTCGTCGGAGCCGATGAAGTACACGTACCGGCCCGTGGCCACCTCCAGCGCCCGGTTGCTGGGCGCGGCGGGGCCGCCGGAGTTGGGCTGGTGGATCACCTTGACGGTGTCCGGGTACAGCGCCGCGAACCGGTCGAGTTCGCGGCCGCTGTCGTCGGTGGAGCCGTCGTCGACGGCGACGACCTCCAGCCGGTCCCGGCCGATGCTCTGCCCGAGGAGGGAGTTCAGGCACTCCGTCAGGTAGGGCATCGTGTTGTAGACGGCAACGATGACGCTGACGTCAGGCGCAGCACTCATTCTCCGGCTCCTGGTGTCCGACAGCCGACGGCCGGCTGGGTCCTGCGGGGAAGGTCTCACAGAACATAGGAGTCCCGCCGAGCGCGTGCCGTTCCCCCCGCGGGTGACGCTCAGCTGCCATGGACGGCCAGGTCCTCCGGCTGAAGGGACACGCTGCGGTTCTCCGTCGCCGACAGCAGCACCGCGGCCGCGACCTCGACGGTCCGCATGCCCTGGCGCAGGGTGCAGATGTCGGCGTCCTTGCCGAGCACGGCGTCCCGGAACAGCTCGTGCTCGACGAGCAGCGGCTCCCGCTTCGGGATGGCGTAGCGGATCATGTCACCTTCGGAGACACCGCGGAAGGCGCGCAGGGCCTCCCACTCGGTCGTCACCGCCGCGTTGGAGTGGAACGTCAGGTCGGCGGTGAGGGTGTCGGCGATGAAGCAGCCGCGCTCACCGGTGACGGACGTGAACCGCTCCTTGAGCGGGCTCAGCCAGTTGACCAGGTGGTTGACCATGGTGCCGTCGTCCAGGCGGCCGACCGCGGAGACCATGTCCTCGTGCGGGCGGCCGCTCTTGGAGACGGTGTGCGCGGCGATGGACACGTACTGGCGGCCCGTCACCCAGCCCGTCAGGTCGATGTCGTGCGTGGCCAGGTCCTTGACCACGCCGACGTCGGCGATCCGGTGCGGGAACGGGCCCTGGCGGCGGGTGACGACCTGGTAGACGTCGCCGAGCTCGCCGGCCTCCAGGCGGGCGCGCAGTGAGCGCAGCGCCGGGTTGCACCGCTCGATGTGGCCGACGCCGGCCACCAGGCCCCGCGACTCGAACGCATCGACGAGCCGGCGGGCTCCCTCGACGGTGTCGGCGACCGGCTTCTCGATCAGCGCGCAGACGCCGGCCTCGGCGAGCGCCAGACCGACCTCCTCGTGCAGGTGGGTCGGGCAGGCCACGACGGCGTAGTCGATGCCGAGGGCGATCAGCTCCCGGACGGTGTCCAGGACGGGGGCGCCCTGCGCGGCGCCGAACGTGTCGCCCATCGGGTCGACGACGCCGACCAGCTCGACGCCGTCCAGACCGGACAGCACACGGGCGTGGTGACGCCCCATCGAACCGAGGCCGACGAGTCCGGCCCGCAGCGGCTTGCTCACAGGTGCTCTCCCAGCGCGTTCACGGCGGTGACGATGCGGTCCAGGTCCTGCTGGGTGAGGGCGGGGTGGACCGGCAGGGACACGACCTCGGCGGCCGCGCGCTCCGTCTCCGGCAGGTCCCAGGTGCGGCCGGCCTTCTGGTCCGGCTCCCAGAACGGCTTGAGCCGGTGGATCGGGGTCGGGTAGTACACGGCGTTGCCGATGCCCGCCTCGGTCAGCTTCGCCATGGCCGCCTCGCGGCCGCCCCGGATGCGCACGGTGTACTGGTGGTACACGTGGCGGGCGCCCTCGGCCGGCTTCGGCGTCACCACGTTCGGCGCGGTGATGTGCTCGGTGAGGTAGGCGGCGTTGGCGATGCGCTGCTCGGTCCAGCCCTCGACCTTGGTCCGCTGCACCCGGCCGATCGCGGCGGAGACGTCCGTCATGCGCACGTTGGCGCCGACGATCTCGTTGGCGTAGCGCTGCTCCATGCCCTGGTTGCGCAGCAGGCGCAGGGTCCGGGCGACCTCCGCGTCGGCCGTGCTGATCATGCCGCCCTCGAGGCTGTGCATGTTCTTGGTCGGGTAGAAGCTGAAGGTGCCCGCGGCGCCGAAGGCGCCGACCGGCGTGCCGTGCTGCGCCGCCGCGTGGGCCTGGCAGGCGTCCTCGACGACGGCGAGCCCGTGCTGCGCGGCGATCGCCATGATCCGGTCCATCGCGGCCGGGTGGCCGTACAGGTGGACCGGCATGACCGCCGCGGTGCGCGGGGTGATCGCCGCTTCGAAGGCCGCCGGGTCCAGACAGAAGGTGTCGGCCTCGATGTCGGCGAAGACGACGTCGGCGCCGACCAGCCGGACCACGTTGGCGGATGCCGCGAAGGAGAACGACGGCACGATGACCTCGTCGCCCGGACCGATGCCCAGCGCCATGAGAGCCAGGTGCAGCGCGGAGGTGCCGGAGTTGACCGCGACGCAGTGCCGCCCGGCGACCAGCTCCGAGAACTCCTCCTCGAAGGCGGCCACCTCGGGACCCTGGACGACCCGGCCGCTGCGCAGCACGCGCACCGCGGCCTCGATCTCCTCCTCGCCGATCACAGGCTTGGCGGCCGGTATGAACTCATGGGCGTCGGTCATCGACATCCCCTCCTCTACGGCGACCTCGAAGGCGCGTCGTGCGTGATCGGGAAGGGACCGCGTCGAACCCGGCACGGCCGCATCCCCGGGTGTTCACCGCAGCCTGTGGGCGGGCGAACGACTTGTGTACAGGACCCCGCCCCCGAGGGTTCCTTGCGGGAAGACAGCCGTATCCGGGCTGAAGGACCGGACGTGCAGTTCGGCTGTGGTCACGGTGCGCATGGCTGTGGCCACCGAGACCGGCGCTCACGTTACCAGCACAGACACAGTGACTTTCCCCAGGGTTACCACAGAGAAACCCCCTCGGCGGGCGCCCTCCATCACAAGCAGGACACAGGGTAACGCGCTCGGTAACAAGCGGCGAAACAGGCGGCGGCGCGGGTCGCCCGGTATCGCACCGGGTTCCCCGCACCGCCGTCACCGCACCGCCGTCACCGCACCGGCCCGGAGGCCGGCGGGAGCGTCAGTCCTCCGTGGCCGCCGAGACGGAGGGGGCGCTCTGCTGCGCCGCCGCCGTCTTCTTCGCCACCGTCTTGGCGGCCTTCTTGGCCGTCGTCTTCTTGGCTGCCGTCTTCTTCGCGGCCGTGGCGGTCTTCTTGGCCACGGTCTTCTTGGTGGCGGCCTTCTTGGCGGTGGCCTTCTTGGCCGTCTTGCGGGCGGCGGCCTTCTTGGCCGGGACGGCCTCGGCCGGCTCCTCGGCGGACTCCGCCGCCGGCGCCTCGGTCACCGCTTCGGCCGGGGCCTGGGCGGGAGCCTCGGCCGGGGCTTCGGCCGGGGACTCCGCGGCGGCCTGTGCCGGAGCGTCCGCCGCGGCCGACGGGACGACCACGACGGCCGTCTCCTCGGACGCGGTGGGCGCCGTCGCCTTGCGCACGGCCCGGCGCCGCGGACGGGCCGGGGCCGCGCTCTCGGCGACCGGCTCGGCGGCCGGCTCGGCAACGGCCTCCGCCGGGGCCTGCGCCTCGGGCGCGGGCTCGGCCGGGGCCCCGGCCTGCGCCGGCGCGGTCTCGGCGACCGTCACGACGGCGGCCTCGGCCCCCTCGGGGGAGCCGGCCGGAGCGGACACCTTGCGGGTGGCCCGACGGCGCGTGCGGCCCTTGGGCGCGGCCTCCTCCGCGGCGGCCGGGGCCTCGACGACCGGGTCCTCGACGGCGGCCGGTTCGGCCTGCGCGGCGACGGCCTCGGCCAGCTGCACCGGACGCTCGGCCTCCTCCTCGGCGGTGACGGCCTGAGCGGTGGGAACCGGCTCGGCACCCGCCGCGGCCGGCTCCGCCGGAGCCTCGGACACGGCGGCCTTCGGCGCGGCGGAGCCCCTCGGCGCACCCGCCGGGGCGGACGCCCGACGGCTCGCCCGGCGACGGCCGCGACCGCGCGTGGCCGCGGCCTCCGCCTCGGCGACGCTGCTGTACAGCTCCTCGTCGGGCGCGAAGTCGGGGGCCTCCAGCGCGACCGGCGGGGCCGCCTCGGCGGCGACCTCGGCCTCGGCCTCGGTCTCCTCGGCGGTGGTCACCGGGGTCTCGGCGGCCACGGCCTCGTGCTCGTGGTCGGGCACCTGCCCGTCCGCGCCGCGGCCGCGCTTCTTGCGCTTGCCCCCGCCGCCGGCGGCGGACGGCTGGTCGACGTGGACGATGACACCGCGGCCGTTGCAGTGCACGCAGGTCTCGGAGAAGGACTCCAGCAGCCCCTGCCCGACCCGCTTGCGGGTCATCTGGACCAGGCCCAGCGAGGTCACCTCGGCGACCTGGTGCTTGGTCCGGTCCCGGCCCAGGCACTCCAGCAGGCGCCGCAGCACCAGGTCCCGGTTGGACTCCAGCACCATGTCGATGAAGTCGATCACGATGATGCCGCCGAGGTCGCGCAGCCGCAGCTGGCGCACGATCTCCTCGGCCGCCTCCAGGTTGTTCCTGGTGACCGTCTCCTCCAGGTTGCCGCCCTGGCCGGTGAACTTGCCGGTGTTGACGTCGATGACGACCATCGCCTCGGTCCGGTCGATCACCAGCGAGCCGCCGCTGGGCAGCCAGACCTTGCGGTCCAGCGCCTTGGCGAGCTGCTCGTCGATCCGGTACGTGGCGAAGACGTCGACCTCGGAGGTCCACCGGGACAGCCGCTGGGCGAGGTCCGGCGCGACGTGCGACACGTACCCGTGGATCGTCGACCACGCGTCGTCGCCGCTGACGACGACCTTGGTGAAGTCCTCGTTGAAGATGTCGCGCACGACCCGGACGGTCATGTCCGGCTCGCCGTAGAGCAGCGTGGGTGCGTTGCCGCTCTTGGCCTTCTTCCGGATGTCCTCCCACTGCGCCTGGAGCCGCTCGACGTCGCGGCGCAGCTCGTCCTCGCTCGCGCCCTCGGCGGCGGTGCGCACGATGACGCCCGCGTCCTCGGGGACGATCTTCTTGAGGATGCTCTTCAGCCGGGCCCGCTCGGTGTCGGGCAGCTTGCGGCTGATGCCGGTCATCGAGCCCTCGGGCACGTACACCAGGTAGCGGCCGGGGAGGGAGACCTGACTGGTCAGCCGGGCGCCCTTGTGTCCGATCGGGTCCTTGGTGACCTGCACCAGGACCGACTGGCCGGACTTCAGGGCGGACTCGATGCGGCGCGGCCCGTTGGCCATGCCCAGCGCCTCGAAGTTGACCTCGCCGGCGTACAGGACGGCGTTGCGGCCCTTGCCGATGTCGATGAAGGCGGCCTCCATCGACGGCAGGACGTTCTGGACCTTGCCCAGGTAGACGTTGCCGACGTACGACGTCGACTGCTCCTTGTTGACGTAGTGCTCGACGAGCACGCCGTCCTCCAGGACGCCGATCTGGGTCCGGTCGCCGTGCTGCCGGACGACCATCACGCGCTCGACGGCCTCGCGGCGGGCCAGGAACTCGGCCTCGGTGATGATCGGGACGCGGCGGCGGCCCTGCTCACGGCCCTCGCGCCGGCGCTGCTTCTTGGCCTCCAGGCGGGTCGAGCCCTTGATGGACTGCACCTCGTCGGACGGCTCGCTCGCCTTGCGCGGCTCGCGCACCTTGACGACCGTCCGCTCGGGGTCGCCCTCGCCCGGCTCGCCGTCCGTGGAGGTGTCCCCGGCACGGCGGCGACGACGCCGGCGGCGACGGCTGCCGGCGGTGGAGCCGCCCGCTTCGTCGAGGTGTCCCTCCTCGGCGTCCTCTTCCTCCTGCTCGGCGGTGTCCTCGGCGTCCTGCGCGGCCTGCTCGGCGGCGAGGTCGTCGGACTCGCCGTCCCCGGCCTCTCCGTCGGCGGACTCGCCACGGCGGCGGCGACGGCCACCCCGGCGGCGGCGACGGCGCGAACCGCCGTCCTCGGTCTCGTCGTCGCCCTCGACGACGTCCTCGGCGGCCTCGTCGTCCTCCTCCGGCTCCGCCTCCTCCTCCACGGCGGCGGGCACGGCGGCGCTCTGCGCGGGCTCGGCGCTCTCGTCACCGGCGCCGGCGCTGCGGCGACGGCGGCGACGGCGCGAACCGGCCGCCTCCTCGGGAAGCTCCTCGGCGGACTCGACGGACACGACCGGGGCGGCGGGCGCCGCGGCCTCGGCGGGTGCGACGGCCTCCGCCGGCTCGACGGCCTCCGCCTCGGCGGCGGCTTCGGCCGCCGCGCGCTGCGGTGTCTGGAAGCGGGGCTCGGTGAACACGGGCGGCTGGAACACGGCGACGGCGGGACGTGCCGGGCGCCGCGGCGCGTCGGCGTCCTCGCCGGCCGGCCGCGCGGGCTCGGAGAAGCCGCCGGCGGCCTTGCGGACGACACGCCGGCGCGCACGGCGCGGAGCGGCGTCCTCGTCGGCCGGTGCGGCAGGGGCCGTGGCCTCGGGGGTGCGGACCGGCTGGGTGGCCTCGGGGGCCGCGACCGGCTCGGCGGCGGGCTGCTGGGCAGTGGCGGCCTCGGGAGCGGTGCCGGCCTCGGCCGTCTCGGCGGCGGTCTCACCGGTCTCGGCGGGCGTGGACACGCGGCGCGTGGCCCGACGGCGGGTGCGGCGCGGTGCGGCCTCCTCGGCGGCGGGGGTCTCGGCGGGGGTCTCCGTCCCGGCGCTCACGGCGGGCTCGGCGACGGCGGGCGCGGCCTCGGTCCGGGGCTCGGTCTCCGTCTCGCCCTCGGCGGTCTGCGGCGCGGCGGCGGGCGCGGAGACCCGGCGGGTGGCACGGCGGCGGGGACGCGCGGGCGCGGCCTCGGCGACCGGCTCCTCGACGGTCTTCTCGGCGGGCTCACCGGCGGACGCGGCGGCCTGCTCCGGCTCCTCGGCGGCCACCGCGGGCACCACGGTCTCCGCGGCCTCGGCCGCTACCGGAGCCCCGGCAGGCGCGGACGCCCGACGCGTGGCACGGCGGCGGGGACGCGCGGGCGCCGCCTCGACGTCCGGATCCGCCACAACGGCCGCACCGGCCTCGACGGCCTCAACGGCCTCGGGAGTCTCAACGGCCTCAGCAGCCTCGGCAGCCACCGGGGGCACCACGGTCTCCGCGGCCTCGGCCGCTACCGGAGCCCCGGCAGGCGCGGACGCCCGACGCGTGGCACGACGACGCGGACGCGCGGGCGCCGCCTCTGTGACCGGCTCCGCCACAACGGCCGCACCGGTCTCAACGGCCTCTGCCGTCTCAGCGGCCTCGACGGTCTCGTCCGTCGTCGCCTCGTCGCTGGTGTCCGTCACCAGATCGGCGACGGACTCGGCGGCCGGTATGGCCGGCGCGACCGTCTCGGCCGGGGTGTCGGTGGTGGCGGCCGGCGGACCGGCCGGGCGGGAAGCGGCACGGCGCCGACGGCGCGGCGGCAGGGTGTCGCTGGGGGTGTTGTTCGATGCGGAGTCCGTCACGGACTCGATGGCTTCGGTCGGCTCGAGCATGCGGGTGTGTCTCCCGTCAGGCTCCCGGGCGCCGCACCTGGTCCGGCATCGACCTCGTCGATCGCCGTTGACGTCCGCGGCTCGCGCTGTGCGCGGTGCCGCCGTCCGGGGCGCGGCCGCCGCACGGGAGCTCTCTGTGTCTTGTCTCGCCGGTTCCGTACGCCATGTTGCGTACGGCCTGGCGAAAGTCTTCTGGTCGGTGCGCTGCCCGACCCAGGTGGCTCCCGAGTACGAGGGCGGCGCTACGACGTCCGTCCCTGTGCGGAACCTTCCTTACGCCGACGCCTTCGCGGCGGCAGTCGGTTCGGCCGTTGAGTGGGCCTCGGCTGCCTCGCGGTCGGGCGCGAGCGGGTCGGTCACCGCGCCGGTCTCTTCATCGAACAGCCCCTGCGCCAGCCTGGTCACCGCTGCGGGGACCGGCGGCGCCAGGTCGGCCACGGCGCGGAGACCGGACAGGACGTCGTCGGGTCGTACGGCAGGCGTCACGTGCCGAACCACCAGCCGCAGTATCGCACAGGGCTGGTCGATAGGCCTATCAGCCGGTGGCAGGTGCGTTTCCAGCCGTACGACGGCGGGGCGGGCGTCGAAGGTGCGGACGCCGTTCTTGGTGAGGCGCTGGACCTCGACGGTGCCGGCCCCGTTGAAGGCCGCCACCGCGCGGTCGGCGTCCGCGGGGTCCACGCCGGGCAGGCGCAGTTCCCACACGGAGGCCGTGAGCCGGTCGGCGAGCCCCGTGGTGCGGGCCTCGACCGCCTCGATCACGTCGAGCCCGGTGGGCAGCGACTCGTCGAGGAGCTCGCGCAGCTTCTGCGGATCCCGCGCCTCGGTGAGCGCGATCTCCAGGTACTCCGCCTCGCTGCCCGTGCCGGTGGGTGCGGCATTGGCGTACGACACCTTCGGGTGCGGTGTGAACCCCGCCGAGTACGCCATCGGCACCTCGGCACGGCGCAACGCGCGCTCGAAGGCGCGCTGGAAGTCACGGTGGCTGGTGAACCGGAGGCGGCCGCGCTTGGTGTAGCGCAGTCGGATGCGCTGCACCGCGGGTGCGGGCGGCGGGCCTTCGGGCTGTCGCTTGCCCAGTGTCGTTCAGTCCTTCGTGAGAGCGGTCGTACTGCTACCAAGAGTACGTGTCCCACGGGCGGAAGGTTCCCCGCGGGCCGTGCCTTCCCGTTGCGGGGCCTCGCCGAAGAGCATCCGCCGGACGTCCGCGCGCGCCTGCCGCACGGACTGCCGGGCGGCGGACAGGGCCTGGGCGGCGGCCCGGCCCGCGGCGCGGGCGGCCTCGGCCGCCGGGCGCAGGACGGTGTCGCGGACGGCGTGCCCCACCGGGATCAGCACGGTCCGGTACAGCCGGCGCACCGGCTCCACGAAGATCCACCGGAAGAGGGCCGCCAGGAACCGTCCCACGACGAGCGAGACGCGCCCAGCGATCCGCCAGGCGTGCCCGATGGCGTCCCCCACCTCCCGCAGCACGACGGCGAGGACCCGGCCGACGGGTGCGAGGACCCAGCGCCAGAGCGCGACCGCGGGCAGGACGAGCAGGATCCGGGCCGTCCAGTGGAGGAGCTGGCCGAGCCCGGAGACGAGGGCGCGCAGCACCCCCAGGACCCCCCGCGCGCACCGGGCGATGGCCCGGCCGACCGGCGTGAGCACCCACGTGTACACCACGTGGGCGGGGACGGCGACCAGGTACCGCGCCAGCCAGACGAGCGCTGTGCCGAGGCCGGTGCCGACCGGGGTGAGCACGCGCGCGTAGAGCAGGGCGACGACCGCGCCGACCGCCCGGACCAGCCATGCGACGGCGTGGCCGACGGGTGTGAGGACGTAACGGTGGCACGCCGCCAGCGGGATGACGACCAGCACCTTCCCGAGCAGTCCGAGCGCCCGTCCGGCGGGGACGACGACGTACCGCCACAGGCCGACGAGCGGCAGGACGAACAGGACCCTGCCCAGCCACACCAGGGCCCGGCCGACGGGTCGCAGCACCGTGTCCCGCAGGAAGCGGCCGACGACGACGAGGGCGTCCCACGCCATCCGCACCGGCACGACCAGCACGAGCACGACGATCCGCACGGGCAGCCGGATCGCGACCACGAGGCATCCCTCGGACGGCGGCTGCGCGGGCGGTCGGGCGGGCGGCTTGTCGAGGTCCATGTACGGGTAGACGCCACAGCCGCCCGCGCGGATCCCGCGCGGGCGGCGGAACAGGGGGAACGCCACGGAACGCCACGGACCGCCCTGCGGCGACGAGCCTGGCGACACACGACAGGGAGCGCTCGCGACCGCTCCCGCCCCGCCCCTGCCCCTGCCCCTGCCCCTGCCCCCCCCCGTGCCCGCGCCCCCGCCGCTGGGCGACCACCCATCAGCACCCATCAGCACCCATCAGCACCCATCAGCACCCATCTGATTAGTCCGATATGTCGACCAATGGGCGCGTTCCGAGCCGGAAACCGGCTGGACGCTGCGCGTCCCGGTCAAGCTCGCATCCGGGTTCGGGGCATCACTCGAACCGGTTGAGGCAAGGAGCACACAGATGAGTCCTGTCTTCAGGACGCCTACGACCATCTCGCGGCGGAGACCGGCGACTTCACGTCCGGGACTGACGGCCGGGCACGGGTGCGCGAGGGCGGGTACGGTCGCCTCGCTCGCGCTGGTCCTGGCGGCCGGCCTGATGAGCCCGGCCACGGCGGCGGCACCGGGCACGGGGAACCTGACGGCCTCCGCCGAGGCCTCCACGGACGACCACCACCCCTGCAAGCCGGGCAAGCCGGGGAAGGGGAAGCCCAGCAAGCCCGGAAGGCCGGGCAAGCCCGGCAGGCCCGGGCCGAAAGCCGCGCCGAAAGCCGCGCCGTCCGGCGGCAAGGAGTGCACGGGACTACAGGGCCCCAAGGGCGACCCGGGCCCGGCGGGTCCCCCGGGCCCTCCCGGACCTCCGGGCCCTCCCGGACCTCAGGGAGAACCGGGTCCCCAGGGTGAAACCGGCCCGCAGGGCGAGGCAGGACCGCAGGGCGAACCCGGCGCGCAAGGAGAACAGGGGCCACAAGGCGAACCCGGCGCCCAGGGCGAACAGGGCCCCCAGGGTGAACAAGGTCCTCGGGGAGAACAGGGCCCTCGGGGCGAACAGGGGCAGCCGGGTGCCACCGGGCCGTGCGCCGACATCGACGGCTTCCAGGACCAGCAGGTCTACGAGGTCCGCGCCGCGGTGAGCGACGGCAACACCTACGCCGGGATCCGGGACGTCCGCCCCGGACAGAACCACACCCTGCGGTGGACCGACCTCAGCACCCGGACGGGCTACCCGGACGGCGGCGACACCGGCGAGGTCTGCGGCGTCTCCGTCAACGAGCACAGCCAGGGGAACCAGGACCTCGCGGGCATCAAGATCGACGTCCTCACCACCACGGGCCTGGTCTACGAGATCATCTGTACCGAGAGCCACAGCAGCAACACTCCGGCCACCCTGACCTGCCCGGACCCCGCTCCCCCGGCACTGGCCTGGCTGCCGCTGAACTCCCCGCAGCCGGGCGACGACAACAGCTGAGCGCACAGCACGTCCACGCCGAGAGCACTGAGCCCCCCGGCCCGTCGGGCAGGGGGGCTCAGTGCTGGACTTCAGTGGGAGTGTCCGCTCCCGGCCGGCTGCTTCACCGACAGCGGCAGCAGCTTCTTGCCCGTGGGACCGATCTGAATGCTCGTGTCCATCGCCGGGCAGACACCGCAGTCGAAGCACGGCGTCCAGCGGCAGTCCTCGACCTCCGTCTCGTCGAGGGCGTCCTGCCAGTCCTCCCAGAGCCAGTCCTTGTCCAGACCGGAGTCGAGGTGGTCCCACGGAAGGACCTCCTCGTAGGTGCGCTCACGGGTGGTGTACCAGTCGACGTCCACGCCGAAGGCGGCCAGCGCCTTGTCCGCGCAGCTCATCCAGCGGTCGTAGGAGAAGTGCTCGCGCCAGCCGTCGAAGCGGCCGCCGTCCTCGTAGACGGCGCGGATGACCGCGCCGATCCGGCGGTCGCCGCGGGAGAGCAGGCCCTCGACGATGCCGGGCTTGCCGTCGTGGTAGCGGAAGCCGATCGAACGGCCGTACTTCTTGTCGCCGCGGATCTTGTCCCGGAGCTTCTCCAGACGGGCGTCCGTCTCCTCGGCGGAGAGCTGCGGCGCCCACTGGAACGGGGTGTGGGGCTTGGGGACGAAGCCGCCGATCGAGACCGTGCAGCGGATGTCGTTCTGGCCGGAGACCTTGCGGCCCTCGGCGATCACGTTCATCGCCATGTCGGCGATCTGGAGGACGTCCTCGTCGGTCTCCGTCGGCAGGCCGCACATGAAGTACAGCTTCACCTGGCGCCAGCCGTTGCCGTACGCGGTGGAGACCGTACGGATCAGGTCCTCCTCCGAGACCATCTTGTTGATGACCTTGCGCATGCGCTCGCTGCCGCCCTCCGGCGCGAACGTCAGGCCCGAGCGGCGGCCGTTGCGGGTCAGCTCGTTCGCCAGGTCCACGTTGAAGGCGTCCACCCGGGTCGACGGGAGGGACAGGCCGATCTTGTCCTCCTCGTAGCGGTCCGCCAGGCCCTTCGCGATGTCACCGATCTCCGAGTGGTCCGCGGAGGACAGGGAGAGCAGGCCGACCTCCTCGAAGCCCGTCGCCTTCAGACCCTTCTCGACCATCTCGCCGATGCCGGTGATGGAGCGCTCGCGCACCGGGCGGGTGATCATGCCCGCCTGGCAGAACCGGCAGCCGCGGGTGCAGCCGCGGAAGATCTCCACCGACATGCGCTCGTGGACCGTCTCGGCGAGCGGCACCAGCGGCTGCTTGGGGTACGGCCACTCGTCGAGGTCCATGACGGTGTGCTTCGACACGCGCCACGGCACCCCCGACTTGTTCGGTACGACACGGGCGATACGGCCGTCGGAGAGGTACTCCACGTCGTAGAACCCCGGGATGTACACCGATCCCGTCCTGGCCAGGCGGAACAGGACCTCCTCGCGGCCTCCGGGGCGCCCCTCCGCCTTCCACTCGCGGATGATCTTCGTCATGTCGAGCACGGCCTGCTCGCCGTCGCCGATGATCGCCGCGTCGATGAAGTCGGCGATCGGCTCCGGGTTGAAGGCGGCGTGCCCGCCGGCCAGCACGATCGGGTCGTCGAGCCCCCGGTCCTTCGACTCCAGGGGGATCCCGGCCAGGTCCAGGGCCGTGAGCATGTTGGTGTAGCCCAGCTCCGTGGAGAAGGACAGGCCGAACACGTCGAACGCCTTCACCGGCCGGTGGCTGTCCACCGTGAACTGCGGGACGCGGTGCTCCCGCATCAGCGCCTCCAGGTCCGGCCACACGCTGTAGGTGCGCTCGGCGAGGACGCCCTCCTGCTCGTTGAGGACCTCGTAGAGGATCATGACGCCCTGGTTGGGCAGACCGACCTCGTACGCGTCCGGGTACATCAGGGCCCAGCGGACGTCACAGTCGTCCCAGGGCTTGACGGTGGAGTTCAGCTCGCCGCCCACGTACTGGATCGGCTTCTGCACATGCGGGAGCAGGGCTTCGAGCTGCGGGAACACCGACTCGACAGACATCGGGGGAACCTTCGTGAGCTGACTGGGGGTACCCCCCGGCCGGAGGCTGGGGGACGGGTGACCATCTAGCCTAACCCGCCCGCGGGCGCCTCCCAGACCGCCGTTCTCCCCCTGATCGCCGCCCACGCTCCGGGCAGCGCCGCCTCCGCGAGCTCCGCCCGCCGCTCCTCCCGGCCGTACAGCAGGCCGTACGCGAAGGCGTCCTCCCCCGCCGCGTGCGCCTCGGCGGCGAGGTCGCGCAGGGCCTCGCGGGTCATCACGCTGTCCTGGTGGTCGCCGAGCAGACCCTGGAGGGACTTCATCTGCCGGACGAGGTCGGCGGCGGGCTCGCCGAGCGCCGGCACCGCCGCCTCCGCCGCGTAACGGGTCCGCTTGGCCTTCTTGCGGGCCTCGTGCAGCGCCAGGTCGCGCTCCGGCCCGGCCGGGTGCCCGAGCGCCTCCCCGACGAGGGCCGCCACCTGCCCGAAGTCCTTGCGCACGGCCCTGGCGATCACCTTCGACGGCTCACCGGCGGCGGCCGGAAGCAGCGGCGGCTCGTCCACCAGCCGGTCCAGCGCGGCCAGCAGCGCCAGGTACCGGCCGCCGTCCAGGACGGCGGTCAGACGGCGGGAGCCCCCGCCGCGCGTCCGCGACCAGGTGCGCAGACGGGCGCGGACCGGGCCGGTGGCCGACGGGGCGGGCAGCCGGTCCACGGCGGCCGTCAGCCGCTCCAGGAGCACCTCCTGATCCCGGTCCACGCCCAGTTCCCCGGCGAGCCACTTCAGTTCCTCGCCGACGGGTCCGGTGACGGAGCGGTCGAGGACCTTGGCGTGGGACCTCAGGGCGCTGCGGGCGCGGCGGGTGGCGACGCGCATGCGGTGCACGAAGTCGGGCAGGTCCCGGCGGACGGCCGGGTCGAGCTCGACGAGGGCGTCCCGCTGGGCGCGGAGGTAGGCCAGGACGTGGTCGCCGGCGGTCACGGGCCCGCCGGCGGACGGTCCACGCCCCGCTCCCGAGGCGGCCTCCCCCTTCCCCGGCCGGATCTCCGCCAGCGCCCGCGCCAGTTTCGACGCCGACCGGGACGGCCGTACGCCCGCCCCGCGCAGCGTTCGCTCCACCTGGTCGAGGAAGGCGGGGTCGCCGCCGTCGGCGAGTTCGACCTCGATCTCGCTCCACCGGGCGGAGCCGCCCGCGCCGGTCAGCCGGTCCGCCCGGACGGCGTCCGCACTGACCTCGGCGAGCAGCCGGCCCTCCGCGTCGACGAGCTCGCGCACGTCCCGGGCGGAACGCAGCCGGACCACCGGGACCAGTTCGGCGTCCCGGACCCGGGAGCGGACCAGGCCGGCCAGGAGGTCCGGGACGGTGTCGGACAGCGGCGCGCGGATCTCGTCGCGGACGCCCGGGGCGACCGGGAGCTTCAGGTGCCAGCCCGCGTCGGAGCCGCCGGTGCGGCGGCGCAGGGTGACGGAGGCGGCGGCGAGGCGTTCGTCGGCGGTGTCGTAGTAGACGGCGTCCAGTTCGGCGATGCCCCGGTCGAGTACGGCCGCGACCCCGGCGACGCCGGTCAGGTCGGGCAGTCCGCTGTCGTCGGATGCGTACTTGCGCTCGATCTCGCGTCTCGTCTCCGCCATGAACCGAATCTAGTGGCAAGCCGGGGCCGGAGGGCAGTTCCCTCCGGCCCCGGCTCAGCCCCGGATCGGCTCCCGATCGGCCCCGGATCGGCCTTGGGTCGGCCTTGGGTCAGGTGCTCGGCCGGCCGTGTCGCGCTCCGCTCACGCGGACATGGGCCGTTGGACCCGGATCGACTGCAAGAGCCCCACCGCCACCCACACCGCGAACATCGACGAGCCTCCGTACGACACGAACGGCAGCGGAAGACCGGTGACCGGCATGATGCCGAGCGTCATGCCGATGTTCTCGAAGGACTGGAAGGCGAACCAGGCGACGATCCCGGCGGCGACGATCGTGCCGTACAGCTCGCTCGTCTCACGGGCGATGCGGCAGGAGCGCCAGAGGATGACGCCCAGCAGAACGATGATCAGGCCACCGCCCACGAAGCCGAGTTCCTCGCCCGCCACCGTGAAGACGAAGTCCGTCTGCTGCTCGGGGACGAACTGACCGGTGGTCTGGGACCCCTGGAACAGCCCGGACCCGGTCAGTCCGCCCGAGCCGATCGCGATCCGGGCCTGGTTGGTGTTGTAGCCGACGCCCGCCGGGTCGAGGCTGGGGTTGGCGAAGGCCGCGAAGCGGGCGATCTGGTAGTCGTCCAGGATGTGCAGCTGCCACACCGCGACCGCGCCCGTCGCGCCCGCGCCGAGCAGGCCGAAGACCCAGCGGTTGGAGGCGCCCGAGGCCAGCAGCACACCCAGCACGATGATCACCATGACCATGACGGAGCCCAGGTCGGGCATGAGCATCACGATCATCATGGGGACGGCGGCGAGGCCGAGGGCCTGGAGCACCGTGCGGTGGTCGGGGTAGGGCTTGTCGCCGGCGTCGACCCGGGCCGCCAGCAGCATCGCCATGCCGAGGATGATCGTGATCTTCACGAACTCCGAGGGCTGGAGCGAGAAGCCCCCGCCGAGCACGATCCACGAGTGCGCGCCGTTGACGGTGGAGCCGAGCGGGGTGAGCACCAGCAGGATCAGCAGGACCGACAGCCCGTAGAGGACCGGCACCGCGTTGCGCAGGGTGCGGTGGCCGAGCCAGACCGTACCGGCCATCAGGGCGAGCCCGATGCCGGTGTTCATCAGGTGCCGGATCAGGAAGTAGTACGGGTCGCCCTGGTTGATCTCGGTGCGGTTGCGGGTCGCCGAGTACACCAGCAGCGAGCCGATCAGCGACAGGGCGACGGCCGACAGCAGTATCGGCCAGTCCAGGCGCCGGGCCATCGAGTCGCGGGCGAAGAGCCGCGTCCAGCCGGCCCGCTCGGGCCCGTACCCGGAGACGGAGAAGCTGTTCGCGCCGGTCATGTGCACTTCCTCCGGCTTCCTCGCCCGCGCCGTCGCCGCCGGGTGTCACGGTTCTCCGCCTCGGGCGAGGCCACGGTCGCGGCGGGCTGCGTCCCGTCGTCCGTGGGCGCGCCCTCCTCGGTGGCCTTCTGGCTGGCCTGCTGCTCCTTGGCCGGGTCCTTGGAGATCTTCGGGGAGGCGATGGTGCCGTCCGTCTTGATCTTCGGCAGGTCCTTCAGCGGAGTGGGCAGCAGCGCGTTCTCCTTGTTGATGGTGCCGTCGTCGGACACGCCGTACAGCGCGTCGTAGATGTTGCGCACGGCCGGGCCCGAGGCGCCGGAGCCCGTACCGCCCTGGGAGATCGTCATGACGATGGTGTAGTCCTCGGTGTACGTGGCGAACCAGGACGTCGTCTGCTTGCCGTAGACCTCGGCGGTACCGGTCTTGGCGTGCATCGGGATCTCGTCCTGGGGCCAGCCGCCGAAGCGCCAGGCGGCGGTACCGCGGGTGGCCACGCCCTCGAGGGCCTCGTCCATCTGGGCCAGCGTCTTCTGGGAGACCGGCAGCTTGCCGTGCGACTGGGGCTCGATCTCCGTCACGGTCTTGCCGTCGGCGCTGACGATCGCCTTGCCGACCGTGGGGTCGTAGAGGGTGCCGCCGTTGGCGATGGCCGCGTAGATGGTGGCCATCTGGATCGGGGTCACGAGGGTGTCGCCCTGGCCGATGGAGTAGTTGATCTCGTCACCGGCACGCATCTTGTTGCCCTCGAGGCAGTTCTCGTACGCGATCTTCTCGACGTAACTGCCGTCCTTCTTCCCCGTCTTGCACCAGGCGTCCTTGTTGGCCTCCCAGTACGACTGCTTCCACTCGCGGTCGGGGACGCGGCCGGTGACCTCGTTGGGCAGGTCGATACCGGTCTCCTCGCCGAGGCCGAACTGGTGGGCGGCCTTGAAGAAGTAGTCGTTGGGCTTCGCCTTCGGGTCGATGCCGCCGTCCTTCTGCCACTGGCTGTGGGCGAGCCGGTAGAAGACGGTGTCGCAGGAGACCTCCAGGGCGCGGCCGAGGCTGATGGGGCCGTAGTTCGCCGACTCGAAGTTCTTGAAGACCTGGCCGCCGACCGAGTACGAGCTGGAGCAGTCGTAGCGGCCGTCGAAGTCGTAGCCGGCCTCCACCGCGGCGGCCGTGGAGACCACCTTGAAGATGGAGCCGGGCGCCGCCTGGCCCTGTATGGCCCGGTTGAGCAGCGGGTAGTTGGAGGACTTGCCGGTCAGCTGCTGGTAGTCCTTGGCGGAGATGCCGCCGACCCACGCGTTCGGGTCGTACGTGGGGTTGGACGCCATGGCGACGACGCGGCCGGTCTTGGCCTCCATCACGACGACCGCTCCGGCGTCGGCCTTGTAGTTGACCCCGGTGTTGCGGTCGAGCTGCTTGCGGGCCTCCTTCATCGCCTCGTTCAGCTCGTACTCGGCGACCCGCTGCACGCGGGCGTCGATGCTGGTGACGAGGTTGGAGCCGGGCTCGGCCGGGGTGGCCTCGGCCTCGCCGATGACACGGCCGAGGTTGTCGACCTCGTACCGGGTGACGCCGGCCTTGCCGCGCAGTTCCTTGTCGTACTGGCGCTCCAGGCCGCTGCGGCCGACCTGGTCGGAGCGGAGGAAGGGCGAGTCGGTGTCCTGGGCCTTGGTGATCTCCTCGTCGGTGACCGGGGAGAGGTAGCCGAGGACCTGGGCCGTGTTGGCCTTGCCGGGGCTCGGGTAGCGGCGTACGGCCTCGGGTTCCGCGGTGATGCCGGGGAAGTCCTCGGCGCGCTCACGGATCTGGAGGGCCTGCTTGGGTGTGGCCTCGTCGGTGATGGGGATGGGCTGGTACGGCGAGCCGTTCCAGCAGGGCTGGGGGGTCTCCGCGTCGCACAGCCGGACCTTCTGCATGACCTCCTCGGGGGACATGCCGAGGACGCCCGCGAGCTTGGTGAGGACGGCCTTGCCGTCGTCCTTCTGCTTCAGCAGGTCGGTGCGGGAGGCGGAGACGACCAGCCGGGTCTCGTTGTCCGCGAGCGGCACCCCGCGCGCGTCCAGGATGGAGCCGCGCACCGCGGGCTCGACGACCTGCTGAACGTGGTTGCCGGAGGCCTCCTTGGCGTACTCCGCGCCCTCCCGGATCTGGAGATACCACAGGCGGCCGCCGAGGGTGCCGAGGAGGGAGAGGACGAGGATCTGGATCACGACGAGCCGGATCTGGACGCGTGGGGTCCGCCCGGTCTCGGGAATGTTGGTCACTGCGGCTGTCTCCCCCTCTCAGCGCGCGAACGTATGTGCGCGGACGAATGATGAACGACGGGCCGGTGCGGCCTCGTTCCGCCGGAACTTCCCCGTTCGGGTGAACTCCCCCGCGGTCACAGCCGCTTGACCCCCTTGATCCGGCCGGCGCGGGCGACCCGGGAGCGCGCGGCCCGCAGTTTCAGACCGCCCCGCTGGCCGCCGATCCGCAGACCGGTGCCGGAGGCGAGCCACCCGGAGGAGATGTCGGCCTTCTGGGCGGCGTTGGTGTCGGCCAGCGGGTCGTTCTCCGCGCGCCGGGCCAGGAACATCACGGCGGGGACGACGAACGGGGCGAGCAGCAGGTCGTACAGGGCCGCCGAGAACAGCAGCCCGGTGAGGCCCACATGGCGGGCGGTGGTGTCGCCGACGAGGGCGCCGACCCCCGCGTACAGCAGGGTGGAGCCGACCGCCGCGGCGACGACCACGACCATGGGGCCGGTGGCCGACTTGATCTGCCCGGTCTCCGGCTTGACGAGACCGGCGAGGTAGCCGATCACGCACAGCACGAGGGCGTAGCGGCCGGCCGCGTGGTCGGCGGGCGGGGCGAGGTCGGCGAGCAGGCCGGCGCCGAAGCCGATGAGGGCGCCGCCGACATGGCCGTACACCATGGCCAGGCCCAGGACGGTGAGGAGGAGCAGGTCGGGGACGGCGCCGGGGAGGTGGAGGCGGGCGAGGACGCTCACCTGGACCACCAGGGCGACGGCGATCAGCGGGACGGAGAGCAGGATCCGGTTGACGCGCATGGTAGTCAGCTCCTACTGCTCGTCCTGGCCGTCGGCGGGTGCGTTCGCGTCCGGGGTGACCGTGACGGTCACCGTGGGCGTGGGGACCGGTTGGGGCTTCGCGGGGAGCACGGTGTCGCGGGGGTCCTTCTTCGGGGCCTCGACGACGACGCCGACGATGTCCAGCTTGGTGAAGCTGACGTACGGCGTGACGTAGAGGGTGCGGGTCAGGTCGCCGCCGGAGGGGTCGACGCGGGAGACCACGCCGACGGGGACGCCGGGGACGAACGGCTTGTCGGCCTGCGAGCCGAAGGTGACGAGCCGGTCGCCCTTCTTCACCTCGGCCTTGCCGTTGAGGAGTTCGACGCGCAGCGGGCGGTCGCCCTGTCCGGAGGCGAAGCCGAGCTCGTCGCCGGCCTCCATGCGCGTGCCGACGGTGAAGTCGGGGTCGTTGGCGAGGAGGACGGTGGCGGTGTCCGGGCCCACGGTCGTCACCCGGCCGACGAGTCCGTCGCCGTTGAGGACGGTCATGTCCCGCTCGATGCCGTCGTCGGCGCCGATGTCGATGGTGACGGTCCAGGAGAAGCCCTGGGCCGCTCCTATCGCGATGACCTCGGCGCCCTTGATGCCGTACTGGCCGGCGCCGGCGGTGCGCAGCATCTTGTCGAGCTGCGCCAGGCGGCTGCGGTTGCGGTCGTCGCTGCCGAGCTTCGCCTTGAGGGCCGCGTTCTCCTGCTCCAGTTCGGCGAGCCGGTCGTGGCGTTCGCCGGAGTCGCGGACCGCGGAGACGGCGTTGCCGACCGGGTCGACCGCCGAGGCCACCCCGTTCTCGACCGGGCCGAGGACCGCGGCCGCGGCGCGCCGGGCCCCGTCGACCGGGGAGTCCTCGCCACCGCGGATGTCGACCGTGATCAGTGCGAACGCGACGGCGATCAGCAGCACCAGGAGCAGCCGGCTCTCTCGTGTGTCCCTCACGTGCGGCGGCCGTGCCCTTCTCATAGGAATCGGGAATTCGGGTCGCCCCCGGAGAAATCCGAGGGCGCCGTATGGGATGTTTCGAGGCTCTTTGCGGATCTTATGCCTCTATATCAACGATCCGCCGCACGAGAGGCGGTCATCTCGTACGGCGGAATCGAAGCGTTACGTCATCTGCGGGGTGCGGCGTCCAGGACCTGCTGGAGCGCCTCGAACTCCTCGACGCACTTGCCGGATCCGAGCGCCACGCTGTCCAGCGGGTCCTCGGCGATGTGGATCGGCATTCCGGTCTCGCGCCGCAGCCGTTCGTCCAGACCGCGCAGCAGGGCGCCGCCGCCGGTCAGGACGATTCCGCGGTCCATGATGTCGCCGGACAGCTCCGGCGGGCACTTGTCGAGCGTGGTCTTCACGGCGTCGACGATGGCGTTGACGGGCTCCTCGATCGCCTTGCGCACCTCCGCGGCGGAGATGACGACGGTCTTGGGCAGCCCGGAGACCAGGTCGCGGCCGCGGATCTCGGTGTGCTCGTCGGTGTCGAGGTCGTATGCCGAGCCGATGGTGATCTTGATCTGCTCGGCCGTCCGCTCACCCAGGAGGAGGCTGTACTCCTTCTTGATGTGCTGGATGATCGCGTTGTCCAGCTCGTCGCCCGCGACGCGGATGGACTGGGCGGTGACGATGCCGCCGAGCGAGATGACCGCGACCTCGGTGGTGCCGCCGCCGATGTCCACCACCATGTTGCCGGTGGCCTCGTGGACCGGCAGGCCGGAGCCGATGGCCGCCGCCATGGGCTCCTCGATGATGTGCACCTGCCGGGCGCCGGCCTGGGTCGACGCCTCGATGACGGCACGGCGCTCGACGCCGGTGATGCCGGAGGGGACGCAGACGACGACGCGCGGCCGGGCGAGGTACCGCCGCTTGTGGATCTTCAGGATGAAGTAGCGGAGCATGCGCTCGGTGATCTCGAAGTCGGCGATGACCCCGTCCTTCAGAGGACGCACGGCCACGATGTTGCCAGGGGTCCGCCCGATCATCTTCTTGGCTTCGGCGCCGACCGCGAGGATGCCACCGGTGTTGGTGTTGATCGCGACGACGGACGGCTCGTTGAGTACGATCCCGCGACCCCTGACGTACACCAGCGTGTTGGCGGTCCCGAGGTCGACAGCCATGTCACGGCCGATGAACGACATTGAGTTCCCCATCAGGATTCGACTGGCCTTCCCATGAGCTTTTGAGGGCTTTTCAGGTCGGCGAGGTGGGTGCTGTGACGTGAAGGCTTACATCGTAAACGCGCTTGCACGAACACTGCGCGAGGGTCTTCGCCATTGTCAGCAGATGCCGTGACGCCTCGCTTGTGGAGACGGGCCATCGGGGGAACGCGTTCCCCCGATCGGCACGCATATACCGAAGGACGGCCGAAAAGGTACGGCCGTCCTCGGTCGGGTTGACAGGTCAACTGACACGCCGTCAAAAAGTTGCACGAAAACTTCGCGGGTGCCTCGGCGGGTGCGCGGCGGCCGGGGTGCCGCGGAGACGCCTCGGAAGCGTCCCGGCTCCCCGGAGCGTCACGCGCGGCGCCCGGGGCTACGCGTGGGCCAGGGCTATGCGTGGGCCAGGGCTACGCGTGGGCCGGGAAGAAGATCTTCACCTCGCGCTCGGCGGACTCCTCGGAGTCGGAGGCGTGGATCAGGTTCTCGCGGACGATGACGCCGTAGTCGCCGCGGATGGAGCCGGGGGCGGCGGCGATCGGGTCGGTCGGGCCGGCCAGCGCGCGCACGCCCTCGATGACCCGCTCACCCTCGACGATCAGCGCCACGACCGGGCCGGAGGCCATGAACTCCACCAGCGGCTCGTAGAAGGGCTTGCCCTTGTGCTCGCCGTAGTGCTGCTCCAGGGTCTCCTGGTCCAGCGTGCGCAGCTCCAGCGCCGTGATCCGCCAGTCGGCCTTGCGCTCGATACGGCTGATGATCTCGCCGGTCAGGCCACGACGGACGGCGTCGGGCTTGAGGAGGACGAGGGTGCGCTGGCTCACGGGGGGCTCCTTCTGCTGCCGGTGTGCGGTGGGACGAGATTACAGGGCGTGTCCGTGCGCCGGTCACACAGCGTCAGGGGTGGAACCGGCCTGCGCGGCGAAGCGGGCCTTCGCCTCGTCGATCTTCCGTCCGTAGTGCACGGACGCCCACCACAGGGCTCCGAAGAGCACGCCCAGGACGAACATCATGGGGACGAAGAAGCCGGAGGCGACCAGGGCGATCTGCAAGGCCCAGCCGAGGGCGACGCCCCCGGGCCGGGTGACCATGCCGCACAGCAGCACGCTCAGCAGCATCGCGACACCGCACACCGTCCACACCGTGGTCATGGACAGGTCGGGATCCTTCATGGCGACCAGACCGGCGAAGCCGATGATGAAGAACTCGCCGATCAGGGTCGAGGAACAGAGCGTACGCATGGTGAGCCTCAGCCCTTCCCCAGGAGCAGCCGGGCTTCCCCGACGGTGATGACGGAACCGGTGACGAGGACACCGCCGCCCGCGAACTCGCCCTCCTCCTCGGCGAGCGTGATCGCCGCCTCCAGGGCGTCGGGCAGGCGCGGCTCGACCTGGACGCGCTCCTCGCCGAACACCTCGACGGCGATCGCGGCGAGTTCGTCGGCGTCCATCGCGCGGTGGCTGGAGTTCTGGGTGATCACGACCTCGGCGAAGATCGGCTCGAAGGCCTCCAGCAGCCCCCGTACGTTCTTGTCGCCGCTGGCCCCGACCACGCCGATCAGCCGGCTGAAGTCGAAGGCCTCGCCGACCGCCTCGGCGGTGGCGCGGGCGCCCGCGGGGTTGTGGGCCGCGTCCAGCACGACGGTCGGGGACCGGCGGACGACCTCCAGGCGGCCCGGCGACGACACGGACGCGAAGGCCTTGCGGACGGTGTCGACGTCCAGCGGCTCGGGCCGCTGGGAGCCGACGCCGAAGAACGCCTCGACGGCGGCGAGCGCGACGGCGGCGTTGTGCGCCTGGTAGGCGCCGTGCAGCGGGAGGTACACCTCGCCGTACTCGCCGCCCAGGCCGCGCAGGGTCAGCAACTGGCCGCCGACGGCGACCTGGCGGGACACGACGCCGAACTCCAGCCCTTCCCGGGCCACGGTCGCGTCGACCTCGACGGCCTTCTTCAGCAGCACCTGGGCGGCGTCGACCGGCTGCTGGGCCAGGATGACCGTCGCGTCCTGCTTGATGATCCCGCCCTTCTCGGCGGCGATCGCGGCGGTGGTGGCGCCGAGCCGGTCGGTGTGGTCCAGGTCGATCGGGGTGACGACGGCGACGTCCCCGTCGATGACGTTGGTCGCGTCCCAGGAGCCGCCCATGCCGACCTCGACGACGGCCACGTCGACGGGGGCGTCGGCGAAGGCCGCGTACGCCATGCCGGTGAGCACCTCGAAGAAGGACAGCCGGTACTCCTGCGCCTGGTCGACCATCTCGACGTACGGCTTGATGTCCCGGTACGTCTCGATGAACCGCTCGGCCGACACGGGCGCGCCGTCCAGGCTGATGCGCTCGGTGATCGACTGGACGTGGGGGGAGGTGTAGCGGCCGGTCCGCAGTTCGAAGGCGCCCAGCAGGGCCTCGATCATGCGGGCGGTGGACGTCTTGCCGTTGGTCCCCGTGATGTGCAGGGAGGGGTACGACCGCTGCGGCTCCCCCAGCACGTCCATCAGCGCGGCGATCCGGCTGACGGACGGCTCCAGCTTGGTCTCCCCCCACCGCGTGGCCAGCTCCGCCTCGACCTCGCGCAGGGCCTTGTCGATCTCGGGATCCTCGGGCCGTGCCGGCACGTCGGCCTGCGGCGGACCGCCCTGCGTGCGCAGGGTGCGGCTGCCCGCCTCGATGACCGCGAGATCGGGGTCGCGGTCGGTCTCGGCCGCGATGATCTCGTCGAAGGAATCGAGGGGGTCGGGCTGGTCGTGGTTGCCGTTCGGGGGGAGCTCGCTCACGAGGCCAGTCTACGGAGGGGAGGTGACAGAGGTGGGCGAAGGCCCCCGGAACCGTCGGGTTCCGGGGGCCTTCACCTCCGTGGGCACGGGACTCTCACGCCTGCGGGAGCCGCTCCAGCTGGGCCTGGATGCGGGCGATGTCCTCCTCCGCCTTGGCCAGCCGTGTGCGGATCTTCTCCACGACGTTGTCCGGCGCCTTGGCGAGGAAGGCCTCGTTGCCGAGCTTGGCGTTCGCCTGGGCCTTCTCCTTCTCGGCGGCGGCCAGGTCCTTGGCCAGCCGCTTGCGCTCCGCCGCCACGTCGATCGTGCCGGACAGGTCCAGCGCGACCGTGGCGCCTGCGACCGGCAGGGTCGCCGTCGCCGAGAAGGCCTCGCCCTCCGGCTGGAGCCGCAGCAGCTGGCGGATGGCCGCCTCGTGCGGGGCGAGCGCGGTGCCGCCCAGCTCCAGGCGGGCCGGGACCCGCTGGCCGGGCTGGAGGCCCTGGTCGGCGCGGAAGCGGCGGACCTCGGTGATGACGGACTGGAGGGTCTCGATCTCGCGCTCGGCGGCCCGGTCGCGGAACCCGGAGTCCTTCGGCCAGTCGGCGACCACCAGGGACTCACCGCCGGTGAGGGTCGTCCACAGGGTGTCGGTGACGAACGGGACGACCGGGTGGAGCAGCCGCAGCAGCACGTCGAGGACCTCGCCGAGGACCCGGCCGGTGATCTTCGCCGGCTCGCCGCCCGCGAAGAAGGTGGTCTTGGTCAGCTCGACGTACCAGTCGAAGACCTCGTCCCACGCGAAGTGGTACAGCGCCTCGCTGAGCTTGGCGAACTGGTAGTCCTCGTAGTAGGCGTCGACCTGCGCCACGGTCTCGTTGAGCCGCGACAGGATCCAGCGGTCGGTCGGCGACAGCTCCTCGGCCGGGGGCAGGTCGCCCTCGATCGTGGCGCCGTTCATCATCGCGAAGCGGGTGGCGTTCCAGATCTTGTTGGCGAAGTTGCGGGACGCCTGGACCCAGTCCTCGCCGATCGGCACGTCGGCGCCGGGGTTGGCGCCCCGGGCCAGGGTGAAGCGGACGGCGTCGGAGCCGTACTTGTCCATCCAGTCGAGCGGGTCGACGACGTTGCCGAAGGACTTCGACATCTTCTTGCCGAACTCGTCCCGGACCAGGCCGGTGAGCGCGATGGTGTGGAAGGGGACCTCGCCGTCCATCGCGTACAGGCCGAACATCATCATCCGGGCGACCCAGAAGAAGAT
The DNA here is from genome assembly GCF_055563235.1 of Streptomyces sp. NPDC003248. Classification (NCBI taxonomy): domain Bacteria; kingdom Bacillati; phylum Actinomycetota; class Actinomycetes; order Kitasatosporales; family Streptomycetaceae; genus Streptomyces; species Streptomyces sp. NPDC003248. The sequence goes on along the minus strand of NZ_JBVHDT010000001.1, from coordinate 468,166 downwards.
GATGTCGTGGCCGGTGAGCAGGACGTCGGTCGGGTAGAACTTCGCCAGGTCCGGGGTCTTCTCCGGCCAGCCGAGCGTGGAGAAGGGCCACAGGCCGGAGGAGAACCAGGTGTCGAGGACGTCGGAGTCCTGGGTCCAGCCCTCGCCGGCCGGCGGCTCCTCGTCGGGGCCGACGCAGACGACCTCGCCGTCGGGGCCGTACCAGATCGGGATGCGGTGGCCCCACCACAGCTGGCGCGAGATGCACCAGTCGTGCATGTTGTCGACCCAGTCGAAGTAGCGCTTCGACATCTCCTCGGGGTGGATCTTGACCCGGCCGTCGCGGACCGCGTCACCGGCGGCCTGCGCGAGCGGGCCGACCTTGACCCACCACTGCATGGACAGCCGCGGCTCGACCGTGGTCTTGCAGCGCGAGCAGTGGCCCACGGAGTGCATGTAGGGGCGCTTCTCGGCGACGATCCGGCCCTGCGCCCGGAGCGCGCCGACGACCGCCGAGCGGGCCTCGAAGCGGTCCAGGCCGAGGAAGGGACCGTGGACGGTGATGACGCCGTGCTCGTCCATGATCGTCATGGCGGGCAGGCCGTGGCGCTGGCCGATCGCGAAGTCGTTCGGGTCGTGGGCCGGGGTGACCTTGACGGCGCCGGTGCCGAACTCGGGGTCGACGTGCTCGTCGGCGACGACCGGGATGGTCCGGTCGGTCAGCGGGAGCTTGATCTGCCGGCCGACCAGGTGCCGGTAGCGCTCGTCGTCGGGGTGGACGGCGACGGCCGTGTCACCGAGCATCGTCTCGGCGCGGGTGGTGGCGACGACCAGGGAGTCCTCGCCCTCGCCGTACCGGATGGAGACCAGCTCGCCGGCGTCCTCCTGGTACTCCACCTCGATGTCGGAGATGGCGGTCAGACAGCGCGGGCACCAGTTGATGATGCGCTCGGCGCGGTAGATCAGCTCGTCCTCGTAGAGCTTCTTGAAGATGGTGCCGACGGCCTTGGACAGGCCCTCGTCCATGGTGAACCGCTCGCGGCTCCAGTCGACGCCGTCACCGAGGCGCCGCATCTGGCCGAGGATCTTGCCGCCGTACTCCTCCTTCCACCGCCAGACGCGCTCGACGAACGCCTCGCGGCCCAGGTCGTGGCGGGACTTGCCCTCCTCGGCGAGCTGCTGCTCGACCTTGTTCTGGGTGGCGATGCCGGCGTGGTCCATGCCGGGCAGCCACAGCGCCTCGTAGCCCTGCATGCGCTTGCGGCGCGTGAGGGCGTCCATGAGGGTGTGCTGGAAGGCGTGGCCGAGGTGGAGCGAGCCGGTGACGTTCGGCGGCGGGATGACGATGGTGTACGCGGGCTTGTCACTGCTCGCGTCGGCGGCGAAGTAACCCCGTTCCACCCAGCGCTCGTACAGCGTCCCCTCTACCTCGGCCGGCGCGTACTGGGTCGGCAGTTCGGTCGTGGGCGCTGGTGGCTGCTGCTGAGCGTTGTCGGTCACGGGCTCAGTTTAGAGGTGTCACGACGCCGTCCCGAAACGCGTTTGTTCTGTAACGGTGGGGCCCCCGGCGCAGTGGTCCCACAGGCGGTGAGCCAGGATGTGAAAAACACATAAGCTTTCTGGAGGGGAACCCAGGAATGAGCTACAACCAGCCGGGCCCGTACGGCGGGCAGCCGCCTCAGCAGCCCGGCCCGTACGGCCAGCCGGGTCCGTACGGCCAGCAGCCGCCGGCCCCCCAGCCCGGCTACGGCTACCCCCAGCAGCCCCCTCAGGGTGTTCCGCCCCAGACCCCGCCCTACGGCCAGCAGCCCCAGCAGCCGGGCCCGTACGGCCAGCAGCCGCCCACCCCGCCCTACGGCGGCCAGCCCCCCTACGGCCAGCAGCCCCCGTACGGCCAGGCCCCCTACGGTGTCCCGCACCCGCCGGCGCCGGGCGGCGGCAAGAAGAAGACCGGCCTGGTGATCGGCGCGGTCGCGGTGGTGGCGGCGATCGGTGTGGGCGCCTACTTCGTGCTCGCCGGCGGCGGGGGTGCCGGCGGTCTGGAGGACGACGGCCCGCACAAGCTGACCGCACCGGCCTCCCTGCTGTCCGACAAGTACCAGCGGATGGGCGACTCGGCGGAGGAGGAGGCGAGCGAGAGCGACGAGAAGGACCTCGCCAAGGCCGGCGTCACCGACGCCACCTCGATCGGCGCCATCTACTCGACGATCGACCTGACCTCCCTCGACACCACCGACCCGTCCGACGTGGCCAAGACCCAGACCGCCGAGAACATCACCTTCTTCGGCGTCTACGGCACGATCGCGGACCCCGAGAAGGCCCTCGACATCACCTTCTCCCAGATGAAGGCGGAGTCGGACGACGACATCACGCTGATCGGCGACGCCGAGACCGTCGAGCCCGACAACCTGGACGGCGCCGTGATGCGGTGCCAGAAGGCGGAGAGCGAGAACGCGCTCACCGAGAAGACCCAGACCACCTACATGTGCATCTGGGCCGACTACAGCACCATGGGCGTGGTCGAGCCGACCGCCGGCGCCACGACCTACTCGCTCGACGAGTCCGCCGAGATCGCGGCCGACGTGCGCAAGGAGGCCCGCGTCGCCCTCTGACGCCGCCCGCGCACGCGAAGGGGCCCCGGTCGGTCGACCGGGGCCCCTTCGTCGTGTCGCGGACGGCGGTTGCCGCGCGCAGGCGGTTACGCCGTCTTCTGCTCCCCCGAGCCCCGGCCGCCCCGCGCGTCGCGGGGGATCAGGGTCGGGTTGACGTTGGAGTGGACGACGTCCGCCGTGATGACGACGCGGGCCACGTCCTTGCGGGACGGGACCTCGTACATCACCGACATCAGGACCTCCTCCATGATGGCGCGCAGGCCGCGGGCGCCGGTCTGGCGGAGGATGGCCTGGTCGGCGATGGCCTCGAGGGCCTCCCGCTCGAAGTCCAGCTCCACCCCGTCGAGTTCGAAGAGGCGCTGGTACTGCTTGACCAGCGCGTTGCGCGGCTCGACCAGGATCTGGAGCAGGGCCTCGCGGTCCAGGTTGTGCACCGAGGTGATCACGGGCAGCCGGCCGATGAACTCGGGGATCATGCCGAACTTGACCAGGTCCTCGGGCATGACGTCCTCGAACTGGTCCTTGGCCTCCAGCTCCCGCTTGGAGCGGATCGTCGCGCCGAAGCCGATGCCCTTGGCGCCGGCCCGGGACTCGATGATCTTCTCCAGGCCCGAGAAGGCACCGCCCACGATGAACAGCACGTTCGTCGTGTCGATCTGGATGAACTCCTGGTGGGGGTGTTTGCGGCCGCCCTGCGGCGGGACGGAGGCGGTCGTGCCCTCCAGGATCTTCAGCAGGGCCTGCTGGACGCCCTCGCCCGACACGTCGCGGGTGATGGAGGGGTTTTCACTCTTCCGCGCGACCTTGTCGATCTCGTCGATGTAGATGATCCCGGTCTCGGCCTTCTTGACGTCGTAGTCGGCGGCCTGGATCAGCTTCAGCAGGATGTTCTCGACGTCCTCGCCGACGTACCCCGCCTCGGTGAGCGCCGTGGCGTCGGCGATCGCGAACGGCACGTTCAGCATGCGGGCCAGGGTCTGCGCGAGGAGGGTCTTGCCGGAGCCCGTGGGGCCCAGCAGGAGGATGTTCGACTTCGCCAGCTCGATGGCGTCGTCGCGGTTCTGCGCGCCGCCGTTCTCACCGGCCTGGACCCGCTTGTAGTGGTTGTACACCGCGACCGACAGGGCCTTCTTGGCGGCCTCCTGGCCGACCACGTAGCCCTCGAGGAACTCGTAGATCTCGCGCGGCTTCGGGAGCTCCTCCCAGCGGACCTCGCTGGTCTCCGCGAGTTCTTCCTCGATGATCTCGTTGCAGAGGTCGATGCACTCGTCGCAGATGTACACACCGGGCCCTGCGATGAGCTTCTTGACCTGCTTCTGGCTCTTGCCGCAGAACGAGCACTTGAGCAGATCGCCGCCGTCACCGATGCGTGCCACGGTGTGCTTCCCCTTCGCCTGGGAGACGCCTGGACGCTAAGAGTCCAGCGGCTCCTGGTGCTGCCTTATGTCGACGGTACCTTGCCGGGCCCCCCATTCGGGCCCCCCTTGGCGCGGTTCGGGTCCCGCGCGTGAACGCGGACCGTGCCCCACCGTGCCAAGGGGCGGCAGACGATACTCCCCCTGGCGCGCTAGCGCAGGTTGGTGTTGTTCATCTTCCGGGTCGAGATGATCTGGTCGATCAGCCCGTACGACAGCGCGTCCTCGGCCGTGAGGATCTTGTCGCGCTCGATGTCCTCGCGGATCTTCTCGATCGGCGTGGTGGAGTGCTTGGCCAGCATCTCCTCCAGCTGCGAGCGCATCCGCAGGATCTCGTTCGCGGCGATCTCCAGGTCGGAGACCTGGCCGCGGCCGGTCTCGCTGTACGGCTGGTGGATCAGCACGCGGGCGTTGGGCAGCGCCATGCGCTTGCCGGGCGTACCGGCGGCCAGCAGGACGGCGGCGGCGGAGGCCGCCTGGCCCATGCAGACCGTCTGGATGTCCGGCTTCACGAACTGCATCGTGTCGTAGATCGCCGTCAGCGCCGTGAAGGAGCCGCCGGGGCTGTTGATGTAGACCGAGATGTCGCGGTCGGGGTCCATCGACTCCAGGCACAGCAGCTGCGCCATGACGTCGTTGGCGGAGGCGTCGTCGATCTGGACGCCCAGGAAGATCACCCGCTCCTCGAAGAGCTTCGCGTACGGGTCGTACTCGCGGATGCCCTGGGAGGTGCGCTCGACGAAGCGCGGGATGACGTAGCGGGACTCGGCCGTGGGGCCGGTGTACTCGGCGCGGGTGCGGTCGTACAGGCCGCTGCCGGGGAAGTCGTTCACTGTGTCTCCTGGAGGGGGTCCGGGCGGTGGGCTGGAGGGGCTGGAGAGGGTGCTGACGGCCTCGTGGGCGCCGTGTGCTCCCGTCGGGAGCGCACGGGGACCGGAGGCCGTGACGGGCCCTGCTAGGCCGCCCCGGTACCGCCGCCGCCCGGCATGCCGGCGGCCGTGGGGATGACGTCGTCGATGAGGCCGTACTCCTTGGCCTCGAAGGCGTCGAACCAGCGGTCGCGGTCCGAGTCGCGGGTGATCTGCTCGATCGTCTGACCCGTGTGCTGGGCCGTGAGCTCGGCCATGCGCCGCTTGGTGTGCAGCAGCCGCTCGGCGTGGATCTTGATGTCCGAGGCCGAGCCGGCCAGGCCGGCGGAGGGCTGGTGGATCAGGATCTCGGCGTTCGGCAGCGCGAAGCGCTTGCCGGGGGTGCCCGCGCTGAGCAGGAACTGGCCCATGGAGGCCGCGAGGCCCATGGCGATGGTGACCACGTCGTTCTTGATGAACTGCATCGTGTCGTAGATCGCCATGCCGGCCGTGATCGAACCGCCGGGGCTGTTGATGTACAGGTAGATGTCCTTGTCCGGGTCGGCGGCAAGGAGCAGCAGCTGTGCGGTGATCTTGTTCGCGATGTCGTCGTCGACCGGCTGGCCGAGGAAGATGATCCGCTCGTTGAGCAGCCGGTTGTAGACCTGGTCACCGAGGCCGCCACCGATGGAGGGCTCGCCGGCGGCGGAGGGCATCAGATTCGTCACGTATCCACCTGCTCGTCTTACGACGGCGCCGGGCCGTCTCACGTGTTTCTGCCGGGGCGTGGAGCCGTCCGGCGGTTCGGCGACTCCCCTGCCCGCGTATTCATGGACCCTAACGCGCGGGTCCCTTCGGAGAATCCCGGAGAGTGGGGTGTTCGCCGGGGGCGTAGCGGTGGGCTCCGCCGGGGGGCCGGCGCGGTCCGGCCAGGGCCGCTGTGGGGCTCGTCGGGCCGCGGGTCCGGCGTGGCGTGCCGCGCCCGCGCGGCGGAACCGCACACCGGAACGGCCCCGCGCCCCGGGCGGGCCGCCCCGGCGTACGGCGAGAGGCCCCGGAGCTGTTCTGCCCCAGGGCCCCTCTCGCCTACGTCAGCGGGGACGCGGTGATCAGGCGTCGGCCTTCTCGTCGCCCTCGCCCTCGGCCTCGTCCTCGGTCTTCGCCTCGGCGGCGGCGTCCTCGGTGGAGGTCTCCTCGTCCTCGTCGCTCAGGTCGATGACCTCGCCGTTGGTGTCCTTGACCGTGGCGGACTCGACGACCGAGGCCAGGGCCTTGCCGCGGGCGACCTCGCCGACCAGGAGCGGGACCTGGCCGCCCTCGACGACCGCCTGGGCGAACTGGTCGGGGGACATGCCGGAGGAGGCGGCGCGGCGCATGAGGTGCTCGGTGAGCTCCTCCTGGTTGACGTTGAGCTTCTCGCGCTTGACGAGCTCGTCCAGGACGAACTGGGTCTTGATGCCCTTGACCGCGGCGTCGCGGGTCTCGGTCTCGAACTCCTCGGCGGTCTTGCCCTGGATCTCCAGGTACTTGTCGAGGGTCAGGCCCATCTGGCCGAGCTGGTGGTGCTCCAGGTTGTGCTTGCGGGTGTTGACCTCGTCCTCGAGCAGCTTCTCGGGGACGGGCACCTCGACGAGCTCCAGCAGCTTCTCCAGGACGCGCTCCTGGGCCTGCGTGGCCTGGTCGTACTGCTTCATGTTCGCGAGGCGCTTGCGGCTGTCCGCCCGCAGTTCCTCCAGGGTGTCGAACTCGGAGGCGAGCTGCGCGAACTCGTCGTCCAGCTCGGGCAGTTCGCGCGCGGCGACCTGGGAGACCTTGACGGTGACCTCGGCCTCCTTGCCGGCCGCGGAGCCGCCCTTGAGCTCGGAGGTGAAGGTGGCCTCGCCACCGGCCTCCAGGCCCTTCACGGCGTCGTCGATGCCGTCGAGGAGCTCGCCGGAGCCGATCGTGTAGGAGACGCCGCTGGCGACGCCGTCCTCGAGGACCTCGCCGTCGACCTTGGCCTCCAGGTCGACCGTGACGACGTCGCCGTCCTCGGCGGCGCGCTCGACCGGGGAGGTCGAGGCGAAGCGCTCGCGGAGCTGCTCGACCGACTTCTCGACGTCGTCGTCCGTCACCTCGACGGCGTCGACCTCGACCTCGATCGAGGAGAAGTCCTCGGGGAGCTCCAGGGCGGGACGGACGTCGACCTCGGCGGTGAAGTTCAGCGTCTCGCCGTCCTTCAGCTCCGTGATGTCGACCTCGGGCTGACCGAGGACGTCGATCTCGGCCTCGTTGACCGCCTCCGTGTAGAACTTCGGCAGCGCGTCGTTGACGGCCTCCTCCAGCACGGCACCACGGCCGAACCGCTGGTCGATCACCCGGGCGGGGATCTTGCCCTTGCGGAAGCCCTTCACCGTGACCTGCTGGTTGATCTTCTTGTACGCCGCGTCGAGGCTGTCCTTGAGCTCCTCGAAGGGCACCTCGACAGTGAGCCGAACCCGGGTCGGGTTCAGGGTCTCCACGGCGCTCTTCACGGTTCGGTCTCCTTGTGGCTGACTTCTTGGTGTTCGCCGGAGCCTGACAGGTCCGGCGATGAGACGCCCGGGAGAGTTCGTAGGCCGAGTGGGCCGGGACACACGGGCGCGCAGCTTGCATAGTAACCGCAGCAGCTGGGCCGCCCAAAAGACGATCTCCGGTGGGACTCCCGGCGTGATCGCGCAGGTGGTCGGGGTGGCGGGATTTGAACCCACGGCCTTCCGCTCCCAAAGCGGACGCGCTACCAAGCTGCGCCACACCCCGTCTGGTGCGACACGTAGGGTACATGCCCGCAGGCCGCCTGACCGCCGCATTCGCCGGCCTTCCGGACAGCCGACGGCACAGCCGGCGGCACGGCCGGCGGCGCGGCCCCGGCACAGGGGTGTGCGACGAGGCGGGCCGACCCGCTACGATGCCTCCAGTGCCGCGGTCATCCGACCTGCGGCGCGTCCTGTGCGGGCGTAGCTCAATGGTAGAGCCCCAGTCTTCCAAACTGGCTACGCGGGTTCGATTCCCGTCGCCCGCTCTGTACGGCTCAGGGCCAGGCCGGAGGTGCACTCCTCCGCCTGGCCCTGATCGTTTTCGCGGCCGGGGCCGGGTTCGGCCGGACGGGTGGCCGTGTCGGCTGGTGCCGGGCGGGTCGCCGGTCGGCCGGGCGCGCCGATACTCGGGCCGGTCGGCCGGGTGCGCCGGCGCGCGGGCCGCTCGGCCTCAGAAGCTGATCGAGTTGATCGTTTCCGCGAGGGAGTCGAGGAAGCGGTTGATCGACGGGGCCATGCCGGTCGAGGCGAGGAAGAAGCCGAAGAGGATCGCGACGACGGCGGGTCCGGCCTTGATCGACCCGCCCCGGATCAGCACGACCAGGACGATCGCCAACAGCAGCACCACTGACAGTGAAATGGCCACAACTGATCACACCCTCGGTCGGTCCGCTCTGCCGGCCCGGGGGCGCAACCCCGCGCGCCCCCGCCAGAGACCATCGTGCCACCAACCCGGCCTCCTCATGCGGCGGGTGAGACATCCGTGACGTCAACTCCCCCCGTGCGGAAGGCGACGGACACCCGTGGACGCGCCTCGCACAACAATTCGACGGCACTCTCCCGACGGAATTCCGCAACGGCTGAGCAGGTAATTCGAATTGCGGGCACGGGAGTACCGACAACACCGCCACAACCGGCGTTATGCACCTTTTAGTCGGGATGAATCGCGACATCCTGGACGCGAAGAGAGCCTCGTCACCGCTGAATTGAGGAATGACATCGCGATGACGTGGCACGTTGTACGTATTGCCATGGACAACGCTAGGGTGCCTCAGATGTTCCACGCCGCTTCGTCTCCCGTGCCGAGTCCGCGCTCCTTGCGGAGCCAGAAAGATCAGCAGCACCGGTCCCCCGACAGACGGGCCAAGCAGCGTGACGCGTTCTTCGACAACGCCAAATACCTGGCGATCGTGCTGGTGGCCGTCGCCCACGCCTGGGAGCCGCTGAAGGGCGGCAGCCGGGTGCTCCAGGCCGCGTACATGCTGGTGTACGCGTTCCACATGCCGGCGTTCATCGTCATCTCCGGGTTCTTCTCCCGCGGTTTCGACGGGAGCCCCGGCAGGCTGAAGCGGCTGGTCACCGGTGTCGTCGTGCCGTACGTCGTCTTCGAGACGGCGTACCCGCTGTTCAAGACGTACGTCGACGGCGTCCCGCAGGACATCAGCCTCCTGGACCCCTACTTCCTGACCTGGTTCCTGTGCGCGCTGTTCGTCTGGCGCCTGACCACCCCCCTGTGGAAGCTGGTCCGCCATCCGCTGCCGCTCGCGCTGGGCATCGCCATGCTGGCGTCCGTCACCCCGGCCATCGGTGACGACCTCGACCTCCAGCGCGTCCTGCAGTTCCTGCCGTTCTTCGTGCTGGGCCTGACGCTGAAGCCGGAGCACTTCCGGCTGGTGCGCCGGCGCGCGGTGCGGATCGCGGCCGTTCCGGTGTTCGCCGGCGCGCTGGCGTTCTCCTGGTGGGCGGTGGAGCGGATGAACGGCGCGTGGTTCTACCACCGCGACTCCGCCCAGGAACTGGGCGCCCCGTGGTGGGTCGGGCCCGTCATGCAGCTCGCCCTGTTCGGCTGCTCGCTGCTGCTGACCGCGTGCTTCCTGTCCTGGGTGCCGGGCCGCACGATGTGGTTCACCACGCTCGGCGCGGGCACCCTCTACGGCTATCTGCTGCACGGCTTCCTGATCAAGGGCGCCGACTACCGGGGCTGGTTCGACCACCCCGCCCTGCACCGCCCGCTCGGCGAGATCGCCGTCAGCGCCCTGGTGGCCGTGGCCGTGACCCTGCTGTGCACCGCGCCGGTGCGGCGGGTGTTCCGCTGTGTGATGGAGCCGCGGATGGACTGGGCGTTCCGCACGGATCCCGTACGGGTCGCGCGGGAGCGCGAGCGGGAGCCCGAGCGTGAGACGGAGAAGGAGAAGGTGTCGGCCTGAGCGGTCGTCAGGCGGGGCCGCCTTGCAGGTGCCGCATGAGCCGTTCGAAGTGCTGCCAGGCCGACAGGTCGGACGGGTCGCCCGGGAGCTGGTAGTAGAGGGCCGGACGCGTCCTCGGGCCCAGCTCGCGCGGCGGATGGCCGAGCGGGGTCCGCCTCGCCCGGTCGCCCGGCATCCCGCGGACCTCCTCCGGCCCCAGCACGAACGCGTACGGCACTCCCGGGCCCTCGAAGCGCGGCGGGACCGAGAGGTCGCGGCGGGCCCTGCGGACCTGGACCAGCATCGACTGGAGGTGGTGGCGGACGGCCAGCGTCTCCGCCGTCCGGACGATCGCGTCCGTCGGGCCCTCCTCGCCGGGGCCGTACCCGAAGGCCAGCGTGACGTCCTCCTCGACACCGGCCTCCGTACGGGTGATCCGCACCGTCGCCAGGCCCGGGCGCTCCGGCGCGCCGACGACCACGAGCCAGGTCGGGTCCGGCGCCCGCTCGAAGGCCACGTCGGTGAGCCCGCGCAGCGACCAGGGCAGGTTGGCGGGCTCCTCGGTGCCCCAGCCGGCCGGCGGCTCGCCGGTGATCTCCCGCCAGACCGACTCCACGGCGCCGCCGAGGACCAGCCGGTCGTCGGCGGGGTGGACGCAGCGGAAGGAGATCGCCAGCTGGCGCTCCCCGGTGTCCGCTTGCCGGCCGCCGAAGGCCCCGGCGACGGGGGTGCGCGGGTCCTCGGGGGTCGCCTCCGGCGACTCGACCGTCACGAACAGGCCGTCGCTCCACCGCAGGACGGCGCCGGACAGCCCGTCGTAGTAGCCGCACTCCTCGTCCTGCACCACCCAGCGCGAGGGCCAGCCCGGCAGCGCGCCCCGGACCGCCGGGGAGAGCCGGGTGCCGGCCGGGGTGACGATCTGGAGTCCCAGCCGGGCGTTCGCGGCGGCCCGGAAGGCGTCCGCGAGCCAGGCGGTCATCGCGACGACCGGGCGGTCCTGGATCACCACGGCGACCTTGTCGGTGAGCACGTCGACGGCGGGCTGGGCGGCGGCCGGGACCGGGACGGCAGTCATCCCCTCCGTGTTCACCACGGCGAGCGAGGTCGCGGCCGCCCGCGGCCAGGCGGTGCCGCCGACCAGCGTGGCGAGCCGGGCCGCGAAGGTCCCGGCGAGCGCCTCGGCCTCCCTCACGCCGGTGGTGGCGCGGGCCTCGGTCCACCAGTAGGGGACCTCCGGCTCGTCCGCGCCGAGCAGCCGCGCCGCCTCTCCCCTGACCTGCACGAGCAGCGGGGCCTCGACGGAGAGCAGCGGGCGGCCCTGCTCGTCGTGCAGCCGCACCAGCGCGCCGTCGGCCTCGGCGCCGACCAGTTTGTCCGGGCCGCCGGAGAGGAGGCCCGCGATCACGCTGAGCGGGTCGGGCATCTTCCTCGTGAGCGCGACGACGTCCTTCGTCATGGGGTCGTCTCCTTCGTGAGCGCGACGACGTCCTTCGTCACGGGGTCGTCTTCTTCGTGAGCACGACGACGTCCAGGGTCATGGGGTCACCTCGTCCCCGCGTAGACGGTCTGGATCAGCCGGTTCGGCTCGCCCCTGCGGACCAGCACGCCCCGGCCGGGCGGCTGCTGGGAGGCGTACACCCCGGAGAAGAGCTGGCCCTCGCTGCGGTCTCCGGCCATCACCAGCGCCGCGGCGCCGGACTCGCGCAGGCCCGTCATCAGCGGCTCGTACAGGCCGCGGGAGGCGCCGGCGACGCGCCGGGTGAGGACGAAGTGCAGGCCGATGTCCTGGGCCGAGGGGAGGTACGGCACGAACGGCGCGAGCGGCTGCTGGCCGGCGGTGGTGAGGACGTCGTAGTCGTCGACGAGGATCACGATCCGCGGGCCGGAGAAGCTGCCGGGCTCCAGCTCGGCGCCCTCGGCGTCGTCGGGCATCCGCTTCTCCAGCTCGGTGGCGATGCCCGCGGCGAGGCCCGCGCTCAGCTTGGCGTTGTAGGCGTAGCCGCCCCGGTACTCCTCCGGGACGACGCCGCGCAGACCGCGCCGCGGGTCCATGACGCCGAAGACCAGCTCGTCGTCGCGGTAGCGCTCCATCAGGCCCTGGGCGATCGCCGTCAGCAGGTTGGTCTTGCCGCACTCGCTGTCGCCCATGATCAGCAGGTGCTGGTCGTGGTGGAACAGGTCGAGCAGGACCGGCGCCAGCTTCGTCTGGTCCAGCCCGATGGGGACCCGGCGCGGTTCGGCCGAGGGGCCCGGCAGGAGGTGGGGTTCCAGGACGTGCGGGAGGACCCGTACGGGCTGGGCGACCTCGCCGGTCCAGGTGGCGCGGACGGTGCGGGCGGTGCGCTCCAGGACCGCGCCGAGGTCCGCGGTGTCGGCGGTGCCGTCCGTGCGGGGCAGGGCGACCTGGGCGAAGAGCTTGCCGTCGGTGAGGACGCGGCCCTTCTCCTCGGGCGCGAGGGTCTCGGCGAGCTTGCGGTCGATGCTGGACTCGCTCGCGTCGTTCAGGCGCAGCTCGACCCGGGTGCCGAACTGGGACTGGGTGGCGATGCGCACGTCGTTCCAGCGCAGCATGCCGGCGACGACGTGGATGCCGTAGCCGCTGCCGCGCTTGAGGATGTCGACGACCGCGTCGTCGAGGTCCTCGAAGTCGTCGCGCAGGGCGCCGAAGCCGTCGATGAGCAGCACGATCTCGGTGGAGGCCAGCTCGGGCAGGCGGCCCGCGGCGCGCAGGGTGCGCAGCTGCTCCAGCGAGTCGATGCCGTGGACGCGGAAGAGCTCCTCGCGCTGGTCGAGCATGCCGCGCACCGAGTCGATGGTGCGGGCGGCCCGCTCGCGGTCGGCGCGGCCGGCGACCCCGCCGACGTGCGGCAGGCCGGAGAGGGCCTGGAGGCCGCCGCCGACCAGGTCCAGGCCGTAGACGCCGACCTCCTGGGGGGTGTGCGTCAGCGCCAGGGAGAGCGCGAGGGTGCGCAGCAGGGTCGTCTTGCCGGACTGGGGGCCGCCGATGACCGCCGCGTGGCCGCCCGCCACCGTGAGGTCCAGGTACCACTGGCCCTGCCACTGCTTGGTGGGGTCGTCGAGGATGCCCAGGGGCACCCGCAGCGGGCCGCTCCGCCGGGCGAGCTGGGTGCCGCGCGCGCCGACCTCCAGCGGACCGGCGACCTTGTCGAGGGAGACCGCGTCGGGCAGCGGGGGCAGCCAGATCTGGCGGACGGGGCGGGCGCCGGCGTCCTCGATCCGGCCGACCATGACGCCCATCTCGGTGGGCCCGGTCTCCCGGCGCCGCATCTGCGGCTCCGCCGGCGCCGTGGCGTTCTCGTCCCGGCCGAGGGTGTTGTACGCCTCGAACTCCAGGGCGAGCGGCCCGGTGTCCTGCTCCTCGCGCCGCACGGGTCCGCGGTAGGCGCCGGAGACGTACCCGGCCTTGAACCGCTCGTAGTGGCTGGTGTCGACCTTGAGGTAGCCGAAGCCGGGCAGCGGCGGCAGGTGGAAGGCGTCGGTGGTGTCGAGGACGGTGCGGGACTCGTCGGCGGAGAAGGTGCGCAGGCCGAGCCGGTACGACAGGTAGGTGTCCAGGCCCTTGAGCTTGCCGCCCTCGATGCGCTGGCTGGACAGCAGCAGGTGCACGCCGATGGAGCGGCCGATGCGGCCGATGGACAGGAACAGGTCGATGAAGTCCGGCTTGGCGGTGAGGAGTTCGCCGAACTCGTCGATCACGACGAAGAGGTGGGGCAGGGGGTCCAGGTCGGGGCGCTTCTCGGCGCGCAGGGCGGCGTAGTGGCCGATGTCGGCGACGTTGCCGGCCTCCTTGAGGACCTGCTGGCGGCGCTTGACCTCGCCGGCCAGCGAGGCATGGACGCGTTCGACCAGGCCGGCCTGGTTCTCCAGGTTGGTGATGACGCCGGCCACGTGCGGCAGGCCGGCGAAGGGGGCGAAGGTGGCGCCGCCCTTGTAGTCGACGAGGACCATGGCGAGGTCCTCCGGCGGGTGGGTGGCGACCAGGGCGAGGACGAGGGTGCGCAGCAGCTCGGACTTGCCGGAGCCGGTTGCGCCGACGCACAGGCCGTGCGGGCCCATGCCCAGCTCGGAGGACTCCTTCAGGTCGAGCAGGACGGGCTCGTGGGAGTCGCTGACGCCGATGGGCACGCGCAGGAAGGCCCGCTCGCCGCGCGGCGCCCAGAGCCGGCCGAGGTCGAGGTCGGCGACGTCGTCGATGCCGAGGAGTTCGGCGAAGTCGACCGGTCCGCTGAGCGGGGCGTCCGCGGCCGTCGAGTCGGCGGACAGCCGCAGCGGGGCGAGCATCCGGGCGAGGCCCTCGGCGAAGGGGACGCCGACCTCGTCGACGGTGCCGTGGGCGCCGATCGGCTCGTCCTCGCGCAGGTCCTCGACGTCGATCCGTTCGCCGTCGACGGTGATGCGCACGCCGACGCTGCCCGGTTCCTGGACGCGTTCGTCGAGCAGGTGCAGGACCGTGACGCCCATCTCCCGCAGGCCGACCGCGTCGTCGGGGCGGGGCAGGTCGACGGCGTCGTCGCCGTGCGCGTCGGCGACGACGAGCAGCCGGGAGGTCATGGCGAGGGCGTCCTTGCCGGACAGTCCGCGGCGCACCTCGGCCGCGTAGGAGGCGCGGCGGCGCAGTTCGGGGCCGATCTGCCGGGCCAGCTGGGGCACGGAGGGCGCGATGCGGCGGGCGGCGACGGGGCCGTCGAACTGCTCGGGGTCGAGCAGGTGGGGCAGCCACTTGGCCCACTCCCAGTCGGCGATCCGGTCGCCGGGGGCGGCGAGCGCGAGCGCCACGTCGTCCGGGGCGTGCAGGGCGGCGGTCTGGACGAGCAGCGCGCGGGCGATGCGGAGGGTGTCCTCGCGCCGTCCGATGACGCTGATGTCGCCGACGCGGTCGAGCGGGACGGTGAGCGGGAGGTCGGTGCCGGTGCGGAAGCGGGCCATCAGCGCGGACGCCTCGTTCAGCATGAACCGGTCCGGCGGGGTCAGCGCGGACGAGCCCTGCCGGCCGACCTTCAGGTCCCGCACCTGCATCTCTCCGGTGCCGGCCCGCACCCGCAGGAAGTCGCCGTCCAGGCGGCGGCGTTCCCACAGCCGGGCGGGGTCGCGGACGATGTCGTACAGCGCGTCCGGCGGCGGGTTGAGCACCTGGGCGGTCTCCCCGCGCCGGCGCTCCTCCGCGGAGAGTTCCTCGCGCAGGTCCTCCAGGTAGGCGAGGTAGGCCTCGCGCTGGGTGCGGCGGGTGCGCTGGGCCTTGCCGCGCTGGGAGAAGACCAGGGCGAGGGAGCCGGCCAGGGTGACGACGAGGATGATCGCGCCGAGCCCGGCGAACTGGCTGTTGCGCACGACCGTCATCATCACGACGGACGACATGACGCCGGCGACGGGCAGCAGCGACGTGGCGACGGAACCCGCCTTGCCCTCGGGCAGGTTGGGCGGCGCCTCTATGGTGCGCGGCTCGGGTGCGGCGGGCGGCCGGGTGGTCCGCGCCGGGCGGTGGATCAGTCGGGTACTCATCGTCGTGGCCTCTGCGGGGTCCCTTCGAGGTGGGTCAACGGCGCTTCTGGGACAGTTCGAAGGCCTCGGCGGCGAGCCGGGTGACGGCCTGCCGGGTGGCCTGCGCGAGCAGGTCGGTGCGGATGGCGCCGCCGGCCGCCAGGTGCCGGTCGTACGGCAGGACCCGGACGCTCGCCCCGGTCGCCTTCAACTGCTCGGCGGCCTGGTCCAGGTCGAGTCCGGGGTGCGGTGACGTCTCGGTGAGGACGACGACGGTCGAGGTGGTGATGGACCGGGGCAGGCCGCGCATCCACTCCAGCACCGAGCGGGTGCTGGAGATGCCCTCCAGGGTGGCGGGCACGGTGAGCACGCGGGCCTGCGCGGCGGACAGCGCGGTGCGGGCCACCTCGGCGGGCAGGGTCTCGCAGTCGACGACGGTCACCCCGAAGTAGCGGCGCAGCGACACCATGACCCGCTCGTAGGCCCTGGTGTCGAGCATCGCGCCGACCTGCCCCTGGCTGCCGGGCAGCAGCCAGGCGTTGTCGGGGAGCTGGACGAGGTAGCCGGTCACGTCGAGCAGCGACATCTGCGGCTCGACGAGGGCGGCGAGGTCGCCGGTGGTCCAGCGCAGGCTCTCCGCGCCGAGCCGCACCGGCAGCGAGCCGAGCGCCGGGTCGGCCTCGACGACGAGGACCGGGTCCTGGCGGTAGTGGGCGTAGGTGGCACCGAGCAGGGCGGCGACCGTGGTCTTGCCGGATCCGCCGCGGATGGAGGTCACGGCGATCTGGCGGCCGGTGGTGACCGGCCGCTGGAGCACCTCGGCGGTGGCCGTGGTCTCGGCGACCTCGCGCGCGGCGGAGGACACGACACGGCGTACGGCGCGCAGGGCGCGGGCGGTGAACGGCTCACCGCGGCGGGGCTTGAGCCCTGCGGCTGCCAGCCGCTTGTCGAGGACGGGACGGGTGTCGGGGGTGGCGGTACGGGGGGTGGCGGCGGTGCGGGGGGCGGAGGCGGGCTGCGGGGTCGCCGGGGAGGCGGGGTGGGCGGATGGGGCGGATGGGGCGGCGTGGGCGGCCTGGCCGGCGTACGGCTGCTGCTGGGGGTACGGGGCGGCCTGCTGCTGGGGCTGTCGGCCGGGGCCGGGCTGCTGCTGCTGCTGCGGATAGCCGTACCCGGCCTGCTGCTGCGGGGGGCCGTACCCGGGGGCGGCCTGCGGGGCCGGGGTGCCCTGCGCGGGCACGCCCGGCTGCGACGGCTGCTGCCGGTCCGCCTGCTGCTGTCGCCGCTGTTCCCACTGCTGCTGTTCCCACTGCTGCCGTTCCCACGGCTGCTGGTCCGGCTGCTGCTGGTCCGGCTGCCGCTGCGGTGCCGGCTGCTGTGCCTGGGGGTCCTGTCCCTGGGGCTGCTGCTGCGGTGCCGGCTGCTGTGCCTGGGGGTCGTGCCCCTGGGGCTGCTGCTGTGGCTGCCGCTGTGCGGGGGCGTTCTGCCGGGCCGCGGGCTGCTGAGGTGCCGCGCCGCCCCTCAGGTCGCGCAGCACGTCGTTCTGCCAGTTCTCACCGCTCGGCATGTCGCCCTTCTCCCTGCACCGTGCTCCCGCCCGGAACACCGACGCGTCGTCCCTCAGACCTCAGAACTTGTCGAGCAGTTGCCCGTAGATGCCGAACACGCCGACGGCCAGCGGGAACAGGCCGATCACCCCGACGGACTCGACGAGATCGGCGAGCCGCCGCAGCCGGACCCGCACGTGCTCCGGCGGTTCGATCGCGAGGACCAGCAGCGGCAGCAGCGCGGCGGCCGCCGGCAGGGCCAGCGCGCCGGCGCCGCCGGCGTGGTCCAGCCACAGCACGGCGAGGCGTACGACGAGTACGGCGGCCGCCCCGAACAGCGCCACGACTTCGGCGACCAGCGGGAAGGCCCGGGCCCGCGACAGCAGCACGACGGCGGTGAGCGACGCGAGCGTCACCGTCCACGCGGTCGGCTCCTCGGCGGTGGTCAGCAGCCAGCCGCCGGCGGCGGCCGAGGCGGCGGCGACCACCGTGGCGAGGGCGAGGCCGCGGTGGGTGGCGGCGAGCGCGTTGGAGACCTGGTGCCGGCTCACCGACACGCCCGAGGAGCGCCGGTCGTCGAGGCCGGTGAGTCCGGAGGCCATCAGCGCCAGGCGCGGCAGCAGGCCGAGCAGCACCACGGAGAACACGGCCATCACGGCTCCGAGCC
This sequence comes from Streptomyces sp. NPDC003248, assembly GCF_055563235.1. Taxonomy (NCBI): domain Bacteria; kingdom Bacillati; phylum Actinomycetota; class Actinomycetes; order Kitasatosporales; family Streptomycetaceae; genus Streptomyces; species Streptomyces sp. NPDC003248. The sequence goes on along the minus strand of NZ_JBVHDT010000001.1, from coordinate 450,639 downwards.
GGTCCGGACGGTCCTGTACGGCGGCGACGGCCTCCCAGACGGCGGCCACGGCGACGGCCGCCACCGCCCCGATGAGCCCGCCCCGGCCGAGCGGTGAGAAGTACGCGAGCAGCACCAGGGCGAGCACCAGCGCGCCGACCACACCGGCCAGGCGGGCCTCGCCCGGCCAGGAGTAGGCGTCGGCGGCGGTCCACGCGGCGAGCAGGCCGAGTCCGCCGGAGGCGAGCAGCAGCGCGGTGGCGAGACCGAGGTTGCCGTCGCCGATCCTCGCGACGACCGCGCCGCCCAGCAGGAACACCACGGTGGCGACGGCGAGCGCGGTGGCGACGGACTCCAGCGCGAACTCGCGCCGGGCCAGGACCGCCGCGGCGACGGAGAAGACGACGGTGGCGGTTCCGGCGCTGACCCGGCGCGCGGCCGGGCGCCAGCGCCAGGCATGCAGGTCGAGGTCGTCGGCGACCTGGTCGGTCACGTCGTGGACGACCGGCGCGGGCGGCGCGGCGTGCGCCCGGACGAGCTGGAGCACCGCGCCGTCGGCGACCTCGGCCGAGGACAGGGTGGCGTCGTGCGGCAGCACGGAGCCCTCGGCGGTGACCAGTTGCCGCGTGGTGGGCCGTGAGGCGACCCGGTCGTCGAGCAACCGCAGGATGTCGGGGAGCAGTTGGCCGATCGGGGTGTCCGACGGCAGGACCAGGTCGGCGCGCCGCCGTTCACCGATCAGGGTGATTCGGCTGAGCTGGGCCCGAGACGTCGTTGCAGTGCTCACCACTCACCGGAACCTATCATCGCGTCAATTCGGCCACGGGCCGCGTCTGAAATGAACCCGTCACGCGTGCTCGTCTTCTTCACCGCTTCTCCCCAGTGGCGTCCGTAGCGTCCGTCGCACCCGTCGCGCCCGTAGCGTCGGCGGACGGGCTGCCGCCGGTGGGTTCGTACAGCTGTTCCTGCTGCTGTTGCTGTTGCTCCTGCTCGGCCTTCTGCTTCGCCAGGGTGGCCTGGAGGAAGGACCAGCCGACGCAGCCGGCGCACAGGACGGCCGCGATCGCGATGCCCGCGAACACCTTGCCGAGCCGTTCGTCCAGCGTGCGCCGGCCGCGCAGGGTGCCGAACAGCAGCGCGTCGCGCATCCGGCGGCGCCGCACCGCCACCGACTCCAGCAGTTGGCTGTCGTAGTCCCGTGCCATTCAGTCGTCGTCCTGTGCTGGGTGCCGTCAGTCGTCAGGGGTGAGGCCGAGGTACCGCCTCATGGCGTCGTACTTGCGCTCCAGGCGCCGTGCGGTGGCCTCGTCGAGCCGGGCGAGCCGGGCCGGGTCCGCGTTGTGCGCGAGGTCGGCGGTCTTGACCAGCCGGGCGCCCGGTGTGGCGAGGATCCGCCGCGCGTACGCCTCGGGCGTCTCGCCGGGCCGCTTGGTCACCGCCCGGACGACGTCCTTGGTCCGCTGGTCGAGGAGGGCTGTCTCCAGCCATGCCTCGCTCAGCACTCCGTCCTCCACGGCGTCGTGCAGCCAGGCCGCGGCGATCAGTTCGTCACCGCCGCCCCGGGCGCGCACGCCCTCGGCCACCGCCCTCAGGTGCTCGGAGTACGGCCGCCCGGCCTTGTCCGTCCGGCCGGCGTGCGCGGCCCGCGCCACGGCCTCGACCTCGGCGAGACCCATGCTCACGACGCGTGCCTTCCATGGTGCCCGTACTGCGGCATGCAAGCTCCCCCTTACTTTGCCCGTGCAACATAAGGCACGGGAGGGTGGGGCGTACACCCGGGGGGCGGATCGGGCACGGCGTCCGGTCTCCGCCCCTCCGCCGCCGTCCGGGTGCCGGTCAGCTCTCCTCGGCCAGCTGCCGCACCGTCTCCAGGCCGGGGGCCCCGGTGAGGGATCCGGGCACCACATGGCTCGGGTTCGCGGGGTCGGAGTCCCGGACCAGCTCGGCGAGGGCGGCCGTGGGGCGCAGCCCGCGGGCCTTGGCGTCCCGGAGCCGGGACACGTACAGGGCGCCCCGGTTGAACGCCTCGTCGCCGCCCGCGCTCCGCGCCTTCCAGCCCGCCGCGTCGTCCTCGTCGTTCGCCCAGACGTAGCCGAGGACGGCTCCCTGTCCGTTCGCCACCGTCACGTAACGCACCGGCTTGTCCGTGCTGCGGGCGTACCGGGCGGGCCCCGCGACCTCCTCGAACCGGAGGGGCTCCGTCATCCGGGGGTTGGTGTTCCGCTCCCGGCTCATGGTCGTGCCTTCCTCTCCTCGCTAGCGCGGCAGCACTTCGCCGTACACCTGGATCTGGCCATTCTCCCTGAACACACGGGTCACCCGGTACTGCGTGCCGCGCCCCAGGAGCAGCTCCCGCTCGCCCATGCCGAACTTCCCGACCTTCTCGACCCACAGCGCGGGGGTCCCCTTCGGGACCCGGAGGTGCAGGATGGCGTCCTCGCCCGCGAAGGCGGCCACGGGGTGGTTGCCGAGGGACGTGGACATGTATCCCCTGTCGGTGTACGTGTTGCCCAGCATCTCGAGCGGATCGTCCAGGTCGAGGTGGCCGATGCCGGTGCCGCGGACCACCATGACGTCCTCCGGAACGGCATGGCCCGCGAGGGCCGCGTCGACCTCGTCGATGTTGTGCTGGACGTACGGGCTCCACTTCGAGGTGTCGCCCCGCAGGTAGCCGTTCATCTCCTTGTACGTTCCCCACCCGTCGGGATGCGGGGCCGGGAGGCCGTAGTTGGGCTCGTCGGTGTAGTCCCAGACGGCTTTCCGCCGGACCTCCGGCATGTTCTCCGCGTAGTGGTTCCAGTACGCCTGGCCGTAGCGGACGGCGTCGGCGTCCGTGGGGAAGGGGACCGTGCCCTCGGAGACTTCGGCGAGCGCCACCCGGTGCTGTTCCGCCGGGGTGAGCTTGTCCCACTCCGCGTCGGAGACGTGGGGCTTGTACTCGAACGGCTCCCCGGCCCCGCCGTGACCCGGCACGTCCGTGCCCGTGTGGCCCGGGGCGGCCGGTGCGTCGGCGCCGTGGTGCGCGACGGCGTCCGCGGCCGTGTCCCCGACGTCCGGGGGGTCCCCGGCCTCCGGGTGGTCGCCCGCGTGCGTCGCATCGTCCGTGTGACCGGCACCGTCGTGACCGGCACCGTCGTGACCGGCACCGTCATGACCGGCGCCGTGCGGGGTGTCGTCCGGGTGGGCGGTGGGGGTGTCGTGGCCCGTGGTGCCGTGGGGTTGGGGTGCGTCGGGACCGTGTCCGCCCGTGCCGGGGACCTCGTGTCCGCCGGTGTGGGGGGTGGTGGCCGGCAGGTCGTGGGGGGTGGTGGCCGGCAGGTCGTGGGTGGTACCGGCCGTGGGGGTGTCGTGGTACCACGCCGACGGTGTCGTACCGGAGTGGGTTCCCGCCGGAACCGTGTCACCGGTGCCGTGCGGGACGCCGCCGTGGACGCCGTCGGGCGTCGCGTGCGCGGCACCGGCGTGAGCGCCGCCGTCGGCCGTGTGCGCGGCGCCCGCGTAGACCGGTGGTTCGGGGGACTGGATCGTCCAGTGGGACGGAAGTCCGGAGGGTGTCCGGTACGACGCCGGGGCCTCGTGGGGAACCGGCGTGGTGTCGATGGTGCCGTCGGGCGAGACGAGGTTGCCGTTGGGCTCCATCACGCGGCCGTCGGGGAGCTGGACGGAGCCGTCCGGGAGCGTGGGGATGTCGATCGTCCCGACGCCCTTCAGCGCCTTCGTGATGTCGCCGATCTTCGACAGGCCCGCACCCGCGCCCTTGGCGATGTACGTCATCGGGTCGATGACCTTGCCGGCCTTCCCGGCGACCGACAGGACCTTCGCCACCGCGCCCGCCTTGCCCGCGCCGGACGCGGCAGCTCCCGTCCCGCCGGTGAACACCGTGGTCAGCACGTTGAAGGTGACCGCACCCGCCGCACGCGCGGGGTTCTTGCCCCACTCGTCCCACGCCACCAGCGCCTTGCCGGTCTCCTTCATCGCCGTGCGCGAGTCCCGCAGCCACGACGGCAGCTTGTCGTCCGGCAGCAGCCAGAACGCCGTGCCCACCAACGGCATCCCGGTCAGGACCAGACCGGTCGCGAGCTGGGCGAGCCCCTTCCAGGCCTGGCCCATCGCCTCCCAGCCGCCGAACCCGACCAGCGTCCCCAGACCCTTGATCGTCCCCCACACACCGTCGACGATCAGACCGTCCCACACGAACGACTTCACCCAGTGGCCGACCTCGTACCAGTGGTGCTTCTCCTCCACCGGGTCACCCCAGGGAAGCTTCGCGTTCTTCATGTCCTCCGCGTCGAACCCGTACTGGTCGGTGCGCTCCGAACCGTCGCCCGCGACCATCTGGGTCCCGCCCCACAACGCGGTGATCTTGTTGTGGCAGGTCCGCTCCGCCGCCCAGAACGCCGCCACCGTCGCCGTGATGTCGTCCCGCAGCCGGTTGTGCTCCTCGACCTTGTCCTCGTCGTACTCCCACTCGTCGTCGTCCTTGACGGAGTCGACGAACGTGTGTGCCTTCGTCTTCAGGGACTTCAGTCTGGAGACGAGGGGGCGGATCTCCGTCGCGTAGGAGGACAGCGCGGAGGACACGGTCTCGAGGTCGCCGGCGAAGTCGTCGGCGCGGTCCTGCACCGGCTTGGTGGTGGCGAACAGCTGCTCCGCCTCGGGAGCCTGGTAGAACGCCGACAGCCCCTGGAACCGGGAGTTGATGTCCTTGCCCGTGTCCCGGACGTTCTCGGCGTCCTTCTTCAGAGCCGCGTGGTCCAGCTCCAACTGCGCCAGATCGCCCGTGAACTGCGGGATCTGTTCCGGATCGATCACGCCTTGCCGACTCCCGGCGCGTCCAGCTTCGGCGCCTTCAGCGTGTTGCGCTGCGCCTCCGCCGCCATCTCCTCGTCACCGTTGAGATACGCCGTCGTCGCGTCCACCACGCCCTGCAACGACTTGCCCGCACGCGCCGCCACGAACTCCAGGTCCTTCGACGCCCGCTCCGCGAACTGCGACAACGCCAGCGCCACCAGACCGCCCTGCGCCTGCTCACCACCCGCGGCCGGCGCGTCCGCGGAGATCGTGCCCGCGCTGGACGCCGCCGACGTCAGATGCTCACCGAACGCCGTCGCCTGCTTCTGCAGGCCCGACGCCGTCTCACCCGTCGTCTTCAGCACCTGTTGAATACCCTGCGGCTTCAAATCCCAGCCGGGCACTACGAAACCCCCGTAAGTCAGGAACGCGCTTTTCCGGATCCGACCGCCGTACCGGTACGTCAGCCGATGTTGTCGACCGCGGCCTTCGCCCGCTGCGCCGTCGACTGCGCCGTACCGTCGTTCTTCTCCAGCGTCGACTTCAGCAGACCGATGATGTTCCGCACCTCATTGGACGCGTTGTTCCACCGCTGCTCCTTGCCGTGGTACTCCTCCGCCACACCGTCCGCCGTGAAGTCCGCCATCGCCGTCTTCACCTGACGGTCACGCTGCCCGATCACCTCTTCCAACCGGGCGATCACCGACTGGATGTTCCCCTGCGCATCCGCCGAGGCACCCGAGTCGTACGAACGACGATCAGCACCCGCACCAGCCATCACACACTCCCCGTGAAAAGAAACAGAACCGGACCGGACTCAGGCCGCGCACTCAACGCGCGCCGAAGCGCGCCGCGTCGAAGTTCGCCGCCGCCATCTGCTGCCGCGCGTTGTCACCCTGCTCCTGGTCGCCCGAGGAGAACGCCGACTCCATCCCCGACTGACCGCCCAGGATCGCCGACAGCGACGAGTTCAGGTCGTTCGCGATCTCCTCCGCGCGCGCCTTGAACTGGTCGAACATCACCCGGCCCGTGCCGTTGAACTTCCCCTCCAACGGCTGCGCGGCCTGCACCAGCTGCCGCACCAACGACCCCAGGTCATCGCTCGACCCACGCGAATCACGCATCAGCGTCGACAGCGTCTGCGCACCCATGTCGAACTTCATACCGAACCCGCCTCCCCCGTTGGGACCTGCTTGTCACACCTGTACGCACTCCATTGGTAGCAACTCTCCGCTCGGCGGGGCAATCGGGAAGCGGTCGCAGTTACGGAGGTGGCACAAACGTATGACCGACCCGCGGGGACATAACGGGACATGAGCGACCGATCGTCAGCGGCACAGCGGGACATGGCCGGCCGGTCGTCAGCGGGACATGACCGGGCGGTCGTCAGCGGGACATGGCCGCCGTCGGGCCCTCGCGGCAGACGAGCAGGAGCGCCCGGTCGTCGTTGACGTCCTTGGCGACCGCCTCGATCAGGTGCCAGGCGGCGCCCTGGAAGCCGCCGGCGACATAGCGGTCGGCCTCGCCGGTGAGGCGGTCGATGCCTTCCATGATGTCCCGGTCGGAGGTCTCCACCAGGCCGTCGGTGAAGAGCATCAGCACGTCGCCGGGGCGCAGCGAGCCCTTCACCGGGTCGAACTGGGCGCCCTCGTACACGCCGAGGAGGGGACCCTCGGCGGCCTTCTCCTCCCAGCGGCCGGTGCCGGAGCTGAGCTGGAGACCCGGCGGGTGCCCGGCGGAGTACAGCTCGTAGTCGCCGGAGTCGAGGTCGAGGACGAGGTGGATGGAGGTCGCGAAGCCCTCGTCCCAGTCCTGGCGCAGGAGGTAGCCGTTGGCGGCGGGCAGGAACGCGTGCGGGGGCAGGGAGCCGAGCAGGCCGCCGAAGGCGCCGGACAGCAGGAGGGCCCGGGAGCCGGCGTCCATGCCCTTGCCGGAGACGTCCGTGAGGACGACCTCCATGGTGCGGCCGCCGTTGGTGCGGGCCGCGACGACGAAGTCGCCGGAGAACGACTGTCCGCCGGCCGGCCGCAGCGCCATCTCGCGGTGCCAGCCCTGCGGCAGCTTGGGCAGCTTGCTCTGCACCCGGATGCGTTCGCGCAGGTCGAAGAGCATGGTGCCGCCGCGCCGCCAGGGCACGCCGACCCGGCTGCGGAACTGGGCGATGAGCAGGCCGAAGAACCCACAGGCCGCCACGACCAGGACCACGCCGGGGGTGACGCGGGACGGGCCCTCCGTGTACGGGCCCAGTTGCACCGACTCCACGATCAGGGCCGTGGCCGCCGCCGCGTACAGGCCGAGCAGGCTCGCCGGGCGCAGCAGCAGACCGCCGGCCACGATGGGCAGGACGAGCGCGGCCGGTGAGCACCAGACCGAGTCGGCGAGCGTGGTGACCGCGATCAGGGGGACGGTGAGCAGCAGGCCGGCCAGCGCGATCCAGTCCGAACCGTCGCCGCGGAAGTAGTCCACGGCGCTTCTGCGCACGCCGGTGCGGACCCGGTGCACCAGGTGCTTGAACCGGGCCGTCAACGTCTCGGCTTCCGAGCGCCGCTGTCGTCCTGCTGCCATTAGTTCGGGACCCTATCCATCCAACCCGCCGCTTGGCACGGGAGGTCCCACTTGTCCCCCGTCCGAGGCTCGACTTCACAGTGAACGGCATGGAAAGCACTCGTGCCGCGGAGAGGGAGAAATTCCCTGACTCGTCCCGCATCCGGCCGTTGGGCGCGGGTTCGTGGTGATTGCGGCGGCGGGTCGGTGACGGCCGCCGCGGCCGCGCGTGCGCCCGGCGGTCCGGGCGGGGTCAGGGTCTCTGGCAGGTGGGGCACCAGAACAGGTTGCGGGCCGCCAGGTCGGCGGTGCGGATGCCGTCGCCGCACAGGTGGCAGGGCTGGTGGGTGCGGCGGTAGACGTAGACCTCGCCGCCGTGGTCGTCGACGCGGGGCGGGCGGCCCATCGCCTCCGGGGTGTGCTCGGGGCGGACCGTGTCGATGCGGTTGTTACGGACGCCCTCGCGCATGAGGGCGACCAGGTCGGACCAGACGGCCCGCCACTCGGCGGGGGTGATGTCCCGGCCCGGGCGGTAGGGGTCGATGCGGTGCCGGAAGAGGACCTCGGCGCGGTAGACGTTGCCGACGCCGGCGATGACCTTCTGGTCCATGAGGAGGGCGGCGATCGTCGTACGGCTGCGGGAGACGCGGCGGTACGCGGCGTCCGGGTCGGCGTCGGCCCGCAGGGGGTCCGGGCCGAGGCGGTCGTGTATCGCGCGCTTCTCGCCGTCCGTGATCAGCGCGCAGGTCGTGGGGCCGCGGAGGTCGACGTGGGCGGTGGGGTTGGTGAGGCGCAGGCGGACGGTGTCCGTGGGCGGGGGCGCGGGGGCGTCACCGAAGGCGACCTTGCCGAAGAGGCCGAGGTGGATGTGGATCCAGGTGTCGGTGCCGAAGCCGAGGAAGAGGTGCTTGCCGTGCGCCTCGGTGGCGTGGAGGACCGAGCCGTCGAGGAGGGCGGCGGCGTCGGAGAACTTGCCCTGGGGGCTGCTGAGGCGGACCGGCCCGCCCCGGAAGCGGGCGGCGTAGTCCTCGGCCAGCCGGTGGATGGTGTGCCCTTCTGGCACGGTGCGGCGTCCTTCCTGCCCTGCCGTCCCGGCCGCGCCCCGGGAGGGGGCGCCGGCGGGTGGGTTCTGCGTCGGTCCCGCTGCGGGGTGGGGTGCACCTGCCCCGCAGCGGGGTGGGGTGCGTCGGTCCCGCTGCCGGGGTGCGGTGCGTCAGTCCTGCTGCGGGTGGTGCGCCGGGATGGGCGGCAGGTCGCCGGTCGTCTCGTACGCCGCGAGCATGTCGATGCGGCGGATGTGGCGCTCGTCACCGGAGAACGGCGTGTTGAGGAAGGTCTCGACGAACTTCGTCGCCTCCTCCTCGGTGTGCATGCGGGCGCCGACGGCGACGACGTTGGCGTTGTTGTGCTGCCGGCCCAGGGAGGCCGTCTCCTCGCTCCAGGCGAGGGCGGCGCGGACGCCCTCGACCTTGTTCGCGGCGATCTGCTCGCCGTTGCCGGAGCCGCCGATCACGATGCCGAGGGAGCCGGTGTCCGCGGCCGTGCGCTCCGCGGCGCGGAGGCAGAAGGGCGGGTAGTCGTCCTGGGCGTCGTAGATGTGGGGGCCGCAGTCGACCGGGTCGTGACCCGCCGCCTTGAGCCATTCGACGAGGTGGTTCTTGAGTTCGAAGCCGGCATGGTCCGAGCCGAGATACACGCGCATGGGACGAGTGTGACACGCGCGCCACCGGGTGGCAGCGCCGGGTGTCGTGGCCGAAAGCCGGCCCGAGAGGCCCTCCTTTCAGAGCACGGTGAAGCTCTCCTTCACCTCGTCGTACGTGCGCAGCGCCGCCGTCTCGACGTGCGGCTGGTACCAGGTGTTGATCTGGTACGACGTCCCGCCCTCGTCGAAACCGAGGAGGCGGGCGTGCCAGGGGGTGCCCTGGAGCGTGAACGTGTACTCCCAGACGACCGCCGGGTTGCCGCGGAACGTCGTCTCCTCCAGGCGGATCTTGCGGTAGTCCCGGCCCTGGTGGGCGTTGCGTTCCGAGGTGCGCCAGGTGTCGATCAGGTCGCCCCGGGCCAGGGAGGAACTGGCCACGAGCTCCTGGGTGCCGTCGGGGGACGTGTAGTGCACCTCGGCACCCGTCTTCACGTCCCGCCGCCAGCCCTCGGGCGGCGCCCACGCGTACCCGCCGGCCTCCTGGTGCGCGCCGGGCGGCAGGCTCGGCGGTCTGGAGGTGCCCTCGACGGTGGCAGTGGGCGTGGCGGTGGGGGTGGGGGTGGGCGTGGTGGCGGAGGTGGTGGCCGGGTGGTGCGTGGGTGAGGAACCGGCCTGGTTCCCGCCGTGGCCCGATCCGGGCGAGGCCAGCGCGATCGCGACTGCGGCGGCCACGGCCGTGACGCCGGTGGCGGCCGCGAGGGCCGTACGGCGGCGGAGGGCGACGGGGAGGCGGGGGCGGCGCCCGGCGGGGCGGGGTGCGGGGGCGGCCGGCGCGCTGGGGCTGCGCTCGGGCGGCGCGGCAGGCCTGTGCTCGGTGGGCGCCTGGGACCGTGTGAGCGAGACGCCGGGGCGGGCGGGGGGCGGGGCTCCGCCGGCCGCGTGGGGTTCCGGCCGGCGCGGGTCCGCCGGCGGCCGGGCACCGGGCCGTGCCCCGGCCCGGCTCCCCGGCGGCCGGGGCGGTGTCTCCGGGGACGGCGGCTCTCCGGCCGCCGCCCGCGCCGTTTCCTCCCCGGCCGCCGCCGGAGTCACCGGGGTCGGCGAAAGCGGGGCAGGCGGTGCGGGCGGTGCAGGCGGTTCCGGCGGTGCGGGCGGCGGTACCGGCGAAGGCGGCGCGGGCGCCGGGAAGGCCACCGGCCGCAACACCGACTCCAGGTCGGTGAGACGTGCGCGGACCGTCGGTTCCTTCTCCAGGAGCGCGGCCAGGATGTCCCGCAACGGCCCTGCCGTGGGCGGGAGTTCGGGTTCCTCGTAGAGGACCGCGTGCAGGGTCGCCAGGGTCGTGTCGCGGGAGAAGGGCGAGTGGCCGGCCAGGGCGGCGCAGAGGGTGGCGCCCAGGGACCACACGTCGGACGGCGGACCCTGCGGGCGGCCGGAGATGCGCTCGGGGGCCATGTAGTCGGGGGAACCGACCAGCATGCCGGCCATGGTGAGCGCCGTCGTGTCCTGGATCGCGGCGATGCCGAAGTCGGTGAGCACGACGCGTTCGCCGCCGTCCTCGACCAGGACGTTGCCCGGTTTGATGTCGCGGTGCAGGACACCGCGCGCGTGCACCTGGTGCAGCGCGGTGACCAGGCCGAGGCCGATCCGGGCCGTCGCGCCCGGGTCGAGGGGTCCCTCCTCGGCCGTGATCCGCTCCAGGGAGCGGCCGGCGACCAGCTCCATGACGATCCAGAGGCGTTCGCCCTCGTCGACGACGTCGTAGACGCGGACGACGTTGGGGTGGTCGATCCGGGCGGTGGCCCTCGCCTCGCGCAGGGTGCGTTCGCGGCGGGTGCGCGCGTCCTCCGCGTCGAGGCCGTCGATGCGCATCTCCTTGACGGCGACCTGCCGGTCGAGCATGTCGTCGTTGGCCCGCCACACCCGCCCCATTCCCCCCTGGCCGATACTCTCGACCAGCCGATAGCGTCCCGCCACCACAAGACCCGGAATCCCGGAACTCCTGGTGTTTCCCGGACCGCCCGTGTTTCCCGGGCCCCCCGCTCCTCCCGCATTCCTCGCATCACCCGGCAATTCACGTCACCCCCTCCATTGCCCGCTTCCTGAAAACAATGGTCACACTTGGTGCCGCACCAGCATAGTGCGGAGAAATCTTGTGGTACCTCTTCAAGTACTGCGAATTCAGGCGCAGCCAAGGGGGGCGAACATGAGTTCTCGTCGTATGTCGGCGGTCGCCGGATCGCTGGTCGCGGCATCTTTCTCGGCGGTGCTGGTGCTTTCCGTGCCCGCCGGGGCGGACGACCAGGGGCCCGGCAGCAGCGAGGGGGGAAAGGCCGTCGACCAGGCGCCGGACGGCGTCGAGTTGACCACGCTCCTGCCGGAGCGGATCTCGGTCGACAACGACTCCCGGGAAACGGCGATCACCGCCACGGTGAAGAACGAGGGGACCAAGGAAAGCGGTGCGGTCAGGCTTTTGGTCGTCGGATTCGACGGGCTGACGGTCGAAAACGTCAAGGGGTGTTCACGGATCGCGGAGAAGGATCTCCCCGAGGGCTCGAACAGCGGTTTCTCCTGCCCCGTCGGCTCCCTGGCGGCCGGGGCGTCGACGTCGTACGACATCGACGCCACCTTTGATCTCGGCAAGGCCGGGAAGATCTGTCTGCCCGTCCAGACCACGGACGGGTCGAAGACGTTCTGGCAGCAGGGCCCGGTGCCGTTCGGGACGACCAACCCGTCACCGAACGCGCCCGCCACCCCGCTGCTGCTCGGCACCGACAACACGCCCGTGGGGCCGGGCGGCGACGAGTTGCCCAGGACCGGGCCCGGCCGCGAGGTCGTGCCGCTCGGCGCGGCCGGGGCGGCACTGCTCGCGGCCGGCGCGGCCGGACTGTGGTGGTCGCAGCGGCGAGGTGCTGGGGGCTGAGGGGCGAGGGGGGAACGGCAGAGGCCCGCCCTGCCGTCGTGAGACGGCCGGGCGGGCCTCTTCTCGTACCGGCCCCCGGGGTCAGCGGCGGGTGAGCTTCCAGGCGCTGGGCAGCAGGCCCATCGCCAGGGCCGCCTTGAGGGCGTCGCCGATCAGGAACGGGGTGAGCCCGGCGGCGATCGCGGCGGAGGCGGAGATGTCGGCGGCGTAGGCCAGGTAGGGGACGCCGACGGCGTAGATGATGGCCTCGCCGACGAGCATGGTGCCGGCCGTGCGCCACATGGTGCGGTCCGCGCCGCGGCGGGCGAGGGCGCCGACCACCGTGGAGGCGAGGATCATGCCGAGGACGTAGCCGAAGGAGACGGCGGCCGCGCCGGACGCGCCGTCCGCGAACCACGGCACGCCCGCGACACCCGCCACGGCGTAGAGGGCCAGGGAGAGGAATCCGCGCCGCGCGCCCAGGGTCGTGCCGACGAGCAGCGCGGCGAAGGTCTGGCCGGTCACCGGCACCGGGGAGCCGGGCACCGGGACCGCGATCTGGGCCGCGAGGCCGGTGAGCGCGGCGCCGCCGAGCACGAGCGCGACGTCCCGGACACGGGAGGCCGGGAGGAGGTCGGCGAGGACCTGTCCGGGGCTGGCGGGGGTGGCGGCAGCGGTGCTCATGGGGACTCCGCGGGGTCGGGGGCGGTTCGGGACACCGTGACGCTATCCCAGGGGAGTGGGGCCCATCACCGTCACGGGTCGACAAACGGCCGTTCGGGGACTTGGTGGGCTTTGGACAACATGCCGTGGTTACACCCGGTACGGCGTGACGCTGGTCACTGAGGTGACGTGGTGCGGCCTACGGAGAGGGAGGGACGGGCGTCTGTAGGGTTTCGCCAATCGGGCGCGACCTGAACGCCGAGGCCGTACGGACCACCAGGCCGCACAGACCACCAGGCCGTACGGACCACCAACCCCCGCGAAGCACCGAGACCCGCGGACCACCGGCACCCGCAGACCCACCGGCACCGCCCGGCGCGGCGCCACCGCCCGGTAGAACCGGCCCCTCGGTCCGGCCCGCCACCACCCGGTAGGACCGGCACCGCCGGCGCGGGCCGGCATCCCCGCTGCCGCCACCGTCTCCCCCGCCACCACCGCCGGTCTCCCCGTCGTCGCCGCCACGACCGCCGGTCTCCCCCGCCACCACCACCGCCGGTCCCCCCCCTCGCCGCCACCACCACCGCCGCCGTCACCCCCGTCGCCACCACCACCGCCGCCGTCACCCCCGTCGCCACCACCACCGCCGCCATCTCCCCCGTCGCCGCCACCACCCCCGCCGCCGTCTCGCCCGTCGGTCGCCGTCTGGGCAGCGGTGGACCGCTTTGCTAGCTTCGGGCCCATGGTTGCCCAGGCCCGGAACTTCTCGTCGCGTCGCCACGTCGACCTGCGGCGCGTCGGCGCGGCCGCCTGTCGCTCGCCCCGGTGAGGCGGGCGGAGCCGATCCGTCCCGCCTCCTTCGCAGACGGCGCAGTGTCGGACCGGCCCCGAGGAACTCCTCATGTCCCGTACCACGGCATTCCCTCCCACCCCCTCTCCCGTCCCCCGGGTCGCCGACAGCGACCGGCGGCGGACCAGCGCCAGCGTGATCCTGCGGTCCGTGCTGGAGCACGGGCCGGTCGCGCGCAGCACCATCGCCCGGCTGACCGGGCTGTCCCCGGCCTCCGTCACCGGCCACTGCGCCCACCTGAGCGGCCTCGGGCTGATCCGGGAGACGGACGCGCCGCGGCGCGGCAACGGGGCGGGCAGGCCGCACGTCCCGGTGGATCTGGACGACGGGCGGTTCGTGGTGGGCGGCGTGCACGTGGCCGTGCCGTACACGACGGTGGCGCTGCTCGATCTGCGCGGCCGGGTGGTGGCGCGGCGGGAGGCCAAGCACCGCGGGACCGACCCCTTCGCCGTGCTGGCACGGGCCGCCGACGGGCTGGAGGCGCTGCTCGCCTCCGCTCCCGGCCGCCGGGCCCTGGGGGTGGGGGTGGCCGTCGGCGGCTGGGTCGACCGGGACGCGGGGACCGTCGTGGAGCATCCGCTGCTCGGATGGCGGGACGTGCCGGTGCGGGAGGCGATCGGCGACCGCACCGGGCTGCCGGTCCAGGTGGACGGGCACGCGCGGGCGCTGGTCAACGCGGAGCGGCTGTTCGGGCGGGCGCGCGGCAGCGGCAGTGTGCTGCACCTGTTCGCCGGCAACGTCGTCGACGCGGCGTTCGCCACCCGCGACGAAGTGCACCACGGGCCGCGGTCGCAGGCGGGCGCCATCGCCCATCTGCCGCTGGCCGGGGGCGGCGAGCCGTGCGCCTGCGGGCGGACCGGCTGCCTCCAGGCGGAGTTGAGCGAACGGACGCTGTGCCGGCGTGCCCGCGCGGCCGGGGTGACCGACGGGACGAACCCGATGCACGTCGTCGCCGCGGCGGCCGGCGGGAACCCGGTGGCCGTACGGCTGCTGCTGGAGCGGGCCCGGACGGTGGGGCGGGCGGTGGCGCTGCTGATGGACGTCCTCAACCCGGAGCGCGTGGTCGTGACGGAGGTCGGAGCGCTCGCCCGGGAGGACTGCCTGGCGGCGATCCGCGCGGAGGCCGGGCCGGCGCGCGCGGCCTCGGTGGCGCCGACGAGTTTCGCGGACTCCGTGCTGGCGGTGGCGGGCGGCGCGGTGGCCCTGGACGTGCTCTACCGAGATCCGCTCGCCGTGCCGCACGACGGGAATTAATTCAGAAACTCGGAATGTTGACAGGAGCCCGACGTGGCATGGAATATCTACCTCATGAGCTGTCGCACCTTCTGTTGCTGACGCCCCGGCGCGCCGGGAGCGCGCACTTCTCCTCTCCCCCGAGTGAATTCCGTCCGTGAACTCTCCGCGCGAGTTCCCTGCCCGGGCACATGCGCCGCACGAGTTCCCCGCGCGAGTCCTCCGCATCAGTTCCCTGCGTGAATTCCTCGGGTGCATCCCGTTTCCCGCGTCACCGTATCGGTCTTCCGCGTCGGATTCCTTTCCTGCCCGGAATCCCGCCCGTCTCCCACGGCCCACGGCCGCCGCCCCGCCGCCGCGCCCCGCCGCCGTCTCTCCGCCGCTCCTGTCTGGGGGTCCTCCCATGCCCGTTTCCCGTGCGCCCGGTGTCGACCGGCGCCTCTTCATCGCCTCCCTGCTCGGAGTGACCGCCGCCGCGGCCGGTCTGAGCGGCTGCGCCGAGAGCAGCGCGGCCACCGGGTCCGAGGGCGCCTCGACGGCTCCGCTCGCCGACAAGGTGCCCGCCGGCACCAGTCTGAAGATCGCCTCCTATCTGAACGCGCAGGAACTCCAGCTCAAGCTGGCGAAACTGCCCGAGCTGCCGTTCAAGGTGTCGAACTGGCTGAACATCGGCGCCGGCCCCGATGTCATCAACGCCTTCCGCGCGAAATCCCTGGACGTCGCCAACAATGCGGGCATCCCGCCGATCCAGGCGCACTACCAGGGATTCGACGCGAAGATCGTCGCGATCAACATCACGCGCAAGCCGAACTACCTCTTCGCCACCAAGCCCGGCAGCGACATCGAAAGCGTCGACGATTTCAAGGGCAGGAAACTGGCGTTCTCACAGGGCCAGGCGCAGGGCGTCGTCCTGCTGCGGGCACTGAAGAAGGCCGGCCTGGCGTACGACGACGTGGACCTCGTCCCGCTGACCAGCAACCAGTTCCTCACCGCGCTCCAGTCCGGCCAGGTGGACATCGCCCCGCTGGGCAACACCCAGGCGCCGTCCTACCTCCAGCAGTACGGGTCCAAGGGCGCCCGCACCATCGCCACCGACGTCGTCGACCTGCTCAACCTGCTGTGGGCGCCGGTGTCCGTGCTGAACGACCGGGCGAAGGCGGCCGCGATCGCCGCGTACGTCCCGCAGTGGGCGCAGAGCCAGGTGTGGCAGTACGAGAACCCCGACGTCTGGAACCAGGAGTTCTACGTCAAGACGCAGAACCTGACCCTCGCCCAGGCCGAGGCCGTCACCGCCCTCGCCAACAAGCCGCTGTTCCCGCCGAGCTGGGACGAGGCGATCGCGTGGGAACAGGAGACGGCCGACCTGCTCGCGGAGGGCGGCTTCGTGAAGAAGTTCGACGTCGGCGAGCTCTTCGACCACCGCTTCGAGGGCATCGCCGCGCAGTCCGTACCGGCCGAGTACCGGAAGTGACCGCCATGACCACGACCACCCTGCACAAGGCTCCCGCCGTCGCCGCCGACGAGCGCCCCCGCACCCGCCGCCGAGGGCTCGCCCCCGGCCGGCGCCTGCCCGCCGCCCGCCTCACCGGGCCCCTGCTGCTGCTCGCCCTGTGGGCGGCCGCCTCCGCCGCCGGACGGCTCGATCCGGGGGCGATCCCGGCGCCCTGGACGGTGCTGGAGTCCGGCGCCCACCTGTGGACCGACGGGACGCTGACCACCGACATCCTCACCTCGTTGCAGCGGGCCGGGTCCGGCTTCGCGATCGGCCTGACCGCGGGGGTGGTGCTCGCGCTGGCGTCCGGGCTCACCCGCACCGGCGAGGCGCTGATCGACGGGACGGTCAACCTCAACCGGGCGATCCCGACCCTCGGCCTCATCCCGTTGTTCATCCTCTGGCTGGGCATCGGCGAGACCTTCAAGATCGCGATCATCGCCATCGTCGTCTACATACCGATCTACCTCAACACGCACGCCGCGCTGTCCGGCATCGACCACCGTTTCGTCGAACTCGCCGAGGTCCAGGGCCTGTCCAAGGCGCGGTTCATCCGGGAGATCGTCATCCCCGGAGCGCTGCCCGGGTTCTTCGTGGGGCTGCGGCTCGGCGTGACCGGTTCCTGGCTCGGTCTGGTGGTCCTGGAGCAGATCAACGCCACCAGCGGCCTCGGCTACATGATGTTCCAGGCGACGAACTACGGCCAGTCGGACGTCATCCTGGTCGGTCTGGTCGTCTACGGCATCTTCGGTCTGATCTCCGACAGCGCGGTCCGTCTCATCGAACGGAGGGTGCTGTCGTGGCGCCGCACACTGAGCAGCTGACCCGTCCCGCCGTCCGGCTCAGGGGACTCACCCGCTCCTTCGACGGGCGTACCGTCCTCGACGGCATCGACCTGGACATACCCGCCGGCCAGTTCGTGGCCCTGCTCGGGCACAGCGGCTCCGGCAAGAGCACCCTGCTGCGGGCGGTCGCGGGCCTCGACCACGAGGTCACCGGCAGCGGGCAGCTGACGGCACCGGAGCGGGTGTCGGTCGTCTTCCAGGACTCCCGGCTGCTGCCCTGGCGGCGGGTGCTGCCGAACGTCCTGCTCGGACTGGACGGCAAGGAGGCCGAGGAGAAGGGCCGCGAGGCCCTCGCCGAGGTCGGGCTCGCCGGCCGCGAACGGGCCTGGCCCAGCGAGCTGTCCGGCGGCGAGGCCCAGCGCGCCGCACTGGCCCGCTCGCTGGTGCGCGAGCCCGAACTCCTGCTGGCCGACGAGCCCTTCGGGGCGCTGGACGCGCTCACCCGCATCAGGATGCACACCCTGCTGCGCGAGCTGTGGGAGCACCACCGGCCTTCCGTGCTGCTCGTCACCCACGACGTGGACGAGGCGATCGTGCTCGCCGACCGGGTCCTCGTCCTCGACCACGGCCGCATCGGCCTCGACCTGACCATCACCCGCCCGCACCCGCGCTCGTACCGCGACCCGCTGCTCGGCGAGTACCGCGAACGACTGCTCGCCGCGCTCGGCGTCACCGAGGACGTCGCATGACCGTCCGCCGCGGTGACCGCCCACCGGGGGCGGCCGCCCCCCGGCCCCCGCTTCGGCCCTGAACGGGCCTCGTCCTCACACGCCGGACGGGCTGGACACAGCCGTCCGGCCCCGCCCCACCCGAAGGACCCCCATGCCCCGGCAACTCCACCTCAACGCCTTCCTCATGAACACCGGCCACCACGAGGCGTCCTGGCGGCTGCCCGAGAGCGACCCGTACGCCCACGTGGAACTCGCCCACTACGTGCGCCTGGCCCGGGCCGCCGAACGCGGCACCTTCGACTCGCTCTTCCTCGCCGACAGCCCGCAGCTGTGGGGCACGGTCGCGCAGCGCCCGGCTGGCGCGCTCGAGCCGCTCACGCTGCTGACCGCGCTGGCCACCGCGACCGAGCACATCGGCCTGATCGCCACCGCGTCCACCTCCTACAACTTCCCCTACAACCTGGCCCGCGCGTTCGCCTCGCTGGACATCATCAGCGGCGGCCGGGCCGGCTGGAACGTCGTCACCACCGCGGGCGCCGAGGCCGCCCGCAACTTCGGACTCGACGCGGAACCCGCGCACGCCGAGCGCTACGCCCGGGCCGCCGAGTTCCTCGACGTGACGCTGAAACTCTGGGACAGCTGGGAGGACGACGCGGTCGTCGCCGACAAGGCGTCCGGGCTCTGGGCGGACGACACGAAGATCCACCCGCCCCGGCACCGGGGCCGTTTCTTCAGCGTCGAGGGTCCGCTCAACGTGCCGCGCACCCCGCAGGCCCATCCGCTGCTGGTGCAGGCCGGCTCGTCGGAGAACGGCAAGGCGTTCGCGGCCCGGTACGCCGAGGCGGTGTTCACCGCCCAGCAGACCCTCCAGGACGCCCAGGCGTTCTACGCCGACCTGAAGTCCCGTACGGCGGCGGCCGGCCGCGACCCCGAGCACATCAAGGTGCTGCCCGGCATCGTCCCGGTGATCGGCTCCACCGAGGCCGAGGCGCGGGCGGACGAGCGGGTGCTGGAGGACCACATCGTGTACGCGCACGGGGTGTCCCGGCTGGAGAGCCTGCTGCAACTGGAGCCGGGCACCCTGGAGCTGGACGCGCGGCTCCCCGCCGACCTGCCGCCCGAGGACGCCGTCGAGGGCGCCAAGAGCCGCTACACGCTCGTGGTGGAGCTGGCCCGGCGCGAGCGGCTCACCGTGCGGCAGCTGATCGGCCGGCTCGGCGGCGGGCGCGGGCACCTCACCTTCGCCGGGACACCCGAGCAGGTCGCCGACGCGATCGAGACCTGGTTCACGCAGGAAGCCGCCGACGGCTTCAACATCATGCCCGCGCTGCTGCCCTCCGGCCTCGACGCCTTCGTCGACCACGTCGTCCCGCTCCTGCGCGCCCGCGGCCTGTTCCGCACGGACTACGGCCCCCGGCAGACCCTCCGGGAGCGCTACGGCCTCCCCCGCCCCGCCAACCGGTACGCCACCGGCACCGGGGCGGCCACCCCCGCCCTCGTCTGAAAGGACCCACCCATGTCCCTCGACATCCGCAAGGTCACCGCGCACATCGGCGCCCAGGTGTCCGGCGTCGACCTCGCCGGGCCGCTCGACGAGGAGACGGTCGCCGCCCTGCGCGAGGCACTCGACGTCCACAAGGCCCTGGTCTTCGACGACGTCGACCTCGACGACGAGGGCCAGCAGGCCTTCGCCCGCCACTTCGGCGACCTCACCACCGCCCACCCGACCGTGCCCGCCGTCGACGGCGCCCCCAACGTGCTGCCCGTCGACAGCGAGCAGGGCATCGCCAACCACTGGCACACCGACGTCACCTTCGTCCTCAACCCGCCGCAGGTCAGCACCCTGCGCAGCCTGACGGTCCCGCCGTACGGCGGCGAGACCCTGATCGCCAGCTCGGCGGCCGCCTACCGGCAGCTGCCGGAGCCGCTGCGCCGGCTGGCCGACGGGCTGTGGGCGGAGCACACCAACGACTACGACTACGCGGTCCCGGCCGAGGACGTCGACGAGGAGCGGGCCGCGCAGCGCGCCCAGTTCACCTCGATCAAGTACCGCACCGCCCACCCCGTGGTCCGCGTCCACCCGCTGACCGGCGAGCGCGGACTGTTCATCGGCGGGTTCGCCCAGCGGATCGTCGGCCTGTCGGTGGGCGAGTCCCGCACGATCCTGGACCTGCTCCAGTCGTACGTCGTCCGGCCGGAGAACGTCCTGCGCCACCGCTGGTCGCCGAACCAGTTGGTGATCTTCGACAACCGCATCACCCAGCACTACGCCGTCGACAACTACGACCGGCAGCCGCGCCGGCTGCACCGGGTGACCGTCGCCGGTGACGTCCCGGTCGGCATCGACGGCAAGGAGAGCTGGTCGGTGCAGGGGGACGCGGCGCACTACACGTCCGTGGCGGCGTAGCCACGGGGCGTTCCGGACGTGTCCGGATAGTGGGCGGCCCATTCCCTCCAGCGGACGGGCCGCCCAGACTGTGGGGGTTTTTGACCTCTCACGCATTGGACGAGCCGCGCCCATGCCCCACATCACCGCAGGGACCACTCCGCCGGAGGCGGACGTCTCCCTCTCCCACGGCCTCAAGCAGCGCCATCTGTCGATGATCGCCCTCGGCGGCGTCATCGGCGCGGGCCTCTTCGTCGGGTCCGGCGCGGGCATCGCCGCCGCCGGACCGTCGATCGTCCTCGCCTACGCCCTCTCCGGCCTCCTCGTGATGCTGGTGATGCGGATGCTGGGCGAGATGTCGGCCGCGTATCCGTCCTCGGGCTCCTTCTCGGCGCACGCCGAGCGGGCGATCGGCCCCTGGGCGGGCTTCACCGCGGGCTGGTCGTTCTGGGTGCTGCTGTGCACGGCCGTCGGGCTGGAGGGCATCGGCGCGGCGAAGATCGTCACGGGCTGGCTGCCGGGCACGCCCGAGTGGGCGTGGGTGGCGCTGTTCATGGTCGTCTTCTGCGGGACGAACCTGGCCGCCGTGAAGAACTTCGGCGAGTTCGAGTTCTGGTTCGCGGCCCTGAAGGTCGGGGCGATCAGCCTGTTCCTGGTGCTGGGCGTGCTGGCGATCGCCGGGGTGCTGCCGGGCACGGACTCCCCGGGCGCCTCGCACCTCACCGACTTCCTTCCGCACGGCGGTGAGGGCCTGGTCGTCGGCCTGCTCGCCTCCGTCTTCGCCTACGGCGGCCTGGAGACCGTCACCATCGCCGCGGCCGAGTCGGAGAACCCGGTGCGGGGCGTGGCGAGCGCGGTCCGTACGGCGATGTGGCGCATCGCGCTGTTCTACGTCGGCTCGATGGCCGTCATCGTCACCCTGGTGCCCTGGGACGCGCCGGAGGTCGTCGAGAAGGGCCCGTACGTCGCCGCCCTCGACCGGCTCGGCATCCCCGGCGCCGGCCAGCTGATGAACGTGGTCGTGCTGGTCGCCCTGCTGTCCGCGATGAACGCCAACATCTACGGCGCCTCGCGCATCGCCTACTCCCTGGTGGGGCGCGGCCAGGGCCCCGCGGCGCTGGGCCGGGTCTCCGCCGGGGTCCCCCGGACCGCCGTCCTCGTCTCCTGCGTCTTCGGTTTCGTCTGCGTGCTGCTGAGCTACTGGCGGCCCGACGACGTGTTCACCTGGCTGCTGAACATGATCGGCGCGGTCATCCTGGTCGTCTGGATCTTCATCGCCGTCTCCCAGCTGCGGCTGCGCGGCCGTCTGGAGCGCGAGGCACCCGAGAAGCTGGTGGTGCGGATGTGGGCGTTCCCGGTGCTGACGTGGGTCGCGCTGGCCGGCATGGCGGCGGTGTTCGTCCTGATGGCACGTGAGCCGGGCACCCGGGTGCAGCTGTACTCCACGGGCGCGATGACGGCGATCCTGGCGGCGGCCGGGTACCTCCGGCAGCGCCGGCTCGCCCGGGACTGACCCCGTCCCGCGTCCCGTCCGAGGCCCTCACGTGAGACCCGTGAGGGCCTTTTCCCTGCCCTGACCTGCCCTGCCCGGACCTGCCCGGACCTGCCCCGGGACCAGACGTGACGCACGGGGGCCTTCCCGGGGCGGCCGGCCCTACGGCTCGCAGGGGACGTTCAGGGACATGAGGGACACGGTCGGTCCCTCCAGGCGGATCTCGCTCACGGCGGCGTTGCGCAGGCGGGGGAAGAGGCGGCGGTAGTGCTCGACGGGGAGCGACAGCAGCCGGCACAGCGCCAGCCGCAGGAGGGTGTTGTGGGCGACGACCAGGACGCGTCCGCCCTCGTGGGCGGCGGCGATCCGGCGCAGGGCCGCGGCACCGCGGGCGGCGGCGGTCCGCGGGTCCTCGGCCTCGGGGAACGGGTGCCCGACCGGGTCCGCCAGGAAGGCCTCGGCGCGCCGCGGGTCCGTCACGGCGAACTCGGCGAGCGTACGGCCCTCGACGACCCCGAAGTCGCACTCGCGCAGGGCGGGTTCGCGCCGGGCGGCCAGACCCAGGGCGCGGCACGCGGGTTCGGCGGTGGCGGTGGCGCGGGAGAGGGTGGAGGTCCAGACGGCGTCCACGGGGTGGGCGGCGGCCCAGCGGCCGAGCGCCTCCGCCTGGGCCCGGCCCCGGTCGGTGAGGGCCACGTCGGTCAGCCCCGCATACCGGTTCTCGGCGTGCCACACGGTCTCCCCGTGGCGGGCCAGGAGCAGGGCCGTCCGCAGCCGGAGCGTCGCTCCGGGCTGCTCGTCCTCGGTGTCGTCGGCCTCTGCGGCCCGGCCGGTGTCCACGGTCGTCACGGTGCCCTCCCCGGTGTCGGCGATCGTTCGTCGCACCGGCGGATACGGAAGTACCGGCCGGTCCGACTCACCGTCACGAAGGCTTCCCCGGCCGGACAGCGCGGACACGAGGGGGCGGGGCGGGTCCGCCGGAGGTGCCGCGCGGACCCGCCCCGCCCGACGCCGGGTGACCGGGCGGACCTACAGGTTGCTGAAGTCCGGGCCCTTGGTGCGGGTGCGCTTGATCTCGTAGAAGCCGGGGACGGAGGCGACCGCGAGGGTGCCGTCCCAGAGGCGGGCCGCCTCCTCGCCCCGGGGGGCGGGGGTGACGACGGGGCCGAAGAACGCGATCTGCTCGCCGTCGGGTCCGGGCACGGCGATGACCGGCGTGCCGACCTCCTGGCCGACCTTCTCGATGCCCTCCTTGTGGGAGGCGCGCAGCTCGGCGTCGAACTCGAAGTCCTCCTGGTCGGCGTAGTCGATCAGGTCGGCGGGCAGTCCGGCGTCGGCGAGGGCGCCGGCGATGGCCTCCGGGGTGGGGCCCTCGCCGTTGTTGTGGAAGCGGGTGCCGAGCGCGGTGTAGAGGGGGCCGAGGACGTCGTCGCCGTGCTTCTGCCAGGCGGCGGTCACCACGCGGACCGGCTTCCAGGCCTTGGTGGCGAGCATCTCCCGGTACTCCTCGGGCAGCTCGTCGAGCTTGTCCTCGTTGAGGACGGCGAGGCTCATCACATGCCAGCGGACCTCGATGTCGCGGACCTTCTCCACTTCGAGCACCCAGCGGGACGTCATCCACGCCCACGGGCACAGGGGGTCGAACCAGAAGTCGACGGGGGTCTTCTCCGACATGTCTCTCCTCGGGGCGAACCGTTTCCCCGGTGAACGCCTCCGGCCGTGCGGCGCATTCCCCGGTGCCCGGCGTCAGGGGCGCATGGCAGGATCGGTGCTGTCCAGCGCCATCCGGCCGACCCGAGGGAGTACCGCCCGTGCCCGGTGAGAACCTGTCCCGCGACGAGGCCCGGGAGCGGGCCGCCCTGCTGTCCGTCGACGGGTACGACGTGTCGCTCGACGTGCGGTCGGCGGTGGGCGAGGCGGCCGGGGACGGTCCGCGCACCTTCCGTTCGGTCACCACGATCCGCTTCCGCTGCAACGAGCCGGGCGCGTCGAGCTTCGCCGACCTCATCGCCCCGAGCGTGACCGCGGTCACCCTCAACGGCCGCGACCTGGACCCCGGCCAGGTCTTCGACGGCTCCCGGATCCTGCTGGAGGACCTGGCCGCCGAGAACGAACTGGTGGTGGACGCCCGGTGCGCCTACTCCCGTACCGGCGAGGGCCTGCACCGCTTCGTCGACCCGGAGGACGGCGAGGTCTACCTCTACACGCAGTACGAGCCGGCCGACTCCCGCCGCGTCTTCGCCAACTTCGAGCAGCCCGACCTCAAGGCCCCGTACCGCTTCGAGGTGCGGGCGCCCGAGGAGTGGACGGTGTGGAGCAACGGCGCGGGCGAACGGACGGACGGGGTGTGGCGGTTCGCGGAGACGAAGCCGATCTCGACGTACATCACGTGCGTGGTGGCGGGGCCGTACCACTACGTGACGGATTCCTACGAGCGGGTGTCCGAGGACGGCACGCGGCTGGAGATCCCCCTCGGCGCCCTGTGCCGCAAGGGCCTCGCGCCCTACTTCGACGCCGACGACGTCTTCCTCGTCACCAAGCAGGGCCTGGACTTCTTCCACGACCGCTTCGACTACCCGTACCCCTTCGGCAAGTACGACCAGGCGTTCGTGCCCGAGTACAACCTGGGGGCGATGGAGAACCCGGGGCTGGTGACCTTCCGGGAGGAGTACATCTTCCGGGGCAAGGTGACGCGGGCGTCGTACGAGCGGCGGGCGACCACGATCCTGCACGAGATGGCGCACATGTGGTTCGGCGACCTGGTCACCATGGAGTGGTGGGACGACCTGTGGCTGAAGGAGTCCTTCGCGGACTTCATGGGGTCCTTCTCGCTGGTCGGCGCGACCCGCTTCACCGACGGGTGGATCACCTTCGCCAACCGCCGCAAGGCGTGGGCGTACCGCGCCGACCAGCTCCCCTCCACCCATCCGGTCACCGCCGACATCCGCGACCTCCAGGACGCCAAGCTCAACTTCGACGGCATCACCTACGCCAAGGGCGCCTCGGTCCTGAAGCAGCTGGTGGCGTACGCCGGGCAGGACGCGTTCCTGGAGGGCGCCCGCCGCTACTTCAAGCGGCACGCCTACGGCAACACGCGCCTCGGTGACCTGCTGTCGGTGCTGGCGGAGACCAGCGGCCGGGACATGGGCGCGTGGGCGCGGTCGTGGCTCCAGACGGCCGGTGTGAACGCGCTGACCCCGCAGGTGCTGCTGGACCCGGAGGGCCGGGTCGCGGAGCTGGCGGTGCTCCAGGAGGCGGCGGAGTCCCACCCCGAGCTGCGGCCGCACCGGGTGGCGATCGGGCTGTACCGGGTGGCGGACGGCCGGCTGGTGCGGTACGCCCGCGCCGAGACGGACGTCGACGGGCCGCGGACGGTCGTCACGGAGCTGGCCGGCGCCGAGGCTCCGGACCTGGTCCTGGTCAACGACGAGGATCTGACGTACTGCAAGGTCCGCTTCGACGACACCTCGCTCCAGACCCTGCGGGAGCACCTGGGGGACTTCACCGACCCGCTGGCCCGCGCCCTGTGCTGGTCGGCGCTGTGGAACCTGACCCGGGACGCGCTGCTGCCCGCCCGGGACTTCGTGGACCTGGTGCTGCGGTTCGCGGGGCGCGAGTCCGACATCGGGGTGCTCCAGATGCTGCACGCCTGGGCGGAGTCGGCGCTGGTGCACTACGCGGCGCCGGCGTGGCGGGCGGCCGGTGAACGGCTGCTGGCGGAGGGCGCGCTGACGGAGCTGCGGTCGGCCCGGCCGGGCAGCGAGCACCAGTTGGCGTGGGCGCGGTTCTTCGCGTCGGTGGCGTCCGGGCCGGCCGACCTCGGCCTGCTCCAGGGGCTGCTGGAGGGCTCGGCGAAGATCGACGGCCTGGAGGTGGACCAGGAGCTGCGCTGGGCGTTCCTGGAGCCGCTGGCCGCGCACGGGGTGGCGGACGAGGGCGTGCTGGCCGCCGAGCTGGCCCGCGACGACACCGCGTCGGGCAAGCGCCACCAGGTCCGCTGCCTCGCCGCCCGTCCGTCGGCGGCGGTCAAGGCGCAGGCGTGGGCGCAGCTCGTGGAGTCGGACGCGCTGTCCAACGCGCTCGTCGAGGCGACGATCGCCGGCTTCGCCCGGCCCTCGCAGCGCGAGCTGCTCGCGCCGTACGCGCCGAAGTACTTCGAGGTGATCGCGCGGATCTGGGAGCAGCGGTCCATCCAGATCGCGATGCACGTGGTCAGGGGTCTGTTCCCGGCCGCCCAGGACTCCCCCGCGACGCTGGAGGCGACGGACGCGTGGCTCGCGGCGCACGCTTCGGCGCCCCCGGCGCTGCGGCGGCTGGTCCTGGAGGCGCGGGACGACCTGGAGCGGGCGTTGCGCGGACAGGCGTGCGACGCGGCGGCCGACGCCGGCTGAGGCCCTCGGGGTCCGGCCGACCGGTCGAGCCTTCGGGGCCCTGCCGGCCCGGCCGGGCCCTCGGGGTTCGGCTGCCCCGGCCGGACTCCCGGGGTTCGGCCGCCCCGGTCGAGCCCTCGGGACTCTGCCGGCCCGGCCGGGCCCTCGGGACCCGGCTGCCCCGGCCGACCCTCGGGGTTCGGCCGCCCCGGTCGACCTTTGGCCTGAACTCCGGCGGACGGTGACCGTTACGGAATTCATTCCATCCGAACCGTAACCCCTGGCCCCACCCGGCGGGACCAGGGCTTTCGGCTCCTACTCGGCATCCGAACACGCGTCCTTTAGGGCGAGCTTGTCCGCTTTTGTCGACAGACGTGTAACAGGGGTTAAGGGGCGGATCGGACGAGGGAATGTCCGGGGCATGAACCACAACACCCCGCTCCCCCCGGCCACCCCCCGCCCCGTCTGCCACCTGTCGGACGTCCAGCGCCGCGTCATGACGGCGGCCCAACTGCGCACGCACGGCGTGTCGTCCGCCGAGACCGTCGAGCAGTGCCGGCCCGGCGGCCCCTGGCGGCAGATCCTCCCGGGGGTGTTCCTGCTCCACCCCGGCCCGCCGACCAGCGAGGAGCGGCTGCACGCGGCGCTGCTGTACGCGGCCCGCGAGGTGCCGGCGCCCGCGGTGCCGGTCCAGCCGGGCGTGGGGGAACCGCACCGCCCGGTGTACGCCGAGGCGGTGATCACGGGGCTCGCGGCGCTCACGCTGCACGGCTTCACCACCACGCCCCCGCTGCTCTCCGTCGAGCGCATCGACATCCTGGTCCCCCGGCTGCGCCGGCTGCGCTCGGCGGGCTGGGCGCACGTCGTCCGCACTCACGCGCTGCCCGCGGCCGAGCAGGTGACGGGCGTGCCGGTGGCGCCGGTGCCGCGCGCGCTGGCCGACGCGGTGGCGTGGCTGACGGACGCGGTGGCGGTCCGGCGGCTGCTGACGGAGGCGGTGCGCGGGGGCCACTGCGAACCGGCTGCGGTCGTCGCGGAGTTGAACCGGGCGAAACTGCTGGGCCGCCCGCACGTGGTGGACGCGGTGGACTCGCTGCTCGCCGAGGGCCGGGCGATCGCGGAGCACCGCCTCTACACGATGGTCCGCGAGTACGGTCTGCCGGACCCGGTGTGGAACGTCGACCTCCGGCTGCCGGGCGGCCCGCACCTGGGGGGTCTGGACGCCTACTGGCCGGAGCAGGCGGTGGCGGTGGAGCTGGACACGCGCGCGCCCCGGCAAGGCCACCGGCAGGACGACGACGCCCTGTGGTCCGAGTACGCGCGCAAGCGCGAACACCTGGAGCGGCTCGGCATCACGGTCGTGCACATCACGCCCAAGAAGCTCCGCGACGCGATGGAACAGCAGGCGACGGTGGTGCGTACGGCCCTGATGGCGGCCGGGGACCGCGATCCGGCCGCGCACGTCGTGGTGCTGCCCCGGTAGTGACGCACCGGGGACCGGCATCAGGAGGGGAGAGGAGGGGCCGTCCGGCGAACGGACGGCCCCTCCTCGTGCGGGCCGTTCCTCGTGCGAGCCCCTCCTCGTGCGGGCCGTTCCCCTGCGGGCCGTTCCCCTGCGGACCGGAACGCGCGACCCGGACGGTCCGCCGCCCTACGCCTCCGGCGCGGACACCCGCCCGGTGACCGGGCGTTCCCGCCACAGCCGCAGCGCCACGTCGACCAGCCGTACCCGGGTCAGCCCGGCGACGGCGTCCAGGTCGTGCCAGGCGGCCATGTCGGTGGAGCCGCCGACCTCGTGGCGCAGCTCGCCGCCGACGACCCGCCCCTCGTACACGATCCGCACCCCGTGGTGGTCCACGGGCCCGCGCAGGCCCGCGCGGCGGAAGACGTGACGGGAGGAGTCCACACCGAGCAGACCGGTCACCTCGACGCGGTACCCGGTCTCCTCCTCCAGTTCGCGCACGACGGTGTCGTGGGGGTCCTCGCCGTGCTCCATGCCGCCGCCCGGCAGCACCCACTCCGGGGTGCCGTCCGGCGCGGGTGAGCGGGCGAGCAGGATCCGGCCGTCCCGGACACACACGGCGTAGGCCGCCACCCTCAACTTGTGTCGCACAGGGGGACGTTAACCGGTCGGGTCCGGATCGTCAGGTGAGTATCCGGGGGCGGACCGGAGCAGGGGAGGGCGCGGCCGACGGAGGGGCGGCGGTGGGGGCGGGGATCCTGACGGTTATGTGCGGGATGCGCGGCGCCTGGGGCGACTTGTCGCGTTGGCCGCCGATGCCCGCAATCGACATCGCGGGTTTTCCCCATACATCCATTGCGATTCGGTCAACTGTCCCCAAACACCTGTTCCTTGCGTAAAGCTGTGCGGTCGTCCGGGATCACCGTCCGGACACGCGCGATCAGGCGGGAAACGGCCCGGTCACGCGACGCTCGTTCCTTTACCAACAAGGGATGCCGATGACCCACACCCCCCAGCGCGAACCCCGACCGGGCGCGAGACGAGCGGCCCGCATAGCCGTGGCCGCGGGTCTGGTGGCCGCGCTGTCCGCGGCCGGCCCGATACCGGCGGCCTTCTCCGCCGACGGGACCCCGGCCGCCGCCGACCCCGCCGTGAAGTCCGCCGCCGACAAGCTCGGCTCCGACGACGCCGACCTCCTCGCCGACGCCAAGGCGGCCGGCGACAAGAACGTCACCCTGATGGTCGCCACCGCCCCGGGCAGCACCGAGCAGGTCGCCGAGGAACTGGACGCGGTCAAGGGCGGTTCCGTGGGCCGCTCCTACGACAAGCTCGGCTACGTCCGCGCCACCGTCCCGACGGGCCGGGCGGACGCGGCGATCGCCGCCGCCGCGAAGCTGTCCTCCGTCCACGCCATCGACCTGCGCCAGGAGATCGCCCTCGACGACCCGGCGCCGAGCGCGGACACCGCGAAGGGCGCGAAGGCCACCGCCACCGCGACGACCTACGCGGCGCCGAACGCGAAGACCCCGGCGGAGAACCCCTACAACCCGTCCTTCGAGACGGGCGCCGTCGACTTCGTGAAGGACAACCCGAAGGCGGACGGCCGCGGCGTCACCATCGGCGTCCTGGACTCGGGCGTGGACCTCGCGCACCCCGCGCTCCAGAAGACCACCACCGGTGAACGCAAGATCGTCGACTGGGTGACCGCGACCGACCCGATCATCGACGGCGACGCCAGCTGGCGTCCGATGGTCACCTCCGTCTCCGGCCCGTCCTTCACCTACGGCGGCCGCACCTGGACCGCGCCGGCGGGCAGCTACTCGGTCAACGTCTTCCGCGAGTCGGCCACCGCGGGCGGCGACGCCCAGGGCGACGTCAACCGCGACGGCGACACCACCGACGTCTGGGGCGTGCTGTACGACGCGGCGGCCGGCACGGTCACCGTCGACGTGAACAACAACGGCGACTTCACCGACGACACCGCGATGAAGCCCTACAAGGACGGCTTCCAGATCGGGTACTTCGGCACCGACGACCCGTCGACCGACGTCGCCGAGCGGCAGCCGTTCGTCGTGGAGTACCGCAAGGACGTCCCGATGGACCCCTACGGCGGGACCTGGGTCGGCAAGACGGCCGACTTCGTCAACATCGGCCTCATCGCCAGCGAGCACGGCACCCACGTCGCCGGCATCACCGCCGCCAACGGCCTGTTCGGCGGGAAGATGAACGGCGCCGCCCCCGGCGCGAAGATCGTCTCCTCCCGCGCCTGCGTCTTCGGCCCCGGCTGCACCAACGTCGCGCTCACCGAGGGCATGATCGACCTCGTCGTCAACCGCGGCGTCGACATCGTCAACATGTCGATCGGCGGCCTGCCGGCGCTCAACGACGGCAACAACGCGCGCGCCGAGCTGTACACCCGCCTCATCGACACCTACGGCGTCCAGCTCGTCATCTCCGCCGGCAACGAGGGCCCCGGCGCCAACACCATCGGCGACCCCGGCCTGGCCGACAAGGTGATCTCGGTCGGCGCGGCGATCTCCAAGGAGACCTGGGCCGCCAACTACGGCTCGCAGGTGGAGAAGAAGTACGCGCTGCTGCCGTTCTCCTCGCGCGGCCCGCGGGAGGACGGCGGCTTCACGCCGACCCTCGTCGCCCCGGGCGCCGCGATCAACACCATCCAGACCTGGCTGCCGGGCGCCCCGGTCGCCGACGCCGGCTACACCCTGCCGGCCGGCTACGCGATGCTCCAGGGCACCTCGATGGCCTCCCCGCAGGCCGCAGGCGCCTCGGCGCTGCTGCTGAGCGCCGCGAAGCGCGCGGGCATCGAGCTGACGCCCGCCGACCTGCGCACGGCGCTCACCTCGACCGCCGACCACATCAAGGGCCTCCAGGCCTACGAGGAGGGCGCGGGCGCCATCAACGTCGTGGACGCCTGGGAGGCCGTCGAGGACGGCGCCACCGCCCACGAGTACACGGTCAAGGCCCCCGTCGACACCGCGATCGACTTCGCGCTGGAGACCCCGGGCTACGGCACCGGCATCTACGACCGCGAGGGCGGCCTGAAGGCCGGCCAGAAGAAGACGTACGACGTCACGATCACCCGTACGACCGGTGCCGACAAGGCGATCCGCCACGAGCTGCACCTGGAGAACAACGCGGCCGGCACCTTCAGGATCCTCGGCTCGGACGAGGTGAAGCTGCCGCTGAACCAGCCGGTGACCGTCAAGGTCCAGGCCGCGCCCAAGTCCGCGGGCATCAAGAGCGCGATCCTCGAGGTCGACGACCCGCGGACCGAGGGCATCGACAAGCAGGTGCTCAACACGGTCGTCGTCTCGACGCCGGTGGCGTACACCTTCACCGCGAAGAACAGCGTCCAGCGCAACAGCTCGCAGAGCTACTTCCTGACCGTGCCCGAGGGCGCGACGTCGCTGGAGGTCGCGATCGGCGGGCTGAAGGACAAGAGCCAGACCCGCTTCATCTCGATCCACCCCTACGGTGTCGCCGTCGAGGACAGCTCCACCGTCTACTGCTACAACAACTACCTCGACGGCAACGGCTGCCGGCCGGACGCCCGCTCCTACGCCGACCCGCAGCCCGGCGTCTGGGAGATCGAGGTCGAGTCGCGCCGTACCTCGCCGCTGCTCGACAACCCCTACACGCTGGACGCCACCGTGTACGGCGCGGCCTTCGACCCGGAGACCGTGACCGTGCCCGAGGCGAAGGTCGGCACCCCGGCCGCCGTCTCCTGGACGGTGACGAACGACTTCGCCGCCGTCGACGGCACGCTGGCCGGCGGCCCGCTCGGCTCGTCCAAGACGGCCCGTCCGACCATCGCCGACCACGAGAACCAGACCACCACGGTCGAGGTGCCCGCGGGCGCCGCCTCGCTGGACGTCTCCATCGGCGGGGCCTCCGACACCTCCGCCGACCTCGACCTGACGGTGTACGACGCCGACGGCAACCAGGTCGCGCAGCAGGCCGACGGCGACTCGGAGGAGGCGGTCTCCATCCCGTCGCCCGCCGCCGGCACCTACACCATCGAGGTCGCGGGCTACTCGGTCCCGGCCGGGACGACCGCGTACGACTACCTGGACGTGTTCTTCTCGTCCTCGCTCGGCACGGTCGACGTCGACGGGTCGGCGCCGGTGAAGCTGGCCACGGGCGCCTCCGCGGCGGTCTCCGCGACCGTCACCGCGCTGGCCCCCGCGCCGGAGGGCCGGGCGTTCTTCGGCCAGGTCCAGCTGGTCAACGCGCGCGGCACGGTCGTGGGCCTCGGCAACGTGGCCATCGAGAAGGTCACGTCGTAGTACCTCGGCAGACGAAGTAGGGGGGCGGGCGTCCGGACGGGCGCCCGCCCCTCGTTTCTCTCGTTCATTCGCAGGCCGTGCCGCCCGACTCCGGCAGCGCGCGGGCCAGGGCCGACCGCCCGGCGGCGATCCCGTCCTCGCCGACGGCCCAGGCGTCCGGGGACGCCGACCCCCGCGCGAAGCCGACCAGGACGCGGTCGCCCTCGGTGAGCAGGGGCTTTGCGCCCTCCTCCGTCACGAAGCCGACCTCGTCCTGCCCGCCCGACGCCGGCTTGTACGAACGGGTCACCCGCAGGGTGACGCGCTCACGGGTGGTGCCGGGCACCCGGTCGACGTGCGTCACCTCGCCCTCGACCACCAGCCGGGCGCAGGCGAGGTAACGGGGGTCGCCGAAGAGGTCGCCGGCGGCGCCGGACGCGGCCGCGCCCCCGTCGGCGACGGACTTGTCGGCGCCGCTGGACGCGCCGCTGCCGTCCGCCCCCCGGCCCGCCTGGACGACCAGCCACCCGCTCCCCACGACCAGCGCACCGGCGGCGGCCACCGCTGCCGTCCGCAGGGCGAGCGTGAGGAAGCGGCGCCGGGGCGGCCGTACGGAGGCCGGTGCCGGAGCCGGTGCCGGAGCCGGGGCCGGCCGGGTCAGGGCGTCCGCGACGAGGCCCAGCTGGGCGCGCAGCAGTGCCACGTCGGCCGTCGCCGCGCGGTGCGCGGCCAGGAGGGCGGGGTCGGCCCGGGCCTCCTCGGGCAGGGGGATGTCCAGGATGGCGGCCATCAGCGGGTCCAGGCCGTCGGGAGTGTGGTGGCTGCCGTAGCCCTCGTGGCCGGTGTTGCCGTCGTAGCTGTTGTGGCCGTCGTGGCCGTCGTGGCCGTCGGGCGCCCCGTGTCCGTGTTCGTGTCCCGCGGGCATGTCACACCACCTCGTCCTCGTGCAGGTGGGCGCGCAGGGCCCGGACCGCCGTGTGCAGGCGGCTCTTGACCGTGCCCTCCGGGACGCCCAGTTCCCGGGCGATGGAGCGCACCGGCAGGTCGGCGTAGAACCGCAGGACGACGACCTGGCGCTGGGCGTCGGGCAGCTCGTCCAGGCCCCGGGCGACGGCGAGGGAGAGCACGCTGGTGTCCTCGCCGGAGGGGTGCTCGTGCTGGCGCAGCGAGGCCAGCCGCTCCCCGAGGCGTTCCTGCCGGCGTTGGGCCCGGTGCCAGTCCATGGCGAGGTTCGAGGCGACGACCGCCGCCCACGCGGAGACGTCCCGGGGTGCCTCCTGCCCCTTCGCCGCGCGCTCCAGCAACCGCAGGCGGACCTGCTGCACCCCGTCCGGCAGGTCCGCCTGCGGTACCCCGCCCAGCGCGAGCACCGCCCGCACCCGGCGTTCCTGCGCCGCGTCCAGGGGATCGCCGTACGCGTCCCCCCGGGCGCGGCGGGCCGCCCTTCCGCGCAGCACGGACACCCCTCCCCTCCCCGCGTTTCCCCTACGACGCCGCAGCGCGCCGAAACGTTCGCCGTGAGCGCGGGAAAGTGCGCAGAGGCGTACGTCACACCGTCGTGTGCGCCGGGGGCGGGTGGGCAGGCGAGCTTGCGGCGCGGGCCCGTCCGCGGGCGAATTTCTCCAGTTCAGCGGGGGTGCGGGCGGTAGTTCCGCACCCGGTGGCCGTACCGGTGTGTCCCATTCCTCGGGCGTCGACCGCAAAGAATTGGACAGGTGGGCCCGGGTCGGCCGCATGATGGAAAAGCCTCGGTCGAACAAGGCAGCCGCGAAGAGCGTGAAAGACAGGGAGTCGTCGTGAGGGTCGGAATCGTCGGAGCCACCGGTCAGGTCGGCACGGTCATGCGCAGGATCCTCACGGAGCGGAACTTCCCCGTCACGGAACTGCGCCTGTTCGCCTCGGCCCGCTCCGCGGGCACCGTCCTGGACGGGGTGACGGTGGAGGACGCCTCGACGGCCGACTACACCGGTCTGGACATCGTGCTGTTCTCGGCGGGCGGCGCGACCTCGAAGGCCCTGGCCGAAAAGGTCGCCTCGCAGGGCGCCGTGGTGATCGACAACTCCTCCGCCTGGCGCAAGGACCCCGAGGTCCCGCTGGTGGTGTCCGAGGTGAACCCGCACGCGATCGCCGACCGCCCCAAGGGCATCATCGCCAACCCGAACTGCACCACGATGGCCGCGATGCCGGTGCTCAAGCCGCTGCACGCCGAGGCGGGCCTCGAAGCCCTCGTCGTCGCGACGTACCAGGCGGTGTCCGGTTCCGGCCTCGCGGGCGTCGCCGAGCTGCACGGCCAGGCGCAGAAGGTCGTCGCCGACGCCGACAAGCTGACCCACGACGGCGGGGCCGTCGCCTTCCCCGAGCCGGGCGTGTACCAGCGGCCCATCGCCTTCAACGTCGTCCCGCTCGCCGGCTCGGTCGTCGACGACGGCCTGAACGAGACGGACGAGGAGCAGAAGCTCCGCAACGAGTCCCGCAAGATCCTGGAGATCCCCGGGCTGAAGGTCTCCGGCACCTGTGTGCGCGTCCCGGTCTTCTCCGGCCACTCCCTCCAGGTCAACGCCCGTTTCGCCCGCCCGATCAGCGCCGAGCGCGCGACGGAGCTGCTGGCGGACGCCGAGGGCGTCGTCCTCACCGACATCCCGACGCCGCTCCAGGCGGCCGGCCAGGACCCGTCGTACGTGGGCCGCATCCGCCGGGACGAGACGGTGGAGAACGGCCTCGCCCTGTTCATCTCCAACGACAACCTCCGCAAGGGCGCGGCCCTGAACGCGGTGCAGATCGCGGAGCTGGTGGCGGCGGAGCTCCAGGGCTGACCGCCGCCCCTTCCGTCGGATCCCGCAGGGAGCACCGACCCGGCGGGTAGCACCGACCCCGCAGGGACCATCGCCTCCCTGCTCGACGGCCCGGACGTGGACGAGCGCCACGGCCGGGCCGTCGTGCGGACGGCTACCGCGCGTCCGCCGCCTGGGCCTTCAGGGCGCGCTCCACGCCCGCGCGGGCCTCGGAGACCAGACGGCGCAGGGCCGGGGTCGGCTCGGCGGAGGTCAGCCAGGCCTCCGTCTTGCGCAGGGTCTCCTCGGAGACCTGGATCGCCGGGTAGAGGCCGACGACGATCTGCTGGGCGATCTCGTGCGAGCGGGAGTCCCAGATGTCCTTGACGACGTCGAAGTACTTGTCCGTGTACGGCGCGAGCAGCTCACGCTGGTCGGTCTGGACGAAGCCGCCGATGACGGCCTCCTGGACGGCGTTGGGCAGCTTGTCGGACTCGACGACCTGCGCCCACGCCTCCGCCTTCGCCTCCGGCGTCGGGCGGGCGGCGCGGGCGGTGGCCGCGTGGCGCTCACCGGCGGCCGTCTTGTCGCGCTCGTACTCGCCGGCGATCTCCGCCTCGTCGAACCGGCCGACCGCCGCGAGCCGCTGC
This sequence comes from Streptomyces sp. NPDC003248, assembly GCF_055563235.1. Taxonomy (NCBI): domain Bacteria; kingdom Bacillati; phylum Actinomycetota; class Actinomycetes; order Kitasatosporales; family Streptomycetaceae; genus Streptomyces; species Streptomyces sp. NPDC003248. The sequence goes on along the minus strand of NZ_JBVHDT010000001.1, from coordinate 415,616 downwards.
ACGAACGCCCAGCGCAGCTCGGTGTCGACGACGAGTCCCTCGATCGTCTGCGTCCCTTCCAGCAGGGCCTCGAGGAGGTCGAGCTGCTCGGGGGTGCGGGCGGTGGCGGCGAACGCCCGCGCCCACGCCAGCTGGTGGTCGCCGCCGGCCTCGGAGGAGCGCAGGTGGGCCAGCGTGGCGTCGGTCCAGCGGGTCAGCAGGGCCTCGCGGGCGGCCGGGTCGGCGTACAGGTCGAGGGCGAGCTTGACCTGCCGGTGCAGGGACTGCACCACGCCGATGTCGGACTCCTTGCCGATGCCGGACAGCACCAGGGACAGGTAGTCGCGGGTGGGCAGTTCGGCGTCGCGGGTCATGTCCCAGGCCGACGCCCAGCACAGGGCGCGCGGCAGGGACGCCTCGAAGTCGCCGAGGTGCTCGGTGACGAAGGCGAGCGACTGCTCGTCGAGGCGGACCTTGGCGTACGACAGGTCGTCGTCGTTGAGCAGGACGACGGCCGGGCGGCGCTCGCCGGTCAGCTGCGGTACGGCGGTCAGCTCGCCGTCCACGTCCAGCTCGACGCGCTGCCCGCGCACCAGCCTGCCGCTGTCGTCGAGGTCGTAGAAGCCGACGGCGATGCGGTGCGGGCGCAGGGTCGGCTCGCCCTTGGCGCCGGCCGGGAGCGGCGGGGCCTCCTGGCGGACGGCGAAGGAGGTGATGACGCCGTCGGCGTCGGTCTCGATCTCCGGGCGCAGGACGTTGATGCCGGCCGTCTCCAGCCACGCCTTCGACCAGGCCTTCAGGTCGCGGCCGGAGGTCTCCTCCAGGGCGCCGAGGAGGTCGGAGAGGCGGGTGTTCCCGAACGCGTGCGCCTTGAAATAGGCCTGCACGCCCCGGAAGAACTCGTCCATGCCGACGTAGGCGACGAGCTGCTTCAGGACGCTCGCGCCCTTGGCGTAGGTGATGCCGTCGAAGTTGACCAGGACGTCGTCGAGGTCGTTGATCTCGGCCATGATCGGGTGGGTGGAGGGCAGCTGGTCCTGCCGGTAGGCCCACGTCTTCATGGAGTTGGCGAACGTCGTCCAGGAGTGCGGCCAGCGGCTGCCGGGCGCGTAGGCCTGGCAGGCGATGGAGGTGTAGGTGGCGAACGACTCGTTCAGCCACAGGTCGTTCCACCACTCCATGGTGACCAGGTCGCCGAACCACATGTGGGCCAGCTCGTGCAGGATGGTCTCCGCGCGCAGCTCGTACGCGGCGTCGGTCACCTTCGACCGGAACACGTACTGGTCGCGGATGGTGACCGCGCCCGCGTTCTCCATCGCGCCCGCGTTGAACTCCGGCACGAACAGCTGGTCGTACTTCTCGAACGGGTAGGCGTAGTCGAACTTCTCCTGGAACCAGTCGAAGCCCTGCCGGGTGACGTCGAAGATCGCGTCGGAGTCGAGGTACTCGGCGAGCGAGGGCCGGCAGTAGATGCCCAGCGGCACGCTCTGCCCGTCCTTCTCGTACACGCTGTGGACGGAGTGGTACGGGCCGACGATCAGCGCCGTGACGTACGTCGAGATCCTCGGCGTCGGTTCGAAGGTCCAGACGTCGTTGCTCGGCTCGGGCGTCGGGGAGTTGGAGATGACGGTCCAGCCGCTCGGCGCCTTCACCGTGAACTGGAAGGTCGCCTTGAGGTCGGGCTGCTCGAAGGAGGCGAAGACGCGGCGGGCGTCCGGCACCTCGAACTGCGTGTACAGGTAGGCCTGCTCGTCGACCGGGTCGACGAACCGGTGCAGGCCCTCACCGGTGTTGGTGTAGGCGCAGTCGGCGACGACCCGCAGGACGTTGCGGCCTTCGAGCAGGCCGGGCAGGGCGATCCGCGAGTCCGCGAAGACCTCGGCGGGGTCCAGGGTCTCCCCGTTGAGCGTCACCTCGTGGACGGCCGGCGCCACCAGGTCGATGAAGGACGCCGTGCCTCCCTCGGCGGCGTCGAAGCGCACCGTGGTCACGGACCGGTAGGTGCCGCCCTCCTGCGCGCCGGAGAGGTCGAGATCGACCTCGTACGAGTCAACGGTGAGCAGCTTCGCCCGCTGCTGCGCCTCTTCGCGAGTCAGGTTTGTGCCAGGCACGCGGTCATCTCCTCGTCATGGGTGGATTGCGCCATCCTTCCACGCGACCGCCGCGTCGGGCGACGAACGCGCCCCCGCGGTGAGGCCCGTCCGGTCGCCCGCGCCGTCGCCCCGGCCTCCGGCGGAGACTCCGGCGGACGCGCGGGCGGACGTGCGGGCGGACGCGCGGGCGGACACGTGGGCGGACGTGCGGGCGGACACGTGGGCGGGCACTCCGGCGGACACGCGTTCCGTGCGCGTCGTGGTGCCGGGGCCTTCCGCGGCGGGCCGTGCGCCGTGCGGCTGCGGCCCGGTGACGGTGCTCGGCCGGGGAGCGCGCACGAGCTGTCCCGCCACCGTGGCGCCGAACGCCAGTGCCATGCCGGCCATCTGCACCGCCGTCAGCGACTGTCCGAGCGCGGCCCAGCCGACGGCCGCCGCGGTGAGCGGTGAGAGCGGGCCGAGGAAGGTGGCCTGCGGGGCGGTCAGCCGGCCGATCCCGCGGAACCAGAGCCAGTACGCGACGGCGGTGTTGGCCAGGGCCAGGTAGAGGTAGCCGCCGACGGCCCGGGCGTCCAGGGCGGGCGGGGCGTCCTCGACGAGAAGGGCGACGGGCGCGATGAGCAGGCCGCCGGCGATGAGCTGCCAGGCGGTGAGCGCGAGGGGGCCGGCTCCCCGCGGGCGGCCCCACTTCTTCGTCAGGACGGTGCCGGCCGACATGCAGGCCGTGGAGGCGAGCGCCGCCAGTACGCCGACCGTGTCGAGCCCGCCGGCCGCCTTCAGCACGACCAGGCTCACGCCGCCCGCGGCCGCGACGCCGGTCAGCAGGGCGCGGGGGGTCGGACGCTGCCCCAGCAGGGGGGCCGAGAGGCCGACGACGAAGAGCGGGGCGAGCGAGCCGACGGCGGACGCCGTGCCGCCGGGCAGCCGGTAGGCGGAGAGGAAGAGCAGCGGGAAGAACGCGCCGATGTTGAGGGCGCCGAGCACCGCCGCCTTGGCCCACCAGACGCCGCGGGGCAGGACCCGGGCGATGGCGAGCAGCAGCAGGCCGGCCGGCAGCGCGCGGACCAGCGCGGTGAAGAGGGGGCGGTCGGCCGGGAGGAACTCGGTGGTGACGGCGAAGGTGGTGCCCCATGAGAGGGGGGCGAGGGCGGTGAGCAGGACGGTGGCGGGCCGTCTCATGGGCGGGCACCCCTCTCCGAGGCGGAGTCTTCTTGCTTGACAGTCATTAGCTTAGCTCTAAGCAACTTGCCGTCAAGCTACTTGCTTGCGGGCGGCCGGAAGTCGGGCGGATACTCGCCCCATGAGTGCACAGCACAGGGACGCCGTCGACGCGATCGTCGCGCAGTGGGCGGTCGAGCGGCCCGACCTCGACACCACCGCCATGGAGGTCTTCGGCCGCGTCCAACGGCTCGCGCGCGCGATCGGCGACCGCGTGGAGCGCGCCTACGCCCCGCTCGGGATCTCGCGCGGCGAGTTCGACGTCCTGGCCGCTCTGCGCCGCGCCGGCGCGCCGTACACCCTCTCGCCCCGTGAGCTGTCGGCCACGCTCATGCTCACCACCGGCGGGATGACCGGCCGTCTCGACAAGCTGGAACGGGCCGGGCTGCTGCGCCGCTCCCCCGACCCGCACGACCGCCGGGGCCTTCAGGTGACGCTCACCGGGCAGGGACTGGACCTCGTCGAGGAGGCCGTCGGCAGGGGGCTCGCCGTCCAGACGGAGGCGCTGTCCGCCGCCCTGGACGCCGAACGGGCCGGCCATCTGGCCGGCCTGCTGCGGGAGTTGCTGCTGACCACGGACGATCACCGGTAGGCATCGGGGCCGCGGGGGGGCCGCAGGTGGCCGGCAGTGGCCGCGGGTGGCTGCCGGTGACCGTGGATGGGGCGGCCGGTGGCTGCTGGTGACCGTGGATGGCGGCCGGTGGCTGCTGGTGACCGTGGATGGCGGCCGGCGGTCGCGGGCCCGGAGGGCTCTCCCCGGCCCGGGCGGGACTCGGGGAGCTTCTCGGGCCGGGCGGGGGTGGGGGCTTCTCAGCCGAGGTGCGCCGTCAGCGCGGCTTCGATCTCCGGCCGGTCGGCGGTGTCGGCCGCCCAGGCCACGTACCCGTCGGGCCGCACCAGCAGCGCCGTACGCCGGTCGCTCGCCCAGTGCTCACGGTCCAGCCGGTCCGCGTGAGCGGCGTCCACCCGGACGCCGTCGGCGTCCTTCGGGGCGATGAGGACGAAACGGCCGCCGCGCAGGGCCTCGTAGAGGCGGCCGCCGCCGGCGAGGGCGACGTCCGGGACGCGGGTGCCGGTGAGGCGGTGGGCGCCGGAGGGGGCGGGGTAGCGGTAGCCGATGCCGGAGATCTGGGCCAGCGCCTCGCGGCGGAGCGGGCGGGCGACCTTGGCGACGGCCGTGACGAGGGTGCGCGCGGTGCGCAGCAGGGGGCCCCGCGCCCGCGCCAGCCGGACCAGCGCGCCACTGCTGCGCAGCACGGTCCTGCCGACGGGATGGCGTTCTGCCTCGTAGGTGTCCAGCAGTCCCTCGGGGGCCCGGCCGTGGACGGCGGCGGCCAGCTTCCAGCCGAGGTTCGCCGCGTCCTGGAGTCCGGTGTTCATGCCCTGGCCGCCGGCCGGCGAGTGGACGTGCGCGGCGTCGCCGGCGAGGAAGACCCGCCCGACCCGGTAGCGCGGCGCCTGGCGCTCGTCACTGTGGAAGCGGGAGAGCCAGCGGGCGTCGTGCATGCCGTAGTCGGTACCGAGGGCGCGGCGGGTGACCTCCCTGACCTCGTCGAGGTCGATCGGGACGTCGTCGGACACCTCGTTGCGGCGGTTCCACCCCATCACCCGGTACCAGCCGTCACCGAAGGAAGCGATCATGGCGAAGGAGTCGCCCGCGCCGTTGACGGTGAGCACGTCCTCGGGCTCCCGGGCGAGCCGGACGTCGGCGAGGAACAGCGACTTGATGACGGCGACGCCGGGGAAGGGCAGCCCGAGCGCCTGGCGTACGGCGCTGCGGTGGCCGTCCGTGCCGACGACGTAGGCGGCGCGACGGGTGACGACCGTGCCGTCCGGGCCGCGCACGTCGAGGTCCACGCCGTCGTCGTCCTGCCGCAGCCCCACCACCTCGCTCTCGTGGGCGAACTCCACACCGGCCTCGCGCGCCCTGCGCTCCAGCAGCCGCTCCACCTCGTACTGCGGAGTGATCAGCAGGAACGGGAAGCGGGAGGGCAAGGTCCCCAGGTCGAGGGTGAGGCGGCGGAAGAGGCGCAGGCCGGTGATGGTCGTGCCGGTGGCCAGCAGCGGGTCGGCGAGACCGCGGGCGTCGAACTGTTCCAGGGTGCGGGCGTGCACGCCGAAGGCGCGGGAGAGGTTGCTGATCCGGTCCGGGCGCCGCTCGAGCAAGGTCACCGGGACACCGGCGGCGGCGAGGTCCCCGGCGAGGAGCAGACCGGTGGGGCCGGCGCCGACGACGATCACGGAGCGGAGGGCGGGGTTCGGGTGCGCGGTGCCGGTCATGGTGGCCTCCCAATGCCTACGCCTGTTGTCCAACACATGTCGGCCAACGCGTGGGGGCCGACACGGCGCGCCGGTCACCACTCGGTGGTCAACGCTCGCTGGCCAACACCTGTTGGTCAACGCTTGTTGGCAAGCCTAGGGCGGCCCCGGCCGGGATGTCAACGCTTGTTGGCCCACACTTGTTGACCTGTGGCCGCGCACCTACCGCTCGTTGACCAACAGCCGTCCGCCTACGCTTGTTGGCCCACACACGTTGGCCTACGATCGTTGGCATGTCAGCGAGCCCTCCCGCCCCCCGCCGTTCCGACGCCACCCGCGCCACCATCCTCGACGCGGCCCGCGAGCGCTTCGCCGCCGACGGGTACGAGCGGGCCACCATCCGCGCCATCGCCCGGGACGCGCGGATCGACCCGTCGATGGTGATGCGCTACTACGGCAGCAAGGAGGGCCTGTTCGCGGCGGCCGTCTCCGTCGACCTGGAGCTCCCCGACCTGACCGCCCTCCCCCACCACACGGTCGGCCACGCCCTGGTGAGCCACTTCCTGCACCTGTGGGAGGAGAACGAGGTCCTCACCGCCCTGCTCCGGGTCGGCGTGACCAACCAGGCGGGCGCCGAGCGGATGCAGGGCATCTTCCGCGACCAGATCCTGCCGGTGGCGGCCGCGGTGTGCCCGGACGCCGAGCAGGTGCCGGCCCGGGCGGCGCTCTGCGCCAGCCAGCTCCTCGGGCTCGCGCTCACCCGCTACGTCCTGCGCTTCCCGCCGGCCGTGGCGCTGGCCCGGGAGGAGGCGGTGGCCTGGCTGGCGCCCACCGTCCAGCGGTACCTGACCGCCCCTCACCCGGCCTGACCCGCCCGGCCCCACCCGGCCCCACCCGGCACGACGCACGAGGGCGCCGCCCCCGTCACCGTACGGCGGAACGCGCGTACGGCGAGGGAGCGGCGCCCTCGTGCGTGAAATGTGCGGCGGGACCTGCGGCAGGCCCCGCGGTGGGACCTGCGGCGGGTCCGGGCCGGTCAGGCCTCGGCCTTGGCCTTCCCGCCCTTGACGGTGATGTTGGAGCTGGTCGGGTCCTGCCGGTCCTTGGACTTGTCGAGGACCCACACCAGGCCGGCGATGACCGCGAACAGCACCAGCGGGGCCACCACGTAGAGACCCAGCGTCTCGATGACGCTCAGGCCCGTGCCGGGGTCGTCGCCGTCGTCGCGGGTCAGCGCGAGCGCGGGGGACGACATGAGCAGCATCATCAGCGTCGTACCGGCGGCCAGGGCGCCGGCGCGCAGGGCGTTCTTATTGTCCACGGTGCCCAAGTTAGCGAACGGCCCGGAGGCCCGCGCGTCCGGGGTGCCGTAGGGGATGCCCTACGGGACGTCTCACCCGCCGCCCGGCCCGGCCGCGCCGGGCGGCCCGGCCCCGCCGTCCGGCTCCCTCAGCACCTCCAGCAGCGCCCGCACCCGCGGCGAGGCCGTCAGTTCCTCCAGCGTCACCGGGCGTCCCTCCGGGTCCGCCACGGGCAGACGCCAGTTCGGGTACTGGTCCCAGGTGCCGGGCACGTTCTGGGGGCGGCGGTCGCCGACGCCGTCGGGGAGCCAGACGCCGATCATGCGGGCGGGCGTGCGCAGCAGGAAGCGGTGGACGGCCTGGATGCCGGCCTCCTCCGAGGACGCGTCGCCGCCCCCGCCGGTGTCGCGGCGGAGCCCGAGTCGGGCGAGCAGCTCCAGCCACTCCTCCGTGTCGGCGGCGGCCTCGGCGCGTTCCTCCGTCAGGGGACGGGTGAGCAGGCCCAGCCGGTCGCGGAGTCCGACGTGCTCGCCGGTGAGGCGGGCGGCGGTGGACGGCAGGTCGTGGGTGGTGGCGGTGGCGAGGCAGTCGGCGCGCCAGCGGCCGGGCGGCAGGGGGCGGCCGTCGCCCTCCCAGTCCCGCTCGAACCAGAGCACCGACGTGCCGAGCACACCGCGCTCGCGCAGCGCCTCCCGCACGCCCGGCTCCACGGTGCCCAGGTCCTCGCCGATCACCAGCGCGCCCGCCCGGGACGCCTCCAGCACCAGGAGGGCGAGCATGGCCTCGGCGTCGTAGCGGACGTAGGTGCCCTCGGTCGGCGGTTCGCCCTCGGGCACCCACCACAGCCGGAACAGGCCCATGACGTGGTCGATGCGCAGGGCGCCGGCGTACCGGAACAGCGCCCTCAGCAGCCGTCGGAACGGCGCGTAGCCCGACTCGGCCAGCCGGTCCGGGCGCCAGGGCGGCAGGCTCCAGTCCTGGCCGAGCGCGGTGAAGGCGTCCGGGGGCGCGCCGATCGACATGCCGGCGGCGAAGTGGTCCTGCTGGGCCCAGGCGTCGGCGCCCCCGGGGTGCACGCCGACCGCGAGGTCGTGCACGATCCCGACCGGCATGCCGGCCTCGCGCGCGGCGCGCTGGGCGGCGGTGAGCTGGGCGTCCGTGAGCCAGGCGAGGCGCGACCAGAAGTCGACCCGGTCCCTCAGCTCGTCGCGGGCCCGCAGGGTCCGCGCGGAACGGGGGTCCCGCAGCCCCTCCGGCCACCGGTGCCAGTCGGAGCCGTGCACCTCGGCGAGCGCGCACCAGGTGGCGTGGTCCTGGAGGGCCTCGCCCTCCTCGGCGAGGAAGTCGCGGTAGGCGGCCTGCCGGCCGGGCCCGAGCGGCACGGCGGCGACCAGTTCCAGGGCCTCCCGCTTCAGCTCCCACACCGCGTCGCGGTCGATCAGCGCGCCCTTGTCCAGCACGGTCTCCCGCAGCCGCCCGGCCCGTGCCAGCAGCGCCCGCACCCGGTCCGGGGCGTCGACGTGGGCGTACTCGGGGACGTCCGTCACCCGCAGGTGCACCGGGTCGGGGAAGCGGCGCGAGGAGGGCCGGTACGGGGAGGGGTCGGTCGGTGTGCCGGGCACGGCCGCGTGCAACGGGTTGACCTGGACGAACCCGGCCCCCGCCGTCCGCGCGGCCCAGCCGGCCAGCTCGGCGAGGTCGCCGAGGTCCCCCATGCCCCAGGAACGTGCCGACAGGAGGGAGTAGAGCTGGACGAGGAGCCCGTACGTGCGGCCCGCGGGCGCCGGGAGGCGGGGCGGGGCCACGATCAGGTGGGCGTGGGCGGTGCGCCCGTCGGGGGCGGTGGCGGTCAGCCGGTGGACACCGGGCGGGAGCCCCTCGGCGGACGCGCGGGTGCCGCCCCGCTCGGTCTCGACCAGCAGGCGGGTGCCGTCGGGGAGGGCGGTCAGGGCGTCCGCGGGGCGGTCGGTCCACGCCACCACGGTCGGCGGCAGCAGCCGCCCGGCCAGTTCCCGCTCCCGGGCGGCCAGCGCCTCCCGGACGGCCCGGGGGGTGCCCGCGTCGACGTCCAGGGCGGCCAGGGCGCGGGCGACGGCCCCGGCCGAGGCCGTGACCGTACGGCCGGGGGAGGGCTCGTAGGAGACGGCGACGCCGTGCAGGGCGGCGAGGCGGGTCAGCTCCGCGTCGGGGGGTCCGGCCGGCCGGGGTGCGCTCATCTAGGGCCTCGTGACGTCGGGGTCCAGGGCGGCGAGCGGCGGCTCGCTGGTGAGGGGTTCGGCGGCGGGCAGCGGCGGCTCGCTGGTCAGCGGGGCCTCGGCGCAGGTTCCCTCCGCGCTGAACACGGACAGGCGGGTCTCCTCGAGGTCGGCGGTCGGCACCGCCGGGCGTTTGGAGTGGGCCGGGAGCAGCAGGGCGGTCGATGCGGCCACGGGGGCCTCCTTGTCGCGTACGGAGTCTGACGGGTCACCGCAGCCCTACCCCGTGGGCGCGACCGCAGACGTCCGAGGAGCCGACCACGCGCATCTCGTCACATTCCTCACGCCGGCATTCTCGACGAAGTGGGGCAATCATGACATGCCGACCGCTTCGGGAGGCGGGTGTGCGGCGTTCCCGGCGGGCCGGGCGGCACCCCGGAGGGCCCCGTGGCCGGGTGCCGGCCACGGGGGATGCGAAAGCCCGGGTCGTCAGGCGGAGATGCCGTCGATCCGGGCCAGTGCGTCGTCCGCGCCGTACGGCTGCAAGTACGGCAGCCAGCGCGGGTCCCTGTGGCCGGTGCCGATGATGCGCCAGGCCAGACCGGTGGGCGGGGCGGGTTTGTGGCGCAGCCGCCAGCCGAGCTCGACGAGGTGCCGGTCGGCCTTGACATGGTTGCAGCGGCGGCAGGACGCCACCACGTTGTCCCAGACGTGCTTGCCCCCGCGGCTGCGCGGGATGACGTGGTCGACGCTGGTTGCGACGCCACCGCAGTACATGCACCGGCCCCCGTCCCGGGCGAACAGCGCCCGGCGGGTCACAGGAACGGGCCCCCGATAGGGAACCCGGACGAATCGCTTGAGCCGGACCACGCTGGGTGCGGGGACTGTGACGGTCGCGCTGTGCAGGAAGGCGCCGGATTCCTCGAGGGAGACGGCCTTGTTCTCCAGGACGAGGACGAGCGCGCGGCGGAGCGGTACGACGCCGAGCGGCTCGTACGACGCGTTCAGGACCAGGACATGCGGCACGGATGCCTCCTCGGGCGTCGGCGGCGCGTGGCTCGCGCCGGGACGATCTGTGGTCAGTCTCCCCTCTTGGCTGGTGGACGCGCCACCATGTGCCGGTAACGGGCTGGGAGTGTTTTCGACCACATCGGAACCATGCCCGGGTTGACAACCCGTTCAAGCACGGGTGAGCACCGTCTCTCCTTCGCTCATCCCGCCGAAACACACACGATGCCCCGTTAGTGTGGTGATCCTGCCCGTCCGGTGACCTTTTCGTGACCTTGAACACCTTGACCGCCGCGGAACGTCCTGTCCGCCGCGCCGGACGGAGCAGTGCCGCACGTGGAGGTACCTGCTGTGTCCTTGTCCGCCGTCCTACTGGCCGCCGGTTCGTCGCCGTCGCCGTCCCCCTCGGAGTCGTCGGCGGTGACGGTACCGACGCTCCAGGACGCCCAGGAGAGCGCGACGAACGCCGCCGGCTGGGTCGAGGAGAACTGGTCGACGTGGCTCGCGATCGGCCTCCGGGTCCTGTTGATCATGGTGATCGCCGGGGTGCTGAGGGTGGTGGTGCGGCGGGCGATCACCAAGCTCATAGACCGGATGAACCGCACCGTGCAGGCCGTGGACGGCACGGCCCTGGGCGGTCTGCTGGTGAACGTCGAGCGCCGCCGTCAGCGCTCGCAGGCGATCGGCTCGGTGCTGCGGTCGGTGGCGAGCTTCCTGATCCTGGGCACCGCCGCGCTGATGATCCTGTCCACCTTCGCGATCAACCTGGCCCCGCTGCTGGCGTCCGCCGGTGTCGCGGGCGTGGCGATCGGTTTCGGCGCCCGGAACCTGGTCACGGACTTCCTCTCCGGTGTCTTCATGATCCTGGAGGACCAGTACGGCGTGGGCGACCAGATCGACGCGGGCGTCGCCACCGGCGAGGTCATCGAGGTCGGGCTGCGGGTGACCAAGCTGCGCGGCGACAACGGCGAGATCTGGTACGTCCGCAACGGCGAGGTCAAGCGGATCGGCAACCTCTCCCAGGGCTGGGCCACGGCCGGCGTCGACGTGACGGTGAAGGCCTCCGAGGACCTGGACAGGGTCAAGGCCACCCTCGACGAGGTCGCCGAGAAGATGGGCAAGGAGGAGCCCTGGAACGAGCTCCTGTGGAGCCCGATCGAGGTGCTCGGCCTGGACAGCGTGCTGCTGGACTCGATGGTCGTGCGGGTCACCGCCAAGACGATGCCCGGCAAGTCCCTCGCGGTCGAGCGCGAACTGCGCTGGCGCGTCAAGCGGGCCTTCGACGCGGCCGACATCCGCATCGTCGGCGGCGCCACCGTTCCGCCCGAGGAGGACCCGGACGTGGACCCGACGGCCGCCGTCGCGGCCCCCTCGGTGTACGCGAACACGGCGTCCCCGCAGGCCCAGGCGGCGACGCCGATCACACCGGTGGCGCCCACCAAGTAGCGGAACGGTTCAGCACACTCGTTCGAGTGAAGGTTCGGGGCATTCCGACGCCGTCGCGGCGCGGGATGCCCCATCGTTCTCCCGGGGCGCCCGACGCGGGCTTAGCCTGGCATCAGTGGCACGAGGAGAACCAGGGATGAGCACCGAGACCCTCACGGAGCCGGTCATGACGCAACAGGACCCCATCGATCTGCTGATCGCGATCGAGAAGGCGTCCGTGGCGCCGATCCGACCCGAGTACGTCGAGGGGATGGCCATGGTGCCGCCGCAACCGAATGACAACCACAACGACGGGGCCTTCAAGCTCGCCGTCCAGTTCTTCACCGCCGGTCTCGACCTGGCGGGCATGGGCAACGGCTACCGCGTGGCCCACAAGGACGGCAGGACCATGGCCCTGCTCATCCCGGATTTCTACGTCCGTCGCCGAAGGCCCACCGAACTCGACGCGTCCTACCGCAAGGCCCACAAGGGCTGGTACCCCATCGACATGCTCGCCCTCGTCGGGGAGGTCACCTCCACCAATCACGAGACGGACACCGGCCCCAAGTTCCGCACCTACGCCGCCGCCGGCGTCCCCGTCTACGTCCTGATCGACCGGCACGGCGGCACGGCCCACTGCTTCACGGACCCGGTCCTCCCGGACGACCAGCCCACCGAGGCCTACTACGGCACCGACCAGAAGGTCGACCTCGGAGACCCCCTGCCGCTCCCGGCGCCCTACCCGGCTCTGGACACCGCGCCCTTCCTGGACGACGCCGTCTGACCGGTCCCCGTCGCGGTACTCCGAGCCCCACACGCCCCGCCGTCTCGGGGGCCGTGTCTTGACGCTCCGCCGACGCCGCCCTACCGTGCCCGCATCCTTCCGGTCCGCGCCCTGGACCCCAGCACGCCGACGCCACACCGACCGCCGGCGGCGAGGTGCCGCGCGCCCTCGTCCGCGACGAACCGGGAGGAACGGCTGCCCAGCCGCCCCCCGTTCCCGCAGCAGGCTCTCGGCGAGGCGTCACCTCGACCGGAGTGAAGGGCTGAACGTACGTGAGAATCACCGTGGTGGGCGGAGGCTCGACCTACACGCCCGAACTCGTCGACGGCTTCGCCCGGCTGAGGGACACCCTGCCGGTGGAGGAGCTCGTCCTCGTCGACCCCTCGGCCGAACGCCTGGAGCCGGTCGGCGGCCTGGCCCGCCGCATCCTCGCCCGGCAGGGCCACCCGGGCCGGATCGTCACCACCTCCGACCTGGAGGCGGGCGTCGACGGCGCCGACGCGGTCCTGCTGCAACTGCGCGTCGGCGGCCAGGCGGCCCGCGCACAGGACGAGACCTGGCCGCTGGAGTGCGGCTGCGTCGGCCAGGAGACGACCGGCGCGGGCGGCCTGGCCAAGGCGCTGCGCACCGTCCCGGTCGTCCTGGACATCGCCGAGCGGGTCCGCCGCGCCAACCCCCGCGCCTGGATCGTCGACTTCACCAACCCGGTCGGCATCGTCACCCGCGCCCTGCTGCGGGCCGGCCACCGGGCGGTCGGGCTGTGCAACGTGGCGATCGGCCTCCAGCGCACCGTCGCCCGCCTGCTGGACGTGGCCCCCTCCGCGGTCCACCTCGACCACGTGGGCCTCAACCACCTGACCTGGGAGACCGGGGTGCGCCTGGGCGGCCCCCGGGGCGAGGACGTGCTGCCGCGGCTGCTCGCCGGGCACGGCGACGCCCTCGCCGCCGAACTCCGCCTGCCCCGCGCCCTGCTGGACCGCCTCCGCGTGCTCCCGTCGTACTACCTGCGCTACTACTACGCGCACGACGAAGTCGTCGAGGAGCTGCGGACGAAGCCCTCCCGCGCCGCGGAAGTGGCCCGTATGGAGGGCGAGCTGCTGCGGATGTACGGCGACCCGGCCCTGGACGAGAAGCCGGCGCTGCTCGCCCGGCGCGGCGGCGCCTACTACTCGGAGGCGGCCGTCGACCTGGCGGCCGCGCTGCTCACCGGATCCGGCAGCCCGTACCAGGTGGTGAACGCCCCCAACCGCGGCACGCTGCCCTTCCTCCCGGACGACGCGGTGATCGAGGTCCAGGCTGCGGTCGGCCCGGACGGTCCCGCCCCGCTGCCGGTCCCGCGCCCCGACCCGCTGTTCGCGGGACTGATCGCGCAGGTGACGGCCTACGAGGAGCTGGCCCTGGAGGCGGCGCTGCACGGCGGCCGCGACCGCGTCTTCCGGGCCCTGCTCGCCCACCCCCTGGTCGGCCAGTACGCGTACGCCGAGACGCTCACCGACCTGCTGATCGCGCACAACCGGGAGCATCTGGCGTGGGCCTGACCGCGAGCGTCCTGGCCGTCGACGCGGGCAACAGCAAGACGGACGTCGCGGTCGTCGCGGCCGACGGGGAGGTCCTCGGCACGGCCCGCGGCGGCGGCTTCCGCCCGCCGGCCGTGGGCGTGGGCCCGGCGGTGGACGCCCTCGCCGACACCGTCACGCGCGCGTACGCGGCCGCCGGCGTCTCCTCGGCGGCCCATGTCTCGGCCTGTCTCGCCAACGCCGACCTGCCGGCCGAGGAGGAGGAGCTGGCGGCCGCGCTGCACGCGCGCGCGTGGGGAGCGGCCGTCGAGGTCCGCAACGACACCTTCGCGATCCTGCGGGCGGGCGTGGCCGAGCCCCGGGGGGTGGCCGTCGTCTGCGGCGCCGGCATCAACTGCGTCGGCATGCGTCCCGACGGCCGCACCGCCCGCTTCCCCGCGCTCGGCCGCCTCTCCGGCGACTGGGGCGGCGGGTGGGGGCTGGCCGAGGAGGCGCTGTGGCACGCGGCGCGGGCGGAGGACGGCCGCGGCGCCCCGACCGCGCTCGCCCGGACGCTGCCGGACCACTTCGGACTGCCCACGATGTACGCCCTGATCGAGGCCCTGCACCTGCGACGCCTCCCGCCCGCCCGCCGCCACGAACTGACGCCCGTCCTGTTCGCGACGGCGGCCGGCGGGGACGGCGTGGCGAGGGCGGTCGTCGACCGCCTCGCCGAGGAGGTGGTGACGATGGCGGCGGTGGCGCTGACCCGCCTCGACCTGCTGGAGAAGGAGACGCCGGTGCTGCTGGGCGGAGGCGTCCTGACGGCCGGTCACCGCCGACTGGACGACCGCGTACGCGAGTCGCTCGCGGTGCGGGCGCCGCGTGCGGTGGTGGGCGTGGTGCGGGAGCGGCCCGTGCTGGGGGCGGCACTGCTGGGCCTGGACCGGGTGGGCGCACGGCCCGAAGCACACCGGAGGGTACGGGACTTCTTCGGGACGTGAGCGCACGGGCCGGGGTGAGCCCACGGCCGGGGGGGGGCGCACCGGGCCGGCGTGGGCGCACGCGCCGGCGTGTGCACCTGGTCGGCGTGAGCGCGCGGGCCAGGGGGCGCACCGGGCCGGTGTGAGCGCACGCGCCGGCGTGTGCACCGAGCCGGCGTGAGCGCACGCGCCGACGTGTGCACCGGGCCGGCGTGAGCGCGCGGGCCGACGTAAGCGCGCGGGCCGGCGTGAGCGCGGGCCCGAGAGGCGCAGGCCCCAAAAAGCGCAGGCCCCAAGAAGCGCAGGCCCCAAGAAGCGCAGGCCCCGAGAGGCGCAGGCCGTCGCGCCGTGCGGCTCCGCCGCGCGGACGCGACCAACCGCGCCCCTCGCCCCGCGCCCCTCGCCCCGCGCCCCGCACCCCGCACCCCGCACCCCGCGCCTCGCGCCCGGCCCCCGCCCCCGGCAGCCCCCGTCAGGGAACCGAACACATTCCCCCCGCGTACTCATGAGCAGGGGTGACTGCGATCCGATCAAGATCCCGTGAAGGCCGGTGCGCATTCCCCCTCCCGCCAGCGATACTGGCGACGGGCCATGACCATGGGGGAGGTCAGAGAACGTGGCAGACCCGGCAACGAGCAGCACCGCACCGCCGCCGCCCACGCGCCGCACGGCGTTCGCCGAGGGCGTCGACCAGGTGCGGGCCGCCGCCACCACCGAGCCCGGCCGCCTCCGCATCATCGGCGCCCTCCTCGCCCTCCTCGTCGTCGCGTTCGGCGCCGTCACGGCCTGGCAGACGTCCGACCGGGCGGCCGCGGCCGACGACGTCCTGCACCAGAGCCAGCCCCTCACCACGGCCGCCGCCGACATCTACCGCTCCCTCGCCGACGCCAACACCGCGGCCTCCAGCGGCTTCCTGGCCGGCGGGCAGGAGACGGCGGAGTCCCGCGAGCGGTACGAGAAGGACATCGACACGGCCGCCGAGGGACTCGTCACCGCCGCCGGCAACTCCGACCCGGGCTCCCCTTCCTCGGCGGCCGTCACCAAGCTGAACAAGCTGCTGCCGGAGTACAAGGGCCTGGTCGAACGGGCCCGCACCTACAACCGGCAGGGCTTCCCGGTCGGCGGCGCCTACCTGCGCTACGCCAACCAGAAGATGCAGAAGGAGATGCTCCCGGCCGCCGAGGACCTCTACAAGAAGGAGAACCAGCGGCTGCGGGACGACTACGCGGACGCCACGCCCTACCCCTGGGCGGCGATCGCGCTGGGCGTCCTCGCGCTGGCCGCCCTGGCCTGGGCCCAGCACCGCACGTACCGCCGTACCCACCGGGTCCTCAACCACGGCCTGGTCGCGGCGACGGCGGCCGCCACCGTCGTCCTGCTGTGGCTGGTCGTCGGCCACACCGTGGCCCGCGCGGGCCTCGACGACTCCTACGAGCACGGCGTCCGCTCGCTGAACGTCCTCCAGGACGCCCGCATCGCCTCCCTCAAGGCCCGCGGCAACGAGAATCTCACCCTGGTGGCCCGCGGCGCCGAGACCGTGAAGGTCGGCGAGGAGACGGTCGACGCCTACGACCACGACTTCACCGAGGACATGGGCGCCCTCGGCGAAGGGCTCGCCCTGGCGCGGCGGCTCGCCGACGACCGGGACGGCGCGACGCCGGTCGCCCGGGCCGAGAGCAACATGGCGGAGTGGAAGAACCGCCACACCGCCGCCCGCGCCCAGGACGACAACGGCAACTACGAGCAGGCGCTGGCCCTGGTGATCGGCGGCAAGGGCGCCACGGGCGAGTGCTTCGACAGCGTGGACGCCAACCTGGCGAGCGCGCTGGAGCACGAGCAGAACGAGTTCAGGCAGGCCGCCGGAGACGGCCTGGACGCGATGGGCGGCCTGCCGGCGGGCTCGGCCGCCCTCGCCGTCCTGGGCGCCGCGGGCGCGGTCCTCGGCATCGGCCGCAGGCTGTCGGAGTACCGGTGAGAGGGGGCGGACCGGTGAAGGGTGGCGTTCCGGTGACAGAAGGCGTGACGACACGAAGGCGACGGATACGGGCCGGCCTGAAGGGCTGGGGCGGGGTCGGTGCGATGGCGGCCGTCTGCGCCCTCGCCCTGGCCTTCGTCCTGCTGCTGCCGTGGACCCAGTCGCACGGCGGCGGCGCCGGGACCGGCGGCCGGGGCGTCGCCGAGGGCACCCCGGCGGCCGACTCCACGTGCCGGGACCCGGAGAAGCAGACGCTGGCGCCGTCGGCCGCGGATGGCCCGACGATCGCCGCGATCAAGGCCCGGCAGGGCGAGAAGCGCAAGCTGATCGTCGGTGTCGACCAGAACAGCTACCGCTGGGGCTACCGCGACCCGAACACCACCGGCGCGGCCCTGGAGGGCTTCGACATCGACCTGGTGCGGCGGATCGCGCAGGACATCCTGGGCGACCCCGACGCGGTGCAGTTCAAGGCCATCCCCACCAACCAGCGCATCCCCGCGATCCAGGAGGGCCGGGTCGACATGGTGGTGCGCACGATGACCATCACCTGCGACCGCATCGAGGACGTCGCGTTCTCCGCCCCCTACTTCAGGACCGGACAGACCGTCCTCGCCCCCAAGTCGTCCACCATCACCGGCTACAACGACACGCTGGCGAGGAAAAAGGTCTGCACGGCGACCGGTTCGACCGCCAACACCCGGCTGACCGAGGACCGCGAGGCCGGCCGGCTGCCCGCCGGCACCGACATCTCCACCACCGTCCCCAACCAGCTCGACTGCCTGGTCCGGTTGCAGCTCGGCGAGGCCGACGCGGTCGTCACCGACGGCGCGCTGGCGGCCAGCCAGGCCGCCCAGGACCCCACGGTGGCCCTCAAGGGCGCCCCCTTCACGACCGAGTACTACGGGGTGGCGATGAAGAAGGACGCCGACGATCTGGTGCGCCGGGTCAACCAGATCCTGGTGCGGTACCGGACGGACGGCTGGCAGGCGTCGTACGACACATGGCTGTCGGCGACACTGGGGGCGGACGCGGCGACGTCGAGGCCGCCCGCACCGCAGTACCTGCGCACGAGTTGACGGACCCACCGGCGGGCAGGAACCGACAGGCAGCGGACCGAGCGGACAACCGACACAGCAGCGAGAGGTGATCGATGGGCGTCACGGGACCCCCCGGGCCGGTGATGGACCGGGACGAGGTGGACCGTGCGCTGGCGCGGCTCGGCCAGGAGCACGAGGCGATCGAGACCTCGCTCCTCGCCCTCCAGGACCACGCCGGCCGCAGACTCCTCGAGGGTGCCCGGCTCACCGGCGTCACCGAGGAACGCTGGGCGCACACGGAGGCGTCGGTCACGCTGCTGTGGGCGTACTTCGACGCGTACTCCGACGCGTTGCGCGCCGCCCGGGAGATCCGCTCGCGCCGCCGCTGGTCCAGCCGTGAGGACCTGGTGGAACTGACCGAGCTGCTGCGCGGCGCGTCGGTCACCGTGGCCGGCGCGGCCCTCGCGAACGCGCCCGCGCCGCACGGCGCCGGCAGGCTCAGCCAGAGCTTCTCGCTCACCGAACTCGTCGACCGGATGAACGAGCTGTACGCCTCGTCGCTGGACATGGTCGTCGCCGCCGACGCGGTGTGGTCGGCGCTGCCCGCCCGGATCGACCTGCTGGCCGCGGAGCTCCGGCGCACCCGGCAGCTCGCGCACTCCGTGGGCGTCCGCCCCGGCGAGCACCCGGCCGGTGACGACCTGGAGCGCATCACGCACACGCTGACCCGGCTGCGCGAGCAGGTCGTCTCCGACCCGCTGGCGTTCTGGGTGCCCGCACAGGGCAGTTCGGCGCCGGGCGGCGGACGGCCCGACACCACGGTCTACGACCGTGAGGCGCGCGCCCTGGAGGACGTACGCCGGGAGATCGACGCGGTGCTGACGGTCCGTCAGGACGCGGAGCAGCGGCTGGTCCGGCTGCGGGACGTGCTCAGCCGCGCCGACCGCACCCTGGCCGAGGCGCGGGCCGCGCGCGGCGAGGTACTGGCGAAGATCGCCGCGACGGAGGTGCCGGTGGTCGGCGGACCGCCGACCGTCCTCCAGGAGCAGCTCGCGACCGCCGCCGAGTACCGCCGGCAGGCCCAGTGGCACCGGCTGTCCCCGCTGCTGGAGTCGCTGGAGCGGAAGGCGGAGGACGAACTGCTGCGCGCCCGCGAGTCGTTGGGCGCGGTCACCGCGCCGCTCGCGGTCCGCGCGGAGCTGCGCGGCCGGCTCGACGCGTACAAGGCGAAGGTCGCCCGGCACGGCCTGGCGGAGGACGCGTTCCTCGTCGAGCGGTACGACGCGGCCCGCCGCATGCTGTGGAGCGCGCCCTGCGACCTGCGCGTCGCCGAACAGGCCGTCCTGCGCTACCAGCGGGCGGCCGCCGAACTGCTCGCCGCGCCGCCCGCGGCCGAGCGGGGCGGACCCGAGGACCACAGGGGGGAGCAGGGGTCATGAGTCAGGCAGGGCAGACGTGCCAGCGGCCGGGCTGCGACGGGTCGTACGAGGACGTGGGCGGCGGCGAGCTGTACTGCGACACCTGCGGTCTCGCCCCGGTCGTCGCCGCGAACGGACTGGTCGGCTCGCCGCCCACCGGGATGACCGCCGCCGGCGCGGGCCGGCCGGGCAGCGGCGGCTCGCGCCCCAGCGCGCGCAGCGCCCGCAGCGCGCGAACGTCCTCGCAGTCGTCGAAGTCGCGCCGCTCGGTGTCCGGACGGCTCTCGCGGTCGCTGTCCGGCAGGCCGACGGGACGGTCGGTGTCGGTGCGCAGCTCCGGTTCGACGGCCGGCTCCTCCGGGCGGGCCCGGCTGGGCGCGGGCCTGGTCTCGGTGCCGCAGGTGCCGAGACCCGACCCGCGCGCGATGGTCCTGGAGAACCCCGAGGTGCCCGAGCGCAAGCGGTTCTGCTCGCGCTCGGACTGCGGCGCCCCGGTGGGCCGCGCGCGGGGCGACCGGCCCGGGCGCACGGAGGGCTTCTGCACCAAGTGCGGCCACCCGTACTCGTTCGTCCCGAAGCTGGCGTCCGGGGACGTCGTGCACGGCCAGTACGAGGTCGCGGGCTGTCTGGCGCACGGCGGCCTCGGCTGGATCTACCTGGCCGTGGACCGGGCGGTGGCGGACCGCTGGGTGGTGCTGAAGGGCCTGCTGGACACCGGCGACCAGGACGCGATGGCCGCCGCGATCTCCGAACGGCGCTTCCTCGCCGAGATCGAGCACGCCAACATCGTGCGGATCTACAACTTCGTCGAACACCTCGACCAGCGCACCGGCTCGCTCGACGGCTACATCGTCATGGAGTACGTCGGCGGCAAGTCCCTCAAGGAGATCGCCAACGCCCGCCGCACCCCGGACGGCCGGCGGGACCCGCTGCCCGTGGAGCAGGCCTGCGCCTACGGCATCGAGGCGCTGGAGGCCCTCGGCCACCTGCACAGCCGCAACCTGCTGTACTGCGACTTCAAGGTCGACAACGCGATCCAGACCGAGGACCAGCTCAAGCTGATCGACATGGGCGCGGTGCGGCGGATGGACGACGAGGAGTCGGCCATCTACGGCACGATCGGCTACCAGGCGCCGGAGGTCGCCGACGTCGGCCCGTCGGTCGCCAGCGACCTGTACACGGTCGGCCGCACCCTCGCCGTCCTGACCTTCGACTTCCAGGGCTACACGACCGTCTTCGCCGACTCGCTGCCCGACCCCGACACCATCGAGGTCTTCCGGCAGTACGAGTCCTTCTACCGGCTGCTGGTCCGGGCCACCGACCCCGACCCGGCCCGCCGGTTCGGCTCCGCGCAGGAGATGGCGGAGCAGCTGACGGGCGTGCTGCGCGAGGTCGTCTCCCTCCAGAGCGGGCGGGCGCGGCCCGCGCTGTCGACGCTGTTCGGGCCGGAGGTCAAGGTCACCGACCGGGAGCTGTTCCCCCGGCTGGACGGCGAGGTGTCCCGGCTGGGCGCCCGGAGGGCCCCCGCACGCCGGGCGGCCGGCGGCCCGGCCGCCCTCCCGGCCGCCCCCGCGCCGGGCCGTCCCACGCCGACGCTCGCCACCCTCCCCGCACAGGTTCCCGCCGCCCCCGGTCTCGTCCGGCCCGTCGACGCCCCCGCCGCCTCCCTCGCGCTGCCCGCCCCGCTCGTCGACGCGGGCGACCCCAACGCGGGGTTCCTCGCCGGTCTGTCCGCCTCCGCCCCGGCCGAGCTGCTCACGGCCCTGGCGGCCGCGCCGGCGCCGTCCGTCGAGACCCGGCTGCGCCAGGTCCGCGCCCGGCTGGAGAACGGCGACGCCGGCGCGGCCCTCACGGCCCTGGCCGAGCTGGAGGACGAACGGCCCGACGACTGGCGGGTGGTGTGGTACCGGGGCCTGGCCTCGCTGGTGACCGGCGACCACGAGATCGCCGCGCTCGCCTTCGACGCGATCTACGACGCCTTCCCGGGCGAGCCCGCGCCCAAGCTGGCGCTCGGCGTGTGCGCCGAGGTGCTCGGCCAGTTGGACAACGCCGCCGAGTACTACCGGCTGGTGTGGTCGACCGACCCGAGCTACGTCAGCGCCGCGTTCGGCCTGGCCCGCGTCCGGCTCGCGGCCGGCGACCGGGCGAGCGCCGTACGGACGCTGGAGTCGGTGCCGGAGTCCTCCATCCACTACACGGCCGCCCGGGTCGCGGCCGTCCGCGCCCGGCTCCGGCAGCGGACGGCGGCCGCCGCCGACGTACCCTTCCTGGAGGACCTCACCGCCGCCGCGGCGCAGGTCGAGGCGCTGGACGCGTACGGCCTGGACCCGACGCGGCGCGAGCAGTTGTCCGCGGAGGTGCTCGGCAGTGCCCTGGACTGGATACTCTCCGGTGGCCAGGGCGCCGGCGCCGGCCACCGGCGGGTGCTGCTCGGCAGTGACCTGGACGAGCGGGGGCTCCGCTTCGGCCTGGAGCGTTCGTACCGCACGCTGGCCCGGCTGGCGACCGGCGGTGAGGAGAGGATCGACCTGGTGGAACGTGCCAATCGTTACCGCCCCCGGACGTGGGTGTAGTTGATGTCCCAGATGCCCCGGCAGGCCGCCCTGCCGACCTGCCCGAGCTGCGCGGAGCCGCTCGACGCGGGTGACCGTTTCTGCGGAGCGTGCGGATGCGACCTGTCCGCCGTACCGCCCCGCCCTGGCGACAGCCCGACCCTCATGATGAACTCCCCGGAACCCGGCGGGGCGTCCGCGGCGGAGGCCGCCGGTGAGCCCGGCGCTCACAGTGCTCCGGGCGCATTCGGCGCTCCGGGCGGTGTCGGGGCATCCGGTGCTCCGGGCGTTCTCGGCGCTCCCGAGGGGCACGGCTCCCCCGGCACGCCCGTGCCCCCCGGCGCGCCCGTGCCCCCCGGCGCGCCCGTGCCACCGGGCGCACCGCTCCCGCCTCCCCCGGCACCCGCGGCACCCGCCGTGTCCGGGGCGCCCGCAGCGCCCTCGTCCGGTGTCCGTTTCGACCGGCCCGCGGAGCCCGAGGAGTACCCGCTCCAGGCGCCCGACCCGCGGGTGGCCGCCGAGGCCGCGGCGGTGGCCGGGAGCGGCAAGGTGTGCGTGGCCTGCCGCGCGGGCCGGGTCGACGACGACGGCTACTGCGAGAACTGCGGGCACGCCCAGCCGCGTGAACGGGACCACATGGAGCAGGAGTCGGGCCCCGTCGCCGCCGTCAGCGACCGCGGTCTGCGCCACCACCGCAACGAGGACGCGTTCGGCGTCGGCCACACCGCGCTGCCCGACGGCACCCCCGCGTCCGTGGCGATCGTCTGCGACGGCGTGTCCTCCGCGACCCGCCCGGACGACGCCTCCCTCGCCGCGTCCCGGGCGGCGAGCCGGTCGCTGCTGACGGCCCTGCCGCAGGGCACGCACCCGCAGCAGGCCATGCACGACGCGATCGTCGCCGCCTCGCACGCGGTCAACGCCCTCGCCGAGGAACCCGCCACGGCCCGCGAGCACGCCCCGCACCAGAACGCCCCCGCCTGCACCCTCGTCGGCGCGGTCGTCACCGCCGGCCTGCTGGTCGTCGGCTGGGTCGGGGACAGCCGCGTCTACTGGGTCCCGGCGGACCGCGGCGCGCCCCCGGCCCGGCTCACCGAGGACGACTCCTGGGCCGCCCAGATGGTCGCCGCGGGCCTGATGAACGAGGCGGAGGCCTACGCCGACGACCGCGCCCACGCGATCACCGGCTGGCTCGGCGCCGACGCCTACGAACTGGAGCCGCACACCGCGTCGTTCAAGCCGGACCGTCCCGGCGTGGTCGTCGTGTGCACCGACGGGCTGTGGAACTACGCCGAGGGGGCCCAGGAGATGGCCGAGGCGCTCCCGCTCGACGCCGCCGTACGGCCGCTGCACGCCGCCCGGGTGCTCGTCGGACACGCCCTGGACGGCGGCGGGCACGACAACGTAACAGTGGCCGTCCTGCCGTTCCCCGCCCCCGCGCAGGGGGCAGGATCGGCCTGAGGCCACGCACAGCGCTTCGCACACGCCGCACACGGGGAAGCAGCGGCGGACCGGAGGGGACCGGTCCGCCCACCGTCATCGCCCCACGGCCGTGGGGACTAGGGGGATGTGAGTAGGCATGGCCAATTTCTCGAAGTCGAACGTGCCGCAGTTCTCGGTCGACGTCTACCAGAACGAGTACCTGCCCGAGGGCGGCCGCGAGGTCAACGCGATCGTCACGGTCACCGCGACCGGCGGCGGCACGGTCGGCAGCGCCGTCGCGGCACCGCACCTCTACACGCCGGGCCGGGGCCCCTCCGCCGCCGTGGCGGTCATGGTCGACTGCTCCGGCTCGATGGACTACCCGCCCACCAAGATGCGCAACGCCCGGGACGCCACGGCCGCCGCCGTCGACACCCTCCGCGACGGCGTGCACTTCGCGGTGATCGGCGGCACGCACGTGGCCACGGAGGTCTACCCGGGCGGCGGGCGCCTCGCGGTCGCCGACGCCACCACCCGCGAACAGGCCAAGCAGGCCCTGCGCCGGCTCAGCGCGAGCGGCGGCACCGCGATCGGGACCTGGCTGCGCCTGGCCGACCGGCTGCTGTCCTCGGCCGACGTCGCCATCCGGCACGGCATCCTGCTCACCGACGGCCGCAACGAACACGAGTCACCCGAGGACCTCAAGGCCACCCTGGACTCCTGCGCCGGACGGTTCACCTGTGACGCCCGCGGCGTGGGCACCGACTGGGAAGTGAAAGAAGTCACAGGGATCGCCTCGGCCCTGCTCGGCACCGCCGACATCGTCGCCGACCCGGCCGGCCTCGCCGCCGACTTCACGCGGATGATGGAGACGGCCATGGGCAAGGAGGTCGCGGACGTGGCCCTGCGGCTGTGGACCCCGGTCGGCACCACCGTCAAGTTCGTCAAGCAAGTCGCGCCCACCGTGGAGGAGTTGACCGACCGGCGCACCGAGTCCGGTCCGCGCTCCGGCGACTACCCCACCGGCTCCTGGGGCGACGAGTCCCGCGACTACCACCTGTGCGTCGAGGTCCCCGCCGCCCACCTCGGGCAGGAGATGCTGGCCGCCCGGGTGTCGCTGGTGGTGCCCCAGCCCGACGGCACGGTGCGGAACCTGGGCGCCCAGGGTCTCGTACGGGCCGTGTGGACGGACGACATGGCCGCCTCCACCTCGATCAACCCGCAGGTCGCGCACTACACCGGGCAGGCCGAGCTGGCCCGGGTCATCCAACAGGGACTAGACCTTCGCAAAGCGGGCGATATGGACGGAGCAACGGCCAAACTGGGCCGGGCGGTTCAGCTCGCCAGCGTCTCGGGCAACGCCGATACTGCGAAACTGCTTGCGAAGGTGGTGGACGTCGTCGATGCCACGACAGGTACTGTGCGACTGAAGGCGAAGGTCGCCGAGGCCGACGAGATGACCCTCGAGACCCGGTCCACAAAGACTGTTCGTGTAAAGAAGTGACCCAGCAGCACCCGCCGCAGCACCCTGGTGGGGACACGGAAGGAAAGGGGGACGCGCCGACATGCCGACCTGCCCGAACGGACACCAGTCGGGTTCCGACGACTGGTGCGAGGTCTGCGGTCACCGCATGGCCGGTGCCGTACCGCCGCCCCCTCCCCCGCCGCCGCCCCCGGCCGGCAACGGGTACGGCTTCCCGCCGCCTCCGCCGCCCCCGCCGGGCGGCCCCGGCGGCCGTCCCGACGGCCGCCACCTGTCCTCCGTGCCGAACGCCGAGCCGGAGCTGTGCCCGCAGTGCCGTACGCCCCGTGAGGGCGGTGCGCCGTTCTGCGAGGAGTGCCGGTGGAACTTCCTGACCAACACGGCGACCTCGTACACCCCGGCCGCCCCGCGCCCGCCGGTGCCCTCGGGGCCGGGAGGGGGCCCGGGCGGTCCCGGTGGTCCCGGTGGTCCCGGTGCTCCGGGCGGCCATGGTGCCGGGCCGGGCGGGCCGGGCGCGGGTCCCGGTGGTCCGGGCATGGGCCCGGGTGCCGGTCCCGGCGGTCCCGGTGGCGGTCCGGGCGGGCCGGGTGGGCGGTTCCAGCCGCCGCCGTCGTTCGGCGGCAGCGACTCCTTCGAGTACCAGAGTTCCCGTCCGTCCCAGGTGAACCGTCCCGCCGAGCCCATCCCGCCGGGCCCGCCCTTCGGCGGCGAGCCGTCGCGGCCCACGGGCCCGGGCGGCGGCCGGCAGCCGTTCGGACATGAGCCGGGTGGTCCGGGCGGTCCGGGTGCTCCGGGCGGCCCGGGCGGTCAGCAGCCGTTCGGGCGGCAACCAGGCGTTCCGGGAGGTCCGGGCGGTCCCGCCGGTGGTCCGCAGGGTGCGCCCGGCGACCCGTTCGGACGCGGTCCGGCCTCCGGGCCGTCCTCGGACCCGTTCGGCCGGGAGCCCTCGGGCCCGTCCGGGGACCCCTTCCGCCGCGAGCCGGCCGGCCGGCCCCCCGCGCCGCCGTTCGGACACGAGCCCACCGGCCCCGGCGCCCCGGGCGGTCCGGGTGCGCCCGCCGGCCCCTCGGGCTTCGGCGGCGACCCCGCACGGCCGGGCCCGCCGCACGGTGGACCCGGTGGACCCGGTGGCGGCGCGCCCGGCGCTCCGCAGGCCTTCCAGCCGTCCGGTCCGCAGGCGCCGCCCGGATTCCCCCAGGAGACCGGCCGCCCGCAGCCGGGCGGCCCCTCCGGCGGGGCTTTCGGCGGTGACGACGACTGGGTGATCTCCCCTCCGTCCCACAACGCCCCCGGCGGCCCGGGCGGTCCCGGCGGCCCCCAGGGCGGCGGCTACGGCTACCCGCAGCCCGGTGCCACCCAGGCGCCGCCCCCGCCCGGACCGGCGTTCCCGCAGCAGCCGGCCACCTGGACGGCGACGATAGGGCCGGACCGCGAGTACTTCATGGCGATGATGCAGCGCTCCGGCCCCGAGGCCGCGGGCCTCAACCTGCCCGCGTACTCGCCGGAGCAGCAGCGCACGCTCGCCGGCAACCAGATCACCATCGGCCGCCGCCGCCACTCCACCGGTGAGACCCCCGACATCGACCTGTCGGTGCCGCCGGAGGACCCCGGCGTCTCCCACCAGCACGCGGTGCTGGTGCAGCAGCCGGACGGGAGCTGGGCGGTCGTCGACCAGAACTCGACGAACGGCACCACGGTCAACGGCTCGGAGGAGCCGATCCAGCCCTTCGTGCCGGTACCGCTCCAGGACGGCGACCGGGTCCACGTCGGCGCCTGGACGACGATCACGATCCGCCGCGGCTGACGACGACGCCACCGACGGGCCGGGTGCCCGTCCCAGGGCCTGTCGTTCGGATCAGGCTGGCAGGGTGCCGACGGTGCCCTGTCGTCCGGGCTGAGCGGGGCTCGGTGCGTGCGGCTGCAAGGCGGAGGAGGGCGTCGTCGACGCGATGGGGGTCCCTCCCGCGCGAGCGCAGCCGAGCGTGAGGGAGTCGGCAACCGACGGCAACGCGGCTGGGGCACCCCCTCTGGGGGAGTGCGTGCCGGGCCCCGCGTCTGCGGCGTGCTCCGAACGACAGGCCCTAACCCGGCAGGGGCCAGGCGTACGGCCCCTCCGGGTCGTCCAGCCACGCCCACGCGTGCTCACCGCCGACGGTGATGCCGTACCGCTCCCGCCGGGGCCTGCCCTCCCGCTCCCACAGCGCGTACGCCTCCTGCGGGTCCAGGGTGGACCGGGTCAGGGACAGCAGGAACTGGAACAGATCGCTCCCCCTGGCGGGCTGCGGCACCCCGCCGAGCGCCACCGGCGCCGGATCGTGCCGCTCCGCGCCGCGCAACGGCACGAAGAAGGCCGGGGTGTGCAGGAAGTTCCCCTCCGCGTACCCCGCGTCCCGCACCGTGAGCGTGACCAGCCCGGTGGCCATCGGCGTCAGGATCAGGGCACCCGGCCGGCACTGGGCGAGCCAGGCGCGCGGGACGGAGGGCAGCTGGCAGGTGGCGATGATCCGGTCGAAGGGCGCCCGCTCCGGGACGCCCCGCGCCCCGTCCCCGGTGACGACGGCCGGGTGGTAGCCGGCGACGGCGAGATGCCGCCGGGCCGACTCGGTGATCTCCGGATCGAGGTCCACCGTCGTGACCTGCTCGTCCCCCAGCCGGTACGCCAGCAGCGCCGCGTTGTAGCCGCTGCCGGCGCCGATCTCCAGCACCCGGTCGCCCTCCTCCACGTGCAGCTCGGCCAGCATCAGGGCCATCAGCGAGGGCTGGCTGCTGGAGGAGAGCAGCTCGCCGTCGCGCAGCCGGGTCGCCAGCGGGGCGTCCTCGTAGGCGCCGGTCACCCAGCGTTCCCGCACCCGCGGGTCGGGGCTCTCCCCCCAGCGCCGCTCGTAGCCGCCGGCTCCGCCCGCGTAGTAGTACGGCACGAAGAGGTGGCGCGGGACCGCGGTGAAGGCGTCCTTCCACGCCGGATCGGCGACGAAGGCCCCGCTCGCCTCGATCTCCCGCACCAGCGCCGCCCGCGCCGAGGCGGCGAGCTGCTCGAGGTCCTTGTCGACTGCGTGCGCACCCATGCCTCCACTGTGCTGCGCCGCACCGCCGGAGGCGAGTGCCACCGCGCTCCCGGGGGGGGGCCGGAGGGGTCGGGACCGTCCGCGGCCCCGACCGCAGGTCGTAGGCCCGCGGTCCTAAGCCTGCGGACCTCGGTCTCCGGGTCTGAGAGCATGGGGGGCGTGAAAGAGATTCGGCGCGGCACGCTTCAGGAGCAGACCTTCTACGAGCAGGTCGGCGGGGAGGACACCTTCCGCCGGCTCGTCCACCGTTTCTACGAGGGAGTCGCCGAGGACCCGATCCTGCGGCCCATGTACCCCGAGGAGGACCTGGGCCCGGCCGAGGAACGCATGCTGCTCTTCATGATCCAGTACTGGGGCGGTCCGACGACGTACAGCGAGCGGCGCGGCCACCCCCGGCTGCGGATGCGGCACGCCCCCTTCGTCGTGGACCGGGCGGCGCACGACGCCTGGCTGCGGCACATGCGGGACGCGGTCGACGAGCTCGGCCTCTCCGAGGAGCACGAGGAGACGCTGTGGCGGTACCTGACGTACGCGGCGGCGTCGATGGTGAACACCCCCGACTGAGCCGCGGGCGCTCCCGCGTTCCCGCGCTCCCGGCGGCGCTCAGCGGACGCCGAGGTCCGCGCTCAGCGGACGCTGAGGTCCAGCCCGCCGAGGCCCGACCGCCGTACGGCGACCGAACCGTACGGTGTCCGCAGCCGCAGCCACGCCCCGGAGGAGAACAGTCCGGCGGGCTGAGCGGCCTGCGGGTCGGCCGGCCGGGGAGCGGTGCCGGCGGCCGGGCGCAGGAAGCCCAGGGACTGGGCGGCGTGGACGGCCCGCACGGGCAGGCCGGTGGCGCCGACCGTCCGGGACCAGATCTCCCGCCCGATGCGGTCGAGTTCGGCGCGGTTGCGCCGCTCGGGCGCCAGCTCCTCGGTGCGGCGCCGGAACTCGGCGACCGCGGCGCCGACCAGCGTGCGCAGCGCGTCCGGTGCGGGCAGCCCCGGCTCCGGCCGCCAGCCGCCGCGCGGCGGCAGCACTCCGGCCCAGGGCGGTCCGGTGACCGCGGCGGGCACGGCGGCCGTCACCGTCGTCTCGTCCACGCCCTCCAGCAGCTCACCGGCGGACACGGTCACGTCCAGCGAGACGTCCAGCCCGTTCTCGTACGGCTTGGCCAGCCGCACCGCCCGGATCGCCAGGACCTCGAAGGACGGCGGCCGTCCGAAGACGGCCAGCGCGGTGCCGGCCGCCTGGAGCCGGACCGCCGCTCCACGGTCGTAGCGGAGCAGCCGGGAGAGGAAGGCCGCGAGATCCGCCGCCTCCCCCTCGTCGGCCAGGTGGAGCACCGTCATGCGGCGACGGCCTCCTTGTCGTCCCGGTACTCCTCGAGGAACGCGCGCTCCTCGCCGGTGATCCGGCGGGGCCGCTGCGCCTCGAAGTCGAACGGCACGATCACCGTCGACGCGCGGACGTAGACCTGGTCGCCGTCCTTCACCTCGTAGGCGATGGTGAAGGACGCGGCCCGTATCTCCGTGACCCACAGCTCGATGTCCACGGGCGAGTGCCGGTGGACGAGCTGCCGCTTGTAGTCGATCTCGTGGCGCGCCACCACGGACCCCTGCTGGAAGTCCTTCTCCGGGCGGAACAGGAAGTCGATGCGCGCCTCCTCCAGGTAGCGGAGGAAGACCACGTTGTTGACGTGGCCGTACGCGTCCATGTCCGCCCAGCGCAGCGGGCAGCGGTAGATGTGCCGCAAGCTCGATCAGCCCCGGGTGAGCTTCTTGTAGGTGGCGCGGTGCGGACGCGCCGCGTCCGGCCCGAGCCGCTCGATCTTGTTCTTCTCGTACGACTCGAAGTTGCCCTCGAACCAGAACCACTTGGAGTCGCCCTCGTAGGCGAGGATGTGCGTCGCGACCCGGTCGAGGAACCACCGGTCGTGGGAGACGACCACGGCGCAGCCCGGGAACTCCAGCAGCGCGTTCTCCAGGCTGCTGAGGGTCTCGACGTCCAGGTCGTTGGTCGGCTCGTCGAGGAGCAGCAGGTTGCCGCCCTGCTTGAGGGTGAGCGCGAGGTTCAGGCGGTTGCGCTCACCGCCGGAGAGGATGCCGGCCGGCTTCTGCTGGTCGGGGCCCTTGAAGCCGAAGGCGGAGACGTACGCCCGGGACGGCATCTCGACCTGGCCCACGTTGATGTAGTCCAGCTCGTCGCTGACGACGGCCCACAGGGTCTTCTTCGGGTCGATGTTCTCGCGGCTCTGGTCGACGTAGGAGATCTTGACGGTCTCGCCGACCTTGATGTCGCCGGAGTCGGGCGTCTCCAGCCCCTGGATCATCTTGAAGAGGGTGGTCTTGCCGGCGCCGTTCGGACCGATGACGCCGACGATGCCGTTGCGCGGCAGCGTGAAGCTGAGGTCGTCGATCAGGACCTTCTCGCCGAAGGCCTTGTTGAGGTCGCTGACCTCGACGACGACGTTGCCCAGGCGCGGGCCCGGCGGGATCTGGATCTCCTCGAAGTCCAGCTTCCGCATCTTCTCCGCCTCGGCGGCCATCTCCTCGTACCGGGCCAGCCGCGCCTTGGACTTGGCCTGGCGCCCCTTGGCGTTCGACCGCACCCACTCGAGCTCTTCCTTGAGCCGCTTCTGGCGCTTGGCGTCCTTCTGGCCCTCGACCTTGAGACGGGTGGCCTTGGTCTCCAGGTACGTGGAGTAGTTGCCCTCGTACGGGTAGGCGCGGCCGCGGTCGAGCTCCAGGATCCACTCGGCGACGTTGTCCAGGAAGTACCGGTCGTGGGTGATGGCCACGACGGTGCCCGGGTACTTGGCGAGGTGCTGCTCCAGCCAGTTCACCGACTCGGCGTCGAGGTGGTTGGTGGGCTCGTCGAGGAGCAGCAGGTCGGGCTGCTCCAGCAGCAGCTTGCAGAGCGCGACGCGGCGCTTCTCACCACCGGAGAGGTTGGTGACGGGCCAGTCGCCGGGCGGGCAGCCCAGGGCGTCCATGGCCTGCTCCAGCTGCGCGTCGAGGTCCCAGGCGTTCGCGTGGTCGAGCTCCTCCTGGAGCTTGCCCATCTCGTCGAGCAGGGCGTCGGAGTAGTCGGTGGCCATCAGCTCGGCGATCTCGTTGAACCGGTCGAGCTTGCCCTTGATCTCGGCGACACCCTCCTGGACGTTCTCCAGGACGGTCTTCTCCTCGTTGAGCGGAGGCTCCTGGAGGAGGATCCCCACGCTGTAACCGGGCGAGAGGAACGCGTCACCGTTCGACGGCTGCTCGATACCCGCCATGATCTTCAGAACGGTCGACTTACCGGCACCGTTCGGGCCGACCACACCGATCTTCGCGCCGGGGAGGAAGTTCAGCGAGACGTCGTCAAGGATCACCTTGTCGCCGTGTGCCTTGCGCGTCTTGCGCATGGTGTAGATGTACTCAGCCAAGAGAAACCGTCCGGCAGCTTGAAATACGGCAGTGGGCAGATACACCCCATCTTGCCGGACGGCCACCCCTGGGGGGAAACTCATCCGACCGAACCCCTGTGACCTGGGCTTTCTCCACTGACGACCGTGGCCGACCCGTCACTGCCGGCCGTCGTCGAGCGGCTTCGGGGCCTCGCACGGCCCGGTACGGCCCGGGGACGGTCCCGGGAGCGCCCGGAGCCGGTCGCCCGGGGCACCGGGCGTCGTCACTCGCGTACCGGCGTGTCCTTGCGGCCCAGCAGCAGGAGGACCGCTCCGCCGACGACCACCAGGCCGATCGCCGTGCCGGCGATGAGGGGGGTGGCGTCGGAGCTGCCGGTCTCGGCGAGGTTGGTGTCCGTGGGGGTGGTGCCGCCGACGGTGGCGGGGCTGGGTTCGGCGACGGTCTGGGTGGTGAGGGCGGTCTCCTCGGCCTGGGTCTTGCAGTCGAGGACGCCGGCGAAGCGGGTGGCGACGCCCTGGGGGCCGTCGATCGTGAAGTCGTAGGCCTGGTCCTCCTGGAGGGGGATGGTCACCGTCTGTGACGTACCGGCCGGAATGCTGTGCTGGGTGCCCAGGAGGTCGAAGGTGAACGCCTCGTCGCCCTGGTTGGCGGCGGTGATGTCCACGCCGTTCCGGGTGCAGTCCTCCTCCGCCGACAGGGCCGGTACGGCACCCTTCGCCGCCCAGGTCGCGGTCGCGGTGGCCGAGACGGTGGACTCGCTGGAACCGGCGAGGATCTGGGTCTGGCTGCGGCTGTCGGAGGTGAAGGCCCGGCCGACGGGGACGGTGGTCGAGGCCTGGACGGTCAGCTCGGCCGATCCGGCGGCGGCGTCGGCGGGCACCTCGAAGAACAGCTGGGTGCCGTCCGCGGCGGACGTGACGTCCTCGCCGTCCCGGCCGACGATCCGCACCCCGCTGGTGGCGGCGTCCGGCGGGGGCGTGACGGTGACCGTGTTCGCGTCGGTGCGGACCGTCACGGGGCCGAGCAGTCCGCCCGGGCGTCCGGAGACCGCCGCCCCGTCGAGGGTGAGCGAGGCCTCGGGCTCCGCCACGTTCCGGGCGGCCTTCTGGAGGTAGTCCGCGAGCCGCTCGGCCTGCGGGTCGACGGCGTCGACGTCGGCGCCGTCGGAGTAGCGCCAGATGGCCACCTGGGTGCCGGCCGCCGCGTCCTGCTCGGTGAGGCCGCCGCCGATGCCGGCCTTCTCGGCGAGTGTGGCCAGGTCGTTGACCTGCGGGTAGGAGTTCTGGAGGATCCAGCGGATCCGGCCCGCGTCCTCGTTGACGCCCAGCGAGGTGCCGCTCCAGGGCGTCTCGTGGTACTGGGCGTCCTTCTGCGTGGGGTTGTAGAGGTCCACGCAGTAGGTCTGGAGGGTGCCGCCGCCGTCGACGGACATCTCGAACAGGCCCGCGGAGACCTCCTGGTCGCCGCCGTCGTCGTGGATCACGGCGGCGCCGTACGTCTTGAGGCCGCCTATCGTCGCCGTCGCTCCGCTTCGGCTCGGCGTCGTCCCCTCGGCGGCGGCCGTGCCCGCGGAGGCGACGACAGCGGCGGCGACGAGTCCGGACACCAGCGTCCCGGCGGCGGCGAGGCGGACCGCGCCCCGCCCGCGCGTGAACGGCGCGGAGAACGAAGAAATCACGTAATTCCCCTTCGAGCGGGACCCGTTGACGTGGGGGGTACGGTCCCACCTGCAGAATCAGAAGCCCCGAGAGCCACGTGCGGCATCCTAGAGACGCGACGCACCACCCTTCCCGGTGAGGCCGGCGGAGGGGCGATCCGAATCGGAATCGTTATCCCCAAGATCGTTCACGGGCCGGGCTTATCGACAAATCCACTGGATCTTTCCGGGTGGATCCGCCGATAAGCCGCCATCACCTCACAAGGGGAACTCGCCTGACATCGCGTCACCGGACGTCAGGGCATCGGTCGTCGGGCCACCGGTCGTCGGGGCATCGCTCGTCGGGCCATCGGCCGTCGGGCCATCGGCCGTCGGGCCCGGTCGTCCCGCCCCGTCGTCAGGACCGGTCGTCAGGCCACCGCCACCGGTTCCCGTCGCTGCCGGTTCTCGGGCTCGGGGCTGTCGTCGGCCGGTGTCTCCCAGGCGGGTTCGGGTCGGGGAGGCGAGCCGGCCGCCGCCGGCTCCGCGCGGCCCGTGCGGCGGAAGGCCGAGGTGCCCCGCGCGAGATCGTGGCCGATCGCCACGGCGTCGATGTCGGCGGAGGTCCAGTTCTGCCCCTCACGCGTCTCGGTGCGCACCTTCAGCCGGCCCTGCACCATCACCGGGTCGCCCACGTTCAGGGACGCCATCGCGTTCGCGGCGAGCTGGCGGTTGGCCCACACCGTGAAGAAGTTGGTGTGTCCGTCGGTCCAGGTGCTCTTCTCGCGGTCCCAGTAGCGCGCGGTCACCGCCAGCCGGAACCTCGCCGACCCGCCCGCCGACAGCTCCCGGCAGACCGGCTGCGTCGCCACGTTCCCCACCGCGCACACCATCGTCTCGTTCATCGTCGCGAACCCCTCCCTCGCCCGGACGCTCGCACCGGGCGGATACGCGTACGGGCCCGTCCCGTACGGCTGCGTCTGGCACGGCGGCCGCCGCGTCCGCCGCGATCGCCGTGCCCTCAGACTGCCGCCGCCGGGCCGGGCCCGCCGAGCGCTGTGGACCAGCCCGGGTCTGTGGAGAACCTCATCACCCGGACGGGGGATGAACCCTCCGGGCGCCGCCTCATCTCGCCACGGCCTCCACCCCCGTGACCCGCCCGTACTGCTCCCGCACCTCCCGGTACCGCAACAGCTCCGCGGCCACGGGATCCAGGACCCGTGCCCGGCCGCACCCGGCGGCCGTCTCCCGCAGGCGCCGTTCCGCGTCCTGGCCGTATCTGCGGGCCGGGCCGCGGGCCGCCATCCGGCAGCCCCACTCGACGAGCGGGCCGCCGACGATGCCGGCCACCATCAGCAGCACCGGCACGCCCAGGTTCGGTGACAGGAGGCCGGCGATCTGGCAGACCAGCCACAGACCGCCGACCACCTGGAGGATCGTCATCGCGGCCTGCGTCAGGACGGCCATCGGCCACCAGCCCGGGCGCGGCGGCCGCCCCGGGGGCAGCCCGGCCCGCAGGGCCAGTTCGTCCAGCGCCTCGGGCAGCCCCTGGGCACCCCGTACGGCCGCCTCCTTCACGGCCTGGGCCCAGGGCGCGGGCAGCCCCACCGAGGCCCGCTCGGACACCGTGCGCACCGCCTGCTCGACCCGCTGGCGGGCCGTGGCCTCCTCGTCGGCCTGCGCACGGGCCGGAAGCGGGCCGGTGGCAGGGTCGCTCCGACCCTGGCACCACCGCCACAGCCGCAGCCACGGCGTCCCGCACGCGCGGTTGGCGTTGCGCAGCCAGGCGCGTTCGGCGGCCTCGCCCGCGGCGGTGGCACCCACCGCGTCCGCGAGCCGGTCGGCGAACTCCTCGCGCGCCTCCTCGCTCAGCCCCGTGCGCCGTCCCGTGGCGTAGACGGGCCGCAGCCGCCACGCGGCGGCGTCCACGTCGGCCGAGATGCGCCGCGCCGGAGCGCCGCGTTCCGCGACGAACTGTCCGAGGAGCTCCCTGAGTTCCCCGACGCCGTCCCCGGTGAGCGCGGACAGCGCGAGCACGGTCGCGCCCGGTTCGCCGTACTCGCCGAGGGCGATGCCGTCCTCGTCGAGCAGCCGCCGCAGGTCGTCGAGGACCATCTCGGCGGCCTCACCGGGCAGCCGGTCGACCTGGTTGAGGACGACGAACATGACCTCGGCGTGACCCGCCAGGGGACGCAGGTACCGCTCGTGCAGGACGGCGTCGGCGTACTTCTCCGGGTCGACGACCCAGATGACGGCGTCGACGAGGGCCAGGACGCGGTCGACCTGCTCGCGGTGCTGCACGGCCGCCGAGTCGTGGTCGGGCAGGTCGATCAGGACGAGCCCGCGCAGCTGGGCCTCCGCGTCCGCGCTCTGCACCGGGCGCCGGCGCAGCCGGCCGGGGATGCCCAGCCGGTCGATGAGACTCGCCGCGCCGTCGCTCCAGCTGCACGCGATCGGCGCGGCCGTCGTCGGCCGGCGCACGCCGGTCTCCGAGATGGTCACCCCGGCGAGGGAGTTGAACAGCTGGGACTTGCCGCTGCCGGTGGCGCCCGCGATGGCGACGACGGTGTGCTGGCCGGAGAGCCTGCGCCGCGCCTGCGCCTCGTCCAGGACGCGGCCGGCCTCGGCGAGCGTGCGGTTGTCGAGCCGGGCCCGGGAGAGTCCCACGAGTTCGCGCAGCGCGTCGAGGCGGGAGCGCAGGGGACCGTCGTAGGCGAGCGGGGGGACGGCCTGGGAGCCGCCGGTGCGGATCTCCACGGCGGGGGGCTGTTCGGTGGTCTCGTTCACGCGGCGGGCGATGAGACCGTCGTCCCAGGGGCCGGTGTCGGCGGGGTCCGGGGCCGCGGCGGGAGCGTGGCCGTCGTCGTCCCGTCCGCGCGGGCGGCGGTCGTCCTCACGCACACGCGCGTGACCGTCCTTCGGCCCCCCTCGCACACGCCGCTCGCCCTCACGGGCACGTACGGGGCCGTCGTCCGGCCGGGTACGGACGGGGGGCCGGTCTGCGGGCCGGTCGGGGGCGTGGGTACCGGCCCGGTCGGGGGCGCGGGTACCGGCTCGGTCGGGGGCTCGGTCGGGAGCGCGGGTACCGGCCCGGTCGGGGGCTCGGTCGCCGGAACGGTCGGGGGCGCGGTCAGGGGCGCGGGTGTCGGCCCGGTCGGGGGCTCGGCCAGGAGCGCGGGTACCGGCTTGGTCGCGGGTGCGGTCGCCGGAACGGTCGGAGGCTCGGTCGGGGGCGGAGCCGTCGTCGTCGTGGCGGCGGCCGCGTGCCCGGTCTTCGCCCCTTCGTCCGCGTGTCCGGTGCTCGTCCCGCTGTCCGCGGGTCCGGTCGCCGCCGAACAGTCCGCGCACACGGTTGCCGCCGAGCGGTCCCCGTGCACGGTCGTCGCCGAGCGGTCCGCGCACGGGGTCCTCGTCCTTCCGCGCGTCCGGGTGCTCCTTCTCGCCCTGCGGCACGCGCGCGTGGGGCGCTTCACCGCGTCCCCGTGGGCGCTCGGGCTCCGTGTGCACGGGCGGACGCTCGGCCTCCGGGCGTCCTGGCTCCGGGTCAGCCCCGCGCGCGGGAGCATGCTCGGCCCCCACTCGCCCGACGGCACGTTCGGCCTCGTCGGCGGCCCTCGCATCCCCGGCGCCCCCGGACTCTCCGATGTGCCCGCCTTTCCCGCCGTCTCCGCCGTTCCCGCCGTTCCCGCCCGCCTCAGCTCGCTCGCCGCGCGGCGTCTCCCGGGCTCCCTCCCCGTCCGCCTCGCCCGCGTCCGCCTTGGCGACGTCCGCCTTGATCGCATCCACCTCGGCCACGTCCGCTTCGCCGGTATCCGTGTCGTCCCCGTCCGTCCCGTCCACGTCCGTCTTGTCCACGTCCGTCATGGCCCCGTCCACCCCGCCCGCGCCCGCGCCCGCGCCCGCGTCCGCGTCCGCGCGGTGCGCTTCACCGGTGTCCGGCCCGGTCTCGGTGTCCGCCGCGGGGCGTCTGTACGCGGCGTTCGCACCGGCGTCGCCGTCCGACTCCTTACCGGCGCCCTCCCCGGACGGTGCCGTGTCGGCGACGGCCGGCCCACCGGTGGGACTGGAGGGGACGGAGGGGCCGCAGAGGTGGCCCGGCAGACCGGCGCGGCCGGCGTGCCCCAGGGGATGCGGACGCGGATCGGAGTGGTCGGAACGGTCCGGGGATGGGGGATACCCAGGGCGATCAGCGTGATCAGGGTGATCGGGGTGATCCGTGTGGTCGTGATCCGTGACGGCCGTCACCGGTCACCTCTCCTTCTGCAGTACGGACAGCGCGGCGATGAGTTCGGCCTGGGGTTCGGCATGGACGCCGAGCCCGTCGAGCGGGGCGAGCCGGCGCTCGCGTTCGGCGTGCACCACCCGGTCCAGGTGTTCGGCGAGCAGCCGTCCGCCCCGGTCGCGCAGCCGCAGGGCGCCGTGGGCTCCGAGGCGGTCGGCGAGCTGCTCGCCCGCCGAACGCGCCCTGCGGCCGCCCAGCAGGGCGGTGGCGACGAGGGCGGCGACCAGTTCGGGGTCGGGCGCGCTCCCGCGCTCCAGCTCGCGCACCTCGTCCTCGGCGCACTCCTCCAGCTCCCGCCGCCAACGCCGTACGGCCAGGCCGATGCGGTGTTCGGCGGTGTCCAGGGAGGGGTCGCGGTGCAGGAGGTCCGGTGCGTCCGCGGCGGGTTCGAGGCGCCAGGCCTCGTCGATGCGTTCGTCGGCCGCGGTCACCGCGCACAGCAGGAGCGCGGCCAGGCTCCCCACCAGGGCGTCCAGGAGTTCCCGCGCGGTGCAGTCCAGCGGGAAGGCCCGCCAGCGCTTCAGGGCGTCCCCGGCGAGCACGGCACCGCTCTGCAACCGTCCGCGCACGCGCGCGTACTCGCTGTCGTACGCCGTGTCGACGGCGGAGGTGAGCCGCAACGCGGCCGCGTACTGCGCGGCGGCGGCGCCGGCCAGTTCGGGCATGCGGGACTTCAGGGAGTCCAGGACGCCGTCGACCGTGCGGGCCATCGCCTGCCGACGGGCGGTGGGGTCCTCGGCGTGCTGGACCAGCCAGGCCCGCAGGGGGGCCACGGCGGTCGCCGGGAGCAGACCGCCGCCCCAGGCGGACTCGGGCAGTTCCGGAACGGTGAAGCGCGGTACGTCGCCCAGCCCCGCCTTGGTGAGCAGGGCGCCGTACTGGCGGGACACCTCGGAGACGACCTGGTGGGGCACGCGGTCCAGGACGGTGACCAGGGTCGCCCGGTACTCCTTGGCGGTGCGCAGGAGGTGCCAGGGGACGGCGTCGGCGTACCGCGCGGCCGTGGTGACCATCACCCAGATGTCGGCGGCGCAGATCAGTTCGGCGGCGAGGAAGCGGTTGTCGGCGACGAGGGAGTCGACGTCGGGGGCGTCGAGGAGGGCGAGGCCGGGCGGGAGGCTCTCGGCGGTCTCGATGCGCAGCACGCGTCTGCCGTCCCCGCCGGGCAGCAGCAGGTCGTCCGCCGCCTCCCGGTGGGGAACCCACACGCGCGCGAGGTCGGGCAGCACCCGCATGCCGCTGAACCAGTGATGGTCCTCCGGGTGGCACACCAGCACCGGGGTCCGTGTCGTCGGCCGCAGCACGCCCGCCTCGCTGACGCGCCGCCCCACGAGGGAGTTGACGAGTGTCGACTTCCCGGCGCCGGTGGAACCGCCCACGACGGCCAGCAGGGGCGCTTCGGGCTGCCTGAGCCGGGGCACCAGATAGTCGTCGAGCTGGGCGAGCAGTTCGTCGCGGTTGGCACGCGCGCGTGGAGCCCCCGCCAGGGGCAGCGGGAAGCGTGCGGCGGCGACACGGTCGCGCAGGGCGGAGAGTGCGTCGAGCAGCTGAGGCCGTACGTCCAAGGTCACCACATGCGAAGAATGCCCAATTTCGGGGGATTTATGAAGCATATGAGCATGCCTGCGCGCCGATAGGACACAAGGGGCGGAAGGGGCGACCGGGACACAGGCACAGCCCAGGCATAACGAGTGCACAACACCCGGGGCTCGAGACGCCAAAAGCGGTGCACGATTCGCACCTGCCTGCGATTATCA
The DNA here is from genome assembly GCF_055563235.1 of Streptomyces sp. NPDC003248. Taxonomy (NCBI): domain Bacteria; kingdom Bacillati; phylum Actinomycetota; class Actinomycetes; order Kitasatosporales; family Streptomycetaceae; genus Streptomyces; species Streptomyces sp. NPDC003248. The sequence continues at coordinate 376,859 of NZ_JBVHDT010000001.1, read as the reverse complement.
GGACCGCTTCACTGAACCTCCACATCGAGCCACGGAGGCGAAGCGCTCAGGACAAGGAACCGGGAGCCCTATCCTTGTCCCCGGCAACGTCGAGGGTCCGCCCGCACCCCGGGCACCAGGTACGAGGCCACCACACCGGCCCCCGTAGCTCAGTGGATAGAGCAGGCGCCTTCTAAGCGCTTGGCCGCAGGTTCGAGTCCTGCCGGGGGCGCAAGTCTCCGCCCTCCCTCCGGGAGGGCTTTTTGCTGGTCAGGGCACGTACCGCCGGGTACGGCGACACCCCGGGCACCGGCGATCAGGGCGTTCTCGCGGGTGACCGTGCCGTGTCGCATCCATGTCGGCGTTCCCGGTCGGGGCGGCCGGCCGACGTGCGGCGGCAGGACCGCCCTGCGCGCGCGTCGGGCACACCTCACCGCCCGAACCATCAAACGAATCTTCGGATAATCCGACCATCGGGCGCACCGTAAAGGTCACGCTTACGGGCCGTTACTCCACTGCGCGCCGAGGGGAGACCCGCATCACAGTGTCCCAACGCGAACGCCCACCGATCGCCGCGCAGGCTTACCGGCGAGAGCGGCGAGGGTGGGCGAGCACCTAGGAGGTACTGCTATGAGTGTGACCCTGAAGAACCCGCTTTCAATCCCCCGGCTGCGAGAGTGGACAACCGTCCTCGTCGTCATCCTGGTCGTCTACGGCCCCGCCGCACAGCTCCAGGAGGTTCTGACCAGCCTGATCGCACTGTCAGCGGTCCTGGTCTGCGGCTCTGCCGTGAACGCGGTGTCGACCCGGCGGCCACGGACGTCCGCGTGACCGCCGTCTAGATCCGACGAGCCCCCTCCCCCGGCCTCGCCTCCCCAGGAAGCCGGGAGAGGGCAGCCCGTTTCCTCCCGATCAACCGCCGTCGGCACCGCGGCCTCTGACGCCCTGCCGAACGTGTGCGAAGGCCGGTCGGCGGTGCGCCGGGCAGAGGGAGAGAAGCAGTTCAGCGGGGGTGGTGGGGGCGTGACCCGTCAGGCGCCTTCCAGGTGCTTGGCCGCAGGTTCGAGTCCTGCCGGGGGCTGCACGTCTCCGCCCTCCCCCGGGGAGGGCTCTTCCGTGGCCGCCGTGTTCCGGCCGTCGCGCGGCTCCTGGGCCGCCGCCCCGATCGCCGAGCGGCGGATCTGCGGTACGGCGAGCATGACGGCCGCGCTCGCCACGGTCCAGACCACGCCGAACCACAGCAGGGGCGCGGTGCCGACGCGGGCGGCGGCCGGGGCGGCCCACCAGTAGCCGACGGTCATGGACAGGACCGTCGCCACGCCGTCGTAGGCGCTGACGCGGGACAGGACCTCGGAGGGGACGTCCGCCTGGAGGCTGCTGGTCCACAGGATGTGCAGGAGGGCGAAGCCCGCGCCGGACAGGAGCGAGCCCGCGACGAGGACGTGGACCGGGGCGCCCAGGGCGAGGAGGGCGGCGAACAGGCCCAGGCCGAAGGTGCAGAAGACGGAGGCCAGCAGGGGCCTGCGGAACGTCAGGCGCATGCCGAGAAGGCCACCGAGGAGGGCGCCGACGCCCTCGGCGGCGAGGACGGTGCCCCACTGGGCGGCGCCGTGCTCCTTGCCGCCGACGGAGGTGATGCCGAGGACCATCACCGGGCAGAGGACGAACGTGCAGGCCAGGGAGGTGTAGGCGAGGAGGGACCACAGCCAGGTCCGCGAACGGAACTCCCGCCAGCCCTCCTTGAGCTGCCGCAGGAAGCTCTCGTCCGCCCGGTCGGCACGTGCTGTCGGCGTCGTCCGTACGCCGGCCAGGAGCAGCGCGCTGACCAGGAAGGTCGCCGCGTCGATGGCGATCACCCAGGCCGGCTCGGTCCAGGCGACGAGCACACCGCCGACGGCGGGGCCGACCAGGGAGCCGATCGACTGGAGCGTGGACCCCAGGGCGTTGGCCTCCTGGAGCCGCTTCTCCGGGACCACCTCGGGGACGAGCCCGTGGAAGGCGGGGTGGAAGAAGGCCGCGGCGACGGAGAGCACCGCCGCGAACGCCACGAACCCGGCCGTCGGCAGTCCCGTCGTCAGCAGGACGACGACCATGGCGGTCTCGACGGCCGCCCGCACCAGGTCACTGCCGATCATCGTGACCCGGCGCCCCCACCGGTCCGCCAGCACCCCGCCCGCCAGCAGGAACACCATCAGGGGCGCGGTCTGCGCCCCCAGCACCAGCCCCACTCCGCTCGCCCCGCCGCCGTTGTCCAGCACGGCGAAGGACAGGGCGATGGGCATCATGCTGCTGCCCAGCACGGAGGCGGCATGAGCGGCGAACAGCCGCCGCAGGGTGCGCTCGCGCAGGAGGTCCAGGGGGAGTCGGGCGGCCAGTCGGCCGGTGGCCGTCATCGGGCGGCCCTTCCCGTCATCGTCCGCGCTCGTGTTCCCGTACGCGTCCGCGCTGTTCCCCTACGCGTCCGCGTTCGTGCTTCCGTCCGCGTTCGTGTTTCCGTACGCACTGCTGTCCCCGTGCGCGCCCTCGTGCCCGTTCGTGCTCTCGTTCCCGTCGGCATCCGCATCCCCGTCTGCGCCCTCGTCCCCGTCCGCATCCGCATCCCCGTCGGCATCCTTGTCCCCGTCCGCATCCGCGTCCCCGTCAGCATCCCCGTCCGGTCCTCCTCCGCACCACCCACGACGTGGTCCACGATGCGCGGACGGCCTGTCCGCGGCTGCGTTATGTTCCTGCCATGGCGCATGCGGCAACTCCGAGCACACCGAGGGATCCCGCCGGCCCGGACGTGCTGGCCACCGCCCTCGCGGCGGCTTGGCAGGGCGTCCTGGGCACGCCCGCGGAGGAGGACACGGACTTCTACGAGGCCGGCGGCACGTCCCTGCACGCGGCCCGGATCGCCGCCGAGGCGGCCGAGTGCGCCCCGGACGTGGAGGACCTGGACGTCTGCCTGATGACCGCGCTGCTCGACGAGGCCCGTTTCGGCGACGTACGGCGGCTGGGCCAGGAGCTCATCGACTCGGCGCACGGCGCCGCCTGAGCCGCGGTCAGGTCCGCAGGTCGGCCAGGAGGCCGGCCGCGAACCGCTCGCACCAGTCGGGGCCGAAGCACGTACGGTCGTAGGTGACGACCAGTTCCGGCCGGGTGTCGGACAGGTTCAGCTCCACGTCCAGCTGGGACGGGCGCACCACCGGCGCGGCCGGCTCCGCCGTGCCGTCGTCGTCCTCCAGGTCGAACGGGGTGAAGGTGAGCCCGGCCGCGGAGGTCCGCCAGGAGTCGTCGGTCACGGTGACGCTCAGCGGGGCCAGGTCGTCGCGGGCCACGCCCTTCTCGTCCGTGAGCAGTTCGACGATCTCCTCGAACTCCACCCCCTGGTGCGCCATCCCCTCCCGCATCCCCCGCCTGACCTGGGCCAGGGGCCCTTCCTCGCCGTACGGTGCGCGCGCGCCGACGCGGACGAGGACGGCCTGGGCGAGCGGGCCGACGGCGTCGGAGTTCATGCGGTTGGCGGACATGGTGCCGAGGACGAGGTCGTCGGCACCGGAGTGGTCCAGGACCCGGCGGGCGGCCGCGGCGACGACGAGGACGGTGGGGGTGCAGCGGGCCGCCCGGGCACCGGCCCGGAGTACGGCGGGCAGGTCCGCGGGGAGGGGGAGGCCCAGCTCGGCGCCGGCCGGCAGCCAGCCCGGCTCCGGTCGCCGCTCGCCGATCCACGGCGTGGGGAAGCCGGCCAGTGCGCCCCGCCAGAACTCCCAGTCGCGGGACCGGCGGTTCTCCCGGGCGGCCAGGAGGGCGGAGTAGCGGTCGGCGCGGGCGGGCGGCCCGTCGGCGGCGTAGGCATCCTGGAGGTCCGCCACCACCTGGTGCAGGGAGAAGAGGTCCATCACGAGGCGGTGGAAGGTCAGGACGAGGACGGCACAGCCGCCGCGGTCGCCGTCACGGTCGCCGTCGCCATCACCGTGGTCATCACCGATGCCGTCGCCGATGCCGTCGCCGATGCCGTCGCCGAGGATCAGCAGGTCCGCTCGGGCCAGTGCCTCCCCGGTGAGGGGAAAGGGCTCCGTCTGGGCCTCGGTCGCCCACCGGCGGACCTCCGCGAGGTGCCCGGCGTCGGCGGGACGCAGGTCGGGGCGGTACCGGACCCGGGTCTCGTGGGAGGCCACGGGGCCGAGGGTCAGGGTCTCGCCGTCCGCGTGGAATCCGGTGGCGAGCAGTTCATGACGGCCGAAGACGGAGGCCACGGCCCGGGTGAGCCGTTTCTCGTCGAGTTCGCCGTCGAGTCTCAGCGCAATACCCGTATGCAGCAGTGCACTTCCCCGGACCGCGCATTCCACTTGCCACAGCCGCAGCTGGTGCCGGCTCAATTCCGCGGCGTGAAAAACCGTTTCTGTCCCGCTCGCCCGTCGCATGCGCCCCGCTTCCCGAAAGGTGCGGCGAGCGCCACCCGGTGCCCGAGGCCTCCGGGCGGCACCCGCCGAGGGTTCTACTTGGCCGCGGCCTGGCGACGCAGCTGCTCGACATCGATCAGGGCGAGGCTCACCGAGTTGACCTTGACCATTTCGACTCCTATCGTCGCTGTTCCGTCCGCCACCGGACGGTGGCAGGGAAAATGCTTCCAGCCCGGATGATCCGCCGTCAACAAACTCTTTGGAAAAGGGCGTCCGGCTGTCGGAGTCTCCGGGAGAGACAATCGGAGCCCTCGCGGACCGGCAATTCAGACGTCGTTCGACAACCGTCCCACGAAGTCGTGATAATTCTCGGCCACACGTGCGATTCGCCCGGCGTCGTGATATCCCCGCTCGAACCAGAGTTCGCCGATGAGGGCTCCGTCTTTCAGCCGCATGTCGGTGAAGAGGGTGGCGGCGCACGCCAACGCCCGCTCCAGGCCGTTGAAGACGGGCACCGGGTGGTCGGCGGTGATGACCTGCGGGATCACCTCCACCTCCGGCGTCAGCGCCGTCGACCGGTACTGGTCCACCGGCAGCAGGCCCGTCACCCCGGTCAGCCTCAGCTCCAGGTGGGCCAGCGCGCTGCGGCAGTACGCCCCGTCGTCCGACGGACGGTCCAGGATGCGGGAGGCGACGTCCGTGAACGGCAGGTCGGCGGTGTCCGAGGCCCGCCGTACGCCCTCGTGGACGGACCGGACGTACTCGGGCAGCGGCCCGGCCGTCTCCAGGGGCACCGACACGACGTTGCTGAACAGGCCGAGCGTCTCGTGGGCGGCCGGTGAGGTCCGCCCGTGCGTGTACACCGAGCACACCAGCCGGTCCCGGTCGTACTCCGTGGCCACGGCGCGGGCGAGGGCCGCGAGCAGAACCGTGTGCGGGGTGACCCGTTCGGCGCGCGACCTCCGCAGCAGCCGTCGCGTCCGGTCCGCCGTCAGATCGAGGGACACGGACGCGAACCGCGTGTCGGCGACGACCGCGGCGGCGTCGCCGGGCAGCGGCTCCCCGGTGCCGTACGCGTGCAGTTCCGCGGCGAGCGCGGCCGCCCGCTTCCGCACCCGGGACCGCGCCTCGGGTTCCCGCTCGCGCCGGATCAGCTCGGTGTAGCTCTCCGGCTCGGTACGGCGCATGCCGGGCGTGGCGCTCCGGCCGGGCGCGACACGCCGGGTGTAGGCCTCGGCGAGCAGTGCGCGGAAGAGGTGGTGGCAGGAGCCGTCGAAGATCAGGTGGTGCAGTTGCACGACGAGCAGGTGTTCCCGTTCGCCCGCCCGGAGCAGGGTCGCGCGCACCATGCGGTCGGTCAGGTCGAGGGGCCGGCCGAGTATTCGTCTCGTCTCGGCCGTCAGATCCTCCGGCCGCACCCGGACCGTGGTCAGCCGCCCCGGGTCGGGCCGGAGCGTCTGGCCGGGCCACACGGCGGACGGGTCCGGTCCGGGCGGGGCCGTCAGCCGCAGGCGCAGCGCCTCGTGCCGGGTCTCGATCTCGGCGAGCGCCTCCCGCAGCGCGCCCACGTCGAGGGGGCCCCGCAGCAGCAGCGTCTCGGTCGACTCGATCGGCGCCGAGTCGACGGGATAGCTGCGCATCCACTGCCAGCACCAGTCCTGGCGGGAGTACAGGGGCAGCACATCCGCACGCGCGGAGGTGGGCGTCATGGGCGGTCGCTCTCTTCCTGGGTCGCGTCCAGGGTGCGGACGGCCTCTTGCTGCGTCTCGTCCAAGGTGCGGACGGCGTCTTGCTGCGTCTCGTCCAAGGTGCGGACGGCCGTGACGTAGCGCCGGGCGTTGCCCGAGGGGCCGAGGAGTTCCGGCAGGGCCCGCACGGCGGGGATCGGGTGCTTGGCGGTGAAGCGGGTGAGGTTGACGGTGTGCTGCTCCCAGCGGTCCGCGCGTTCGTGGGTGAGGTGGACGCCCGGCGCGGCGGGCGCCAGCCGCATCCGCGCCCCCGACCGCCAGAGCCGGAGCCCGAGTTCGAGGTCCTCGCAGCCCCACGTGGTCCCGAACGCCTCGTCGTACCCGCCGGCCGCCTCCCACACCCCGTACGGCATGGAGGTGTTGGCCCCGACGCACGTCAGCCACGGCGACACGGGCGGCAGCCCGCCGTCGGCCATGCCGAGGACCAGGCGCTCCAGCGCGGTCGACACGGTACGTCCGAAACGGCCGCCGGCCGCCGTCCCGTACGGGTCGTCGAGCGCCTCGTCCGCCGATGCCAGCAGCCGCCGGGCGCCGGGCAGCTCGCGCAGCGGCCCGTGGACGCAGGCGGGGCCGGGGCCGGGGCGGGCGTGCTCGGCGACGTGGGCCGCCAGCGCGGCGGGCGGGAGCAGGATGTCGTCGTCCAGGAAGAGCAGGAGCGTCCCGCGCGCGGCCCGCGCGCCGGCGTTGCGGGCCGCGGCCCGGCCCGCCCCCGGCCCGGGCACGGTCCGCAGCGGCAGCCGGCCCGCGGCGTCCGCCACGACCCGGGGGGTGCCGTCGGTGCACCCGTCGTCGACCACCACGGTCTCGTACGGGCCGGTCCCCGTCTGCCGGGCCAGGCAGGCCAGCACCAGCCGCAGGCTGGCCGCCTTGTCGCGGGTGGGGATCACCACGCTGAGCACCGGGCGGGTCATGCCACGCTCTCCTCACCGAGCAGGGCCGCCCCGCGGGCGGCGAGCAGGGCCGCTCCGGCGAGCGACGCGTGGGCCCCGTGCGCGGCGGGCCGGACCTCCGGCGCCGGACGCCCCGCCCGTACCGTCGCGGCCAGCCGCGGCACCACCCGCTCCGGCAGGGCCGTGAGCGCGGCGCCGAGGCCGCCGCCGATGTGGACGCGGGCCGGCTGCACGAGTTCCGTGAGGACGGCCAGGGCACAGGCGATCAGGTCGGCCGCGTGGTCGAGGGTGTGCTCCGCCCAGTCCTCGGCGTCCGCCACGCCCGCCACCAGTTCCGCGGTCGTGGTGGTCCGGCCGCGCCGCGCGGTGGCGTGGGCGGCCAGGGCGGGGCCCGACACGCCGGCCTGGAGGCAGCCGCGCCGGCCGCACCGGCAGAGCGGACCGGCCGGGTCGACCACCAGGTGGCCGACCTCGCCGGCCGTCCCCCACGCTCCCGTCAGCAGCCGGCCACCGCAGACCAGGCCGCCTCCGACACCTGTGCCGAGGCCCAGGTAGACCAGGTCGCGGCAGCCGGTGGCGTGGGCCTCGGCCAGTGCGGCGAGCGTCGCGTCGTCGCCGAACAGAACCTCGGCACCGGTGCGCGCGAACGGCACGCGCAGGGAACGGCCGGTCCAGCCCGGCCGGTTGGGCCAGCCGACGACACGCCCGTCACCGTCGACGTTCGGCGCCGCCGCCACGCCGATCCGCACCGGAGCGGTCCCGAGCGCCCCGGCCGCCTCGGACACCGACGCCCCGAGCAGGTCCAGATCGGCGTCCGGGTCGGCGTCGTCGCTCCAGGGGAGGGTGCGCTCGTGCACGGTGACGCCGTCGGCCAGGGCACGGACGGCGAGTTTGGTGCCGCCGATGTCCACGGCGAGGACCGCGCCGGTCATGCCGGCTTCCGCGCGATCACGACCGACCAGGCGCCCGTTCCCACGGCCCGGCTGTCCTCCACCCGCAGCCCCACGGACTCCAGTCCCGCCTGGAGCTCCGGCACCGTCCACCAGTGCAGGCGTCCCTCGGCCAGCCATCGGACGGCCGCCGTACGGCCCGCCCCGTCGGGCAGGACCCGCACGTCGGCCACGAAGGCGTCGGCCAGCACCAGCAGGCCCCCCGGCCGCAGCAGCGCCGCGAGGGCACCGAGGCGGGGCACGGGGTCGTGCACCCCACCGACGACGACGCACGCGCCGTAACCGCCGGGCCCGCCGGGTACGGCAGGTACGGCGGTTACGGCGGTTACGGCGGTTACGGCGGGTACGGCGGGTACGGCGGGTCCGCTTGACCCACCGGACCCGCTGGGCCCGCCGGTTCCCCCAGTTACCCCGGGCCTCCTGTACTCCGCACCGGCGGACGGTGGGAGGCCGCCCGCACCCACCTCCAGCAGCGGGCCGTCCACGGCGGCCCGCGCGAGGAAGTCGTCCACTGCGGCACGTGCGGAGGACGCGTCGTCGGGCGCGCTCACCGCAGCGGCCGGTGGCAGGGGGCCGCCGTCCGGCGTGTACGCGGCGCCGTGCCGCACCCGGTCGGCCAGCATCCGCCCGGCCGCCGTCTCCGCAGCCGCCGTCGCTGTCACGGCCGCCGTCACCGCCGCCGTCGCCGTCGCCGTCGTCCCGGTCCGCGGCGGCCGGTCCCAGGTCTCGGCCGGGAGCGCGGTGCCCGGGTCCGTGCCCAGCAGGCCCAGCGCACACGCCGTGTCCAGCAGGGGGATCAGCATCTCCGCGCGCAGCGCGTCCGTCCGGGCCAGGTCCGCGGCCGTGGCGCCCGTCGCCAGTCGCGACGGCAGGCCGAGGTCGGTGAGGGCGGCCGCGAGGACCCGCTCGGCGGTGTCCCCGGCGGGCCGGGCGAGGCGGTACACGGGTGCCGCCTGTGCCTTGCCCACGGCGGAGCGGCGCAGCCGGTACCGCGGCAGGAAGGCGTCCGGGACCTTGTAGGCGGCCAGTTGCGCGCGGGCGTACGCCTGGACGCGCTCCGGCGCGGCGAGGCCGGCGTCGGCGGGCACGTACTCGACGGTGAGGCCCTGGTCGTCGGAGTCGTCCGGACCGGTCGCCGTGACCGAGACGTCGGCGACGCCCGGGGCACCGCGCAGCACCGACTCGACCTCCAGGGTGGAGACCCAGCGCGCGCCCCGGCGGACCACTCCGCGACGGGCCCGGCCCAGGATGCGGTGGACGCCGTGCTCATCGCGCTCGGCGAGGTCGTGCATGCGGTGGGTCGAGCCGTCCTCCAGGACGACCGCCACCTCTCCCTGGGCCGGGCCCGGCAGGGTCTCGCCGTCAGGTCCCAGCAGGTCGACGCGGACCCCGGGCATCGGGTGGCCGACGGCTCCCGAGGGCAGCCCGGGGTCGCCCCACAGCACGGCGCCCGTCTCGCTGGAGCCGAAGTTGCGGGAGACGCCGATGCCGAGGGCGCGGGTCCACAGGGCGTCGAGGCCGGCGTCCACATAGCCGGCGCCCGCCATCACGCGCCGCAGGGCCGGGTAGGGCGCGTCCTCGGCGAGCGCCCGGCGCCGGGCCAGTACGCGGGCCAGGCCGGGCACGGTGACCAGGACGGTCGCCCCCTGCCGCAGCCGGGCGTGCACGGCGCCGAGGGCGCGGGGCGGCACGGGGTCGGCGTGTGCCCCGGCGACCAGCACGCCGGCCAGCCAGCCGAGCGCGTAGGCGTGGCTCAGCGGCAGCGGCAGCAGCACGGAGTCGTCGGGCCGGGCCAGGCCGGCGCGGTGGTAGCGGAGGCCCTCGTCGATCACCGAGACCGGGGTGCGGGCCACCGTCTTCGGGGCACCGGTCGAGCCGGAGGACGCGAGGAGCAGGGTGCCAGGCTCATGACAGACGTCGCCCGCCAAGCCGTCTCCGCCCACCACGCCGTCTCCACCCACCACGCCCTCTTCGTCGACCCGGCCGTCTCCACCCGCCAAGCCCTCTTCGTCGACCGCCAGACCGCCCCCCGCGTCGCCGTCCTCCTCGATCCGTGTCCGTGTCCACCCGTCCGTCAGCAGCCGTCGTGCCGCCCCGACGGCCCGGGACAGCCGTCGTACCTCCGCCGGAGGCGCGTCGGCCGGCAGCAGCAGCGGGCATGCTCCGGCCGCGGTCAGGGCGAGCAGCCCGACGACCCACTCCGGCTGGTTGGGGCCGTGCAGGCCGACCGGCTCGCCCGGGCGCACACCCGCCGCGCGCAGCCGCTCCGCCAGCTCCTCCACCCGGGCGACGGCTTCCCGCCGGGTCAGCTCGCCCAGCGCGGGCGCGTCCGGATCGAGGCCCGGCCGGGAGAACGCCTCCCACAGATCCCGGGGCACGTCCGACAGCCCGCTCCGAGACGGGTCCGGGGACGCCCCGGGGCGGGCCGGCGGCCGGGTCCGCGGTCGTGACCGCTCAGCGCCCATCGCCGCCCGCCCCCGCCAGCCGTCGCAGCAGCGCGTCCGCCGCCAGTTCGTACCCGTGGGTGCCGAAGCCGGCGATGACGCCGACGGCGAGCGGGGAGATGACGGAGTTGTGCCGGAAGGACTCGCGGGCCCAGACGTTGGAGATGTGCACCTCCGCCCAGGGCGCCGGGTAGTCGGCGAGGGCGTCGCGCAGGCTCCAGCCGGCGATCATCAGCGCGCCGGGGTTGACGATCGCGGCGGCGGTGTCGCGGTGCTTGTGCAGGGCGCGGATCACCTCGCCCTCGCCGTCGTGCTGTTCGCTGCGCAGCCCGTACCCGGCCGCGGCCAGCCGGGCGGCGACCGCCTCCTCCACCTCGGCGAGGGTGGTGGTGCCGTAGATCCCGGGTTCGCGGGTGCCCAGGGTGCCCAGGTTGGGTCCGTTGAGCAGCAGGACGTCACGGGAGGTCGGGGCGGTGGTCACGCGGGGGTCCCTTCACGGTGGTGCAGGAGCACGGCGAGTTCGGCGCAGGACGCGGCGACGAGGTCGGGCCGGTGGCCGAGGAGTTCCTCCCGGTCGCCCTGGCCCCACAGGCAGGCGGCGGTGCGGGTGCCGGCGGCGCGGCCGGCCCGCAGGTCGAGGGCGGAGTCGCCGACCATGACGGCGCCCTCGGCGGCGGCGCCGATCTTGTCGAGGGCGAGCAGGACGATGTCCGGGGCGGGCTTGCCGTGGGCGACCTCGTCGCTGCCGCAGACGGCGTCCACCAGGTCGAGCAGTCCGGTCGCGGAGAGCGCCTCGACGGCCCGCCCGTGGGTCTTGCCGGTGGCGACGGCGAGCGCCAGGCCGGCCTCGCGCAGGCCGGTGAGCAGTTCGGCGGCGCCGGGGCAGGGTTCGATCTCGTGCACGAGCTTGTGGCTCTCGATGACGAACGGCTCGTACATCGCGACGGGCAGGCCCATGATCCGGAGCGTGTCGGGCATGTGCCGGCCCAGGTGGGCCAGGTACTCCTCGAAGGGCGCCTCGCCGGCGCCGACGGTGAGGGCGTACGCGCGCTGGAAGGCCCTGCGCATCACGTGGATGCTGTCGATGAGGACGCCGTCGAGGTCCAGGACGACGGCCCGCAGCGGCGGTTCGCCCACCGGTCGCCGCGACGACAGGCAACCTACCGGTCCCTGCGACGGCAGGCCGCCCCCCGGCCGCTCCACCGGACCGCCCCTCACCCCCCGCTCCACCGGCCGCTCCACCGGAACACCCCCCACCCCCCGCTCCACCGGAACGTCACTCACCGGTCGCTCCGCCGGCGGCGGCCGCCCGCAGGCTGCTCACCAGGTGGGCGACGTCGTCGTCGGTCATGGTCGCGCCGAGCCCGACGGTGACCGACCGGCCGAGGATCGCCTCGCTGGCGCGCAGCCGGCCGGGGGCCTCCCAGGCGGTGCCCCAGGCGGTGCGGCCGGCCCGGACGGCGGGGTTCTGGTGGACCAGGCGTCCCTGGTAGAGGGTGCCGGCGGGGATGCCCGCCGCGGTGAGCGCGGTGACGAAGCGGCGGGCGGCCATACGGTTCTCCAGCAGCAGGGTGAGGTCGCCGCCGCTGCCCTCCTCGTCCGGCAGCCGCCGCCATGCGAGGTCCAGGTCGGCGAGTTCGGCGCGGACGGTGCGGGCGGTGTCGCGCAGCCGCCGCAGCATCGGGGTGAGCCGCTCCAGCTGGACGGAGAGGACGGCGCCCGCGATCTCGGTCATCCGCAGGTTGGCGCCGAGGAAGGCCTCGCCCGCCGTGCCACCGCGGTCCCCGCCGCGGGAGGTGGTGAACTGCCCGCCCTGGTCCTGGTAGCGCACGACGCGGTCGTGGACGTCCGCGTCGCGGGTGACGACGGCGCCGCCCTCGCCCGCGGTGATGTTCTTCTCCAGTTGGAAGCTGAACGCCCCCGCGTCCCCGATCGCCCCGACGGGCCGCCCCCGGTAGCCGACTCCGCAGGCCTGGGCGGCGTCCTCCAGCACCCGCAGGCCGTGCCGCGCGGCGACGGCGAGGATCGGGTCCAGATCGGCGGCGGCGTTGTTGAGGTGGACCGGCATGACGGCGAAGGTCCGTTCGGTGACGAGTTCCTCCCAGGCCGTCGGGTCCAGGGTGAGCGACTCGTCGATGTCGGCGAAGACCGGGACGCCGCGCGCGGCGACGACGGCGTTGACACAGCCGATGAAGGTGGCGGACGGCACGATCACCTCGCCGCCCTCGGGGATGCCCATGCCGATGAGGGCGCAGGTCAGGGCGGCGGTTCCGGAGGAGACGCCCACCGCGTGGGGCGCCTGGTGGAGGGCGGCGAAACGTTCCTCGAAGGTCTCGACGCGACGCTGGAGGGCGGGCCCGTAGTAGCGGAAGAGGGAGCGGCTCTCCAGCACCTCCAGCGCGGCCGCCTTCTCCTCCTCGCCCCACAGGGCCAGTCCGCGCAGCGGTTCGTAGCGCAGGGCGGTGGGCTCGGACAGGGATGTGGTCATGGCATTCGTCTCCGGTGCTGTCTAGAGGGCAGCCGTGGCGCGGTAGCAGGTGTCGACGACGGCCAGGGCGTCGCGGGCCTCCCGCAGGGCGCGCTCCGTGGCGTCGGCGCGCGCCGCCTCGTCCCGCAGCGCGTCCAGGTGCAGGTCGTACTCGTCCCCGACGCCGGCCGGGGGCAGCGGTACGCGCCGCTCGCCGTCCTTGTCCCGCAGGGTCAGGGCCGGTGCGGTCACCCGGCGGGTGCTGAAGCCGAAGGTGGTGGTCAGTTCGGCGGTGCCCTCGGTGCCGTGCAGCACCAGCCGGGTGACGTCGACGGTCTCGTACGACGCCCAGGCGCACCTGAGGTGCAGGCCGTACCGTTCGGTGGCCACCAGGGCGGTCAGCTGGTCCTCGACGTCGGCCGCCGGGCGGGCGGCCGCGCCGGCGTGCCACTCGGCGCCCCAGCCCTCGCGGGTGAGGAAGTCGCTGGAGGCGAGGGCGGTGGCGCCGCGCACGGCCGAGGCGCCCCACAGGTGGTGCAGGACGTCGACGAGGTGCCAGCCCAGGTCGACCAGGACGCCGCCGCCGGCGCTCTCCCGGCGGGCGAACCAGTCGCTGCCGGGGATGCCCCGGGAGCGCACCCAGCTCAGTTCGGCGAGCCGGGGCGTGCCGAGCGCCCCGGCGGCGACGATCCGGGCCAGTTCCCCCACGTCGGCGCGGTGGCGGGCGGCGGTGGACAGCAGCAGCCGGCCGCCGCCCTCGCGGGCCGCCTGCTCCAGCAGCCGCAGATGGTCCGGTGTGGTGCCGGTGGGCTTCTCCAGGAACACGTCGAGGCCCCGGCGCAGGAAGCCGCTCGCGAGGGCGCCGTGGGTGTGGTTGGGGGTGAGGACGAAGACCAGGTCGGCGTCGTCCCGCCCGATCTCGCCGGGGCCGCCGCACAGCCGGGCCCCGGCGATCAGCTCCCCGGCCCGCTCGACGGCCTCGGGCCGCGGCTCCACTGCGGCGACGACCTCGAACGCGGGATGCTTCACCAGCCGGGGCAGCCACACCTCGCGGGCCACCCAGCCCAGTCCCACGACGGCGACCCTCAGCAAGCGGGACGCTTCTTCCCCGCCGGCGCGGACAGCACCTTGGCCAGTGCCTCGGCGACGTCGGCGCAGTCGGCGTCGGTGCCCAGCAGCACCCGGTGGTGCAGCCAGAACCCCCGGGCGCCGAGGTGCTCGCTGACCGGGTTGCGCTCGGCGAGCTCCGCGACGCCGGGCAGGCCGTTGCCGATCAGGGCGGCGTGCGCCTCGGTGCGGTACACGGGCGGGTAGTTGACGAAGGCGGGGATGCCCTCGGCGACCAGGGCCCGCACCAGGTGGTCGCGGTCGACGTCGGCGTGGACCTCGGGGTCGAGGGCGGCCATGGCCATGTAGTGCGGGTTGAGGTCGCAGTGCGGGTCGCGGCCCTGCGGGAGCACGCCGGGTATCTCGCGCAGCGCGGCCGACAGGGTCTTCCAGCGGCTCTCCCGGCGCTCGCTCTGCTCCGCGAGCCGGCCGAGCTGGACGCGCAGCACCGCGCCGGCGAACTCGGTGATGCGGTAGTTGGAGGACGGGCTGCGGTGCTCGTAGCGGGTGTCGCCGATCGGCCGGCCGCAGCTGTGCCGGGCGAACGCCTCGTCGAACCGGTCCGCCGACGGCAGCAGCAGCGCCCCGCCCTCGCCCGCCGTCATCAGCTTGCCGTTCTGGAAGCTGAACGCGGCGAGCGTGCCGAAGTCGCCGACGCGCCGCCCGGAGCGGACGGCGCCGTGGGCGTGCGCCGCGTCCTGGAAGACGACGACGCCGTGCCGGTCCGCCCAGGCGCCGATGGCGTCCATGTCGGCGGTGTGCCCGGCCATGTGCACGGGGATGACCACCCGGGTCCGCTCGGTGCGCGCGGCCTCCAGCGCGGCCGGGTCGAGGCAGTACGTGTCGGGGTCGACGTCCACCGGGACCGGGACGCCGCCGGCGCGCTGCACGGCGATGGAGGTGGAGATGAAGGTGAACGCGGGGACGATCACCTCGTCGCCCGGCTCCAGGCCCAGCAGTTCCAGGCCGAGCTCCAGGGCGTGCGTGCCGTTGGTGACGGCGAGCGCGGTGCCGCCGTGGTACGCGCCGAACTCCGCCTCGAACGAGGTGACCTCGCTGCCGCCGACCCGCCACCACTGCCCCTGGTCGACGGCGCGGACGAGCGCCTCGCGTTCGGCGTCGTCGTGGTGGGGCCAGGCCGGGAAGTCGTGGCGGCGGACCGGAGTCCCGCCGTCGAGTGCCAGAACCACTGTGCGTCCCTCTCAGTCGGTGGCGCGGTCGCCGGCCGGCGGCAACGCGTCCAGGTCGTCGGCGGAGTGTCCGACCACGTAGTCCTCGATGACCAGCAGGTCCAGCAGGCTGGAGCCGTAGAACTCCAGGGCCTGCCGGGGAGTCTCGACGATCGGCTGGCCGTTGTCGTTGAACGACGTGTTCAGCACCACCGGCACTCCGGTCAGCCGGTGGAAGTGCGCGATGAGGTCGTGGTAGGCGCCGTTGTCGGCGGCCGTCACGGTCTGCACCCGTGCCGTCCCGTCGACGTGCACGATCGCGGGCACCAGTGCCTGCTTCTCGGGCCGCACCGGCGCGACGATGAGCATGTACGGCGACTCGATGTCGAGGTCGAACCAGTCGGCGGCGTGCTCGCGCAGCACGGCTGGGGCGAACGGCCGGAACGCCTCGCGGTGCTTGACGCGGGCGTTGATGACGTCCTTCGTCCCGGCGTGCCGCGGGTCGGCGAGGATGCTGCGGTGGCCGAGCGCCCGCGGCCCGAACTCCGAGCCTCCGGTGAACCAGCCCAGCAGCTTGCCGTCGGCGAGCAGGCCTGCGGCGGTGCGGGCGGGCTCGGCGACCTTGCGGTAGGGCAGGCCGGAGGCGTCGAGGGCGGCCCGTACCTCGCTGTCGTCGTAGGTGCGGCCGAGGTAGGCGTGGCGCTGGGCGGTGCGGGCGGGCTCCTTGCGGGGCTGCCCGGCGATGACGTGGTAGCCGTAGTAGGCGGTGCCGACGGCGCAGCCGCCGTCGCCCGCGGCGGGCTGGACGAAGACGTTCTCGAACGGCGTCTCGCGCAGCAGCCGTCCGTTGGCCACGCAGTTCAGCGCGACGCCGCCGGCCAGGCACAGGTCGGTCAGGCCGGTGTCGGCGTGCAGCCGCCGGGCGACGTGCAGGAGGGTCTCCTCCAGGGTGTCCTGCGCGGCCCAGGCGAGGTCGGCGGCGCGGGCGAAGCGCTCGTCGCCCTCGTAGCCGTCGAGGGCGTGCTCGACGAAGTCGAGGAGGCCGCCGTTCTTCAGGTGGAGTTCGTAGCGGCCGTCGGGCAGGAGCGTGAGGTACTCGGCGAACTTCTTGCGGTAGCGGGGCGTTCCGTAGGGGGCGAGGCCCATGGTCTTGCCGTCCTCGGACAGGTACCAGTGCCGGCCTTCGTACTCGTCCTCGTAGAGGGTGAAGCCGATGGCGTGGCTGACCGCCTTGTACAGGTAGCCGAGGGAGTGGTCGCTGTCGCCGGCCTGGTAGACGCGCAGGGCGCTGAGGCCGTCGGTGGACCAGTTCGTGCCGAGCACCTTGGTCAGTTCGGTGATGGTGGTGCCGTCGCCGACGGCGGTGGTGAGGGTCTCCACGCCGCGGTCGTCGATGAGGCTGCCCGCGCCGTCGACGACGAGGACGGCGGCCCGCTCGAAGGGCGAGGGGTAGAAGGTGCTGGCGGCGTGCGCCATGTGGTGCCGTATCAGGTGGATGCGCTTGCGGAACGGGAACCAGGCGGGCGCCAGCAGGGTGTCGTCGGCGACGACGACGTCGACGTCGGCGAGGCGCGCCCCCGCCATGTCGAGGCAGTACCGCCAGGACTGGTTGAACAGCGAGTTGACCCCGACCGAGTACTTGACCCGGCGGACCCGTTCCTCCTCGATGCCGGCGGCGATGGTGCCGTCGGAGACGAGACAGGCCGCGAAGTCGTGGTTGGAGCCGCCGAGGCCGAGCGTCAGCATCCCCTGGTTTCCCCTCTTCGAGCTCTGCGTGTGGGCCGTGGTCACGGGCGCACGGCGTGGATCAGGCAGTTCAGTCCGTCGTCGCCGGCCGCCGCCGGAGGTGTGCGTACGTCCGGTTCCAGTCCCATCCCGGCCAGGTACGCGCAGAGTTCGGTGACCCGGCCGCGCACGTCCTGGGCGTCGATGACGACGGTGCGCACCAGGGGGAGCTGCCGCTCGTCGATCCCCCGCAGGATGTCCAGTTCGGAGCCCACCGCGTCGATCTTCAGCAGGTCGACGGGGCGCTCGGTGCCGAGGTACCGGGAGAGCCGGTCGACGCGGACGGTGGTCTCCCGCCCCTGGAACATGCGCTCCACGACCCTCGGCGGGAAGCTCCGGCCGAGCAGTTCCTTCAGCTGTCTCTGGTCCTGCGGGTACCGCGTCGAACTGCTGGGCAGCAGCGGGTAGTAGCGGAAGGAGACGCCGTCCGACGCCTCGGCGCCGAGGGCCACGTCGTGCGCCTCGACGCCGTCCAGGCCGAAGCGGGCCGCGTTGGCGCGCAGGGCGGCGACGAGTTCGGGCAGCGGCTCGAAGGCCAGTACGCGCGCCCGGGGGCGCCGCTGTTTCACGAAGAGCGTGAACAGGCCGATGTTCGCCCCGACATCGACGACGAACGGATCGTCGGGCAGTGAAATGCCCGTATAGGTTCCGCCCTCGAATATCTCCCCGTACAGAAAGCGCGCGTCGAGCGCGCTGACGGCGTGCACGGAGATCCCGTCCGCCACTTCCGTCAGCTTCGGCGGCGTCATTTCCGGTGCTCTCCCGGGACTCAGCCGAGACGCTCGACGACGTAGTCGGCGAGGCGGTCCTCGGACGTCAGGGTGTCCTCGGTCAGATCCTCGTCCTCGAAGGTGACACCGAAGCGCTCTTCGAGGAGGAGCAGGAACTCCAGGGCGTCCAGTGAAGTGAAGCCGTACGCCTCGAGGAAGTTGCTGCTGTTCTCATTCACCGTTCGACCACTGGAGGCGGCGAACTCCTTGGCGATTTGGTGTATCTCCTGAAGAACTTCGTCGCGGTTCACACGCAGCCTTTCATTCGATCGGTCGGATCACAATCTAGTGGGCGGGAACCCGGGCTGTCCATGCTGAATAACCATCAGAAAGGCGACTTGACACGTTACTTGGCATCGGCAAGGAGACGTTCGAGCCAGCTCCGCTGGTGTTGCAGCGCCAGCTCGTTGCGACCGAAGACGAAGTGTGTATTCGCCCCCGAGGACAAGGCCGCCTGTACGTCGAATCCGGTGCGGTAGTCCTCTTCGAGCACACCGCGTTCGACGAGTTCGCTGAACTCCGCCGTGTACTTCCTGTCCTCCTCGGTGACCGGCGGGACGCGGGTCACGATGGTCTGCACGGTGCGGCTGCGGTCGGGGGTGGGGCCGGGCATGATCCGGGAGACCACCCCGTGTCCCTCCCAGGCGCCGGCGACCGACACGTTGGGGAAGACGGTGTGGACGGTCCCGCAGTGCGGGGCGGGGTCCCACTCCTCGACCGGCAGGTCGCGCAGGGTCCGGATCGACTTGGCGGGGTACAGGATCCGCTGGTGCGGGCCGAAGGCGTCCACCACCATCAGGTTGGAGGTGGAGGTCGGGGCGAACGTCGTGCGGTGCAGCGCCTGGATGTGGTAGCTCTCCAGGTAGCCGTCGTAGGCGACCTTCCAGCCGGGGCCGTCCAGTTCCCGCTGCTCGTACACGTGCCACCGGTCGAGTTCGAGCCGTTCCAGTTCCCGCGCGTAGTCGCCGAGCCAGGAGTCGAGGTCGACGGGCCGGGCCGGGGTGAGGGAGACCCACACGAACCCGTACCCCTCGACGGCGGGCAGCGGCCGCAGCCCCAGGGCGTCGGTGTCGACGTCGCCGAAGGTGCCGGGCTTGTGGACGGCGACGAGGGAGCCGTGGTCGTCGTAGACCCAGGCGTGGTACGGGCAGCGGAAGCGGTGGCGGGTGCCGGTGCCGACGGGGCAGAGCTGGGCCCCGCGGTGGCGGCAGACGTTGAGGAAGGCCCGTACGACGCCGTCCCGGCCGCGGCTGAGCAGGACCGGGGTGCCCAGCGCGTCGAGGGCCTTGTAGGTGCCGGCGGCGGGCAGTTCGGCGGAGAGCGCGAGGGCGAGCGGGACGCGCCGGAACACGGTGTCCAGCTCGCGCCGCCAGCGTTCGGGGTCGAGGTACTCCTCGACGGGAACCTGCATCACGTCGTCGGCCTGATCGGTCGTGCCGGCCTCCAGGTGGACCAGGGCCCGCTGTGCGAGGGCCACGGCCCCGGCGTGGTCGATCACCGCTCCGACCTCCCGTCTCCTCGGTGTCCTTCTCCGCCGGGCAGTCCGAAGAACCGCTGGTAGAGCAGGACCTGGCTGTCCAGCATGGAGCGGCCCGGCACGACGGGCCGGCCACTGTCCGCGGCGGCCCGCAGCAGGGCGGTCTCGGCGGGTTTCATCACGATGTCGGCGACCGCGCAGTCCGCGGGCAGGTGTGCGGGGTCGAACGGCAGCGGGTCGTCGGGGCGCATGCCGAGCGGGGTGGCGTTCACCGCGAGACCGGCGGTCGCGAGGTCGCCGTCGGCGCCCGCCCGCGCCCAGCCCGGCCGGTGTGCCGCGAGCCGGCCGAGGAGGTCGGTACGGCGCTCCGGGTCGGGCTCGAACAGCAGCAGCCGGGCCGCGCCGGCGGTGAGCAGGGCCGCGGCGAGGGCCCGCCCGGCTCCCCCGGCGCCGAACAGGGCGACCCGCGCCCCGGCGGGATCGTGGCCGTGGCCGCGCAGCCCGTGGACGAAGCCGGCTCCGTCGAAGTTGTCGGCCCGCCAGGTGCCGTCCGCATTGCGGCGCAGGGCGTTGGCGCTGCCGGCGAGCTCGGCGGCCGGTCCCAGTTCGTCGGCGTACCGGCACACGTCGATCTTGTGCGGGACGGTGACGAGGATGCCGTCGAGGTTGCGGATGCGGCGCAGTCCGCGCATCACCTCGTCGAGGCCGTCGGGGCCGACGTGGACGGGGACCAGCACGGCGTCCGTCGCGGTGCGGGCGAACAGGTCGTTGAGCAGGCCGGGGGCGCGCACCTGGGCCACCGGGTCGCCCAGGACGACGTAGAGGCGGGTGGTGCCGGAGACGGCGGGCCGGGGATCGGTCATGGCGCTCCTGGGGCGTCGGCCGGGGCGGGGCCCGTGGGCAAGTCCGCCAGGACGGAGGCGACCAGCCGTTCGTCGACGCCGGTGACCAGTTCCGCGCCGTCCGGCCCGTCGAGGACGAAGGTGAGCCCGGTGTCGGTGTCCCGTCCCTTCTTGTCCCGCCGCATGAGCTCCACCAGCACCGGCACGGGGACGTCGGCGGGCCGCCAGGTGGGCAGGCCGAAGCTCTCGGCCATCTCCCGGTGCAGGGCCACCCGGCCGGCGCCGATCCGTCCGAGCCGGCCCGCGAGGAGTCCCGCGAACACGGTTCCGGCGGCCACCGCCTCGCCGTGCCGCCAGGTGTAGTCGGTGGCCCGCTCGACGGCGTGGGCGAGGGTGTGCCCGTAGTTGAGGAGGTGCCGGACGCCCTGGTCGCGCTCGTCCCTCGCGACGACGGAGGCCTTGAGCCGGACGCTCGCCACGATCTGTTCCCGCAGGCCGAGGCCGCGCAGGTCGCCGGCGCCGATGAAGGCGCAGCGGGCGATCTCGCCGTAGCCGCTGAGGAGTTCCCGCCGGGGCAGGCCGTGCAGGAAGTCGGTGTCGCAGAGCACCGCGCTCGGCTGCCAGTAGGCGCCGACGAGGTTCTTGCCCTCGGGGAGGTTGACGGCGGTCTTCCCGCCGACACTGGCGTCGACCTGCGCGAGCAGCGTGGTCGGCAGGTGCACGACCTTGATCCCGCGGTGGTAGAGGGCGGCGGCCAGGCCGACGGTGTCCGTGGTGGTCCCGCCGCCGCAGGCGACGACCGCGTCGGCCCGGGTGAGCCCGGCCGCGACGAACGCCCGGCAGTACGTCTCGACCGTGGCGAGCGTCTTGTGGTGCTCCCCGTCGGCGGCCGGGACGACCGTGAACGGCACGCCGGGGTCGGGGAGCCGTGGGGCGCGGACGGCGGTGACGACGGCGACGCGGCCGACGCCGAGTTCCTCCAGCACCGCGGGCAGCAGCCGTCGGGCCCCCGGCCCGACGTGGACGGCGTAATGGTGGTCCTTCGAGGTGACGTCGACACGGCTGAGGCCGGATTCCGCGCCCCCGCCGACCTTTACCCGTGAACGGATCGCGCTCATGCCTTCAGTGCCCCCGTGGCGTCCGGCCTTCACCGACGGGCATGCTAGCGCACAGGTACTGATCATGGTCACCCCCCGAGAGAGTGATTTCCCCAATTCTCGTTGTGCGCCGGGGGTTTCACGAGCCCCTTGTCAAGAAGTCGCGCTCTGGTAGCGCACTTGACGAGCCGTTAGGGTTGCCCGCAGGAAGCCGACGGCCGAATACGGGGACTTACATGCGCCTTAAGGAAAAGTTTCGCGCCGCCCTCACCGCCTCGGCGGCCGAGGGTGGCCGACTGCCGTTCCTGATGAACGACATGGTCATCGAGGAACAGCTTTGCCAAATGCGGTGCTCCTACTGCCTCACCGAGGAGTACAACCTCCTCATGAACGTGCCGGACGCCCGGCTGCGGCTGACCACCGACCGCCGGCAGGACTGGCACGAGATACTCGATCTGTATCACGCCCACGTCGACGCCCCCATTCTCCGGCTGTCCGGCGGGGAGTTCTTCTGGCTGAAAGGCTCCACCGAGTTCGTCGAGGAGGCGAGCCGCCGCTACGAGACCGTCCAGGTCATCACCAACGGCGTCTTCCTCAACGAACGGCGCATCGAGGCACTGGCCGCGCTGGGAAACGTCCAGCTGAACATTTCCCTCGACGGACACACGCTGGAACTGAACCGGCACCGGCTCCCCCCGAAACAGGCCCGGCTGCACGACGTCATCATGCGCGCCCTGCACGCGGCGGCCGAGGCGGGCCTGCGCCTCGACATCCAGTCGGTGCTCACCGACGCCAACTACGCCGGCCAGCTGGAGTTCGCCGAGTACCTGCGCGACCGGGTCGACGGCAGCACGACCCTGTACTTCTTCCCGGTGCGGGGCGAGACCGCCGAGCGGATGGGCCCGCCGCCCGGCGACCACCTGGTGCCGCTCGTGGAGCGCTACGACGAGTTCGCCTCCGTCCTGCCGCCGCGCGCCTACGTCGAGCACATGGCCCTCCAGCTGCGGACGAACGTCCGCACGCTCGGCTGCTTCGTCACCGCGACCATGGCGCAGCTCTTCGGCCAGGGCGACGTCTCGGCCTGCCCGCACGCCTGGGTCAAGCCGATGGGCAACCTCGCGGAGAACCGCACCCTGCTGCTCGACCAGTACGGCAGCCACCAGCACTACGACCTGTTCATGCACGACCGGCCGCGGTTCGGCTTCTGCAAGACGTGCGCCACGCCGTCCGACGTCATCAACCTGTACTTCCTCGACCGGATCACCGAGGAGGAGATCGGCGCGACGCACCTGTACTCGGGCGAGCGGTCACGGGCCCGGCTGCGGGAGCTGAAGGAGAGGTTCCGGCCGGTCCTCTCCGGTGCTCCCGCGGCCCGCCCGGACGCGGTTCAGAGCGTCAGCTCCTGATCGGTCTCGGCGCGGGCGTACAGGGCGGAGACGATCTCCTGCACCTGAAGCGCCTGCGCCGGGGTCACCGTCCGGCCGGTCGCCCGGCCGGCGACCGTGTCGAGGAAGCCGCGGATCGCCGCCAGCTCGGGCCGGCGGTCCTCGGCCACGACCGTGCCGTCGCGGCCGCGGACCTCGCCGCGGCGCAGGTCGAGCACGGCGCTCTCGCCGTCCTCCGCCGTGGCCTCGAGCGTCAGGCCCATGACCCGGCTGCGGCGGTCGATGCGCAGCCGGCCCGGTCCGGCCGGGAACTCCAGGTCGGCGACGACCCGTTCCTCCACGCCCGCCGCGTCCACGCGGCAGCCGGCCGGGCGGGGCGTGCCGAAGACGGTGATCATCAGGTCCAGGGCGTGCGCCCCGAGGTCGACCAGCGCACCGCCGCCGGCCCGGGCCGCGTCGCCGTACCAGTTCGTCACCGGCCGCCACAGGCGCTGACCGGCGGTGGTGAAGGTCAGGGTGATCTCGCAGGGGCCGTCGGGGAGCGCCTTGCCGAAGGCGGGGACCAGTTCGTGGAAGCGGTAGGGCAGGTTGACCGCGAGCCGGTCGGCGGCGCCCGGCGCCGCCGCCAGCAGGCGGGCCTCGGCGACGTCGGCGGCCAGCGGCTTCTCGCACAGGACGTGCGCGCCGGCCGCCAGCGCGGCCAGGACGGGCCCGGTGTGCGCGTCGTTCGGCGTGCACACCGCCACCACGTCCGGCCGCCCGACGGTGAGGAACTCCTCCAGGCTCGTGGTGACGAGCACGCCCTCCGCCGCCGCGCCGAGCACCGTGCGGGCGCTGTCGGCGTCGGTGTCGCAGGCGGCGACGAGCGTGTGGTCCGGGTGTTCCGTGACGACGGGCAGGTGGTAGCGCTGGAAGACGCGGCCGCACCCGACCACTCCGTACCGCAGGGTCATCGGCCCGCTCCCGCCGCCGTCAGGGCCTCGGCGCCGCACATGCGCTCCACCCGGTCGCCGAAGTCGTCGAAGGACTCGCCGAGGTGCTCGGCGTCGTAGTCGGCGACCAGGTCCCGCAGGTCGGCGGTGAGCCGGGCGGCGAGGTCGGGCGGGCCGCTCTCGGCGAGGACGAGGCCGTAGTTCATGAACGCGAGGAACAGCTCCGGCAGGCCGTTGCGCCAGGCGCGCAGTCTGCTGAGCAGGGCGCGCGGGTTGTGCTCGGTGCCGCGCAGCCGGCGGGCGCCCAGGGCGATCTTCTGCGCGACGAACGGCAGGACGTTCTCCTTGCGGTCGCTGATCTCCTCGCCGACCTCGCTCCAGGCGGCCCACAGCGCCTCGACCCGCGGGTCCGGCACCCGGTAGTCGCGGCGGGCGGTGCGCAGGATCTCATACGCTTCGCCCTCCAGGCCGTCG
The DNA here is from genome assembly GCF_055563235.1 of Streptomyces sp. NPDC003248. Classification (NCBI taxonomy): domain Bacteria; kingdom Bacillati; phylum Actinomycetota; class Actinomycetes; order Kitasatosporales; family Streptomycetaceae; genus Streptomyces; species Streptomyces sp. NPDC003248. The sequence continues at coordinate 352,961 of NZ_JBVHDT010000001.1, read as the reverse complement.
ATGTCGGCCAGGGGCAGCGGTTCCTCGATCCTGTCGTACATCTCGGTGCCGCGCAGCGCGATGGCGCGGTTGATGAGGAAGAACGGGTTGTCGGCCTCGTGGATGCGGGCGGCGACGATGAACTCCAGGTTCTCCCAGAGCTCGGCCACCGAGGTCTTCGGCTCGATCATGATCCAGCCCGGGTCGAGGCCGAGGCCCTTGCGCTTGAACATACGGGCCGCGTCCAGGTTGTACGCGACGGTGGTGCCCTTCTTGAACCGGCGCAGCATGCCGGGCGAGCCGGACTCGATGCCGAGCAGCGCGGAGGAGAGCCCGGCGCGGTGCAGCAGGTCGAGGGCCTCGTGGTCGATGAGCCCGGAGTCGACGCGGAACTCGCAGTGGAACTGGAACTTCAGGCCGCGCCGCAGGACGGTCTCGGCGAACTCCACGGCGTGCGCGAAGCCGTCGCCGAAGGCGCCGCCGAAGTTGTCGTCGTTGAACCAGATGAAGCGGGTGCCGAACTCCCGCTGGAGGTACTCGATCTCGTCGACGACGTCCGCGGGGGGCCGCATCCGCCAGAACCCGTCGACCACTCCGGGCTGGCGGGGCGCGTAGCAGAAGGTGCACTTGGCGTGGCAGCCGCGGCTGGTGAACGTGGACGCCACGGGTGTCGCGATGCCGGCCGCGCGGTGGTACTCCAGCACGTCACGGGCGGGCCAGACGAGGTTGCCGAGGTCGGGCAGGACGGGCATGCCGCTGCTGCGCACCCGGTCGCCGTCCCGGTAGAACAGTCCGGGCGTCCGGCGCCAGTCGGCTCCCGAGGTCAGCCGGTCCATGATCCCCACGACGGTCAGCTCGCCCTCGCCGAAGGTGACGCAGTCGGCCTCGGGCACCTGCTCCGCGATGAGCTTGGCGTTGTACGTGCAGAACGCGCCGCCGATCGCGATGAACACGTCCGGGTCGGCGGCGCGGGCGCACCGGATGAGCCGGATGGCGTCGATGATGTGCAGGTCGTACATGATGCTGATGCCCACGAAGCGGGGGCGTTCGCGGCGGATGAGGTCGATGATGACCTCGTCGCCGGGGTTGCGGCCGTGCAGGTTGAGCGAGGTGACGGAGTACCCGGCGTCGCGGAGGTAGCCGGTGATGCAGGCGAGCCCCAGGTTCTCGCGGACCTTCTCGTAGAAGATCCGCAGGGCGGGGTCGAGCCGGACGTACTCCTCGTCGGTGACGGTCACGTTCTGGTTGTTGAGGCTGGTCGCCCCGGTGGTGATCTCCCGCGGAGTCAACAGCACGACGTCCGACATCTGGCTCTGCCCTTCCCCGTTGTGAGCAACACGTCGAATCAAGTCGGCGGCAGGTGCGGGGGGTTGCGGTGCGGTCCGGTCACCGCCACGCCCCGAGGAGCGCCGACGCCCGGTGCTGGACGAGAGTCACCTCCGTAGTTCCCGCCACCGAGACGGACGCGGGGTGCGTCAGGTCGACCACCGTATCGGCCATGCGCAGTTCACGGCAGGTGGTGATCTGTTCCGGCAGGCTCACTACGGCGGGCGGCAGCGCGGGATCGGTCACTTCGAGCCGTCGCAGCGGTACGCGCAGTCCGACGCCGAGCGCCTTGAGGACGGACTCCTTGCGCGTCCAGTAGCGCAGGAACGCGGCGGGCCGTCCGGCGGGCGGGCGGGCGCGCAGGGCGGCGAGTTCGGTGCCGGTGAGGGCGCGGGGCGCCACCTTGTCCACGTCGACGGCGGTGGCCGCGTCCTCGACGTCGAGGCCGACGTCGGCGCCGCGGCAGACGGCGAGCCCGACGACGCCGCCGCTGTGCGAGACGTTGAAACGCACGTCGGTCTCGGTGGCGGTCTCGGTGGCGGTGGCGATGGCGGTGGCGGTGGCGGTGGCGAGCGTGACCTTGCCGTGCGGTCCGCCGCAGCGGGGGCACACCCGCCGCAGCGGCACCTCGGCGGGCGCCAGGCCGAGCAGTTGGCCGAGGACGACGCGGCTCAGGGCGCAACCCACCAGGAAGTGCGCCGCGTTGACGGGGTCGGCGGTCGCCTCCCACCGGCCGCGCTCCACGGGGTCGAGCAGGGCGGCGAGGCGGGCCGACGCGTCGTCCGGGCGGGCCCACCAGAGGTCGACGGTGCGTCCCGGCGCGGTCCCGGGCGCCGCCGCGTCCGTCACGCGGTCGCCTTCTGCCGCACTTCCCCGACGAGCCGGAAGCCCATGTGGGGCACCTTGAGGATCTGGGCGCCCGAGCCGATCTCCCGGAACCGGGCGCGCAGGGAGGCGACGACGTCCCGCGGGTCCTCGCCGGTCAGCCGCATCAGGTCGGGCCGTCCGACGATGGTGGCCCGGCGGTCGGCGAGCGCGCGCAGCGCCCGCGCCTCGGCCTCGGACAGCCGCACGGAGCCGGAGGGCGTGGCCAGCACGCCGGCCTCGTCCAGGTCGAGGACCTGGGCCGCGGCGGGAGCGGCGACGTCGCGCAGGTAGGTGAGGAAGGGCACCAGCCGGTCCACGTCGAGCGGCGCGGCCATGACGAAGCCGGCGCCGGAGCGCACCGCGGCCAGCGTCGTCCGCGCGGTCGGCGCCGGCTGCACGAGCACCGTGTAGGCGCCGCCGTGGGTGAGGTCGCGCAGGTCGAGGGGTGCCGTGCCGTCGTCGGCAGCGGCCACGAAGGCCACGAGGAGGTCGGCGGCGACGTGCTCGGCGACACCGTCCCCGTCGGGGACGGGCCTCAGCGGGAGCGCGGTGCGTGCGCAGGCCTCCCGCAGGTTCTCGGTCTCCGTCGCGGCAAGTCCCCGGGCGAGTACGTACATGCTGTTCGAGCCTTCCGTCGCGTGCCGATCACAGCCCTGTCACGTGCTCGTCCCATCGTTCCATGATTGCCCCTTGCCCTACACTCCTGCGCATGTCCGAGCGCCCCTCAGCCGGCCCGCTCGTGCGGCGGACGCCGAGAGCACTCACGGCGGACGACCGGCCGGTACGGCTGCCGCACGCCGAGTTCGACGGTCCCGAGGCGCGCTTCCTCGGCGAGCCGGTCGCCCGTGACCTGCTGCCGCCGGAATCGGCCGACGTGTGGGAGGCCTGCGACGGCACCCGTCCGTACCGCTCGTGGCCGTCGGCGCAGCGGGAGTTGATCGGCCGCTGGCACGCGGCGGGCCTGGTGGTCGCGGCACCGCCGCCGCGCACGGCGCCATCCCGGGCGCCGGTCGTGCTCGCGCCGCACCCGGACGACGCCCAACTCGCCCTGGGCGGGCTGCTCGCCCGGTGCGGCGGCCGTGTGGTGGACGTGTTCTCGCACGAGACCTGGACCCGCCGCCCCTACTACCGGAGCCGTCCCGCGCTCTCCTCGCGGCTGCTGCTGGCGGAGGAGCGGGTGGCGTGCGGTGTGCTCGGCGTGGGCCTGACCGTGCTCGGCCACACCGACGCCGCCGACCGGGCGGCCCGGCGGGAGAACTTCTTCCTGGAGCCGGACGCCGAGGACGCGGCCGCGGCCGGCGAGCCGGAGCTGTTCGGCCGGGTCACGGCGGACCTGGCGGCCGAGGTGTCCGGCGCGGACCTCGTCCTCGTGCCGCTCGGCGTGGGCGGTCACGTCGACCACGTCCTGACCCGGCGGGCGGCCCTGGAACTGCTCGTCCGGGGCGAGCTGGAGCCGGGACGGGTCGCGTTCTACGAGGACATGCCGTACTCGCTCTTCGCGGACGCCCGGGCCGTGGCCGGCCGGCTGCCCGCCGGTCTGCGCCCGGTGCTGGTGCCCGGCTCGGAGGAGGCGGCGCTGACGAAGCAGGAGGCGCTGTGGCCGTACCGGCTCCAGGTGCTGGAGGCGGTCACGCGGCGGATCGTCCGGTACGGGCGGGGGCTGGGCGCGGCGGGGTTCGCGGAGCGGCTGTGGGCGCTGCCGGAGTCGGCCGGGGCCGTGGCGGAACTGGCGTCCGCCGGTCCGGCCTGCTGAGGTGGGCCGCATGCGACTGCACACCCGGGAGTGGGGCTCGGGCGACCGCCTCGCCGTCCTCGTCCACGGCCTGATGTCCGATCACCGCACCTGGCAGGAGCTGGTGCCGGCCCTGACGGGCCGCGGGTACCGTGTCGTCGCCGTCGATCTGCGCGGCCACGGCGCGAGCGGCCGGGGCGCGTACGCCCCGCACCTGTTCGCGGAGGATCTGCTGGAGACGCTGCCCAGCCGTCCGGAGCTGGCGCTGGGCCACTCGCTGGGCGCGCTGGCCCTGGCGCTGGCGGTGGCGGAACTCCAGCCGGGGCGCGCCGTCTACTCCGAGCCCGCGTGGCGGCTCGGCGGCCCGCACGGCACCCTCGACCCGGCGTCGTTCGCCCTGTTCAAACGGGCGCCCCGGCTGCTGATCAGGGGGCTGCGGCCGGACTGGGGGGAGCGGCGGGTCGCGGCGGAGGTGGCGGCGCTGCGCGCCTGGGACGAGCGCTCGGCGCTCGCCCTCTCCGCGTACCGGACGGTCGACCACACCCCCGAGAAGCCCCTGGTCCCCTCGCTCGTCCAGGCGGCGGAACCGAGTTCCCTGGTGAGCGGGGAGATGCGGACGGACCTGGTCCGGCGGGGCTTCGAGGTGCGGACGGTGCCGGGTGCGTCGCACGCCATCCACCGGGACGGGTTCGACGCGTTCCTCACGTCGCTGGCGGGGTGGCTGTGATCGCCGTCCGGGGCGCGGGTCAGTGCACCGCGCGCAGCATGCGGGTGACGTTGATCTTCGTCGGCGAGAGGCCCAGCTCGACGCTCTGCATCATCCGCTCGCCGTTCAGCCGACCGTAGGCGAGCAGGTCGACGTTGGCGAGGCTGAATTCCGGCCAGGTGTGGATGCTCAGGTGCGAGGCGGAGAGCAGGAGAATCGCGGTGACGGCACCGTTGGGGAACACGTGCGACGCTTCACCGAGGACCGTCGCGTTTCCCTTTTCCGCGGCCGTGCGAAGAACCTGGAGGAGGCGCTGTTCGTCGGTCAGGATGCTGTGGTCGCTCACCCATACGTCGACGGCGTACGAGCACAAATCGTCGACGTTTATGCCCTCGGTGGCGAGCTCGGAGGAGTTGGTCATGGGGAACCGGGGGACGCGAACCGCTGCCCCCGTCTCCTTTCATAGATCTGTGCTGGTCTGCGCGGCAGAAGCGGAAGGTCGACGAGGCCGGTCACTGGCGCTCGGTGGTGCCCAGCGTAGCATCCGGGGCGCCCTAGGGCTCGCGCGTGCCCTGCGTCAAGGGGGTCTTCGAAGGTCACATGGGATCGGCCGGAAAGCGACGGCTCCGGCGGGGACAGCGAGGGAGCGGGGTTCATGGAAAAGCGGGGCACGGCGGAGGCGGAATTCTCGGCACTGGACTGCATTTCGGCGACCTACGGCATCACGACGGCCTGGCTCGGCCATGACCCGAGCGTACTGGGCAGCGAGTGGGGCTATCACCGAAGGGCGGACGCGGTCGAGACGGAATGGCCCGTGGAACGCCTGGGAATTCATCGGAGCACACCGGAGGAAATTCTCCGTACATGGCACGGCATGACCACCGAACTGCACTGTCACGGAACCCCGGAGAAAGCCGGGGAATACATTCACGCGCAGGTGCGTGACGGAATTCCGGTGATCGCCTGGGTGGACACCTTCCATGTCCCGCACAGTTCCTTCCACGGCCGGCAGCACCATGCGCACCGGATCGTGATCCGCTCCCGCGCCGAGGGCGAGGGCACGGGCACCGTGTTCCGTGTCGTCGACCGCTACCAGGGCTCCCTCTACGACGGCCCCCTCGACGCCCGCGCGCTGTCGGCGGCGATGTCCTCGGACGCCCTGGGCGAGGCCCGCAGGGGCGATCCCGACTGGCGCAACCGCACCGTCGTCGTGCGGGCCGGACACCGCTCCGGGGAGCCGGACGGGCAGCGCCACCGTGCCGCGCTCGCCCGCAACGTGCGGGAGTCCGGCGGCATCGGCCTGCTCACCGACTGCGCGGACGAACTGCGCGCCGCCCCGGACGCCTTCGCGGCCCTGAGCCCCGTGGGCATGATCGAGGTCAGCGCCTGGTTCGGGGAGCTGGCCAGCCGGCGCGCCCTCAACGCCCGCTTCCTGCGGGCGGCGGCCGGGGCCTGCGCCCTCCCCGCGCTGCTCGACCGGGCGGCCGACGCCGACGCCCTGTCCCGGCGCTGGGAGATGACCCGCAACACCTTTTTCCTCCGGTTCCGCAAGGGCGCCGGCACGGTCGTCCGCGTCGCCGACCTCATGACGCAGACGGCGGCCCTGGAGAAGGAGTGGAGCGAGAGGGTGGGGGAGGCGGTCGACTGAGCGGGCCGACCGACCGGCCCGCGTGGCGGGGGCCGCGTGGCGGAGGCCGCGTGGCGGAGGCCGCGTGGCGGGGGGCCGCGTCACGGGGCCCACGTCACGAGGGCCCGCGTCACGAGACCCGCGTGATCCGCGCGCGGGCCTCGGTTTGCTCCCGGCGGGCCCTCGCAGCCCCCGGCGGGCTCCCGTCAGCTCCTTGTCAGCCCCCGGCAGCCCTTCGGCGGTCCCTCGGCCGACCGCCGCGTGAACCGCGCGGGCCTCGGCAAGGTCCCGGCAGTCCCTCGCAGCCCCCGGCGGGCCCGGCGGCTCCTTGTCAGCCCCCGGCGGGCCCTCGGCGGACCGCCGCGTGATCCGCGCGCGCGGGCCTCGGCAAGCTCCCGGCAGTCCCCCGCAGCCCCCGGCGGGCCCGGCGGGCTCCCGGCGGCTCCTCGTCGGGCCTTCGACGGCCCCTCGTCGGGCCCTCGGCGGGCCCTCGACGGCCCCTCGGCGGGCCGGAGCCCGGACCCCCCGCGCCTATACTGGAGGGTCCTGCTCACCTCGGTCCCGCCCGGAGCTCCCTTGTGAAGAACGCGCCTCGACACCGTCGGAGTACCCACGCCGATCACGTGCTCACGGAAGTCGCGGACGCCGTCAGGCTCCAGGAGGGCCCGCCCGGAGTGCGGTCCGTCCTCCGCGCCCTGCGCCGCCTCGCCCCCGCCTCCACCAAGGACCTCAGCCGCGCCACCGGCCTGCCCGTCCCCATCGTGGCCGCCGTGGGCAACGAGCTGCGCCGCCGGGACCTCGTCACCAAGGAGCGCCCCTCCCGGCTGACCCCGGCCGGTCTCGACGTCGTCGCCCGGCTCGGCATGGACCTCACCCTCGACGCCACCTGCACCACGTGCGACGGCCGTGAGCTGGTCATCCCCTCGGTGCTCGACGAGGCCGTGGAGCGGCTGCGCGCCCTCATGGAGACGGGACCCGCCGCCGACATGGCGATCGACCAGTCCCACTGCACGGCCGAGACCAAGGTGCGCCGGGTCCTCGCGCTGCTCACCGCGGGCGCCCTGCCGGGCGGCTCGCTGCTGCTGATCGGCGACGACGACCTCGTCTCGCTGGCCGTCGCGGTCGTCGGCGACGTCCTCGGGGCGCCGATCGTCGAGCGGGTGACCGTCGTCGACATCTCCCCCGAGATCCTCGCCTACATCAGGAAGGTGTCGGCCGGCCTCGGCACCCGCGTCGAGACCGTCGAGCACGACCTGCGCCGTCCGCTGCCCGCCGAGCTGCACGACGGCTTCGACGTCGCGATGACCGACCCGCCCTACACCCCGGAGGGCGCCCGGCTGTTCCTGTCGCGCGCCGTGGAGGGCCTGCGCCCCGGCCCCGCGCACAGCGTCTTCTTCTCCTTCGGCGGCAAGAGCCCCGACGAGATGCTGGAGGTCCAGCGCGAGATCCAGGCCCTCGGCCTGGTCACCAACGGCTACGTCCGCAACTTCAACGAGTACGAGGGCAGCGGCATCCTCGGCGGCGTCGGCTTCTTCCAGCACCTGCTCACCACCACCTCGACCGCCTCGCGGCAGGGCGAGTACGGCGGCCCCCTCTACACCGGCGACAAGCGCACCCGGCAGCGCGAGTACGCGTGCGTGGCCTGCGGCACCCGGGTCCGCGTCGGCCCCGGCGCCCGCTGGACCTCGGTCGCCACCCTGCGCGACGAGGGCTGCCCGAAGTGCGGGCAGGGCCCCTTCCGCCCGGGCCGCCTGGTCTCGGCGGAGGAGACACCGGACGAGGCCCCGGTCGCATCCCCGGTCGAGCCCCCTGCCCCGGCTCAGGCACCGGATGCGGCCCCGGCACCGGCATCCGTTCCGGCTCGGACGGCGGCTCCCGCTTCCGTCTCCGCACGGACGCCGGTCCCGGCACAGGCGCCGGTCCCCACCGGGGTGTCCGCCCCCGCCGGGGCGCCCGCGCCCACCGGGCGGCCGCAGGCCCCGCGGTCCGGCTGGGACGCACCGAGCGCCGACGACCGCGCGGAGCTGGAGCGGCGGGCGGCGCCCTTCGTGATCCGTCCGGCGCAGGAGAGGGACCTGCCGGCCATCGGCGAGTTCGAGGCCGAGATCGCCCGTGTCTCCTTCGGCGAGGACGCCATCGACGACCCCGCGCGCTGGGCGTCCCGGCTGGGCCGCGCCATGGAGAAGTCCAAGGAGGGCATGCTCGTCGCCGGCCGTCCGGGCGGCGAGCCCGTCGGCTGGCTGTGGGTGAGCGTCAACCAGAACGCGATGACCGGCGACCGCTACGCCAACTTCCGCTCCCTCGCCGTCGCCCCGCTGGACAACCGCGGCGACGTCGCCGAACTGCTGCTCACCGCGGGCCTGGAGTTCTGCCTGGAGCAGGGGATCACGGAGGTCGTCGGACGCGTCCACGTCGGCAACGTCCCGATGCGCACGGTCTACCGCAAGTTCGGCTTCGACCCCGCCACCCTGACGATGAAGCTGCGGCTCCCGCGACAGGACGCCCGATGACCGGAACGACAGGGCCGACCGGGACGGCCGGGACCACCGGGACGACCGGAGCGACCGGGCCAGACCGGCCCGGCGGGTACGACCCCGACCGGATCAAGTGCGTCGTCTGGGACCTGGACGGCACCCTGTGGGACGAGATCGCGGTGGAGGCGCCCACCGACGACCTCCCCGTCCCCCGCCCCGAGATGCTCGCCGCGATCGACGCGCTGGCGGCCCGCGGGGTGCTCAGCAGCCTCGCCAGCCGCAGCGCGCCCGCGGTCCTCGCGCGGATGGACGCCGCACCCCGGCTGCGCGAACGTTTCCTCGCCCCGCAGGTGTCCTGGCAGGACAAGAGCGAGTCGCTGCGCCGGATCGCCAAGGACCTCGGGATCGCCGTGGAGGCACTCGTCCTGGTCGACGACTCGGCGTACGAGCGCGCCGAGGTGGAGGCCCTGCTGCCCGGCGTGCGCACGCTCGGCCCGGAGGAGGTGCCCGCGCTGCTGGCGGCGTTCGAGGGCCGTGACGTGACCCCCGAGTCGCGGGAGCGGGTGCGCCGCTACCGCACCGAGGAGACCCGCCGCGCCGAGGGCGAGCGCTTCCAGGGCACGCGGGAGGAGTTCCTGCGCTGGTGCGCGATGCGGCTCACCGTCGGCGAGGCCGTGGCGGAGGAGGTTCCGCGCGCGCTCGAACTGGCCGCCCGGACCCACCGCCTGAACTCCTCCGGCCTGACGCCCGAGCGGCTGCGCGACCTCGCCGCCGCCGAGGGGCACACGCTGTACACCGCCCGGATGGCCGACCGCTTCGGCGAGTACGGCATCATCGGGGCCGCGCTGGTCGACCGGAGCACGCCGGGCGTCCGGTCGGTCCCGCTGCTGGCGCTCTCCTGCCGGGTCGCCGGCCGGGGGGCCGCCGCCGCCTTCCTGTTCTGGCTGATGGAACGGGCCCGGGAGGCCGGCGCGGACGAGTTCCGGGTGACCCTGCGCCCGACCGACGCCAACCTGGAGATGCGGATCCTGCTGCGCCAGGCGGGACTCCGCCGCGCCCGGACCGCGGACAGCGCCCCGGACACCGCCCCGGACACCGCCGGGACCGCCGCCGAGCCGGCCGTCCTCGCACGCACCCTGCACGGCGACCTGCCGGCACCTCCCGCCTGGCTGCACGTCTCCACCCGAAAGGACCCCGAAGCGTGACGGACCCCCGCACCCCCTCCCGTGACGACGACCGGGCGGCGGTGGAACGGGAGCTGCGGTCGATGATCGCCGAGGCCGCCCGTCTGGACGCCGCCGCGATCGCGGAACTCCCCGCCGACACCGAGCTGTTCGGCCCGCGGATCGGCCTCACCTCGCTCGCGGGCGTGACGCTCCTGGGCACGATCGACGAGCGCTACGGAGTGGACGTGGCCGCCCTGGACCTGAGCCTGGACAGCCTGGAGTCCATCGCCACGCTCACCGACTTCGTCTCCGCGCACCGGCAGCGCCCCTGACCGGTGATCGTCCACGCACTACTGTGACCCGTACGGAGCACACCCGTCACCCGAAGCCCGCACAGCATCGAGGAGCAGGCGTGAACGATCTTTCCTACCGCGACTTCGAATCCGTCCTGCGGCAGACGCTCCCCTTCCTCGACGCGGACTCCCCCCTCGACGCGGACGCCAGCCTCACCGAACTCGGCCTGGACTCCCTGACGTTGCTCGGACTGGTCGCGGAGCTGGAGGACCGGTTCGCCGTCGAACTGCCGGACGAACTGCTGGTGATGGAGACCTTCGCGACGCCCTCGACGCTGTGGGACCGGCTGGCGGGGCTGCGGAAAGGGTGATCCGCCCGAACGCGCCGTGACCGGCCCCGCGCCCCGGCGTTGAACGGGGAGTGCGGCGGCGCCTTCTGCCGTCGCGCGAACCGATTCACTAAGGAGAACGTGATGTCTCGCATCGCGAAGGCAACGGCCGTCGCCCTGGGCACGGGTGCCGTGGTGGTCAGCGGGGGCGGTCTGGCCATGGCGGACGCGGGGGCGCAGGGCGCGGCCGTGGGCTCGCCGGGCGTCCTGTCCGGCAACGTCGTCCAGGTTCCGGTGCACGTGCCGGTCAACGTCTGCGGCAACACGGTCAACGTCATCGCCCTGCTGAACCCGGCCTTCGGGAACAAGTGCGCCAACGGCGACCACCACGACGACTACGGCAAGGACGGCGGGCACGGCGAGGAGGGCAAGAACGGCGAGCACGCCGGCGGCGGCCACTCGGGCGGCAACTACGGCGGCTGACGCCGTCCCGCGCACTCCCCCATGGCAGAGCCCCGGCACCTCGAGCGCCGGGGCTCTGCCCGTGTGCGGCCCGCCGCGGAACGGCGGCACACCGCACACGGGACGGCTCACGCGTAGCGGTAGATCCCCCCCGCGTCCTCCAGTTGGTCCGGTGTCACGTCCCACGGCGGCAGCTTCTCGTGCCGGGCGACGATGCGGCGGTACTGCCCGCTGCCCGCCGCCGGTGGTTCGGCCGGCAGGTAGCGGTGGTCGTGGTGCCGCCGCTGCCAGCGGGTCCACAGCAGGTCGATGTAGGCGTGGTGCAGCCAGAAGACGGGGTCGTTGACGGAGGCGCCGCCGACCATGGCCCCGCCGACCCACCGGTGCACCCGGTTGTGGTTGCGCCAGGCGGCCGGGCCCCGGCCGGTCCCCCAGCCCTCCAGCTTGTTGCGGAAGCCCCGCGGCGAGGTGGAGTCCCAGGGCGAGGCGTCGTAGAGGGGGTCCTCCAGCGCCCACTCCACGTCGCTCTCGACGGGCAGCTCGATCGGGTCGCGGGCGCGGCCGAGGTCGCGGGTGAGGAACTCGGCGTCGGTCACGCCCTCCTTGAGGGTCCAGTTCCCGGTGGCGTAGGCGAACGGCCCGGTCGTCACCTGGCGGTCGGAGCCGCGTCCGTCGCCGCCGAGGAGGTCCTCGGTCCAGGGGACGGAGTTCTTGCCGCGGTCGCGCGTCCAGTCCCAGTACGGCAGGGTGACCGACGGGTCGACCCGGCGCAGCGCCGCCTCCAGGTCCAGCAGGAACCGGCGGTGCCAGGGCAGGAAGGAGGGCGCCATGTGGGCCGTCCGCAGACCGCCCTCGCCGTCGGAGACGTAGTAGTCGATGTGCATGCGCACGAACTCGTCGTATTCGCCGCGCCGTTTGACCTCCAGCAGGGCCGACACGAAGCGGCGCCGCTCGGTGGCGGTGAGCGTGCTGACGTCCTTACGGGTGTAGACCACGGTGCTCCCCCGACCGGGTGTGCCCCTCGTGCGTGCGGCCGCCGGCGGAGCCGGTGTCGCGCAGCCTCTCCCCCGGGCCCAGCTCGTCCACGGCGGCGCGGGTGGCCTCCAGCGGTGTGTCGTACGACTGGTAGTGGTCGACCATGCTCAGCCAGGTGCCGTCGGCCCGGCGCATGAGGTGCAGGGGGCGGCCGTCGACCGTGACCCGCCAGCGCTCGCCGCCGCCGGCGGCACGGGTCGCGGGGAGCAGGACGCCCCGCAGGCGCCTGCCGCGGTAGGTCTCGTCGAAGCCGGTGTCCGGCGGGCCGTCCTGGCGGCGCCCGGGCCGGGAGGCGGCGACGACCGGGGCGAGCGCCAGCGCGGCGGTCGCGCCGAGCAGCCCGCGCAGCACGTCACGCCGGATCCCGCGTCTTCCCGCGGGCACCGGTACCGCGTTCACTGCTGTTCCGTCGGGGCTGACGACCATGGTGTGCTCCTCGTTCCGGTTCGGATCTTCCACAGCCGTAACCGTCCGGCGGCCCTCCTGGTCACGACATGGCGACGGGCCCGGACGGCCGTCCGGGCCCGTGGCCGTGTTCCCGGGCCCGCTCCTACCGGCCCCGGCCCGGTCCGGGGTCCCCGGCCCGCACCCGCTCGAGGACCGGGGCGACCACGCCGGCCCGCGGCGGTCGCAGGCCCGGCAGGCCGTCGGCGTCGGGGGCGGTGAGCGGGACGTCCAGGGCCGGCCCGGACTCGGGGGTGCGCAGCTCGGAGGCGGGCGCTTCGAGGCCGACGAGCTGGGCGCCGTCCCCGAGGGCCTCCGGCAGGGGCGCGTCCAGGTCCGCGCCGGGCAGTCCGGCGCGGACCGGGACCTGCGGCGGGACCCGCTCGGGGAGGAGCCGGCCCTCGGCGTACCGCGGGCCGTCGGGCGTGCCCGTGGCCGGCAGCGGGATCTCGCCGGCGGCCTCCGGCAGTTCCATGTGGAGGGAGTTCTCGACGCCGTTCAGCGGTACGGGGACGGGGACCGTGCCGATCGCGGCGGCGGGGGTCGCGGCGACGGCGCCGGCCGCGGCGGCCATACAGGTGAGCACGGCGGCGAGGGCTCCTCGGGTGGTCGGCTTCGTCTTCATCTCGGTGCGGCCCTTTCGGAGTTCGGGGAGGGGCGGTGCGTGCGTACCGAGTAACGAGCCGGGAAACGCCGTCAGAGCGCATCGCCGCGCAAATCGCCCGGGTGCAGCAGTAGTGCGACGGATGAAGGTCGGCTCGTCCGGACGTCCGACCGGCGGGCCGGGGCCGGCCTGCCGGCCGCTCCCGGGCGGCCTACGGCGTCAGCCGCGCAGGCTGCGGGCGGGCAGGACGATGTGTGCGGCGGCCCGGAGGGTCTCCTCGGCGCCGGCGAACGCGGCCAGCGCCTCGGCCTCGACCGGCCTGCCGGGGGTGGCCTCGGGCCACGGGCGGGTGGTGAGGACGAGGTAGGCGTAGCCGCGTTCGCCGACGGCGGCGATCCACTCGGGCGGCGGCACGCACTGGGCGGTGAGGCCCGGCAGCGTCAGGACGGCGGCACCGGACTCGACGAGCAGGCCGACCGGCAGGTCGGGCCGCTCGGTGCCGTCGACGAGGTCGCCGCCGGCGGACAGGCCGTTGTCGTTCAGCAGCCGTTCGACGGCGGCGGCCGAGGCCTCGGGACCGGCCGCGGCGTCGCCGAGGGAGTACGCGAGGAGGTAGGGCATGTCGCCGCCGTCGGGGGCCTCGCCGCTCCACGGCATCACGACGAGGGTGCCCAGTTCGGCCGCGCCGGCGGGGTGGGTTGTGCTGGGGGTTGAGGTCACCGCGCGACCCTATCCGCGTACCGGAGGCCGTCCGGACGGCTTCTCACCCGGGAGGAGGACGCCACGCGGGTGCGCCACACGAACGAGGGACGCGCCGCGGGCGGGCCGCCTCGAACGGTGCCGGGAGCGGTGCGTCGGACAGCGCCGAGGGCCGGTCCCGTGCGGTACGGGACCGGCCCTCCGGAGAAGCCCCGAACGGGGCGTCACCCCTTCAGGGGCAGCCCGCCGAGGAGCGGGGCGTGGGCCTTGTTGAGGGCCCCGGTCGCGTCCTTCACGGTGTTGAGCGGGGAGTCCTCGTTCTCGGTGTCGAGGGCGTCGGACTGCTGCCGCAGCGGCATGACGTCGAGGGCGGGCCCCCGGGTGAGCGTGTCGACGGCGCCGTTGAGGCTGGTGGGGGTGAGGTCGGCGGGGGTGTGGGCGAACGCGGGTGCGGCGGTACCGGCGATCACCAGCGATCCGGCGACGACGGCGGCGGCCTTCAGGGACTTCATCGGGTTTCCTCTCTTCGGCGACTCCGGCGACTCCGACGGCTCGGCAGCTCGGCCGCGCGGTGGCTCAGGTCGCCCGGGGACTGTCTGACGCCGTGCCTAACGATTTCCGTCGGCTGCGGAAACCCCGTGGGGGCAAAATGTCCGCACCCCGGCGCGGGCCACCCGGCCGTGGGGGCGGGGGCTGTGCGTGCGCCGGGGTGCGGAGGGGGGAGGGCCGCCGGTCAGGAGGCGGGAAGCAGCGCGCCGGTGCGGGCCGGCGGTGTGATGGCCGACAGGGCGGGCGCCGCCGGGGCGGCGGGCGTCACCGGGGTCGCCGGGGTCGCGGGCGCCGCCGGTGCTGCGGGCGTTGCCGGGGCGGCGGCCGTCGCCGGTGCTGCGGGCGTTGCCGGGGCGGCGGCCGGCTGCGGCAGGCCGGCCAGGGTCGGGGCGGGCAGCTCGCCGCCCAGCAGTGTCGCCGCGACCAGGTCGACCAGGCCGTTGACCACGGCCGTGGTCGCCGAGAGGACCTGGCCGGCGTCGCCGGAGGTGACGGCCGCGAGCAGCGTGTCGAGCGCCTGCTGGAGGGAGGTGAGCGCGTCCCTCTTGAGGTCGGCGGCCGCGGCCCGCGCCTTCGTCCCGTCACCGCCCCGGGTGAGCAGGGGCAGGGTGCCGGCCGTGGCCGGGTCCGTGATGAACGGGGTCGTCGGCTCCGTGCCCGTGGCGGTCGTGCCCGTCGGCGCGGCGGTGTCCGTCGCGGTGGCGGTGTCCGTGTCCACGACGCCCGTGTCCACGACGCCCGTGTCCGTGACGGCCGTGTCCGTGACGGCCGTGTCCGTGACGGCCGTGTCCGTCGTCGTGGCGGTGTCCGGCGTGGTCGTGGTCGGCGGGGCCGGCGGGATCACGGTCGTGATGATGGCGACGGCCTGCTTGACGGCGTCGCCGAGCTGCTTGGCCTGGTCGGCGGTCAACTGGCCGTCGTCGGCCTGCATGGCGGTGCCGAGGAGCTCGGTGACCGGGGTGAGGACGATGCCGAGCGCATTGAGGGCCTCGAGCTGCGCGGTGACCGTGTCCGAACCGGGGACGGGCGCCCGGGAGGCCGCGGGGGTGCGCACACGGGCAGCCGTGTCACCCTCTGCCGCGAGGGCGATGGGGACGGCGGTGCCGCAGACGAGGGTGGCGCACAGTGCGGTGGAAGCGATACGCCGGACGGGCAGACCACGCATGAGGGTTCCTTTCGAAGTGCGTCGGGTCGCACCACCACCGTGGAAGCGCCCGTCACACCCCGCAACAGAGAGAACACCCCGCGCGCCCCCTCCGTCGGCCGTGTCCGCTGGTGGGGAGCCCGTCCGGCCGTGCCGTCGGGACCGTCGGCCCTGCCCCGTCCGGGGCAAGCGAACGGCCGCCCCCCGGCGGGAGGACGGCCGTGAGACGGTGCGCCGGCGTCGCGACGGCGGTCGCGTGACGCCGGTCGCCCGGCGTCAGTCGTTGACGCAGGTGTTGCCGAACGCCGGGTTCAGCAGGCCGACCACGTTGATGGTGTTGCCGCAGACGTTGATCGGAATGTGGAGGGGAACCTGGACGACGTTGCCCGACAGCACACCCGGGGAGTGCTCGGCGATGCCGTTCGCGCCGCTGTCGGCGGCGGCGATGCCGGAGGTGCCGGCGACGGCCGCGGCGGCAACGGAGGTCAGGACCAGGCCCTTCGCGATACGCGACATGGAGAGGTGCTCCTTGGGGTTGTGACACGAACACCCGGGCGGGGATGCCCGGCGCTGTGTCAACGCGCGACACCGCCGGGGGTTGTGCCGCCAATGGAGTGACGCGCTCCCTGTTCACATCGTCACGTCGTATGACCACGAACGCCCGTACGCCGGGCCGTCGGCGACCGTCCGTGACCATCGTGCTGTTCGGATGATCTGCTTGTTATCGCTCACCCCTTCGACGGACCCCCGAGGCCGTCCCCGCGCCCTCCGACGGCCCACCTCCGATCGGGACGGGACACGAACGCCGAGATCAGCGCGCCGGGGCGGCTCCGGCGGCGCGTGTCCCGGCGTACGCGCGCACCGTCGGCGGCCTCTCCCGCTTGTTCGATCCCGGCGCGGTTTTTCGGCTCGGCGGTGACCAGCCGGGCTTTCGGCTCGTTTCCCAGCGGGACGCCACGCGGGCCGGCGCGCTCCGCCGCCGTCGGCCGCAAGCACCGCGTTCCCGCCCGTCCGAGCGACACCGTGAGCGAGGAAACCGCGCGATGCACCAGCCAGAACCCGACGTCGGATTCCGGGTCCTGCACCTCACCCAGCCCGTGGACGGCGGGGTCGCCCGCGTCGTGACGGATCTGGCGCGGGCCCAGCTCGCCGCCGGACTGCACGTCACCGTGGCCTGTCCCCAGAGCACCCTCGCCACGGACCTGCGGTCCCTGGGCGCGGACGTACGGCGGTGGGAGGCCTCGCGCACGCCGGGGCGCTCGCTCCCCGGCGAGGTGCGGCGGCTGGCGCGGGTCCTGGCGCGGGTGCGCCCCGACCTGGTGCACGCGCACAGCGCGAAGGCCGGGCTCGCGGGCCGGCTCGCCGTACGGGGGCGGATCCCCACCGTCTTCCAGCCGCACGCCTGGTCGTTCGAGGCGGTCGGCGGGACCACCGCGGAGCTGGCCCTCACCTGGGAGCGGTTCGCCGTCCGATGGGCCGACCGGCTGGTGTGCGTGAGCGAGGCCGAGCGCGTCACCGGCGAACGCGCCGGGATCGCCGGACAGTGGAGCGTCGTCCCCAACGGCATCGACACCGAGCGTTTCCACCCGGCGCCCGCGACGGACGCACGCGCCGCGCTCCTGCCGGACGCCGACCCCACCGCCCCGCTGGTGGTGTGCGTGGGGCGACTGTGCCGGCAGAAAGGGCAGGACGTGCTGCTGAAGGCGTGGGAGGCGGTCGCCGGCCAGGTGCCCGGCGCCCGGCTCGCGCTGGTCGGGGACGGTCCCGACCAGGCGCGGCTGCGCTCCCGCGCCCCGGCGTCCGTCCTGTTCGCCGGGGCCGTCGCCGACGTCGTCCCCTGGTACCGGGCCGCCGATCTGGTGGTGCTGCCCTCGCGCTGGGAGGGCATGGCCCTCGCCCCGCTGGAGGCGCTGGCCTGCGAGCGGCCCGTGGTGGTGACCGACGTGGACGGCGCCCGGGAGAGCCTGCCGGCCGCGCTGGCGTCCCGCTGCCTGGTGCCGCCCGAGGACCCGGCGGCGCTGGCCGCGGCCGTCGCCGGGCTGCTGCTCGACCCGCCGCTGCGCGCCTCGCTCGGCCGGCAGGGGCGCCGCCACGTCCTGTCCACGCACGACGTACGGCGCACGGCCGGGGCCGTCGCGGCCCTGTACCGCGAACTGCTCGGCGACCGGCCGCCCGAGGCCGGCGCGCAGGCACCCGACGCACCCACCGAACGCAGGGAGTCCATCCACTCGTGACCGCGGAAAGCACCGTCCCCTCCCCCGGAGTCCCCGGAGTCCAGCCCGGACACCCACCGGTCACGGTGATGCCGCGGGCCGAGAGCGCGGCGGGATTCCGTTTCCCGGCCCGGCGGTCCCCCGCCCGGCCCGCCTCCTCGCTGCCGCTGCTGCTCGCCGACTGCCTCGCCGTCCTCGTGGGCGCGCTCGCGCTCACCGGGGCGCAGCGCCGCCCGCTGCTGGTCGCCCTGCTGCTGGTGGCGACGGCACTGCTGCGCCCGCGCCGGTCCCGGCCGGCGCACGGGGTGCACGGCGTGCTGGACGAACTGCCCGCCGTCTGCGGCCGGATCGCGGTGGCCTGGGTGTCACTGGGGGCGCTCGTCGCGGCGCACACGCCGGCCCACGCCCTCTCCGCGCGCACCCTGTTCCTGGGGTGGGCGGCGCAGACCGCGGCCGCCTGCTCCGGACGCGCGGTCGTCCACCTGCGGCGGCGCCGGGCGCTGCTGCGCCACCCGCGCGCCGCGCTCGTCGTCGGCCCGGCGGCGACCGCGCAGCGGGTGGCCGCCGCCGTCCTGCGCCACCCCCGGTACGGGGTGCGGCCGGTCGGTGTCGTGGCCGCGCACCCGGACGGTTCCGAGGGGCTGCTGCCCGTCCTCACCACCGGCGAGGAGGTGCAGCGGGCGATCGTCCAGAACGGCGTCCTGGACGTGCTGTGCGTCCACCCCTCGGTGCGCACCGTCCAGGGTCCGCTGCTGCGGGCGCTCGCCGAGTCGGGGTGCACGGTGTGGGAGGTCGACGCCGACAGCCCGTCGTACGCGAGCCGTGAGCAGCTCGCCGGGTTCGCCTGCCGGCGCCTGGACCTGGGGCCGCGGCGCCCGGACAGCCTCGGCAAGCGGCTGCTGGACCTCGCGGTCTCCGGGACGCTGCTGGCGCTGCTCGGCCCGCTGCTGCTGGTGTGCGCCGCGGTGCTGCGGCGGGTCACCGGGCCGGGCGTGGTGTTCCGGCAGGAACGCGTCGGCAAGGACGGGCGGCCGTTCACGCTGCTGAAGTTCCGCACCTACCGCCCGGCCGACGAGCACGAGTCCGCGACCCGGTGGAGCGTGGCCGGCGAGCCGCGGATGAGCCCCTTCGGCCGCTTCCTGCGGCGGACCTCGCTGGACGAGCTGCTCCAGCTGTGGAACGTCTTCCGCGGCGACATGAGCCTCGTCGGCCCCCGGCCCGAACGCCCGCACTTCGTCGACGAGTTCAGCCGGACGTACCCCGGTTACGGGGCCCGGCACCGGATGCGGACCGGGGTCACGGGACTCGCCCAGGTGCACGGGCTGCGCGGCGACACCTCCATCGAGGACCGGGCCCGCTTCGACAACGCGTACATCGACAACTGGTCGCTCTGGCAGGACGTCTGCATCCTGCTGCGCACCGCGGCCGCCCTCGTGCGACCGACCGGGAGCTGAACCGTCCGATGAGCCTCGCCCTGTCCCTGCCCCGCGCCCGGACGCTGTCGCCGGTGCTGCCCGTCGTCGCCGTGGTGGCCCTGCTCGCGCTGCCGGTCTCCCCCGGCGGCGAGGGCGGCGCCGGTCCGGCCGACGCGCTGTCCGCGCTGGTGGTGCTGTACTGCGCGGTCCGGCTGCTGCGGCAGCGGCGGCGCCCCCTGTCCCGTACCGCGGCGGTGGTCCTCGGGCTCCCCGTCGTCGGGCTCGCGCTCGCGGCGGCGGGCGCGTCCTCGCCGGGGGCCGGGATCACCGGCCTGGGCCGCTACCTCCAGGTCTTCGTCCTGGTCCCCGCGGCGGTGCTGCTGCTGATCCGCGACCGGTCCGACTTCCGGCTGCTGGCCTGGTCGTTCGTGGGGCTCGCGGGGTGGCAGGGCGCGGTCGGGGTCCACCAGTTCGCCACCGGGACCGGCGCCTCCTACCAGGGCGAGACGATCCGGGCGGTCGGCACCTTCGGGCCGCAGGACGTGATGGGCATGGCGACGGTCGTGTCCTTCGGCCTGGTCTGCGCGGTGGGGCTGGCGCTCGGCCGGGCCCCCGTGCGGCAGCGGGCGATCGCCACCGCCTGCGCCCTCGGCCTGCTCCTGCCCCTCGCGCTGTCCTTCAGCCGGGGCGCGTGGATCGCGACGGCGGTGGCCTGTTCGGCGCAGCTCGCGCTGGCCGGGGTGCGGCGGGCGCTGACGGTGGGCGCGGTCGCCGTCGCCGCCGGGATCGTCCTGGTCGGCGGCTTCGGCGTGGGCTCGGCGATGCTCCAGGAGCGCGTCGGCAGCATCACCCGGGTCGCGGACGCCCCCGACCAGTCGGTCACCGACCGGTACACCATGTGGGCGGCCGCGGCCGGCATGTGGCGCGACCGGCCGCTCACCGGCGTCGGCCTGAAGGGCTTCCCCGAGAACCGGGACGCGCACGCCTCGGTGGCCCTGTCCGCGGGCAGCGACACCGACGGCGCCGGCGCCGGCTTCCGCAGGCAGCCGCTGCTCTCCCCGCACAACATGTACCTGCTGGTCCTCGGGGAGCAGGGACTCGTCGGACTGCTCGGGCTCGCGGGCGGCTGGCTGGCCCTGCTGGTGTGCGCGGTGCGCGGCTGGGCACGGGTGCGCCGGGCCGGGACCCCCGGCCCCGACTGCGCCCTCGTCGCCTGCGGTCTGCTGCTCTGGCAGCTCACCGACTTCCTGTACGCCGACATCGGCGGTCCCTCGACCGTGCTGACCGCCGTGTGCCTGGGACTCGCGGCCTGGTGGGCCCTGGTCGGCGGCGACGGGCGCGAGGAGGCGCTCGCCCGATGACGGTCACGCCTTCCCGGGCCCCGCACGCGGACGACCGCGCGCAGGACCCCGCGCACGCGGACGGTGGGGCGCACCAGGACACGGCGGACGGCGGTGCGGCGGACGGCGGCGCGGCCGACGGCGGCGCGGCCGACGGCGGCGCGGCCGACGGCGGCGCGGCGGACAGCCGCCCGGCCGGCGGCGGCACGGCCGGCAGCGGCCCGGCGGACGGCGACGGCCCGACGTACAGCGATGTGGCCGGCGGCGGCACGGCCGACGGCAGCACGGCGGACAGCGGAGTGGCCGGCGGCGGCACGGCGGACGGTGGTGTGGCCGGCGGCGGCACGGCGGACAACGGCGGCACGGCGGCCAACGGCCCGGACGGCAGCAGCCCGGCCGACCGCCGCCCGCCCGGCACCGGCACCGGCACCGGCACGGTCGGCCGCGGTCCGGCGGACCGCGGTGCCGTCGCGCCGTCCGTGGGAGGCGCCGGGCGGTCCGGGGCCGGGACGGCGGACCCCGAACTCCCCGCCCCCTCGCGGCGGTTCCTCGCCAAGGCCGCCCTCGTCACCGCCGTGCTGTCGGTGGCCGGGTCGCTGCTGGGGCTGGTGCGCGACCAGGCGCTGGCCCGGCTGTTCGGGGCGGGCAGCGACACGGACGCGTTCCTCGTGGCGTGGACCGTGCCGGAGTTCGCGGCGACGCTGCTCATCGAGGACGGGCTGGCGTTCGCGCTGATCCCGGCGTTCAGCGTGGCCCTGGCCCGGCGCGCCCAGGGGGTTCCCGGCGACCCGGTCCGCGCCCTGGTCGCCGGGACGCTCCCGCGCCTGTCGGCGGCGTTCGTCGCGGTCGGCGTCCTCGTCGCGCTCCTCGCCCCCCAGCTCGTCGAGGTCCTCGCGCCCGGCCTGCCCGACCCACGGCTCGCCGTCGACTGCACCCGGCTCACCGCCACCTGCGTGGTGAGCTTCGGGCTCGCCGGGTACTTCAGCGCGGCCCTGCGCGCGCACCGGCGGTTCGTGGCGCCGGCCGCGATCTACGTGGCGTACAACGTCGGGATCGTGACGGGGATGTTCGTCCTCGCCGGGCGGTGGGGGGTGCGGTCGGCGGCGGTCGGCGTCGCGGTCGGCGGGTGCCTGATGGTCGTCGTTCAACTGCCTTCGCTGGCAGGGCGGTTGAGGCGGCGTCCGGCCGGGGTGCCGGAGGCGGGCGGTGAGGAGCCGCGGCCGCTCGGCACGGCCGTCGTGGCGACCGTGCTGCTGTTCGCGCTCTGCCGGCAGTCGCAGGTCCTCGTGGAGCGGTTCCTCGCCTCGCACCTGCCGTCCGGGGCGATCTCGCACCTGAACTACGCGCAGAAGGTCGCGCAGATGCCGATGATCCTCTCGCTGATGCTGTGCACGGTGACGTTCCCGGTGGTGGCGCGGGCGCTCGCCGAGGGCGACACCGAGCGGGCCCGGGACCGCGTGGAGCGCGACGTGGCGCTCGCCGCGTGCGTGGTGCTGCTCGGCACGGCCACGGTCGTCGCCTGCGCGCCGCAGATCATCGAACTGCTCTTCCAGCGGGGCGCGTTCACCGCCCGGGACACGGCGGCGACCGCCGGGGTGATGCGGGTGTACGCGCTGGGGCTGCTCGGCCAGACCCTGGTCGGCGCGCTGGCCCGCTCGTACTTCTCGGGCGCCCGCCCGTCCTGGTATCCGTTCGGCGCGATGACCGCCGGGATCGTCGTCACCTGCCTCCTGGGCGCGTCGGCCGTACGGCCCTTCGGCGTGTACGGGATCGCCGCCGCCAACGCGGCCGGCATCACCGTCACCGCGCTGGTGCTGCTGGCCGGGACGGGCCCGCGCACGGTGCCGGTCCGCGTCCGGCTCGTGCTGCGCGACCTGAGCCGGCCGCTGCGGGCGGCGGTGGCCGCGACGCTCGCCGGGACGCTGGTGGCGGACGGGATCACCGGCCCCGTCCCCGGCCTCGCCGCCGGAACGCTCACCGCGGCCGCCGTCTTCGTCCTGATCGGCTGGGCCCTGGGCGACCGGGGCATCGCCACCGCTTCGAGTTCCGTCCGTTCCGCGATCCGAAGGCTGCCGTATGTCCGTTCCCGTTGAGGCCGCCCCCGGCCCCGTCCCCTGGGTGGCGATGTACCACTCCGTGGGCGACTGCTCCGACGACCCGTACCGCATCGCGGTCACCCCCGAGCGGCTGGAGCGGCAGCTGCTCTGGCTGTCGCGGCGCGGCCTGCGGGGCGTGTCCGTGGCCGAGCTGCTCGCCGCGCGCGCCCGGGGCGGGGGCCGCGACCTGATCGGCCTCACCTTCGACGACGGGTACGCCGACTTCCTCACCGGAGCCCTTCCCGTGCTGCGCCGCCACGGCTGCACCGCCACCCTGTTCGTGCTGCCCGGCCGGCTCGGCGGCGACAACGCCTGGGATCCGCTGGGCCCGCGCAGACCGCTGCTGACCGCCGACGGCGTCCGGCGGGCGGCGGCCGAGGGCGTCGAGATCGGCTCGCACGGCCTGACCCACGTCGACCTGACCCGGGCCGACGACCTCACCCTGAAGGCGGAGACCGCCGGCAGCCGGGCCGCGCTCGCCGAGCTGCTCGGCACGGAACCCGACGGCTTCTGCTACCCCTACGGGACCGTCGACCGGCGGGCCGTGGACGCCGTACGCGACGCCGGGTACGCCTACGCCTGCGCGATCGACCCCGGCCCGCTGAACGGGCCGCTCACCCTCCCCCGCGTCCACGTCGGACAGAACGACACCGCGCCGCGCCTGTTCCTCAAGTACCGGCTGCACCGGCTGCGCCGACGGCCCGTGGAGGGGCTGCGGTGAGGGCGCTGCACATCATCACCGGGCTCGGCGTGGGCGGCGCCGAGCAGCAGCTGCGGCTGATGCTGCGGCACCTGCCGGCCGACTGCGACGTCGTGACGCTGACCAACCCGGGGGCGGTGGCCGACGGGCTGACCGCGGACGGGGTGCGCGTGGTCCACCTCGGCATGGCCGGCAACCGCGACCTGTCCGCCCTGCCCCGCCTGGCCGGCCTGATCCGCTCGGGCGGCTACGACCTCGTCCACACCCACCTGTACCGGGCCTGCCTGTACGGCCGTCTCGCCGCGCGGCTCGCGGGCGTGCGCGCGATCGTCGCCACCGAGCACTCCCTGAACGAGTCCCGGCTGGAGGGCCGTCCGCTCACCGCGGGCGTCCGCGCCCTCTACCTCGCCGGCGAGCGCCTGGGCCGGGCCACCGTCGCCGTCTCCCCGGCGGTCGCCGGCCGCCTGGTGCGCTGGGGCGTCCCCGCCGCCCGCGTCCAGGTCGTCCCCAACGGCATCGACCTGGCCCGCTTCCGCTTCGACCCGGCCCGGCGCCACCTCGTCCGCCGCCGGCTCGGCCTGCCGGACCACGCCCATGTCGTCGGCGCGGTCGGCCGCCTGCACCCCGGCAAACGCCTGGACGTCGCCGTCCGCGCCCTGGCCGCGCTCCCCGCCGACCACCGGCTGCTGCTGGTCGGGGCCGGCCCCGAGGAGGACGCGCTGCGCCGCACCGCCCGGGAGGCCGGGGTCGCCGACCGCGTCCTGTTCACGGGTGAACTCCCCTACCTCCCCGACGGCGGCCCCGGCCCCGACCTGCCCTCCCTCGCCTGCGCGATGGACGTGCTGGTCTCGCCGTCCCCGGAGGAGTCGTTCGGCCTGGCGGTCGTGGAGGCGCTCGCCTGCGGTCTGCCCGTGGTGTACGCCTCCTGCCCCGCGATCGAGGACCTGCCCGCGCACACCGCACCCGGCGCACACCGCGTGACCGGCGGCGCGACGGCGTTCGCGCGGGCGCTGGCCGAGACGCGCGCGCGGGGGCCGCGCCCGCGCGCCGCGCCCGAGGCCGCGCACCACTACGACATCGCCCGCAGTGCCGCCCGGCTCATGGACGTGTACGCGGCCACCCTGTCCCGGCAGCCCCTGCCGGCCCCGTCGTCCCCCTCACCTCAGGGAGTCACTCCGTCATGACCGAGACCTCCGCCCGGCCACACCGGCAGCACCGGCCGTCCGGCCCCGCGCACCGCGTCAGGGCGCTCCCGCCGTGGTCCCTGGTCGCCGCCGGCACCCTCGCCGGCGGCCTCCTCGGCGGCGCGTACGGCGTCCTCCAGCCGCCCGTCTACTCGGCCACGGCCTACGTCGTCGCCGTGCCGACGGAGGAGTCCGACGCGGCGTCCGCCCTGGGCTTCGCGCAGGCCTACGGCCGGGTCGCCACCCAGCTCGCGGTGCTCGGGGACGCGCAGGTGTGGGCGGGCGTGCCGGTGGGGACGCTGCAAAGCGGCGTACGGACGGCGACCTCGCCGGACGCCCCGATGGTCGCGATCACGGGGACGTCCTCACGCGCCGACACGGCCGCCGACATGGCCAACGCGGTCTCCCGCGCCCTGACCCGGCACGCCAGGGACTCCCAGGCCACCACCCACGTCGAACTCCAGCAGTTCGCCCGAGCGGTCGAGCCGGCCGAGCCGTCGTCGGCGTCCCCCGCGGTGACCGGGCTGGTCGGCGCGAGCGCGGGCGGGCTGCTCGGCGCGCTGGCCCTGCTCGTACGGCCCAGGGGCGACCGGGTGGGGTCCGGCCGTACCGCCGCCGTGCCCGGACCGGCCGTCGCCGTCGATACCCGCCCAGCGCCGTGATGCCGGCGTACACCACCGAACTCGTCACCGACGAGGAGGAGTTCGCCGCCCTCGCACCCGTCTGGGGGCGGCTGTACCGGCGGTGCGGGACGGCCACCCCGTTCCAGAGCCATGCCTGGCTGCACTCCTGGTGGCTGTCGTACGGCAGGCGCGGCCGGCTGCGGCTGCTGCTGGTGCGCTCCGGCGGCGAGCTCGTCGCGGCCGCCCCGCTGATGGCCGTCCGCGGACCGCTGCCCACGCTGGTGCCGCTCGGCGGGGCGATCTCCGACTACGGGGACGTGCTGGTCGACGACGAGCACGGGGAGCGGGCCGTCGCCGCGCTCACCGAGGGCCTCGAGGCCGTCGCCCGTACCGCGCTGATCGACTTCCGCGAGGTCCGGCCGGGCGGCGCGGCGGAGCGGGTGTACGAGCGCTGGCACGGACCGCGCCGAAGGGTGAGCGACTCGGTGTGCCTGGAACTGCCGGCCGTCCCGATGGACGAACTGGTGGCCCGGCTGCCCTCGGCGAAGGCCCAGCGGGTGCGCGCCAAGCTGCGCAAGCTGACCGCGCTCGGCGTCGAACGCCAGGTCGTCCGCGGCGACGAGGTGGACCCGGCGCTGCGGCGCCTGCTCGACCTGCACCGGTTGCAGTGGCAGGGCCGGAAGGTGACGGGCGAGCACCTCCAGGCCCGGTTCTCCGAGCACCTGGTGCGCTCCGTCGGACCGATGGTGCGCTCCGGGGACGCGGTGGTCACCGAGTTCCGGCTCGACGACGACGTGGTCGCCGTCGACCTGACGCTGCTCTCCCACCGCCTGGCGGGCGGCTACCTGTACGGCGCCCATCCGCGGCTGCGGGAGCGCAAGGCGGACGTGGCGGTGATGCTGCTCGACGCGTGCTGCGAGCACAGCCGCGACGGCGGGCGCGGCACGCTGAGCCTGCTGCGCGGCAACGAGCCGTACAAGCACCACTGGCGTCCCGAGCCGGTCGTCAACCAGCGGCTGCTGCTCGCCCGCCGGCCCACGGCCCCGCTGATGTCGGCCGTGGTGTGCGACGTGGCCGCGCGCCGGCGGGGCAAGGAGCTGCTGCGCCGCTGGGAGGAGCGCAAGGACTCCGCGGCGGACGGGGGGCGCACGGTGCCCCAGGGGGGTGAACGGCGTGCCGGTGGCGGCGGGACCTGACGCGGGCCCGCCGCCGCGGGCGGGCCGGTCAGCGCACGCGCGGCCACCGGTCGGGGCGGACGCAGGGCCTGCCGCCGATCCAGTGCTCGATCCAGCCGCCGAGGCCCGGCGGCGGGCAGCTCTCCGGGGGCCGCGGTGCCGTCGGCCCGGCCGGTCCGTCGGTGCGGCCGAAGAGCACCGAGCGGTAGACCCGCGACGCCCGGGGGTTGCGCGCGCACTGCCACACACCGTGCGGGCAGTAGTCGGTCAGCGTGTTGTACAGCGGCCGGTGCCGGTCCATCCAGTCGAGCATCCGCCGCATGTACACGGGGTTGTCACCGTTGCGGAACAGCCCCCACTCGGGGTACGAGAGGGCTTTGCCGTGGCTCTTCGCGAAGTCGACGTGGAACCGGAGCCCGTACGGTTCCGTCACCTGCTCGTCGAACGAGCGGCCGGCCGGCTGGTCGTAGGAGTCCATGCCGACGATGTCGACCGTGGCGTCCCCCGGATAGCAGCGCGTCCACGGGACGGCGTCCCGCCCGCGGCTCGGCGTGAAGTCGAATCGGAACCGCTGCCCGGGA
Source organism: Streptomyces sp. NPDC003248 (assembly GCF_055563235.1). NCBI lineage: Bacteria > Bacillati > Actinomycetota > Actinomycetes > Kitasatosporales > Streptomycetaceae > Streptomyces > Streptomyces sp. NPDC003248. Next base: position 326,198 of record NZ_JBVHDT010000001.1, on the reverse strand, counting down.
ACGGCCCGCATGGCGGTGACGATCCGCCGCCAGTACGCCTGCCACGCCTCGGGGTCCGGTCCGCAGCGGTGGGTGTACGTGACGCCGTTCATCTCCCAGCCGAGCACGATCACCGTGTCCGGCACCCCCAGGGCGACCAACTGCTCGGCCAGCGCGCGGAAGTGGTGGTCGAACCGTCCGGCCGCGCCCTGCCTCAGCAGCGCGCGCACCTCGGAGTCCGGCAGGCCCTCCTCGTTGCGCTCCAGCATGGGGACGTTGAGGACGAGCATCCGGTCGCTCCGCTCGCGCCGCCAGTCCGCCCACGCGCCGAGGAACCCGGAGCGGCCCTCGATGTTGCTCCACCGGTCGCCCGGCAGGTAGGTGTGGCCGACCCGCAGGTCGGCACCGCCCAGCCACTGGCTGAGCAGCGCCATCCGGGCCACGCCCCGGGGGCCGTAGTCGAGGTAGGCGCCGAAGGCGGGGCCGGGATCGGCGGGACGCGTGACGGCGGCGGGCGCGGGTCTCCCCCCGGCGGCAGGCAGGGCGACGGCGGCTCCGGCGGCCCGCGCCGGCCCCGCGCCCACCCCCGTCCCCGGCCCCGCGGCGCATCCGGAACCGGCCGCGAGCGCCGCCGCCACCGCGACGGCCGCCGCCACGACGACCGGCCGCCGCGACCGGGCGCGCCGTTGCTGTGGGGTCATGCCCGCTCCTCCCGCCACGCGTGGCCGACACACAGTCATATGCCGACACACAGTCATATGAGAGTCACACGCGGAGGAAGCACGCCACCGCCGTTACGGCTTTCGAGTGCCCTGATCGTCCGCACCGGTGAACCGAACCGAAGGAAGAGCCCGTGTCGCTGCTCGACACCCGCGTCCCCGCCGTACTGCTGCGGATCGACCGGAACCCCTTTCACCACGGAACGCTGGGGGCGGTGCGCTCGCTCGGCAGAGCCGGGGTCGACGTCCACGTCGTCGCCGATGCGACGGGCAGTCCGCTGCGCAGGTCCCGTTTCGCGCGCCGGCTGCATCCCCCGCCGCCGCCCGGCGCCTCCGCCGCCGACATCGCCGCCGTACTGCTCGGGGTGGCGGCCCGGATCGAGCGGCCCGCCGTGCTGATCGCGATGGACGACGCGGGCGCGATCGCGGTGAGCCGGCTGCGCGCGGAACTGGCGCCCGCCTACCTGCTGCCGCAGCAGCCCGGCACGCTGCCCGAGCGGGTCGCCGACAAGGCGGAACTGGCCGGGCTGTGCGCGGCGGCCGACCTGCCGCACCCGGACACGGTGGTCCCGGAGAGCGCCGCGCAGGCCGCCTCCGCCGCCCGGCGGCTCGGCCTGCCGGTGGTGGCGAAGTGGAGCAGGCCCTGGCTGCTGCCGACCGGTTCGGGGCTGCGCAGCACCGTCGTGGTGCGTTCCCCCCAGGAGGCGCGCGACCTGTTCGCGCGCTCCGAGGAGGCCGGCAGCCGGCTGCTGCTCCAGGAGTTCCTGCCGCCCGGCCCCGACCGCGACTGGTTCTTCCACGGGTACGCCGACCGCTCGGGGCGGGTGCGCGGCGGCGGTCCGGGGCGCAAGCTGTGCTCCTGGCCGCGCGGAGCGGGTCTGACGGCGGTGGGCGAGTGGACCGCGAACCCCCAGGTCCAGGCGCAGTCCGAACGGCTCGCCGCCGCACTGGACTACCGCGGCATCTTCGACCTGGACTTCCGCCGGTGCGGTGCGAGCGGCCGCTACCACCTGCTCGACTTCAACCCGCGCCCCGGCGCCCAGTTCCGTCTCTTCGCCGACACCGCCGGACTGGACGTCGTACGCGCCCAGCACCTGGACCTGACCCACCGTCCGCTGCCGGAGGGGACGCCGCGGCCGGGGCGGTCGTTCGTGGTGGAGAACTACGCGCTGCCGTCCGCCCTGCGTCCGGCGCCGCACGGCCGCGAACTCGCCTGGTACGCCGGTGACGACACCGCCCCCGGCCTGGCGATGTGGGGCCTGTGGACCGCCCACGTCACCCACCGCCTGCTGGGCCGCCTGCGCCGGTCGGGCCCGGTCGGCACCGCCGCCGCCGCATCCGCCGGTGCCGTCCGCCGGACGGCACCGCCCCCGCCGTCCGTGACCGGCCTGTCCGGTGCACCGGGCGCACCGGACCCGACCGGCCCGGGCGACGGCCAGGACGCGGCTCTGACGCACGGCCCCGTCCCGCCGCCCCCGTCCGCCTGACGGGGTGTGCGGGTGAGGCCTGCGGGTGCCGGGCGCGGGGCGTCCGGCACCCGTGCGTTCACCGACGCGTGGCGACCCTGCCCCGCCGGTACAGGAGCGCGCCCGCGGTGACCAGCGCGACGCTGGCCCCCGAGGCGGTCCACAGGCCCTCGCTGCCGGTGTGGGACAGCTGGGGCGGCTCACCCCCGGTGCGGGGCGGCGTGGTGTGACCGTCACCGTCCGGGGGCGGGGTGGTGTGGTCCCCGTCGCCGGGGGGCGGAGTCGTGTGACCGCCGTCGCCGGGAGGCGGCGTGGTGTGACCGCCGTCGCCCGGGGGCGGGGTGGTGTGACCGCCGTCGCCGGGAGGCGGAGTCGTGTGACCGCCGTCGCCGGGAGGCGGAGTCGTGTGACCGCCGTCCCCCGGGGGCGGAGTCGTGTGCCCCCCATCGCCCGGAGGGGGAGTCGTGTGGCCCCCGTCCCCCGGAGGCGGAGTGTGATCCCCGCCCCCTGGGGGCGGGGTGGATCCGTACCCCAGGTCGTCGTCCCCGTAGCCGTAGCCGGAGTCGTCGTCCCCGTAGCCGGAGTCGCCGTAGCCGGAGTCGTGGCCGGAGTCGTGGGAGTCGTCGTGGCCGTGGTGTGCGCCGGGCCGGGCGCGGTCCTTCTCGGCGTCGGAGGTGGTGGCGCAGACGTTGCCGAAGGCCGGGTTCAGCGCGGCGACGACGTCGACGGAGTTGCCGCAGGCGTTCACCGGGACGGTCACCGGGACCTGGATGTCATTGCCCGAGGCGACGCCGGGCGAGTTCCTCGCGGTCCCGTCCCCGTGCGTGTCGGCGAGTGCGGAGCCGCCGCCGCACAGGGACAGGATGCTCGTCGCGGCGGCCGCCGCGACCACTCCCTTGCTCAGGGTCTGTCGCAATCTCGTGGTCTTCCTGCTTGAAGAAGTGGGAAAGGCCGGCCTCGGGACGCGGAACGGTGGTCCAAGGCCGGCCAGGGGTCCGGCCGTACGGCCGGGAGGGACACGCCGTCGGATGCACGCGTGTCGCCGGAAACAGGGAGAAGAAGGCCGCCGGACGAGCCGGGAGCCGCGGGCGTCAGCCGTTGCCCGTGCCGTTGCCCGCCAGGACGGAGATGTCGTCCAGGATGTGCGACAGCGGCTCGTCGCCCTTGGCCTGGGTGCTGTTCTCGGCGCACTGCTGGTTCTGCGGGGCCGACAGGACCGGAATGTCCTGCACGCCGAGGTTGATGGCCCCGACGAGGGACTGGAGGTCGGCCTTGGCCGGCAGGCCGACGCAGAGCTTGTTCAGCGAACCCTGCACCAGCGAGAGCTGCGGGCTCTTGTCACCGAACGTGGCCGAGTTGCCGAACGCCTGGGAGGCGCCGTTGCCGCTGGCGGACGTCGTGCCGCTGTCGTCCCCGATGGCAAGCGCCTGGGGGGCGGCCGCCGCCGACGCACCGACGGCGGAAACGGCGACCGCCGCCATGGCCATTGCCTTCTTCAGCATTTCGCTTTCCTTTCCCCGTCCCGGCTCCGACACCGGGACCACGTGCCTGCCACGGCTCAACCCGGCACTCCGGGAATGGTTGCGGCGCTTCACCCGATAGGAGCCGCGCTTCCCCCGCCGGCCGCGCCCACTGGGCCATCGGAGTGAACGGGGGGAACCAAACACGGTGGGGGGAGTTGACCAGGGCGCTCCGGTGGACGGGGTTTCCTCAGAAGGGACTAGCAAGTGATCAAGAAGGTACTGGCCGGCGCCGCGCTCGCCGCCTCCGTCGTCGGCGTCTCCGCCGCAGCCGCTGCCCCGGCGGTCGCGATCGGCAACGACAGCGGCACCACGTCCGCCAGCGGCAACGGTGCCTCGCAGGCGTTCGGCAACTCGGCCACGTACGGGAACATGAGCCCGCAGATGGCGCTCATCCAGGGCTCCCTCAACAAGCCCTGCATCGGCCTGCCGGCCAAGGTCAACGCCCAGTCCCTCGTCGGGCTCCTCAACATCGGCGTGCAGGACGTCCCGATCCTGTCGGCCCCGCAGAACCAGCAGTGCGTCGAGAACAGCACCCAGGCCAAGGGCGACGAACCGCTGTCGCACATCCTGGACGACATCTCGGCCCTGTCGGGCAACGGCGACGGCAACGGCTGAGCCAGGACGAGGTGAACGGGGTCGTCCCCCGAGCCCTCGGGACGGCCCCCATCCTTCGGCGGGCCGCCGGACCACCGGCGGCCCGCCGTTCCGCTGTGTGCCCGCGCCACTGAAGAGAAACGTCTCTGCTCTCGCCGCATCCGCCCAGGGGACGAGGAGGGCATACGCGTACCGGCGAGGAGGGGCGTGCGCGTACCGGCGAGGGGGGCGTGCGGCGTCGGCCCGGTGCGCTGCGCCGATCGGGGTACGGTCCGCAACCCCCGCACGGCGCGGCCCGTTGACGATCACGCAACTCCTCGTCGGGAGTGCGCTTTTCGAAGGGAACGAAAACATGAAGAAGCTGTGGGCCACCGCGGCCGTCGCCGCATCCATGGCCGGTCTCGCGGTCGCGTCCGCGTCGCCGGCCCTGGCCATCGGTGACGACAGCGGCACCACGTCCGCCAGCGGCAACGGCGCTTCCCAGGCGTTCGGCAACTCGGCCACGTTCGGCGACATGAGCCCGCAGCTCTCGCTGGTGCAGGGTTCGCTGAACAAGCCGTGCGTCGGCCTGCCGGCCAAGGTCAACGCCCAGTCCCTCGTCGGGCTCATCAACGTCGGCGTCCAGGACGTCCCGGTCCTCTCGGCCCCGCAGAACCAGCAGTGCGTCGAGAACAGCACCCAGGCCAAGGGCGACGAGCCGCTGTCGCACATCCTGGACGACATCTCCGTCCTGGCGGGCAACGGCACGGGCAACGGCTGATCCTCGGCCTGACGTACCGCCGCGGCGGGTCACCGGTTCCTCCGGTGGCCCGCCGTCGTGCTGTCACGCGCCGTACAGCTGGTCGATCTCCGCGCGGTAGCGGGCCGCCACGGTGTGGCGCTTGACCTTCAGGGAGGGCGTGAGCAGGTCGTTGTCCTCGGTGAACTCGCCCTCGACGAGGGTGAAGGCGCGGATCGACTCGGCGCGGGAGACGGCCTCGTTGGCGTAGTCGACCGCCTTCTGGACGTCGGCGCGCAGCCGGGGGTCGCGGATCACCTCGGCGAGCGGGGTGTCGGCGGGGCGTCCGCGTACGGCGAGCCAGTGGGCGACCGCGTCGGGGTCCAGGGTGATCAGGGCGGCGACGAAGGGGCGGTTGTCGCCGACGACCATGCACTGGCCGACCGGGGTGCGGCTGCGCAGCCGGTCCTCGAGGACGGCCGGGGAGACGTTCTTGCCGCCGGAGGTGACGATGAGGTCCTTCTTGCGGCCGGTGATGGTGAGGTAGCCGTCCTCGTCGAGGGAGCCGAGGTCGCCGGTGGCGAACCAGCCGTCGGTGAGGACGGCGTCCGTGGCGTCGGGGGCGTTCCAGTAGCCGCCGAAGACCACACCGCCGCGGATGAGGACCTCGCCGTCGTCGGCGATGCGGACGGACGTGCCGGGGACCGGCCGGCCGACCGTGCCCGGGCGGGGTGCCAACGGGGGTACGACGGTGGCGGCGGCGGTGGTCTCGGTGAGGCCGTAGCCCTCGTAGACCATGATGCCGGCGGCGTAGAAGAAGAGGTTGAGGGAGCGGTCGAGGGGGGAGCCGCCGCTGATGGCGTAGCGCAGGCGGCCGCCGAGCTCCTTGCGGATGCGGCGGTAGACCAGCAGGTCGTACAGGGCCCACGCGGCCCGGAGGCCGGGGCCGGGGCCCTTGCCGGTGCCGAGGAACGCGCGCAGGTGGGCCTCGCCGAAGCGGACGGCGACGCGTTCGGCGCGGTCGAAGGAGGCGGCGCGGCCGATCTTCTCGGCGGTGGCGCGGCCCGTGTCGTGGATGCGCTCGAAGAGGTAGGGCACGCCGACGACGAAGGTGGGGCGGAACTCCTTGAGGGCGGGGCGGAGCTCGTCGGGCCTGACGCTCGGGAAGTGGCCGGTCTCGATGCGGGCCGTCAGACAGGCGATCTGGAGGGTGCGGCCGAGGATGTGGGCCAGGGGGAGGAAGAGGAGGGTGGAGGCGGTCTGACCGGTGACCGCCTGGAAGACGGGGTGGAGGAGTTCGAGGGTGTTGGCGGCCTCGGCGTGCAGGTTGGCGTGGGTGAGGACGCAGCCCTTGGGGCGGCCGGTGGTGCCGGAGGTGTAGCAGAGGGTGGCGGGGGTGTCGGGGGTGAGGGCGGCGCGGCGTTTGGCGACCTCCTCGTCGGGGAGGTCGCGGCCGAGGGCGGTGAGGCCGGTGAGGGCGTCCGCGTCCAGTTCCCAGACGCGGGGCGGGCTGGGGTGGCCGGCCGTGGCTGCGGTGACCGTGGCGGTGTCGGCCGCGGTCTCGGTGACGACGAAGCGGGCGCCGGAGTCGCGGACGATCCACTCCACCTGGGCCGCGGCGGAGGTGGCGTAGACGGGGACGCTCTGGCCGCCGGCCGCCCAGATCGCGAAGTCCAGGACGGTCCACTCGTAGCGGGTGCGGGACATCACCGCGACGCGGCCGCCCGGTTCCAGCCCGGCGGCGATCAGTCCCTTGGCGACGGCGGTGACCTCGCGGGCGAAGGCGGCCGCCGTCACCGGCCGCCAGTCGCCGCCCGGGTCCCTGCGGCGCAGGACGACGGCGTCGGGGGCCTCGGCCGCGTTGGTGAAGGGCAGGTCGGCGGTGCTGCCGCCGGCGAGGGGCGCGACGAGGGGGGCGGTGCGGGCCTCCCGTACGGTGCCGGTCCCGTCCCTGACGAGGTCCACGTGGGTGCGGGCGGCCAGATCGGTACGGCGTGCGGCCCGTTTCAGGTCCTTGCGCATGCCCATGGCGGCTCCTGGGGGAAGAGGGGGCTGGCAGGCGGTGGACCGCACCTTACTCACGAGTAAGAAGTTGCACCAGGGGTGCCGCGCCAACACGGCGCGTGTGCGGTGGGGCGGTGGGGCGGTAGGGCGGTAGGGCGGGCCTCCCCCTACGACACCACGTCCTTGCGGGCGAATCCCCGGAAGGCCAGGGCGAACAGCACGAGCGCGTACGTCACCGACACCGAGACGCCCTGGATCATGTCGGTCCACTGGAGCACCGGCTGGACGGCGTCGAGCCAGGCGTACTGCCAGTGCGAGGGCAGCAGTTCGCGCCAGTCGCCGAGGGCGGTGACCTCGTCGAGGACGTTGCCGACGATGGTCAGGCCCACCGCGCCGCCGACCGCGCCGAGCGGGGCGTCGGTGCGGGTGGAGAGCCAGAACGCCAGGGCGGCGGTGACCAGTTGGGACAGGAAGAGGTACGCCACGGTGATCAGCAGGCGCTGGGCGGCGGTGCCCGCCGGCAGCAGACCGCCGGTGGGCAGTTGCAGCGGCCCCCAGCCGTACGCGGCCGTGCCGACGGCGAGGGCGACGACCGGCAGCAGCACCATCGCGGCCAGGCTGAGGCCGAGCCCGACGACGAGCTTGGACCACAGCAGGCGGGCGCGGGGCACGGGCGCGGCGAGGAGGTAGCGCAGGGAGGACCAGCCGGCCTCCGACGCCACGGTGTCGCCGCAGAACAGGGCCACGGGGATGACCAGCAGGAAGCCCGCGGAGGCGAAGAGGTTCACCGCGGCGAAGTTCGCGCCGGACAGCGTGGCGGTGTCCATCAGGTTCACCCGGTCGTTGCCCGCGCCGGGACCGCCGCCCACCTGGAAGGCGACGAGCAGCACGAACGGCAGGGCGAACAGGACGCCGCCCATGACGAGCGTGCGGCGCCGCTTCAGCTGCCGGACCAGTTCGACCCGGACGGGCAGCGTACGGCCGGCGCGGTAGCCGTCGGCGACCTCCGCGCGGTCGGTGAGCGTGCTCATGCGGAGTCTCCGATCAGGGTGAGGAAGGCGTCTTCGAGGCGGCGGTGCGGGCCGACCGACTCCACGGGCACCTCCAGGCGGACCAGGTCGGCGACCAGGCGGGCCGCGGTGCCGTCGGGGTCGAGGCGGACCAGCAGGCCGTCGTCGGCGCGGGTGGCCGAGGCCACGCCGGGCAGCGCGGCGACCTTCTCGACGACGATGTCGTCCACCGGCGCGGAGGTGCCGACGAGCAGGGTGTCGCCGGAGCCGACGATCTCCCGGACCGGGCCCGCCTGGACGAGCCGCCCGTGGTCCATCACCACGAGGTGGGTGCAGGACTGCTCGACCTCGGACAGCAGGTGGCTGGAGACGATCACCGTGCGGCCGGCCGCCGCGTAGCGGATCATCACCTCGCGCATCTCGCGGATCTGGGGCGGGTCGAGGCCGTTGGTCGGCTCGTCGAGGATGAGCAGGTCGGGCAGGCCGAGCATGGCCTGGGCGATGGCGAGACGCTGGCGCATGCCCTGCGAGTAGGTGCGGACCGCGCGGGCGAGCGCGTCGCCCAGGCCCGCGATCTCCAGGGCCTCGTCCAGGTGGGCGTCCTGCGGCGGGCGGCCGGTGGCCCGCCAGTACAGCTCCAGGTTCTCCCGGCCGGACAGGTGCGGGAGGAAGCCCGCGCCCTCGACGAAGGCGCCGACGCGGGACAGCACCGGGGCGCCGGGCGCGATGGCGTGGCCGAAGACGCGGATCTCGCCGCCGTCCGGGGTGATCAGGCCCATCAGCATGCGCAGGGTCGTCGTCTTGCCCGCGCCGTTGGGGCCGAGCAGGCCGAGCACCTGGCCCTTGTCGACGCGGAAGGACAGGTCCTCGACCGCGTACCGGTCGGCGGACTTCGCGTACCGCTTGGTCAGGCCGGTGATCTGGAGGGGGACGTCGGCGAGGGCCGGGTCGGGGGCGGCGGGGGCCTTCGTGCGGCGGCGGGCGGTCAGGAGCAGCGCCGCGGCGAGAACGACGCCGGCGAGCGGGAGCCACCACACGCGGGCGGGCAGCGGGGCCGCCGCGTCCGTGCCGCTCAGGGCCGTCGGCACCGTCAGAGCGCCCTTCACGGAGACCGTGTACGTCGCCGGGGCCGCCGGGGAGGCGTAGCCGAGGTCCGTGGAGGCGAGGACCAGGCGCAGCCGGTGGCCGTCCTCCACCTCGTGGTCGATGGCGGGCAGGGTGACCGTGACGTCCTTGCCGGCCTCGGCGCCCTCCACCCGGACGGGCTGGACCAGTTGGGACGGCAGCACCTGCTGGGCGCCGCCGCCGGGGCCGACGTCGTACACCTTGGCGAAGAGGACGGCGTCGTCGGTGGTGGACGTCACGTGCACGGTGACCGTGGGCGAGCCGGTGATCCGCAGGTCCTCGCGGACGGGGGCGGTCTCGAAGGCCGCGTACTGGCCGGGGAAGTCGAGGGAGACGCCGACGCCGAGACTCGACAGCTGGGAGAGTCCGGAGCCGCCGAGGCCGGGCAGGGCGGACACGGCGGGCGGGGTGGCGCCGGCCGGGTTGTCGACGCTCTGCTCACGGCCGCTGAGGGCGAGGGAGCGGGGGGCGCCCTGAAGGCCGGGGTAGGTGTCGGCGCTCGCTCCGGTCAGGCGGGATTCGCCGTCGCCGGTGCCGGTGCCGGTGCCGAGGGTGCGGGTGACGCGGAAGGCCGGGCCGGTGCCGGCGGCCGTGTCCTCCTTGAGGTAGCGGTCGAACCAGGAGGTCACGCGGGCCCGGACCCGGTCGGTCTCCAGGTCGCCGCCGTCGTGGCCGCCCGCGATCCAGTCGACGTCGACGGGGGCGCCGTTGGCGCTGATCGCCTTCTCGGCGGCGTCGGACTGGGCGAGCGTGAAGAGGGAGTCGGTCTGTCCCTGGATCAGGAGGGTGGGGACGTCGATGCGGTCGGCGACGGCGGACGGCGAACGCTCCTCGAGCACCGCGCGGGCGGCGTCGTCGGGCGTGCCGGACTCGGCGACCCGCTGGTACATCGCGCACAGCGCGGGCTCGAACGCGGCGCAGCCGCCACCGGTGTTGAAGAAGATGCCGGCCCACAGCTTCTTGAAGACGCCGTCGGGGAACAACGCGTCCGCGAGGTTCCAGTACGTGATCGCCGGGGCGATGGCGTCGACCCGGTCGTCGTACCCGGCGCCCAGCAGGGAGATCGCGCCGCCGTAGGAGGCGCCGGTCATGCCCACGCGCGGGTCGCCGGCCTTGTCGAGCTCGACCTCGGGACGCTTCGCCAGCCAGTCGATCAGCTTCGAGACGTCGGCGACCTCGCCCTGCGGGTCGTTCAGCCCGATCTTCCCGGTGGACCTGCCGAAGCCGCGCGCCGACCAGGTCAGCACGGCGTATCCGGCGCGGGCCAGTTGCTCGGCCTGCTGCCGGACGTCGTCCTTGCTCCCGCCGAAGCCGTGCCCCAGCAGGACGGCGGGGCGGCGGCCGGTCCCGGACGTGAAGTACGAGGTGTCCAGGCGCACGCCGTCCACGGCCAGCACCCGGTCACTGCGCTTGACGGGCGGCGGGTCGTCGGAGGCGACGGCCGTCCATGTCCCGGCGCCCGCGAGGACGACGACGGCGGCCGCGGCGGCCACCAGCCGCCGCGGCCGCCGCAGTCCCCGCAGCCGGGGCAGTCGAAGATCCATGCTGCAACGGTACGGGGTGAAGCTGTCGGGGAGATGTCGACCGGAGGCGGAACCGGTCGGCCTACCTGCGGCGTACGGCGGCCGGGTCGCGTACCGCGTCCGCGGTACGGGTCAGGCCCGCGCGTCCTCCGGGATCGACACCAGCCAGCGGGTGTCGCGGCGGGGGCGGAGGTAGAGGGCCCAGTAGAGGGTGGCGGCCGCGGTGATGCCGCCGGTCCACAGGAGGTAGGCGGTCTCCTGCTGGGTGAGGATGTAGGCGAGGACCACGATCAGCAGGGCCGGGACGACCGGCCAGAGCGGCATGCGCCAGGCGGGGGTGTGGCGGTGGGCGCCGCGGCGGGCGAGCAGGGCGGCGATGGCGACGAGCAGGTACATGCCGGTCACGGAGACGCCCGTCACGCCGTACAGCGTGTCGAGGTTGACGAAGCACAGGGCCGCGCCGGGGACGCCGACGGCGAGGGTGGCGACCCAGGGGGAGCCGAAGCGGCCGAGGCGGGCGAAGGCGTCGTTGACCGGCTGGGGCCAGGCCTTGTCGCGGGCGGAGGCGAACAGGACGCGGGAGTTCTGGATGACCATGACGATGCCGGCGTTGATGATCGCGAGGGCCACGCAGAGGCTGACGAAGGTGCCGACGGCGGAGTTGGACCAGGCGGTGACCATGGAGCCGATGTCGCCGCCGGTCAGCTCGGAGAGGTCGGAGGCGCCCAGGGTGATCGCGGCGACCGGGACCAGGATGATCACGGTGGAGATGGCGAGGGTGGCCAGGACCGTGCGGGCGACGGTGCGGCGGGGGTGCTCCAGTTCCTCGGAGAGGTAGACGGCGGTGGAGAAGCCCTGGGTGACGAAGAGGGCGATGGCGAGACCGGAGACGACCAGCAGGGCGGTGACGGTGTCCGGCCGGCCGTCGGCGCCGGCGACCTGCATCGACACCAGGCTGCCCGGGCCGCGCTCGGCGTGGGCGAAGCCCAGCACCGCCACGACGGCCGCCGCGATGACCTCCAGGACCAGGAAGATCCCGGTGATCCAGGCGTTGGCGCGCAGGTCGAGCAGGCCGGCGAGGGTGGCCAGCAGCATGACGCCGGCGCCGGCGAGCGACGGGTCGAGGTGGACGACCGGGGCCAGGTAGTCGGCCGTGCCCATGGCGATCACCGGCGGGACGATCATCACGACCAGGAGCGACAGGACGAAGACGAGCCAGCCCGCGAGCCGTCCGGCCAACGTCGACACCATGGCGTACTCGCCGCCCGCGCTGGGGATGAGGGTGCCCAGCTCCGAGTAACAGAACGCCACCGCGATACAGAGGAGCGAGCCGATCGCGATCGTGAGGGCGGTCGCGGTGCCGAGCGAGCCGAACAGGTCGGGGACGACGACGAAGAGGGTGGAGGCGGGCGTCACGCACGAGAGGGTGAGGAGGGTGCCGCCGACGACACCGATGGAGCGCTTCAGCTTCTGGGGACTGTCCGGCGCCTGGGGAAGGGCGGTTTCGACAGGGCGGAGCGTGTCGGTCATGCGGCGGTTCCGATCGACTCGTGCGGCAGAGGTGGGGTCGGGAGCGCTATCGCCTCCGGCGGATCGCTGTACGTTCTCCTGGTCGCTCCCGGCGGTGCATCGAACCCCGACGAAAAGCAATGCGTCAATAGGTGTTTGAGTACGGAATCCGTAGCCGCCAAGGGCCTGGAGTGGCGTTTACGGCAGTTTCCCGCAAGCTCTGCGGCCGCCTTGGGATGTGCGGGAACCGCAGGGCGTGCCGCGAAATACATGCGGCCGTCCGGCAGGCGGACGTGTCGGTGGGGGGCGCTAGAGTCGAGAGCACAGACGATGCACAGCAAGGGGTGGGGATGAGAACGAGGTACACCGCTGCCTGGGTGGGGTGCACGGCGGCCGCGATGCTCACCGTGTCGGCGTGCGGCACGGAGACGGTGAAGCAGGCGGCCGACGCGGCCGAGAAGGCCGACCGGACCGACACGATCATGGCGGCGCTGGCCCGCGCCACCGACCGCACGGAAGAGGTCGGTTCGGCCGAGGTACGGATGAGCACCGACCTGGGAACGGGCGAACCGGTCACGATGGACGGCACGTACTCATGGGGCGACGGCTACGCCTTCGACGTCGAGATGGACACGGCGGCGGCGCAGATGCAGCAGCTCCAGGACGCCCCGACGATGCGCATGCTCTTCGTCGACGGCACCTACTACTACGACATCGACCCCCAGGCCGCCGGTCCGCTCGCGGGCAAGGAGTGGATGAAGGTCGACGGCTCGGCGATCTTCGGCGAGCAGGGCGCGCAGGCACTCGGCGGCGGCAACGGCAGCCCGTCGGCGTCCATGAAGGGCCTGAAGTACGCCGACGACGTCCAGGACCTCGGCACCGAGACGGTCAACGGGCAGCGCACCACCCACTACCGCGCGGTGGTCGGCCAGGACCAAATGGGCAAGCTCGGCAAGGCCCTCGGCGACGACAGCGGCCTCCTGGGCTCGGTGACCGGCGGCGTCACGTCCTTCGCCATGGACGTCTGGGTCGGCGCCGAGGACCTTCCCGTGCGCCTGGTCCAGCAGATCGGCACCATGAAGGTCACCACGGACTTCGAGAAGTTCGGTGAGACGGCCGAGGTGAAGGCGCCGCCGGCCGCGCAGACCGGCGACATGACCGAGGTGCTGGAGGAAGCCGCCGCACAGCGGTGAGCCCACGGTGCCCCGTCCTCCCGTTGCCGGGAGGACGGGGCACCGTAGGGGCCTCAGTGGTTGCGCGGGAAGCCCAGGTCCACGCCCGTCGGGGTCTCGGAGGGGTCCGGCCAGCGGGTGGTGACGACCTTGCCGCGGGTGTAGAAGTGCGTGCCGTCGTTGCCGTAGATGTGGTGGTCGCCGAAGAGGGAGTCCTTCCAGCCCCCGAAGCTGTGGTAGCCGACGGGGACCGGGATCGGGACGTTCACGCCGACCATGCCCGCCTCGATCTCCAGCTGGAAGCGGCGGGCGGCGCCGCCGTCCCGGGTGAAGATCGCGGTGCCGTTGCCGAACGGGGAGGCGTTGATGAGCGCCACGCCCTCCTCGTAGGTGTCCGCGCGCAGCACGCACAGCACCGGTCCGAAGATCTCGTCCTGGTAGGCCCTGGCCGACGTGGGCACCTTGTCCAGCAGCGAGATGCCGATCCAGTGGCCGTCCTCGAAGCCGTCGACCGTGTGGCCGGTGCCGTCGAGGACCACCTCGGCGCCCTCGGCCGCCGCGCCCGTGACGTAGGAGGCGACCTTGTCGCGGTGGGCGGCGGTGATCAGCGGGCCCATCTCGGAAGCCGGGTCGTTGCCGGGGCCGATCTTGATCTTCTCGGCGCGCTCGCGGATCTTCTCCACCAGTTCGTCGCCGATCGAACCGACCGCGACCACGGCCGAGATGGCCATGCAGCGCTCGCCCGCCGAGCCGTAGGCGGCGGACACGGCGGCGTCCGCGGCCGCGTCCAGGTCGGCGTCCGGGAGGACCAGCATGTGGTTCTTGGCGCCGCCCAGGGCCTGGACCCGCTTGCCGTGCGCGGAGGCGGTGGTGTGGATGTGGCGGGCGATCGGGGTGGAGCCGACGAAGGAGACGGCCTTGACGTCCGGGTGCTCCAGGAGGCGGTCGACGGCCACCTTGTCGCCGTGCACGACGTTGAAGACGCCGTCGGGCAGACCGGCCTCGGCCAGCAGTTCGGCGAGCCGGACCGACGCCGACGGGTCCTTCTCGGACGGCTTCAGCACGAAGGTGTTGCCGGTCGCGATGGCGATCGGGAACATCCACATCGGGACCATCGCCGGGAAGTTGAACGGCGTGATGCCCGCGACGACACCGAGCGGCTGGCGGATCGACGCCACGTCCACCCGGCTCGCGACCTGCGTGGACAGCTCGCCCTTCAGCTGCACGCTGATGCCGCAGGCCAGATCGACGATCTCCAGGCCGCGGGCGACCTCACCGAGCGCGTCGGAGTGCACCTTGCCGTGCTCGGCGGTGATCAGCGCGGCGATGTCGTCGCGGTGGGCGTCGAGCAGCGCGCGGAACCGGAACAGGATCGAGGTGCGCTGGGCCAGCGAGGACTGGCCCCAGGTCACGAAGGCGTCCTTGGCGGCCGCGACCGCCGCGTCGACCTCGTCGACCGACGCGAACGCGACCTTCGTGGTGACCTCGCCGGTCGCCGGGTCGGTGACCGGCCCGAACGTGCCCGACGCGCCCTCGACGGTCTTGCCGCCGATCCAGTGGTTGACGATCTTCGTCATGCCCAGTTGCTCCTTCACAGATGGCGGCGTCGGGTGGAGACGTGCCGTTCGTACAGCTCACGGGCCTTGACCGCCGACGGGCGGGTCGCGGTCTCGGCCACGGGTACATCCCACCAGGCCTGTGCCTCGGGCGCGCCCGACACTGTGTCTGCCGTTCGGGTCTCGACGTAGACACATGTGGGGGTGTCGGCCGCCCGGGCCTCGGCGAGGGCCGCGCGCAGCTCGCGCACGGTCTTCGCGCGCAGCACGCGCATCCCGAGGCTGGCGGCGTTGGCGGCCAGGTCGACGGGGAGGGGGGCGCCCGTGAAGGTGCCGTCGTCGGCCCGGTGGCGGTAGGCGGTGCCGTAGCGTTCGCCGCCGGTCTCCTCCGACAGCCCGCCGATGGAGGCGTACCCGTGGTTCTGCACGAGGACGATCTTGATCGCGATGCCCTCCTGCACGGCCGTGACGATCTCCGTCGGCATCATCAGGTACGTGCCGTCGCCGACCAGCGCCCACACCGGCCGGCCGGGCGCCGCCAGCTTCACCCCGAGCGCGGCCGGGATCTCGTAGCCCATGCAGGAGTAGCCGTACTCCAGGTGGTACTGGTCGCGCGACCGCGTCCGCCACAGTTTGTGCAGGTCGCCGGGGAGGGAGCCGGCCGCGTTGACGATGACGTCCGTCTCGTCGACGATCGCGTCCAGCGCGCCCAGCACCTGCGGCTGGGTGGGGCGCACGTCGATCTCGTCGGCCTCGTAGCAGGCGTCGACGCGCTGCTCCCAGCGCTCCTTGTCGTCGGTGTACTCGGCGACGTAGGCGTCCGCGACGCGGTGGGCGTGGAGTTCGAGGGCCTGCGTCAGCTCCGTGAGGCCGCTGCGGGCGTCCGCGACGAGCGGGAGGCCGGCCATCTTGTGGCCGTCGTGGGCGGCGATGTTGAGGTTGAGGAACCGGACGCCCTCGCCGGCGAACAGGGTGTGGGAGGCGGTGGTGAAGTCGGTGTAGCGCGTGCCCACGCCGATCACCAGGTCGGCGGTGCGGGCCAGTTCGTCGGCGGTCGCGGTGCCGGTGTGGCCGACGCCGCCGACGTCCTGGGGGTGGTCGTGGCGCAGGGAGCCCTTGCCGGCCTGGGTGGAGGCGACCGGGATGCCGGTGGCCTCGGCGAACTCGGCGAGGGCCGCCTCGGCGCGGCTGTGGTGGACGCCGCCGCCCGCGACGACCAGGGGGCGCCGGGCCGCCCGGATCGCCCGGACCGCCTCGGCGAGCTCGGCCGGGTCGGCGCCCGGCCGGCGGACGGCCCAGGTGCGCTCGGCGAAGAACGCCTCGGGCCAGTCGTACGCCTCGGCCTGGACGTCCTGCGGCAGCGCCAGGGTCACCGCGCCCGTCTCCACGGGGTCCGTCAGCACGCGCATCGCCTGGAGCGCGGCCGGAACGAGGGCCTCGGGGCGGGTGACGCGGTCGAAGTACCTCGAGACCGGGCGCAGGGTGTCGTTGACGGACACGTCACCGGCGTAGGGGACCTCCAGTTGCTGGAGCACCGGGTCGGCCGGACGGGTGGCGAACACGTCGCCGGGGAGGAGGAGGACCGGGAGGTGGTTGATCGTGGCGAGGGCCGCTCCGGTGACCAGGTTCGTCGCGCCGGGGCCGATCGACGTCGTCACCGCGTGGGTGGACAGGCGGTTCGACTGGCGGGCGTAGCCGACGGCCGCGTGGACCATCGACTGCTCGTTGCGGCCCTGGTGGTACGGCATGACGTCGGCGTACTCGACGAGCGCCTGGCCGAGGCCGGCGACGTTGCCGTGGCCGAAGATGCCCCAGGTCGCGCCGATCAGCCGCTGCCGTACGCCGTCGCGCTCGGTGTACTGGGCGGCGAGGAAGCGCACCAGCGCCTGGGCCACGGTGAGCCTCGTGGTCATCGGTAAACCCCTGTGCTTTCTACGTGGTCCGGGTGGAAACAGATCCGCCACTCCCGCGTCCCGCCGGGGCCGGCCATGACGTTCAGGTAGTACATGGTGTGGCCGGGCTGGGCGATCGACGGGCCGTGCCATCCGTCGGGGACGAGGACGGCGTCGCCGGAGCGGACCTCGGCGAGGACGTCGGACCCGCCCTCGCGGGAGGGGGACACGCGCTGGTAGCCGAACCCGTGCGGTCCGTCGATCTCGAAGTAGTAGATCTCCTCCAGCTCCGACTCCTCGCCGGGCCGGTGCTCGTCGTGCTTGTGCGGCGGGTACGAGGACCAGTTCCCGCCGGGGGTGACGACCTCGACGGCGATCAGCTTGTCGCAGTCGAAGGCGTCGGCGGAGGCGAAGTTGCGCACCAGGCGGGCGCAGGTGCCGCTGCCGCGTTCCTCGACGGGTACCTCCGGCGCGGGGCCGTAGCGGGCGGGGAGTCGTCGCTCGCACTTCGCTCCTGCCAGGGCGAAGCGGCCTCCCGCGCCGGAGGCGATCTGTGCCCGGGCGTCCCGGGGAACGTACGCGAAGTCGGTGACCGACGCGAAAACGCTCTCCCTGCCCAGGAGTTGGAACTCTTCATCAGCTGTTCGCACGGTACATCCGCCCTCCAGCGGAAGCACGATCCACTCGCTGTCCCCGGCGGTGAGGGTGTGCGTGCCGCCGGGCGCCAGCTCCACGACGCGCAGACTGCTGTGGGTCCAGCCGGCCCGCTCCGGGCCGATGTCGAGGACATGGTCCGCGTCGGCGGTGGTGCCGCGCGGGACGTACAGGTCACGGCCCGCGGGGCGCCGCTGCTCGGTGCGCGACGGGCTGTGCTGCGGCTCGGTGGCCGACGGGCTGTGCGGCTCGCTGCGCGACGGGCGCTGCGGCTCGGTGCGCGACGGGCGCTGCGGCTCGGTGCGCGACGGGCGCTGCGGCTCGGTGTGTGTCATGCGGGGGCCCTCACAGCAGTCCTACGGCGGTGTCGACGGCGGCGGCCACGTCCCCGTCCGCCGGGTACAGCAGCGAACGGCCGACCACCAGGCCGCGGACGGTGGGCAGGCGCAGCGCGCCCCGCCACTTCTCGTACGCGCCGGCCTGGTCCTCGACGGAGCCCCCGACCTCGCCGCCCAGCAGGACCGCCGGCAGGGTGGAGGTCTCCATGACCTCGGCCATGTCGTCGGGGTTGTCGGTGACCGGCACCTTGAGCCAGGTGTAGGCGGAGGTGCCGCCGAGTCCGGAGGCGATGGCGATGGACCGGGTGACGGCCTCGGCGGACAGGTCGTTGCGGAGCCCGCCGTCGGGGGCGCGGCGGGAGATGAACGGCTCGACGAAGACGGGGAGCCGGCGTGCGGCCATGTCGTCGATCGCGCGGGCGGTGGACTCCAGGGTGGTGAGGGAGCCCGTGTCGTCGTAGTCGATGCGCAGGAGCAGTTTGCCCGCGTCGAAGCCGAGCCGTTCGATGTCCTCGGCGCGGTGGCCGGTGAAGCGGTCGTCGAGCTCGAAGCGGGCGCCCTGGAGGCCGCCTCGGTTCATCGAGCCCATGACGACCTTGCCGTCGAGGGCGCCGAGCAGGAGCAGGTCGTCGAGGATGTCGGCGGTGGCGAGGACGCCGTCGACACCGGGCCGGGACAGGGCCAGGCAGAGGCGTTCGAGCAGGTCGGCGCGGTTGGCCATGGCCAGGGAGCGGCCGCCCGCGCCGAGCGCGCCACGGGCGGGGTGGTCGGCGGCGACGATCATCAAGCGATCGCTCGTGCCCAGCAGGGGCCGCCGGACGCGGCGGGCGGCGGCCTCCGCGATCGCCTCCGGATGGCGGGTGCGGGTGCGCACGAGTTCCGCGACGTCGACGCTCACCGCACGGCTCCCGCCGTGAGCGCCGCCTCGATCTCGTCGGGGGTCGGCATGGCCGAGGAGCACTCCAGGCGGGAGGCGACGATGGCGCCGGCGGCGTTGGCGAACCGCATGACCGTCTCCAGGTCGCGGCCCGCGAGGAGGCCGTGGCAGAGGGCGCCGCCGAAGGCGTCCCCGGCGCCGAGGCCGTTGAGGACGGTCACCGGGAGCGGGGGGACCTCGGCGTACTCGCCCGCGCGGCTGACGGCCAGGACGCCCTCGGGCCCCTGTTTGACGACGGCGATGTCGACGCCCGCGTCGAGGAGGGCGCGGGCGGCGGCCCGCGGTTCGCGCACGCCGGTGGCGACCTCCACCTCGTCGAGGTTGCCGACGGCGACGGTGGCGTGCTTCAGGGCCTCGGCGTAGAAGGGGCGGGCCGCGTCCGGGTCGGTCCAGAACATGGGCCGCCAGTCGAGGTCGAAGACGGTGGTGCCGGCCTTGGCGCGGTGGGCGAGGGCCGCCAGCGTCGCCGTGCGGCTCGGTTCCTGGCTCAGGCCGGTGCCCGTCACCCAGAAGACGCGGGCGTCGCGGACGGCGTCGAGGTCGAGGTCGTGGGCGTCGATCTCCAGGTCGGGCGCCTTGGGCTGCCGGTAGAAGTACAGCGGGAAGTCGTCCGGCGGGAAGACCTCGCAGAAGGTGACCGGGGTCGGCAGGCCGGGGACGGGGGTGACCCAGCGGTCGTCGACGCCGAAGTCGCGCAGGGCCTGGTGCAGATAGGTGCCGAACGGGTCGTCACCGGTACGGGTGATCACCGCGGTGCGCCGGCCGAGGCGGGCGGCGGCGACGGCGACGTTGGTCGCGGACCCGCCGAGGAACTTCCCGAAGGACGTGACCTGCGGCAGCGGGACCCCCGTCTGCAACGGATAGAGGTCCACTCCGATCCGCCCCATGGTGATCAGGTCGTACGCCATCGAGATCCCTTCGTGTCGGCCTGCACGCCCGTGCGCCTGCAAGCCTGTGCGCCTGCCGCCTGCGCTCCTGTGCGCCTGCCCGTCTGCGCTCCTGCCCGCCTGCCGGGCGTGCCGCCGTAACGGCTCCTCACGGCTTTGTAGTCCGCCGCGGTGGACCCTGTCAATGTTTTGTCCGGACATTCGGACCAGCTCTTGACACCCTTTCGGGGAGACCGCACGCTGACGCCCATGACGTCGTTGTCACCTCAGCCCCCACTGTCCCGCATCCGGATCGGCTCGGCCCCCGACAGCTGGGGCGTCTGGTTCCCCGACGACCCGCGGCAGGTGCCCTGGCGGCGTTTCCTCGACGAGGTGGCGCTCTCCGGCTACGAGTGGATCGAACTGGGCCCCTACGGGTACCTGCCGACCGCCCCGGCCGTCCTCACCGAGGAGACGACGAGGCGCGGGCTGAAGGTGTCCGCGGGCACGGTCTTCACCGGGCTGCACCACGGCGCGGCGGTCTGGGACCGGACCTGGGCGCACGTCGCCGACAACGCGGCCCTGGCCCAGGCGGTGGGCGCCTCCCACCTGGTGGTCATCCCCTCCTTCTGGCGGGACGACAAGACCGGCGAGGTGCTCGAACCGGACACGCTCACACCGGAGCAGTGGCGCAACCTCACCTCGCTCACCGAACGGCTGGGGCGGGAGGTGCGCGAGCGGTACGGCCTGAGCATCGTCGTCCACCCGCACGCCGACACCCACATCGACAGCGAGGAGAACGTCGCCCGCTTCCTGGACGGCACGGACTCCGGCTCGGTGTCGCTCTGCCTCGACACCGGGCACTACGCGTACTGCGGCGGCGACAGCGTCAAGCTGATCGAGACCTACGGGGAACGCATCGGCTACCTGCACCTCAAGCAGGTCGACCCGGAGGTCCTGGCGGACGTGCGGGCGAAGGGGACCCCGTTCGGGCCCGCGGTCGCCCAGGGCGTGATGTGCGAACCGCCGTCCGGGGTGCCGGAGCTGGGCCCGGTGCTGGAGGCCGCGCAGAAACTGGACGTCGACCTGTTCGCGATCGTCGAGCAGGACATGTACCCGTGCGAGCCGGACCGCCCCCTGCCGATCGCGCAGCGGACCCGGGCCTTCCTGCGGTCCTGCGGGGCGTAGCCCTCCGGGCCCTCCGGCACACCCGTCGCGAATGTCAGGCATACGACATATGTCACGGATGCGCGACCGCCACGTCACAGTCGGTCCACAACCGCATCCGTACGGTCACACGGGGGCCGTCCACCGGGCAAGGGCCCGGTGATCACCAGCGTGACGCCGGGCTCCCCCGGCGGCCTCCCGGCCGCCGCCCGGCCGCGCGGGGAGGTGCACTCATGGCCGACCGACGGCTCTGGTCCTACAAGGAGATCGCGGCGCACATCAACGTGCAGCCGGACACCGTGCGCTCCTACCGCAAGCACGGGCTGCTGCCCCCGCCCGACCGCATCGAGGGCGGCAGACGCTACTGGTACGTCGACACCGTCCTCGCCTGGGTCGCCTCCCGACCCGGCAACCGCGGCCGCCGCACGGACTGACCCCGCCGGACCGGCGGCGCCCACGCTGTTTCCACGACCGGACCACCCGTCAGCCTGGACGGCATTCCGGGTGGTCCGGTCTCGTGTGCTACTCCGTGGCGACCCTTCGGTGGCCGGTCCACGCCTGGCACGCTCCGACCATGGCCTTCAGCCAGTCCGCATCGGGCTTCCGTCCGACAGCGGACCGGTACATTCGCAGGTTGGCGGCAGCGAAGGCATCGATCGCCTGCGGGGCCGCCTTACGCCACGCGGGCAACCGATCCGCCCACTTCTGGGCACGCTCCGGGGAGTGCCCGGCGGCGATGAGCTGGAGAACCAGCACAGCGGGGTCGATGAACCCCGCGCCTCGCGTCGGCCATGCCCAGTCCACGGCCCACACGCGCCGCTCGGCCACGAGGAAGTTGCTCGGATTGATGTCCGTGTAGAGAAGCGAATCCCCCCGGAACAGCTCGGCCTCCGAGCTGTCCGAGGCGAACCGGTCCCATCGCGTCTCGGTCCATTCCCGGGCGACCCGCGGCAGGGACAACCGACCGATCTCGCCGATCGCGTCGACCACCAGGGAAAGGTCCGGCGAGTAGGGCGCGAAGTCGGCCGGCCTGCCGTCGACCGCTTCGAAGCCCAGGACCAACCAGTCTTCGGCTTCCACGTCCCACGACAAGGGCGGCGAGACGTGTCCGAGGTACGCGCTGATCCGCCTCTCCCTGATGAGGGACTCCCGTCGGCCGCCCGGCCGATTGCGCATCGCCTTGACGAAGAAAGACCCCCGGGCGCAGTCGACAACGGCCGTCAGGTCCGAGCTGAAGCCCCGCTCGGTCCGGCGGATCCGGTCCACGTGGCCCGTGTGTTCCCGGATCAGGGGGAGAATCGCGGATTCGGGGGGATCGGTGTCCATGGTCCGTTCAGTTCCTCGGGGTGCACTCACTTCCGGGTGTCCCCGGAGAGCACTCGTCGTCGGTGTCGGGACCACAGGCGCGGAAGCCGCCGAAGTTGCGCCCCGCTCGAATGGTCGCGTTGGCCTGTGCGATCTCGGAGCCGCCGAGGATAGCGCCCAGGGGTGCGTCCTGGACGTTTCCCACGCTCAGCCACGTGGAGAAGACGCACGGGGACACCGAGCCGTTCGGACCGATGGACGCGCGCCCGTCCCCGCATCGCCCGCAGAGGCCGTCCATGCACGGCTCCTGCCCGTTCGCCCCACGCCCGAAAGGCCGAACGTGATCGACGCGGATGTTACGGACGCCCAGGGCCGCCAACTCCCGTTCGGTCCCCTCACCGGTGTCGGACGGATCGGAGACGATCACAGACACTCGGATCGGGATCTTCTCCGCCACTGCCTTCACGATGTTCGCTCGAGTGCGGGTATGACTGTTCCGTCCAGTGACCGCGTTATGCGCGTCCTCCTGGCCGTAGTACGACGTGGCCAGGCTGACATCCTCCCGCCTGAGCAGGCTCCACCAACTCTCGTTGAGATGGACCATGTTGCTGTACACCTCGACAGCCAGGCCGAGCTTCAGCGCGTGCGAGATCAGGGCCGGCGCCTCGGGGTGCGTGGTGACCTCACCCCCGGTGAACTGCACTCGGGGAACGCCGGCCGCGGCAGCTTCGTCGAGCACGCGGGTCCAGTCCTCGGTGGTCATCGAGCCGTGCGTTCCGTCCGGGCCGGATTCGTTGTGGCAGTGGCCACAGGCGAGCTGGCACTTACGGGTGAGATCCAGCCACACGAGACCGGGCGCACCCGTGCTCTTGGTGACCGGAGCCTCTGCAACGACAGTCATTCGTTTTCCTCTCGTTCGTCGTTTCCCGTACGAGGTGCTGCGTGTTGCGCCTCGCTCCTGGCGGACCATGCGCTGTTCGGACCGCCAGAAGCGGAGTTCCAGAGATGTCGCCGTCTCGCCAGTCACGGACGATCTCCGACAAGCCCAGTTCCCTTGGTGAGATGGTCGGCCTGCGCCTGCGCGACCACGTGTTCGGAATCAATGGACTCCCGTCCCATTCACAGCGTCCGCACGAACCGCTGATGTGGATGCGAACAGGGCCCCGGCATACCGGCTGACAGCGCGCATCACAGCCCGACCCGACTGTTGCCGTTCCTCGTGGCCAGACGTGCGCTCAGTTCCTCTCGCGCACTGAGCGACACCACGTCGTCCGGCATGGCGTCCCACTCCCTGCCGCCCTGCAACGGGCGCATCTGGACACGGCCGCCGACTTCACCCATGACGACCCCGGTGCGTCCGCTGGCACTGTCCTTCGCCAGCTCACCGATGCCTGGTCGGGTCTGATTGCTCGCCATGCACACGAGCTTCCTGCCGTTCATCAGGACGTTGGAACCACCGACAAACCCCACTTCGGGACGTCCTGCGTCGGGTAGAACGTCCCTGGTGCCGTCCCCGGATCGAGAGAGATTGAGATGCCGAACGAGAGGTTGCGTGCTGCCATGGCGGCCGGTGGCTGGACGTACAACGCCCTCGCGGACAAGGTCGAAGTCGATCCGAAGTCCGTCGAACGATGGGTCAACCTGGGGCGTACGCCACGTCGTGCCACCGCCATGCTGGCAGCGGAAACGCTGGGAGAAGACCTGCACGCTCTATGGCCGGCTCTCCGGCAGCCACGCCCCGCCCGCGCCGTCAGCCCGGAACTTGTGGCTCTCTACGACCAGCGGGCGGACGTCCCGGTGTCCACCATCGTGGACATGCTGACCCAGGCTCGCGAGCAGATCGACGTGCTGGTGTACGCCGCCCTCTTCTTGCACGAGGCGTACCCGCGCCTCAACGAGCTCTTGACGGAGCGAGCGGCCGAGGGCTGCGCTGTCCGTATCGCACTCGGCGACGCGGACAGCTCAAACGTCCAGCAGCGTGGCGACGAAGAGCAGTTCGGCCACGGAATCCAGTCCCGTTGCCGCCTCGCACTGATGCACTATCGCCCCCTTGTCGGGGTACCTGGCATCGATGTGCGGACCCATGCCACTACGCTCTACAGCTCGCTCTACCGGGCTGATGATCAGGCACTGGTCAACGCCCACGTCTGGGGCGTGAACGCCTACGCTGCCCCTGTCTGGCACCTGCGGCGAAGCAAGGCAGGCGGCATGTTCGACACGTACGCCGACAGCTTCGCTGCGGTGTGGGCGACCGCGACGCCGGTCCGAGAAAGGTGATCATGGCGCGCACCGAGTACTACGACGACCCAGGCGCCCCCAAGCCCAACAGCTTGGTCGTCGCGGCATCCGCGGTAGTCACCGACGACGAAGGACGCATCCTTCTCCAGCGCCGACGAGACAACGATCTCTGGGCGCTGCCCGGCGGTGGCATGGAGATGACCGACTCCCTGCCGGGAACCGCCGTCCGCGAAGTGAAGGAGGAAACGGGCCTGGACGTGGAGATCACCGGGCTCGTGGGGACTTATACCGACCCGCGCCACGTCATCGCTTACACGGACGGTGAGGTGCGTCGACAGTTCAACGTCTGTTTCATCGCCCGAGTGATCGGCGGACGCCTCGCGATCTCCCACGAGTCCACGGAGCTGCGATTCGTCCCGGCGGGCGAGCTGGCCGAGTTGCCCATGCACCACACACAGCGGCTACGGCTTCGGCACTTCCTGGAACACCGCGAACAGCCATACCTCGGCTGATGCCGTGCACCCTCATGACGGCAACGCTGACGGCGGCTCTCCAGGATCACCCCGGAGGGCCTTTGACATCGGGTTGCCCTACACGATCCGGTTGCCCGAGCCGCCGAAGGGAACGGTCCCGAAACCCGTTCCGTACCCCACCCCCGCGTAAGGCACAGTGCCCCACATGGACTTCTCCGTCAAACCCGTGCTGGCCGGTGAGAAAACGGTGCTGCGTCCCTTCACGGAGGCCGATGCCGAGGGGATGTGGGAGATCATCGGTGATCCCGAGGTCATCCGGTTCACGTTTCCCGCGAACGGTGAGCTCACGCCGGAGCGCCTGCGGGCGTGGTACGCCACCCGCTCCGGCTCGCCCGACCGCCTCGACCTCGCCGTCACCGACCGGGCCACCGGTGAACTCGTCGGCGAGGTCGTCCTGTACGACCGGGACCCGGACGCGCGCAGCTGCACCTTCCGTACCCTGATCGGGCCCCGGGGGCGCGACCGGGGGATCGGCACCGAGGCGACCCGACTCGTCGTCGGTTACGGCTTCGAACGGCTGGGCCTGCACCGCATCCAGCTGGAGGTGTACGGCGACAACGCCCGGGCCCGGCGCGTCTACGAGAAGGCCGGGTTCGTGGTGGAGGGTGTGCGCCGGGAGGCCGCGCTGCGGGACGGGGTGTGGGTGGACGAGGTGCTCATGGCCCTCCTGGACCGCGAGTGGGCCGCCCTCACCGCCACGGCTCGATGACGGTCACCCCCGCCCCGGGCGCGGTCCCCATCGCCGCCAGCGCCTCCGGTGCGGCGTCCAGCCCGATCGCGGACGTCACCAGCAGGTCGGGGCGGAGCACTCCCGCCCGGACCAGCTCCAGCATCCCGGGGTAGGCGTGGGCGGCCATGCCGTGGCTGCCGAGGAGTTCCAGCTCCAGGGCGACGGCGCGGGCCAGCGGGACGGGGGTCGCGCCGTCGGCCGAGGGCAGCAGGCCGACCTGGACGTGCCGGCCGCGGCGGCGCAGGCCGTTCACCGAGGCGGCGCAGGTGGCGGGTGAGCCGAGGGCGTCGAGGGAGAGGTGCGCCCCGCCGCCGGTCGCCTCGCGCACCGCCGCCGCCGTGTCCGGCGTGTCCCGCGCGTCCACGCACTCCGCCGCGCCGAACGTACGCGCCAGCTCCAGGGCGCGCGGTGACACGTCCACGGCGACGACCCGTGCTCCCGAGGCGGCCGCGATCATCACCGCCGACAGGCCCACCCCGCCGCAGCCGTGCACCGCCACCCACTCCCCCGCCGCGACCCGGCCCCGGCCGACGACCGCCCGGAACGCGGTGGCGAACCGGCAGCCGAGGGAGGCGGCGGTGCCGTGGGAGAGGCCGTCGGGGACCGCCACCAGGTTCACGTCGGCGTGGTCCAGTGCCACGTACTGGGCGAAGGAGCCCCAGTGGGTGAAGCCCGGCTGGGTCTGCCGCTCGCACACCTGGTGGTCGCCCGCCGCGCAGGACGGACAGCTGCCGCACCCGCACACGAAGGGCACGGTCACCCGGTTGCCGGGCTTCCAGCGGGTGACGCGGGCGCCGGTCTCCTCGACGACTCCGGCGAGTTCGTGGCCGGGCACGTGCGGCAGGGTGATGTCGGGGTCGTGGCCCATCCAGCCGTGCCAGTCGCTGCGGCACAGCCCGGTGGCCTCGACGCGCACCACCACCCCGTGCTCCGCCGGCCGCGGGTCCGCCACCTCCCGCACCTCGGCCGCCTCCCCGTACCGTTCGAACACCACAGCCCGCATGTGTCGTCGCCCTCGTCTCTCGTCCGGCCCGGGTCCCGGGACGGCCGTCCCGGGACCCGGCCGAACGTTATCCGCGCGCCCCCACCGTGTCCCGCCGGAGGTCCGCCTCGGCGGCCGGAGCCGGCTCCCCCTCGCTGAGCCCGAACCGCCGGTGGAACCCGCGCAGGGGTGCCGGTGCCCACCAGGTGGCCCGCCCGGTGAGCCGCATGATCGCCGGGACGAGGAGGCTGCGGACCACCATCGCGTCCATCAGGACCGCCAGCGCGATGCCGAGGCCGAGCATCTTCGTGTTGGTCACCCGGGAGGTGCCGATCGCGACCATCACCACGGCCAGGATGACGGCCGCCGCGGTGATCAGACCGCCCGTGCGCTGGAGCCCCAGGCGGATCGCCCGCTCGTGGTCGCCCGTGTGGTCGTACTCCTCCTTGATGCGGGAGAGCAGGAAGACGCCGTAGTCCATGGAGAGGCCGAAGGCCACGCAGAACATCAGGACCGGGAGGGTCGTCTCGATGGAGCCGGGGCTGGTGAAGCCGAGCATGCCGGAGAGGTGGCCGTCCTGGAAGACCCAGACGACCGCGCCGAACATCGCCGTCAGGCTGAGCGCGTTGAGCAGCACCGCCTGGAGGGGTATCAGCACGCTTCCGGTCAGCAGGAAGACCAGGAACAGGGTGACGATCACGATGAAGGCCGCCGCCCGGGGGAGCTGTTCGGCTATCGCGTGCCGGGAGTCGACCAGGACGGCCGCCGAACCGGTCACCTTGGTGTCGAACGGCGCCTCGGTGGCGCGCAGGTCGGCCACCAGGCGCTGGGCGGCCTCGCCCACGGCCTCGCCCTCGGGCTGGACCGTGAAGTACGCGGTGTCGCCCCGCACCAGCGGGCCGTCCACCCGGGCCACTTCGGGCAGGCCGGCGACGCGCTCCTTGTAGGCGGTGTACTGCGCCTCGGTCGCCTTCCCCTCGGCGAGGACCTCCAGGCCGCCGCCGGGGCTGCCCGGGAAGCCGTCCCTGATGTGCTGCTGCACGACGTGCGACTCGGCCGAGGAGGGCAGCTGGCGGTCGTCCGCGGTGCCGAACTTCACGCCGAGGAACGGCAGGCCGAGGAGGACGAGGACGGCGGTCGTCCCGAGGGCGAAGAAGGGGGCGCGGCGCATGACCAGGGTCGCGGTGCGCGCCCAGGCCGTGCCCGCCGCGCCGCCGGGGGCCGCCTGCCCGGACGGTCCGCGCCGCTTGCGCAGCAGGGCCCTCAGGTCCCAGGAGTTGACGCGGTGGCCGAGCAGGGCGAGGGCCGCCGGCAGGAGGATCAGGGCGGCCGCGGCGGCGAGCAGGACCACCGCCATGCCGGCGTAGGCGAAGGACCGCAGGAAGTACTGGGGGAAGACGAGCATCGCCGCCAGCGACACCGCCACCGTGAGCGCGGAGAACAGCACCGTGCGGCCCGCCGTGCGCAGGGTGGTGGCGATGGCGGTCGACGGATCGGCGCCGCCGGCGAGTTCCTCGCGGAAGCGGCGGACGATGAACAGGGCGTAGTCGACGGCGAGGCCGAGGCCCAGGGCCGTGGTGAGGTTGATCGCGAAGACGGAGACGTCGGTGAACGCCGCCAGGCCGCTGAGGATCGCGTTGGTGCCGAGGATCGCGACGATGCCGATGGCGAGCGGCAGCAGGGCGGCGACCGCGCTGCCGAAGACCATCACCAGCAGCACCAGGGTGATCGGCAGGGCGATGATCTCGGCGCGGGTGAGGTCCTCCTGGATGATCGTCTGCATCTCGTCCTGCACGGCGACCATGCCGCCGATGCGCACCTCCACCGGGCCGTGCGTGCCGCGGTAGGAGGAGGCGATGCGGTCGAGGGTCCCGCTCCTCGTCTTCTCGTCGCCCGTCAGGCGTGCGGCGATCAGCGCCTCGTGGCCGTCCTCCGCGCGCAGGGCGGGTGTCCTGGACTGCCAGTAGGAGCCGACGCCGACGACGCCCTCCTCCCCCGCGAGGCTCTCCGCGAGCCGGGCGGCCTCGGCGGCGACCGCCGGGTCGTCGACGGAGGCGCGGCCGGAGCCGACGAGCAGCAGCAGGTTGGGCTGGGAGCCGGGGAACTCGCGCTCCAGGGCCCGGGTGGCGTAGGTCGACTGGGCGTCGGGGTCCTCCCAGCCGCCGCTGCCCAGCCGGTCGGCGACCCCGCTGCCGGCCAGCGCCGCGAGGACGGTGAGCACCAGGGCGGCCAGGAGTGTCAGCCGGGGGCGGGCGGTCAGCGCGGCCGCCGCCCGGTGAACGGGGCGGGACGGTCCGGCTCCGACACGCGGCGGGCCGTTGACTTCGGACATCGTGCGGGGTCCCCTCCAGGATGATGCGGCGTGACCTGTGCCGGTGTGGACAGGCAGCATGGATCGGTCACTGCCCATAGACTGGCAAACACGAGACATCGCTCGCGTTCCACGGATCAAGAATGCGAGCGACCGCTCGCGTTTGTCAATCGCGTTCGGAGAGCCGGGGATAACGCGTGTCCGAAACCGCCGCCCACCAGGAACAGGAGCCGCCGCGCCGCCGCCAGGCCCGCGGCGAGCGCCGCATCGCCCAGCTCCTGGAAGCCGCCGCGTCCGTCTTCTGCACCACCGGCTACACGGCCGCCAGCACCAACGCCATCGCCCGCGAGGCCGGCGTCTCGCCCGGCACCCTCTACCAGTTCTTCCCGAACAAGGAGGCCATCGCCATCGAGCTGGGCGACCGCCTCATGCACCAGCTGCGGGCCACCTACGGCGAGGCGCTCGCACCGGCCACCGCCGCCACCACCCTGCGGGAGGCGGTCGACGCCGCGGTGGACCGGTTCGTCGACTTCAACTGCGAGCACCCGGCGCTCTTCTCCCTGATGCACGGCCCCGACATCCCCGGCCGCCTCGCCGAGGAGCACGACGCGCTGCACGCCGGGCTGGTCACCCGCATCGAGGGCCTGCTCGCCTCGCTCCTGCCCGACACGCCGCCCGCGGCCCTCACCCGCACCGCCCACATGTGCCTGGGCCTGTACAAGGCGGGGCTGGAGCTGATCCTCGCCCACGAGGGCGGCGAGCGGGACGCGTACGTCCAGGAGCTGAAGAACGTCCTCGTCCGCTACCTGGAGCCCCTGGCGGACACCCACCCCGACACCGGCGCGGCTTCTTTGAGAAATACCCCCTAGGGGTATAGTCTGGGTGGTGTGGAGGCCCCCTCGGACCCCCTCAGCCCCACCTGCCTCGACGAGGAGTAACGACATGACCGCCCACACCGACACCCCGGGTTCCGTCACCACCGTCTACAAGGTGAGCGGCATGAGCTGCGGCCACTGCGAGGGCGCGGTCTCCGGCGAGCTCACCGAACTGCCCGGCGTCACGTCGGTGAAGGCCGTCGCCGGCGCCGGCGAGGTCACCGTCGTCTCCACCACCGCCCTCGACGAGGAGGCCGTACGCGCCGCCGTCGACGAGGCCGGCTTCGAACTGGTCGGACGCGCCTGAGACACGCCCCCCTCGGCATCGGGCCGCACCCGACCGGTCGGCACCGGTCGGGTGCGGCCCGTTCCGCTCCCTGGAGTACCGACATGCCCAGTACCACCGCCACGGCACCGATAACCGAGACCTCCGCCACGTCCGGCGCCTCCGAGGTCGAGCTGCTCATCGGCGGCATGACCTGCGCGTCCTGCGCGGCCCGCGTGGAGAAGAAGCTCAACCGCATGGACGGTGTCACCGCGACCGTCAACTACGCGACGGAGAAGGCGCGGGTCACCTACCCCGCCGGGATCCAGGTCGCCGACCTGATCGCCACCGTCGTGAAGACGGGCTACACCGCCGAGGAGCCCGCACGCCCGGAGCCGGAGGAGACCCCCGCCGGCACCGACCCGGAGCTTTCCGCGCTCCGGAACCGCCTGCTCGTCTCCGGCCTGCTCGCGGCGCCCGTGGTCCTGCTGGCGATGGTTCCGGCACTCCAGTTCGACAACTGGCAGTGGCTGTCGCTGACCCTCGCCGCGCCCGTCGTCGTCTGGGGCGCCCTGCCCTTCCACCGGTCGGCCTGGACGAACCTGCGGCACGGCGCCTCCACCATGGACACGCTCGTCTCGGTGGGCACGCTCGCCGCGTTCGGCTGGTCGCTGTGGGCGCTCTTCTTCGGTCACGCGGGCATGCCGGGGATGCGGCACCCCTTCGAGCTCACCGTCTCCCGCACCGACGGCGCCTCCACGATCTACCTGGAGGTCGCCGCGGGCGTCACCGCGTTCATCCTCCTCGGCCGCTACCTGGAGGCCCGCTCCAAGCGGCGCGCGGGCGCGGCCCTGCGGGCGCTGATGGAGCTGGGCGCGAAGGACGTGGCCGTGCTCCGCGACGGGCGCGAGGTGCGCGTCCCGGCCGACCGGCTGGCGGTCGGCGACCGGTTCGCCGTCCGGCCGGGTGAGAAGATCGCCACCGACGGGACCGTCGTCGAGGGCGTCTCCGCCGTCGACGTCTCGATGCTCACCGGCGAGTCGGTGCCGGTGGACGTCGGACCGGGCGACCCCGTCACCGGCGCGACCGTGAACCGCGGCGGCCGGCTCGTCGTCGAGGCGACCCGGGTCGGCGCCGGCACCCGGCTCGCCCGGATGGCGAAGCTGGTGGAGGACGCGCAGAACGGCAAGGCCGAGGTGCAGCGCCTCGCCGACCGCGTCGCCGGGATCTTCGTCCCCGTGGTGCTGCTGATCGCGGCCGTCACCTTCGGCGCCTGGCTGGGCGTCACCGGCGACACCGCCGCCGCGTTCACGGCGGCCGTCGCGGTCCTGATCATCGCCTGCCCGTGCGCCCTGGGCCTCGCCACCCCGACCGCGCTGCTGGTCGGCACGGGCCGGGGCGCGCAGCTCGGCATCCTCATCAAGGGCCCCGAGGTGCTGGAGAGCACCCGCCGCGTCGACACCGTCGTCCTCGACAAGACGGGCACCGTCACCACCGGCCGGATGACCCTCCAGGGCGTGCACGCCGCCGAGGGCACCGACGAGAAGGAGCTGCTGCGGCTCGCGGGCGCCCTGGAGCACGCCTCCGAGCATCCGGTCGCCCGCGCGGTGGCCGCGGGCGCCGAGGAGCGCACCGGGCGGCTGCCGGAGGTGGAGCACTTCGAGAACGTGCCCGGACGGGGCGTGCGCGGGCGGGTGGAGGGCCACGAGGTGGCCGTGGGGCGGCTCGCCGAGCACACCGGCGAGCCGCTGCCGCCCGAGCTGGCCCGCGCCCAGGAGGAGGCCGAGCGGGACGGCCGTACCGCGGTCGTCGTCGGGTGGGACGGGGCGGTGCGCGGCCTGCTGGCCGTGGCCGACACGGTCAAGGAGACCAGCGCCGAGGCGGTGCGCGAGCTGCGCGCGCTGGGGCTGCACCCGGTGCTGCTGACCGGCGACAACCGGGCCGTGGCGGAGGCGGTGGCCGCCCGGGTCGGCATCGACGAGGTGGTCGCCGAGGTGCTGCCCGAGGACAAGGTCGCCGTCGTACGGCGGCTCCAGGGCGAGGGACGGGTCGTCGCGATGGTCGGCGACGGCGTCAACGACGCGGCCGCGCTCGCCACCGCCGACCTCGGCCTGGCCCTGGGGACGGGGACCGACGCGGCGATCGAGGCGGGCGACCTGACGCTGGTGCGCGGGGACCTGCGGGTGGCCGCGGACGCCATCCGGCTGTCCCGGCGGACCCTGTCGACGATCAAGGGCAATCTCGTGTGGGCCTTCGGGTACAACGTGGCCGCGCTGCCGCTGGCCGCCGCGGGCCTGCTGAACCCCATGCTCGCGGGGGCCGCGATGGCGTTCTCGTCGGTCTTCGTGGTCACGAACAGTCTGCGGTTGCGGACGTTCCGCTGACACGCGGTGAGGACGCCCGGAAGTTACCGCCGGTTAGGCGAAGGTGAAACAACAACTCCCCTGGAGTCCGGCGCGCGCCTCACATAAGCTCTTCACAAGGCTCGCGCATCATTCTTACGCCCGGGCCGATCGCTGTATCCGGCCGCGCGCGTATCCGACGGGGGATATGCGCGAGACACAGATCACAGTGACGTGAACGTAACCATCGAAGGGGTTCGACGGTCTAAGTTGACGATGTCAGCAAGCGTCTTGGGGGGCGCGAACTGGCATCTGGGGATGTCTTGGGGGACTTCCTCAGAGATGCGTTGCCGGGGCACGTACACCGGGAAGCTTTGAGCGGCCCTCCCGGCGTGCGTTGTCCCGGCAGATCGCACACGGCGGGAGGACGGCGGGCTCGACCCGTCCTCGCTCACCACCCGCCCGCTCGACAACCGCATACGGCATCAGCGAATTCAGGCGCTGTGTCCTCACAGACGCCCGGCCGGATCCCGTGGGGGGAATCCGCACCGGGACATGGGAAGGCGCCCTGGTCGTCGGCCCGTGGGGGGACCGGCGCACCAGGGCGCCTTCTGTCATGCCGTGCGTCCGACGCGTTGCCGCGTCCCTGGAGCCCTGCGCAGGAGCCCTGCGTCGGGGCCCTCCGTGCTCACGGCACGGACCACCCCGTCAGCCGTGGCGGCATGTGCCCCGTGACAGGGGCGCCGGGCGGCCGGCGCCCCCACCCGGCAGGTGTCAGCGCTCCTCGACCGGGACGAAGTCGCGCTCGACCACGCCCGTGTAGATCTGGCGGGGGCGGCCGATGCGGGAGCCCGGCTCCTTGATCATCTCGTGCCACTGGGCGATCCAGCCCGGCAGGCGGCCGAGGGCGAACAGGACCGTGAACATCTCGGTCGGGAAGCCCATGGCCCGGTAGATCAGGCCGGTGTAGAAGTCGACGTTCGGGTAGAGGTTGCGCTGGACGAAGTACTCGTCGGACAGCGCGTGCTCCTCCAGCTTCAGCGCGATGTCCAGCAGCTCGTCGGACTTGCCGAGGGCGGACAGCACATCGTGCGCGGCGGCCTTGATGATCTTGGCGCGCGGGTCGAAGGACTTGTACACCCGGTGGCCGAAGCCCATCAGGCGGACGCCGTCCTCCTTGTTCTTCACCTTGCGGATGAAGGAGTCGACGTCGCCGCCGTTGGCCTGGATGCCCTCCAGCATCTCCAGCACCGACTGGTTGGCGCCACCGTGCAGCGGGCCCCACAGGGCGTTGATGCCGGCGGAGATCGAGGCGAACATGTTCGCCTGCGAGGAGCCCACCAGACGCACGGTGGAGGTCGAACAGTTCTGCTCGTGGTCGGCGTGCAGAATGAGCAGCTTGTCCAGGGCGGAGACGACGACCGGGTCGAGCTCGTACTCCTGGGCCGGGACCGAGAAGGTCATGCGCAGGAAGTTCTCGACGTAGCCGAGGTCGTTGCGCGGGTAGACGAACGGGTGACCGATCGACTTCTTGTACGCGTACGCCGCGATCGTCGGAAGCTTGGCGAGCAACCGGATCGTGGAGAGGTTGCGCTGCTTCTCGTCGAACGGGTTGTGGCTGTCCTGGTAGAAGGTGGACAGCGCGGAGACCACCGAGGACAGCATGGCCATCGGGTGCGCGTCGCGCGGGAAGCCGCGGTAGAAGTTCTTGACGTCCTCGTGCAGCAGGGTGTGCTGCGTGATGTCGTTCTTGAAGACGCTCAGCTCGTCGACGGTCGGCAGCTCGCCGTTGATGAGCAGGTAGGCGACCTCCAGGAAGGTGGAGCGCTCCGCAAGCTGCTCGATCGGGTATCCGCGGTAGCGCAGGATGCCCTGCTCGCCGTCCAGGTAGGTGATCGCGGATTTATAGGCGGCGGTGTTGCCGTATCCGCTGTCCAGGGTCACGAGACCGGTCTGGGCGCGGAGCTTCCCGATGTCGAAGCCCTTGTCGCCGACGGTGCTGTCGATCACCGGGTAGGTGTACTCGCCGTCGCCGTACCGCACTACTACAGAGTTGTCGCTCACGTCATCCCTCACCGACGTTGTGCCTCTTCTTCGAGGTTGCCCTGACTGTCTCTACCCTCCCCCATTTGGCGCAGGAGAGTGCACTCGGGGTCGACCATTGGGCTTGTCGGCGGCACTGAGTGCCGCCAGCCTGCTCATCCTGCCGCCTCCGTCACGGTTGCGGAAGTGCTCTGTGACCTTCACGACTCATTTGATCGATCATTTTTTACGATGCCGCGGGCCCGGGAGGCCGAGGGGGAGTTCAGGAGCCCGAGAGCCGGAAGTCGAGAGCCGTGCAGCGCCGCCCCGCGGACACCGTGCGCACCGCCTGCCCGATCGCCTTGCGTGAGCCGACGAGGACCACCAGCCTCTTCGCGCGGGTCACCGCCGTATACAGGAGATTGCGCTGGAGCATCATCCATGCCCCCGTCGTGACGGGGATCACCACGGCGGGATACTCACTGCCCTGGGAGCGGTGGATCGTCACCGCGTACGCATGGGCCAGTTCGTCCAGTTCGTCGAACTCGTACGGCACCTCCTCGTCCTCGTCGGTCAGCACCGTCAGACGCTGGTCGACCGGATCGAGCGAGGTGACCACGCCCACGGTGCCGTTGAAGACGCCGTTCTTCCCCTTGTCGTAATTGTTGCGGATCTGGGTCACCTTGTCGCCGACGCGGAAGACGCGGCCGCCGAACCGCTTCTCGGGCACGTCGGGGCGGCCGGGGGTGACGGCCTGCTGGAGGAGCCCGTTGAGGGTGCCGGCTCCGGCGGGGCCGCGGTGCATCGGGGCGAGGACCTGGACGTCCCGGCGCGGGTCCAGGCCGAACTTCGCCGGGATCCGCCGGGCGGCGACGTCGACGGTGAGCCGGCCGGCCGCCTCCGTGTCCTCCTCCACGAAGAGGAAGAAGTCCTTCATCCCGTCGGTGACCGGGTGCTGTCCGGCGTTGATCCGGTGGGCGTTGGTCACCACGCCCGACTGCTGGGCCTGGCGGAACACGCGGGTGAGGCGGACCGCGGGGACCGGGCTGCCGTCGGCGAGCAGGTCGCGCAGGACCTCGCCCGCGCCGACGCTGGGCAACTGGTCCACGTCACCGACGAAGAGCAGATGGGCGCCGGGGGGCACGGCCTTGACGAGCTTGTTGGCCAGCAGCAGGTCCAGCATGGACGCCTCGTCCACGACGACCAGGTCCGCGTCGAGCGGGCGGTCGCGGTCGTAGGCCGCGTCGCCGCCGGGCTTGAGCTCCAGCAGGCGGTGGACGGTCGAGGCCTCGGCGCCGGTCAGCTCGGCCAGCCGCTTGGCGGCCCGGCCGGTGGGGGCCGCCAGGACGACCTTGGCCTTCCGGGCGCGGGCCAGCTCCACGATCGAGCGGACCGTGAAGGACTTGCCGCAGCCGGGGCCTCCGGTGAGCACGGCGACCTTCTCGGTGAGCGCCAGCCGGACGGCGGCCTCCTGCTCGGGCGCCAGGTCGGCGCCGGTACGGCCCTTCAGCCAGGCCAGCGCCTTGTCCCAGGCCACGTCGCGGAAGCCCGGCATACGGTCCTCGCCGGTGCGCAGCAGCCGGGTCACCTGCGCGGCGAGGGAGAGCTCGGCGCGGTGGAAGGGGACCAGGTAGACGGCCGTGACGGCGTCGCCGCCGTCCGGTCCCGGCACCTTCTCCCGGACGACGCCGGGGTCCTCGCCCTCCTCCGGGGGCGCCGCGAGGTCGGCGAGGCACTCGATGACGAGCCCGGTGTCCACCTGGAGCAGCTTGACCGCGTCGGCGATCAGCCGCTCCTCGGGCAGGTAGCAGTGGCCCTGGTCGGTGGACTGCGACAGGGCGTACTGGAGGCCCGCCCTGACGCGCTCGGGGCTGTCGTGCGGGATGCCGACGGAGCGGGCGATCCGGTCGGCGGTGAGGAAGCCGATGCCCCAGACGTCGGCCGCCAGCCGGTACGGCTGGTCCTTCACGACCGAGATCGAGGCGTCGCCGTACTTCTTGTAGATGCGGACCGCGATGGACGTCGACACCTCGACGGTCTGGAGGAAGAGCATGACCTCCTTGATCGCCTTCTGCTCCTCCCAGGCGTCGGCGATCTTCTTCGTGCGCTTCGGGCCGAGGCCGGGCACCTCGATCAGCCGCTTCGGCTCCTCCTCGATGATCGTGAGGGTGTCCAGGCCGAAGTGCCGGGTGATGCGGTCGGCGAAGACCGGGCCGATGCCCTTGACCAGGCCCGAGCCGAGGTAGCGGCGGATGCCCTGGACGGTGGCGGGCAGCACCGTCGTGTAGTTCTCCACGGTGAACTGCTTGCCGTACTGCGGGTGGGAGCCCCAGCGGCCCTCCATGCGCAGGGACTCGCCGACCTGGGCGCCGAGCAGCGCGCCGACCACCGTGAGGAGGTCGCCGGCGCCCCTGCCGGTGTCGACCCTGGCGACCGTGTAGCCGTTCTCCTCGTTGGCGTACGTGATCCGCTCCAGGACGCCTTCGAGCACCGCGAGCCGCCGCTCCCCCGTCTGCGCGGAGGTCCCCGCCTGATCGGTCATGCCCCGACGCTACAGCGGGGGTCTGACATCACGATCCGGTCTCGGGGTCTTGCACCTCGCCGTGTAATCGATTCCAATCCTTTCTGTCGCGCATGTAAACGATTCCACAAGGAGGTGGAGCGGCGATGGCGAGCATCAAGGACGTCGCTGCCGAGGCGGGCGTCTCCGTCGCCACGGTGTCGAGGGTCCTCAACGACCATCCGTCGGTCAGCGCCGACGCCCGCACGCGCGTGCTGGCCGCCGTCGAGGCACTGGGGTACCGCCCGAACGCCGTCGCCCGGTCCCTGCGCACCGACCAGACCCGCACCCTCGGCCTGGTCATCAGCGACGTGCTCAACCCCTACTTCACCGAACTGGCCCGCTCCGTCGAGGAGGAGGCCCGCGCGCTCGGCTACAGCGTCGTCATCGGCAACGCCGACGAACGGCCCGACCTCCAGGACCACCACGTCCGCACCCTGCTGGACCGCCGGATCGACGGGCTGCTGGTCTCCCCCACCGACGGCGGCTCGCCGCTGATGCTGGACGCCGCGCGCGCGGGGACGCCGATGGTCTTCGTCGACCGGTGGATCCCGGGCGTGGACGTGCCGGTGGTCCGGGCGGACGGCCGGGCGGCCGTCCGGGACCTGGTCGCGCACCTGCACGGGCTGGGGCACCGCAGGCTGGCCATCATCGCGGGCCCGGCCGCCACCACCACCGGCAGCGAGCGCGTCGAGGCCTTCCGGGCCGCGATGGCCGAGTACGGGCTTCCGCTGCCGGACGTCTACATCGGGCAGGGCGACTTCCAGGCGGCGAGCGGGCGGCGGGTCACCGAGGGCTTCCTCGACCTGCCCGAGCCGCCCGAGGTGGTCTTCGCCGCGGACAACCTGATGGCGCTGGGCGCCCTGGACGCCGTACGCGCGCGCGGGCTGCGCGTTCCCGACGACATCGCGCTCGCCGCGTTCGACGACATCCGCTGGTTCGTGCACACCGATCCGCCCGTCACGGCGATCGCCCAGCCGACGGGCGACCTGGGGCGCGCCGCCGTGCGCGCGCTCGTCGACCGCATCGAAGGACGGCCCGGCGAGTCCGTCACCCTCCCCGCCCGACTGGTCGTACGCCGCTCGTGCGGCGAGGACCCCGCACGGAACAGGAGCCGGTCGTGAGCGACGCGGACGAACTGCTGCGCATCGAAGGCATCCGCAAGAGCTTCCCCGGTGTGGTCGCGCTCGACGGCGTCGACTTCGACCTGCGCCGGGGCGAGGTGCACGTCCTGCTCGGTGAGAACGGCGCGGGCAAGAGCACCCTCATCAAGACGCTCTCCGGCGCCCACCGCCCCGACGCCGGGCGGATCCTGGCCGGCGGCGAGGAGGTGCGCATCCACGGGGCGCAGGACGCCGAGCGCCTCGGGATCGCCACCATCTACCAGGAGTTCAACCTGGTCCCCGATCTGACGGTCGCCGAGAACATCTTCCTGGGCCGGCAGCCGCGCCGCTTCGGGATGATCGACCGCAAGCGGATGGAGGCCGACGCCGCCGTCCTGCTGGAGCGGGTCGGGGTCGACGTCTCCCCCCGCGCGCGCGTGCGGGAACTGGGCATCGCGCGGCTCCAGATGGTGGAGATCGCGAAGGCGCTGAGCCTGGACGCGCGCGTGCTGATCATGGACGAGCCGACCGCGGTGCTCACCTCCGAGGAGGTCGAGAAGCTCTTCGCGATCGTGCGCAGGCTGCGCGAGGACGGCGTCGGCATCGTCTTCATCACCCACCACCTGGAGGAGATCGCGGCCCTGGGCGACCGGGTCACGGTCATCCGGGACGGGAGGTCCGTGGGCCAGGTGCCCGCCACCACGCCCGAGGACGAGCTCGTACGGCTGATGGTGGGGCGTTCGATCGAGCAGCAGTACCCGCGCGAGCGCGCCGACCGGGGTGCCGCCCTGCTGTCCGTGGAGGGGCTCACCCGCGACGGCGTCTTCCACGACGTCGGCTTCGAGGTGCACGCCGGTGAGGTCGTCGGCATCGCGGGGCTCGTCGGCGCCGGCCGTACCGAGGTCGTCCGGGCGGTGTTCGGGGCGGACCCGTACGACCGGGGAGCCGTGCGGGTCGGGGGCGCGAAGGTGCCCCGGCACGACGTGAACGCGGCGATGGCGGCCGGCATCGGACTCGTCCCGGAGGACCGCAAGGGCCAGGGACTGGTGCTGGACGCCTCCGTCGCGGAGAACCTCGGGCTGGTGACCCTGCGATCGGCCACCCGGGCCGGTCTCGTCGACCTCAAGGGCCAGCGCGCGGCCGCCGAGCGGATCGCCGGGCAGCTCGGCGTGCGGATGGCCGGACTCCACCAGCACGTGCGCACGCTCTCCGGCGGCAACCAGCAGAAGGTCGTCATCGGCAAGTGGCTGCTCGCCGACACCCGGGTGCTGATCCTCGACGAGCCGACGCGCGGCATCGACGTCGGCGCCAAGGTCGAGATCTACCAGCTGATCAACGAGCTGACGGCCGCCGGCGCCGCCGTCCTGATGATCTCCAGCGATCTGCCCGAGGTGCTCGGCATGAGCGACCGGGTGCTGGTGATGGCGCAGGGCCGGATCGCCGGTGAACTCCCGGCCGACCGGGCCACCCAGGACGCCGTGATGGCACTCGCCGTCAGTTCCCCCACCCCTACGACCGATGCGGAGGCCGGCCGTGGCCGCTGACACCCTCAAGAGCACGACGGGCGCCGGTGGCGCCGCGGCGGTCCGCCGCCTGCTCCTCGACAACGGCGCGCTGACCGCGCTGATCGTCCTCGTCATCGCCATGTCGGCGCTGTCGGGCGACTTCCTGACCACGGACAACCTGCTCAACGTGGGTGTCCAGGCGGCCGTGACCGCCATCCTCGCCTTCGGCGTGACCTTCGTGATCGTCTCGGCGGGCATCGACCTGTCCGTCGGTTCGGTGGCGGCCCTGTCGGCCACCGTGCTGGCGTGGAGCGCCACGTCCCACGGGGTGCCGGTGGTCCTCGCCGTCGTCCTCGCCGTCGCCACCGGCGTGGCGGCCGGTCTGGTGAACGGTTTCCTCATCGCGTACGGGAAGCTGCCGCCGTTCATCGCGACGCTCTCGATGCTGTCGGTGGGCCGCGGTCTGTCGCTGGTGATCTCCGAGGGCTCCCCGATCCCCTTCCCCGACTCGGTCTCGCACCTCGGCGACACCCTCGGCGGCCGGCTGCCGGTGCCCGTGCTGGTCATGGTCGTCATGGGGCTGATCGCCGCGTTCGTGCTGGGCCGGACGTACATCGGCCGCTCGATGTACGCCATCGGCGGCAACGAGGAGGCGGCCCGGCTGTCCGGGCTGCGCGTCCGGCGGCAGAAGATCGCCGTCTACGTCCTGTCCGGTGTGTTCGCGGCCGTCGCGGGCGTCGTGCTCGCCGCCCGGCTGTCCTCCGCGCAGCCGCAGGCCGCCGACGGCTACGAGCTGGACGCGATCGCCGCGGTCGTCATCGGCGGCGCCTCGCTCGCCGGCGGGACGGGCAAGGCGTCCGGCACGCTGATCGGCGCGCTGATCCTGGCGGTGCTGCGCAACGGCCTCAACCTCCTGTCGGTCTCCGCCTTCTGGCAGCAGGTCGTCATCGGTGTCGTCATCGCGCTGGCGGTGCTGCTGGACACGGTGCGCCGCAAGGCCGGGGCGACCCCGGTGGCGGCTGGCACCGGCGGCAACAAGGGCCGGCAGGCGGTGACGTACGGGCTCGCGGCCGTGGTCACGGTGGCGGTCGTCGGCGCGACCTCGCTGCTGCACGGCGGTTCCTCGCCGGCCGCGAACCCGAGGGTCGGGCTGGCGCTGTCGACGCTGAACAACCCGTTCTTCGTGCAGATCCAGTCCGGCGCGCAGGCCGAGGCGAAGCGGCTGGGCGTGGACCTGACGGTCACCGACGCCCAGAACGACGCCTCCCAGCAGGCCAACCAGCTCCAGAACTTCACCGGTTCCGGCTACGACGCGGTCGTCGTCAACCCGGTGGACTCCGACGCGGCCGGGCCGGCCGTGCGCGCCGCGGACCGGGCGGACATCCCGGTCGTCGCGGTCGACCGCGGCGTCAACAAGGCGACGGCGGACACCCTCGTGGCCTCCGACAACGTCGCCGGCGGCGAGCTGGCCGCGCGGACGATCGCCGAGAGGCTCGGCGGCACCGGGAAGATCGTGATCCTCCAGGGGCAGGCGGGCACCTCGGCGGCCCGGGAGCGGGCGGAGGGCTTCGCCAAGGGGCTGAAGGCCTACCCCGGCATCCGGGTCCTGGCCCAGCAGCCCGCCGACTTCGACCGCACCAAGGGCCTCGACGTGATGTCGAACCTGCTCCAGGCCCACCCGGACGTCCAGGGCGTGGTCGCCGCCAACGACGAGATGGCGCTCGGCGCGGTCAAGGCGCTGGGCGCGAAGGCCGGAAGGTCCGTGCAGGTCGTCGGCTTCGACGGCACCCCCGACGGTCTCCGGGCCGTCGAGCAGGGGACGCTCTACGCGTCCGTCGCGCAGCAGCCGTCCCAGCTGGGGAAGATCGCCGTGGACAACGCCCTGAAGGCGCTGCGCGGCGAGAAGGTCGAGCAGACGGTGAAGGTGCCGGTGAAGGTGGTCACGAAGGAGAACGTGGCCGGGTTCAGCGGCTGACAACGGCGAGCGGGCGGGCGGTCACCCTGGCGGGGACGCCCGCCCCGAGCCACGTATCAGGGTACGTACCAGGGGAGTTCTTTCATGTACGACCACGACCTTCTGGTCGTAGGGTCGGCCAACGCCGACCTGGTGATCGGCGTCGAGCGCAGGCCCGGCGCCGGTGAGACGGTCCTCGGCTCCGACCTGGCCGTCCATCCCGGCGGCAAGGGCGCGAACCAGGCCGTCGCCGCCGCGCGCCTCGGAGCCCGTACGGCCCTGCTGGCCCGGGTCGGCGACGACGCCCACGGCCGGCTGCTGCTCGACTCGCAGCGGGCCGCCGGGGTCGACACGGCGGGTGTGCTGGTGGGCGGGGCGCCGACCGGGGTCGCGCTGATCACCGTGGACCCGTCGGGCGACAACAGCATCGTGGTGTCGCCGGGCGCGAACGGCCGGCTGACACCGGAGGACGTCCGGGCCGCGGCCGGCCTCGTCCACACCTCGCGGGTGGTGTCGGCGCAGCTGGAGATCCCGCTGGAGACGGTCGTGGAGGTCGTACGGAACCTGGCGCCGGGCACCCGTTTCGTCCTGAACCCCTCCCCGCCGCGGGTGCTGCCGGCGGAGGTGCTCGCGGCCTGCGACCCGCTGATCGTCAACGAGCACGAGGCCAAGGTGATCCTGGGCGGGACGGGGGTGAGCGGGGAACCCGAGGACTGGGCGGAGGTCCTGCTCGCCGAGGGGCCGAGGTCGGTGGTGGTGACGCTGGGCGCGGAGGGCTCGCTGGTGGCGTCGGCGGAGGGGGTCGTACGGATCCCGTCGGTGAAGGTGGACGCCGTGGACACGACGGGCGCGGGTGACTCCTTCACGGCGGCGCTGGCGTGGAAGCTGGGCGCGGGCGCGTCGCTCGCGGAGGCGGCGGCGTACGCGGCACGGGTGGGGGCGGTGGCGGTGACCCGGCGGGGCGCGCAGGAGTCGTTCCCCACGCCGGAGGAGGTCGAGGCCCTGTGAAGAAGGCCGGGATCCTCAACCGGCAGCTGTCCGGGGCGCTGGCCGAACTGGGGCACGGGGACGGGGTGCTGGTGTGCGACGCCGGTATGCCGATCCCGGACGGGCCGCGGGTGGTCGACCTCGCGTTCCGGGCGGGGGTGCCGTCGTTCGCGGAGGTGGTGGACGGGCTGCTCGCCGAACTGGTCGTGGAGGGCGCCGCGGCGGCCGCCGAGGTCCGCGAGGCCAATCCCGCGGCGGCGGGGCTGCTGGAGCGGCACTTCACCCGGTTGGCGTATGTCTCCCACGAAGAACTGAAGGCGCTGTCGGCGGGCGCGCGGCTGGTGGTCCGCACGGGCGAGGCGCGGCCGTACGCGAACGTGCTGCTGCGGTGCGGGGTGTTCTTCTGACTCGCCGACCTGCTGAATCGCCAACCTGCCGAACTGCTGACCTGCTGAATCGCTGACCTGTTGAACCGCCGCGACATGCTTCGAGGGGCCCGGTCCGTCGACCAGGCCCCTCGGCTTTCCCCCTCCCCCTGTCGAAACCCCCTGAGATCCCCCCGGATCCCCCTCCAAGAGTCCCGACGCCCTGTACGACACGCGGAGGACGGGAAGGGTTGCACGGCTTCAGGAAATTTCCCGACGGGCGATATGCCCGACATGTGACTCATGATGTGGTCGTCCCCTCCCCCTCCCCCCGAGGAGTACGACCATGTCCGAGACGACCGAGCGCGAGATCGGCCCGATCGGGATCGGCGATCCGCTCGCCGCACCCACCCACCCGATCGACGTCCCCGATCACGACGTGTGGGACCAGGACATCGACAAGGGCTTCGCCTGGGTCTTCTACGCCGGTGAGGAGCGCCGCCTCACCCAGCCGGTGATCATCGC
This sequence comes from Streptomyces sp. NPDC003248, assembly GCF_055563235.1. Lineage (NCBI taxonomy): Bacteria > Bacillati > Actinomycetota > Actinomycetes > Kitasatosporales > Streptomycetaceae > Streptomyces > Streptomyces sp. NPDC003248. The sequence goes on along the minus strand of NZ_JBVHDT010000001.1, from coordinate 282,844 downwards.
CGACGGCTTCAACCACGGCAGGAGCGAACTCGACAAGCTCTACCGGTTCCTGGAAGGGGAGGACTATCCCTTCATCAGCGAACTCCGCCGGAGCGGCCGGGACGTGATCCTGCTCGGCTTCGACGAGCGCACCGCGTCCATCCTGGAGAACTCGAAGGCGGCCGAGGCCACCATCCGCAAGGCCATCGAATGCCGCGACGGAAACGAGCGGCTGATCGTCGGCGGCTTCAGCATGGGCGGCCTCGTCACCCGCTACACGCTCGCCAGGATGGAGACCGACTTCCACGAGGACGAGCACCAGACGGGCGTGTACTTCTCGTTCGACACCCCGCACCGGGGCGCCACCATCCCCATGGGCGTCCAGGCGTTCTCGTACATGCTGTACCCGTTCGGCCAGAACGAGTTCGCGCTCCAGATGAACAGCCCGGCGGCGCGGGAGATGCTCTGGCGGCACTACGACAACGTCACGGGGAAGATCGACATGGCCCCGGAGCGCAAGGCGCTGCTGGACGAGCTCGACCGGGTCGGCAACTGGCCGCAGATCCCACGGCGGATCGGTGTGGCCAACGGCCGGGCCGACGGCGTCGGACTGCCCTCCGTCAACCCCGGCGACGTCGCGCTGCGGCTGCTGACGCTCTTCGGCGGCACCACCTTCTACATCCAGGCCCAGGGCGACGCGACGTCCGCCTACCTGCGCCGCCTCCTCCCGCCGGCCGAGAAGACGATCACGACCGAGGGCTTCCCGGAGCTGGACGGCGCTCCGGGCGGCACCCTCGCGACGTACGGGATCCTGGACAAGGCGATCAGGGAGAAGCAGGGCCAGACCGAGCTGCACCACCCGGAGATCTGTTTCGTGCCCTCGGTCAGCGCGGTCGACATCGGCGACTTCGAGAACCAGCGGGACCTGTACGCGCGGGTCGACGAACTGGACCCGTCCGACAGCGGGTTGCAGGCGTTCCTCTGTTCGTCGACCACGACACCGCACACCCTCCCGACCGAGGAGCTGTGCACCTGGCTGATGAGGGAGTTCGACGCCTGAACCCCCGCGGCAGCGCCGTCCGCCCGCTCACCCCGGGCGGACGGCATCCCCCGGGCCGGCGCACTCCCCGCCCTGCCCCAGCCGCGCTCCCCGGCTCTCCGCGACCCGCCTGACGTCCCGCAGGGACTCCGTGAGCCGGCGGGCGAGATACGTCAGTTCACCGCTGGACACCCCGTGCTCCGCCAGGAGCGCGTCGGCGTGCTGGAGGAGCTCGTCGGCCATGTGGAGCTGGATGCCCTCGATCTCGTCGGCGAGGCGCGAGACATGGCCCGTGCCGTCGCCGACGACGTAGCAGGGTTTTCCTTCGGGGGTCGGCCAGGGCAGCAGCCGCGCGCCCTTCACTCCCCGCCCCCGTCACGGGGGAGGAAGAGGGAGCCGACCCCCACTCCGAGCGGCCTGGGCGGTGGGGTCGGAGGGCAGGCGGGCGGAGCGGGTTCCACCCGGCGGCGCCCGGACCGCAGGGCGAGGAACATCCGGAACGGCCTGAATGACCTGGCGAACACAGACATCAACCTGCCTTCTTTCGGTTGCGCTCTGTCGTGAATCCCTCACAGAGTGCGGTCGCCCGCCGCTACGCTTCCAGTGCCTGAGGATTGACATAACGCACGTCAAGTTGGGGGTCGGCAGGATGACGAAGCCTCGAACGCCCCGCACGCAGCGGGAGAAGTACGGCGAGGAACTGAGGCTGCGGCGGACCACCGCGGGCCTCACCCAGGAGGAACTCGGCGACCAGGTCGTGTGCTCGCCCACACTGATCAGCCACTTCGAGGCCGGGAGACGGCTGCCGAAGCCGGATGACGCACAGCGGATCGACCGGGCGCTGGGGACGGACGGGTTCTTCATGCGCTGGCTGGAAGACCTGGAGTCGAAGTACGCGGACCACTTCGCGGCCGCGGCCGAGCTGGAGCAACAGGCCACCCTGATCCAGCAGTTCGCGCTCTCCCTGGTACCGGGCGTGTTCCAGACGGACGGCTACGCGCGTGCCGTGTTCCGCGCGTACCAGCCGAACCACACGTCGGAGGAGCTTGACGAAGCCGTCGTCAATCGAACAAAGCGTGCCCGGATTCTCGACGGGCCGTTGAACCCGGTCGTCTGGACGCTGCTCGACGAATCCGTGCTGCGGCGCTGTGTGGGCGGTCCTGAGGTCATGGCCGAGCAGCTGCACAAGATCGCGGATATGGCCGAGGCGGGGCGGGTGCGGCTGCATGTGCTTCCGTACGGCGTCGGGGCACACGCGCTCATGGAGAGCTACCTCACGCTCATGAGCTTCGAGGACTCCGCCCCGGTGGCCTACGTCGAAGGCTTTCTCACCGGCCACTTGATGGATGACCCGGCAGTGGTGGCAGCCAGCCAGACGGCCTACGCTCTAGCACTGAGCGACGCGTTGTCGCACCAGGAGTCAGTGGCCCTCGTCAGAGCGGCAGCGGAGGAACACGCACATGGTCAGCAGTGAGCACACGGTCTCCGACTCGTCCACGCTCACCGGGTGGTACAAGTCCAGCTACAGCGGCGGCGGTCAGGGCGACTGCCTGGAAGTCGCCCGTGGCCACGCCACCGTCCCCGTCCGTGACAGCAAGGCACCCAGTGGTCCGGTGCTCGTCTTCTCGGCGGGCGGCTGGGCCGCGTTCGTCGGGGCCGTGCGGGACGGGCGGGTCAGTAGCTGAGGCCCCGGAAGTGCAGGAACGCGGACCGCAGTTCGGCATCGAGGAGGAGGCCGAGGACCTCCTCCTCCCCCGCGAACAGGTCATCGGCCGCCGGATGGCCTGACTGGTGGAACATGGCGACCAGTACGTCGACGAGGGGGCGGTTCCAGGAAACCTGGACGATCTCCTTCGCCTTGTCGCGTTGCCCCTTGTCCATGGCCAGGCGCCACAGCTCGATGGAGTGCCTGGCCGTCGCGTAGGCGTCCCTGCGTCCCTTGACCAGGACCGCTCTCGCGTTGAGGCCGAACACCTCGATACAGGCCCGTCCCCGGTCGGTCAGGCCCCGGTACGTTCCGAGCGGGAGCACCAGCCGTAGGTGGTCCAAGGGGTCTTCGGCTGTCGGGTCCACGAGCAGAGGGCTGCCGTCGGTTCCGATGGGGAAGAGGTTCCGCTTCTGGTTGCTGTTGCAGAACGAGCAGGCGAGCAGATGGTTGAGCCAGTCGAAGGTACGCAGCGGAGCGAGGCTCTTCGGCTCGAAGTGGTCGATGTCGGTGCCCTGGCCGTCACCGCAGTACATGCAGCGTTCGCGGCCGGGAGCCATCTCCGCGAGCCCGGCGACGAGGGCGGGGCGGACCTGCCGGCGGTTCGCCCAGAGTTCCTTCGCCCTGTCCTTGCGTTCCTTGTCCGTGGCCTGCTGCCGGATGTCGTCGGTGTAGCCCTTCAGCAGCTCCGTCGTGACCGGCGACAGGAGCGCACGCCGAAGCCGGATCACTCCTCTTCGTCCTTCGGGCCATCGGCGATCTCCTCCGCGATCCGGTGGAGGTGCGCATTCATCTCGTCCAGACGGGCCGACGGCGAGCTGGCGAGCCGCTCCTTCAGTTCCCGGTAGCGGGCGAGCGACTCGGCGGACGCGGCGCCGTCGTAGATCTCCGCCTCCAGCTCCACGAACTCGGCCCGCGTCCGCTCGGCCCGCTCGGAGTAGGGGGTGTCGAGCCCGAACAGGTCGGAGAGAACCGCGTCGTCGCCACTGCCGTACACCACCCGGTCGTAGAGGTCCTGGTCGATGACCTCGGGCGGGCGTGCCTCGTCCACGCCGGGCAGCCGGATCAGGCCGCCGGGATCCGCGGCCTGGCAGATGTAGGGGCTGTGCGTGGTGACGATGAACTGGATGTGGGGGAAGTGAGCGGTCAGCCACGGGCCGATACGGCGCTGCCAGGACACGTGCAGGTGTGCGTCGATCTCGTCGATGATGACGACGCCGGGGACGAGGCGGAGCAGTGTGTTCTCGCCCAGGGCGGTGAACGGTGTGTCTCCGAAGGTGTCGTGGATCTGTTTCAGGATGTCGACGACCAGCGCAGCGACGGTTCTGAAACCGTCGCTCATCTCCCGCAACGGGAAGCGCTGCCCGTCGCGGGTGACCCACAAACCCTCGGAATCGACGTCCTCCACGCGATATCCGTCCGGGAGCAGTCCGTCACCGAGGACTGCCAACGCCGCGTTCTTGAGTTCCTCGGCGCCCTGCCTTCCTTCGAGTGCGCGCAGGTGCTGCTCGATCAGCCAGGCGACACCTTCGGCAAGTGACGCGTCTTCGTGGAACAAGCTTGCCTGCCGGGCCACCGGGCCGGAGGCCAGCATCAGCCGCTGCACCTCGCCCGAGCCCCCCGCCATGCGCCGGAAGGGGCCATAGGCCGCGCAGAACCAGCCCACCGGGTTGTCGGCCCATGGCCCTCTCTGCGCCGGACTGGAGCTCGCCGCCTTGGCGCTGTGCCTGACCTCCTCCAGCGCAGGCTGGGCGCCTTTGCGGCTCGCGACTCCCTCCGCCGGTGCCGTCCACTTCAGCCCTGCCCGGAACGTGTTCAGAGTCCGGCCTGAGGCAGTGAACCCGTCGAAGTGCTGGTGCCTGACGATTTCGGCCACCACAGTGCCCGAATCCGCCCCTCGGGCGATCCAGTTCTCGAATCCCTGGACAAGACCGCGTGCGGCCACCGGCCCGCTCAGCGCGAGTGCCAACGCCCGCAGCAACGTCGTCTTCCCTGAGCCGTTCCGCCCGGCGAGCACCGTCCACCCGGCATGACTGCCGTCGGGGCGGGTCAGGGTCAGGTCGACCTGACGGGGTCCGTGGAAGGACTTGATGTCCTGCACCTTGATCCGGCTGACGTGCATGCGTGTCGACATCCGTTCGCTCGGGTATCGCGACCGATCCTACGGCCGACGGCGTGCCCGCCCCGGTGCGAGCCTCAGGGCCGGGCACACCCCCGTGTCATCCGCGCGTGTGGGCGACGGACCGCTCTGCCGTCTCGGCCGGCACCTCCCGTCCGTCCCGGGCCCACAGCCCCTCGTCGAACAGCTCGACCTCGATCGCGCCCGAGTGGCCGGCCGCCTCCCCGTACCCCTTCCACTCCCGCATGTCGATCGCGCCGTCGCCGATCCGGCCCCGGCCGTTGAGGACGCCCTTCGGGAGGGGGTGGTCCAGTCGGCGGGGGGCGTACGGTCTCCCGGGATTTTTTCTCCGCACCCCGACGGGTGCGCCGCGCGGCCGGGATGCTGGAGAATCGCCGCGGGTGACGGGGGCCGCCGGGCCCGCTGTCCCGCCCCGAGGACGCCTGCCCCACCCCGGATCGGACGGGGTGGGGCAGGTTCACGCCGGGGGCGGCGCGGGTCTCAACGCCGGTCCGGGCGCCGGGCGTTGGTTCAGCGGACGGTGACGGAGACCGCCTTGGACGCGGTCTTGCCGTTCACGACGCGCAGGGTCTGCACGCCCTTCTTCGTGAACTTGTCGGTGAGCTTGTAGGCGCTCTTGCTGACCGTGGCCGTCTTGGCGACGGCGACCCACTTGGTGCCCTGCTTGGTCTGGAGCGTGACCTTGCTGCCGTCCTTCAGGCCGGTGGTCTTGCCGGAGAGGGTGACGACCTGGCCGACCTTGACCTGGGGGGCGCTCGCCTGGAGCGTGATGGTGGGGGTGGCGGCCTTCGGGGCGGCCACCGCGGCGCCGGCGCCCGCGGCGACCAGCGCGGCGGACACCACGGAGACGGTGGCGAGACGTGCGTTCATAGCAAACTCCTTGGTTTTCATCTGTTTCCCGAGAGGGATTCGATAATGATCAAACAAATCCCTCTCTCAGCTTCCTCTCATGGCAGAGCAAGCTGAATCCACGCATTTCCGAGCGCGCGGCTCTTCCCTGCGGTGGACCCGATCTTACAGACACGACCAGCGGAGATACGGTTCCCGACGGCCCGGATAAACTCGAACAGACAGCAGAATCACAGGAAAGTTTCTGTTTACACGCACCCTGATCTGCGGCAATAAAGAAAACCTGTGTAAAGACGGCTCTCACCTTTGGATCCGGACATGGAACTGCCCCGCCCGGACAACGCTTGCGGGGCGGGGCAGCAGCCCGGACGCACAGCGGTCCCGAACCCCGTTCAGGATGCCGTCGAAGCGCGCCGGAGATGCGCGGTGAGGTTCCGCAGCACGGTCCGCGAGTGGGTGCTGGTCCCGTCGCCCAGCAGGTAGTGCACGGCCGGCTCCGCCCGCGAACCGAGTTGCCTGGTGTGCGGCCCGTCGGGTGCGTGAAGGGCGCGGGTGAGGCCGATGGCGCTCACGTCCCGTGCGCCGAGGGTGAAGGAGAGGGGGGTGGGCGGGCCCTCCAGGAAAGGCGGGACGGTGAGGTCGGCACGGGCGGCGCGCAGTGTGGTGAGCATCGTCGTGAGGTGGTGCTCGTCGACCAGGTGCGCGGCGAGGGACTCGACGGCGTCCAGGGGGACGTCCGCGGCGGACGCGTATCCGGCCGTGAGCGTGACGTCCTGGGCGACGCCGGCCGTCGTACGCGAGACGCGGAGGGTGGCGATGGCCGGGCGGTCCGGGGCGCCGGCCGCGACGAGGTGGGTCGGTGCCGGGGAGCGTTCTCGGGCCAGGTCGGTCATCTGGTGCGGGGACCAGGGCAGGTTGACCGGCTCGGCGGTGCCCCAGCCGACGGGCGGAGCGCCGGTCAGGTGACGCCAGGCCGTCTCCAGGCCGAGGCCGAGGGTGAGGTGGGCGTCCGGGGTGTGGACGGTGCGGAAGGTGACGGTGAGCTGGTGTCCGGGGCCGACGCCGGACGGTTGTCCGTAGGCGTCGGCGACCGGGGCTCCGGTCGGCGTGAACGTACCGCCCTGCCAGGCGAGGGGGACGCCGGACAGGCCGTCGTAGTAGCCGCCGCGCGGGTCCCGCACCACCCACCGGTTGGGCGCGCCCCCGAGTGCCCGCCGCAGCGGGAGCGTGAGGCGGGCGCGGGCCGGGGTGACGAGGTGGAGGGCACGGCCGGCGGTGGCGGACGTGCGCAGGATGTCGGCGAGCCAGGTGGTGAGGGCGAGCACGGGACGGTCGGAGAGGACGACGGCCGTCGATTCGGTGAGGACGTCGACGGTTTCCGGCAGGTCGGGTGCCGCCGGTTCCTCAGGGACGTCCACCGAGCGTGTCGCGGCCGCCCCTCGCGGCCACACCGCACCGCCGAGGAGAGTCGTCAGCCGCCCGCCGACCGATCGCGCGAGTGCCTCCGCCTCGGGCACGGCACTCGACGCACGGATCTCCGTCCACCAGTAGGGCACCGGCGGAGCCGGCACATCGGGCCCGAGGAGGCGTTCGGCCTCGCCCGGCGTGTGGACGAGGAGCGGGGCCTCGACGGACACCAGGGGGCGGCCCGCGCGGTCGCACAGACGGAGGACGGCGCCGTCGTCGGCCGCCACCAGACCCAGCTCGGGGCCACCCGCGATGAGTCCGGCCAGCAGGGAACGGAGGTCGGGCGTCTTCGGGGTGAGGGCGATGATGTCCGTGGTCATGCCGGGCCTTTCCATTGTTTCTGGTCATCCCTCACCGCGCCGCCGATCAAGATCAGCTGTCACTCCAGGGCAGAACAACAGGTTTGCGTTGCCACCACCATCCCCGCCCGACCGTCCCGGCGAACGGAGCGATCGTCTCCGTGCGCTTCCTGAACTCTGCGTCGATCTGATCGACCGCCCTACCGAGAAGGACAGCCATGGGTTGAGCGATGTTTTCCGCCAGGAGCGCGATCTGGTCCCGTGACCGCAGGGCCTCTCGGTACAGCTCGACTGGATAGCGGCCGGTCGGCTGCCAGCCCGATTGCATTCGGCGGACCATCCTCTCCCATTCGGCGAGGTGCGCGCGGGCGCTGTCCAGCGGAGTTCCCACGTCCTCGCTGAGAACCGAATCAGCGCAGTTCTTCTCGTTCCGACGGAGAGCATGCACAGCCGAAAGGAAGTCCCTGGTGGTCGGCGTCGGGACGAGCTGCTCACGCACGATCTCCGGAAGCTGCATGACGCGCGCTTCGGGAAGTTCGCGCACCGCGTCCTCGACGGCTTCGACGGAGTACACGGGCGACTCGTCGTCCGAGGCCAGGAGACGAGCGCGGGTCACCAGGCCGGTAGGGGTCACCAGCCAGTAAGCGCTGGGTATGCGCTCCTCCGCCGGGTACAGGACGACGGTCTGTGCCGCTGCGGCGAATCTGGCAGCGCATTCCGCTTCTGTCGGCCGCTCGGTCACCGCTTCCTGAAGGAAGACGTCCAGCGTCAGCGACACATCACCGAACACGCGCGAGTAATCACCCAGGACCAGAGCATCCCAGTTGCGGTCGTCCTGGCTGCCATCCGCATCAGCAATATCGACCGCATTTGATGTCACGTGGAGTGCTGACGCCAAAGAGTCGGCGATCCAGGACGATGGCAGGTGATCGACAGTGAAAAGGTTGTAGGTCATCGATAGGTCCCGTTGTAGATTTCCATCGCCTTCTGAACGGCCTGCGGATTATTCACGAATCGAGGGTTTCTCGTCAGCTGAGGAGCGGCAGTTATGTCACCCTTCGCTCTCACCAGTTGCTGCAGTGCAGCGTATTCGTTCCTATCCAGATTCACGATACCCGGCCCCGAGTCGGGGTAGACCCTCCCTCCCGGTTCCACGCCGTAGGTACGCCCGTTGATCTCGTAGCGGTTCCCATCATCGGTGAGCTTCGCCCGCCCCTCTGCGATGGCTGCTATGTCCTGGTCGATTTCACGGGAGTACCCCCGCAGAATGAGGCTGTTCTTCTCCTTGATTTCTCCCTTGGCAGCCCCACTGATGGTGTGTCGGGCGTGGGGGCGCTTGAGTTCCTCTCCGGCTGCGGGCCCGGGGATGTCGTCCCTGGCCGGCCACAAACCCCTGTCACGCGCTGCGGAACCACCGCTTCCTGCCCCACCTGTGCCGCCGGAAGTGTGAGCGCCACTGTCGCCCATGCCGTCGGCGTGGCCGTGCTCCACGGTGCCCGGCGCTTGTGCCGAGTCGCGGTGGCTCTCGTCGGCAGATGATCCGTCACTGCTCGAGGAGGTGTGCGCGTCGTTCCCGTGACCCGCGGACGGGTGATCACCGGCCGACATGGAGCCGCCCGTACTGCCGTCGGGTACGCGGGACGCTGCCGAGCGCTCCGGGGAGCGGGCGGTTGCGCCGGTCGAGTGGTCACCGCCACGGGCTCCGGTTCCGACCGGCTCGCGGGAGCCGCCCGCGTGCTCCGCCGCGTCCAGCTCCGCGCGGTCGTTCGCGGAAGCTTCGTGCACGGCTTCCGCCGTGTGCTGGTGGAGGGTGCCGTCCGCGTTGAGGAGGTGGCCCTCGTCGGTGAGGTAGACGATCCTGCCGGTGGCGTCGTCGACGTAGGGGATCGCGTTGTCGGGGATCTTGGGGGACCGTACGGCGTCGGCCTGCTGGAGCAGGTCGAGTGTGGCGCCGGAGTCCAGTCTCCTGAGGGTGCCGAAGGCGTCCCCGACCTTGCCGAGGGCGAAGGTGCCCGCCTTGCCGACGTACGTGAACGGGTCGACGGCCCGGCCCACCTTGCCCGCGGCCGACAGGGCACGGGCTGCCGCGGACGTCCTGGCGGCGCCGGATGCCGCCGCGCCCGTTCCCTCGGTGCCCAGGGCCGTCAGGACGTTGAAGGTGACGGCACCGGCGGCGCGGGACGGGTTGGTCTTCCAGGTGTCCCAGGCGACAAGGCCCTTGACGGTCTGCTGGTAGGCGGTGCGGGAGTCCCGCAGCCAGGAGGGGAGCTTCTCCTCCGGCAGCAGCCACCAGGTGCCCAGGGTGGCGCTGGTCAGGGCCGACGCCGTGGCGAGCTGGGCCAGGCTCTTCCACGCCTCGCCCGCCGCGTCCGAGCCGTCCGCGCCGAACAGGGTCCCCACGCCGTGCACGGTGGCCATCACGCCGTCGGTCCAGAAGCCGTCCCAGACCTGTCCGGCCTCGTGGGTCAGCCACTCCCAGCCCTCGTACTCCCGCTCCGCCGGGGCGCCCCACGGCGTCTCCGGCGCGTGGTCCAGGTCGTCGGCGCGGTAGCCGTACATGTGCTCACCGTGCGAGCCGTCGTCGACGGTGGTCCTCGAGCCGCCGACCAAGGCGGTGATCTTGTTGTGGCAGGCGCGTTCGGCGGCCTGGAAGGCGGCGACCGTGTGGTTGACGTCCCGCCAGAGTTCGTTGTTGCGGTCGACCTTGTCCTGGTCCTCGCGCCAGTCGTCGTCCCCGGACAGCGACTGGACGAACGCCGTGGCGTCCACCTTGAGCGTGGCCAACCGGTCTATGAGGGGCTGGACCTCGGCGCTGTAGTCGGACAGCGCCGAGGCCACCTTCTCCAGGTCGTCGGCGAACGCGTCCGCCTTCGCCTTCACCGGCTGCGTGGAGGACAGCAGATCGCCGGCCTCCGGGGCCCGGTAGACGGCGGACAGGCCCTGGAAGGTGGTGTGCACGTCCGCGCCGGACGCCCGGAACTGGGCCGCGTTCGCAGTCAGTAACATCACGTCGGTGTCCAGGGTGGACAGGTCCCCGATGAAGTGCGGTATTCCGGACGGGTCGATCAGCGTTGCCCCGTCGCTCACTTACCGGCCCCCGGCAGGTCGACCTTCGGCTCCTTGGCCGCTTCCCGTTGTGCCGTGGCCGCCATCGCCAGGTCGCCCTCGACATAGTGCCCGGTGGCCTCCGCGGCCCCGTTCAGGGACTTGGCCGCGCGTTCCGCCAAGTACAGAAGATCATGGCTCCAGTGCTGGAGGAACTCGCCCAGTGCCGCCCCCACCAGCCCTGCCGTGCTGCTGTACGGCCCGTACTGGCTGGTGATCGTCCCCGCGGCCGAGGCCGCCTCCTCCAGGTTCCCCTGCATCGCCTGGCCCGTGTCCGACAGGTTCTTCGCCGCCGTGCCCGTGTTCTGCAGCACGCCGCGCACCCCGACGACGTCGATGTCCCAGCCCGTCACACCGCTCCCCGTTGCCTGTGATGTCCGCCGCACGTCGAACGTATTATCGCATGAGCGGTTGCAAACTGATGGCACGTCAGACAGCCGCCGGATGTTTTGCGCCATCCGGCGGCCGTCCGTGTTCCCGGGGATCCGGAGTCAGAGAACGTGCTGGGTGAACCTCTCCGCCGTTTCCGCCAGTACCTCGCGGCCCTCCCGGGCCCACAGACCGTCGTTGAACAGCTCGACCTCGATCGCGCCCGTGTAGCCGGCCGCCTCCACGTACGCCTTCCACTCGCGCATGTCGATCGCGCCGTCGCCGATCTGGCCGCGGCCGTTGAGGACGCCCTCCGGGAGGGGGGTGGTCCAGTCGGCGAGCTGGAAGGTGTGGATGCGGCCGCCGGCGCCCGCCCGCGCGATCTGCTCGGGAGCGGCGTCGTCCCACCAGATGTGGTACGTGTCCACGGTCACGCCGACCTGGTGCGCGGGGAAGCGTTCCGCGAGGTCCAGGGCCTGGGCGAGGGTGGAGACCACACAGCGGTCGGAGGCGTACATGGGGTGGAGCGCCTCGATGGCCAGGCGCACGCCCCGGGACTCCGCGTAGGGGCCGAGCTCGGCCAGGGCGTCGGCGATGCGCTCACGGGCGGCGCCCAGGTCCTTGGAGCCGGCGGGCAGGCCGCCGGAGACCAGGACGAGGGTGTCCGTGCCGAGGGTGGCCGCCTCGTCGACGGCGCGGCGGTTGTCGGCGAGGGCGGCGGCCCGCTCGTCCGCGTCGATCGCCGTGAGGAAGCCGCCGCGGCACAGCGTCGTCACCGTCAGGCCCGCGTCGCGGACCAGTTTCGCGGTCTCCTCCACGCCGAACGCCTGCACCGGCTCGCGCCACAGGCCGACGTTGCCGACGCCCAGGTCGCGGCAGGCGTCGACCAGTTCGGGCAGGGACAGCTGCTTCACCGTCATCTGGTTGATGGAGAAGCGGGACAGGTCCGTATCGCTCACTGGGTCACTCCGTACAGGGCGAGCAGGGTCTTCATCCGCTCCTCGGCCAGCTTGGGGTCGGGGAACAGGCCCAGGCCGTCGGCGAGTTCGTAGGCGCGGGCGAAGTGCGGGAGGGAGCGGGCCGACTGGAGGCCGCCGACCATGGTGAAGTGGCTCTGGTGGCCCGCCAGCCAGGCCAGGAACACCACGCCCGTCTTGTAGAAGCGGGTCGGGGCCTGGAAGAGGTGGCGGGAGAGCTCGACGGTGGGGTCCAGCAGCTCCCGGAAGCCGGCCGTGTTCCCCGTGTCGAGGACGCGGACCGCTTCGGCCGCCAGCGGGCCCAGCGGGTCGAAGATGCCGAGCAGGGCGTGGCTGAAGCCCTTCTCGTCGCCCGCGATCAGCTCGGGGTAGTTGAAGTCGTCGCCGGTGTAGCAGCGGACCCCGTCGGGCAGCCGGCGGCGCAGGTCGATCTCGCGCTGCGCGTCCAGGAGGGAGACCTTGATGCCGTCGACCTTGTCCGGGTGCGCGGCGATGACCTCCAGGAAGGTGTCGGTGGCCGCGTCGAGGTCGCTCGACCCCCAGTAGCCCTCCAGGGCCGGGTCGAACATGGGGCCGAGCCAGTGCAGGACGACCGGCTCGGAGGCCTGGCGCAGGAGGTGGCCGTAGACGTCGAGGTAGTCCTCGGGACCGTTCGCCGTCGCGGCCAGCGCGCGGGAGGCCATGAGGATCGCCTGGGCACCCGACGCCTCGACGAGGGCGAGCTGCTCCTCGTAGGCGGCGCGGACCTCGGCGAGGGTGCCGGAGACGATCTGGTCGGTGCCCACGCCGCAGGCGATGCGCCCGCCGACGGCCTTCGCCTCGGCGGCGCTGCGGCGGATCAGCTCGGCCGCGCCCGCCCAGTCCAGGCCCATGCCGCGCTGGGCGGTGTCCATCGCCTCGGCGACGCCGAGTCCGTGGGACCACAGGTGGCGGCGGAAGGCGAGGGTGGCGTCCCAGTCGACGGCGGCCGGTGAGTCGGGGGTGGTGTCCGCGAAGGGGTCGGCGACGACGTGGGCCGCCGAGAAGACCGTGCGGGAGGTGAAGGGGGCGCCCGTGGTGAGGGCGAGGGGCTCGGTACGGGGCTCGTACGTGCGCAGGGCCCCCGTGGCGTCGGGGAGTCGGACGGTCACAGCGCGATCTCCGGGACGTCGAGGCGGCGGCCCTCCGCGGAGGACTTCAGGCCCAGCTCGGCGAGCTGGACGCCCCGGGCGCCGGCCAGCAGGTCCCAGTGGTAGGGGGCGCCGGCGTAGACGTGCTTGAGGAACAGCTCCCACTGGGCCTTGAAGCCGTTGTCGAACTCGCCGTTGTCGGGGACCTCCTGCCACTGGTCGCGGAAGACCTCGGTGGCGGGGATGTCCGGGTTCCAGACCGGCTTGGGGGTGGCGCTGCGGTGCTGGACGCGGCAGTTGCGCAGGCCGGCGACGGCGGAGCCCTCGGTGCCGTCCACCTGGAACTCGACGAGCTCGTCGCGGTTGACGCGCACGGCCCAGGAGGAGTTGATCTGGGCGATCGCGCCGCCCTCCAGCTCGAAGATGCCGTAGGCGGCGTCGTCGGCGGTGGCGTCGTAGGGCTTGCCGTTCTCGTCCCAGCGCTGCGGGACGTGGGTGGCGGTGAGGGCCTGGACGGACGTCACGCGGCCGAACAGCTCGTGCAGGACGTACTCCCAGTGCGGGAACATGTCGACGACGATGCCGCCGCCGTCCTCCGAGCGGTAGTTCCAGGAGGGGCGCTGGGCGGCCTGCCAGTCGCCCTCGAAGACCCAGTAGCCGAACTCGCCGCGCACGGAGAGGATCCGGCCGAAGAAGCCGCCGTCGATGAGCCGCTTCAGCTTGAGCAGGCCCGGCAGGAACAGCTTGTCCTGGACGACGCCGTGCTTGATGCCGGCCGCGTCCGCCAGCCGGGCGAGCTCCAGGGCTCCGTCCAGGCCGGTCGCGGTGGGCTTCTCGGTGTAGATGTGCTTGCCGGCCGCGATCGCCTTCTTGATCGCCTCCTCCCGGGCGGAGGTCACCTGGGCGTCGAAGTAGATGTCGATCGTCTCGTCGGCGAGGACCGCGTCCAGGTCCGTCGAGACGTGCTCCAGGCCGTGCCGTTCGGCGAGCGCCCGCAGCGCGTGCTCGCGGCGGCCGACCAGCACCGGCTCCGGCCACAGCACGGTGCCGTCGCCGAGGTCGAGGCCGCCCTGTTCGCGGATGGCCAGGAGGGAGCGGACCAGGTGCTGGCGGTAGCCCATGCGCCCGGTCACGCCGTTCATGGCGATACGCACCGTCTTGCGTGTCACGTCGGTCCCTTCGTAGGCGTCGTACGCAGCGTTCGTGGGCGCTCGTACGCGGTTGTGCGCGCCGCGTCCGCCTCGTCACTGTTCAGCGTCACAGCAAGCGCTTTCTATCTAGTGAGAAGCTAGCCTCTGAGCAGCGGTCCGGACAAGACCGTGTCCATCCCGAGTTGTTCGAGGAAGCGAACGGCGGGCGTCCACGGCCTTAAGGTCTGCTCGACACGCCGCGTCATGCTCGGAACCGTGGCCGCGGCCGGCCTGTCTACCAGGACGTACGACGACGTACGACGAGATGTGCGACCGGAGGACGACGAGATGACGGTGACCCTGGCGGACGTGGCGGCCCGAGCGCAGGTCTCCCCCGCGACGGTGTCGCGCGTACTGAACGGCAACTACCCCGTGGCCGCGTCCACCCGCGAGCGGGTGCTGCGGGCGGTGGACGAACTGGACTACGTGCTCAACGGCCCCGCCAGCGCGCTGGCCGCGGCCACGTCCGACCTGGTCGGCATCCTGGTCAACGACATCGCCGACCCCTTCTTCGGGATCATGGCGAGCGCGATCCAGTCGGAGATCGGGGGACCGGGCGGCAGAGCCGGCGGCGAACGGCTCGCGGTGGTGTGCAACACCGGGGGCTCGCCGGAGCGGGAGCTGACGTACCTGACCCTGTTGCAGCGGCAGCGGGCCGCGGCCGTCGTCCTCACCGGCGGCGCCGTGGAGGACGAGCCGCACGTGGCGGCGGTGGCGGCGAAGCTGCGCCGGCTGGAGGAGGCGGGCACCCGGGTGGTGCTGTGCGGGCGCCCGCCCGCGCCCGACACCGGGGCGATCGCGCTGACCTTCGACAACCGGGGCGGCGGACGGGAGCTGACCGAGCATCTGCTCGGGCTCGGACACCGCCGGCTCGGCTACATCGCCGGCCCCGAGGAGCGGACCACCACCCGGCACCGGCTGGAGGGCCACCGCGCGGCGCTGGCGGCCGCCGGCATCGAGGAGGACCCGCGCTGGACCGTCCACGGCCGCTACGACCGGCAGGCCGGCTACGAGGCGACCCTGGAACTGCTGCGCCGGGACCCGTCCCTGACGGCGGTCGTCGCGGCGAACGACTCCGTCGCACTGGGCGCCTGCGCGGCGCTGCGGGAATCGGGGCTGCGCATTCCGGAGGACGTCTCCGTGGCCGGTTTCGACGACCTCCCCTTCAGCATCGACGCGGTGCCCGCCCTCACGACGGTACGGCTGCCGCTGGCGGAGGCGGGGGCACGGGCCGGGCGCATCGCCATGGGGCGCGAGGAACCGCCGCCCGGGGGGATCGCGACGGCTCGGGGGGAGTTGATGGTGCGGGGGTCTTCGGGGGGGCCTCGGGAGTAGGGGCGGGGGGTTGGGGTTCCTGGGGGTTTGGGGGCCGGGGGCCGGGGTGCGGAGGCTTAAGGGCTGGAGGCCGGGGTTCGGAGGCTTGGGGACTTGGGGCCGGGGTTCGGAGGCTAGGGGACTCGGGGGCGGGGCCTGAAGCTTGGGCCCGGGAAGCCGGAAGCTCTGGGGGTCCGAGGGCTTGGGATCAGGGGGCTCGGGTGCGGGTGCCCCGTGGTGATCGGCGGCGGCGAGTAGGGTCCCCGGGTATGAAGCTCGCGTTCTCCACCCTCGGTTTTCCCGGTCTGCCGCTCCCCGACGTGCTGCGGCTGGCGTCCGCGCACGGCTACCACGGCGTCGAACTGCGCGCCCACCCGGAGGAGCCGGTGCACGCCGGCCTGTCCCCGGCGCAACGGGCCGACGCCGCCGCCCAGTTCCGGGCGGCCGGCGTGGAGGTCCTGGGACTGGCCGGGTACGCGCGCGTGGCCGCGCCCGGCGAGGACGGGCCCGTGATCGAGGAGGTGCGCGAGCTGGTCGGCCTCGCCCATGACCTCGGCGCGCCCTTCGTCCGCGTCTTCCCGGGCGCCGGCACGGAGCAGTCCCCCGCCGAGGCGGACGCCGTCGCCGCCCGGCGCCTCGGGACCGCCGCCGAGTACGCCGCCGACCTCGGCGTCCGCATCCTGCTGGAGACCCACGACTCCCATCGCACCGGCGCCGCCGCGACGCGCGTCCTCGGTCTCGTCGGCCACCGGCAGGCCGGTGCGCTGTGGGACGTGATGCACACCTGGCTCGGCGGCGAGCAGCCGCTCGACACCTACGCGGCACTCGCGCCGTACCTCGGATACGTGCAGGTCAAGGACATCGCCTCGGCCGAGGACACCACCCCCCTGGCACTGGGCGCGGGGGTGCTGCCGCTCGCCGAGTGCGTGGAGGTCCTCGCGCGGCACGGGTGGGACGGGTGGCTGTGCTGGGAGTACGAGAAGCGGTGGTACGAGACCGCCGAGCCGCTGGAGGGGCTGCTGGACGCCGGGCGCGAACACCTCCGGCGGCTGCTGAACGAGTCGGCGTGAGCATGGGGCGGCCGTGAGCCGCGACGGACCGGGTCGTGATCGCGGGCCCTCGTCTCCCGTGTCGGGGGCGGTGGGCGGAGCGGCGGTTCGCGGTATCGGCGTTCTGCTTTGAGATGCGAGTGGACCGCGAACACCCGGTCGGGGGCCTGCCCGGTCGAACCGGACAGACCCCCGACCGCTCACCTCACGTCAGGAGCAGGGCGTGGTGATCGTGCTCGCGTCCGACGTGACGTTCCCCGAGTAGATCCAGCCGTACGGGGCCGCGCCTCCGACGCTGACGTAGTACCACTTGTTCCCCGACTCGTTGTACGTGTAGCACCAGCCGCCGAGTCGCGTGTTCACGGCGAGCGTGTAGCCGCTGGAGTTGCCGCAGCCCGCGTTGGGGCCGTTCCTGAGCCAGATGGCGTTCTTCACACTGGTGCCGCCGGGACCGTTCACGACGTTGTCGTCCCCGCAGGCCAGGATGCCGGCGCTGATGTTCGACGGGGTCCAGTTCGGGGCTTCGCCGGCCACGCTCGCGGAGGTGTCCGCCGTTGCGGCGGGGGCGGCGTTCGCGGCCATGGGCTGCACCGCCAGTACGGCGATCACGGCACTGCCCGTGAGGATGCGTCGGATGTTCACAGTTCTCCCTGGTCTCGTCCATGACCTCGTCGCCACGTCGGCGACGGGATGTGCGGCGTTGCCGCGCGTCGTCGGCAATAACTCACCGCCGCGTCTCGACGATCGACCCCGCTGATGCGCGCAGGCAACGGCGGACGGCTGTCCGGGACAAGACGTCGGCGTCCGGCCTGGTCGGAAGCGTGTCCGGGACAGCTGTCCGGCTGTCCCGGAGGAGCGGTCCGGACGGACGGTTCGGAGGGAGGGTTCGGAGGGACGCCGCGAGGGGTGCTTACGCCTCCGCCGTGCGCGTCCTGAACTTCGTGTTCTCGTCCAGGCACCACTCCAGCACCGCCGGCCAGGAGCCGTACCCGGCGTCCAGGTCGAGGTGGGCGGCGCCGGGCAGCAGTTCCGCGGTCAGGGCGAGGAGGTCGCCGTAGGCGGACTGGGCGCCTTCCGGGCAGTACGGGTCGTCGTCGCCGGCGACCAGGCGGGTCGGGGTGGGGAGGGGGAGGGCGTCGAGCGGGGGGAGGGCGAACCCCGCGACCTCCGGATAACCGGCGAGGACGGAGGCGGACGGGGGCGCCACCAGCAGGACGCGGTCGACGGCGCCGGTTCCCGGCAGCCCGCGGGCCACGGCGTGCAGCCAGAGCACGGACGAGAGGCTGTGGGCGATCACGACCCGTTCGCCCCGGGCATCGAGTCCGCCGAGGTGCTGGGCCAGGCTGTCCAGCCAGACCTCCAGGACGGGGTCGTCCGCGTCGGGCAGTTGCGGATAGGTGACGGCGTGGCCGTGTTCGGTCAGCCGGTCGGCGAGCCAGTGCTGCCAGTGGTCCCGGGGGCGGTGGTTCTGCCAGCCGTGGAGGACGAGATAAGAGCGCGTGGTCACGGTCATGGGACGCATGATTCCCAGGACCCGCGGCCGAGGTCCAGCCCGTCTCGGCACGGGACGTTCGGCGGCCGCCGACACCGCGGGCGGGACGAGCGGGAGGCGGCTGCCGTGGGCCGGCCGGGGCCGGTCAGGGCCGGGAGCGGAACCGCGCCACCCGCTCCTCCAGGCGCGCCCGCCGTTCGGGCCACTCCCGTGCGGTGAGGGAGAAGATCGCGGAGTCGCGGAGCAGGCCGTCCTCGCCCGGCGCCCAGGAGCGGGACCAGTTGCGCAGGACGCCCTCGAAGTGGGCGCCCACGCTCGCGATGGCCGCGCGGGAGCGGCTGTTGCGGGCGTCCGTCTTCAGGTCCACCCGGGACACGCCCCACTCCTCGAAGGCGTGGCGGAAGAGGAGCAGCTTGGCCTCGGCGTTCACACCGGTGCCCTGGGCGGAGCCCGCGAGCCAGGTGAAGCCGACCTCGACGGCGTCCAGCCGGTCGTCGCTCAGCGGGAAACGCGGGTCCAAGTACGCCGTGGCGCCCACGACCCGCCCCGAGGCGAGGGAGATCTGCGCGTAGGGCGCGACGCGCCCGGTGGCGGCGCGGGCGAGCTGGGCGTCGACGTAGTCGCCGATCTCGTCGGCCCTCGGCACCCAGGTGTACGCGTACGTCTCCCGGTTCTCCTCCGCCGCCACCGCCAGTCCGGCCGCGTGCCGGTGCTCCAGCGGCTCCAGACGCACCAGCGCGCCCTCGAGGACCGGCCCCTCCAGTGCGGAACTCATCCGGCGATGTCCTTCCGCAGCTGCGCGAACGCCTCGTGGAAACCGGGGAACGTCTTGCGGACGCACCCCGGGTCGTCGAACGAGATTCCGGGCGCGCGCAGGCCGGTGACCGCGAAGGACATCACGATGCGGTGGTCGCCGTAGGTCTTGATCTCCGTGCCGGGTGCGACCGGGCCGGGCTGGATCTCGATCCAGTCGGGGCCCGTGGCCACGTCCACGCCCAGCCGCCGGAGGTTGTCCGCGCAGGCGTCCAGGCGGTCGCACTCCTTCACGCGCGTGTTGGCCACGTCCTCGATCCGGACGGGGCCGGACGCGAAGGGGGCGATCGCGGCCAGGGTCGGCATGGTGTCGGAGATGTCCCGCATGGCGACGGTGAGGCCGTTCAGCTCGCCGGTGCCCTTCACCGTCGTGCGGTCGGCCCCGACGGTGACCCGCGCGCCCATCCGCCGCAGGACGTCCACGAAGCCCAGGTCGCCCTGGAGGGCTCCCTTGCCGAGGCCGGGCACGGTGACCTCGCCGCCCGGCGTCACGGCGGCCGCCGCGAAGAAGTAGCTCGCGGTCGAGGCGTCCGGCTCGACGGCGTACGTCGTGGCGCGGTACCCGCCCGGCGGTACGACGAAGACGTCCCCCTCGCGGGCGACCTCCACCCCGAACGCCCGCATCATCGCGATCGTGATCTCGACGTACGGCGCCGAGACCAGGTCGGTGACCTCGATGCGCAGGCCGGTGCGGGTCAGCGGGCCGAGCAGGAGCAGGGCGGTCAGGTACTGGGAGGACTGGCCGGCGTCCAGGACGACGTCCCCGCCCTCCACCCCGGCCGCCGTGACGGTCAGCGGGTGGTGGCCCTCCGCCTCCTCGTGCCGCAGGTCGACGCCCAGGTCGCGCAGGGCGCGGGTGAGCGGCAGCAGGGGGCGGCGGCGCATCTGGGGGGAGGCGTCGAAGCGGTAGGTGCCGTGGCCGGCGGCGGCGAGGGTGGGCAGGAAGCGGGCGGTGGTGGCGCCGTCACGGCAGTAGACGTCGGCCTCCGTGACCGCCGGCCCCTCGGGGCGGCCGTCGATCCGCCAGGCGTCCGGGGCGCGTCCCACGCGGTAGCCGAGCCGGGTCAGGCCCTCGGCGAAGCCCTCCGTGTCGTCGGAGCGCAGGGGCCGCTGGAGGGTGGTGACACCGTCGGCCGCCGCCGCGAGGAACAGGGCACGGGCGGTGATGGACTTGGAACCGGGAATGTCGACGAGGGCCATGCCCGTCATGATCCCGCGCCGGCGCCGCGCCATGCGGGCGCGTCCACGGGGTGGACGACGTGTCCGGGAGCTGGGCGGGTGGGGGGGACGGGCCGGTCGCGGGGCCGTGGCGGGCCGTGGCGGGCCGTGGCCGCACGGACCGCCGCGGGGACGCCGCGGGCCGTCACGGGCAGCCGCGGGCCGCCGCAGGCCGTGGCGGGCAGCCGCGGGCGTCACGGGCCATCGGGGGCCCGCCGCTGGCCATCGGGGCCGTCGCGGGCCATCGGGGCCGTCGCGGGCCATCGGGGCCGTCGCGGGCCATCGGGGGCCGGTCGCATGGCCTCGCGGGCCCGTCGCAGGGCCTCGCAGGCCGGTCGCAGGGCCTCGCGGGCCGGTCGCAGGGCCTCGCGGGCCGGTCGCAGGGCCTCGCGGGCCCGTCACCGCCGCCCCGCTGCCGTCTGCGCGGCACCCGCCACCGGCGCCGCGGCTCCGTCGGCCCTGATCGGCCCATCAGCCCCGGCGCCCTCGGCGCCCTCCGCCTCTCCGGCTGTCGCTGCCTCTCCGGCTGTCGCCGCCCCTCCGACTGTCGCTGCCCCTCTGGCCGTCTCCGCCCCTCCGGCCGTCTCCGCCCCTCCGACTTCCTCCGCCCCTCCCGCGCCTCCGCCCCGCCCAGCGCCCTCCGCACCACCGCCCCGCCCGGCGCCTCCGCCCCGCCCAGCGCCCTCCGCACCACCGCCCCGTCCGGCGTCACCGTCCCGTCCGGCCGGTGTCAGGGACGTCAGTGCCACGCCGCCCACCAGCAGCGTCGCCGCGCACCAGCGCAGGCCGGTCACCGGCTCGTGGAGGAACAGGGCGGCCGAGGACATGCCGAAGACGGGGACGAGGAGGGAGAAGGGGGCCACGGTGGAGGCGGGGTGGCGGTGGAGCAGCCAGCCCCAGGCGCCGAAGCCGAAGACGGTCGTGATCCAGGCGACGTAGACGACCGTGCCGGCGCCCTGCCAGTCCAGGGCGCGCAGCGCGGCCAGGTCCCGGGAGGGGCCCTCCGTCAGGAGGGAGAGGGCCAGGAGCGGCAGGACCGGGACCGTGCTGACCCAGACCATGAAGTTCAGGGCGTCGGGCGGGGACGCCTTGCGGGTGAGGACGTTCGACGCGCCCCAGCAGGCCGCCGCCGCCACGACCAGCGCGAACGCGCCGAGCGGTCCCGAGGCGCCCTCGTCCGCGGCGGCCACGCCGATACCGGCCAGGGCCACGGCCATGCCCAGCAGCCGCAGCCGGGTGGGCCGTTCGCCGAGGACGGCGGCGGCGAGGCCGGCCGTGAACACCGCCTGGATCTGGAGGACCAGCGAGGACAGTCCCGCCGGCATCCCCGCGTCCATCCCCACGAAGAGCAGCCCGAACTTGGCCACGCCGAGGACCAGCCCCACCGCCACGATCCACTGCCACGCCACCTTGGGCCGGCCGACGAGGAACACCGCGGGCACGGCGGCGGCCAGGAAGCGCAGCGCCGAGAAGAGCAGCGGCGGGAAGTGGGCGAGGCCGATCTCGATGACGGTGAAGTTCACGCCCCAGACGGCGGCGACGAGGACGGCGAGGAGGAGGTGTGCGGGGCGCATGCGTCGAGCGTCACCCACCCGGACCGTGAAGCACCAGCGATGAATGCTGCATGGTGGGATGAAGCAACGCTTATTCCGGGAGGTTCCCGTGCTCGATCTCCAGCGTCTGCGCGCCCTGCACGCCGTCTCCGTCCACGGCACCGTCGGCGCCGCGGCCGTGGCGCTCGGCTACACCCCGTCGGCCGTCTCGCAGCAGATCGCCAAGCTGGAGCGGGAGACCCGCACGGTGCTGCTCGAACGGGAGGGGCGCGGCGTCCGGCTGACCGACGAGGCCCTGCAACTCGTGACGACGGCACGGGAGGTGCTGGCGATCGTCGAGCGGGCCGAGACCGAGCTGGAGGAGCGGCGGGGCGTGCCGACCGGGCGGCTGACCGTGGCCGCGTTCCCGTCGGCGGCGCGCGGGCTGCTGCCGTCCGTCCTCGCCGACCTCGCCCGCCGGCACCCCGCCCTGGACGCCCGGCTCAGCGAGGTCGACCCGCACCTGTCGGTGGACCTCGTCGCCAAGGGCGTGGTGGACCTGGCCGTGGCGCACGACTGGGACATCGCCCCGCTGCCCGCCCCGGCGGGCGTCGAGCAGGCGGTGATCGGGGACGACCTGTGCGACCTGATCGTCCCCGAAGACCATCCCTTCGCCGGACGGACGGCCGTGCGGCGGGAGGAGCTGGGCGGCGAGCGGTGGATCTGCCAGCCGCCGGGCCGGGTCTGCCACGACTGGCTGGTACGCACCCTGCGCGCGGCCGGGCACGAACCGGACCTGGTCCACCAGGCCGACGAGAACCCGACCCTGGTCGCCCTGGTCGCCGCCGGCCTCGGTGTCGCCCTCGTCCCCCGGCTCGGCCGCGGCCCGCTGCCGCGCGGCGCCGTCGAGGTGCCGCTCGAGCCGATGCCCGTACGGCGGCTGTACGCGCTGTGGCGCGCCGGCGCGGCCCGGCGGCCGGCGATCGCGGAGACGGTCCGGGTGCTCCAGGAGCGGTGGCCGGGGGTGTCGGCGCACGGACAGTGATGCCGAAGCCCTGAGCCCGAAGCCGTGAGCCCGAAGCCGTCGCCGCGACCCGAGGGGTCCGCCCCACCAGCCCCGGTATCCCCCTCCGTCACCTCCGCCCCGACTTCCCGGGTTCCCGGTGCGAACGGGAACCCCGGCCGCCCGCCGCTCGTCCAACCCGCAAGCTGTCGGAGAGTCACCTCGGTGCGGTGTCGGCCCTCGCTGCTGGCTGCGATCGCTGACCACCCTCTCCGCCGTACCGCGGCCGGCAGCACGCCGCCATCGGCGCGCCCCCCTCCAATGCGCCGATGGCGGCCCCCCGGGCGGGTACCGTGCGCCACCGGAACCGTTTCCGGAAGGAGCGCACATGCCCTCCAGGCGTACCGTCCTCGCCGCCACCGCCGGTCTCACCGCGGCCCTCACCCTGAGCGGGACCGTCCACGCCGACGACCGCCGTCTGCGCGCCCTGGTCTCCCGGATGACCCTGGAGGAGAAGGTCGGCCAGGTCTTCGTCAGCCGCGTGTACGGACACTCGGCGACCGCCCCCGACCAGGCCGACGCCGACGCCAACCTCAGGGAGCTGGGCGTGCGGACGGCGGCCGAGCTGATCGCCCGTTATCGCGTCGGCGGGATCATCTACTTCACCTGGGCGCACAACACGCGCGGCCCCCGGCAGATCGCCGCCCTCTCCGACGGCGTCCAGCGGGCCGCCCTGGGGCAGCCGCGCGGGCTGCCGGTGCTGATCTGCACCGACCAGGAGCACGGGGTCGTGTGCCGCATCGGCCGGCCCGCCACGCTCTTCCCGGGCGCGATGGCGATCGGCGCGGGTGAGCGGGGGCGCGAGGCGTTCCACCGGACGGACACCGACAGGGGACGGACGGACACCGACACGGGACGGACAGACTCCGACACGGGACGGACAGACTCCGACACGGGACGGACAGACTCCGGTGCGGGCGCCGACGCCCGTACCCTCGGCCGTCTCGCGGGCCGCGAGCTGCGGGCGATGGGCGTCCACCAGAACTACTCCCCCGTCGCCGACGTGAACGTCGACCCGGCCAACCCGGTCATCGGCGTCCGCTCCTTCGGCGCCGACCCGGAGGCGGTGGCCGCGCTGACGGCGGCGGAGATCGACGGCTACCGGTCGGCGGGGGTCGCGGCGACCGCCAAGCACTTCCCCGGGCACGGCGACACCGCCGTCGACAGCCACTACGGCTTCCCCGTCATCACCCACTCCCGCCGGACGTGGGAGGAGCTGGACGCGGTGCCGTTCCGGGCGGCGATCGCGGCCGGCGTCGACGCGGTCATGACCGCGCACATCCTGCACCCGGCCCTCGACGACTCGGGCGACCCGGCCACCCTCTCCCGCGCGGTCGTCACCGGCCTGCTCCGGGAGCGGCTCGGCTTCGACGGGGTCGTGGTCACCGACGCCCTCGACATGGCGGGCGTCCGCACGAAGTACGGCGACGACCGGGTGCCCGTGCTCGCGCTGAAGGCGGGCGTCGACCAGCTCCTCAACCCGCCCGACCTGGACGTCGCCTGGAACGCCGTCCTGCGGGCCGTACGGGAGGGGGAGCTGGGCGAGGAACGGCTGGAGGAGTCCGTCCTGCGGATCCTGCGCCTGAAGGACCGGCTCGGCCTGCTCACCGACCCGTACACCGACCCGGACGGCGTCGCGCGCACCGTCGGCTCGCCCGCCCACCTCGCGGCGGCCGACCGCATCGCCGAGCGGACGACGACCCTGCTGGTCAACGAGGGCCCGCTGCTGCCCCTCTCCCCGCGCACCCACCCCCGGATCCTGGTCGCCGGCGCCGACCCGGCCTCCCCCTCGGGCACCACGGGCCCGCCCACCGCCGTCCTCGCCGCCGCCCTCAGCGGCCTCGGCTTCACGGCGACCGCCCTGTCCACGAACACGGACCCGTCCGGCGCGGCCGTCGAACGGGCCGTTTCGGCGGCGGACGGCGCGGACGCGGTGGTGGTGGGGACGTACAACGTCACCGCGACGAGTCCGCAGCGGACGCTGGTGGAGCGGCTGTCGGCGACGGGGCGGCCGGTGGTGGCGGTGGCGCTCCGCAACCCCTACGACGTGGCGCACCTGCCCTCCGTACGGGCCTTTCTGGCCGCCTACGGGTGGACCGACGTCGAACTGCGGGCCGCGGCCCGGGTGATCGCGGGAGCCGTGCGGCCGTGCGGGGCGCTGCCGGTGCCGGTGCGGCGGGCGGACGATCCGGCGCGGGTGCTGTACCCGGCCGGCCACGGCCTGACGTACCCGCCCGACGCCTGACGGCCGGGGCGCACCGGCCGTACCCCGCCACGGACGGTGTCCCCCGCACTCCCTCCCCCACCGGCGGACACCCGCCGTGTGAACGCCTGATGACGACCGGGCCCACAACGGGGGCGGTGACCGCGGGCGCGGCCGTAAGGTGGGCCGATGCGTGCGGGGATCGGGCTCAGGGAGGTGGCGCAGCGCGCCGGGGTGTCCATGCGGACCGTCTCCAACGTGGTCCGCGGCACCGGGCGTTTCTCCGAGGCCACGCAGGCGCGGGTGCTGCGCGCGGTCGAGGAGCTGGGCTACCGGCCCAACACCGCGGCACGGCGGCTGCGCACCGGCCGCAGCGGGGTGCTGCTGCTCGCCGTGCCCGAGCTGTCCATGCCGTACTTCGCCGAGCTCGCGGGGCATCTGCTGCGGGAGGCCGCCGAGCACGGCTGCATACTGCTGGTGGAGGCCACCGGGGGCGATCCGGAGGTCGAGCTGGAGATCGCGCTCGGCCGGACCGATCCGCTGGTGGACGGGGTGATCCTCAGCCCGCTCGCGCTGGACGACCGGGCCGCCGCCCGCGCGGGGGCGACCGCGCCGGTCGTGCTGCTGGGCGAGCGGGTGCACGACCTGCCCTGCCCGCACGTCACCATCGACAACACCGGGGCGGCCCGGGCGGCGACGGTCCACCTGCTGGCCCGCGGGCGCCGCCGGATCGCGGTGATCGGCCGCCAGACCGTGCCGCACGCGGCGACCTCGGCGACCCGCCTGGCCGGCTACCGGCAGGCCCTGGAGCGGGCCGGCCTGCGCTACGACGAGGAGCTCGCGCCGCCCGTCGCCGCCTACCACCGGGCCGACGGCGCCGCCGCGACCCGTCTCCTGCTCGACCTGCCCGAGCCGCCCGACGCGGTGTTCTGCTTCGCCGACGCCCTCGCCCAGGGCGCCCTGCACGCCGCGCGGGAGCGGGGGCTGACCGTGCCGGACGACCTCGCGGTCGTCGGGTTCGACGACGTCGAGGAGGCCCGCTACACCGCTCCCCCGCTGACCACCGTCGCCCCGGACAAGCCGGAGCTGGCCCGGCTGGCGGTGTCCGCGCTGCTGGACCGGATCGGGGGCCGGACGGCGCCGCCGGTCCTCCCGGCCGGGCACCGGCTGGTCATACGGGACAGCTCCTGAAACCGGTCCCCGCAGGTACGGGCTAGCCCCGCACCGCCCCCGCCGTCAGCCCCGACACGAAGTGGCGTTGGAGGAGGACGTACACCACGACCACCGGGGCCGAGGCGATGACGACGCCGGCGAACAGCAGCGGGTACTGGGTGAGGAACTCGCCCTGGAAGTCCAGCAGGGCCAGCGGGAGCGTGCGGTGCTCCGCGGAGCGGACGAACAGCAGCGGGTAGAGCAGGTCGTTCCAGTCCATGACGAACAGGAAGATGGCGGTGGCGGCGAGGGCGGGGCGGGTGAGGGGCAGGGCGATCGAGCGGAAGGCCCGCAGGGGGCCCGCGCCGTCCAGCTCGGCCGCCTCGTACAGCTCCTGGGGGATGGAGCGCAGGAAGCCGCCCAGGATGAACACGGCCGTCGGCAGGGTCGTCGTCGTGTCCACCAGGACCAGGCCGAGCAGGCTGTCGGTGAGGCCGAGGCGGTCGAAGAGGACGTACTGCGGGACGATCGCCGCCTGCGCCGGGACGGCCAGGCCCGCCACCAGCACGCCGAAGACGAGCCGGCCGGCGCGGCCCGGCACCCGTGCGCAGAAGAACGCGGCCGGGCCCGCCACGGCGAGGGTCAGCGCGACCGCGCCCGCCGTCACGGCCAGGCTGTTGACGAAGGCCGGGCCGAGGCCGCCCTCGTCCACCGCGCGGCGGTAGTTGTCGAGGGTCGGCGCGGACGGCGGCGACAGCGGGGAGTCGAAGAGCTGCGGCAGCGTCTTGAAGGTGCCGAACAGCACGACCAGGAGGGGGAGGACGACGGCCGTGGCGCCCAGGGTGAGGACGGCGATCCGCGGGGTCTTGGTCATGTGGCCCTCCGCAGCGTCCGCCGCTGCACCCAGGTGAGCAGCGCGATCAGCGCCATGAACACCAGGGACTGGGCGGCCGCGTAGCCGAACTGGTTGTTGGAGAAGGTCGTGTAGACCCGGGTGGAGAGCAGGTCGAGGGCGGGTCCGGGAGGGTTGCCGCCCAGGCCCAGCACCAGGTCGAAGGCCTTGAAGGACTGCACGGTGGTGTACGCGACGACGATGCCCGTGGCGGGCGCCACCAGCGGCCAGGTCACGTACCGGAAGCGGGCCAGGCGGCCCGCCCCGTCCAGCTCGGCCGCCTCGTACAGCTCCCGCGGTATCGCCTGGAGCCCGGCGACGTAGACGACCATCATCTGGCCCGCGTGGAACCAGACCTGGGTGAGCGCCAGCCAGAACACGGCGGTGTCCGGGTCGCCGAGGTACACGGACTGCCAGGAGTCCAGCCCGACCGCTCGGAGGGCCGAGTTGAGCAGCCCGCCGTCCGGGTCGTACACGAACCGCCACACGAAGGCGACCGACACCGAGGACAGGACGGTGGGCAGGAAGAACAGCGCCCGCAGCAGGGTCGACGCCTTCGTCGTGCGGACCAGGTACAGGGCGAGGAGCAGCGCCAGGGCCGTCTGGGCGAGGACGACGGTGACCGTCAGCTTGAGGTTGTTCCCGGCCGCGTTGCGGAACACGTCGTCGCCGGTGGCGAGTTCGGTGAAGTTGCGCAGGCCCACGTCGTGGTAGCCGGCGCTGTAGCCGTCCCAGTCCGTCAGCGCGTACTGCACCGCCTGGACGGTGGGGTAGGCGAAGAAGAACAGGTAGAGGGCGAGCGCGGGCACCGGGAAGAACCACAGTGCCCGCGCCGCGCGCCGGCTACGACCGCTTCTGGTCGATGACACGCTGGGCCTCCTCGGCCGCCTGGGCCGGCTTCTTGCCGCCGACGACCGCGACGGTCGCGTTCTCGACCGCCGTGCGGATGTCGAGGTTCAGGAACTGGAAGCGCGGGGCGAGCAGGGTCTTGCGGGTGAGCCAGGGCGCGACGGCCTTGAGGTCGGTGTTGGTGTACTCGACGCCCTGGACGGTGACGTGCTGGCCGGTGCCGTTGGCGTAGGTGCCGGCGTTGGCCGGGTCGCTGAGGAACTCCAGGAAGGCGTAGGCGGCCGGCTGCACCGTGGAGGCGCTGTTCACCCCGAGGACGAAGGTGGTGTTGAAGACGCCCTCGTACTGGGCCTGCGCGGCCGTGGTGGTGATCGGGGCGACGAGGTCGAAGGGGAACGTCGCGCCGAGCGCGCGCACCCCGGCCATCTGGAAGGAGCCGGTGGCGAGCAGACCCGCCTTGCCCTCGGCGAAGAGCTGGGTGACGGCGTCGGTGGTGGATCCGGTGGCGCGGGCCTGGAGGTACGGGGTGAGTTCGGCGTACTGCTCCAGGGTCTTCAGGAACCAGTCGTCCGTCACCTTGTATTCGCCCGACTCGATCTTCGTGAAGGCGTCGTCGGAGGGCGCGTTGTTCATGACCATCGTGTTGAGCAGCTGGCCGGCGTTGGCCGTGTCGCCGCCCGGCCAGGCGAGCGGGGTGTAGCCCTTGGCCTTCAGGTCGTCCAGGAGCTGGAGGAAGCCGTCCCAGTCCTTCGGGGCGCTGCCGTGGCCGGCCTTGTCGAGGGCGTCGGTGTTGGCGAGCGGCATGTTGAAGACGAGCTGGTAGGGCAGCCCGTACTGGACGCCCTGGGCGGCGCCCGGTCCGATCAGGCTCGCCTGGTAGCGGGCGAGGACGCCGGTGCCGGTCAGCGGGGCGTACACGCCCGCCTTGACGATCTGCTCGAACTGGGCGCCCCGGAACGCGGTGAACAGGTCTCCGGTCTTCGACCCCTGGATGCGGCGCAGGGCGGTGGACTGGTAGTCGGCGGACGGGGAGATGTCCTGCTCGACGCCCGCGTCCGGGTACTTCTTCACGAACGCCTCGATCAGGCCGGCGAGGACCGCCTTGTCCTCGGCCCGCCAGTGGGCGAAGGAGACGGTGCCCTCGGGGGTGCCGGAGGTGGCGAGGGCGGAGGGGGAGGCGCCGGAGGCCGTGGATCCGGAGCCCGAGCCGGGTCCGGCGCACGCGGCGGCGGCGAGGCCGAGTCCGGCGGCGCCGAACAGGCGGAGAGCGGCTCTTCTGTCGAGGTACGAGGGCATGGCGGGGTCCTTGCGTCGGGGTGAACGAGGGTCAGGCGGCGAGGAGGTGCCGGCCGAGGAGCGGGCGGACGCACTCGCCGAAGCGGATCGCCTCCTCCAGGTGCGGCTGGCCGGAGAGGACGAAGTGCTCGATGCCGAGGGCGGCGTACTCCTCGATGCGCTCGGCGACCTGCTCGTGGCTGCCGACCAGGGCGGTGCCGGCGCCGGGGCGGACCAGGCCGAAGCCGGCCCACAGGTTGGG
Organism: Streptomyces sp. NPDC003248; assembly: GCF_055563235.1. Taxonomy (NCBI): domain Bacteria; kingdom Bacillati; phylum Actinomycetota; class Actinomycetes; order Kitasatosporales; family Streptomycetaceae; genus Streptomyces; species Streptomyces sp. NPDC003248. The sequence continues at coordinate 253,502 of NZ_JBVHDT010000001.1, read as the reverse complement.
GTGGATCTCCAGGCGGTCGGTGCGGCCGCCGCTGAGCGCGGCCATCGCGCGCTGCCCGGCCGACTCGGAGGCGGCGAACCGCTCGTGCGCGGCCCTGATCGCCGCCGGGTCGAGGGTGTCCAGGATGCGGTCGGCCTCCGCCCACGCCTCCTTCGCGGTGTCCCGGCTGATGACGTGCAGCCGGATCCCGTACGACAGTTCCCGGCCCTGGGCGGCGGCGAGGTCACGCACCCGGGCGATCTTCTTCGCGACCGCGGCCGGGGGTTCGCCCCAGGTGAGGTACGTGTCCGCGTGGCGGGCGGCGACGGGCAGCGCGGCGTCCGACGACCCGCCGAAGAAGACGGGCGGGCGGGTCAGCGGCGGCCGGCGCAGGCGTCCGCCGCTGACCCGGTAGTGGGCGCCCTCGAAGTCGTACGACTCGCCCGTCCACGCGGTGCGCAGCAGGTGGAGGAACTCGTCGGTGCGGGCGTAGCGCTCGTCGTGGCCGAGGAAGTCGCCGTAGGCGCGCTGCTCGTCGGCGTCGGAACCGGTGACGATGTTCAGCAACAGCCGTCCGCCGGAGAGGCGTTGGTAGGTGGCGGTCATCTGGGCGGCCAGCGGCGGGGCGATGACGCCGGGGCGGAAGGCGACCAGGAACTTCAGGCGGGTGGTCTGCGGGACGAGGGCGGCGGTGGTGAGCCAGGAGTCCTCGCAGTCGCTGCCGGTCGGGGTCAGGACGGCCTCGAACCCGGCGGACTCGGCGGCCCGCGCGACCTGGGCGAGGTAGTCGAACGTGGGCGGGCGGGCCGTGGAGCGGGACTGGAGGGAGTCGCGGGCGGTCACGCCGACGACGGTGCGGTCGTCGCCGGTGGTGGGCAGGAACCAGTGCGTGCGCACGGTCATGGGGCTCTCCGACGGGAAAGGTGCAACGTTGCATCACGCCGACGGGAGAACGTCCCGGGCGTGGCTCGGCACAGGGGGGAGGAGCAGGAGAAGGAGGAGAAAGGCGCCGGTGGGAGGGCGCGCGGGTCAGCTACACAGCGCGGTGGCGACCCTGAGCAGGTCGACGTGCGCGCGCTTCACGAGCTCGACACCGGATTCCATGGGCCGGGACTATACACACCGTCGGCCGATGGCACGACGGCCGACCGGAATGCGGGCCGGCCGGCCGTCGTGGTCGCGCATCGGTGGTGCTCGGTTGTCGTGATCAGCGGTCGTGGTCGGTCGTCGTGATCAGCGGTCGTGGTCGGTCGTCGTGATCAGCGGCCGTGGTCGGTCGTCGTCATCGGCGGCCGTGGTCGGTCGTCGTCATCGGCGGCCGTGGTCGGTCGTCGTCATCGGCGGCCGTGGTCGGTCGTCGTCATCGGCGGGAGGTCACGGCCGCAGCGTGGGCTCGCGTTCCACGTCCCGCGCGTCCAGTCGGGCGTCGAACGCAGCCAGCGGCTCGGCCCGGTCGACGGCGGAGGGCGAGAGGCCGGCCCACTCCAGGATGCGGGCGGTGGCGAGGGCCTTCTCGTCGGGGACGAGGCCGGCGACGTTCGCGCCGTGGTTCATGCCGGGCGCCGTGAGGACGTAGGAGTCCTCGGCGCCGTCGCCGAGGCGGAACCGTTCGGCGCCCCACGGGTCGTTCTGGCCGTAGACGAAGAGCATGTGGCGGGCGTTGTGCCGCACCCAGGTGTCGACGTCACGCATCGCCCGCGGCTGGAAGCGCATCGGGATGGCGCGGGGGACGAAGTTGCGCGGGGGCTGGTAGCCGTAGCGGATGTACTCCTTCTCGATGTGCGGGAAGTGGATGGTGGGGGCGCCGAGTTGGGTGCCCGCCTGGTAGTAGTACGGCGTGTACGGCGACAGGCCCTGGTCGGTGTAGAAGGAGAACCCGGAGATCGTGTCGACCGAGGTCCAGATCTCGTCGTCGGTCGCGTGCCCGGCGTCCGCCGGGATCGTGTCGCAGTCCGACAGCAGGCTGTACTGCCAGAAGCCCCAGACGTAGTCGAGGACGACCGCCTCGTAGGCGCGGTCGAGGCTGCCGATGGTGTCGAAGGTGTAGCCCTCGGCGGCGGCGTACGCGGCGTACCTGCGCTCCAGGGGTTCGCGGCGCACGAGCGCCTCGCGCTGAACCGCCTCGAGGCGGTCGCGGCACTCCTCGGTGCCGACGCCGGCGAAGAAGCGGTCGTAGGCCGAGTCCTCGGTGTCGACGACGTCGTTGGGGGCGACGTACGCGACGACGCCGTCCATGTCCTTCGGGTAGAAGCGCTCGTAGTAGGTGGCGGTCATGCCGCCCTTGGAGCCGCCCGTGGAGATCCAGTTCTCGGGGTAGATGCCCTTCAGCGCCCGGAAGATGCGGTGCTGGTCGCTCGCGGCCTGCCAGATGTCCAGCTTGGACCAGTCGGCGGGGTCGGGGCGGGAGGGGGTGAAGAAGCGGTACTCCATGGAGACCTGGTTGCCGTCCACGATCTGGGTGGGCTCGCGGCGGCTGGGCGTGGTGGAGACGTGGTAGCCGCCGGTGTAGAAGACGGTCGGGCGGCTGACGTCCTTGTGCAGCACGGTGATCCGCTGCTGGAAGGTGCCCGCGGAGGGGCGCCGGTGGTCGATCGGCTGGGTGTAGGTCAGGACGAAGTAGCGGTAGCCGGGGTACGGCTTCTCCTCGGTCAGGCTCATGCCCGGTACGGAGAGCAGCCGGTCCTTGATGTCCGTGGCGTCCGGCGCGGCAGCGGTGGCCGCCCCCGCCGTGCCGCTCAGCGTGCCCATGAGCACGGTGAGCGCCAGCAGCCATCTGAGCGCGATGCGCATGCGCGTGCACCCTCCCTGTGAGACAGATGTGCGCCGGAAGCTATCGGAGCAACACCCGTCACACCAGAGGGGGTTGAGGCCAGAACCGGTCAGCGTGTCAGCCGTCAGCCGTCAGCCGTCAGCCGTCAGCCGTCAGCCGTCAGCCGTCAGCACAGGATCCAGCCCGAGCTGACCTCGGCGTGCCCGACCGAGCCCTCGACCCGCACGCAGCGGTGCCCGGCGTACACGTCGACCGGGCCGATGCGACGGGTCCGGCTGCCCTCCCGCCGTACCGCGCGGTGGCCGCGCGCCTGCACGCCGACCGACATCCGGGTGCGCGTGCCGGGGCGCGCCCGGAGGGTGAAGGCGCAGACGGAGCCGTTGCCGCGGTAGACGTGCACCGCGCCGGCCGAGAACGTCAGCGTCCGCGTCTTCCGGCCGGGGCAGGGCGATCCCGCGGCCTCGGCGCCGGCCGGTGTCGTCAGCGCGAGCAGGGCGGACGTGATCAGCACGGCCAGGGCGGCCGTCGGCCGCCGGCGGGTGGCACCCCTGTCCACGGTCCGTCCCCTTCCGCACGCCACGCATCGCCGTACTGGTGTACGGACGCACGGATGTACCCACGTACGGGTGTACGGACGCACGGCGTACGCCGGATGGTTGCGGAGCCGGGGTTGCCGGGCGCCGTCAGGACGCCGTGCCGACCGGCTCCCCCACGAAGGTCCGCCACAGCAGCGCGTACCGGCCGCCGAGGGCCAGCAGTTCCTCGTGCGTGCCGTCCTCGGCGACCCGGCCGTGGTCCATCACCACCACCCGGTCGGCGCGGGCCGCGGTGGTCAGACGGTGGGCGACGATCAGGGTGGTGCGCGCGCCGGCGCTCCCCGAGGGGTGGCGGTCGGACGACGGGTGGGCGCGGCGGCGGCCCGCGAGGCGGTCGGTGGCCTGGTTGACCTGGGCCTCGGTCGCCAGGTCCAGGGCGGCCGTGGCCTCGTCCAGCAGCAGGACGTCGGGGTCGACTAGTTCGGCGCGGGCCAGCGCGATCAGCTGGCGCTGCCCGGCGGAGAGGTTGCGGCCCCGCTCGGCGACCTCGTGGAGGTAGCCGCCCTCCAGCGTCGCGATCATGTCGTGCGCGCCGACCGCGCGGGCGGCCGCCTCCACCTCGGCGTCGGTGGCGTCGGGGCGGCCGTAGGCGATGGCGTCGCGGACGGTGCCGGGGAAGAGGTACGCCTCCTGCGGGACGACGCCCAGGCGGTGGCGGTACGACGTGAGGTCGAGACGGCGCAGGTCACGGCCGTCGACCAGCACCCGCCCGGAGGTGGGGTCGTAGAAGCGGGCCACCAGCTTCACCAGGGTCGACTTGCCCGCGCCGGTCTCCCCCACGAACGCGACGGTCTGACCGGCGGGGATCCGCAGCTCGATCCCGGTCAGCGCCTCCTCGGGCTCGTCGGCGGAGCCGTACCGGAAGTGCACGTCCTCGAAGGCGATCTCGCCGCGCAGGGAGGTGACCTCCAGCGGGTCGTCGGCGGTCCGGGTGGACGCCGGCACCCGCAGCAGCTCCTGGATGCGGCCCAGCGAGACCGTGGCCTGCTGGTAGCCGTCGAAGACCTGGGAGAGCTGCTGGACGGGGGCGAAGAACAGGTCGAGGTACAGCAGGTACGCCACCAGCGCGCCGGTCGTCAGGGTCGCCTCGTCGACCCGGCCCGCGCCGGCGACCAGGACGGCCGCCGCGGCCGCCGACGACAGGAACTGCACGAACGGGAAGTAGACCGAGATCAGCCGCTGGCCCCGGATCCGGGCCCTGCGGTAGCTGTCGCTGCGCTCGGCGAACCGGCGCCCGCCGTCCCGCTCGCGCCGGAAGGCCTGCACGATCCGCAGCCCGGCCACCGACTCCTGGAGGTCGGCGTTGACCGCCGAGACCCGCTCCCGGGCCAGTTCGTACGCCTTCACGCTGGCCCGGCGGAAGAAGTACGTGGCGACGACGAGCGGGGGAAGCGTCGCGAAGACGACGAGGGCGAGCTGGAGGTCGATCACCAGCAGGGCGGCCATGATGCCGAAGAAGGTGACCACCGACACGAACGCGGTGACCAGGCCGGTCTGGAGGAACGTCGACAGCGCGTCGACGTCCGTCGTCATCCGCGTCATGATCCGGCCGGTCAGCTCCCGCTCGTAGTAGTCGAGGCCGAGCCGCTGGAGCTGGGCGAAGATCTTCAGACGCAGGGTGTACAGGACCCGTTCGCCGGTGCGGCCGGTCATCCGGATCTCGCCGGTCTGCGCGGCCCACTGCACCAGGACGGCGAGCAGCGCCAGCAGGGAGGCCGTCCAGACGGCGGCCGTCGCCGCGCGGGTGACGCCGTCGTCGATGCCGTGCCGGATCATCACCGGCAGCAGCAGGCCCATGCCCGCGTCGACGGCGACGAGGCCGAGGCTGACCAGGAGGGGCGGGCCGAAGCCGCGCAGGAGGCGGCGCAGGCCGTAGGAGTCCTCGGGGGTGACCGCGCGGATCTCGTCGACGTCGGGGGTGTCGGTCGCGGGCGGCAGGGCGTCGACCCGGGCGAGCAGTTCCGGGGTGGCCGGCGTGCCGGACAGGGCCGTGTCCTTGGGCTCGCGGTCGCCGGTCCACAGGCGGGGGGTGACGCCGCGCTCGGCGTCGAACTCGGCGTCCAGTTCGTCCCGGACGGAGGTGTCCTCGCGGGGCGCGGCGGGCCGGGCGTGTCCGGGCGAGACGCCGCCCAGTTCGTCGGGGTCGGTGAGCAGGCGGCGGTAGAGCGCCGACCGCTCCTGGAGCTCCTCGTGGGTGCCGAGGTCGGCGAGCCGGCCGCCGTCCAGGACGGCGATGCGGTCGGCGAGGTTGAGGGTGGAGCGGCGGTGGGCGATCAGGAGGGTGGTGCGGCCCTCCATGACGCGGGCGAGGGCCTCGTGGATCTCGTGCTCGACGCGGGCGTCGACCGCCGAGGTCGCGTCGTCGAGGACGAGCAGGCGCGGGTCGGTGAGGAGGGCCCGGGCGAGGGCGATGCGCTGGCGCTGGCCGCCGGAGAGGGTCAGGCCCTGCTCGCCGACCTCGGTGGCGTAGCCCTCGGGCAGCTCGGCGATGAACCGGTCGGCCTGGGCGGCGCGGGCCGCGGCCTCGATCTCCTCGTCGGTGGCGTCGGGGCGGCCGTAGGCGATGTTGGCGCGGACGGTGTCGGAGAAGAGGAACGAGTCCTCGGGCACCAGGCCGATCGCCGCCCGCAGCGAGTCGAGGGTGAGTTCGCGGACGTCGTGGCCGCCGACGAGGACGGCGCCTTTGCCGACGTCGTAGAAGCGCGGCAGGAGCAGGGAGACCGTGGACTTCCCGGAGCCGGAGGAGCCGACGAGGGCGAGGGTCTCGCCGGCGCGGATCTCGAAGGTGAGCCCCTCCAGGACCGGGCCGGAGGCGCCCTCGTAGGCGAAGGAGACGTCGTCGAACTCGACGGTCGCGGGGGCGTCGGCCGGGAGTTCCTGGGTGCCGTCCGCCAGCGAGGGCTCGGTGTCGATCAGCTCCAGGACGCGTTCGGTGCCGGCGCGGGCCTGCTGGCCGACGGTGAGGACCATGGCGAGCATGCGGACCGGGCCGACGAGCTGGGCGAGGTAGGTGGAGAAGGCGACGAACGTGCCGAGCGTGACGTGCCCGCGGACGGCGAGCCAGCCGCCGAGCGCGAGCATCGCGACCTGGCCGAGGGCGGGCACGGCCTGGAGGGCCGGGGTGTAGCGGGCGTTCAGCCGGATCGTGCGCAGCCGGCCCGCGAAGAGCCGCCGGCCGACCTCCCGCAGCTTCCCGGTCTCCTGCTCCTCCTGCCCGAACCCCTTCACCACCCGGACGCCGGTGACGGCGCCGTCGACCACGCCCGCGACGGCGGCGGCCTGGGCCTGCGCGTACCAGGTGGCGGGGTGGAGTCTGGTCCGGCTGCGGCGGGCGATCCACCACAGGGCGGGGGCGACGGCGAGCGCGACCAGGGTGAGCGGCGGGGACAGCCACGCCATGATCACCAGGGAGATCAGGAAGAGCAGGACGTTCCCGATGGTCATCGGGAGCATGAAGAGCAGGCCCTGGATGAGCTGGAGGTCGCTGGTGGCGCGGCCGACGACCTGGCCCGTGGACAGCTCGTCCTAACGGCGCCCGTCGAGCCGGGTGATCGTCCCGTACATGTCGGTGCGCAGGTCGTGCTGGACGTCGAGGGCGAGCCGGCCGCCGTAGAAGCGGCGGACGTAGGTGAGGGCGTAGACGGCCAGGGCCGCGCCGATCAGGGCACCGGCCCAGGGGGCCATGGGGCGGCTGTGGTCGCCGATCACGTCGTCGATGATCACCTTGGTGAACAGCGGCACCACGGCCATGACGGCCATGCCGCCGAGGGAGGAGCCCAGGGCCAGGACGACGTCGGCCGGATGGCGCCACGCGTAACCCGCCAGTCTTCGTGCCCATCCCCGTTGCGCCGCCACGCCGGTGCCTTCCGTTCGTCCTGATCTTCCAGAAGGCACCAACGTGGACCGAAGCGGATTTCATCCCTCCGCAACAATTCGGCGGGGACGGGGGCCGGGGGAGGTGAAACCGGGGTGGGGTTCGGGGGGCGGGGTCAGACCCGTACCCGCAGGGAGTAGAAGCGGGTCGTCTGCGCCGCGTTCTGGTTGTCGTCGCTCACCAGCAGGACCTTCAGGGCGCCGCCGCTCCGGCCCGTGACGGCCATGCCCTCGATGTTGTCGAGGAGCGGGTTGGGCTGCGGCTGCTTGGCCGTCGCCCCCAGGGTCGGGCAGGTCACGAGGTCGGCGAGGAGGGTCTTGGAGACCGCGCGCACGCCGTCCTGGCCGGTCACGTTCTCGATGCCGCTGGTGTCGGTCGCCCGGCGCGGGTCGGCCAGGTACAGGCGGACGGTGTTGCCGACGCCCGAGGTGAAGCCGCGCTCCAGGACGAGCAGGCGGCCGTCGGGGATGGCCTGGACCTCCGGGACGCCGAGGCCGGCGTCGGCGCGGTAGGCGTACTGGGCGGCGAGCCGGAAGCCCGTGGAGGTGCGCGTCCAGGTCTGGAAGCGGACGGTGTCCGCGCCGTCGCCGGCCAGCGGGTACTCCATCGACGCCAGCAGGGTCCGGCCGCCGGGCAGCAGGGTCAGCCCCTCGAAGGTGCCGTTGGAGACGGCGCGGCCGGCCGGGGCGAGTCGGGGACGGGCAGGCGGTCGAGGATCTCTCCCGTGGCGCTGTAGCGGCGTACGGACGGCTCGGTCTCCGAGGTGATCAGGCGCGTGCCGTCCCGGTCGACGACCAGGCCCTCGGAGTCGAGCGCGGCGCCGCTCTCGTCGGCGAGCGCGACGGCCGACTCCGGCGCGAGCGTCCTCGCGTCCAGGCCGAGGAGGGCGGAGCGGTCGGAGAGGGCGGCCAGCGTGCCGTTCCGGTCCACCGCGAGCGCGGAGAGGTTGCCGACGTAGGTGCCCTGGTAGGTCGTCTTGTCGAGCGCGTCGGAGAAGCCGTCGAGGGTGACCGCGGGGGAACAGGCGTGGGCGGCGCCCGTGGGCCCGGCGCCGCCTCCGGTGCTCGTCGAGTGGGCGTTCGCGGGCCCGGCGGCGGAGAGGCAGGTGGCGGCCGCCAGGCCGGCAGTGAGGGTGGCGAGTACGGTTCGCAGGCGCATGGCCGTCACCGTAGGGCGGGTGGATGACGGCCGGTGGGACACACCGTTAATTCGTCAATGATCGGCGTGTGCGGGGCGGGTTCCCGTGATCTGGGGGGGCAGGGGCCCGTGATCTGCGAGGCGGGTTCCCGTGTGGGGGGCGGGTTCAGTAGGCCGCCAGGTCCTTGTGGATGACCTTGGCGACGCCCTGGATGGTGGTGATGCCGTAGTTCATCGTGCTGTTGCCGTGGGTGAGGACGGTGATGTGGTAGTCGTGGCCGCCGCCCTTGAAGGTGCCGACGCTGTGCACCCGCCAGCCGTGCGTGGCCCGCGACAGCCAGCCGTTCTTGACGTGCCAGGTGACCCCGGCGGGCCTCCCGTAGGGGGTGCCCCAGCGCTGCGTGGAGACGACCTGGCCCATCAGCTTGTTGACGTAGGCGCGCGAGGCGTCGGTGAGGACCGTGTTCTTGGCGGTGAGCAGCTTGAGCTGCTTCTGCTCGTCGGTGACGGTGATCCGGGTCAGGCCCCAGTAGCCGTTGGCGCCCGGCGTGGTCTGGGTCATCTTCGCGGCGGAGAGGAAGCCCTTGATCTTCGTCAGGCCGAGTTGCTTCCACAGGGTGGAGGTGGACGCGTTGTCCGACTTGGTGATCATGGCCGTGGCGAGGGTCTTCTCACGGCTGGTCAGCGCCCTGCCGTGCTTCTGCGCGTCCCACAGCAGTGCGGCGAGGACGGTGACCTTGACGACGCTCGCCGAGTCGTACGCGGTCGAGGCGCGCAGGGTGCAGGTGGTACCGGTGCTGCTGTCGTAGAGGCCGACGGCGACCGTGCCCTTGCGGCCCGCGAGGGCGGCCGTGATGTCCTTCTTCAGCTGGGCGGCCAGCCCGGCCTCGGCCGAGGTGCAGCTGACGGTGGGGGTGGCGGCCGCGGCGGGAGCGGCGGCCAGGACGGATATGGCGGATATGAGGATGCCGGTGCCGAGCGCTGTGGCGACCAGCCCTCTCCTGCCTGCGGAGGTCCGGTGAGTCATGCCAGGTTGACTCACACGGGCGAGCGAGAGTTGTCCTGGTGTTCCCGGGATCACGTTCTTGCCCCCGGACCGGGGGAGCCGGAGCGCCGGACCGGGCGGGGGAGCCGGACCGCCGGACGGGGCGGGGGAACCCGACCGCCGGACGGGGGCGCGGGGCCGGGGCGGGGCCGACGCGGGGCCGGGGCGGGGCCGGCACGGGGCCGAGGCGGGCCCCGGGCGGGCCCCGGGCGGAACCGGGGCGGAACCCAGGCGGAGCCGGCACGGGACCGGGGCGGAACCGAGGCAGGACCCCGGCAGGACCGGCGCCGGACCGGTTGCCAAAGCATGGGGAGGGCGTTACCGAGGCCTGTGCTGCTTCACAGGTGACGGCCAGCTTCGGCACAGCGGCCACTCACACCCGGCGGCCAGCATGCGGAGGGTGACATCTGCCACCGATCCCCTCCCCCACCCGACCGGGTCCGCCGGGTCCGCCGGGGCCGCCGGATCCGCCGAGTCCTCCGCCGGGCCGACCGCGCCCGACGCATCCGCGCCCGACGCACCCACGCCGGACGCATCCGTGCCCGGCGCGCCCGCGCCCGACGCACCCGCTGCGGCCACCGGCTCGCCGTCGTCGTCGACAGCTCCCGCGGCGTCACCGCCGGAGCGGGCCCCGCGCTGGTCGCTCCCCGCGCTGATCGCGATCATGGCGTTGGCGGCGGTGCTCTACTCCTGGAACCTCTCCGGCTCCGGCCTCAACAGCTTCTACAGCGCCGCCGTGCTGAGCGGCACGCAGAGCTGGAAGGCGTGGTTCTTCGGCTCGTTGGACGCGGGGAACTTCCTGACCGTCGACAAGCCGCCGTTCGCCCTGATGGTGATGGGCCTGTCCTGTCGCGTGTTCGGCTTCGGGACCTGGCAGATGATGCTGCCGATGATCCTGGTGGCCCTCGGGACGATCTGGATCCTGCACGACTCCGTGAAGCGGGTCTGGGGCCACGGCGCGGCGACGGTCGCCGCGCTGGTCCTCGCGCTCACCCCGATCACGGTCGCCATCAACCGGGACAACAACCCCGACACGCTGCTGGTGTTCCTGATGGCGGCCGGCGTGGCGCTCGCCCTGCGGGCGGCGCACGGCGGCAAGGTGCTGCCGCTGCTGGGCTCGGCGGCCTGCTTCGGCCTCGCCTTCAACACCAAGATGCTCCAGGGCTGGATCCCGCTGCCCGCCGTCTTCGCGGTGTACCTGTACGCGGCGAAGCCCCGCCTGGTGAAGCGGATCGTCAACCTGCTGCTCGCGGGCGTGGTGCTCGCGGTCAGCAGCTTCTGGTGGGCGGCGGCGGTCTCCCTGGTGCCGGCCTCCGAGCGGCCCTACATCGGCGGTTCGACCGACGGCAGCGCCTGGGACCTGATCATGGGCTACAACGGCCTCGGCCGGGTCCTCGGCGGCGAGGGCAACGGCGGGGGCGGAGGCGGCGGGGGCGGCGGCTTCTCCGGGACCGCCGGCATCGGCCGCATGTTCAACGACGTGCTCGGCGGCCAGATCTCCTGGCTGCTGCCCTTCGCGGGCATCGCCCTGGTGGCCGGCCTCGTCCTGTGCGGGCGCCGCGCGCCGCGCACCGACCTCACCCGGGCCGCGCTGCTGCTGTGGGGCGGCTGGACGATCCTGCACTACCTGACCTTCAGCATGGCCGAGGGCACCATGCACCCGTACTACACGACCGCGCTCGCCCCCGGTATCGCGGCCCTGTGCGGGGGCGGCGGCGCGATGCTGCTGCGCGCCTTCCGCGCCGACAAGCGGTGGGCGTGGGTGCTGCCGCTCGCCCTCGTCGTCACCGCGGTCTGGGCGATCGTGCTGCTGCGCCGGGCCGACGGCTGGAACACCTGGCTGTGGCCGGCGATCGGCGTGGTGATGGCACTCGCCGTCGCGGGGCTGCTGGTCTTCCGCTTCCGTTCCGGCGGGCGGCTGCGGCTGCTGGCCGCCTCCGTGGCGGCGGCGGTCGTCGCGGCGGTGGCGGGTCCGGCGGCGTACGCCTGGTCGGTGCCGTCCGGCTCCGGCGGCGGCATGGGCGGGACGAACCCGACGGCCGGTCCCACGACGGGCAGCGGCGGCTTCGGGGGCGGCGGCGCCGGCGGCCGGGGTGGTTTCCCGGGCGGCGGCACCGGCGGCCCCGGCGGCACGCAGCAGGGCGGACAGAACGGCCAGGCCGGCGGTCAGGCCGAGGGCGGCTTCCCCGGCGGCGGCGAGATGCCGGGCGGCGGTCAGATGCCGGGTGGCGGCGGTGAGATGCCGGGCGGCGGCACGCCCCCGAACGGCACCTCCGAGGACGGCACCTCCGGCGGCACGCAGCCCGGCGGCGGCACGGGCGGCGCTCCCGGCGGCGGAGGCATGGGCGGCGGCGGCATGGGCGGCGGCGGCATGGGCGGCGACACGAGCAGCGAGCTCATCTCGTACCTGAAGAAGCACCAGGACGGCGCCACGTGGCTGCTGGCGGTGTCCGGTTCGCAGAGCGCCGCGCAGCTCATCCTCAGCAGCGGGGAACCGGTCATCTCCATGTGGGGCTGGACCGGCAGCGACAAGGCGATGACGCCGGCCCGGCTCAAGGAGCTGGTGAAGAGCGGCAAGCTGCACTACATCCAGATCGGCGGCCAGGGCATGGGCGGCCGCAGCGGTGACTCCAGCCTCAGCTCCGAGGTGACGGAGTGGGTGCAGAAGAACGGGACGGCGGTCGAGGAGAGCGAGTACAGCAAGAGTTCGACGTCGAACTCGTCGAGCTCGTCCGGTTCCAGCACCGGCTCCGGCACCGGCTCCGGCACCGCGCAGGACGCCCAGTCGAACACGTCGACGATTTACCGCCTGGACCCCTCGGACGTCAGCTGACGGACCCGAACCCGAACGGCCCTGACGGCCCTGACGGCCCCCGACACACCGGTCGGGGGCCGTTTCGTGTGTCAACTCGCGTAGAACACGCCCGACTTGCCGGACCTCGTCACGCGATCGACATGCCGGATTCATTTACAAGGCCTCATGTCCATGCCACTCTCCCCAGTGCCGCCTCCAATCAACCCGCGTAGATGGGAACCCCCACATGCTGGCGACACGACGGACACCCCGATGGAAGCCGGTGGCACTCGCCACCGCCGCGGTACTGGCCGGTCTCTCCACCCCCCTGCTGACCGCGCCCCCGGCCGCGGCGACCACGACGGCCTACGACTCGACGTACTACAAGAACGCGATCGGAAAGACCGGCACCAGCCTGAAGTCCTCGCTGCACACCATCATCAGCAGCCAGACGAAGATCTCGTACTCGGCGGTCTGGGACGCCCTGAAGGCCACCGACCAGGACCCGAACAACAGCAGCAACGTGATCCTGCTGTACAGCGGTGTCTCCCGGGCCAAGTCCCTCAACGGCGGCGACGTCGGCGACTGGAACCGCGAGCACGTGTGGGCCAAGTCCCACGGCGACTTCGGTGAGGCGACCGGGCCCGGCACGGACCTGCACCACCTGCGCCCCGCCGACGTCCAGGTCAACAGCATCCGCGGCAACCTGGACTTCGACAACGGCGGCAGCACGGTCACCAACGGCGGCGGCAGCCTCGTCGACTCCGACTCCTTCGAGCCGCGCGACGCCGACAAGGGCGACGTGGCCCGCATGATCCTCTACATGGCCGTGCGGTACGAGGGCGACGACGGCTGGCCCGACCTCGAGCCCAACGAGAAGGTCGGCAACGGCAGCAACCCGTACATCGGCAAGCTGTCCGTGCTCAAGCAGTGGAACGACGAGGACCCGCCGAGCGCCTTCGAGGAGAAGCGCAACCAGGTCATCTACGACACCTACCAGCACAACCGGAACCCGTTCATCGACCACCCGGAGTGGGTCGAGGCGATCTGGTAGACGGCATGCGGCCGGCTGAACTCCCCGTGGCACGACGAGGAGTTCAGCTCTTCCCCGAAGCCGGCGGTTCCCGTCCCCCTCTCTACGTAAGAGCTTGGGTAATTTCCCCGATGGATCCGGGGCCGCGCTTTGCCATGGTGGTGACGCCGTCGGGGCGGACGGGCCGGCACTCAGGGGAGAGAGCGTGGAATTGTCTCGAACAGCCAAGGTCGTGCGTGCGGCGAGATGGGGTGCGGGTGCGGTGCTCGTCCTCGGCTCACTGGCCGGGTGCGGCGGCGGGGACGGGAAGGCGTCCGCCGACACCGCAGGCACACCGACGGCCGCTGCCGAAACGGCGAACGGGCCGGGCGACTACCGTCCGCCGACGGACCTCTGCCCGCATCTCGACTTCGGCCCGCTGACCGCCGCCGTCGCACCGGCGGACGGTGCGCCGAAGGGGCAGCAGACCGGCTCCGATCCGGCGGAGGGCAGCGGCGCCGCCTGCCTCCAGGGCTTCGGGGGGACCGGGACGGGCGCGAACGGCCGTTCCGTCGTCTACTGCACCGCGTGGAAGGACGTGGCCACCGCGATCAAGCAGTACGAGTACGTGCTGTCCTCGGCGTCGAAGGAGGCCCCGGGCACGGTGGCGCAAGTGCCGGACCTCGGCGACGAAGCCTTCCGCTACGAGAGCACCGAGGAGGCCGCGTTCCCCGGCGACCTCCGGCTGGTGGCCCGGGACAGCAACCTCGGGTGCGAGGTCCAGGTGCAGAGCCTGACCCTCCTGACGGCCCAACAGGTCACGGCGGCCTGGCCCGCCATGGCGGAGACCGTGCGAGCGCTGCTGCCCAAACTGGGTTCCTGACCGGCGGCGCAGCGGCCGGCCCGGCCGTCGGCCCGGCCGTCGAACCGGGCGGCGAGCGGGCCGGACGAAGGCGGCCGCGGGCGCTTCCTCACTCTCCTCCCTCGCCCAGCGGCCGGACCACTGCCCCCGTCCGCACGGCATCGGCGAAGCGTCACGGGCCGGACGTCGGCTCCCGTAGCCCCGGGGAAGCGCCCCTCACCCCGCATGCGTCGGAGCGAACAGCCGCAGCACCACCGGGAGCACGACGACCGAGGGGCCCGGCGAGGCGAGCGCCTCGGCCAGGTCCTGCTCCAGGGTGCCGGGGGCGGTCTGCACCGCCGGCACCCCGAACGACTCGGCCAGCGCCACGAGGTCCGGGCGGGTCGGCCCGGTCGCCGCGGCCTGGCCGGGGGCGCCCGTCAGGGACATGCCGGGGATGCCGTGGCCGCCGTCGTCCACCACGATCCAGGTGACGTTCAGGCCGTACTGCCGGGCCGTCGCCAGTTCGGCGACCGAGTACAGCGCGCCGCCCGCGCCCGACACCGCCAGCACCGGGCGGGTCGGGTCCGCCACCGCCGCGCCGAGGGCCGCCGGGAAGGCGTAGCCGGGGCCGCCGGCGCCCTGGGCGGAGTGCATCCGGTTGGGGCCCTTGGCGTCGAAGGCCGACCACGCCCAGGAGGTCAGGACGGTCATGTCCCAGAAGGACGGGGAGTCGGCGGGCAGCGCCCGGCGCACCGACGCCAGCACCTTCTGCTCCACGGTGAGGTCCTGGGCGGCGATGCGGTCGGCGACCCCGGCGAGCAGGGCGCGCACGCGCTCGGGGGCCGCGGGGTCCTCGCGCTCGGTGACCGTCTCCAGCAGCGCCTGCAAGGCCAGGCGGGCGTCCGCGTGGATGCCCAGGGCCGGGTGGTTGGACTCCAGCTTGCCGAGGTCCGCCTCGATCTGGACGATCCGGCCCCGGGGCCGGAAGGTGTGGTGGTTGGACGACAGCTCGCCCAGCCCGGAGCCGACCACCAGCAGGACGTCCGCGTCCTCCAGGAAGTCCGTCGTGCCGCGGTCCTCCAGCCAGGACCGCAGCGACAGCGGATGCGTCCAGGGGAACGCGCCCTTGCCGCCGAACGTCGTCACGACCGGCGCCCGCAGCAGCTCCGCGAGCCGGCGCAGCTTCTTCGAGGCGTCCGCCCGGACCACGCCCCCGCCCGCGACGATCGCCGGGCGGGCGGCCTTCGACAGCAGGTCGGCGGCGACCGCCGTGAGCTCGGGGCGCGGCACCAGCTCCTCCGGGGTCGCGTCCACACCCGTCACCACCGGGATCGGCGTCGGCGCCCGCAGGACGTCCTGCGGGATCTCCACCCACACCGGACCGTGCGGTGCCGTCAGCGCCGACTTCCAGGCCTCCGCGATCGCGGAGGGGATCTGGGACTGGGTGCGCGCGGTGTGGACCGACTTGACCACACCCCGGAACGAGGCCGCCTGGTCGGGGAGCTCGTGGAGGTAGCCGTGGCGCCCGCCGCCGAGCCCCGCCGCCGGGATCTGGCTGCTGATCCCCAGCACGGGAGCCGAGGCCGCCGCCGCCTCCTGGAGGGCGGCGAGCGAGGTCAGCGCGCCCGGCCCCGCCGACAGCAGCAGCGGGGCCGCCTCGCCGGTGATCCGGCCGTAGGCGTCCGCCGCGAAGGCGGCGTTGTTCTCCGCCCGCAGGCCGACGTACCGCAGGTCGGAGCGGCGCAGGGCGTCGGACAGGCCGGGGGCGGGCCGGCCGGGCAGGCCGAAGACGGTCGTCGCGCCGAGCCCGGCCAGGGTCTCCACGACCAGGTCCCCGCCGGTGCGGCCCGGGGGCGGGTTCAGGGCGGCCTGCGCCTGGGCGGCGGTCGGACGGAGCACCAGGTCGTGGTCGTGGGTCACTGCGCGCGGGCCTCCGCAATCCGACGGGACGTGATCGTGGTCTGTTCGTACGCCGTGCGGGACGCGGCCACCTGCGCGGCCCACCGACGTGATCTCCGCGTGATCGTACGCGGGGGCGACCTCGACGGCGTCGGCGCATCGCCTCCGTCGCCGCCGTCGCCGCCGTCCTGCCCTCTCTCCTGACCGGCGAGCACCGGTCTCCTGACCGGCGAGCACCGGAGCAGCATCGGAGCGGCACAGGCGCGGCACAGGCACGGCACAGGCGCGGCGGCGCAGGAGCGGGCGCTCGTCGGCCCTGGTGCGTCTGCCGCCGGGGCCGCGCCGGAAGCGGTCGCGCCGCGGCTCGGCGGGGAGCCGTGGCACGGGCCGCGGCGGGCCGGACGCCGTGGCCGCCTCCGGGCCGGGCCCGGCCCCGGAGGCCCGCCGCTGACCGGCCGCGCCGACGCGTCGCCGGGGTCCTCCTCCCGCCGGCCGGGAGCGGGCCGCGCGTGCCGGGGCGGGCGGGGCGACGGTGGCGGACCGGGGCGGACGGGGCGAGTGACCCGCGTCCCAGCGTCCGGAACTGCGGGTACGCCCACAGACGGCTGCCCCACAATGGACTCCATGCCGATACCCGGGACCCCCAGCCGCGCCGAGCTCGTCGACCACCTCGTCAGGACCCGTATCGCGGGGGACGTCGCCACCCCGCGCGAGAACAACCTCTCCCACTACCGTCAGCTGGCGAACGGTGTCCGCAACTTCTGGCTCGGGCTGGAGCTCGGCGACCGCTGGACCGACGAGCAGGACGTGCTCGCGGTGATGGCGGAGCGGGTCGGGGTCAACGACGACCCCGAGTACCGCTACGGCCAGGACACCATCGATCCGGATCTGACGGTCGACGCCCTGGACCGGCTGGCGGGGCGGCTGCGCAAGGCGGCCGAGGACCGGCAGCGGGTGCTGTTCGCCACCGGCCACCCGGGCGGTCTGCTCGACGTCCACCACGCCACCGCCGCCGCCCTGCGCGCGGCCGGCTGCGAGATCGTCGTGATCCCGGACGGGTTGCAGACCGACGAGGGGTACGTCATGCAGTTCGCGGACGTGGCGGTGCTGGAGCACGGCGCCACCCTCTGGCACACCCATTCGGGCGAGCCGATGCGGGCGATCCTGACCGCCCTGGAGCACCAGGGCCGCCCGCTGCCCGACCTGGTCGTCGCCGACCACGGCTGGGCGGGCTACGCCGGACAGCACGGCGTGGACTCCGTCGGGTACGCCGACTGCAACGACCCGGCCCTGTTCATCGCCGAGGCGGAGGGCACCGTGCAGGTGACGGTCCCGCTCGACGACCACGTCGTCAGCCCGCGCCACTACGACCCGATGACGGCGTATCTGCTGGCGGAGGCGGGCCTGGCGTAGTCGGCCGGTCCGGCAGGGACCCCCGGCCGGCGCCGGGAGAGCGCGCAATGCGCGGCCCTTTCGGGAGCCGCGCATCGCGCCGTCTCGGATGTCGGATCAGCGGCCGCCACCATGGCCGCCGCCGCCATGACCGCCGCCGCCGTGGCCACCGCCATGACCGCCGCCGCCGTGGCCACCGCCGTGGCCGCCGTAGCCGCCATGGCCGTTGTCGTGGTCGCCGTGGTCGCCACGACCGTTGTCGTGGTCGTAGCCGCCGTAGCCGCCGTGGCCGTAGCCGTTGTCGCAGTCGTCCCACCACGAGTCGTCGTCGCAGTAGTAACTGTGGCTGTGGCCGTTGTGGTCGTTCGCGGAAGCGGTGCCCGCTGTGCCCACCGCGATACCACCGGCCATGAGCAGCCCTGCGGCGGACGCCGCAGCAAGACGCTTGGCGCGTTGTACTCGCATGAGGATTACCTTTCGCTCCATCGTCTCCCGCGCTCCTCCGGCGGAGGAGGGCGGGAATGGATGGCCGCAGCCGCAAACGAAGTTGCGACAGGGTCTTCCGGTATCACCGCACCGGGAGCACGGTCTCGGCCGCCGACGCCTCCAGGCCGCCCGTCGCTGTTCGCGGGCGATCGCTGTGGCCTTGGTCCGCTCGGATCGGGAACCGGCCGGCCGGGCGTGCCGTGCATGCGGCGTTCACTCATTGAGACTAGTGCCGCCCCGGCAGATCGGCATCTCGGACGGCCCTCGGACGATCAGCCGTGGCCCGCCGCGCCGGCCGGTCACCGCGGGACCCGGACCACGCCCTCCTGGATCACCGAGACGGCGAGCCGTCCGTCGCGCGTGTAGATGCGGCCCTGCCCCAGGCCGCGGCCGCCGTACGCCGACGGCGACTCCTGGTCGTACAGCAGCCAGTCGTCGACGCGGAACGGGCGGTGGAACCACATGGCGTGGTCGAGGGAGGCGCCGACGACGTCGCCGACCGCCCAGCCGCCGCGGCCGTGCGCGAGGAGGATCGAGTCCAGCAGCGTCATGTCGGAGACGTACGTGGCCAGGACGACGTGCAGGAGCGGTACGTCGACGGCGCCGCCGAGCTTGCCGTTGGTGCGGAACCAGACCTGTGAGCGCGGCTCGCGCGGCTCGCCGAACCGGCCGAACGGCGGCTCGTCGACGTAGCGCAGGTCGATCGCCTGACGGGCCTCCAGGAACTTCTCGACGACGGCCGGGTCCAGATGGGCGTAGCCGCGCAGGCGGTCCTCGGAGGTGGGCAGGGTCGCCGGGTCCGGCGCGGGCGGTATCGCGGCCTGGTGGTCGAGGCCGTCCTCGTACGTCTGGAAGGACGCCGACAGGGTGAAGATCGGGCGGCCGTGCTGGACGGCGACCGCGCGGCGGGTGGTGAACGAGCGGCCGTCGCGGATGCGCTCGACGTTGTAGACGATGGGCGCGCCCGGGTCGCCGGCGCGCAGGAAGTACGCGTGCAGGGAGTGGGCGTGCCGGTCCGGGGGGACCGTGCGCCCGGCGGCGACCAGCGCCTGGGCCGCGACCTGGCCGCCGAAGACGCGCGGGACGACGGCGGAGCGGGACCGGCCGCGGAAGATGTTCTCCTCGATCTGCTCGAGGTCGAGCAGATCGAGGAGATCGTGCAGTGCCTGGCTCATGGGGACTTTGTACCGGGCGGCGGGTGCGGCCGGGTTACAGGCCCATGTCCTTGGCGATGATCGTCTTCATGATCTCGCTGGTGCCGCCGTAGATGCGGTTGACCCGGTTGTCCGCGTAGAGGCGGGCGATCGGGTACTCGTTCATGTAGCCGTAGCCGCCGTGGAGCTGGAGGCAGCGGTCGATGACGCGGTGGGCGACCTCGGTGCAGAACAGCTTGGCGCTGGCGGCCTCGGCCGGGGTCAGCTCACCGGCGTCCAGGGCCTCGGTGGCGCGGTCGGCGACCGCCTCGGCGGCGTCCACCTCGGCCTGGCAGGCGGCCAGCTCGAACTTGGTGTTCTGGAAGTGGGCGACCGGCTTGCCGAAGACGGTGCGGTCCTGCACGTACTGCTTGGCGAACCGGACGGCGGCCTTGGCCTGCGCGTAGGCGCCGAAGGCGATGCCCCAGCGCTCGGAGGCCAGGTTGTGGCCGAGGTAGGAGAAGCCCTTGTTCTCCTCGCCGAGGAGGTCCTCGGCGGGCACCTTGACGTCGACGAACGCCAGCTCGGCGGTGTCCGAGGTGCGCAGGCCCAGCTTGTCCAGCTTGCGGCCGATGGAGTAGCCCTCGGACTTGGTGTCCACGGCGAACAGGGAGATGCCGAAGCGGCGGTCCTCGGCGGTCGGCGCGGAGGTCCGGGCGCAGACGATCACCTTGTCGGCGTGCACACCGCCGGTGATGAAGGTCTTGGCGCCGTTGAGGACGTAGTGCGTGCCGTCCTCGGACAGCTTGGCGGTGGTCTTCATGCCCGCGAGGTCGGAGCCGGTGCCCGGCTCGGTCATCGCGATGGCCCACATCTCCTCGCCGGAGACGAACTTCGGGAGGAAACGCTTCTTCTGCTCGTCGGTGGCGAGCATCTTGATGTAGGGCAGGGCGAGCAGCACGTGCACGCCGGAGCCGCCGAACTGGACGCCCGCGCGGGCGGTCTCCTCGTAGAGGACGGCCTCGAACTTGTGGCTGTCCA
Source organism: Streptomyces sp. NPDC003248 (assembly GCF_055563235.1). Taxonomy (NCBI): domain Bacteria; kingdom Bacillati; phylum Actinomycetota; class Actinomycetes; order Kitasatosporales; family Streptomycetaceae; genus Streptomyces; species Streptomyces sp. NPDC003248. Next base: position 233,500 of record NZ_JBVHDT010000001.1, on the reverse strand, counting down.
GGCCCGCGCCGCCGTACTCCTCCGGCACGTTGATGCCGAAGATGCCCAGCTCGCCGAGCTTGTAGTAGAACTCGCGCGGCGCCTGGCCGGCCGCGAACCACTCGTCGTAGACCGGCACGACCTCGGCCTCGATGAAGGCGCGAAGGGTCTCCCGGAACGCTTCGTGATCCTCGTTGAACACCGTACGGCGCACGCCGCCACCTCCACGTACCTCGGCATGTCTAAGCGCTTGCTCAGAGCACACGGTACCGATGGGTAGGGATCGCCGTCCAGACCGCCGGCCCACTTCCCGCCGTAACGCTCGTCACGCCGGACGGCGGCGGACGGCAGCGGTGGCACACCCCACGGTCCCCGCCTCACCCGCCCGGATGCACCGCCGCCGCCAAGGCGCCCCGGGCCATCCGGTGCAGCAGCTCCGCCGTGGCCCCGCGGCCGGGCAGGGAGCCGGCGCGGCCGAGGTGCGGGGTGGAGTTCAGCAGGCCGAACACGGAGTGCACCGCCGACCGGGCGGCCGGCTCCGCCAGGTCCGGGTACGTCTCGCGGACCACGCCCACCCACAGTTCCACGTACTGCCGTTGCAGCTGGCGCACCAGTTTGCGGTCGCTGTCGCGGAGGCGGTCCAGCTCCCGGTCGTGCAGGGTGATGAGGGGCCGGTCGTCGATCGCGAAGTCGATGTGGCCCTCGATGAGGGAGTCGAGGAGCGCCTCGGGGCCGACGCCGTCGGCCTCCTGGACGCGGCGCCGGGCGCCGCTGAGGAGCCGGCCGCTGATGCCGACCAGGAGCTCCGCCAGCATCGCGTCCTTGCCGGGGAAGTGCCGGTAGAGACCGGGGCCGCTGATGCCGACGGCGGCGCCTATCTCGTCCACGCCGACGCCGTGGAACCCGCGCTCGGCGAAGAGGCGCGCGGCCTCCTTGAGGATCTGCTCGCGTCGGGTGGGGGCGTCGGTTCTGGTGGCCATGGCGGCAATTGTAGACAGGGCGGTTAGCGGTCGTTAACCTGAGGGGACATGCGTTAACGCTCATTAACAAGGTGAGGGGACCGCAGGATGGAGCAGGCACCGGAGCTGACGAGTGCGGACGACCCCGCGTCGGAGGCCTGGCGGGCCAACGAGGAGGCCCATCTCGCCCTGGTGGAGGAGCTGCGCGGCAAGCTCGCCGCGGCCCGGCTCGGGGGCGGCGAGGCGGCGCGGGCACGGCACACCGCGCGCGGCAAGCTGCTGCCGCGGGACCGGGTCGACACCCTCCTGGACCCGGGGTCGCCCTTCCTGGAGCTGACGCCGCTCGCCGCCGACGGGATGTACGAGGGGCAGGCCCCGGCGGCCGGGGTGATCGCCGGGATCGGCCGGGTCTCCGGGCGGGAGTGCGTCGTCGTCGCCAACGACGCCACCGTCAAGGGCGGCACGTACTACCCGATGACGGTGAAGAAGCACCTGCGGGCGCAGGAGGTGGCGCTGGAGAACCGGCTGCCGTGCCTGTACCTCGTCGACTCCGGCGGCGCCTTCCTGCCGATGCAGGACGAGGTCTTCCCCGACCGCGACCACTTCGGAAGGATCTTCTACAACCAGGCCCGGATGTCCCGCGCCGGCATCCCGCAGATCGCCGCCGTCCTCGGCTCGTGCACGGCGGGCGGGGCGTACGTCCCGGCGATGAGCGACGAGGCGGTCATCGTGCGGAACCAGGGGACGATCTTCCTCGGCGGGCCCCCGCTGGTGAAGGCCGCCACCGGTGAGGTCGTCACCGCGGAGGAGCTGGGCGGGGGCGAGGTGCACTCCCGGACCTCCGGCGTCACCGACCACCTCGCCGAGGACGACGCGCACGCCCTGCGGATCGTGCGGACGATCGTCTCCACCCTCCCGGCCCGCGGGCCGCTCCCCTGGGAGGTGCGGCCCGCCGTCGAGCCGAAGGCCGACCCCTACGGGCTGTACGGCGCCGTGCCGGTCGACTCCCGCACCCCCTACGACGTACGGGAGATCGTCGCGCGGGTCGTCGACGGCTCCCGGTTCGCCGAGTTCAAGGCCGAGTTCGGGCCGACCCTGGTCACCGGCTTCGCCCGGATCCACGGCCACCCGGTGGGGATCGTCGGCAACAACGGCATCCTGTTCTCCGAGTCCGCCCAGAAGGGCGCCCACTTCATCGAGCTGTGCGACCAGCGCGGGATCCCGCTGGTGTTCCTCCAGAACATCTCCGGCTTCATGGTCGGCCGGGACTACGAGGCCGGCGGCATCGCCAAGCACGGCGCCAAGATGGTGACCGCCGTGGCCTGCACGCGCGTGCCCAAGCTGACCGTCGTCGTCGGCGGGTCGTACGGCGCCGGCAACTACTCCATGTGCGGGCGGGCCTACTCCCCCCGCTTCCTGTGGATGTGGCCGAACGCCAAGATCTCCGTCATGGGCGGCGAGCAGGCCGCCTCCGTCCTCGCCACCGTCAAGCGGGACCAGCTCCAGGCGCGCGGCCAGGAGTGGCCGCCGGAGGAGGAAGAGGCCTTCAAGGACCCGGTCCGGGAGCGGTACGAGCGTCAGGGCAGCGCCTACTACGCCACCGCCCGGCTCTGGGACGACGGTGTCATCGACCCGCTGGAGACCCGCCAGGTGCTCGGCCTGGCCCTGACCGCCTGTGCCCACGCGCCCCTGGGAGAACCCGGGTTCGGCGTCTTCCGGATGTGAGGAGGGGACCCTTGTTCGACACCGTGCTCGTGGCCAACCGGGGCGAGATCGCCGTCCGCGTCATCCGCACCCTGCGGTCGCTGGGGGTGCGCTCGGTGGCCGTCTTCTCCGACGCGGACGCCGACGCCCGGCACGTCCGCGACGCCGACACGGCCGTACGGATCGGTCCGGCGCCGGCCGCCGAGAGCTATCTGTCCGTCGAGCGGCTGCTGGAGGCCGCCGCCCGCACCGGCGCCCAGGCCGTCCACCCGGGCTACGGCTTCCTCGCGGAGAACGCCGGCTTCGCGCGCGCGTGCGCCGCGGCGGGGCTGGTGTTCATCGGGCCGCCCGCCGAGGCGATCTCCCTCATGGGGGACAAGATCCGCGCCAAGGAGACGGTGCGGGCGGCCGGGGTGCCGGTCGTGCCCGGCGGCCGCGACCCGGAACTGGCCCGGGCCGCCCGCGAGCTGGGCGCGCCCGTGCTGCTCAAGCCCAGCGCCGGCGGCGGCGGCAAGGGCATGCGGCTGGTCCGGGACCTCAGCGCCCTGGAGGAGGAGATCGCCGCCGCCCGCCGTGAGGCCCGCGCCTCCTTCGGCGACGACACGCTCCTGGTCGAACGGTGGATCGACCGGCCCCGGCACATCGAGATCCAGGTGCTGGCCGACGGCCACGGCAACGTCGTCCACCTGGGCGAGCGCGAGTGCTCCCTCCAGCGCCGGCACCAGAAGATCGTCGAGGAGGCGCCGAGCGTGCTCCTCGACGACGCCACCCGCGCCGCGATGGGCGGGGCGGCGGTGCAGGCGGCCCGCTCGTGCGGGTACCGGGGCGCGGGCACGGTGGAGTTCATCGTCCCCGGCCAGGATCCGACGTCGTACCACTTCATGGAGATGAACACCCGCCTCCAGGTGGAGCACCCGGTGACCGAGCTGGTCACGGGCGTGGACCTGGTGGAGTGGCAGCTGCGGGTGGCGGCCGGCGAGGCCCTGCCCTTCGGGCAGGACGACATCACGCTCACCGGGCACGCCGTGGAGGCGCGCGTCTGCGCCGAGGACCCCGCGCGCGGCTTCCTGCCCTCCGGGGGCACGGTGCTCAGGCTGCGCGAGCCGCGGGGCGACGGCGTGCGCACCGACTCGGGCCTGAGCGAGGGCGGCGAGGTCGGCAGCCTGTACGACCCGATGCTGTCCAAGGTGATCGCGTACGGCCCCGACCGGGCGACCGCGCTCAGGAGGCTGCGGGCCGCCCTGGCGGAGACGGTCACGCTGGGCGTGCAGACCAACGCCGGGTTCCTGCGCCGGCTGCTGGCCCACCCGGCGGTCGTGGCGGGCGAGCTGGACACCGGGCTCGTCGAGCGGGTGGTGGCGGAGCTGGTCCCGGACGGCGTGCCGGAGGAGGTCTACGAGGCCGCCGCGGCCGTACGCCTGGACGGGCTCCGGCCCCGGGACCGGGGGTGGACGGACCCGTTCTCCGTGCCGAGCGGGTGGCGGCTGGGCGGGGCGCACCGGCCGGTGGCCTTCGGCCTGCGGGCGACGGGACGCGAACCCGTCACGCACCGGGCGCGCGGGACCCACACCGTCACCGACGACCGGGTCGCCGTCACCCTCGACGGCGTCCGGCACACCTTCCACCGGGCCGGCGACTGGCTGGGCCGGGACGGCGACGCCTGGCAGGTGCGCGACCACGACCCGGTCGCCGCGTCCCTGACCGGCGCCGCGCGCGCCGGCGTCGACTCGCTGACCGCGCCCATGCCGGGCACGGTGACGGTGGTGAAGGCCGCCGTCGGCGACGAGGTGGCCGCGGGCCAGAGCCTGCTGGTGGTGGAGGCGATGAAGATGGAGCACGTCATCTCGGCCCCGCACGCCGGGACGGTCGCGGAACTCGGCGTCACCCCGGGCACGACGGTCGCCATGGACCAGGTCCTGGCCGTCGTCGCCCCGCACGGGGAGGCGGCCCGGTGACCGGGCGGGGACTGCCGATGGTGGTACCGGCCGGCCGGCTGCCCGCGCGGGTGCGGATCCACGAGGTCGGCGCGCGCGACGGGCTCCAGAACGAGAAGGCGACCGTGCCGACGGCAGTGAAGGCGGAGTTCGTGCGCCGGCTCGCCGGGGCGGGGCTGACGACGATCGAGGCGACCAGCTTCGTCCACCCGACGTGGGTGCCGCAGCTCGCGGACGCCGAGGAGCTGTTCCCGCTCGTCTCCGGGCTGCCGGTGGAGCTGCCGGTGCTGGTGCCGAACGAGCGCGGCCTGGAGCGGGCCCTGGCGCTCGGCGCGCGCCGGGTCGCCGTGTTCGCGAGCGCCACCGAGTCCTTCGCCAGGGCCAACCTCAACCGCACGGTGGACGAGGCGCTGGCCATGTTCGAGCCGGTGGTGGAACGGGCGAAGGCCGGCGGGGTGCACGTGCGGGGCTACCTGTCCATGTGCTTCGGCGACCCGTGGGAGGGGGCGGTGCCGGTCCCGCGGGTGGTGCGGGTGTGCCGGGCGCTGCTCGACATGGGCTGCGACGAGCTGAGCCTCGGTGACACGATCGGCGTCGCCACCCCGGGCCATGTCCTCGCGCTCCTGGCCGCCCTCGGCGAACAGGGCGTCCCGGCCGGTGTGCTCGGCGTGCACTTCCACGACACCTACGGCCAGGCCCTCGCCAACACCCTGGCCGCCCTCCAGTACGGCGTCACCACCGTGGACGCCTCCGCGGGCGGCCTGGGCGGCTGCCCGTTCGCGAAGTCCGCCACCGGCAACCTCGCCACCGAGGACCTCGTGTGGATGCTGCACGGCCTCGGCATCGAGACCGGGGCCGACCTCGGCCGCCTCGTCGCCACCAGCGTGTGGATGGCCGGGCGGCTGGGCCGGCCCAGCCCGTCCCGCACCGTCCGCGCCCTGTCCCACGAGGAGTTCCGGGGCCGAGAGGGCCGCGAGGCCCGCAAGGAGCAGTGACCGCCATGGACCACCGACTCTCCCCCGAGCTGGAAGACCTCCGGCGCACCGTCGAGGAGTTCGCGCACGACGTCGTCGCGCCGAAGATCGGCGACTTCTACGAGCGGCACGAGTTCCCGTACGAGATCGTCCGCGAGATGGGCCGGATGGGCCTGTTCGGGCTGCCGTTCCCCGAGGAGTACGGCGGCATGGGCGGCGACTACCTCGCCCTCGGGCTGGCGCTGGAGGAGCTGGCGCGCGTCGACTCGTCCGTGGCGATCACCCTGGAGGCGGGCGTCTCCCTGGGCGCGATGCCGATCCACCTGTTCGGCACGGAGGAGCAGAAGCGGACCTGGCTCCCCCGGCTCTGCTCCGGCGAGGCGCTGGGCGCGTTCGGGCTCACCGAACCCGACGGCGGCTCGGACGCGGGCGCGACGCGCACGACGGCCCGGCTGGACGAGGCGACGGGGGAATGGGTGATCAACGGCACCAAGTGCTTCATCACCAACTCGGGCACCGACATCACGGCCCTGGTCACGGTCACGGCGGTGACCGGCCGGGGGCCGGACGGCCGACCGCTGATCTCGGCGATCGTCGTCCCGTCCGGCACCCCCGGCTTCACCGTCGCCGCCCCCTACTCGAAGGTCGGCTGGAGCGCCTCGGACACCCGCGAGCTGTCGTTCTCCGACGTCCGTGTCCCGGCGGCCAACCTGCTCGGCGAGGAGGGCCGCGGCTACGCCCAGTTCCTGCGCATCCTGGACGAGGGCCGCATCGCCATCGCGGCGCTCGCCACCGGACTCGCCCAGGGCTGTGTGGACGAGTCGGTGCGCTACGCGCGCGAACGCCACGCCTTCGGCCGGCCGATCGGCGCCAACCAGGCCATCCAGTTCAAGCTCGCGGACATGGAGATGAAGGCCCACACGGCCCGCCTGGCCTGGCGGGACGCGGCGAGCCGCCTGGTGGCCGGCGAGCGCTTCAAGAAGGAGGCGGCCCTCGCGAAGCTCTACTCCTCCACCGTCGCCGTCGACAACGCCCGCGACGCCACCCAGATCCACGGCGGCTACGGCTTCATGAACGAGTACCCGGTCGCCCGTATGTGGCGCGACTCCAAGATCCTGGAGATCGGCGAGGGCACCAGCGAGGTGCAGCGGATGCTGATCGCCCGGGAGTTGGGGCTGGCGGGCTGACGGGAAGGACCCGCTAACCCCCGAGCAGCCCCCACACGCCCTCGATCAGGTCCCGCACCGGCGTCGCCGCCGCCCCCAGGGCCGCGACGACGCCGGAGAGGGCGACGAGGGCCGCGCGCCGCTCCTCGGGGGTGCGGGCGGGGTCGGCGACGACGGGCAGGTTGTCGTCGACCGTCCGCACGTCCCCGGGGGCGAGGTGGGCGCGCAGTTCCTGGAGCTGTCTGCGCAGTTCCTCGATCGCCTGGTCGGCCGCTCTCGCCCCGCCCAGCTTGACGATGCCCTGGCTGTGCGAGGTGTTGACCATGTTGACGTGGTCGCCGGGCCCCTCGTGATGGAAGTTGAACGTGCTCATTTCTTCACGACCCCCGTGTTGAACAGTCCGCCGTACATGTTCACGTTGTCCCCGAAGTGGTAGTTCTTCGGGTTGACCAGCAACCGTTCGACCCGCACCTGGAACTCGGAGCCCGGGTTCTCGATGGAGTGGACGATGTACTGGACCAGTTGGCGCAGTTGCTCCGGGTTGGGCAGCGTCACCAGCGCCGTGGACGCGCTGCTCGTCTCGACGGCCAGCACGTGTTCGGCGGGCGCCGTCCACACCTTCAGCATCCGCAGGAGCAGCCAGGCGACGACCACGACGCCCAGGACCCAGAGGCCCTGTTCGCTGTCGTCCCGGCTGCTGTACGAGGAGGCGCTCCGGTTGACCGCCCGGAGGACGGCGAGCGCCACCACGACGACGGCCGTCCACTTCAGGAAGTCGCTGAGCGCCTCCATCCTCTTCGGCTTGAGCACGAAGGTGTGCACACGGGTGATGTTGTGCAGCGGGTAGGCGGCCTCGCCGACCCACAGCAGCCGTCTGCTGACCTTCAGGTCGACGCCGGTCCTGCCGCGCGGAGGCGGCGGAACCGGCTGCGACGAACCGAGCGTTCCCTGGGTCTCCACCAGTCCCCCCGTCGCATGCGCACCGGCGCGCACATGAGGACCATTTAGCACCCGGAGACGGCTCACCGAGAGGCTGTTTACGGTCAACTACCCGAGAACTCGGACACTTTGGCGGAAGGGGGACTCGAAACACGCTTCCCACAAGATGTGGATCACACCACCACACCTCTGGACAAGACCTGAGGTTAGGCTAACCTACCTTCGAATTGTCAGGCGGTATCCGCACGTTCGAAAGCAGCCACACTCATGCCCAACGCCAGAGCCACCCACCTCACCCGCCGTGGCATCCTCGCCGCCGGCGGCGCCCTCGGCCTCGGTGCCGTTCTCGCGGCCTGCGGCGACGACGACGCGAGCAGCGGTGGCTCGGACGCGTCGGCGAACGCCTCCGCCAAGTCCGGCGCCTGGACGTTCAAGGACGACCGCGGCACCACGGTGAAGCTCGACAAGATCCCCGCGAACATCGTCGCGTTCACGGGTGTCGCCGCCGCGCTGTACGACTACGGCATCCAGGTCAAGGGCGTCTTCGGCCCGACCAAGACCGCCGACGGCAAGGCCGACGTCCAGGCCGGCGACATGGACATCACCAAGGTGGAGATCCTGGGCAACGTCTGGGACGAGTTCAACGTCGAGAAGTACGCGGCGCTCGCCCCCGAGGTCCTGATCACCACCATGTTCGACGACGCCGGCACGCTCTGGTATGTGCCCGAGGCCTCCAAGGACAAGATCGCCAAGCTCGCCCCGAGCGTCGGCGTCTCCGTCTACGACCGCCAGCTCACCGCTCCGCTGGAGCGCATGTGGGAGCTGGCCGAGTCGCTGGGCGCGGACATGACGGCGTCCGAGGTCACCGACGCCAAGACCCGGTTCGAGACGGCCGCCACCCGGCTGCGCGCGGCCGCCAAGGCCAAGCCCGACATCAAGGTGCTGGCGGGTTCCGCGAGCGACCAGATCTTCTACGTCTCGGGCACCAACCTCTCCATCGACCTGGAGTACTTCAAGGCCCTCGGCGTGAACTTCGTCGAGCCGCCGGAGAGCGCCAAGTCCGAGGGCGGCGGCTGGTACGAGTCGCTGAGCTGGGAGAACGTCGACAAGTACGCGGCGGACATCATCATGCTGGACGACCGCTCCTCGGCCCTCCAGGCCTCCGCGATCACCAAGGCGACCTGGAAGCAGCTCCCCGCCGTGAAGGCGAACCAGATCATCTCCCGTTCGCCCGAGCCGATCCTGTCGTACGACAAGTGCGTGCCGCTGCTGGAGACCCTCGCCGAGGCTCTCGAGAACGCGAAGAAGGTCGCCTGACCCCCTGAGGGCGCGCGACGAGGGGCCGCCGGCCCGGCCGCGGCCGGGCCGCGGGGCGGCACCGCCCCGCACCCCTGAGCCGGCCGCCCTCCCCCACGCCTCAGGAGCCCCGATGACCACGGCCGTAGCCGTCCCGTTCCGTTTCTTCTCCCTCCAGGTCGTGACGACGAGGCGGCTCGGTCCGTCCCTGGTCCGGGTGAGCTTCGCCGGCGAGGACCTGAGGCACTTCCACTCCGACGGGCAGGACCAGTCGCTGTCGCTGTTCCTGCCGCACCCGGGGCAGAGCGAGCCGCAGGTCCCCCACGAGCTCGGCTGGGAACCGCCTCGGTCGGGTGAAGCCGGGAGCGGGCGGGGCTGGTGGCAGGTCTGGCGCGAACTCCCGGACGACGTACGGGCGGTGATGCGCTCGTACACGCTGCGCTCGCTGCGCCGCGACGCGCTCGGCCGGACCACCGGGATCGACATCGACTTCGTGCTGCACACCCCGGCCGGTCCGGCGTCCGCCTGGGCCGCCCGGGCGGTGGCCGGGGACCGGGTCGTCCTGCTGGGGCCGGCCGTCGCCGACAACCGCGCCATCCGCTTCCGCCCGCCGGCGGACACCGATCTGGTGCTGCTGTGGGGCGACGAGACGGCCCTGCCGGCGATCTCGTCGATCCTGGAGTCCCTGCCGGCCGGCCTGCGCGTGCGGGCCTGGCTGGAGGTGCGCGACGCCGGGGACGTCCAGGACCTGATGACCCTCGCGGACGCCGAGATCACCTGGCTCGTCCGCGCGGACGGCCGCGACGGCCCCGGCGCCGACGGCACCCCCGGCGCCCCCGTCGCCCTGGGCGTCCTCCGGGACGCCGAACTGCCGCCCGCCGAGGCCCCGTACGCGTGGATCGCGGGCGAGTCGTCCTGTGTGCAGCAGTTGCGCCGGCACCTCGTCGGCGAGCGCGGCATGGACCGCCGCCGGGTCACCTTCGTCGGGTACTGGCGGCAGGGTCTGACGGAGGAACAGCTGCGCGAGCAGAGGTGACGACCACCGCGGTCCCACCGGCCCGCGACCGCTGAGTGCAAACGTGATCACTGTCACCGTCACGACTGGATTGCGATCTCATTACTTAGGTTAGGCTAACCTAAGTTGAACCCGAGGTTCCGCCCCTGAGTCCGTACCGCAGCGGACCGTCCCCATCGGAGGACCCCCACCATGCGCTCGCACCTGCTCAACGACACCACCGCGGAGCAATACCGCCGCTCCGTGACCGAAGGAGTCGAGCGGGTGGCCGCCAAACTCGCCGCCACCGACCGTCCGTTCACCGGCGTCACGGTCGACGCCCTCGCCCCCCGCATCGAGGAGATCGACCTCGACAAGCCGCTGCACGACACGGCGGCGGTCCTGGACGAGCTGGAGGAGGTCTACCTCCGCGACGCCATCTACTTCCACCACCCCCGCTACCTCGCCCACCTCAACTGCCCGGTCGTCATCCCGGCCGTGCTCGGCGAGGCGGTCCTCTCCGCCGTCAACTCCTCCCTCGACACCTGGGACCAGTCGGCCGGCGGCACGCTCATCGAGCGCAAACTGATCGACTGGACGGCCGCCCGCATCGGTCTCGGCGCCTTGGCCGACGGGGTGTTCACCTCCGGCGGCAGCCAGTCCAACCTCCAGGCGCTGCTGCTCGCCCGCGACGAGACCAAGAGCGACTCCCTGGCGAAACTGCGCATCTTCGCCTCCGAGGTCAGCCACTTCAGCGTGAAGAAGTCGGCGAAACTCCTCGGACTCGGCCAGGACGCCGTGGTGACCATCCCCGTCGACCACGACAAGCGCATGCAGACCGTCGCCCTCGCCCACGAGCTGGAGCGCTGCGCACGCAACGGCCTGGTCCCCATGGCCGTCGTCGCCACGGCGGGCACCACCGACTTCGGCTCCATCGACCCGCTGCCCGAGATCGCCGAGCTGTGCGCCCAGTACGGCGTGTGGATGCACGTCGACGCCGCCTACGGCTGCGGACTGCTCGCCTCGGTGAAGTACCGCGACCGCATCGACGGCATCGAGCGCGCCGACTCCGTCACCGTGGACTACCACAAGTCCTTCTTCCAGCCCGTGAGCTCCTCCGCGGTGCTGGTCAGGGACGCCTCCACGCTGCGCCACGCCACCTACCACGCCGAGTACCTGAACCCCCGCCGCATGGTGCAGGAACGTATCCCCAACCAGGTGGACAAGTCCCTCCAGACCACCCGCCGCTTCGACGCGCTGAAGCTGTGGATGACCCTGCGGGTGATGGGCGCCGACGGCATCGGGCAGCTCTTCGACGAGGTGTGCGACCTGGCGGTCGAGGGCTGGAACCTGCTGGCCGCCGACCCGCGCTTCGACGTCGTCGTCCAGCCGACGCTGTCGACCCTGGTCTTCCGCTACATCCCGCAGGCCGTCACCGACCCGGCCGAGATCGACCGCGCCAACCTCTACGCCCGCAAGGCCCTGTTCGCCTCCGGCGACGCGGTCGTCGCCGGCACCAAGGTCGGCGCCCGCCAGTACCTGAAGTTCACCCTGCTCAACCCCGAGACCACGCCGGCCGACATCGCCGCCGTCCTCGACCTGATCGCCGGCCACGCCGAGCAGTACCTGGGAGAGTCCCTTGACCGCGCTTCCTGAGACCACCGACACCGCGAAAAGGACCTACGACGTCCTGGGCATCGGGCTCGGCCCGTTCAACCTCGGCCTGGCCTGCCTGACCGAACCGATCGAGGAGCTCGACGCGGTCTTCCTGGAGTCCAAGCCGGACTTCGAGTGGCACGCCGGCATGTTCCTCGAAGGCGCCCACCTCCAGACCCCGTTCATGTCGGACCTGGTCACCCTCGCCGACCCCACGTCGCCGTACTCCTTCCTCAACTACCTGAAGGAGAAGGGCCGGCTGTACTCGTTCTACATCCGGGAGAACTTCTACCCGCTGCGCGTCGAGTACGACGACTACTGCCGCTGGGCCGCGAACAAACTCAGCAGCGTCCGCTTCTCCACGACGGTCGCCGAGGTGACCTACGAGGACGAGCTCTACGTCGTGCGCACCACCGCCGGCGACGTCTACCGCGCCCGGCACCTGGTCCTGGGCACCGGCACCTCGCCGCACGTCCCGCAGGCCTGCCAGGGCCTGGGCGGCGACTTCTTCCACAACTCCCGCTACGTGCAGAACAAGGCGGAGCTCCAGAAGAAGCGGTCGATCACGATCGTCGGCTCCGGCCAGTCCGCCGCCGAGATCTACTACGACCTCCTCGCCGAGATCGACGTCCACGGCTACCGGCTGAACTGGGTCACCCGCTCCCCGCGCTTCTTCCCGCTGGAGTACACCAAGCTCACGCTGGAGATGACCTCGCCGGAGTACATCGACTACTTCCGCGCGCTGCCGGAGGCCACCCGCTACCGGCTCACGGCGGAGCAGAAAGGTCTCTTCAAGGGCATCGACGGCGACCTGATCAACGAGATCTTCGACCTGCTGTACCAGAAGAACATCGGCGGTCCGGTGCCCACCCGTCTGCTCACCAACTCGTCCCTGAACGCCGCCACGTACGAAGACGGCGCCTACACCCTGTCCTTCCGCCAGGAGGAGCAGGAGAAGGACTACGAGCTGGTCTCCGAGGGCCTGGTTCTGGCCACCGGCTACCAGTACGCCGAGCCCGAGTTCCTCGCACCGGTCCGCGACCGGCTGCGCTACGACTCGCAGGGCAACTTCGACGTCGCCCGCAACTACGCCATCGACACCACGGGCCGCGGTGTGTTCCTCCAGAACGCGGGCGTGCACACGCACAGCATCACCAGCCCGGACCTCGGCATGGGCGCCTACCGCAACAGCTGCATCATCCGTGAGCTGCTCGGCGGCGAGTACTACCCGGTCGAGAAGACGATCGCCTTCCAGGAGTTCGCCGTATGACCACCACCACGACCATCGGTCCCCTCACCCTGCGCCCCCTCGACCCGATCGAGGACGCCGGACTGCTGCACGCCTGGGTCACCCACCCCAAGGCGGCCTTCTGGATGATGCAGGACGCGAAACTGGAGGACGTCGAGCGCGCGTACATGGAGATCGCGGCGGACGAGCACCACCACGCCCTGCTCGGCCTGCACGACGGCGAGCCGGCCTTCCTGATGGAGTACTACGACCCGGCCCACCGGGAGCTGGTCGGCCTGTACGAGCCCCAGCCCGGCGACGTCGGCATGCACTTCCTGGTCGCCCCCACCGACCGGCCCCTGCACGGCTTCACCCGCGCGGTGATCACCGCCGTGATGGCGCACCTGTTCGCCGACCCGGCGGTCGAGCGGGTCGTGGTCGAGCCGGACGTCTCCAACAAGGCCGTCCACGCCCTGAACGAGGCCGTCGGCTTCGTCCCCGAGCGGGAGATCGACAAGCCGGAGAAAAAAGCGCTGCTGAGCTTCTGCACGCGGGAGCGGTTCACCGCCGCCACGGGGGTGACGCCGTGAGCCTCGCCGACGCCGTGGCCCACCTCTCCCCCGAACGCTGGGAGAAGGCCAACCGCCTCCTGGTCCGCAAAGCCCTCGCGGAGTTCGCCCACGAGCGGCTGATCACCCCCGAGCCGCAGGGCGACGACCACTACGTCGTGCGCAGCGACGACGGCCTGACGTCGTACCGCTTCACCGCCGTGCGCCGCGCCCTCGACCACTGGCAGGTCGACGCCGGCTCGATCACCCGTACCCGGGACGGCGCCGACCTGCCGGTCGAGGCGCTGGACTTCTTCATCGAGCTGCGCGCCGCGCTCGGGCTGAGCGACGAGATCCTGCCGGTCTACCTGGAGGAGATCTCCTCCACCCTCTCCGGCACCTGCTACAAGCTGACCAAACCGCAGCCGACCTCGGCCGAGCTGGCCCGCTCGGACTTCCAGGCGATCGAGACGGGGATGACCGAGGGCCACCCCTGCTTCGTCGCCAACAACGGGCGGCTCGGCTTCGGCATCCACGAGTACCTGTCGTACGCGCCGGAGACCGCGAGCCCGGTCCGTCTGGTGTGGCTGGCCGCGCACCGGTCGCGGGCGGCGTTCACGGCGGGCGTCGGCATCGCCTACGAGTCGTTCGTCCGGCAGGAGCTGGGCGAGGCGACGGTCGACCGGTTCGACGGCGTCCTGCGCGAGCAGGGCCTCGACCCGGCCGACTACCTCCTGATGCCCGTCCACCCCTGGCAGTGGTGGAACAAGCTGTCCGTCACCTTCGCCGCCGAGGTCGCGCGGAAGAACCTGGTGTGCCTGGGCGAGGGCGACGACGAGTACCTGGCCCAGCAGTCCATCCGGACCTTCTTCAACACCTCGCACCCCGAGAAGCACTACGTGAAGACGGCCCTGTCCGTCCTCAACATGGGCTTCATGCGCGGCCTGTCGGCGGCGTACATGGAGGCGACCCCGGCGATCAACGACTGGCTGGCGCAGCTCATCGACAACGACCCGGTGCTGAAGTCGGCGGGCCTGTCGATCATCCGGGAGCGGGCGGCCGTGGGCTACCGGCACCTGGAGTACGAGGCGGCGACGGACCGCTACTCGCCGTACCGCAAGATGCTGGCCGCGCTGTGGCGGGAGAGCCCGGTGCCCTCGCTGCGCGACGGCGAGACGCTCGCGACGATGGCCTCGCTGGTCCACCTGGACCACGAGGGCAGGTCGGTGGCCGGCGCGCTGATCGAGCGGTCGGGCCAGTCCCCGACCCAGTGGCTGCGCGCCTACCTCCAGGCGTACTACACGCCCCTGCTGCACAGCTTCTACGCCTACGACCTGGTCTTCATGCCGCACGGCGAGAACACCATCCTGGTGCTGAAGGACGGGGTCGTGCAGCGGGCGGTCTACAAGGACATCGCCGAGGAGATCGCGGTCATGGACCCGGACGCGGTGCTGCCGCCCGAGGTGCGGCGCATCCGCGTGGAGGTCCCGGAGGACAAGAAACTCCTGTCGATCTTCACGGACGTCTTCGACTGCTTCTTCCGCTTCCTCGCGGCGCACCTGGCCGCCGAGGGGATCCTGGAGGAGGACGACTTCTGGCGCACGGTCGCCGAGGTCACCCGCGCGTACCAGGAGGCGACGCCCGAACTCGCCGACAAGTTCCGGCAGTACGACATGTTCGCCCCCGAGTTCGCGCTGTCCTGCCTCAACCGGCTCCAGCTGCGCAACAACAAGCAGATGGTGGACCTGGCGGACCCGTCGGGCGCCCTCCAGCTGGTCGGCACGCTGAAGAACCCGATCGCGGGGTTCTGACAGGGACGGACGGGCGCCCCCGAGTACGGTCCTCGGGGGCGCCCGTCGTGCTGTGCGGACACCGGCGGGCCGCGTGGTGCGGCGGGCCGGCGCGCACCGCGCCGCCCGGCCCGGCGGGCACCGCGCTACTTGGCCCGGCGCGCCACCGTGAAGTGGTCCACCCGGTCGCCGGTCTCGGCGATGCCGCTGACGCTCAGGGTGGCGTAGCGGCCCTTGGCGGCGGGGGTGACGTCGACCCGCAGGAACGAGTAGTCGAGGTAGCGCACCCGCGACCAGGCGACGGTCTCGGTCTGCTTGCCGCCCTTCTGGACGACGTAGGAGGAGACGGCCTCGATGTCCTTCTCGTGGCCCTCGTAGGACTGGTCGGCGCTGAAGGCGTAGAGGCTGCGTCCGGCCGCGCCCGCGGTGACGTAGACCACGCCCTCGGTCTCGGGGTAGGCGATGCCGCCGATCGGCAGCTTCTTGACGACCTCGCCGCCCTTGAGGACGTCGGTGCGCTCGTAGACGTGGTTGTGGCCGTTGATCACGAGGTCGACGTTGTACTTCTCGAACAGCGGCACCCACTCCTGGCGCACGCCGCCCTCGGAGGCGTGGGCGGTGGAGGTGCAGTAGGCGCAGTGGTGGAAGAAGACGACGACGAAGTCGATGTCCTTCGCCGCCCGGTACTTCTTGAGCTGCGCCTCCAGCCAGGTGGTCTGGGTGCCGCCGGAGATGCCGAGGTTGGCCGGGATCTCGAAGGAGACGTCGTTGGCGTCGAGGGAGATGACCGCGGTGTTGCCGTGGACGAAGGAGTAGACGCCGGGGAGGTTCGCCTGGTCGGGGCCGTTGTCGGGGAGGACCCAGCGGGCCTCCTCGCCGCCGTAGCCGTTGGGCGAGTACCAGGCCTCCATGTCGTGGTTGCCGTACGCGACCATCCACGGGACCTGCTTGGCGACCGTCTCGGTCTGGGCCAGGAAGAGGTCCCAGGTGCGCGAGTCGTAGCCGGTGTCGGTGGTCTTGCCCGCGCCGGAGGGGTCGGCGTAGCAGATGTCGCCGGCGTGCAGGTGGAAGGCCGGGTTCTGGCCGAGGATCAGGCCGTCGTTGGCGAGGGCGTGGTAGCTGACGCCCTGGTCGCCGAAGGCGGTGAAGGTGAAGGGCTCGGCCTTGGCGGGGGCGGTGGTGAAGGTGCCGAGCGTGCCGAGCAGGTGCGGGGCGGCCGGGTCGAAGCCGGCGTGGCCGACGCCGTAGTAATACGTACGGCCGGGCTGGAGGCGGGCCAGCTTGGCGTGGACGTAGTACTGGGTGTGGTCGCCGCTCGCGCCGACTCCGGCCGGGGTGTACAGCGTGCGGACCTCGGCCTCGATCTTGCGGGAGAGATCCCAGGGGTGGGCGCCGATGCGGACGAACGGCTTGTCCACGGCGACCGGCACCTGCCAGGAGATCGTCATCTCCGTGCGCGCGTCGGCGCCGTAGGCGAGGTGGCGGCCGAAGGGGGCGACGAGGGCGCCGTCGACCTTCTCGGTGCTGGTGGCCGTGGCCGTCCGGGGGGCGGCCTGTGCCGTGGCGCCCGTCACGAACGCGCCACCGGTGACGGCGCCCAGGGTGACCGCGCCGCCCCGGATCATCGTGCGCCGGGAGAAGCGGGAGCGCAGGTACTCGTGCTGCTCGGCCATGTTCATGCGTCCGGCGAGCTGCTCGGGTACGCCCATGCGAGGAATGTCCATGGCGTCTGAAACTGGTCCCCTTGAGCAACGAGTCGCAGGCGCGGGGGTGGACGGCTCACGAACAGGCCCTCATGAGAGATTCAACGTTCGCCCAAAGATCCTTAACAGGCGGTTGCCCGATTTCGGGCAGGAATCTTGCGAAAGCCGCCGCGGTACCCCAGGATCTACCGGGTGCACGACGAACTGGTAGATCATCTGACCCGCTCCTCCCCCCTGAACAGGGGCGAGGCGCTGCGGGTGATCCAGGACGTGCTCGCCTACTTCGACGAGACGACCGAGAACTACGTCCGTCGCCGCCACCGCGAACTCCAGACCCAGGGCCTGGTCAACGCGGAGATCTTCGAACGGATCGAGGCGGACCTGCACTACCGAGCGGTCGCCCCGCCCGAGCTCACGCTCCGGCAGCTGCGGCGCATCGTCTACGGCTGACGGCCCCCACCACGGCCGGCACCATCCAACGGGACTTGAGGAATACGTATACATGTGCGGAATCGTCGGATATATCGGGAAGCGTGACGTCGCCCCCCTGCTCCTGGAGGGGCTCCAGCGCCTGGAGTACCGCGGCTACGACTCCGCGGGCATCGTCGTCACCTCTCGCACGAGCGACCGCCTGAAGATGGTCAAGGCCAAGGGCCGCGTCCGTGACCTGGAGGCGAAGGTCCCGGCCCGCTTCAAGGGCACCACCGGCATCGCCCACACCCGCTGGGCCACCCACGGCGCCCCCTCCGACGTCAACGCCCACCCGCACATGTCCGCCGACCTCAAGGTCGCCGTCGTCCACAACGGCATCATCGACAACGCCTCCGACCTGCGCCGCAAGCTGGAGGCGGACGGCGTCGAGTTCCTCTCCGAGACCGACACCGAGGTCCTCGTCCACCTGATCGCCCGCTCCGAGGCCGAGAAGCTGGAGGACAAGGTCCGCGAGGCACTGCGCGTCGTCGAGGGCACCTACGGCATCGCCGTGATGCACGCCGACTTCTCCGACCGCATCGTCGTCGCCCGCAACGGCTCCCCGGTCGTGCTCGGCATCGGCGAGAAGGAGATGTTCGTCGCCTCCGACATAGCCGCCCTGGTCGCCCACACCCGTCAGATCGTCACGCTGGACGACGGCGAGATGGCCACCCTCAAGGCCGACGACTTCCGCACCTACACCACCGAGGGCACCCGCACCACGGCCGAGCCGACCCTCGTGGAGTGGGAGGCCGCCTCCTACGACATGGGCGGCCACGACACCTACATGCACAAGGAGATCCACGAGCAGGCCGACGCCGTGGACCGCGTGCTGCGCGGCCGCATCGACGACCGCTTCTCCACCGTGCACCTCGGCGGCCTCAACCTGGACGCCCGCGCGGCGCGCCAGATCCGCCGGGTGAAGATCCTCGGCTGCGGCACCTCGTACCACGCGGGCATGATCGGCGCCCAGATGATCGAGGAGCTGGCCCGCATCCCCGCCGACGCCGAGCCCGCCTCCGAGTTCCGCTACCGCAACGCGGTCGTCGACCCCGACACCCTGTACATCGCCGTCTCGCAGTCCGGTGAGACCTACGACGTGCTGGCCGCCGTGCAGGAGCTCAAGCGCAAGGGCGCCCGGGTCCTCGGCGTGGTCAACGTGGTCGGCTCGGCGATCGCCCGCGAGGCCGACGGCGGCGTCTACGTGCACGCCGGCCCCGAGGTCTGCGTCGTCTCCACGAAGTGCTTCACCAACACCACGGTCGCCTTCGCGCTGCTCGCCCTGCACCTGGGCCGCACCCGCGACCTGTCCGTGCGCGACGGCAAGCGGATCATCGAGGGCCTGCGCAAGCTGCCCGCCCAGATCGCCGAGATCCTGAAGGGCGAGGAGGACATCAAGAAGCTGGCCGAGCAGTTCGCCGAGGCCCGCTCGATGCTCTTCATCGGCCGCGTCCGGGGCTACCCGGTGGCCCGTGAGGCCTCCCTGAAGCTCAAGGAGGTCTCCTACATCCACGCGGAGGCCTACCCGGCCTCCGAGCTCAAGCACGGCCCGCTGGCCCTGATCGAGCCGGCTCTGCCGACGGTCGCGATCGTCCCCGACGACGACCTGCTGGAGAAGAACCGCGCCGCCCTGGAGGAGATCAAGGCCCGCAGCGGCAGGATCCTCGCGGTCGCCCACCAGGAGCAGGAGAAGGCCGACCAGACGATCGTCGTCCCGAAGAACGAGGACGAGCTCGACCCGATCCTCATGGGCATCCCGCTCCAGCTGCTCGCCTACTACACGGCGAAGGCCCTGGGCCGTGACATCGACAAGCCGCGCAACCTCGCCAAGTCGGTGACGGTGGAGTAGGTCCACCGGTCCGCCGGGGACTTCCGGCCGCCCGAACGCGAACGACCCCCGTGGGCCACCTCCACGGGGGTCGTTCCCTCAAGAGGCCGGGGGAGTCCGATCACCCCGGCCCGCCGCTGCGATCAGCCGGTGGCCGTCACCCCCCGGCCGGCAGCGCGTCGGGGCAGTGCGGTCGGCCAGTGGGCCAGGGCCGCGGTCGCCGCGTACCAGGCGACCGCTCCCGCGGCGACGGCGACCCAGCCGCCGGCCCGCGCCGGAGCGCCGCTGTCCGTGAAGCGGGCGACGGCGAGCAGGACGAGGGCGACGGTGAGGAGCCCGTAGGAGGCCCGGCCGAGGGGATCGCCCCCGGCGGCGGCCAGGGAGAGCGCCACGAGGGCGAACAGGAGCAGGAAGAGCCCTGCGGCGTTGTCGGAGACCGGCGACCCGGCGGAGACCGCCCAGGTGAACCAGAGGGCGCCGAGGGCCGCGTAGGAGGTGCCGGTGACCGTGTCGCGGTCCCGGAAGGCGAAGAGGCCGGCGACGAACAGCGCGACGCCGCCGACGTAGTGGGCGAGGGGCACGGCGTCCGCCGCCGTCACGCCGTCGATCAGGTCGGTGTACCCGAGTCCGAGTGCCAACAGGGTGATGCCCAGGGCGAGTCGGCCGACGATCGTGGTGGTGCTTCCCGCAGAGACGTCGTTGTCCACGGCGGGCTCCCTTCATCCTTTGTGCAGTTGTGCGGTGAGCGTTATATGCCCTTCACAAGGGCACGAACACCTCTACGCACAAGTAGGTTCACGTGCGCACAAAGGGGATTCCGGGGGTGCCTCCGGCTCAACTCCCCTGGGAGGGCGGGGCGTTGCCGGGAGGGGCGTCAGGGGATGACGACGACGGGCCGCTGGGCCCGCTTGGCGAGCCGCCCGGCGACCGAGCCGAAGATCCGCCCGACGATGCCGTGCGTGGAGCCGACGACGATCGCGTCGGCCTCGTACTCCCGCCCCACCTCTTCGAGTTCGTGGCAGATGTCGCCGCCGCGCTCGACCAGGATCCACGGCACTTCGGCGAGGTAGTCGGCGCAGGCCAGCTCCAGGCCGAGCACCTCGGTGCGGTGGTCCGGCACGTCGACGAAGACCGGCGGCTCGCAGCCGGCCCACACCGTGGTCGGCAGCCGGTTGGCGACGTGCACGATGATCAGGCCCGCGCGGGAGCGGTGGGCCATGCCGATGGCGTACGCGAGGGCGCGCTCACTGGAGGTGGAGCCGTCGAAGCCGACGACGACGCCGTGCTTGAAGGCGGGATCGCAGGGGTGGCGTGCCTCTTCCGCCGCCAGGGGATCGGCCGCCGTGGGGTCGGCGACCGGCCGCTTGCGGTCCGCGGGTTCGAAGAATTCGTGACCGGCCATGGCTGTCTCGGCGTATCGATCCTTAGACGGGGGGACGCTGGGGCGGCGGAGGTGTGTCCGGGAATCGTCTTCCCGGCCCCATACCCCCAAGGGTACGGCGGTACGCCTCGTGGGCCCAGATCCCGCGCGTGGTCCGTGGGGGTTCCAGGGAGCATGCACGAGGGGGCGCCCGTAACGCAATGGTTGCTGCCCCGTACAGGCGGTTTGCACAGGATTCACGTGTCCGCCGTTCACCGTGTGAGTGACCGACCGGGCCGAACAGGCGTTGAACCCGGTGACCATCGCCCAGGGAGGAGCCCGCCCCATGCCCTCGTCCCGCCCCTCCCCCGAGGCCCGCCCCGGCGGTGACGGCACCGCCGACCTGATCCGCTGGGCGGCCTTCAGCTGCGTCCTGGTCCCGGTGGTCCTCCTCTGGTACGGCACCTCCCCGGCCGGCGCCGCCGGCACCGCCCTCGGGCTCGCCGCCGCCACGGCCGTGTGCCGGGTGCTGCTGCGGCGGTCCGAGCGGTACGCGGCGCCGGCGCCGGCGGACGGGTGCGAGCACGGGTACACGTACGGGTGCGAGCACGGGTACACGTACGGGTACGAGCACGGGTGCGGGTGCGGGTGCGGGTGCGGGCACGGATACGGGTGCGAGCGCGAGCCGCACGCTCCCCGCGCACCGGGGGCGCCGGGCGCCGGGCGGGACCCGCGGGGTCCATCGCCGGACGTCTCCTCCCCCGCATCGGGGGCCTCACAGGCATCTCATGGATCGCGGACATCAAGCGTGTCACCTGCACCGCCGGCCGCACGGCGCCCGCACGCGGCCCCTGGGGGACGGCGTCGGCGCGGTGGCACGGGGTCACACCGTGGCGGTCGTCACAACGGCGGAAGCTCACCGGTCGGCTGACCGGTTTTCACGCACGCGCCCGTATCTTTTCAGCCAACTTCCGGATACCGCGCATCCCTTGCCGCGACCACCCCCCACGCACCGTTCCACCTGCACGGAAAGGGCCTCGGAGCCCCTGTGCACCCTACGCAGATTGGCCACCGCCACGAGGCGCACTTCCCTGCGCCCCCCACGAGTGCAACCCTTCGTGATCGAATGCTTCACGCCAAGTTGCCATGTCGACAATGTGCCGGGTGCTGAACTGGCCACTCCGGCATCACACGACACAGTAGATTCGATCTTGACTGTCTACGGCGGGGGACTCGTGCAGGACCGAGGGGAAACGTGCAGGAGCGACACAACCGAGGAGCCGCGACCACCGAGGGGGGCTTAGCAGGATGAGCCACGACTCCACTGCCGCGCCGGAAGCCGCGGCCCGGAAGCTGTCCGGGCGACGCCGCAAGGAGATCGTCGCCGTGCTGCTGTTCAGCGGCGGCCCCATCTTCGAGAGTTCCATCCCGCTGTCGGTCTTCGGCATCGACCGCCAGGACGCCGGCGTGCCGCGTTACCGCCTGCTGGTGTGCGGCGGCGAGGACGGTCCGCTGCGGACGACGGGAGGCCTGGAACTCACCGCGCCACACGGCCTGGAGGCGATCTCGCGGGCGGGCACGGTCGTCGTGCCGGCCTGGCGCTCGATCACCTCACCGCCGCCGGCGGAGGCGCTCGACGCGCTGCGCCGGGCGCACGAGGAGGGCGCCCGCATCGTGGGCCTGTGCACCGGCGCGTTCGTGCTGGCGGCGGCGGGCCTGCTGGACGGCCGTCCGGCCACCACGCACTGGATGTACGCGCCGACGCTGGCCAAGCGCTATCCGTCGGTGCACGTCGACCCCAGGGAGCTGTTCGTCGACGACGGCGACGTGCTGACGTCGGCGGGCACGGCCGCCGGGATCGACCTGTGCCTGCACATCGTGCGCACGGACCACGGCAACGAGGCGGCCGGCGCGCTCGCCCGGCGCCTGGTGGTCCCGCCGCGCCGCTCGGGCGGGCAGGAACGCTACCTCGACCGGTCTTTACCCGAGGAGATCGGCGCCGACCCGCTCGCCGAGGTCGTCGCCTGGGCGCTGGAGCACCTCCACGAGCAGTTCGACGTGGAGACGCTCGCCGCGCGCGCCTACATGAGCCGGCGGACCTTCGACCGCCGTTTCCGGTCGCTCACCGGCAGCGCCCCGCTCCAGTGGCTGATCACCCAGCGGGTGCTCCAGGCGCAGCGGCTGCTGGAGACGTCGGACTACTCCGTCGACGAGGTCGCCGGCCGGTGCGGCTTCCGCTCGCCGGTGGCCCTGCGGGGACACTTCCGCCGGCAGCTGGGCTCCTCGCCGGCCGCCTACCGGGCGGCGTACCGGGCCCGCCGGCCGCAGAGCGAGCGTCCGCCCGCCGACAGCGAGCCGACGGCGCCGGTCGCGGCACCCCCGGCCGGCGGGCCGGCGACGGGACCGGCCCTCCATCCGGAGCCCGGCGTGCCGCCCCAGGTGCGCAGGACGGCGGCGGGCGCGGCGGCGGCCTCCACCGCGTCGGCGTCCACCGGCGCCGGGACCGCCGGACCGGTGGAGCACCCGCGGGACTACGCGGGATCGCGGGCGGGGCTGCCGGGGCCGCGCAGCGGAATGTGAGACGACCGGCGAGCGGGGGCGGTGGGGCGGACGACGCCCCCACCGCCCCCGTTTCCGTGCCGCCCTCCGGGAGGCGGCCGGGAAGCGGGGCGCGGCAGCCGTGGGGCGACCGGGAGGCGCCGCGCGGCAGACGTGAGACGCCGGGAGGCGCTGCGGGGACGGCCCGCAGGCGCCGCGAGACGGCCGGGATGCGCTGGGGTACGGCCGACAAACTGCGGGGGGACGGCCGGGAGACTCCGCGGGACGGACGGCAGGCGCCGGGGGGCAGCGGGACGCACCGCGGGACGGACGGCAGGCGCCGGGGGGGGCAGCGGGACGCACCGCGAGACGGACGGCAGGCGCCGGGGGGGCGGCGGGACGCACCGCGAGACGGACGGCAGGCGCCGGGGGGCGGCCGTCCCCTGGTCCGGGCGGAACCGGGGGCAGCCCATCCGGGGACGTCAGCCTTAGGGTGGTCGCATGAACGATCGCATGGTGTGGATCGACTGCGAGATGACCGGCCTCTCGCTGTCCGACGACGCGCTCATCGAGGTTGCCGCCCTCGTCACCGACTCCGAGCTGAACGTGCTCGGCGAGGGTGTGGACATTGTCATCCGGCCGCCGGACGCGGCGCTGGAGACGATGCCGGAGGTGGTGCGTCAGATGCACACCGCGTCCGGCCTGCTCGACGAACTCGCCGCCGGCACGACCCTGGCCGACGCCGAGGAGCAGGTGCTGGCGTACGTACGGCAGCACGTGAAGGAGCCCGGCAAGGCCCCCCTGTGCGGGAACTCCGTCGGCACCGACCGCGGCTTCCTGCTGCGCGACATGCCGACGCTGGAGAACTACCTCCACTACCGGATCGTCGACGTCTCCAGCATCAAGGAGCTCGCCCGGCGCTGGTACCCGCGGGCGTACTTCAACAGCCCCGAGAAGAACGGCAACCACCGCGCCCTCGCCGACATCCGCGAATCCATCGCCGAGCTGCGCTATTACCGCGAGGCCGTCTTCGTCCCGCAGCCCGGCCCGGACTCGGAGACCGCCAAGGCCATCGCCGCGAAGCACGTCCTGCCCGCCCGGTAGACGGCCCGCGAACCGCCCCGGCGAAAGGCGTGCGCGAGCACCCCTTCGGACCCTGTACACTTTTTCTCGGCCGGTCGGTGAACCACCCAGTGAACCGCCGGTCATGGTGGGTGTAGCTCAGCTGGTAGAGCACCTGGTTGTGGTCCAGGATGCCGCGGGTTCGAGTCCCGTCACTCACCCTCACCGGAGAGGCCGGTGACCTGTAGTAATCAGGTCACCGGCCTCTTTCGTGTCGTGTCGATCCTCCATCGAGTCGCGAACGCCTGCCGACGGCGGGTGAAAGTCCGGCCGACCGGAAAGACCCGCCGGCCGCACCAGCGTCAACGAGCGGCGCTGGAGGCAGCATTCGCTGTACGGCTGTACGGCTGTACGGCGGGAGAGCCGCCGCCACGGCACCCGCCACGACCCCCGCTCCGCCGCCACGGCATCCGCCGCCACGGCACCCCGCCGCTACGACGACGCCCGGTCCACCAGCTCCGTGGCCAGCACCACCTGCCGCCGCTCCAGGCCCCGTGACACCGCCGGACGGCGATCCGCTATCTCCGTGAGCAGCAGGTCCAGCATCCTGCGGCCCATCTCCTCGATGGGCTGGCGGACACTCGTCAGCGGCGGGTCCATGTGACGGGCGATGGCGGAGTCGTCGTAGCCGACGAGGGCCACGTCCTCCGGGATGCGGCGGCCCTCCTCGCGCAGGACCTGGCGGGCGCCGGCCGCCATGACGTCCGAGCCGGCGAAGACCGCGTCCAGCGACGGCGTACGGGCGAGCAGGTCGGCCATCGCGCGGCGGCCGCCCTCCTCGGTGAAGTCGCCCGGCTCGATCAGACCCTCGTCCACCTCGCACCCGGCGTCGCGCAGGGCGTCGCGGTAGCCGTCGACGCGGCGCTGGGCTCCGTACACGTCCGGCCGGCCGGTGATGTGGGCGATGCGGCGGCGGCCCCGGGCCAGCAGGTGCTCCACGGCGGAACGGGCGCCGCCGTAGTTGTCGGAGTCCACCGAGGGCAGCGTCTCCGCGGCGGAACGGGGGCCGCTGATCACGGCCGGGATCTCCAGCTGGGCGAGCAGGTCCGGCAGCGGGTCGTTCGCGTGGACCGAGACCAGCAGGACGCCGTCCACCCGGTGCGCGGCCAGGTACTGGGCCAGCCGCTGCCGCTCCCGGTCGCTGCCCGCGAAGATCAGCAGCAGCTGCATCTCCGTGTCGGAGAGCTCCGCGCCGACACCCCGCAGCATGTCCGAGAAGTACGGCTCGGCGAAGAAGCGCGTCTCCGGCTCGGGGACGACGAGGGCGATGGCGTCCGTCCGGTTGGCGGCGAGCGCGCGGGCGGCGGTGTTGGGGACGTAGCCGAGCTCGGCGACCGCCGCCTCCACGGCGGCGCGGGTCGCGTCGCTGACCCGGGGCGAGCCGTTGATCACCCGGGAGACCGTGCCCCGGCCCACACCGGCGCGTGCGGCCACCTCTTCGAGGGTCGGCCGGCCACCGCTCCGGCCCCGCGCTCCGTGGCTTGCCATGGGCTCCGCCTTCCCGCCGTTCGTCATCACGCTGGCCTGGAATCTAACAGTCCCGACTGTTCGCACGGCCGGGCACCGCAGGCCGCTCCCCCGCGGCCGCGCGCCGGACATCGCACGCCCACCTCCCCGCACGCCGTACGCCCACCGCCCCGGACGCCGTGCACCGGCGCCCGCCGCACGGCCTGCGGCCGCCCGCGCCGGACCGCCGCTCCGGCCGAAAAGCATCGCCGTCCGGGAGTTAGCTAACAGCCGGATAACTGAACGCAACTCTCCGCGCCCCCACCCTTGACACCCCCGCCCGAACCGGCGACTCTTCAACACATCACCTGTGGGAGCGCTCCCACAGTACCTGACACATACACATCCCGCACGTTCCCCGCCCGAGCCGCAGCGAGAAACTAACGGGCCCAACAATGCAGTTGGCCGGGGGGTCGGCACGTCAGGGCAACAGGAGGACGCAATGCGAGCACGTACCCGAACCTCCCGTCGGGTGGTGGTCCTGGCGGCCGTCGCGACGCTGGGCGCCGGGCTGCTGGCCGGCTGTGCCGACGACGGCGGCGACGAGAACTCGAACGGTTCGTCGTCCGGAGACGGCAAGGGCAAGACCACGATCACGCTGGGGCTCTTCGGCACGATGGGCTTCAAGGAGGCCGGGCTCTACGCGGAGTACGAGAAGCTCAACCCGAACATAAAGATCGCCGAGACGGTCATCGAGCGGAACGAGAACTACTACCCGCCGCTCGTCAACCACCTCACCACCAACAGCGGGCTGCAGGACGTACAGGCCGTCGAGGTGGCGAACATCGCCGAGATCACCGCGACCCAGAGCGCCAAGCTCCAGGACCTGTCCAAGGTTTCGGGCGTGAAGGCGAGCAACTGGCTGGACTGGAAGTGGGCCCAGGCCACGACCAAGGACGGCAAGACCATCGGCCTCGGCACCGACATCGGCCCGATGGCCATCTGCTACCGCACCGACCTCTTCGAGCAGGCCGGTCTGCCCACCGACCCGGCGGAGGTCGGTAAGCTGTGGGCGGGCGACTGGAAGAAGTTCGTGTCGGTCGGCGAGCAGTACAAGGAGAAGGCCGCCAAGGGCACGTACTTCATGGACTCCCCCGGTGGCCTGATCAACGCGATCCTCAGCAGTGAGACGGAGAAGTTCTACGACTCCTCCGGCGAGGTCATCTACAAGACGAACCCGGCCGTCAAGGACGCCTTCGACCTGACCGCGAAGGCCGCCGAGGAGGGCCTGGTGCAGTCCTCGACGCAGTTCCAGGCGGCGTGGGACCAGACGATCGCGAACAGCAAGTTCGCCACGGTGGCGTGTCCGCCGTGGATGCTCGGCACCCTCAAGGGCAAGTCGAAGCCGGAGTCCGTCGGCAAGTGGGCCGTCGCGGTGGCCCCGAAGTCCGGCAACTGGGGCGGCTCCTTCCTCACCGTGCCCTCCAGCGGCAAGAACGTGAAGGAGGCCGAGAAGCTGGTCGCCTGGCTGACCGCGCCGGAGCAGCAGGCGAAGCTGTTCAAGGTGCAGGGCTCCTTCCCGAGCGCGCCGAGCGCGTACACGATGCCCGAAGTGACCGGCGCCAAGAACGAGATGACCGGTGACGCCCCCATCGGCACCATCTTCGCCGCTGCCGCGAAGGCCGCCCCGGTCCAGGTGATCGGCCCGAAGGACCAGATCATCCAGCAGGGTCTGACCGACAACGGCGTCATCCTCGTGACGAAGGGCAAGTCGGCGGAGGAGGCCTGGAAGACGGCCACCAAGACCATCGACAACAACCTGGACCAGTGACTCGTATGGCCACCCGCCACGACAGCGCCGCGCCCCCCGTGAAGGAGGGGGGCGCGGCCCCGGCCCGCCCGACAAGGGCCGCCGCGCCCACGGAGGCGGAGCAGCGCCGGCGCGCCCGGCTCTCCCGCCGCTGGCAGCGCGACATCCGCTGGAGCCCGTACGCCTTCGTCTCCCCGTTCTTCCTGCTGTTCCTCGCCTTCGGCATGTTCCCGCTGGTCTACACGGGCTGGGCGTCGCTGCACCAGGTGGAGATGACCGCGCCCACCGACATGACCTGGGTGGGGCTGCACAACTACACGCGGATCTTCGACGACGAGTTCTTCTGGAACGCGGCGGAGAACACGCTGACCATCGGCATCATCTCGACGGTGCCGCAGCTGCTGATGGCGATGGGGCTCGCCCACATCCTCAACTACAAGCTGCGCGCCTCGACCTTCTACCGGGTCGTGATGCTCGCGCCGTACGCGACGTCGATCGCGGCCGCCTCGCTCGTCTTCGTGCTGCTCTTCGGGCGCGACTACGGCATGGTCAACTGGCTGCTCGACCTGGTCGGGATCGACGCGGTCGACTGGCAGGAGGACAAGTGGCCGTCGCAGTTCGCGGTCTCCGCGATCATCATCTGGCGGTGGACCGGCTACAACGCGCTGATCTACCTGGCCGCGATGCAGGCGATCCCGCAGGATCTGTACGAGTCGGCGGCGCTGGACGGCGCGAGCCGCTGGAAGCAGTTCTTCCACGTGACGCTGCCGGCGCTGCGGCCGACGATCCTCTTCACGGTCGTCGTCTCGACGATCGGCGCCAGCCAGGTGTTCGGCGAGCCGCTGCTGTTCGACGCGAACAAGGGCTCGTCCGGTGGTGCGGAGCACCAGTTCCAGACGCTGGGCCTGTACCTGTACGAGCAGGGCTGGGTCAACCAGCACCTCGGCCGGGCCTCCGCGATCGCCTGGACGATGTTCCTGATCCTGATCGTGATCGGCATCGTCAACTACGTCATCTCGCGCCGGCTGCGCGCCAGTAGTTAGGAGTACGGCCGTGACGACGACACTGACTCCGCCGGAGACGACCCCGCGGAAGCCCCCGGTTGGGCGGCGGCCCAGGTCGGCCCGCGCCGGCGGCACGCTGCACGCCGGGCCGGTCGCCTATCTGATCCTGGCGCTGTTCACCATCGGCTCGTTGTTCCCGCTGGTGTGGACGGCGATCGCCGCCTCCCGCGACAGCAACCGGCTGGCGCAGACGCCGCCGCCGTTCTGGTTCGGCTCCAACCTCCTCCACAACCTGGACCTGGCCTGGAACGACGCCAATCTGGGGACGGCGTTCTTCAACACGACGATCGTGGCCGGGACGTCGGCCGTGACGATCGTCTTCCTCTCCACGATCGCCGGGTTCGCCTTCGCCAAGCTGCGGTTCAAGGGCCGCGGCGCGCTGATGCTGATCGTCATCGGCACGATGATGGTGCCGCCGCAGCTGAGCATCATCCCGCTGTACATGATGGTCGCCAAGCTGGAGTGGACCGACCAGCTCCAGTCGGTGATCCTGCCGTCGCTGGTGAGCGCCTTCGGTGTGTTCTTCATGCGGCAGTACCTGATCCAGGCGCTGCCGGACGAGATCATCGAGGCGGCCCGGGTGGACGGCGCGAGCAGCTGGCGCGTGGTGTGGCACGTGGTGTTCCCCGCGGCGCGCCCGGCGATGGCGGTGCTCGGCATGCTGATGTTCGTGCAGACGTGGAACGACTTCCTGTGGCCGTTCCTGGTGCTGAGCCAGACGGGCAACCCGACCGTGCAGGTGGCGGTCGCGGGCCTGGGCCGCGGGTTCACGCCCGACCAGTCCCTGATCATGGCGGGCGCGCTGCTGGGCACGCTGCCGCTGCTGCTGGTCTTCGCGATCTTCGGCAAGCAGATCGTGGGCGGCATCATGCAGGGTGCCGTGAAGGGCTGACGCCCGCCGCCGCACACCAGCGACTTTTCGGGGGCCGGGTCAGCGCCGCCTCGGCCCCCTCTCCGCACCCGCACCTCTTCCCCCCATCCTCCGTCGGTCTCGACGACCTCGACGACCACCCATGGGAGCGCTTCCATGTCCGAGTCCGCACAGTCGGTCAATCCGGTGTCCTTCCCTTCCGCCTTCCTCTGGGGCGCCGCGACGTCCGCGTACCAGATCGAGGGGGCGGTGCGGGAGGACGGCCGCACCCCGTCGATCTGGGACACCTTCAGCCATACGCCGGGCAAGACGGCCGGCGGCGAGCACGGTGACATCGCTGTCGACCACTACCACCGCTACCGCGACGACGTGGCGCTGATGGCGGAGCTCGGCCTGTCGGCGTACCGCTTCTCCATCTCCTGGCCTCGGGTCCAGCCGACCGGCCGCGGTCCGGCGGTCCAGGTGGGCCTGGACTTCTACCGCCGCCTGGTCGACGAGCTGCTGTCGAAGGGCATCAAGCCGGCGATCACCCTCTACCACTGGGACCTCCCGCAGGAGCTGGAGGACGCGGGCGGCTGGCCGGAGCGCGACACGGCGTACCGGTTCGCCGAGTACGCGCAGATCGTCGGGGAGGCGCTCGGCGACCGGGTGGAGCACTGGGCCACGCTCAACGAGCCCTGGTGCAGCGCGTTCCTCGGCTACGCGTCCGGTGTGCACGCGCCGGGCCGCACGGAGCCGGTGGCGTCCCTGCGGGCGGCGCACCACCTGAACCTGGCGCACGGGCTGGGCACCACGGCGCTCCGGTCGGTGATGCCGGCCCGCAACTCGGTCGCGGTCAGCCTCAACTCGTCGGTGGTGCGGCCGCTGTCGCAGTCGCCGGAGGACCTGGCCGCCGTCCAGAAGATCGACGACCTCGCCAGCGGGGTCTTCCACGGCCCGATCCTGCACGGCGCGTACCCGGAGACGCTGCTCGCCGCCACCTCCTCCCTCACCGACTGGTCGTACGTCCTCGACGGCGACCTGGAGACGATCCACCAGCCGCTGGACGCGCTGGGCCTGAACTACTACACGCCCACCCTGGTCTCGGCGTCGGACGCCGACCCGAAGGGCCCGCGGTCGGACGGTCACGGCACCAGCGACCACTCGCCCTGGCCGGGCGCGGACGACGTCGCCTTCCACCAGACGCCGGGCGAGCGCACCGAGATGGGCTGGACGGTCGACCCGACCGGCCTGCACGAGCTGATCATGCGCTATGCGAAGGAGGCGCCCGGCCTGCCGCTCTACATCACGGAGAACGGCGCGGCCTACGACGACAAGCCCGACTCCGACGGCCGCGTCCACGACCCGGACCGCATCGCCTACCTGCACGGCCACCTCCGGGCCGTCCGCCGCGCCATCGCCGAGGGCGCCGATGTCCGCGGCTACTTCCTGTGGTCCCTGCTGGACAACTTCGAGTGGGCGTACGGCTACGAGAAGCGGTTCGGCGCGGTGTACGTCGACTACGCGACGCTCGCCCGTACGCCGAAGTCGAGCGCGCTGTGGTACGGCCAGGCGGCGAAGACGGGCACGCTGCCGCCCCTCGAGACCGCCTGACACGGGGAACGGGGGGAAGGGGCGCGGCACGTCGTGGGAGCGTGCCGCGCCCCGCTGTCTTCCGAGCGCCGGTTACGCCTCGTCGAACAGCTCTTCGGCGGCCGAAGCAGTGAGGGACCGGTCGAGCCAGGTGCCCAGCACGTCCAGGTCGGTGCAGGAAGTGACCCGCTCCTGAACGGCCTCGGGGACCTCGATGCCGCGCACCTCAAGAATGCGGAGGATGGCCTTGGCCTCGCCCCGGGCCTCACCCCTGGCCTCGCCTCGGGCCTCGCCCTTGGCCTCGCCCTCGTTGAAAGCTTCCTCGATGATGGTGCCGCTGCCGGGGAAGCGGGGTGTGTAGGTGGCCATCAGGTGCCTCCACAGTGCACGGGCCTGGGTGTCGCCCAGGCCGACTTCGGTGAATTCCGCCCAGCGTTTCGCGGTCTCGCCGCCGGTCTCGGCCACTGCCTCCGCCAGCGCGTCCAGTATCGCAGGAAGGTCCGGATCCTTGGC
Source organism: Streptomyces sp. NPDC003248 (assembly GCF_055563235.1). Lineage (NCBI taxonomy): Bacteria > Bacillati > Actinomycetota > Actinomycetes > Kitasatosporales > Streptomycetaceae > Streptomyces > Streptomyces sp. NPDC003248. The sequence continues at coordinate 202,035 of NZ_JBVHDT010000001.1, read as the reverse complement.
GTGGGCGAGCGCGGAGAAGACGGCGAGGGCGAGGTCCTCGCTCGCCTCGTCCGGGTCGGTGACCGCGGGAACGTTGCCCGGGCCCAGGACCAGTGGGAAGACCGCCATGCTGGTGTGCACGGGCAGGCCGATCCGGACGGGTTCCGCCGCCCAGGACGCGGTGGCCTTGTCCCGGCAGACGACCAGCAGGATCGGCGGCAGCTGGTACTTGGCGTAGAGGTGCGCCAGGTAGTACGTCCAACTGCTCGGCTTGTCCTGGTCCGGCTTGCCCTGGGCCTCGACGGCGAGCAGGAAGCTCCCGTCGTCCGCCGTGTCGACCCGGAAGAGGGTGTCCACCCGGCGTGCCAGCGGCCTGATCTCGGTGAGATCCGTGTCCAGGTGCTGGATCGCCGTGGGCTGGGGGAAGGCGATGCCCGCCCGGGGCAGGGCCCGGGCGAAGAGCCCCGGACCCTCCCGGAAGATCTGGTGCATCGCCTCATGCGCTGAACTGACCATGTGACGGAACGTAGGCGGGAGTCAGGTGCGGTGAATACCGTTTCGCGGCTTGTTCAGCCCTTTGGGTGAATGTGCCAGCGGCCTATGCCTGGGTCGGCTGTCCGAGCTCGAACCAGGTGGCTTTGCCCCGGCCCGGACCCTGGGTGCAGATGCCCCAGGCGTCGGCGCCGCCGGCGATGAGGTGGAGGCCGCGGCCGTCCTCGTCGTCGTGGGCGGGGGTTCGGGGGGTGGGGAGGCCCGGGGCCTCGTCGTGGATGAGGACGCGGAGGCGGCGGTGGGGGTCGGTCCAGCCGGCGTGGAGGGTGACGGGGGTGGTGCAGCCCTTGTCGGCACAGGCGTTGATGGCGTTGGTGACGGCCTCGGAGGTGAGGAGGACGGCGGTGTCGACGAGGCCGGGGTGGGAGGAGACGAGGAGGAGGGTGCGGACGGCGTCACGCGCCGTGCGGACCCAGGCGGGGTGGGGCGGGAAGGTGAGGGAGACGCTTGGGGGGTCGTCCATGGGAGGGTCCCTTCGTCGGTCGGTTGTGGATCCACGCGGTGACCAGGTCCGTGCCTCGACAAGTGGCGTGAGGGCGGGGGTACTTCCTCGCGGGTGGCTTGTCGTCGACGGTAGGGAAATGTTTTCCTTCACAGCAAGCGTCTCCCGGCACTGTCACCTAAGTGGGTGACCAGCCAACAGCTCGGTGACTCTCTCCGGTCGAGGTCGGCAGACTGCTGAGCAGGAGGTCGACATGGCACCCAGAACCAACCCCAGCGAGCGTCAGCGCCGGCTGGGAGCAGAGCTGCGCAAGCTGCGCGTTCGAGCCGGGCTGACCGGCGAGCAGGCCGCCGCCTTCCTGGACGCGGACCGAGCCCGCGTCAGCAACATCGAGACGGGACGCATCGACGTGTCCCGCAACCGCCTCTACAAGGTGTTGCGGGAGTACCGCTGTCCTCCGGGACCGTACTTCGACGCCCTCATGGCCATGGCACAGGAGAACGGGAAGGGCTGGTGGGACGAGTTCAGCGAGACGATCGGCCCGGCGGCCCGGGATCTCGCCGAGCTCGAAGCCCGCTCGACGGCGCTGCGCACCCACAACCCGCTGGTGATCCCGGGCATGCTGCAGACCAAGGAGTACGCCCGTGCCGTCCTCGCCGCCACGGAAGCCGAGCCACAACGGGCCGACCGGTACGCGGAGTTCCGCCTCCGCCGGCAGGACGTGCTGACGAGTGGGTCGCCTGTGGCCTGCCACGCGATCATCCACGAAGCCGCACTCCACACCCGGGTGGGCAGTCCGGCGGTCATGCGCAAACAACTGCTGCGGCTGATGGAAGTCTCGCGCCTCCCCAACGTGACCGTGCAGGTGTACCCGTTCGAGGCGGGCGTCTACGCCGCCCACAGCCGGTCGTTCGTCATCTTCGGCACAGGAGTCGCCGAACTGGACACGGTCTACCTGGAGCATCCGACGAACTCGCTCTTTCTCTGGGATGGAGCTCAACTGGATGAGTACGCCAGAATGTTCGAGCGACTCTCGGAGCTGGCGCTGGCGCCCATCGACCCGGAGGCGGCACCCGAGTCGCACGAGTCACGCGACTCCCTGAGCCTCGTCCAGCATGTGATGTACACCCTTTGAAAGGACCCCGCCGTGCCTCACCTCGTCTGGCAGAAGTCGTCGTTCAGCACCGGCGGCGAGGGCGAGTGCGTAGAGCTGGCGGCATCCGCCCCCGCCCGTCTGCACCTCCGCGAGAGCGACCGCCCGGAGGAGGTCGCTCTCGTGGCGCCGCGTGCTCTCGCGGCTCTGCTGGACGCCGTGAAGGGCGGTGGCGCGGGGCGTTGACCCCGTGGGGTCACTGGTAGGTGGCGAAGGCCTTCGAGAACGCGCCGGCGTCCTGGACGATCGAGCTGCACGTGGGGTCGGCGTAGGTCTTGGCGCCCCCGGAGCACTGCTTGTCGCGGGTGGCGGACCACATCGACAGCCAGCCGAGTCCCTTGGACTTCGCGAAGGCGACGAGCTGGGTGGCGTCGTCGACGGTGAAGATCTCGGAGGTGACGTCGTTGACGCCGATCATCGGGGTCACGGCGACGGCCTTCCAGGCGGCGGCGTCGCTCAGACCGAGGACGCTCTTGATCTGGGCCTGGGTGGCGGTGGCCGCCTGCTCGGCGTAGGTGCCCATGTCGCCGCTGTACGCCGCGCCGTAGTCCATCGCCATGATGTTGACGCTGCTGATCGCCACACCGTTGGTCTTCGCGTTGGCCAGCAGGTTCACACCGTCCTGGGTCAGGCCCTCCGGCATCACGGGGAGGGTGAAGGAGACGTCCAGGTCGGGATTCTGCTGCTGGAGCGTGGCGATCGCCTGGGCGCGGCGGGTGTTCGCGGCCGTGTTCGGCAGTGCGCCGCCCTCGATGTCGAAGTCGACCTTGGTGAGGCCGTACGCGTCCACGACCTTGCCGTACGCCGCCGCCAGCGCGTCCGCCGACGAGCAGGTCGTACCCAACTCGGAGCCGGCCGCGCCGCCGAAGGAGACCCGGACGTCACCGCCCTCGGCGCGCAGGGCGCCGATCTGGGCGGCCACGGCGTCGGTGGCGAGGTCGGTGACGCCACCCCACTTGGGCGTACAGCCGCCGCCGTCGGTGACGAAGGCGAGGTTGTACTCCTTCACGCCGGTCGCGGACGCGTGGGCGAGGAGGTCGAAGGCGGGGTAGAGGGAGGTGTCGACGTAGGGGGCGAAGCCGGCGGAGGCGGCGGTGCCGGTTCCCGAGCCGGTGCCGGTGCCGGTGCCGGTGCTCGCCGAGGGGGAGGCGGTGGCCGTGGGGGTGGAGGCGGTGGCCGTCGGGCTCGCGGTGGCCGACGCGGTCGCCGTGGCCGTCGGGGTCGCGCTCGCGGTCTGCGTCGGGCGGCCGCTCGGCTCGGGGGTCGCGCTCTCGTCCGCCGAGCAGCGGGCGCCGTCGACGCGGCAGCCGGACGGATCGCCGCTGCCGTTGACGACGAACCCGACGGTGACCGACTCGCCGGCCGCGAGGCCGTCGGTGTCCCACTTCGGGGGCGTCACGGTGACGTGCTGTCCGCTGACGCCCGACTCCGCGTTCCACAGGGAGCTGAGTCTGGAACCGGCCGGCAGGTCGAACTCGAGGGTCCAGCCGGCCTTCACCGCACCGCTGTTGTTGGTGACGACGTACTGCGCGGTGTAGCCCGTCGACCAGTCGCTGGTCTTCGTGTACGCGGCGCCGACCCCGGCCGCCTGGGCGGTGCCGGTGAGCAGGACCGCGCCACCGCCGACCACGGCCGCGGCGACCACGCCGCCGATCGCCTTGTTCCTGCCGCTGACCTTGCGCCGGTGCGTACTCATGGCGTGCCTGCCTTCGTGGTTCACGGGGGTTCCAGGGAGTCCCGGAGGGGGGACGCGGCAGCACGCTAGCGATCCCGAATCGGGCAAAGCGCCTGATCGGGGCGGGGGTTGCTGATCTTAGGGTGCGCTTAAGGAAGGGATCGGGGACGGTTAAAGGTGGCGGCCGTTCTGCCCTGCCGGCGCCTGCGCACCGCACCCCGGTGTCCCCTGCGCCCCGGCTCCCGCCCGGTCCGCCCGTCGACCTGGAGCCAGATCCGCACCTCGGTGCCGCCCAGCACCGACGAGCCGATCCGCACGTCGCCGCCGGTCGACTCCGCGAGCCGGCGCACGATGTCCAGGCCCAGCCCGGTCGACCCGGCGCTCCCGGACCCCCGGCCGCGTGCCATCGCCGCCTCGGGGTCGGGTATGCCGGGCCCCGCGTCCGACACCAGGACGATCACCGCGTCCTCGCCGTTGTGCACGTCCACCGCGAAGGCCGTGCCCTCGGGGGTGTGCCGGAAGACGTTGCCGAGCAGGGCGTCCAGCGCGGCCGCGAGATCGGCGCGGGCCACGGGTATGCGCACGGGACGGTCGACGCCGGCCAGCCGCACCGTGCGGCCCTCGTCCTCCGCGAGCGCCGACCAGAACGCCATCCGCTCGCGGACGACCTCGGCCGCGTCGCACCCGGCGCCCGGGCCCGCCGCCGCGGTCTGCGGCTTGGCCTCGCGGGCCGTGCGGATGATGGTGTCGACCTCGCGTTCGAGCTGGGCGACCGCGGCCCGGGTCTGTTCGGCGGCCGGGGAGTCGCCGAGGGAGGCGGCGTTGAGCCGGAGGACGGTCAGCGGGGTGCGCAGCCGGTGGGAGAGGTCGGCGGCCAGCTCCCGTTCGTTCGCCAGGAGCTGGACGACCTGGTCGGCCATGGAGTTGAACGCGACCGCCGCCAGCCGCAGTTCGTTCGGCCCCTCCTCGGGGACGCGGACGCCGAGCTTCCCCTCCCCCAGTTCGTGGGCGCCCTCGGCCAGCCGCTGGGCGGGCTGCACCATCCGCACGCCCAGCCGGTCGGCGACGGCGACCGAGCCGACGACCAGCGCGACACCGACCGCCGCGAGCACCGCCCAGGCCGTGGCGACGCCGTTGCTGACCTCGGACTCGGGGACGTACACCTCGACGACCACGGTCCCGAGGCTGAGCGCGACGGGCTGGAGCAGGGCGGAACCGCCGGGCACCTCGGCGGTGGAGGCGCGGCCCAGCTCGCGGACGGCGTCGATGTCCGCGCCGGTGGCGCGCTGCCGGCCGAGCTCGACGGCGGCCCGGCCGTCGCTCGCCGGGATGTGCACCGCCATCCCGTCGTCGGAGCCGGCGGAGGCGACGACCCGCTCCAGCTGCTCGCGGTCGGTGGTGATGGACAGCGCGGGGACCACGACGGCGGCCTCCCGCTCGGCGTTGGAGAAGGCGCGGTCGCGGGCCATCTCCTTGATGACCAGGCCGAGCGGGACCGCGAAGGCGACCACGACCATCGCGGTGACCGCCAGGCAGACCTTGACCAGTGCCCATCTCATCGCGGCAGCTCCCCGTCGGAGTGCGTGACGGGCGGTTCCAGCTTCACGCCGACGCCCCGCAGGGTGTGCAGATAGCGCGGGCGGGCCGCCGTCTCGCCCAGTTTGCGGCGCAGCCAGGACAGATGGACGTCGATGGTCTGGTCGTCGCCGTAGGACTGCTGCCAGACCTCGGCGAGCAGTTCCCGGCGCGGGACGACGACGCCGGGGCGGCCGGCGAGGAAGGCGAGCAGGTCGAACTCGCGGCGGGTGAGGTCGAGTCGGACGCCGTCCAGCTCGGCCTGGCGGCGCAGCGGGTCGACGGTGAGGCCGCCGACGCGCAGGACGGAGGAGGGCGGAGCGTCCCCGGCGCCGGCGCGGGAGCGGCGCAGGACGGCCGCCATGCGTGCCGAGAGGTGCTCCACCGAGAAGGGCTTGGTCAGATAGTCGTCCGCCCCCGCGTTCAGCAGCCGGACGATCTCCGTCTCGTCGTCGCGGGCGGTCGCGATGATGACGGGCACGTCCGTGATGCCGCGCAGCATCTTCAGCGCCTCGGAGCCGTCCAGGTCGGGCAGGCCGAGGTCCAGGACGACCACGTCGAAGCGGAAATGGGCGACCTCGCGCAGCGCCTCCAGTGCCGTCCCGACACTGCGCACGGTGTGCGAGGCCTCGGTCAGGTGCCGGATGAGCGCGGAGCGTACGAACTGGTCGTCCTCGACGACGAGCACACTTGCCATGCGCCGCACCGTACGCCATGCGGGCGACGGGCATTCGGGCCTGTGGACAACTCGGCTCCTGTGGACGACCGGTGGACCGTCCGTGCGGCACCCGTGGCGCGTGGGGCAAGATGGCCCGCGATGCGCAGAGCACTCGTACACGTACTGGCCTGGACGCTCGCCACGGGCGCGGCGACCACGCTGTCGTGGTGGGGTGTCCACACGGTCATGGCGGGCACCGCGTACGACCCGCCGCGCGCCGTGCCCCTGGCGGCCGGGGACACGGCCGCGCGGGAGTCGGAGTCCCCGACGCAAGCTCCGACGTCGGCGCCGGTGTCGGCGTCGCCCGAGGGCCGTCCGGCGTCCTCCGCGAGCCCCTCGCCCAGCCCGTCGCCGGAGCCGAGCCGCACGTCCCGCTCGCCCGCCCCCTCGGCACCGTCCTCGGCGGCGGCCGCCTCCCCGACCCCCACCGGGCGGGTCCGCAGCTACGACACCGACGGCGGGCGGGTGGTGTTCGAGCTCCAGGCGGCCTCCGCGACGCTCGTCTCGGCGACGCCGGACGCGGGCTGGTCGATGCAGGTGTGGAAGACGGAGACCTGGATCCGAGTGGAGTTCACCTCGGGCGCGGACCATGTGTCGGTGTTCTGCACCTGGCACGACGGGCCGCCGCGGGTGGAGGTCGGCACCTACTGAGGTGCGCCCCGCTCCTGAGACGCTCTGCGCCTGCTGAGACGACCTGCGCGCCTGCTGAGGCGCGTCGTGCCTGCGGAGGCGCGTCGTGCCTGCCGGGGCGCGTCGTGCCTGCCGGGGCGCGTCGTGCCTGCCGGGGCGCGTCGTGCCTGCCGGGGCGCGTCGTGCCTGCTGAGCTGCCCGCGGCCGCCGGGGCGCGCCGCCGGACCGGCCGGGCCCGGTCCTACCGGAACGCGTCGGGCGGTGGGGCCGGTGACGCCACCGCCGAGGCGTCGACGACCGGGGCGGCGCCGCCGGTGAAGTCGGTGAGCGCCCTGCCGTGCTCGACCCGGCCGGGGTGCGGGTCGGAGGCGGCGCGGCGGGTCAGTTCGGCGACCGGGAGGGGGAGGTCGCAGGCGACGAGGACGGCGTTGCCGAACCGCTTGCCGCGCAGCACGGTCGGGTCGGCGACGAGGGCGAGTTCCGGGAAGCGGGCGGCGGCGGTGGCGATCTGGCCGCGCAGGTGGGCGAGCGGGGGGCCGTCGGCGAGGTTGGCGGCGTAGAGCCCGCCGGGCCGGAGCGCCCTGCGGACCTCGTCGAGGAACTCGGTGGAGGTCAGGTGGGCGGGGGTGCGGGCGCCGCTGAACACGTCGGCGATGACGAGGTCGGCCCACCCCTCGGGCACCTTGAGCAGTCCCTCACGGGCGTCGACGGACCTGACCCGGATCCGGGCGCCGGGGTCCAACGGCAGCTCCCGGCGGACCAGTTGGACGAGTCGGGCGTCCCGCTCGACGACCTGCTGGGTGGAGCGGGGGCGGGTCGCGGCGACGTACCGGGCGAGGGTGAGGGCGCCACCGCCGAGGTGGACGACGTGCAGAGGCCTGCCGGGCGGTGCGGCGAGGTCGATGACGTGGCCGAGCCGTCGCTGGTATTCGAAGGAGAGGAACCGCGGGTCGTCGAGGTCCACGTGCGACTGCGGGGCGCCGTCGACGAGGAGGGTCCAGGCCCTCGTCCGGTCCCGGTCGGGTACGAGCTGTGCGAGGCCGCCGTCGACGGCCTCGGCCACGGTGGCCTCGGTGTCCCGCCCGCGCCGGGGGTTCCTGGACTTTCCCATGCGGGCATTTTCGCAGCCGGGTCAGGGCCGCGCCGACCGCGGACGCCCCCATGACCGCCTACCGGCACGCGTCCGCCGCCTCGATCGTGCGGGCCGCTTCCCCCAGCGCGCGCCGCAGCACCGCCGGGGGGTGCGTCGCGACGTCGGCCTCGCCGGGTGGGACCAGCCAGTCCGAGCCCTCCACCGGGGGCTCGGGGTCGAGTCTCAGTCCCCGCCCCTCGGTCTCCGTACAGGTGCTTCCCGGGACGTCCCAGGCCGCCGCGGTGCCCGGCGGCACGAGGAAGGCGAGGGTGTCGCCCCCGTCGTGGAGCACGGGCCCCACCCCGTCCCCCGCGGCCCGGCGCAGGATGTCGACCGCCTCCAGCCCGTGCCGGGTCGGCACCGTCACCAGGTCACAGGCCGTCACCGACGGCGTACAAGGATCGTTGCTCTGGCTGGTCACCATGCCGGCCTCCACCGCGCAGCCCTCTTGCAGTCCGCAGTGGTCAACGCGTCACACCGTCAACGGCTACGGCGGAAGTCCGCCGCAAAGGATGGCAGTTCATGGCAGATCGGGGATGGGATATCCGGTTTGTAGCCAAACACTGCGTGGCGGCACAGCAACAGCAGGTACGTTCTTGCCCGCTGGAGACCGGGGTGAGCGCCGCCGCGAAGAGGCGGTCGGTCCACCGGGGATCCGGCATGGTTCGACGGTTCGCACGAGAGGACCCGGCCATGGCGTCGTCAACGGTGCCCCCACCCCGGCCCAACCGGCCCCCACGGCCCAATCTCGCTTTCCGGCACCTGCGCGGACAGCGTTCGCCGGCCGAGTTCGCCGCGCTGGTACGGCGGGCCGCGCGGGAGATCGGCGAGGGGGTCAGCTGTGACGCGCGTTACATCGGCCGGGTCGAGGCGGGGGAGATCCGTTGCCCCAACTACGCGTACGAACGGGTGTTCCTGCACATGTTCCCCGGCCGCACGCTCACCGATCTGGGGTTCGCGCCCCGCTCGTCCGTACGCGGGCGAGGGGCACGGACGACCGAGGACACGCCGTGCGTGGATGAGACGCACGGGGTGTCCGAGCCGTATGACCCGCAGGACACGTACGACACGCACCACAACCACGAGGAGAGCGACGTGCTGCGTCGCGCATTCATGACCGGCGGAGGCGCCACTGTGGCCGCCGCCTCGCTGGGGCCCCTGGGGCTCGCCCTGGACGCGTCGGCGGCCGAACGGCCCACGCGCCGTGTCGGGGCGGGCGAGGCGAGCGCCCTCGAAGAAGCGGTCCGCAGGATCCGGCTGCTGGACGACCGGCACGGCGCCGACGGCCTCTACCGGCGCGCGGCGGCACCGCTGCGCGCCGCGTACGCGCTACTGGACGCCGGCACCACCCGGCAGGCGACCGCCGACCGGCTCCACTCGGGCGCCGGGGAGCTCGCCATCTCGGTGGGCTGGCTGGCGCACGACTCGGGGCGTTTCGACGACGCGCGCTCCCACTACGCGGAGGCCCTCGCCACCGCCCGGACGGCCGGGGACGAGGCGCTGGAGGCGCACGCCTTCTGCAACACGGCCTTCCTCGCGCGGGACTCGGGCCGGCCGCGCGAGGCCGTACGCGCCGCGCAGGCCGCCCAGCGCGTCGCGCGGCCCCTCGGCTCGGCCCGGCTGATGTCGCTGCTCGCGCTGCGCGAGGCGGGCGGCTGGGCCGGGCTCGCCGACCGCGCCGGCTGCGAACAGGCCCTCGCGCGGGCGCAGGCCCTCTACGGGCGGGGCTCCTCGGACGCCGACCCCGAGTGGATGAGCTTCTACGGCGAGGCCGAGCTGGAGGGGCTGGAGGCGCAGTGCTGGTCCACCCTGGGCGACTGGCCGCGCGCGGCCCGGCACGCCCGGCGGGCGGCGCAGCTCCAGGACCCCCACTTCACGCGGAACATCGCCCTCTACACGGCGGAGCTGGCGGACGATCTCGCGCGCGGAGGACGGCCGGACGAGGCCGCGGCGGCGGGGATGCGGGTGCTGGACCTGCTGGGGCAGGTCCAGTCGTCGCGGATCCAGACGATGCTGGCGGGCACGGCACGGGTACTGCTGCCGCACCGGCGGGCCTCGGGGGTGTCGGAGTTCCTGGAACGGCACGCCTCCGCGCCCCGCACGGTGTAGCGCCCTACGCGGGGTAATGCGCCGCGGGTGCAGCGCCCCGCGCGGGGTAACGCCCCGCGGGTGCAGCGCCCCGCGCGGGATAACGCCCCGCCGGTGTAACGCCCCGCGCGGTCCGGTCGTCCGGGAACCGCGCCTCGTCGGACCCAGGTGACGGCGACCGGCCGTCGGCCCGCGCGGCAGGCACCGTGTCGCCGGCCCCACTCGGCAGGCACCGTGTCGTCGGCCCCGCGTGACGGGGACCGGTCGCCGGACCCGCGCGGCACGCCGCCCCCGCACGTCGGAGGACGACCGGGTGACCGCGTCGCCGCCGGGCGACGACACGGTTGCCGGATCAGTCCGCGGTCAGGTGCCCGCGGTCGTTCCAGCTCTCGATCGCCGGTTCCCCGTAGGCCCAGCCGAGGACCGACAGCGACGTCGGGTACAGCCGTATCCGTGCCGCGAAGTCCAGCGGCAGCCCCAGCCAGCGCGCCCCGATCGACCGCAGGATGTGCCCGTGGGCGAAGACCAGCACGTCCCGGTCGGCGGACCGCGCCCACGCGACCACCTCGTCCGCGCGCGCGGTGACCTCGGCGAGGCTCTCCCCGTCGGGCACGCCGTCGCGCCAGATGAGCCAGCCGGGGCGGACGGCCTGGATCTCGGCGGGCGTCATGCCCTCGTAGGCGCCGTAGTGGAACTCCATGAGCGTGTCCCACGCGGTGGCCCGCTCGCCGAAGCCGGCCAGCTCGCACGTCTCCCGCGCGCGGGCCAGCGGGCTGGTGCGGACCTCGACGCCGGGGAGGCCGTCGAACGGCGCCCGGTGCAGCCGCTCGCCGAGCAGCTTGGCGCCCCGGCGGCCCTCCTCCAGCAGGGGGATGTCCGTCCTGCCGGTGTGCTTGCCGGACAGCGACCACTCGGTCTGTCCGTGCCGGGCCAGCAGGATGCGCGGTGCCATGGGGGACCTTTCCGGGGGTAACCCTGAGAGAACCAAGGGATGAGTCGACGGCGGAACCCCTCCATCATCGCTCACCCTGGAACAGGGCAACCCGGGGGGCGATCTCTGCGTCTTTGAGGGCCGGGGGCGTCCGGGGAGGGCGCGCGCTCACGCCGTAAAGTGGCACCTCCCGTGCCACTGCCGGCGCAGCGACGAGAAGGGGGAGGCGATCGGATGCCGCAGACCGAGTCACCGGGCACCGAGGCGGTCCCGCGGAGCCGGCTGCGCTGGTGGACCGAACTGCCGCTGATCCTGCTGGTGTACGCCTGCTACTCGGCCGGCCGGCTGCTCGCCCGGGGGGACGTCGGCACCGCCGTCGACCACGGTCTGGCGATCCTGCGCGTCGAGAAGTTCCTCCACATCAACGCCGAGCACCCGCTGAACCGCCTCTTCCGCAGCGAACCGTGGATCGGCGTGCCGGCGGACTTCTGGTACGCGTCGCTGCACTACCTGGTGACACCCGTGCTGCTGGTCTGGCTGTTCCGCTCACGCGCCGTGCACTACCGGGCGGCCCGCACCTGGCTGATGACGTCGACGTTCATCGGCCTGATCGGCTTCACCCTGCTGCCCACCTGCCCGCCCCGGCTGCTGGCCGCGGAGCACGGCTTCGTGGACACCATGGCCCAGTACAGCTCCTGGGGCTGGTGGGGCGGCGAGGCGAGCGCGCCGCGGGGGCTGGGCGGCATGACCAACCAGTACGCGGCGATGCCGAGCCTGCACGTGGGATGGGCGCTGTGGTGCGGGGTGATGCTGTGGCGCCACGGCGGCACACGGGCGGCGCGGGTGGCGGGTGTCGTCTACCCGCTGGTGACGACGATCGTGGTGATGGGCACCGCGAACCACTACTTCCTCGACGCGCTCGCGGGCGCCGCCGTGATGGGGGCGGGCCTGCTGCTGACGCCGCTGGTGCTGCGCCGCGCGGAGCGGATGCGGGCCTGGTACGTGTCCCGCGTACCGCGCCCCGCGGCACGGGTCCCGTCCGTCCCGGCGTCCTCCGGGGGCGCGGAGGCCCCGATTGTCAGTGGCGGATGCCAGACTTCCCCGGGTGAGCGAATTCCACGGCAGCGCGAGTCACGGTTCGGGCCCCCGGCCGAGCCGGGTGCCTCCCCCTCGGACGCGGGGGACGGCGCTCCGGCAGCGGCTCGCTGACCTGCGCGGTCCCGACGTACCCGCCAAGGCTCTGGACGCCCGGGCGCTCGCGGCGCTCGCCGCGAACCCGGGGTGCAGGCGGCGCGCGCTCCTCGACGGCGCCGGGGTGGACAAGGCGGCGCTGGCGGGCGCGCTGGGCTCGCCGTCGGCCTTCGGCCAGTCGCAGTTCGCCCTCACCCGGGGCAACGCGTTCGAGGCGAAGGTGAAGGCGGACGGCGGCGCGGAGCTGCTGCGCCTGGTGCACGAGAAGCTGGACCCGCGCGCCCCCGCGCCCACCGGGGCGAGCGTCCCCGACCTGTCGGCGGCCGGCCCCGAGGGCCGCACCGCCCGGACCGCGCTGGCGCTGCGCGAGGCCGCCGAGGCGGCCGGCACCTGGACCCTGCTCGACCACCCGATGCTCGCGCTCGACGTGGCCGGCTCCCCCGCCTTCCTCGAACCGGACGCGGTGGTGGTGCACCCGGACGGCGGCTGGACGGTCGTGGAGATCAAGTCGTTCCCGATGCTGGACGGGTCGGCGGACCCGGCGAAGGTCGGCGCGGCGGCCCGCCAGGCCGCGGTGTACGTGCTGGCGCTGGAGGAGGTCGCCGCCCGCCTCGACCCCGCGCCGCAGGTGCGCCACCGTGTCCTGCTGGTCTGCCCGAAGGACTTCTCCAACCTGCCCACCGCGTCCGCCGTGGACGTCCGCAAGCAGCGTGCGGTCACCGGCCGCCAGCTGTCCCGGCTCACCCGCATCCAGGACATCGCCGACGCCCTCCCGGAGGGCACCTGCTTCTCCCCCGAGCTGCCCGCCGAACAGCTCACGGCGGCGGTCGCGTCGGTCCCGGCGACGTACGCGCCCGAGTGCCTGGCCGCGTGCGAGCTGGCGTTCCACTGCCGCGACCGCTCCCGCGCGGCCGGTGCGGTGACCACGCTGGGCCGCCCCGTCCGCGCCGAGCTGGGCGGGCTGACGACGGTCGAGGAGGTGCTGGCGGCCGCGCGCGGGGAGACCGGCGATCCGGACGACCCGGCGGTGGCGGCCCTGCGCCGGGCGGCACGGTTGCGCAGTGAGGCCCTGGGGGCGATGTGTCGCTGATCGCCACGCTCGCCCGCCTCGAGGCCGTCGCCACCGGCCGGGCGCAGCCCGCCGCCACCATCCGCCACCGGCACCTGTCCGACCGTCCCATGGTGTTCGTGCCGCTGACCACCGCCGGTGAGGCCGGCGCCCCGCTGGGCGCGCTGGTCGGCACCGACCGGGACGCGCCGCGCCTGCTGGTCGTCCCGCAGCCGCGCGACCGCGACCTCAGGTTCGCGTTCCTCGCCGAGCTGGCCGACACCGTGCTGCCGTACATCGAGTCCTACGCCGACACCGTCGAGGCCGCCGAGCGCAACGAGACCGACCCGGAGACCGGCAAGCGCGTCAAGGTCGAGGTCGAGCTGTGCGCCGACGCGCCCCAGCTGATCGTCCCGAGCCGCGCCGGCGTCGACTTCGTCCGCCTGCTGGGCCGCTCCATGCGCTTCCGGCGTACGGCGGAGCAGGACCCCGAGACGCCGTACCCGGCGCCTGCGCGCGTGCCGCTGCTCGGGCGGTGGCTGACGCACTTCGGGGAGCGGGCCCGGGTGCCGGGGTCCTCGCTGCTGACGGCGCTGACGGAGGTGCTGGGCCGGCACTGGGCGACCGGGCAGTCCAGCCTGGAGGACCAGCACCTGGGGGCGCTGCTCGCCTGGATCGACCCGCCCGAGGGCGCCTCGGGCGCCGAGGCGGCGCTGCGGGCCGAACTGGCGCGCGACGCGGAGGGCCAGCTGCTGTGCCCGCCGGCCGGCCCGGCCACCGACCCGGCGTTCGACAACAAGCTGCTCGCCCCCGCCATCGAGCGCTACGACCGGGCGCGCGCCGCCCTGGCCGCCGCCGAGGACGGTCTCCAGGCCGACGACCGGCTCGGCGCGCTGACCGCCGCCGAGCGGGAGATCCGCGCCCTGGTCGAGAGCCGGACGCGGCCCACCTGGGACGCGGTGTGGCGCGGGCTGGACCTGCTGCGGACGCTGCCCGAGGGGGCGCACGTCGAGGAGCGGTGGACGCGGGACCGCTGGTCGTTCACCGGCCACCGCGACCGCGTCCTGGCCGGCGAGCCCCCGCAGCCGCGCCGCGACGACGCGGTCACCGCCGCCAACAAGCTCGCCACGCGCGAACGGGAACAGGCCCGGCTGGAGGCGCAGGAGGCACTCGACGACCCGCTGGTGATGGCGGGGCGGCGGCTGGCCGGGGAGGCGTTCGCGGGCGAGGTCGTCGACGTCGTCATGGCCTACAGCGAGGGCAGGCGGCCGAGTCCGCGTCCGCTGGTCACCGTGCGCACGGACGACCGGCCGCACCTCGGGGAGCGGGTGAAGGTGTTCCGGTCGCTGGGCGGCAAGCCGCAGGCGGCGGAGTTCGTCGAGCGGCAGGGCGAGGACGACGAGGGCCTGCTGGTGCTGCGGATCGTCGACAAGATGGGGCGCGGCAAGGAGCCGGAGAAGGGGTCGGTGCCCGAGAAGGGGGAGCGGGTGTGCTTCACCCTCTTCGAGCACGAGCAGCGCGGCGGCGCGAAGCTGCCCGACCCGGAGCAGACGCCGTGGACGCACGGCGGGCCGCCCGGGGAGCAGGCGCCGGAAGCGCCCGATTCCGTCACTCAGGAGGACGTGCTGTGACCACCCAGGCCGCGTTCGATCCCGGTACGGCCGCCGCCCGCGCGACCGACGCGATCCTCCACGACACGCTGCACGGCACGGCGCGCGGTGTGGTCGTGGACTCCCCGCCCGGCGCCGGCAAGTCCACGCTCGTCGTCCGCGCGGCGCTGGAACTGGCGGACGCCGGGCGCCCCCTGATGGTGGTGGCGCAGACCAACGCCCAGGTCGACGACCTGGTCCTGCGGCTCGCCGAGAAGAGCCCCGAGCTGCCGGTGGGCCGTCTGCACAGCAGCGACGCCGACGCGTACGACAAGGCG
Organism: Streptomyces sp. NPDC003248; assembly: GCF_055563235.1. Classification (NCBI taxonomy): domain Bacteria; kingdom Bacillati; phylum Actinomycetota; class Actinomycetes; order Kitasatosporales; family Streptomycetaceae; genus Streptomyces; species Streptomyces sp. NPDC003248. The sequence goes on along the minus strand of NZ_JBVHDT010000001.1, from coordinate 186,994 downwards.
CTGGACGGCCTGGCGAACGTACGGAAGTCGGCGAAGGCGGCCGATCTGGCCGGGCTGCCCGTGGTGATCTCCACGGCGGCGAAGTGGGCGCACGTGAAGGTCGACGAGCCGTGGCGGCACGCGATCGTGGACGAGGCGTACCAGATGCGCTCGGACGGTCTGCTGGCCGTGGCGGGGCTGTTCGAGCGGGCGCTGTTCGTGGGCGATCCGGGGCAGCTGGACCCGTTCGCGATCGTGGGCAGCGAGCAGTGGGCGGGCCTGTCCTACGACCCGTCGGCGTCGGCGGTGACGACGCTCCTCGCCCACAACCCGCGGCTGCCGCAGCACCGGCTGCCGGTGTCGTGGCGGCTGCCGGCGTCGGCGGCCCCGCTGGTCTCGGACGCGTTCTATCCGTACACCCGGTTCCGCAGCGGCACCGGCCACGGCGACCGGCGTCTGTCCTTCGCCGTCCCGTCGGACGGCTCCGCCCCCGACCGGGTGATCGACGAGGCGGCGGAGTCGGGCTGGGGCCTGCTGGAGCTGCCCGCCCGCCACACGCCGCGCACGGACCCGGAGGCGGTCCGGGCGGTCGCGACGGTGGTACGGCGCCTGCTGGACCGGGACGGCGCGGCCGTCTCGGAGCGCTCCCCGGCCCCGACGCGGCTGACCGCCGACCGGGTCGCCGTCGGCACGGCCCACCGCGACCAGGCGGCGGCGGTCCGGGCGGCCCTCGCCGAGCTGGGCGTGGCGGACGTCATCGTGGACACGGCGAACCGGCTCCAGGGCCGGGAGTTCGACGTCACCGTCGTCCTCCACCCCCTCTCCGGCCGCCCCGACGCCACCGCCTTCCACCTGGAGACGGGCCGCCTGTGCGTCCTCGCCTCCCGGCACCGGCACGCGTGCGTCGTGGTGTGCCGGGCCGGGGTGGGCGACCTCCTGGACGACTATCCGTCGACGGAGCCGGTGCAGCTGGGGACGCTCGTGAAGTTCCCGGACGGCTGGGAGGCCAACCACGCGGTGCTGGCCCACCTGGCGGAACACCGCGTGACATGGCGACCGTGAGCCGCCCGGCGCCCCCGCCCGCAGACGCCCTGGCACCGGCCCCCCGGCACCGGACGCGCCTCGGCGGTACCGGCGGCCGGGCAGCTCCGGTGACTCCGGCTGCCGGGAGGCTCCGGCGACTCCGGCGGCCCCGGCGGTCCGGAGGCTCCGGCAGCCCCAGCCGCCCGGGAGCGCCAACGGACCGGGAGCCCGGCGGCCCCGACAGCCAGGCTGTCCGGCAGCCCGGCGACCCGGCAGCCCGACGGCCCAGCGACCCGACGGCCCAGCAGCCCAACGACCCAGCAGCCCAACGACCCAGCGACCCAGCGACCCAGCAGCCCAACGACCCAGCGACCCAGCGCCCCGCCCCGCGGCCGCGATGCATACCGTCCGGGCCACTGGGCAGCCAACCCCGCGGTGCCGGCGCGCCCGGGGGCCTCGGGTGTCCCGGGAACATCGTGCGCCCCGGGAGCCTTGAGAGTGCGGGGCCCCGGCCCCCTTGCGTGCCCGGGGGACAATGGAAGGTGGTCCGCTCACCGGTGGCGCCACCCCGACCGTACGAGGAGGAGAAGACATGGCGGAGCCCACGCCGCGTCGGAACCAACCGCGGCTACGCCCCGCGCCCCTGCTGTTCGAGCCCGCGGAAGCGGCAGGCGATCCGGAGCACTTCTTCGACCTGGAGTCGATCGACGACCCGGGGGCGCTGCTGGCGCGTGCCACGGAGCTGACGCTCGCCTTCCAGGCGGCGGCCGACCGGGCGGTGGAGTTCCAGGCCATGGCGGCGGCCCAGCTCGCCGATCCGCGGCGGTTCGACCGGCTGACGCCGGCCGACATCGCCGAGCGGGCCGAGTGGACCGAGGACTACGCGAAGAAGATGGTCGAGTTCGGGCGGGACCTGCTGAAGGGCGAGGTCGAAGGCCGGGAACACGTCGACCCCGTGTAGGGCACGGCCACCCGTCGGGCGGACGGCCCTCCCGCAGGACCGCACTCACCGACGTCACCCTCTGTAATCTTCTGGCATATGCCAGGCGCGTAAGATACCCGCTCCCGCCGCTCCTTGTCCCGATTTCCCCCAACCCGGGGAACCGGCTGCTCACGCCCGGTAGACCTGACGGCATGAGCAGCGCTTGGGACCCCCGCCTGACCGATCGCTCCGACGCCGCCGGAGTCACCGGAGTCACCGCCGACGGTGCCGCGTGGCTCGCCTCCGCCGGCACCTCCCCGCACGGCACGCTCGCCCTCTGGGCGGAACGGCCGCACGCCCCCGTGGTCCTGCCCTGCGGGTCCGTCTTCGACATCGTGAGCGCACCCGCGCTGTTCGGGCGGCTGATGCTGGACCGGCTGTGGGGCGAGGGCCCCGGCTCCGGACCGGTGGCCGCGTTCCGCGGGCGCACTCTGCTGTTCGCCACGCCGGGCACGGCCCGGCGGCTGCCCTCGCTGCTGGAGTGGGAGGAGTGGAGCGCCGACGGCCGCCCGGACGGCCGGACGAGCACCGTCCCGCCGCTGCTGTGCCACGGCACCGGCGACGCGGTGACCGTGCCGCCCCCGCTCACCTCCCCGCGGGACGCCGCCACCCGCTGGATGGTCGCCCCCGACACCCGGCACCCCTGGCTGCCGGGGCCCGAGATCCTGCTCTGGGCGGCCGTCCGGGCGGCCCGTTCGGCCGTGCGGATATCGATTTCTCACCCCGCCGACCAGGGTGCTAAGGTCTACGACGTCAGCAGGCGCCGCTAGCTCAGTTGGTTAGAGCAGCTGACTCTTAATCAGCGGGTCCGGGGTTCGAGTCCCTGGCGGCGCACGACACCGGAAGGCCCCTCGCAGCAGCGAGGGGCCTTCCGTCCGTTCCCCGCCGCCGCATCCGGGCGGCCACCGCCGGATCAGGCCGTGATGCTCATGGTCCACGCCCCCGTCACCGACCGCTCCTCCACGTCCACCCGCACGTCGTCCCCCGGCACCGTGAAACTCTCACCGACGGTGACCGGGGCGTCCGCGAGGGGCGGGTAGACCGAGTCCGCCCAGCAGGCCTCGGTACCCGGATGGGCGTCGACCACCTCGACCGGCCCCCGGCCCGACTCCGCGCCGCTGCGGACGCGGTAGACGAGGATCCCGGCACGGCAGGCGCCGTGGTCGTTGCCGATCGGACCGCGCACCTCGAAGGCGAGGGCGGTGTCGGTGCCCGTGCGGACGACCGCGAGCTTGGTGCCGTGCCCGAGCCCGAAGCCCGGCACACCGGGAATCCCGGCCACCGGCGTCCCCGCACCGGCGGCCAGCGGCTCCAGCGTGAGCCGGGCCGACGGCGCCCCCTCGGCCACGCACACCACCTGGCTCGGCTCCAGCCAGCCCAGCTTCCACTTGTGCCAGGCGAACAGATCCGGCGCCAGTCCGAACTGGCTGCCCATCAGGTCCCAGTCCCCGACGTGCGTGTCCCAGTCCCCCTTGCCGTCCGCCGGACGCCGGTAGAGGTCCGGCAGGTCGAAGACATGGCCGGTCTCATGCGCCAGGACGAGCCGGTCCGGCGGATGCTGCTCGAACACCGTGACGACACGCCGGATGTCCACGCCGTCGGCGTGCAGCGGCTCGTCCAGGTTGACGACCTTGGTGGCGTCGGAGTCCACACCGGGGGCGTCCGGATCGGCGACGAAGTAGACGACGTCGTAGCGGGAGAAGTCCACCTGGCCGTCGGCCGCGTCCAGCGCGTCGCGCAGATAGGTGGCGCGGTCCTCGGCGTTCCAGTCACGCTGTATGGCGTAGGCGGTGGACGGCTTCGGCATGCGGACCCACCGCTTCAGCGGATGCGCACGCAGGGTGAACCTGCCGTAGGAGGCCCGGTGGAAGTAGTCGCTGGTGACCGGGAAGTGGTCGGCGGCGAGTTCGGCGGGCGAGCTCATCGGGACCCAGTCCGGGAAGGACAGGAAGACCATCACCGCGTCAAGGGCGCGGTCCGGCCGCGGATAGGCGGTGTTCCAGGTGTCCAGTCCCTCCGAGTGGTGGGCGTCCGTGCGCTTGAGGGCGCAGGGCAGCGAGGAGAAGGGTTCGGCGACCGACGGGCCGGTGATCAGGGAGGTCGCGGCGAGCGCCGAGAGGGTCGTGAACACGGCCGCGGTGCTGCGCAGTCGGGGACGCGGGAGCTGTCGCGGCACGGAGACCTCCGGGAACGGTTCACGGGACACCGCACCCAGCCTGTGCAGATTTGTCGTACTACGCCCTGTTTATCTGCACCAGAAGAGTGAGACCCCGGAAACCGGGCATGAACCCCGACACCCCCGGAATACTCACGGAACGTCACAAGCGGTCGCCCGCTCGCAGAACCGTCCCGTGTGGGGGCAGAAACGATCTGTCAGAAAGGCGGGGTGTTCCGGGACACTGGGCAGTGGCTGCGCAAGTCCGGGGCCAGCCTCTATGATCGGCACACTTTCCTGGGCGGACAGAGATCGAGTGCACTGCGGGAGCGAGCGGTGAGCGGAACGTCCGAAGGGCCGACGCCCGCGGCAGACCTCGACCGGTCGGCCGTCACAGAGAGTGATCGTCAGGCTTCTCCTGGTACGGGAGCGCCGGAACACCGGGAAGGCGCGGACCTCACGGACGGTACGGCCGGCACGAGAACAGCAGGTGGGGACCGTCGCGACGGCCCTCCCCCGGCCTACCGTTCCGTCTTCGCCACCGCCCCCCTCGCCATGGCCGTCGTCGACCGCGAGGGTCTGGTCACCGACGCCAACCGGGCGCTCGGCGCGCTGCTGGCCGGGGGCCCCGAGGACCTGGTCGGGCGGGTGGCCGCCGATCTGCTGGACCTGGCCGCCGACGCCCGCACCTGGCACGCCTACCGCGAGGTGCTCCGCGGCCGCCAGGCCCGGCTGCGCTGCACCCGGCGGCTGAAGCAGCCCGACGGGCGCTCGCTGTGGGTGCAGATCACCGTCGCGCCGCTGGACGGCGACCCGGCCGGCGTCCTGCTGTCCGTCGCCGACATCAGCGTCCACCGCGACCTCCAGGCCCGGCTGCGCCACCTCCAGATGCACGACCCCGTCACCCGGCTGCCCAACCGCACCCTGTTCTTCGAGCGGGTGTCGGCGGCGCTGGAGGCGGAGTCGTACGACGACGGCGGGACCGGCCGGATCGGGCTGTGCTACCTGGACATCGACGGGTTCAAGGCGGTCAACGACACCCTCGGCCACCGGGTCGGCGACCGGCTGCTCGCCTCCGTCGCCGAGCGGCTGACGGCGTGCGCGCAGGAGGCCGGGCGGAACCGGCCGAGCGTACCGCTGGTGGCGCGGCTGGGCGGTGACGAGTTCGCGCTGCTGGTGGAGGACTCCACCGGCACCGAACAGCTCGCCGATCTCGCCGAGTCGGTGCTGAAGGCGCTCCAGGCGCCGTTCGACCTCGCGGGCCACCGGCTGAACGTCTCCGCGTCGATCGGGGTCGTCGAGCGGCACGCGGCCGGCACCACCGCCACCGGGCTGATGCAGGCCGCGGACACCACGCTGTACTGGGCGAAGGTGGACGGCAAGGACCGCTGGACGCTGTTCGACCCGGAGCGCAACGCCCACCTGATGACCCGCCAGGCCCTGGCGTCCACGCTGCGCCCCGCCATCGAGCGGGGCGAGTTCCGTCTGGAGTACCAGCCGCTGGTCGGCATGGCGGACGGGCGGCTGCGCGGGGTGGAGGCGCTGGTGCGCTGGGACCACCCCCGGTTCGGGCTGCTGCCGCCGAATCGGTTCGTCGCGCTGGCCGAGGAGGACGGCTCGATCGTGCCGCTCGGCCGGTGGGTTCTGGCCACCGCCTGCCGCCAGGCCCGCCGCTGGCAGCTGGAGCGTCCCGAGGAGCCGCCGCTGTTCGTCAGCGTCAACGTGGCGGTCCGTCAGGTGTGGGACTCCGACCTGGTGGCGGACGTGGCGGACATCCTCGACGAGACCGGACTGGCCCCGCACCTGCTCCAGCTGGAGCTGACGGAGTCCGCGGTGATGGGCTCGGCCGGGCGGCCGTTGCAGGCGTTGCAGGCGCTCAGCGACATGGGCGTGGGCATCGCCATCGACGACTTCGGCACCGGCTACTCCAACCTCGCCTACCTGAGCCGGCTGCCGGTGTCGGTGCTGAAGCTGGACGGGTCGTTCGTGCGCGGCTTCCAGTACGAGGGGGCCGGGGCGCCGCCCAACCCGGCCGACCAGGTGGTCGTCGAGGCGATGATCGACCTCGCGCACCGGCTGGGGCTGACCGTCACCGCCGAGTGCGTGGAGACGTCCGCGCAGGCCGGACGGCTGCGCAGCATCGGCTGCGACACCGGGCAGGGCTGGCTGTACTCCCGCCCGGTGTCCCCGGACCGCATCTCCGAGCTGCTGCTGGGTTCCGCGTCCTACGCGGTCGGCAACCCGTAGGCGTCGGCGACGAGTTCGTAGGAGCGCAGGCGCAGGGCGCCGCGGTGGGCGTGGCTGGTGAGCATCAGCTCGTCGGCGCCGGTGCGCTTGTGGAGGTCGTCGAGGCCGGAGCGGACCTCGTCGGCCGTGCCGTGCACGATGTTCGCGGTCCACGAGTCGACGAACTCGCGCTCCAGCGGGCTGAACGCGTACGCCTCCGCTTCCTCCGGCGAGGGGAACAGGCCGGGCCGGCCGGTGCGCAGGCGGAGCATGTTCACACCGGTGGCCAGGACCTGGCGGCGGGCCTCGCGCTCGTCGTCGGCGGCGAGCGCGGAGACGCCGATGAGGGCGTACGGCTCGTCGAGGACCGCCGACGGGCGGAAGTGCTCGCGGTAGAGGTCGAGCGCGGGGATGGTGTTCTGCGCGGAGAAGTGGTGCGCGAAGGCGAAGGGCAGTCCGAGCAGGGCCGCGAGGCGGGCGCTGAACCCGGAGGAGCCCAGCAGCCAGACCGGCGGGCGGTGCCGGGACTGCACGCCGCCGGGGGACGTGGCCTGGACCGGGCCGGGGACCGCGTGGATCCGGCGGTAGGGGTGGCCGTCGGGGAAGTCGTCGTCCAGGAAGCGGGTCAGCTCGGCGAGCTGCTCGGGGAAGTCGTCGGCGCCCTCGTGCAGCCGGTCGGTGCGGCGCAGGGCGGCGGCGGTGGCGCCGTCGGTGCCCGGGGCGCGGCCGAGGCCGAGGTCGACGCGGCCGGGGGCGAGCGCCTCCAGGGTGCCGAACTGCTCGGCTATCACCAGCGGCGCGTGGTTGGGCAGCATGACGCCGCCCGAGCCGAGCCGGATGCGCTCGGTGTGGGCGGCGAGGTGGGCGAGGATCACCGCGGGCGAGGAGGAGGCGACGCCGGGCATGGAGTGGTGCTCGGCCACCCAGTACCGGTGGAAGCCGCGCGCCTCGGCGAGCCGGGCGAGGCCGACGCCGGCGCGCAGGGCGTCGGTGGCGGTGCTGCCGGAGCCGACGGTGACCAGGTCCAGGACGGAGAGGGGGACGGGGGCGGTGCCGTGCGCCGTGCCGCGGATGCCGTCCGAGGGGCGGTCGGCCGTCGTGGGGGCGTCCGGGCGGGGCTCGTCCGCCGCCGGGTCGTCCGCACCGCGCACGGCTGCCCTGTGCACGGCCGCCACCGGGTCGCCCGCACCGCGCACGGCCGTCGCCGCGCCGTGCGGCGCGGTGCCGCCGTGCGGCGGCTCGTGTGCCGTGGTTCCGCGCGCCGCCGCGGTCTCCGCCGTCGGCTCGTGGGCCGTCGGCTTGTGGGCCGTCGGCTCGTGGGCCGTCGGCTCGTGCGCCGCGTTCCGGTGCGCCGTATTCTCGTCCGCCGCCTTCTCGTCCGCCGCCACGGGGTCCTCCTGTCCTCGGCCGCGCGCTGTCCTCGGACCACCAACAGGGGGGCGTTCCCGTTTGTTCCCACCGTTCCCGCCGTTCCCGCTGTTCCCGGCCGGGGCGTCGGTGGGGTCGCACGGGAGCCGATCGCTCACACCTGAACGATCGGCTCCCGGGTGAACAGTGCACCGAGGGCGGGCGCGTTCACCCTCCGGTCCGCCAGCCGCAGCGCCTCCCAGACGGTGACCTGGTGTGCGGTGAGGACCGGCTTGCCCAGCTCCTTCTCCAGGGCGGGCAGGGACGCGGCGGTGTGCAGGGCGGTGTCGGGCAGCAGGACCGCGTCCGCGCCGGGGTCGTCGGCCGCGCGGGCCAGCGCGAGCACCTCGGCCTCGCCCCAGGTGCCCACCTCGGCGGCCGCGACGGTCCCGGAGCCGTGGACGCCCGTCACCTCCAGGCCGCCGGCGCGCAGGAACGCGGCGAACAGGCCGGCTATGTCGTCCGGGTAGGTCGCGCCGACGGCGACCCGGGCCGCCGCGATCTCCTGGGCGGCGTGCACGAAGGCGAAGGAGGTCGAGGAGGCCGGCAGTCCGGCGGCGCGGGCCAGGCCGCGCACCTGTTCCTGGGCGCCCTCCCAACCGTGCACGAAGCCCCCGCCGGCATCCGCCCACACGACGGCCTCGGCGCCCGACAGCCGCAGCCGCTCCACGCCCGCCGCGAGCCGTTCGGGCGTGCCCGTCCGCCGTGGCGCGTCGGCGCCGGGGGCGTCCTCGCCGATGTCCGTGTGGACCACCTCCACCCGGATGTCGCTGCCGAGGAGCTGCTCGATCCGGGGGTAGTCGTCCTCGGCGGAGTGGCCCGGGTAGAGGACTCCGAGTGCGGTCATGTCCAGCCTTCCTGCTGTCTTCCGGCAGTACGGGGGGCCACTGCCGCGCCCCCTCCTCCAGCAGAGCCCGGTACGGCCCCACGGCTCGGGTACCCATTCGGCGCAGCGCCGCCCCCGTCGTCACCTGGTTGGCCGAGATGACCGGTATGCGCAGCTCCGCCTCCGGTCGGGGAGGTCGTGTTGACGACGGTGGGTCCGGGTGCGAACGTGGTCGGTCCGCGCTCGTCGGCCCCTTGTGTCCCGGACGCCGGGCAGTGGCCGCGCACGTCCGCAGGCTCGGCGCCGCCGTCCGTGTCACGTCCTGCCGGAGGAAGGGGCTCCCCGGATGTCCGCCGTCCCCACGCTCCTCGTCCTCGACGCCGATCCCCCGCCCCGGCTCGGCCGGCTCACCGGGCGGGCGGCGGTGGTGCGTACCGACGGGGCCGGGCTCGCGGCGCGGCTGCCGGAGGCGGACGTGCTGCTGGTGTGGGACTGCGCCTCGCACGCGGTACGGGCCGCCTGGCCGGGCGAGGGGCCGCGGCCGCGCTGGGTGCACACGGCGAGCGTGGGCGTGGACCATCTGATGTGTCCGGAGCTGGCCGCGTCGGACACGGTGGTGACGAACGCGCGGGGCGTCTTCGACGAGCCGGTCGCCGAGTACGTGGCCGCGCTGGTCCTGGCGATGGCGAAGGACCTGCCGGGCACCTGGGAGCTCCAGCGGCGGCGCGAGTGGCGGCACCGGGAGGGCCTCGGGGTCGCGGGCACGCGTGCCGTGGTGGTCGGCTCGGGGCCGGTCGGCCGGGCGGTCGCCCGCCGGCTGAAGGCGCTGGGGGTGGCGACGGCGGTCGTCGGCCGGGTCCCGCGCACCGGCGTCCACGGCCCCGACGACCTGGACCGCCTGCTGGCCCGCGCCGACTGGGTGATCGCGGCGGCCCCGCTCACCGAGCGGACGCACGGCATGTTCGACCTGCGCCGGTTCGGCGTGATGCAGCCCTCCGCCCGGTTCGTGAACGTCGGCCGGGGACAGCTCGTCGTCGAGGACGCGCTCGTCCACGCGCTGGAGCGACGGTGGATCGCGGGTGCCGCCCTGGACGTCCTCACGACCGAACCCCTGCCCGCGGACAGCCCGTTGTGGCAGGTCCCGGGGCTGCTGCTGTCCCCCCACATGAGCGGGGACACGGTCGGCCGGCGGGACGAACTCGGCGCGCAGTTCGTGGAGTTCTACGAGCTGTGGGCGGCGGGCCGGCCGCTGCGGAACGTGGTCGACAAGCAGCGCGGGTACGTACCCGGGCCCTGAACATCCGGGGCGCATAACCCGGTTGGTCTCGGGTAGCCGCGCCGCCATGGCTCCACCGAACAGGCACGTCAGACAGAACGCACGCACACCGAGGCCCACCCGTCGGTCGCTGCTCGCGGGGGTGGCGGCGCTCGGCGCACTGGGCGCGGCCGGCCGTACCGGCGGGTCACCGGGGCGGCGCAATCTCGCCGACAGCCCCGCGCCACCGCACCCCCGGCCGTTATCGTGGAGGGTGGTTCGCCGTCCGGATCACGGCCAGAGAAGCGACCGCAGGGGGAAGACCGTGGCGCTGCTGTGTCATCCCGGGGGACACCCCCCGGACCCCCGGCCCAAGCCGCACGACCCCAGGACGTCAACGCGAGGGGGCCCGTCATGAGGCTCGAGCCGACCACTCCGCTCCACTCGGCCCAGGACGCCCTGCGTGTCCTGGAGACGGTGGCCCGGCACGCCGCCGGCGTCACCGACACCGAACTCGCCCGCCGGACCGGCTTCGGCACGGCACGGCTGCACCCCCTCCTGCGGCTGCTGCGCCGCGAGGGATACGTCGAGCAGACCGCCGACGGCGCGTACGTCACGGGCGACGCGCTGACCCGCCTGGGCTCCGCGCACCGGCGCGAGCAGGCCCTGCGCGACAAGCTCCAGCACACCCTGGACCGGCTGCGCGACTCCGTCGGCGCCGCCGTCTACATCAGCCGGTACGTCGACGGCGAGGTCACCATCACCCAGTACGCCGACAGCCCGGCCACGCCCGCGGTCAACGAGTGGGTCGACTTCCGCTCCTCCGCCCACGCCACCGCGCTCGGCAAGAGCCTGCTCGGCCAGCTCGACCACAACGGCCGCCGCGACCACCTCTCCCGGCACAAGATGGCCCGCCTCACCTCGCACACCATCACCAGCGACAAGCTGCTCCTCTCCCGTCTGGAGGCCCAGCCTCCCACGGTCCCGGTCCTCGACCTCCAGGAGTACGCCGTGGGCACGGTCTGCGCGGCCGTCCCGATCACCGCCGGGACCACCGCCGGCTGCCTGGCGCTCTCCCTGCCCGTCGAACACGCCCACCGGCTCCGCCACGCCGCCGACACCCTGAACCGCAACGCGACGCCCGTGCTGCTGTCCCTGGCGATCTAGCACCCCGGCCGGGGCGGCCCCCGGCCCGTGGCTCCCCGGCCGGTAGCGGATCCGGCCGGTAGCGGCTCCCGCCAGTGGCGGCCCCCGGCCGGTGGTCGGGAGCACCCCCGCGGACCAGGTAGTATTTTCTTCGTCGCCGGCCGCCGAGAGGCGGAGGGCGAGAGTCATGCGCCGCTAGCTCAGTTGGTTAGAGCAGCTGACTCTTAATCAGCGGGTCCGGGGTTCGAGTCCCTGGCGGCGCACCGGTGAAGGGCTCCTCGTGAGGAACGAGGAGCCCTTCGGCGTTCCCCGGTACTCAGAACGTGACGTCCGAGCAGGCGTAGAACGCGTTGCCCGTGTCCGCGATCGTCCACACCGCGAGGACGACGTGGTGCCCGCTCAGACCCGACGGCAACTGGCCGGTGTGCGAGAGCGTGGACGGCGGGCGCTGGCCGTTGTACGGCACCGTGAAGAACGGCGTGAGTTCGAGGTCCGAGCGGGCGAGGGCGTGGTTCTGGTTCCAGCCCTGCTTGGTGAGGTAGTACCGGAAGTCGGTGGTGGCGTGTATCGCCGTGAACTGCCACCGGAACGTGTAGGCCTGGCCTCCCGTCACCTGGGTCGTGGGCCAGGCGGCGCCGTCCGGCCGGGTGGGCGAGTCGAGCGAGGCGAACTGGGTTTTCCCGGCGGAACAGAGCTGCCCGTCGGCCGGCCCGGAGGCCGGGAAGCCCTTGGCGCCCTCGACGCTCTGCGGCTCCCACTGGATGCTGCCGCAGCCCGTCACGGTGCCGTTCTGGCAGAGCTTCTGCCTGCTGACGGGGAGGTCGGTGTAGCCGTGGCCGCTCGCGCCCCCGGCGGAGAGCACGAAGGCTCCCGCCGTGGTGAGCCCGAGCGCGGCGGCGTACCACTTGCTCTTTTTGCGCATGCTGCCGCTCCTGGAGAACGTGGGGAGTTCGGTGAGGTTTCGGCGCGCCGTGCGTGCAGGTCTAGACCAAGTCTGAGGTTATGGCCGTTCCATGAACATGTCCATACCAATGGGGTGCCGATCCGGGGATCCGGGGGATCGGATCCGACGGGCCGTCAGGGCGACTGCTCGCCGCGTCCCGCGCAGAACGCCACGGTCAGGTCCTTGACCAGCGCCTTGCGCTCGTAGTCGTCCAGTTCCACCAGCCCGCGCATGGTCAGCCGGGTCACCGTGTCCTCCACCGAGTCCACGACCGAGGTGAGCACGGTCGCCCGGTGCTGGGCGTCGAGCGCGGCGATCCGGCGGCGGTGCATCGCGGGGGCGACCTCCGGGGCGTACTCGACGCGCACCGGCTGCACCGAGTACACCTCCAGGCCGATCGCGCCCGCGTCCCGCGCCACCCGCCGGGTCAGCGCCTCCCCGGTCGCCTCGACCGAGAACCGCACCGAGCCGGGCGTCTCCACCGGGATCCGGGCGAAGGCCGCCTCGACGCACTCGCGCAGGTACGTCTCGTGGTCCTCCACCCCGAGCGTGGCCCGGGCCGTGTCCCGCACCCGCCACACCACCAGCGCCACCACCCGCAGCGCCATCCCGTTGCCGTCGGCCGCCGGCATCGGCTCGCTGCGCCAGTGCCGCAGCCGTACGTCCGCCCGGCGGCGCAGCAGCAGCGGGTTGACCCACAGCAGCCCGGTGCGCCGGACCGTCCCCCGGTAGCGGCCGAACAGTTCGAGCACCCAGGCGTGCCCGGTCCGGCCCCGGGCGAGCCCGCCGAGGCCGAACACCCCGAGGGCGCCCGCCCCCGCGTACGCCGCCCACTGCGCCGGACCGAGACCGGCACCGGCGTACGCGGGCAGGCGCAGCGCCCCCGTCACCAGCGGCGGCAGGATCCCGGCCCACCACGAGGTGGCCACGCAGCCGGCCGCCCCGCACAGCCCGGCGGCCACGCCCGCCGCGCCGGGCAGCACCCGGGCGGGCCGCTCCACCAGCGCGGGGTCGACCTCCGCCATCGGGCGGGGCTTCACGGCCGCGGGCCGCCGCAGACGCGGCTGCTCCCCCGTGCCCGTCCGGCTCCCCACCACGGCGGGGCCGAGCGGCACCGGCCGCGGCTCGGGCTCGTCCCGGAACAGCAGGTGGACGGGGATCTCGGTGGTCGCCTCGTTCTGGATGAGCCGCGCGGGCGGCCGGGACGGGCCCTCGTGCTCGGGCGTGTGAGAAGTGGTCGTGCTCATTGCGTGCCTCCAGCCTCCGCGCCAGATACGCCATGACAGTGAAAGAACCGTTACTGCGGGCCGGGGACCGGCCCGGTCTCAGTTCCGGGCCGGGGCCCGGTCCCCGGCCCGGAACCGAGACCGGGACGGCGGGTCGGGGGTCGGGGCCCGGCGCCCGCGAGCCGAGGACCCGGGACCGGGGTGCGGGGCCCCGAGGTCCGGGGCCCGCGGGGTGGGGACCGGAGACCGGGGCCGGCGAGCCGAGGACCGGAGACCGGGGCCCGCGGGGTCGGGGCCGGGCACCGGGGCCGCGGCCGGGCTACGAGAACAGCCTCCGCCAGGTCTCGGGCCCCGGGTAGCCGTCGGCCGCGCCGCCGCGCCAGCCCTGGGTGCGCTGGAAGGCCTCGACGCCCCGCCGGTCCGCTTCGCCCCAGCGCGGCCCCGGTCCCGTCGTGTAGTACGTGCCGAACCCTTTCTTCACCAGCTGCCTCCCCAACTGGGTGACGTACGCGTTGTCGGCGCCGGGCCGGAACACGGCCCGGCCCGGGTAGGCGGGGACGCCCGCCCCCGGAGCGGCGGCGGGTGCACCGTCCCCGGTCCCGGGAGCCGGGGCGACGGACCGGCCCGTGCCGGTGATCAGCAGCGACCAGGTCCGCGGGCCGGGCAGTCCGTCGGCGTCCGCGCCGCGCCAGCCCTGGGCCTCCTGGAACGCCCGGGTGGCCCGCCGGTCCGCCTCCGTCCAGCGCGGACCGGGCCCCGACGCGTAGAAGCGCCCGGCGCCGTGCTGGACGAGGAGCCGGCCGAGCCGGGTGACGTGCGGGTTGTCGGCGCCCGGCCCGAAGTACGCGCGTCCGGGGTACGGGGCCGCCGTGGCACCGGCACCGGGGGCCGGGGCGGGAGCCGCGGCGTTCCCGCTCCCCGTGCTCCCCGCGCTTCCCTTGCTCCCCGTGCCGCCCGTGGTCCCCGTGCCGCCCGTCGTGCCCGTCGCGCCCGTCGCGCCCCCGCCGGTCGGCGTCCCCGCCGCTTTGACGCTCTTGTAGCGGTAGGGGACGTAGCGGCCGGAGTTCGACCAGTAGGCGTAGGGGGTGGCGAGGCGGCGGGCGTTCGGGCGGGTCTGTTCGTAGGCGATGTAGGACGTGTGCGTGTAGTCCGTCCAGCCGCCGAAGAGGACGACGTGCGAGCCGTTCTGCGGATGGGACAGATTGTGGAAGAGCAGCATGTCGCCCGGCTGGAGTTCCTCCTTGGTGATGCGCGTGGCGAACTCGTGCAGGCTGCCCGTCCACTCGTTTCCCGGCAGCTTCCAGGCCATGGACACGAAGCCCGAGCAGTCCTGCCGGTACCCGTCGGACCAGTAGGCGCTCATGCTGTACGGCACCTTCGCCGTGACCCAGGCCTTGGCCCGCTTGATGATGTCCGCCCGGGCGATCTCGGGCGCCCTGACCTGCGCGGACGGCGCCGGTCGGCCGCCCTGGCCGTACAGCGGCTCCCTGCCGCCCTGGGGGTTGCCGGGCTCGTCGCCCGCGGGGACGCCCGGCCGGTCGGGCACGTGCGGGGCGGCCACGGCCGGGACGGCGTGCCCGGCGCCGATCGCCGCGGTGGCCGCGGCAGCGGCCGCCACGACGGCGGTGCGGTGGGCGGCCGGACGACCGCCGAACCCCACGGGCAGGGAACCCGGGCTCGCCCGCCGCCGCTGAACGCACCCGGGGCAGTCGCAGTCGCTCGCGGGATCGAATTCCTCGAACACCGGCGTCTCCATGCGATTCCCCTCAGATTCCAGATGGAAATGTCCGCGACTGCTCACATTCGTCAGTCTTTCCCACTGGTTGTACGGACGCGCAAGCTGACGGTCCGAATGATGTACGCGGACCCCTCCCCGGGGGTGGCACGGGCCCTCCCCGGGGGTGGCGCGGACCACCCGGCTCAGCCGGACGGCGGTCGGGAGCACCCCGGGACGTCCTGTAGAGTTGTCGTTGTCAGCAGGCGCCGCTAGCTCAGTTGGTTAGAGCAGCTGACTCTTAATCAGCGGGTCCGGGGTTCGAGTCCCTGGCGGCGCACAGACCGGAAAGCCCCTCGCGTGAGCGAGGGGCTTTCTGCTGCGCGGATCACACCGCGGTCCCGGTCAGGTACGCCGACACGATCACGTTCGCCGAGTAGCTGCCGCTCGCACGGTCGAAGGTGCCGCCGCAGGTGATCAGCCGCAGTTCGGCGCGGCCCGTGGCCCGGGTGCCGTAGGCCTGCCGGGCGTCGAAGCGGTCGCGCTGGACGACCTCGATGTCGTCGACGGTGAACTCGGCGACCTTGCCGTCGGCGCGGGCCACGCGGATCGTCTCGCCGGCCTCCAGGGTGCTCAGCTTGTAGAAGACGGCGGGCCGGGTCTCGGTGTCGACGTGTCCGACCATCAGCGCGGTGCCCGCCGCGCCGGGTTTCACCCCGGCCCCGTACCAGCCGACGACGCCCGCCTGGTCGTAGGGCGGCGGGTCGATCCCGCCCCGCCCGTCCAGCCCGCGGGCCACCACCGGCGCCTGCACACCCAGTTCGGGGATGTCGATGCGCCGCGGCAGCGCGGCTCCCAGCGGTTTCGCGGCGGGCGGCAGCGGGGCGTCGCCGGGCCGGCCGACGGCCGCCACGTCACCCGTGGTCGGCGCGGACGTCACAGGGCGCACGTCGGTCACCTCGCGCCCCCACAGCCACAGCCCGAACAGGAGCAGCGCCCAGGCCGCGCCGGTCAGAAGGCGCCCCGAAGAGCGCTCGCGTCCGGTCACGGAGTCAGTCCGTCCCGGGGCGGCGGCGCACCGTCCGGAGCGCCACGGCGACGGCGGCGACACCCGCCAGGACCAGTCCGGTGACCGTGTGGGCGATGCCGGGACCGTCCACCCGGGCCTCCTCGGCGGAGGCGAGCGGAGCCGCGCCACCGCCGCCCGCGCGGACCGGCGCGACGGGCGAGGCGTACCCCGACGGGCGCGCCGACGCCGGCACCACCCGGATCGAGCCGGTGATCCGGAAGTCGGCGCAGACGATCGTCACGGCGTAGGAACCCGGGGCGAGCGAGGAGCGGACCCGGGTCTCGCCGGTCAGGGTGCCGTCCGTGCCGACGAGGCGGGCGTCCGAGACGAACGCGTCCGACGCGGCCGTGGCCGTCGTCCCGCGGCAGCCGCTGACCCGCAGTGAGACCTCGGCGCCCGGGGACGGCGTCGTCGGCGTCACCGAGACCTCGCCCGCCCCGCCTCCGCCGTCTCCCCCGCCCCCGCCGTCCGCCGCGTAGGCCGCCGGGACGAGCGCCACGGCGACGGCCGCGGCACCGGCACAGAGTGTTGCTTTCAGTGAGCGCATGGTGAACCTCCAGCTATCTGGAGATTCCTCCCCGGCTCGGCGCCCCGCATCTCAGACCGGGGCGCCGCTACTCCGAACGGGTCAGTTTCCGCGGGTGAACGGTTCGGTCAGATCCGGTCCACCAGGTCCGCGATCGAGTCGACGATCTGCGACGGCCGGTACGGGAAGTTCTCGACCTGCTCGGGCCCGGTCAGACCGGTGAGCACCAGGAACGTCTGCATGCCGGCCTCGATGCCCGCCAGCACGTCGGTGTCCATGCGGTCGCCGATCATCGCGCTGCTCTCGGAGTGGGCGCCGATCGCGTTCAGCCCGGTGCGCATCATCAGGGGGTTCGGCTTGCCCGCGAAGTAGGGGTTCTTGCCGGTCGCCTTGGTGATCAGGGCGGCCACCGCGCCGGTCGCGGGCAGCGGGCCCTCGGTGGAGGGGCCGGTCTCGTCCGGGTTGGTGCAGATGAAACGGGCGCCCCCGTTGATCAGCCGGACCGCCTTGGTCATCGCCTCGAAGGAGTACGTGCGGGTCTCGCCCAGGACGACGTAGTCCGGCTCGTGGTCGGTGAGGATGTAGCCGATGTCGTGCAGCGCGGTGGTCAGACCGGCCTCGCCGAGGACGTACGCGGAGCCGTTCGGCCGCTGGTCGTCGAGGAACTTCGCGGTGGCCAGCGCCGACGTCCAGATGTTCTCGATCGGCACGTCCAGGCCCATCCGGCGCAGCCGGGCGTGCAGGTCGCGCGGGGTGTAGATCGAGTTGTTGGTCAGGACGAGGAACGGCTTGCCCGACTCACGCAGCTTCTTCAGGAAGGAGTCGGCGCCGGGGATCGGGACGCCCTCGTGGATGAGCACACCGTCCATGTCGGTGAGCCACGACTCGATGGGCTTGCGGTCTGCCATGTGCGGGATCTCCTGTGCCGTACGCCACGCGGTGCTGCGTGCGGCCCCAGCCTAATCACAGGCCGATCTTGAGGGAATGGCCTGTTTGCGCCGGGTTCGGCGGTCAGCGGCGTCTGCGCGCGAGCAGCAGGGCGACTCCCACGGCCAGGAGACAGGCGGTGGCGGCGAGGACGACGGCCGGGGAGGCGAGGCCGGTGCGGGCCATCTCCCTCGCCTCCTCGGCGAGATACGGCAGGCCGGTGGCCGGGGCGGGGGTGGAAGCGGAGGCGGAGGCGGAGGCCGAGGGATCGGTCGCGGTGTCGGTATCGGTGTCGGTATCAGTGTCGGTATCGGTCCTGGCCTCGCTATCGGTCCCGGACTCGGTCTCCGGCGCGGATTCGGTACCGGTTCCCGGAGCGGTACCCGGCGCGGTCCCGTGTGCGGTCTCGCGGGTGGTGGAGCGTCCACCGGCCTCGACGGTGAAGCGGTAGTCGTTCGACTGCCCGATCCACTCGCCGTCGTCTCCGTGCCGCTGGACGACCGCCGCGTTGACGGTGACCTCGTTGGGCACGGTGTCCGAGGTGAGGGCGAGGCGCAGCTTGACCGTGAGGGTCTTGTGCGGGGGGACGGTGAAGCCCGCGAAGGGGGCGCGCGCGGACGCCCCGGACCACTCGGCGGATCCGGTCGACGCGGTGGACCTGGTGATGGCGGTGGTGGTGGAGGTGGAGGTGGAGGACCTGGTGATGGTGGTGGAGGCGGTCGGCCCGGTGGCGGCGGTGGGCCGGTCGGTGAGGGCTCCGACGAGTTCGTCCTCGTCGGTCGTCTCGAAGTGGACGGGGTGGGGGCGGCCGTCGGCGTAGAACTCCAGGTGCGGCTGGGACGGCTTCAGGGAGCGCTCGGCGTCGACGAGGACGACGACCGGGTGGACGCCGGTGCAGGTACGGCCGGTGGTGTTGGTGAGGTCGAGGTACCAGGTGCCGAATCCGCCGCCGGCCCGGTAGGAGGCGGGGCCGCCGTGGAGGCGGGTGGTCAGCGGGAAGTCGCCGGTGTCGGGGCCGGCACAACCGGGACCGGCTTCCGCGTGCGCGGGGGCCGGCGCACCTCCGAGGGCGGCGGCCGCGGCGAGGCAGAGGGAGACGGGTGTGCACAGTCGCATGAACACGTGAGCCTGCCGGGTGGGGCGGGGGCGGGAGGGACGACGCTCCGCACGGCCGTGCGAATCCATTCATATGGAGGAGGCGGTGGCTCAGCCGTCCGCCCGGCCGAACACCGGGCCGAGGAGCAACTGGGCCGCGCCCTCCGCCACCCCGCGGGCGCCGCCCGGGGCGAGGCGTACCGGGACCCGGTCCTTCGGGGCGCCCTCGCGGTGGGCGCGGACCGCGAGGACGCTGGTGACGCCCCGGAGGAAGGGTTCCGGGGAGGCCGTGATCGTACGGCCGCCGAGCAGGAGCCGGTCGATGTCCAGCAGACCGGCCAGATTGGCGGCGGCCGTGCCGAGGACGCGGGCCGCCTCGGCGGTGTCGCCCCGGGCTATGGCCGCGAGGCACAGCGCCTCCACGCAGCCGCGGTTGCCGCACGGGCAGGGCGGCCCGTCGAGCTGGAGGACCTGGTGGCCGAACTCACCGGCACCGGTGCGGGCCCCCCGGTGCACGCTCCCGCCGATCACCAGGCCGGCGCCGAGCCCCGTCCCGAGGTGGAGGTAGGCGAAGGAGCCGCCCTCGCCGCCGACGGCGAGGCCGAGTGCGGCGGCGTTGGTGTCCTTGTCGACGACGACCGGTACCCCGAGCCGCCACGCGAGCGCGTCCCGCAGGGGGAAGCCGTCCCACTCGGGGTAGCCGGTGACGCGGTGCAGGACGCCGTTGACGTGATCGAGGGGGCCCGGCAGGGCGACCCCCACGCCGAGCACGCCGAGCAGCGCGCGGGAACGCCCACCGGCACCACCCGCGGCGCCCGTGTCCGCGCCCGCGTCCGCGGCCCCCGGACGAGCACCCCCGGCCGCCCCCGGAGCCGCCTCCACCCCCGGACGAGCACCCCCGGCCGCCCCCGGAGCCGTCTCCGCCCCCGGACGAGCACCCCCGGCCGCCCCCGGAGCCGCCTCCGCCCCCGCGCCCGTGCCCCTCGCGCCGGTGTGCGCACCGGCACCCCCCAGCACCTGGTCCACCACCGCCTCGGTCTCCCGCACCACCGTCCCCACGACGGCCTCCGCCCCCGCCCCCAGGTCCAGGGGGACGCACCGCTCCCCCACCACCCGTCCGTCGAGCTCTGCGAGGACGAGCCGCAGTTCGTCGCGGTCGAGGTGGACGCCGACCGCGTGCCCGGCGCCGGGGACGAGCCGCAGGACCGTGCGCGGCTTCCCGCCCGTGGAGGCGCGCCGGCCCGCCTCCGTCGCGAGCCCCTCGTCCCGGAGCCGGGCGGTGATCTTGCTGACGGCCTGCGGGGTGAGCCCGGTGCGCTCGGCCAGTTCGAGCCGGCTGATGCCGTCGGGGCCGGCCGTGCGCAGCAGGTCGAGCACGAGCGCGGTGTTGTGGCTGCGCACCGCGAGCTGGTTCGCCCCCACCGCCGTGCCGCGCGCCGCCCCGCCCGCCGAGCCGTCGTTGGTCCTGTTCACTCCTCCATTCTCCCTCCCGCTTGCACTTTGGCAACAGCGTTGCGAAAGTGGAGGGCATGACTGGTACCCCCCTCCGCGTCGGCCTGATCGGCTACGGCCTCGCGGGCTCCGTCTTCCACGCCCCGCTGATCGCCGCCACCGAGGGCCTCGCCCTCGACACGGTGGTCACCTCGAACCCGGAGCGGCAGGAACAGGCCCGCGCCGAGTTCCCGGACGTACGCGTCGTCGCCGGCCCGGACGAGCTGCTCGCCCGGGCCGGCGAGCTGGACCTCGTCGTCATCGCGTCCCCGAACCGGACGCACGTCCCGCTCGCCACGGCCGCCCTGGAAGCCGGCCTCCCGGTCGTGGTCGACAAGCCGGTCTCCGGCACGGCCGCCGAGGCGCGGGAGCTGGCCGCCCTCGCCGAGAAGCGCGGGCTGCTGCTCTCCGTCTTCCAGAACCGCCGCTGGGACAACGACTTCCTCACCCTGCGCCGGCTGATCGCCGACGGCGAGCTGGGTGACGTGTACCGCTTCGAGTCCCGCTTCGAGCGCTGGCGGCCGCAGCTGAAGGGCGGCTGGCGCGAGTCCGGCGACCCGGCAGAGATCGGAGGTCTGCTGTACGACCTCGGCAGCCATGTCGTCGACCAGGCGCTGGTCCTGTTCGGCCCGGTCACGCGGGTGTTCGCCGAGTCGGACGTCCGCCGCCCCGGCGCGGAGGCGGACGACGACACCTTCATCGCGCTCACGCACGCCGGCGGCGTCAGGTCCCACCTCTACGTCTCCGCGACGGCCGCCCTGCTCGGCCCGCGCTTCCGGGTGCTGGGCTCCAAGGCCGGGTACGTCAAGCACGGCCTGGACCCGCAGGAGGCCGCGCTCCGCGAGGGCCTGCGCCCCGGCCCCGGCTGGGGGACGGAACCCGAGGGCCGGTGGGGCCGTCTCGGCGCCGGCGAGTCCCCGCGGACCGGTGGCGGACGTGCCGTGCCGACCCTGCCCGGCGACTACCCGGCCTACTACGCTGCGGTGGCCGAGGCACTGACCGACGGCGGTCCCAACCCGGTGACCGCCCTGGAGGCGGCCGCCGCCCTCGACGTACTGGAGGCGGCCCGCCGTTCGGCACGAGACGGAGTGGCGGTGACGCTGTGACCCACGAGAACACCCCGAGGTTCACCCCGGAGATCACCCCGACCCTGGAGGAGCTCCAGGCCCAGGAACGGCGGCTGGTCCTGAAGCGGTTCACCCACGACGACGCCTGGGCGCTCGGCACGCTCCTGGTGGAGCTGGCCCGGGAGCGCCAGGCCCCGGTCGCCATCGACATCCACCGCGCCGGCCAGCAGCTCTTCCACGCGGCGCTGCCCGGTTCGGCCCCCGACAACGACGCCTGGATCGCCCGCAAGCGGCGCGTCGTGGAGCGCTACGGCGTCTCCTCCTACCTGGTCGGCTCCCGCTTCCGCGCCAAGGGCACGACCTTCGAGGAGTCCTCCCGCCTCGACCCGGACACCTACGCGGCCCACGGCGGCTCGTTCCCGATCAACGTCGAGGGCGTCGGCGTGATCGGCGCGGTGACCGTGTCCGGGCTGCCGCAACTGGAGGACCACCGGTTCGTGGTGGAGGCGTTGGAGGAGTTCCTGAACAAGGGCTGAGCAGCCCACTCCGGGGCGGGGCGGAGGCGGGGGCGGGGCGGAAGCGGGGGCGGGGCGGAAGCGGGGGGCGGGACGGAAGCGGGGCGGAGGCCGGTGCGGCCACCGCAGTTCCCGGCCGCCGCAGTTCCCCGCCTCCGCAGTTCGCCGCCGCCCCCTCCTCCCCGCCCCCGCGGAGCGCCTACGCGTCCTTCAGCTCCTGGCGCTGCCGGCCCAGTCCGGCGATCTCCAGCTCCACCACGTCCCCGGCCCGCAGATAGGGCTTCGGCTCCGGCTGCCCGAAGGCCACGCCCGCCGGTGTGCCGGTGTTGATGACGTCCCCGGGGTACAGGGTCATGAACTGGCTGACGTACCGCACGACCTCGCCCACCGGGAAGATCTGCTCGGCGGTCGTGCCGTCCTGCTTCAACTCGCCGTTGACCCACAGCCGCAGGGAGAGCGCCTGCGGGTCGGGCACCTCGTCCGCCGTCACCAGCCACGGCCCCAGCGGGTTGAACGTCTCGCAGTTCTTGCCCTTGTCCCAGGTCCCGCCGCGGTCCATCTGGAACTCCCGCTCGGAGACGTCGTGGGCGACGGCGTAGCCGCCGACGTGCGCGAGACCCTCCTCGGCCGACTCCAGGTAGCGGGCGGTACGGCCGACGACGACGGCCAGTTCGACCTCCCAGTCGGTCCGGGTGGACCCGCGGGGCACGAGCACGGTGTCGTACGGCCCGACGACGGTGTCCGCCGCCTTGAAGAAGACGACGGGCTCGGCGGGCGGCTGTGACCCGGTCTCGCGGGCGTGGTCGTGGTAGTTCAGGCCGATGCACACGACCTTGCCGATCCGGCCGACCGGCGACCCGATCCGCAGTCCGGCCGCGTCCAGCACGGGCAGCCCGCCCGACTCGGCGGCGGCCCGGACCCGGCCGAGCGCCGCGTCGTCGGCGAGCAGCGCGCCGTCGACGTCGTCCACGACACCCGTCAGATCCCGCAGGGTTCCCTCGGCGTCGAGCAGCGCGGGGCGCTCCGCCCCCTCCGTACCGACGCGCAGCAGCTTCATGATCACTATCTCCCTCGCTCGCGGGGCGCCCTCCGACGGGTGCAGCCATCGGATGACTGGTCGATCCTCCAAGCTGGGGGTCCACTCCGCAATACCCGGTTCACGTACTGGACCGTCACGGTCGGCCCCGAGGTCGCGGGGTCCCAGATTTCCGGGCCCCAGGCTCCAGGCCCCAGGGCCCCAGGGCCCCAGGATCCGGGCCCCGGGTTCCGGGTTCCGGGATCCGAGGCCCTGGTCGTCGGCCATCAGGGTCGGCGGGGTCAGCGGTGGTACAGCACCGCCCGCTCGACGGCGCTCCACGCCGCGCTGGTGACCACGTACAGCGCGGCGGCCAGCGGCACGACGGCGACGGTGACGAGGGTGAGGAAGGGCAGGAACGGCATGAGGCGGGTGACGGCGGTGACCGCGCCCGCGCCGGGCGTGTCGTCGGTGACGGCCATCGCCGGGTCCGTGGCCGCCGTCCGCCGCGCGAGCCGGTAGCCGAAGGCGGCGACGGCCGTGACGACGGCGAACAGGCCCAGGTAGACCAGCCCCGCCCCGCCGAACACCCCGCCGGCGGCCAGGGCGTCGGTCCAGCGGTCGCCGAGGGGCGCGTCGAGGAGCCGGTGGGTGAGCAGTCCGTTGGTCCCGCCGCCCACCGACGCGTGCGAGAAGACGTAGTAGAGGAGGAGGAACGCGGGCGCCTGGAGCAGGCTCGGCAGGCAGCCCGACAGCGGCGAGACCCCTTCCCCGGCATGCAGTTCCAGGACCGCCCGCTGGAGCCGCTCCGGGTCGCGCGCGTGCTTCCTGCGCAGTTCGGCGATGCGCGGCCGGAGCGCGGCCCGGGCCCGCTGACCGCGCGCCGCGGCCCGGGACAGGGGGTGGACGAGGAGTCGTACGAGAGCGGTGAACAGCACGATTGCGGCGGCCGCCGCGGAGGCGTGGAAGAGGGGTTCGAGCAGGACGGCGAACCGCTCGACGAGGTGGACGAAGGCGGACAGGAGTGCGGACATGGGGGAGGAGCCCTCCAGGGGTCTCGTCGTGCCGGGAGGAGAACGGGCTGACGGCATGACGACCCGCGCGGGGTCACCCACGGGAGAGTGCGGGGTACAAGGGTGTACCGGGACGCACCGATGCACCGGGGTGCACCGGGGGGACCGGAGTGCCCTACGCGGCGGTCGCCGGGAGGGCGGACCCGGGTGCCCTGGGCCGTGGCCGGCCGGAGGCGTCGGGGTCGCGTTGGGGCAGGAAGGCCGTACGCCGGTCCCGGTCCCGTATGGCCGTCCGCACCCGGGTGGGAGGTACGGCGGGAGCGCAGCGCGCCGCGGCGAGACAGCAGAGGGCGAGCGCGGCACCGGCGGCGGCGGTCGCGGCGAGCGCGACGGTGGCCGTGAGACCGCCGGTGGCGAGGAGGGCGACGTCGAGGAGGAGGAAGAAGGAGAAAAGGAGGAGGAGGACTGCGGGGCGCAGCGCGGAGGACCACACGCGGATCACAGGCACCCCTCCCCTCCACCTCTCCAGCCCGTCCCTGCCCTCTGCCCCATGAGAACGCCCGGAACCACCGAGACGGTTCCCGCCCCTTCCTCCACCGGTTCGGGAAAGGCCTGTCGGAACCCTCGACAACACCACGCGTGACCCCTGATGCTTCGTGACGCGCGCTCACCCCTCATGCACTCACGTCCCCGCACGAGTCGCGGGCGGCCGGGACGGCCGCCCCGCTCGCCGAGTGAAGCGGAGAAGCCATGATCCGACGCAGAACCCTGCTGGCCGCCACGGGCGGAGCCGTCCTCGGAAGCGCCCTGGCGACCGGCACGGCCCGCGCCGACGCGACGATCGCCGTCACCCCGTCCACCACGTACGGCACCTGGGAGGGCTGGGGCACCTCCCTCGCCTGGTGGGCCAACGTCTTCGGCGCCCGCAACGACTTCGCCGACCTCTTCTTCACGACGAACTCGGTGTCGTACGGCGGCAGGACGCTGCCCGGGCTCGGCCTGAACATCGCCCGCTACAACCTCGGCGCGTGCGGCTGGAACAGCGTGGGCGGCGAGACGATGGTCGCCTCCGCCAACATCCCCGGCTTCAAGCAGATCGAGGGCTACTGGCAGGACTGGAACGACGAGGACCCCGCCTCCTCCGCCTGGGACTGGACGGCGGACGCCAACCAGCGCGCGATGCTGGTGAAGGCGGTGGAGAGGGGCGCGGTCACCGAGCTGTTCGCCAACTCCCCCATGTGGTGGATGTGCCTGAACCACAACCCCTCCGGCGCGGCGGACGGCGGCAACAACCTCCAGTCCTGGAACTACCGCCAGCACGCCTCCCACCTCGCCGCCGTGGCCCTGCGCGCCAGGGACGACTGGGGCGTGGACTTCGCGACGGTCGACCCCTTCAACGAGCCGTCGTCGTCCTGGTGGACGGCGACCGGCACCCAGGAGGGCTGCCACATGGACGCGGCCGTCCAGGCCGCCGTACTGCCGTACCTGCGCAGCGAGCTGGACGGGCGGGGCCTGACGGACGTGCGGATCTCCGCGTCGGACGAGACGAGCTACGACCTGGCGCGCACGACCTGGAACTCCTTCCCGTCGTCCACGAAGGCCCTGGTGGACCAGGTCAACGTGCACGGCTACCAGGGCTCGGGCGGCCGCCGGGACCTGCTGTACACGGACGTCGTGACGACGGCGAAGAAGGTCCTGTGGAACTCGGAGACCGGCGACAACGACGGCACCGGCCTCACCATGGCGGGCAACCTGCTCTACGACTTCCGCTGGCTGCACCCCACGGCCTGGGTCTACTGGCAGGTCATGGACCCGTCGACGAACTGGGCGATGATCGCGTACGACGCGGCCACGCTCCAGCCCGGCGCGGTCACGACGAAGTACTACGTCATGGCCCAGTTCAGCCGCCACATCCGCCCCGGCATGACCATCCTGGACACCGGCGTCTCCTACGCCGTGGCCGCCCTCGACCGCACGGCGCGGCGCCTGGTCGTCGTGGCCGCCAACACGTCGGCGTCGGCCCAGACCCTGACCTTCGACCTGTCCCGTTTCTCCACGGTCACCGGCGGCTCGGGCGGCCTGGTCCCCCGCTGGAACACGGTGACGGCGGGCGGCGGCGACCTCTACACGGCCCACTCGGACACGTACCTCTCCGGCAAGACGGTGAGCGTGCCGTTCGCGGCGGGGGCGGTGCAGACGTTGCAGGTGGACGGGGTGGTGGTCTGACGGCGTGACGTCCCGGCGCCGGGTGCGTGCACCACGCACCGATTATCGTTCTCGACATACGGTCGCCGGGCTGCTTCACTCGCCGTATGGCATCGATCCGCCTCACCCGCCCGACACTCGAAGTGATCAAGGTGCTGCTGGCGTCCACCCCCGACAGCCCCGCCTGGGGCCTGAAGATCTGCGAGGAGGCGGACCTCGGCTCCGGCACCGTCTACCCCATCCTGGAG
The DNA here is from genome assembly GCF_055563235.1 of Streptomyces sp. NPDC003248. NCBI lineage: Bacteria > Bacillati > Actinomycetota > Actinomycetes > Kitasatosporales > Streptomycetaceae > Streptomyces > Streptomyces sp. NPDC003248. The sequence goes on along the minus strand of NZ_JBVHDT010000001.1, from coordinate 160,941 downwards.
CGCCTGGTCGAGGCCGGCTGGATCACGCGGTCCGAGGAGACGGGCGACCACCCCGGCCGCCCGAAGCGGTTCTACTACGAGCTCACCGCCGCCGGCCGCCAGGCCGCGCACCAGGCGCGGCAGCGCAAGCCCCGGTTCTTCGGACTGGCGGCCGGGGCGGAGGGGGGTCGGGCGTGAGCGGGGACGAGCGTGACGACGCACTGCGAACGGACGGCATCCCCCGGGCCGGGGCACTGGCCGTCACCGCCGTCCTGGCACCGGTGCTGGCCGGCACGGCGGCAGCGATCTTCCTGCTGGTGGGCTACGTCCTGAAGCTGCTCGACCCGGACCACGCCCTGATCGAGGACCTGCTCGCCACCGGCTGGGTGTTCGGCGCGGCGACGGCGGCCTCGATCCTGGCAGCCGCCGTGGGCCTCCTGATCACGGCCCTGCGCTCTCCCGCCCCGGAAGCGGAGGGCGAGGCGGAGACACCCCACCGTCCGGCCCGCCCGCCCGACAGGACCGCGCACCGCGCACTCGGCCTCGCGTCCTTCGTCGCCGGGCACCGCAGGGCGCACCTGCGCGAGGAATGGGCCGCGATCCTCGCCGGCGACCCGGAGAACGGCGTCGTCCTGTCGCCGCACCGCAGGACGGCGTACGCCCTCGGCTTCCTCTGGGCAGCCCTCCGCCTGCGCCTCCGCGACATCACCGGCCCCCTGTGGCTGCCGGTCGACTGGCTGCTGTCGACGGACTCCCGGACGAACGGGCTGATCGCCGCGGCCGTCGGCGCCCAGATCGTCTACATCCGGCACGAGGACGGCCTGCACGCGCTCCTCACCGAGGGCTGGGGCTGGTGCGCGGGGTGCGGGATCGCGCTGCGGCTGTTCTTCGCCTGGCTGCGCAGGGTGCGCGGCATCGAGCTCGCGTCGACGCCCGACGACACGGCGGACTCCTGACCCCGCGGCCGTCGGCCGGCACCTGTCTCTCCTTTGTCACCGGCGGGCAGTACGGTGTCGTGCATGCGCCCCGACACGCCCGCCGAGAACGTCGACCACCTCGCCGAAGCGGCACGCCTGGAGCGGACCGCCGGACTGTACCCCGAGGACGCCGAGGCCCTGCTGCTGCAAGCCGCGGCCCACCTGGAGCTGTCCGGCGACCGCCCCGCCGCGACCGCCCTCTACGACCGTCTGCTGTCCTCCGCGGACGGCCTGGAGCAGCCGCACCTGGTCCGCGCCCTCAAGGCGTCCAACTTGTGGGAGTACGGCCACGAGGCGGAGGCCCGCGCGATCATCGACGGCCTCCGCACGACGGCCCCCCGCGACCCGGCGCCCTGGGTGATCGTCGCGGAGGCCCTGGAGTCCCACGACGAGCTGGAGGCGGCGCAGGAGACGTTCACCGAAGGCGTGCGCCTGCTGCTGACGGACGTGGCCGAGCCCCCCTACTCCACCCACCCCCTCCTCTTCGGCCGCCACCGGGTACGGCGCCTGCTGGGCGCCGGCCACGACGAGTGGGACGCCCTCGCGGACGCGCTGCACACCTCCCCGGTGTCCCTGGACGAACTGCACGACCCCAAGCGGGTCTGGTCCCTCGGCTCCGACAACCCGGCGGAGCTGGAGGCGGAGATCTGGCGGCTCCGGGCGGAGCTGGGGACATACCGGGAGGCCCTCTCCCGCCCCTTCCCCGTGGCCGTGCTGCACTGGCCGACCGCCGAACTGACGGAGCTGCTGACCGCCTACCCGACGCTCGCGACGGAGTACCCCTCCCACGAGGAGCACCTCGCGACGATAGAGGCCGCCCTGCGCGAACTTTCCGCTTCCGGCACCGCGAACCTGGGCATCGTGACCGGGACGGTGCCGTCGTACGAGGCCTTCGCCGCCTCCGAGGGCGCCTCGCCGGAGGACTCCGAACTGCTGCCGCAGTACGCGACGACCCTGGCGGCCCGGGGACGAGCGGTGGCTTGGCCGCCGCAGAGGGGGGCGGGGTGCTGGTGTGGGTCGGGGCGGGCCTATGAGGGGTGTCACGGCAGTACGCAGGCGTAAGGCTCACCACGCCGCCCGGGGCGGGCGACGATGACCCAGCCGTGGCTGACGTTCGCCTTGATCTTCGCCGCGGGCTGGCCGGCTTACGGCCTCCGCGTCACCCGGGGCGCTCTTCGGGGGCGCGAAGGCCTGCGGCGGCTGGGCGTCCGGGGAGTCCGCGCGGAGGGCGAGGTCGTACGTGGCCCGCGACGCGAGGGAACCGTGGTGCACCCCGCCCAGGTCCGCTACCGGGCGGGCCCACAGGAGCAGACGTACCGACGAGCGCCACTGAACGCGGACCGGCATGTGCTGCGGGTCGGCTACGAGGTGGTCGTCCGGTACGACCCCGCGGACCCTCGACGGGTGGTCGTGGTGCGGACGCAGGCGTCGTTCAGTCCTTACACGTACCTCGTATGCGGCGTTTTGTTGTGCTCGTTCGGTCTTGGGCTGGGAGTGATGAGCCTGCTTTGACGACTGGCGGGCTCTCCAAACGATCGCTCTCACCCCTGGGCCCGTCGGTTGTCAGTCGCTGCTGCTACAACAGACCCACATCGACATGGGTGAGTGAAGGGGCGGTTGTGGCGAACTCGGGGGAACGGACACGGCCGGTCGCGGGCGTCTATGAAGAGCTCATTACCCAGGATCTCCAGCACCAGCTCGAAGGCCTCGAAGCGGCTGGGTGGAAAGCCATCGACGCAGAGGTCAGCGAAGGTTCCACGCCCCACGTGCTGGCCCGGCATATCGGCGAGGCCGTGGCACGCCGGTTGAGTCGGCTGCCGCAACGCGAGCAGGTGGCCGCCGCCAATCAGATCATGAAGTCGCTGGCCGCGAGCGCTCCTGATCCCGTCGAGGAGGCCGCCACGATCGCTGACGGGCCGCGCCAACTGCTCGCCTTGGCGGAGCAAGAGGCCCCGGGTGTCTACGCGATTCGGCCTCTGACTCCCCTCTCCGAAACGGCTCTGATCACCAACGCCCCGGACGACCCCAGCCTGGGCGCGGAACTGCGGGCAGAGCTCGCCACGGCGGACCGCATCGACCTGTTGTGCGCGTTCGTGAAGTGGTATGGCATACGCGTGCTCGAGGACTCCCTGCGCTCAGCGAAAGAGCGGGGCGTCCCGATCCGCGTCATCACGACCACCTACATCGGTGCCACGGATCGACTCGCCTTGGACCGGCTGGTCCGCGAGTTCGGCGCCGAAGTGAAGGTCAACTACGAGACCAGATCGACCCGCCTCCATGCGAAGGCTTGGCTCTTCCGGCGCAACACCGGCTTCGACACGGCGTATGTGGGCAGCTCGAATCTGTCGAAGGCCGCGCTACTCGACGGCCTTGAGTGGAACGTGCGGCTGTCGTCGGTGGCCACCCCCAGGGTGCTCGACAAGTTCGAGGCGACGTTCGACGCCTACTGGGCGGACTCGGCGTTCGAAGCGTATGACCCTGATGCGGACGGGAAGCGGCTGGACGACGCGCTAGCCCAGGCAGGCGGCATCGGACCGGCCGGCGATCCAAAGATCAGCCTCTCCGGTCTGGAGGTGCGTCCGCTCCCCCATCAGAGAGACATGTTGGAGCGCCTCCGCGTCGAACGGGAGATTCGCGGTCGTCAGCGGAATCTCCTGGTCGCCGCGACCGGCACCGGCAAGACCGTCATGGCTGCGCTGGACTACCGGAACATGCGCGACGCCCTGGGCGGAGCCCTCCCGCCACTCCTCTTCGTAGCCCACCGCAAGGAGATCCTGCGGCAATCTCTGAGGACCTACCGAGAGGTCCTGGACAACGCGTCTTTCGGTGAGCTGCTGCACAGCGGCGAGGAGCCGAAGGAGTGGACGCATGTCTTCGCCAGCGTCCAGTCCCTCAATCTCCAACGGCTCGAGCAGCTTGCTCCCGAGCACTTCCACGTCATCGTCATCGACGAGTTCCACCACGCCACGGCTGACACCTACCGCCGGGTCCTCGATCACTTCCAGCCGCCCCAACTACTCGGCTTGACGGCGACCCCGGAACGGATGGACGGGCGCAATGTGCAGGACGAGTTCTTCGATGGCCGCATCGCCGCCGAACTACGGCTCTGGGAAGCCCTCGAAAACGACCTGCTCTGCCCGTTCCATTACTTCGGGCTCCCGGACGGCACCGACCTCACCAACCTCAACTGGCGATCCGGCGCCTACGACCGCGACCAACTCGGCAATCTCTACACCGGCGATCACGCCCGGGCTCGGATCGTCATCAAGCAGGTTCAGGAAAAGATCTCCCGCCCGGCCGCAATGCGCGCCCTCGGCTTCTGCGTGACCAAAGCTCACGCACGCTTCATGGCCGCCTGCTTCCGCGAGGCCGGGTTCGCAGCCGAAGCCCTCGACAGCGACTCGCCCCCGGCGGTGCGCGAGCGCACCCTGGCCGACCTCAAGGCCGGCCGCATACAGGTGATCTTCTCCGTCGACCTGTTCAACGAAGGCTTGGACATTCCCGATGTAGACACGTTGTTGCTCCTGCGGCCCACGAACAGCGCGACCGTCTTCCTGCAACAGTTGGGGCGCGGATTGCGACGAACGCCGAACAAGCCTGTCCTGACGGTGCTCGACTTCATCGGTCAGCACCGGGCCGAATTCCGCTTCGAGGAGCAGTTCCGGGCCCTGACCAACCTGTCGCGCAACCGGCTCGTCGACAGCATCGAGCACGGCTTTCCGCAGTTGCCCTCCGGCTGCCAGATCATCCTGGAGGGCAAGTCCAAGGATTTGGTGCTCAACAACATCCGCACACAGCTCAAGGCGACCATCACCACGCTGGCCAAGGAAGTCAGGGACTACAGCACGCCGCGGCTGGCGGACTACCTGCGCGAGAGCCGCCGGGACATCCAGGAGCTGTACAAGAGCGACAACTCCTGGACCAAGGTGCTCCGGAAGGCGGGACTGATGCGGGAGGAGGCACCATCAGGTGAAGCAGAGCTCCTCAAGCGGGTCCACGCCTTCCTCCACGTGGACGACCCGGAACGGACCCAGGCATACCTCCGCCTCCTCGGCGACGACGCACCCGACTACGACTCTCTTGCGGCTCGGGAGAAGGCGTACGCCCGTATGCTCTTCTTCAACCTCTGGGACAATGCCGGCGGTTTCACCAGCTACCGGCAGGGGCTGGAAACACTGCGCGCTCATACCGGACTCCGGGACGAACTCCGGCAAGTTCTCACGTACGTCCTGGAAGGTACCGACCACTTTCCCCTTCCCTTGGAAGGACCGCTCGCCCAGGTCCCCCTGAAGATCCACAGCTCCTACAACCGCTCCGAGATCCTCTCGGCCCTGGGCGTGGCCCAACTGGGAGGCCAGATGCCGAGAGATTTCGGGCAAGGGGTGCGATGGGTGGAGGAGCTCAAGACCGACGCTCTCCTCATCACCCTCGAGAAGGACGAGCGGGACTTCTCGCCGACAGTCCGCTACAAGGACTACGCCCTCAGCCCCACCCGCTTCCACTGGGAGTCGCAGAGCACGACTCCGGAGAACTCCGCGACCGGCCTGCGCTATCGGCAGCACGCCGAGCGGGGCAGTCACGTCCTTCTCTTCTTGCGGCGTTACAAGCGCAACAGCATCCTCAAGGCCGAGCCGTGGATGCTTTTGGGGCCAGCGACGTATGCGGGACACACCGGCAGCAAGCCCATGGCGATCACGTGGGAGCTGCACCACAAGCTTCCCGCCGATGTCATGTCTTACGCATCGATCACCAGCGGATGAGGACCCGTGTAGTCACCTAGGCAGAGGCGTTGGCTCCTCCCGTGAAGTGGATGTGGGCTCGGTCGAGGATCCGTTCGGCGTCTCGCCCGTGGTGGTGCAGCCATTGGAGGAGGTCGACGATGATGTCGATCGCCATTTCCTCCGCACGGGCCAGGCTCAGCCCGTGCGGGGGAACTCGCTTCACCTGCCACCCGCACTCTCTGCCATAGAGGTCCAACAGCCCTTCAGCTCTGTTCAGGCGTGAGCTGTCCCGAGCCGAGACGGACGTGGTCGGCTTCGTCGCCAGCTCGCACCACGTGACCTTCCGGTCGACGCGCAGTTCGACGCCCCAGCGTTCGGCGACCGCGTCGACGAGGGCCATGCCCCGTCCGCCCTCCGAGTCGACGTTCGAGTCGAGCAGGGTGGGCAGGGCGCGGGTGTCGGGGTCGCGGACCTCGATGCGCAGATGTACGCCGCGCATGAGGACCGTGAGCGTGGCCGGAGTGCCGGGGCCCACGTGCGTGATGACGTTGGACACCAGCTCGCTGAGGCAGAGCTGGGCGTCGTCGGCGATGCCGTGCAGTCCCCAGATGGCGAGGTGCGACCGCAGGGCCCGGCGCAGGCCGGCCACCTCCGTCGGCTCCGCCGTGAAAGCACGGCTCCACGGCTTGCGCGGCATGCACACGTCCTGACTCACCGAAAACCCCTCTCGTCGCGGCGACGCCCCCTTGAGTGCGAAGAGTCATGAAGCGTCACGATGAGTTGTGTCGCCCTCAGAGTGCTGGCTGCGGATCCCTTCGTGCAATGTGCACGGCGGGATTCCCACTTCCGAGTGATTGGCAGGCACACCCCTTGGCGCGAGACTGAACGCCCGCTATCCGAATCGGGGTTGATATGGCAGGCTCACCCACGGCACGCCGTCGCCGCCTCTCCATCGAGCTGAAGAAGCTTCGCGAGCGCAGCACGCTCACCTGCGCCCAGGTCGGCCAGGCGCTGGACTGGAGCGGCTCCAAGGTCAACCGAATGGAGACGGGGAGCGGCCGGGTCCAACCGTCCGACATCGACGCCCTGTGCCGGTTCTACGGCACCAGCGACGACATGCGGGAGTTCCTCAAGTCACTGGCCCGGCAGGCCAAGGTGCGGGGGTGGTGGCAGGTCCACGGCTCCGGCGTGCCGGAGTGGTTCAACATCTACATCGGCCTGGAACAGGACGCGTCCACCTTCCGCCAGTACCAGTGCGAGGTGGTGCCCGGCCTCATGCAGACGCTCGGGTACGCCTCCGAGCTGCACACGACGTGCGGGCACATGACCGCGGCGGACGTGGAAAGGGCCGTGCGCGTCCGTATGGAGCGCCAGGCCATGCTGAGCCGCCCCGACGCCCCGGAGTCCTGGTTCATCGTGCACGAAGGCGCCCTGCGCAACGTCATCGGAGACCGGACGTTGATGCGGGAGCAGTTGGAACGCATCCTGGACACCGCCCGGTTGCCGTCCGTGACCTTGCAGGTCCTGTCCTTCGACTCGGGCACGTACCCGGTCACGGGCTCCTTCACCATGTTGGGCTTTCCCGCCCCGGAGGATCCCGACCTCGTCTACCGGGACGGCATCACCGATGCCGTCTACCTGGAGGGCGAGCATCATGTACGGGAGTACACACGGGCGTTCGACGGTCTGCGGGCGGCGGCTCTGAGTCCTCGGCGCTCGACCCATCTGATCGAATCGGTTCTGAAGGAATACGCGGAATGAGCATGGCGAAGCCCAGCGGTGATGCACGTCCCCAGTGGGTCAGGTCGTCGCACAGCAACGGTGCGGGTGGGGAGTGCGTGGAGTGCGCGGTGACCGACGACGGCGCCTTGGTCCGTGACTCGAAGGACTCGGGGGGGCCGGTGATATCCATCGGGTACGCCGCTTGGCTCACCTTCGTGGATGCCGTTGGGCAGCACATCGAGGGCTGACAGGGGAGGAAGCCTCCACGTCGGCGACTGCAGTTTCCGGGAGCCGACCAGACCGACACGCGCATCGCGAATCTCCGGCCGACACAGACGGAGGGTGACGTGACACCCAGGTTCATCGGCACGACCGGCACCGACGGCGACTGCCCCGCCCTGTACGACGCCGGAGGCAAGGACGAAATCTTCGTCCGGGAAGAACGGGAGACCGAACCGAGACTCCAGCCGTTCGCCTCGGTCTCGGACCTCTTCCGCGACTTCCGGCACAGTGCTTGGCGCCTGGAGACGCGGCGCGGTTATGCCTCCGATCGCAACAGTCCCAAGTGGGCCCGGTTTCTCGCGGGTGAGGACATCGGCGGCGACCCGGACAACGCCTGGCGGGCGAACGTGCGCGCGCAGACCGCCCTGGGCAAACGGTTCGAGCGCGTCCGGGTGGTCGACGAGCCGCCCACGCAGGGACAGAGGTTCCTCCTCGCCAGCGCGCCCGGCAATGTCGCCGCGGGCGAGGACATCCGCAATCTGACCCGCGCGCAGGCGCAGCAACTGCGACTGCCCGACGACGACTTCTGGCTGTTCGACTCCACGGTCCTCGTCCGCTTCGCCTTCGACGACGAAGACACCACCCTGGGCGTCTACGTCACCGAGGACCCGGCCGAAGTCCTGGCGGCCTGCCAGGCCCGGGAGGCTGCCTGGCACCATGCCGTCCGCACCGAGGAATTCGCCGGGCGGGTACGTTCCACTGTGTGAGCACGGATTACCAGACCGCAAGGGAAGCCCTCGGTGCGCGGCTGCGCGAGCTGCGCGCCGAGGCCGGTCTGGACGGCAAGCAACTTGCCGCAGGGCTCGGCTGGCAGCCCTCGAAGGTGTCCCGGCTTCAGAGCGGTAAGCAGACGCCGAGCTCGGCCGACTTGACCGCGTGGGCGGCGGCCTGTGGCCGGCCGGAGGCCGAGGCTGAGCTACAAGGTCTGCGTGCTGGGTTGGAGATGAAGCAGCGGCTGGCCGCGGGCGTCGTAGCGCACCACGCGGTGGCCGTCGGCCAGGAGGCGGCGGGTGAGGTGGTCCCATTCGCCCAGGTGGCCCGCGAGGCCGTGGAGGAGGACGGCCGGGGGTGCCGTCGGGTGCGGGTGCGCCGGGGTGTCGTCGCGGTAGGCGAGGTGGATGCCGTCGGGGGTGGTGAGGCGGGGGTGTGCGGTCGATGCCGTCACGTCGGGTGGTGTCCGTCCTGGGCTCGGTGCCCGGCGGGGGCGGGGGCTGAGGAAGGTCCCGCCGGGCGGCGGAGCCTTCCGGCGGTCGGCGGCCACGGGTGCCGTGTCACCGGCTCGGCCCGGAACGGCCACCCTTGGACTCGCCGCGGACCGACTGCGTCCCCGTGGCCTGAGCGGACGTAGGGGCGGCGCCCCCCTCGGGCGAGGGGGGCGCCGCCCTTTCCGTTGTCCTGGCGCCGTCGTCCGTCGGCCGGAGTCCGTGCCGGGGCGTTGCCCCTCACCGCCGGGGGGCGGGGGGAGTGTCGGGGGACGGGGGCCTGCGGGGGGTCAGTTCCGCTCTGCCGAAGAGGAGGGCGTAGCCGGGTGGGAGGTGGGTCAGGAGGCGGTCGGTGAGGTCGTCGCCGAGCAGGGTGGGCAGGACGCCCAGGACCGAGCCGGCGTGCCAGCGGGCCGTGGCCGCCGTGGCGCCCTCGATGCGGGCGGCGATCGTGTCGACGAACTCCGCCGCCGGGCTCGGGCGGGGCGCCGGAACGCGCGTGGTGATCTCCTCGGACGCCTCCCGGGGGAGGGCTCCGGCCAGGGCCGCGCGCTCGTCGCCGGTGACGTGGGCGGCGAGGGCGGACAGGACGGTACGGGTGATGTGCTCGGCCTCGGCGGTGGTCGGGTACCGGCCCGCCGTCCGTACCGACGCGATCAGGTCGCTCCAACGGTCCTCGGTGCCGGGCGCGCGCCGCGTCCGCGGGCCGGGGATCACCGTCCTCGCCGTGGGCGGGGTGGTCGTCGTCGCGGTCATGCTGCGGGGGTCCTCCTCGGGGTGGCAGGTGAGCGGTCCGCGTCCCGCGGCCCGGGGGACGAGGTGCCCGGGGGCCGCGGGACGCGCTGGAGAAAGGGGCGGCCGGTCAGCCGCTCAGCTGCCTGGGTCCGCTGTCGCCGCCCGTGATCTGGATGCGGCGCGGCTTGGCCTGTTCGGCCACGGGGATGCGCAGGGTCAGGACACCCGCCTCGTACGAGGCGTCGATGCGGTCCGTGTCCAGGGTGTCGCCGAGGAAGAGCTGACGGGTGAAGGTGCCCGTGGGGCGCTCGGCGACCAGGACCTCCGCGCCCTCGGGGGCGGGGGAACGGCGCTCGGCGCGGACGCTGAGGACGTTGCGTTCCACGTCCAGCTCGATCGTCTCAGGGTCGATGCCGGGGAGGTCGAAGTGGACGAGGAAGTCGTCCCCGGCCCGGTAGGCGTCCATCGTCATGGCGGCGGGACGGTTCGCGGTGCCGAAGACCTGCTGCGCGAGTCGGTCGAAGTCGCGGAACGGGTCGGTACGCATGAGCATCACGGTCCACTCCTCTCATCGGGTTCTCGGTGCGATGCCCTACGTCTTCTTGTATAGCGCTCGGGAGGAAAGTTGACAAGCCTCGACTCAGGTAAGTGGCGCGCGGTGCGGTGCGCTTCCTGTGCGTGTCCGTTCCGGCCGGGGGGTCGTGGCTGGTCGTACGGTGTCCGGGGCTAGCCTCGTGGACGACTCGCAGGAGGCCGGAGGAGGCAGTGATGACGAAGGTTCCCAGTGCGGTGATCGCCGCCGGTGGGCTCGTCGGCGGGTACGGCGTGGCGCGGTGGACCGGCGAGCGGCCGCTCGGCGGAGTCGTCCTGGCCGCCGCCGGGGCCGCGGCCGCACGGCAGTGGCGGCAGCGGGCCGGCGGGACGGCCGCGGGGGCGCTGACCGCCGCGTACGTCGCCGCGTTCGCCGCGTCGCATCCGCTGGCGAAGAAGGTGGGCGCCTGGCCGTCGGTGTTCGGCGTCGCGGGCGCCGTCGCGCTGGCCTCGTGGGCGGTGGCCGACCGGCGGACGTGAGCGCCTGGCGATAATCCGTCGGCCTGTGGCACTCCCGCCACTACCCGCCGGTCCGGCGCCCGCCTACCGTCGCTCCGTGACCAAGTTCCTCCTCACCGTCCACGTCCTCGCCGCGATCGTCGCCATCGGGCCCGTCACCGTCGCGGCCAGCATGTTCCCGCCCGCCGCCCGCCGCGCCCTGGCCTCACCCGACGACAGCCGGGCGACCGAGACCGTACGGCTGCTGCACCGCATCTGCCGGGTGTACGCCGGCGTCGGCATCGCGGTGCCCGTCTTCGGGGTGTTCACGGCGGGCGCGATGGGCGTGATGGGCGACCCCTGGCTGATCGCGTCGATCGCGCTGACCCTGCTGGCCGCGATCGTCCTGGTCGTGCTCGTGCTGCCCGGGCAGGAGCCCCTCGTCGAGGGCGCCGGAAGCCGGGAGGCGACCGTCCGGCTCGCCATGGTCACCGGCGTGTTCAACCTGCTGTGGGCGACGGTGACGGTCCTGATGATCGTGCGGCCGGGGTCGACGACGGGAGCGTAGACGGGCAGGCGGGCAGGCCGCCGGACGGCGCGGGAAGGGATCCACGCCACGCCGGTCGTCCACCGCCGGCTGACGGACGAAGGGGGCCCACACCGGGTGGGCCCCCTTCGTCGGCGGTGGTGGACCGCCGTCACGCCGTCGCCGTCGTCGGCCCCTGAGGAGGCTGCGGGGGCTGCGGCCCCTTCGGCCCGCCCGGCCGTCCGGCCCCGCCGGAGGCCACCCGCTCACGCGCCTGCGTCGCCGCCGCCGTCAGCGGCTTGGCGATGTCCTCCAGGGAGCGCCGCTCGGCCCGTACCGCGAGGAACGCGGCGACCAGGCCGGCCGCGCACATCAGCCCGGCGCCGATCTGGAAGGCGAGCACCGTGTCGCCGACCTCGCCCGTGCCGGTGAGGTCGGCGAAGATCAGGGGGCCGCTGATGCCGCCGGCGGCGGTGCCGAGGGCGTAGAAGAAGGCGATGGACATCGCACGGGTCTCCATCGGGAAGATCTCGGAGACCGTCAGGTAGGCGCTGGACGCGCCCGCCGACGCGAAGAACAGCACCACGCACCAGCAGGCTGTCAGCGTGGACGCGCTCAGCGAGCCGCGGTCGAACAGCCAGGCCGTGCCGAACAGCAGCAGACCGGACAGCAGGTACGTCGACGAGATCATCACCCGGCGGCCCAGCGTGTCGAACAGCTTGCCCAGCAGCAGCGGGCCGAAGAAGTTGCCGAGGGCGATGACGGCGAAGTAGTAGCCGGTGTGGCCGGAGGGCACGTCGAAGAACGTGGTCAGGATCGCGCCGAAGCCGAAGGTGATGGCGTTGTAGAGGAACGCCTGCCCGATGAAGAGGGAGAAACCGAGGACGGCGCGGCGGCGGTAGTCGGAGAAGACCGTACGGCCGATCTCGGCGAAGGAGACGCTGCGGCGCTGGTGGATGGTGATCTCGCCGTCGGCCCGCGGCAGCGGCCCGCCCGACTCGGCCTCGATCTTCCGCTCGATGGAGGAGACGATCCGTTCCGCCTCGTCGTCGCGGCCGTGGATCAGCAGCCAGCGCGGACTCTCCGGCACATGGCGCCGTACGAGGAGGATGACCAGGGCGAGGACGGCGCCGAGGGCGAACGTCAGCCGCCAGCCCACGTTCGCCGCGAAGACGTCCGTGTCCAGCGCCACGATCGACAGCAGCGAACCGCCGACCGCGCCCAGCCAGAAGCTGCCGTTGATCATCAGGTCGACGCGGCCCCGGTAGTCCGCCGGGATCAGCTCGTCGATGGCGCTGTTGATCGCCGCGTACTCGCCGCCGATGCCGAAGCCGGTGAGGAACCGGAAGAGCAGGAACCACCAGGTGTCGAAGGAGACCGCGGTCAGGGCGGTGGCCGCGAGGTACACCGCGAGCGTGATCATGAAGAGCTTCTTGCGGCCCCAGCGGTCGGTCAGCCGGCCCCAGAAGAGGGCGCCGACGCACGCGCCGGCCACGTACAGGGCGGCCGCGATGCCGGTCACCTGACCGGAGGTGATCGGCAGGCCGCTGCCGGGCTCCGACAGCCGGCCGGCGATGTTGCCGACGACGGTGACCTCGAGTCCGTCGAGGATCCACACGGTGCCGAGACCGATCACGATCGTCCAGTGCCAGCGCGACCAGGGGAGACGGTCGAGGCGGGCGGGGATGTCGGTGGTGATGGTGCGGCCGCCGGTCTCGGCGGGCTCACTGCCTCTGGCCTGGGCGGTGGTCATGGGCTCCCTCCTCCGTGAGCGGAACGGGGATCGGGTGCCCCGGGGGGTGCGGGTTTACGCCGTGGGCCAGGTCAGGGGCGGCTTCGTATGTACGTACGTACCTACGTACATGCGTGCGTGCGGTGCACCTGCGTCGGTGCGGGCCTTGCCGGGGGCTGCCGCCCCCAGGCCCCCGCTTCGGCCCCGAAAGGGCCTCGTCCTCAAGCGCCGGACGGGCTGGGTTGCCCTCACCGGCGCTGGAAGCATGACGACCGCCCCGGCCGCGCCCCCGCTACGCCCCCAACCCCCGCGCCACCGTATAGATCAGCAGGCCCGCCAGCGAGCCCACCACCGTGCCGTTGATGCGGATGAACTGGAGGTCGCGGCCGATGTGGGCCTCGATCTTGCGGGTGGTGTGCTCGGCGTCCCAGCCGGCCACGGTGTCGGTGATGAGCGAGGTGATCTCCGTGCGGTACGTCGTCACGACGTGGACCGCCGCGCCCTCCACCCAGCTGTCGACCTTCTCCTGGACCCTGTGCTCCGTCGCCATGCGGGTGCCCAGGGAGAGCAGGGCGGCCCGCACCCGCAGGCGCAGTTCGCTGCGCTCGTCCTCCGCCGCCGCGACGATCATGGACCGTACCGCGGTCCAGACGGAGGCGATGAGGTCCTGGACCTCGCCGCGGCCCAGCACCTCCCCCTTGAGCCGCTCGACCCGCGCCCGGGTCTCGGTGTCGGACTGGAGGTCGGAGGCGAAGTCGGTGAGGAAGCGGTCGAGGGCGCCCCGGGCCGGGTGGGACGGCATGTCCCGCATCTCCGCGCAGAACCGCAGCAGCTCCTTGTAGACGCGCTCACCGACCTTGCGGTCGACGAACCTCGGCGTCCAGCCGGGCGCGCCGCCCTGCACCGCGTCCATCACGGAGTCGGCGTGCAGCACCAGCCAGTCGTGCGCCCGGGAGACCACCAGGTCGACGGCGCGCCGGTGACCGCCGTCCGCGACGATCTTCTCCAGCATCTTGCCCATGCCGGGCGCGATCTCCTGGGCGTCGGCCCGCCGGGTGATCGCCTCGCCGACGACCGCCTGGACGTCCGAGTCGCGCAGCACCGTCAGCGCGCCCCGCAGGGCCGTCGCCAGCTCCGCGGTGACCCGGTCGGCGTGCTGCGGCTCCGCCAGCCAGGCGCCCAGCCGGGAGCCGATGCCGACCGCGCGCAGCCGCTGCCGTACGACGTCCTCGGAGAGGAAGTTCTCCCCGACGAACTCGCCCAGGGAGACGCCCAGCTGGTCCTTCTTCGTGGGGATGATCGCGGTGTGCGGGATGGGCAGGCCCAGCGGGTGGCGGAAGAGGGCGGTCACGGCGAACCAGTCGGCCAGCGCGCCGACCATGCCGGCCTCGGCGGCCGCCGCCACATAGCCCGCCCAGGGGCCCGCGCCCCGGTGGGAGGCCCACTCGGCGAGGACGTACACCACGGCCACCACCAGCAGCAGCCCGGTCGCGGTGAGCTTCATCCGCCGTACGCCGCGCCGGCGCTCCTCGTCGGCGGCGCTGAAGACGGTCATCGCGCGCACCGCGGCCGCCGGCCTTCCCTCCGCCATCCCCACCACCTTCCCGTCGGGTGTCTCGTCCGCCACCGTCTCGTCGGCCACGGTCTCGTCGGCCACCGTCTTGTCGGCCACCCACTCCCGCCTTCCCGTTTTCTCCGCTCCCGTCCCCTCCGTCCTTCCGTTCCGTGCCACCGCCCGGTCCGTCCGGTCCATTCGCCGGTCCGTCCGGTCCGTCCGCCGGTCCATTCGCCGGTCCATCCACCGTCCCCCGTTCCGGATCCTCCGCGTCCCCGGCACCAACATTGTCCTGCGCCGCACCCATCGTCCTGCCTGACCGACTCCCGGAACGGAACAGGAGTTCCCGTCGTCTGTCAGGCGGGGGAGTTCGACGGTGACCTCCTGCACGACGGCCGGAGCCCCGCCGCTCCCTCGCACGAGGAGAACCACACCCGCATGACCAGGCATCACGACGGGGGCGTGGCCATGTCCCGCACGAGACACCGCGCCGAGCTGTCCGCGATGGCCGCCGTGGTCACGGCCCTCTCGGCGGCCATATACGTCGGCGTCGACGCCGGGGACGGCCCCCTCGACGACACCGCCGCCGCGCCCCGCCCGGCCCCGGGCCGGGCCGCCCCCGCCTCGGCCGGCGTCTGGGTCGGCACCTGGGCCGCCGCCCCCGTCGGCGGCGAAGCACTCACCGGGACGGACGGCACCGCGGGTCTCACGGTGCGCAACGTCGTCCACACCAGCGTCGGCGGGACCGGCGCCCGCATCACCCTGTCCAACCTGTACGGGACCCGGCCGCTGACCGTCACCGCCGCCACCCTCGCCGTCGCGGCCGACGACGACGGCCCGGCCGCGACCGCCGGCACCCTGCGCCGGCTCACCTTCGGCGGCGCGCCCACGGTCGTCGTGCCGGCCGGCGGGCAGACCGTCAGCGACGCCGTCACGCTCGCCGTCCCCGCCGACTCCGACGTCCTGGTCAGCACCTACACCCCCGCCTCCGCCGGACCGGTCACCCACCACCGGCACGCCCGGCAGACCAGCTACGTCGCCGACGGCGAGCACACCGCCGACGTGACGGGCGGCCCGTACACCGGGCGGAGCACCTCCTGGCGCTACCTCACCGCCCTGGACGTGCTCAGCGACGAGGCCGACGGCACCGTCGTCGCCTTCGGCGACTCCATCACCGACGGCGTCACCTCCACGCCGGGCGCCAACCGCCGCTGGCCCGACGTGCTCTCCGACCGGCTGCGGGCCGCCGTCGCCGCCGGCCGGGACGCGCCCCGCTACGGCGTCGTCAACGCGGGCATCAGCGGCAACCAGGTCCTCGCCGACGGACAGGGCGTCCCCCGCTCCCGGCCCCGCCCGGACGGGTCCCTCCCCACCGCGGACAACCCCAGCGGACTCGAACGCTTCGAACGGGACGTCCTCGGCCGCCCGAACGTCCGGGTCGTCGTCGTCGACCTCGGCGTCAACGACATCCTGCGCAACCGCTCCCTCGCCGACCCCGACGCCGTCGTCGACGGCCTGCGCACCCTCGTCGAGCGTGCCCACGCCCGCGGCGTCAAGGTCGTCGGCACCACCCTCCTGCCGTTCCGCGGCCACCGCGGCTACACCGACGCCCGCGAGGACGTACGGCGCGAGATCAACGACACGCTCCGCTCGGGCACGGTCTTCGACGAGCTCGTCGACGTCGACGAGGCCCTGCGCGACCCGTACGACCCGCGCCGCCTGCGCGCCGACTACGACTCGGGCGACAGCCTCCACCCCAGCGACAAGGGATACCGGAGGATGGCGGAACTCATCGAGCCGGAGCAGTTGGAGGGGTCGGCACCGGCACGGCTGTGACCGGCACCGGCACGGCTGCGACCGGCACCGACACGACCGTGACCGGCACCCGCCCGCCCACGGGACCACCAGCCCGCCGGGCCGCCCGCACCGGCGGCCATGTTCAGTGCCCCCAATGCCGCCGGCCCTCCCCGCCCTCGCCCTTGCCCTCCGCCCCGCCCGGCAGGTCCCGCCCTGCCTCGCCGCGCTCCGGCCGCTCCCGCCGCCGCTCCTCACGCGTCCGCTTGCGTTCGACGCCGACCCCGCCCCAGAACGCGAAGCCGGTCACCACCACGCGCGGCGCCCCGGGGTCGGCCGCAGCGTCCGTCCCCCCCTTGGTCGAAGCCGCCCATGAAGCCGTGGCCCCGCACCACGACGTCCACGCCCGGCGGCACGACGACGCTCATCCCGCCCATGATCGCGACGCAGTTGATCACGACCTCCCCGGCGGCGAAGTCCGCCTCCCGCAGGTCGATCACCCCGCCGCCCCAGAACGCGAAGCCGGTGAAACGCCGGGGCACCGTCCAGCGGCCCCTGCGCTGGAAGCCCGACATCACGGCCACGGCCGCCGTCGACGACCCCTGACCGCCCACGATCCGCCCGGCCCAGCCGCCGTCCGCCCGAGCCCCCTTGCGCAGCGACACGTCGGGCGACGGCGGGGTGACCCCGGGGGCCGGCAGGTCCCGGGTGAGCGGCGCCAGCTCGCCGTACGTCCGCGCCCGGTACGTCGCGTCCAGCCGCTCCTCGAACTCCGTCATGTCCAGCCGGCCCTCGGCGAGGGCGTCCCGCAGCACCTCGGCGACCCGCTCGCGATCGGCGTCGGAGGCACGGAGGTCCGGAACCGCGTCATCGGTCATGGACGGCAGCCTACGAGTTCCCGGCCCCCGGGACCACGCTCTCCCGCCCGGCGTACATCCGGGCGATGACCGCCTCGATGTCCGGCTCCCGCACCGACAGGTCCACCAGCGGGTACTCCGCCGCGATCCGCGCCACCAACGGCGCCGCCGACGCCGACGCCGGAAAGGCCAGCCACTGCCGCGGCCCCTCCACCCGCACCACCCGCGCGGCCGGGCCCGCCTCGATCGGCGGCAGCTCCCGCTCCAGGTCCACCACCAGCGTCCGCTCGCTCTCGCCCGCCTCGTGCAGACCCGCGAGCGGACCGTCGTACATCATCCGCCCGTGGTCGATGACCATCACCCGGGAGCAGAGCTGTTCGATGTCCTGGAGGTCGTGCGTGGTGAGCAGGACCGTGGTGCCGCGCTCGGCGTTCAGCTCGCGCAGGAACTCCCGCACCCGCGCCTTGGAGACGACGTCGAGGCCGATCGTCGGCTCGTCGAGGTACAGCACCTCGGGGTCGTGCAGCAGCGCGGCCGCGATGTCGCCCCGCATCCGCTGTCCCAGCGACAGCTGCCGCACCGGCACGTCCAGCAGGGCCGACAGGTCGAGCAGGCCGACCAGCCGGTCCAGGCCCTCCCGGTAACGGGCGTCGGGGATGCGGTACATGCGGTGCATCAGCCGGTAGGAGTCGATCAGCGGAAGGTCCCACCACAGCGTCGTACGCTGCCCGAACACCACCCCTATCCGGTGCGCCAGCCGCGTCCGCTCGCGGGACGGGTCGATGCCCGCGACCCGCAGCCGGCCACCGCTCGGCGTGAGGATGCCCGTCAGCATCTTGATCGTCGTCGACTTCCCGGCACCGTTCGGCCCGATGTAGCCGACCATCTCGCCGCGCGCCACGGTGAAGGAGATCCCGTCGACCGCCCGCACCCGCCGGGTCTCCCGCCTCAGGAAACCCGTCCGCGCACGCACGTCGAAGACCTTCTCCACCCCGTCGAGCTCGATGAACGCGTCCACCATCAACTCCCCGTACTCCGATACGACCGCAGCCCCGCCCGCCAGGCCAGCCCGGACAGCGCACAGCACCCCACCGCCACCAGCGGCGGAGCGAACGCCGCCCCCTGCGGCAGCCCCAGCGGATACGGCCGCCCCAGCACGTACGCGGCCGGCACCCAGTTGACGAACGCCAGCGGGAACACGAACGTCACCCCGCGCACCAGCTCCTTGCCGAACACCGTCGGCGGATACTGCAACATCGTCTGACCGCCGTACGTGAACGCGCTCTGCGCCTCCGCCGCGTCCTGCGTCACGAACTGGAACGCGGCCCCCGCCACCAGCACCGCGCCGAAGATCGCCGCACCGCTGACCACCGTCACCGGCAGCAGCAGCACCCGGGACGCGGTCCAGTCGACGTCCACCGCGACCAGCGCGCAGCCCAGCACCAGCGCCCCCTGCGCGATCCGCGAGACCCGGCGCAGCGCGAACCGGTCCGCCGCCACCTGCGCGAGCACCGGCGCGGGCCGCAGCAGCAGCGTGTCGAGCGTGCCGTCCCGCACCCGCGAGCCCAGCCGGCCGGCCGAGCCCATCACCAGGTCCGCCAGCCCGAACGACGTCGCGGACAGGCCGTACAGGAAGGCCACCTCGGGCAGCGTGTAGCCGCCGAGCACGTCGACCTGGGAGAACATGAGCAGGATCGCGACGAAGTCCAGGCCCGTCACCAGCAGCCCGGCCAGCACGGTCATCGCGAACGACAGCCGGTAGGCCAGCGTCGAACGGATCCACATCCCGGCGATCAGCCGGTAGGCGCGCAGCCCCTCCGCCATCCGGCCGTCCGGTACCGGCACCGGCACCGGCGCCCGGTCGCTCCCCGTCGACGGGCCCTCCACCGGCACCCAGCCACCCTCCTCCGCCACCCGGCCGGCCTCACCCACCCTGCACCACCACCCGCCGCGTCGCCGCTCCCTGCACCAGCCGCCCCGCCGTCAGCAGCACCACCGCCCACACCGCCTGGAAGAGGTACGCGGCCGGCGCGCCGGCCTCCCCCAGCAGGACGTCCGCCGGCAGCTGGAGCATCGCCGACCACGGCAGCGCCCGCACGATGTCGCCCAGCGGCTCGGGGAAGGCGTTCAGCGGCAGCGCCATGCCCGTGCAGAACATCCCGGCGACCATCAGCATCTGCAACGCGCCCGTGCCGTCCAGCAGCCAGAACCCGCTCAGCGCCACCAGGAACCGGATCGCGAAGCTGACCACCATCCCCAGCAGCACCGCCACCAGGAACCGCAGCCACACCAGCGGGTCGCCGGGCACGGCCGTCGGGAACACCAGCGTCCCGACGGCGAACGGGATCACCCCCCGCCCGAGCAGCTGGAACAGCGAACGCCCCACGTCGGTGGCGAACCACCACAGTTGCAGGTCGGCCGGCCGGTACAGGTCGATCGCCACCGCGCCCGTGCGGATCCGCTCCATCAGCTCGGCCTCGAAACCGCCGCCCTGGAGCGCCAGCGTCGCGAACAGCGCCTGCCCGACCCACACGTACGTCACCGCCTGCGCCTGGTCGTAGCCCCCGAGACGGGGCCGCTCGTCCCACAACGCCAGGTAGGTGCAGGCGAGGACGAGGCCGAAAACGGTGTTGGTGAACACCCCCGCGGCCGTGGCCGCCCGATAGGTCGCGTACCTTCGGAAGCCCCCTGCTGCGACGGCCGCGTACAACCGCGCCGAACCCACGGCAACCGTCCTCCCACACTCATGGACACCGAAGCGCAGGAGCCTAGGCGACCGCACCGCGGCACGCCACGCGTTTTACGGGCCCGCCATGTGACGCGACGCGCGCCGATTGCCGGGAACGGAACGCGTGGTGCGAGAGTCTTCGACAGGGGGCGCAGAAGGCGTACGAGGTGTACGGGAACGTACCGCGCGACACAGGAGTCCGAGCAACACATGAGCGACGAGCCGCAGCCGAAACAGCCGACCGAGGGCTGGGCGGCATCCACAGAGCCCGAGGGGGCCGAACCGGCGGCCGGCAAGAAGCCCAAGCGGCCCAAGCGCACCGGCTGGCGCCGCCTGCTGCCGACCTGGAAGATGGTGCTCGGCGCCTTCGTCCTCGCCGCCCTGGCCGTCGGCGGCCTGTTCTACTACGGCTACTCCACGGTCAAGATCCCGCCGGCCAACGCGCTCGCCACCAAGCAGAGCAACCTCTACCTCTACGCGGACGGCACCGAGATCGCCCGCGACGGCGAGGTCAACCGGGAGAACGTCAGCCTCTCCCAGATCTCCAAGGCCGCCCAGCACGCCGTCCTGGCCGCCGAGGACCGCGACTTCTACACCGAGTCGGCCGTCGACCCCAAGGCGATGATCCGCGCCGGCTGGAACACCGCCCTGGGCAAGGGCAAGCAGTCCGGCTCCACCATCACCCAGCAGTACGTCAAGAACTACTACCTCGCGCAGGAACAGACCGTCACGCGCAAGGTGAAGGAGTTCTTCATCTCGATCAAGCTGGACCGCACCCAGTCCAAGGCCGACATCCTCGAGGGCTACCTCAACACCAGCTACTTCGGCCGCAACGCCTACGGCATGCAGGCCGCCGCCCAGGCCTACTACGGCATCGACGCCGCCGACCTCACCGCCGGCCAGGGCGCCTACCTCGCCGCCCTGCTCAACGCGCCCAGCGAGTACGACGTCATCGCCCACCCGGAGAACAAGAGCGCCGCCGAGGCCCGCTGGAACTACGTCCTCGACGGCATGGTCACCAAGGGCTGGCTGAGCGCCTCCGAGCGCACCGGGATGAAGTTCCCCACGCCCAAGGAGACCAGCGGCACCGACACCGGCATGTCCGGCCAGCGCGGCTACATCGTCCGCGCCATCAAGGACTACCTGATCCAGAACAAGGTCGTCGACGAGGACCAGCTCGACGCCGGCGGCTACCGCATCACCACCACCCTGGAGAAGGAGAAGCAGGACGCCCTCGTCGACGCCGTCGACGACCAGCTGATGTCCAAGCTCGACAAGGACCGCACGGTCGACACCTACGTCCGCGCCGGCGGCGCCGCCGTCGACCCGAAGACCGGCAAGGTCCTCGCCATGTACGGCGGCATCGACTACGTCAAGCAGTACACCAACAACGCCACCCGCCAGGACTTCCAGGTCGGCTCCACCTTCAAGCCGTTCGTCTTCACCTCGGCCGTCGACAACGGCTCCGTCACCCAGGACGGCCGCACCATCACCCCCGACACCGTCTACGACGGCACCAACAAGCGCGCCGTCCAGGGCTGGAGCAGCAGCTACGACCCGGCCAACGAGGACGACGTCTCCTACGGCGACATCACCGTGCGCGAGGCCACCGACAAGTCCGTCAACTCCGTGTACGCGCAGATGGCCGTCGACGTCGGCCCCGACGAGGTCAAGCAGACCGCGATCGACCTCGGCCTGCCCACCGACACCCCCGAGCTCCAGCCGTACCCGTCCATCGCGCTCGGCGTGGCCACCGCGAGCGTCCTGGACATGGCCGAGGCGTACGCGACCCTCGCCAACCACGGCAAGCACGGCACCTACACCCTGATCGAGAAGGTCACCAAGGACGGCTCGGACGTCATCGAGCTGCCCGCGCGGAAGTCCACGCAGGCCGTCAGCCGCGAGGCCGCCGACACCACCACCTCGATCCTGCGCAGCGTCGTCCAGAACGGCACCGCGACCGCCGCCCAGGCCGCGGGCCGCCCGGCCGCCGGCAAGACCGGCACCGCCGAGGAGGACACCGCCGCCTGGTTCGCCGGCTACACCCCCGACCTGGCCACGGTCATCTCCGTCATGGGCCAGGACCCGGTGACCGCCGCCCACAAGTCGCTCTACGGCGCGATGGGCCTGGCCCGTATCAACGGCGGCGGCGCCCCCACTCAGATCTGGGCCCAGTTCACCAAGGAGGCCCTGAAGGGCACCCCGGCCAAGGACTTCGACCTCCAGCTCCAGGAGGGCTCCGCGGACACCGCCCTCCCGTCCTCCGAGACCCCGCAGGACGACTCCACCGGCGGCCAGGACCAGAACCAGGCGACCACCGGCGGCCAGGACACCCAGACCCCCGGCCGGACGGAGAGCCAGACCGACGGCTCCACCACGACCGGCTCCACCACCGGCTCCACCACCACCGGCGGCGGCACGACCAGCGGCTCGACCACGACGGGCGGCACGACCGGATCCACCACCACCGGCTCGACCAGCACGGGCTCCACCACCACCGGCTCCACCACGGGGGACACCACGGACGGCGGGACGACGAGCGACGGCTCCACCACCGACGGCGGCACCGGCGGAACCTCCGACGGCGGCACCGGACCGCAGCTCGCCGCCCGCCGCCCGCTCGGTCAGTGACCGGAGGTCGCCTTCAGCCCGACGACGGCGACCAGCAGCAGACACACGAAGAAAACACGGGCGGCGGTGACCGGCTCCCCCAGCACCGCCATGCCGAGCACCGCCGCCCCGGCCGCACCGATCCCGACCCACACGCCGTAGGCGGTACCGATGGGCAGCGACCTGGCGGCGTACGACAGCAGCAGCATGCTGGCGACGATCCCGGCGCCGGTGAGCACACTGGGCACGAGCCGGGTGAAACCGTCGGAGTACTTCATGCCGACCGACCAGCCGACCTCGAGCAGACCGGCGAGAACGAGCAGGACCCAGGCCATGGGGACACCTCCGCGGACGAGCACTTCTTCACTGGGGTGCGTCGTCTTTGCGTCCATCCCGGTACGGCGCGTCTCGTCGGGCTCCCGCCCAACCTAGCAAACGGAAACGGGGAGGGGCTGGTGACCACGGTCACCAGCCCCTCCCCGCTTCCGGCCTTCGATCTACAGGTACAGACCCGTCGAGTCCTCGGCTCCCTCGAACCGGTCCGCGGCCACGGCGTGCAGATCGCGCTCGCGCATCAGCACGTACGCGACACCCCGCACCTCCACCTCCGCCCGGTCCTCCGGATCGAACAGAACCCGGTCGCCCGTCTCCACCGTCCGCACGTTCTGCCCCACCGCGACGACCTCGGCCCACGCCAGCCGGCGGCCGACGGCCGCCGTGGCGGGGATCAGGATCCCGCCACCGGAGCGCCGCTCGCCCTCGCCGGCGTCCTGCCGCACGAGGACGCGGTCGTGGAGCATCCGGATGGGAAGCTTGTCGTGGTGACTGCTGTGCACGTCTCTGTTACCGCTCACGCCTTTGAACCTACCTGCCTCGGCCGCACCGGGACTCGCCCGGGTCAGCGCTTCCGACGCCGGGGACCCAGCGCCAGCAGCCCCACGAGCCCGACGACCACGAGGGCGACCGGCACCACCCGCTCCAGCCGGGGCGCGCCCCCCTCGTCCACGAACTGCGCCTTCACATCGCTCACCACCCGGTTGACCTGGACGTAGGCCCTCCCGAGCGTGTGGTCGACGTTGGCGACGACCTTGGCCTTGGCGTCCCCGACGATCGTCTTCGGGTGCACCCGCACCCCGATCTCGTCGAGCGTCTCGGCCAGCACTTCACGGCGGCGCCTGATGTCCGCCTCGATCTGCGCCGGGGTTCTGGTGTCCGACGTGTCCGCCACGGTAGGGCCTCCGAAGTCAGCCGATGCCTGTTGCTGCTCTGGACAGTCTGTCAGCTCCACGTGCGCCCGCACCGCCAGGACCCCCGGTTACGCTGGTCCGATGAGCGAGCGACTCCAGCCCGGGGACGTGGCCCCCGCCTTCACCCTCCCCGACGCCGACGGCAACGAGGTGTCCCTGTCGGACCACAAGGGCCGCAAGGTCATCGTGTACTTCTACCCGGCGGCCCTGACCCCCGGCTGCACCAAGCAGGCCTGCGACTTCACCGACAACCTGGAGCTGCTGACCGGCGCCGGGTACGACGTCATCGGCATCTCCCCCGACAGCCCCGAGAAGCTCGGCAAGTTCCGCGAGCAGGAATCCTTGAAGGTCACCCTGCTGGCCGACCCCGACAAGAAGGTCCTCGACGCCTACGGCGCCTTCGGCGAGAAGAAGAACTACGGCAAGACGTACCTGGGCGTCATCCGCTCGACGATCGTCGTGGACGAGGA
Source organism: Streptomyces sp. NPDC003248 (assembly GCF_055563235.1). NCBI lineage: Bacteria > Bacillati > Actinomycetota > Actinomycetes > Kitasatosporales > Streptomycetaceae > Streptomyces > Streptomyces sp. NPDC003248. The sequence continues at coordinate 136,775 of NZ_JBVHDT010000001.1, read as the reverse complement.
CGGCAAGGTCGAACGCGCCCTGTACAACGTCCGCGCGACGGGCCACGTCGCCAAGATCATCAAGGACCTGGGCATCTGACCCCCCTCTCCCTCGCCGAACGGCCCGCCTCGGAATGCTCCGGGGCGGGCCGCTTCCCGTTTCGGGCGTGACTGTCGGGTGAGCGGTTCGTTACTCCGTGCGAGCCACGAACGGGTGGCCGAGAACGGAGGGGGCGGGAACGTGCAGAGCACACCGCGACGATCGGACGCGTACAGCAGGGAACGGCTGGCACCGGAGGTCGCCGAGGCACGCAACTGGGCCGACCTGATGCGGCGGCTCGGCCTCGACACCAGCCACTTGCAGATCGACCATGTCAACGGGAACTGGCGGGACAACCGCCGGGAGAACCTCCGCTATCTGTGCCCCAACTGTCATGCGATCACGGGTACGTGGTGCCGAGGCGGACGTCGGCGTTCCCCGCAAACCGCCCTCGCCTGACCGGTAACATGTCGGCGTATGCGGCCGTGGCGGAACTGGCCTACGCGCAGCACTTAGGATGCTGTGGGAGAAATCCCTTGAGGGTTCGAGTCCCTCCGGCCGCACGCCTTTGATTCGAAGGCCCGCCCCTGATGGGCGGGCCTTCGCCGTCAACCCAACAGCTCCCGCACCACCGGCACCAGCCCCCGGAACGCCTTCCCCCGGTGGCTGATCGCGTTCTTCTCCGCGGGGGTCAGTTCCGCGCAGGTGCGGGTCTCGCCGTCCGGCTGGAGGATCGGGTCGTAGCCGAAGCCGTGGGTGCCGGCGGGGGTGTGGCGCAGGACGCCCCTCAGCTGTCCCTCCACCACCCGCTCCGTGCCGTCGGGCAGGGCGAGCGCCGCCGCGCAGGCGAAGTGGGCGCCGCGGTGTTCGTCGGCGATGTCGGAGAGCTGGGCGAGCAGGAGGTCGAGGTTGGCCTGGTCGTCGCCGTGGCGGCCTGCCCAGCGGGCGGAGAAGATGCCGGGGGCGCCGTTCAGGACGTCGACGCAGAGGCCGGAGTCGTCGGCGACGGCGGGCAGGCCGGTGGCCTGGGCGAGGGCGTGGGCCTTGAGCAGGGCGTTCTCGGCGAAGGTGACGCCGGTCTCCTTGACGTCGGGGACGTCGGGGTAGGCGTCCGCGCCGACGAGGTCGTGGGGCAGGCCTGCGTCGGCGAGGATCGACCTGAGTTCGGTGATCTTTCCGGCGTTGCGGGTGGCGAGGATCAGGCGGGTCATGCCGTTCAGTATCCAGGGCCGGTCGGCCGGGGAGACCGCGGTGCGGTCTACGAGGTGCAGACCTTCGTGAGTTCGCCGGCCGCGTCGGTGACGCCGCTGATGTCGGGGGTCTCGTCGCCGTTCTCGATGGCCGTGGTGACCTCGGTCAGGGCGCGTCGGAGGTCTTCGGTGGCCTGGTCGAGGTCGGCGTCGCCCGTTTCGCTGTCGATCTTGTTGAGGCTGTCGCCTATGGCGTCGATGGCCTCTTGGGTCTGGGTGGGGTCGTCGGCGGCGCTGTCGACGGCCTGCTGGAGGTCGGTGACGGCGTCGGCGACGGCGTCGGCGGTCTCGACGCAGTCGAGTGCCTTGTTGACGGCGTCGCAGCCGGTGACGGTGAGGGCCGTCAGCGCGGCGGCTGCTATCGCGGCGGCGACGGCGGTACGGCGACGGCGGCGTCGGCTCTCGGCCATGGTGGTGGTCCTCCCCTTGCTCAGCCCCAAGGGCCCCCGTGTGCTGACTGGCCGGGCGTACGGCGGTGAGCCGTACGCCCGTACCGGTAGGGACGCGAGGGCGGGCGGCCCGGTTGCTCGTCCCGGCCGCCCGTCTTGGTGTGTCCTTTACTTTTCGAGGACGGTATCAAGGGCGGTGCGCTGAAGGACAGTGAGTTCCGCGCAGCCGGAAACGGCCAGGTCGAGAAGGGAGTTGAGTTCGTCGCGGGCGAACGGCTCGGCCTCGGCGGTGCCCTGGACCTCGACGAAGCGGCCGTCGCCGGTGCAGACGACGTTCATGTCGGTCTCGGCGCGGACGTCTTCCTCGTAGCAGAGGTCGAGGAGGGGGACGCCGCCGACGATGCCGACCGAGACCGCGGAGACGGTGCCGGTGAGGGGCCGGCGGCCGGCCTTGACCAGCTTCTTGCGCTGGGCCCAGGCGACGGCGTCGGCGAGGGCGACGTAGGCGCCGGTGATGGCGGCGGTGCGGGTGCCGCCGTCGGCCTGGAGGACGTCGCAGTCGAGGACGATCGTGTTCTCGCCGAGTGCCTTGTAGTCGACGACGGCGCGCAGGGAGCGGCCGATGAGGCGGGAGATCTCGTGGGTGCGGCCGCCGATCCTGCCCTTGACGGCTTCGCGGTCGCCGCGGGTGTTGGTGGAGCGGGGCAGCATGGAGTACTCGGCGGTGACCCAGCCTTCGCCGCTGCCCTTGCGCCAGCGGGGGACGCCTTCGGTGACGGAGGCGGTGCAGAAGACCTTGGTGTCGCCGAAGGAGATGAGGACGGAGCCCTCGGCGTGCTTGCTCCAGCCGCGTTCGAGGGTGACGGGGCGGAGCTGTTCGGGGGTGCGGCCGTCGATGCGAGACATGCCGCTGAGCCTAGCCGTACCGGTGGAGGGGCCCTTGCCGTGGTGGGTGGGCCCCGTCGGTCGGGTGGGGGCGGCTCACATCATGTCTTCGATCTCCGCGGCGATGGGGTCGGCGTCGGTGCCGATGACGACCTGGACGGCGGTGCCCATCTTGACGACGCCGTGGGCGCCGGCGGCCTTCAGGGCGGCCTCGTCGACCAGCGAGGGGTCGGACACCTCGGTGCGCAGGCGGGTGATGCAGCCTTCGATCTCCTCGATGTTGTCGATGCCACCGAGTCCGGCGACGATCTTCTCGGCCTTGCCGGTGAGCTTGCTGGCCATGTGCGGTCTCCCTGAATTCCCTGATGCGATCAGCTTTGTCGCAGTAACCCACAGTCGGCCCAGTTTCGCGAGCGATTGCGCGGTACGTCCCTGAGGATGACGGCACAGCAGCGAAACGGTCCAGAGCTGGTCTACACCACCTGACAGGCGGTCGCCAAACCATGAGTGCCGAGAGCGCCGACACCGGGGCCCGTCCCGCGCGCGCCCGCTGGCACGCGCTGTTCCAGGGGTTGCAGAAGATGGGGCGGAGTCTGCAGCTGCCGATCGCGGTGCTGCCGGCCGCCGGCATCCTCAACCGGCTGGGGCAGCCGGACGTGTTCGGCGACGAGGGCCTGGGCTGGACGGACGTCTCGAAGGTGATGGCGGGCGCGGGCGGCGCCCTGCTCGACGGCCAGCTCGGGCTGCCCCTGCTGTTCTGTGTGGGGGTGGCCATCGGCATGGCGAAGAAGTCCGACGGCTCGACCGCGCTCGCGGCGGTGACGGGCTTCCTCGTCTACTACAACGTGCTGCGCCAGTTCCCGCAGGAGTGTCCGGGCGGGGCGAGGGCGGTGCCGGGCATCGGCTGCCAGGAGGCGGCCGAGGGGACGGTGACGGCGTTCACGTACCAGAATCCGGGTGTGTTCGGCGGCATCGTGATGGGTCTGGCGGCGGCCTGGTTCTGGCAGCGTTTCCACCGGACGCGGCTGGTGGACTGGCTCGGCTTCTTCAACGGGCGCCGGCTGGTGCCGATCATCATGGCGTTCGTGGCGATCGTGTTCGCCGCGTTGTGCCTGTGGATCTGGCCGCCGATCGGTGCCGGGCTGGAGAGCTTCAGCGACTGGCTGGGCGACGCGGGCTCCTGGGGCGCCGGTGTCTTCGGTCTGGCGAACCGTGCGCTGCTGGTGGTCGGGCTGCACCAGTTCCTGAACGTGCCCCTCTGGTTCCAGTTCGGGAGCTACACCAAGCCGGACGGGACGGTGGTGCACGGTGACATCAACATATTCCTGGCGGGTGATCCGGACGCGGGTCAGTTCACCTCGGGCTTCTTCCCGATCATGATGTTCGCGCTGCCGGCGGCGGCCCTGGCCATCACCCACTGCGCCCGTCCCGAGCGCCGCAAGGAGGTGGGCGGTCTGATGCTGTCGGTGGCGCTGACGTCGTTCGTCACCGGCATCACCGAGCCGCTGGAGTACTCGTTCCTGTTCGTGGCGCCGGCGCTGTACGTGATCCACGCGGTGCTGACGGGGGTGTCGATGGCGGTGACCTGGGCGCTGGGGGTGCACGACGGGTTCAGTTTCTCCGCCGGGCTCATCGACTACGTCATCAACTGGAACCTGGCGACCAGGCCGTGGGCGATCGTTCCGATCGGCCTGTGCTTCGCGCTCCTCTATTACGTGATCTTCCGTTTCGCGATCACGCGGTTCGATCTGAAGACGCCGGGGCGTGAGCCGGAGGAGGAGCACGAGGACGTCACCAAGGCCTGAGAAGGGGGCGCTGAGAGGGGTCTGTCAGGGCGCTGAGGGCGGCGTTTCGCTTGTGCTTTCGACGGGTTCCTCATCTCGCCTTCATCGTGCTACACATGGTCTACACCACTGGGTGGTGTAGACCATGTTCCGATGGAGGAAGTCTATGAGCACCGCCACCGCGCCCACGGCGGCCCCCACGAAGAAGTGGGGATCAGGCCTGTTCCAGGGCCTTCAGAAGGTCGGCCGCAGCCTGCAGCTGCCCGTCGCGGTACTGCCCGCCGCGGGCATCATGGTGCGGCTCGGCGCCGATGACGTGTTCGGCAAGGACGGTCTCGGCTGGGGCAAGGTCGCCACGGTGTTCGCCGAGGCCGGCGACGCCATCCTCGGCAACCTCCCGCTGCTCTTCTGCATCGGCGTCGCCATCGGCTTCGCCAAGAAGTCGGACGGCTCCACCGCCCTCGCCGCGCTCGTCGGCTTCCTCGTCTACAGCAGGGTCCTCCAGGCGTTCCCGGTCACCGAGGGGAAGATCCAGGCGGGCCAGGACATAGCCGCCACGTACAACAACCCGGGTGTGCTCGGCGGCATCGTCATGGGTCTGCTGTCGGCGGTGCTCTGGCAGCGCTTCTACCGCACCCGGCTCGTCGACTGGCTCGGCTTCTTCAACGGCCGCCGGCTGGTGCCGATCGTCATGGCCTTCGTCGGTCTCGTGGTCGGTGTCTTCTTCGGTCTGGTCTGGGAGCCGATCGGCGGGGTCATCACCGACTTCGGCGAGTGGATGACCGGGCTCGGCGCCGCGGGCGCGGGCATCTTCGGCGCGATCAACCGGGCGCTGATCCCGATCGGCATGCACCAGTTCGTGAACACCGTCGCCTGGTTCCAGATCGGTGACTTCACCAACGCGGCCGGCGACGTCGTGCACGGCGACATCACGCGCTACCTGAACGGCGACCCCTCCGCCGGCATGTTCCAGTCCGGCTTCTTCCCGATCATGATGTTCGGTCTGCCGGCCGCCGCGCTCGCCATCGCGCACACCGCCCGGCCCGAGCGCCGCAAGGCCGTCACGGGCATGATGGTCTCGCTGGCGCTGACCTCGTTCGTCACGGGCGTGACGGAGCCGATCGAGTTCTCCTTCATGTTCATCGCGCCGCTGCTGTACGTGATCCACGCCCTGCTGACGGCGGTCTCCATGGCCGTCACCTGGGCCCTCGGCGTCCATGCCGGCTTCAACTTCTCGGCGGGGCTGATCGACTACGCCCTGAACTGGAACCTCGCCACCAAGCCCTGGCTGATCATCCCCATCGGCCTGGTCTTCGCGGTGATCTACTACGTGGTGTTCCGCTTCGCGATCATCCGGTTCGACCTCACCACCCCGGGCCGGGAGCCCGAGGAGGAGGTCGAGGACCTCACGAAGGCGTGAGCGTGTCCTGACGCGCGCGAAGGCCCCCGGAGCCCTGAACGGCTCCGGGGGCCTTCGTCGTGTTCAGACCTGGTACGACATCCGGGGCACGGCCAGCTCCACCGGTCCGTCGAAGACCGCCCGCGCGTCCGCGAGGTTGATCTGCGGGTCGGTCCACGGCGGGATGTGGGTGAGGAGCAGGCGGCGGGCACCCGCGCGGGCCGCCGACTCGCCGGCCTCACGGCCGTTGAGGTGCAGGTCGGGGATGTTCTCCTTGCCGTGCGTGAAGGCGGCCTCGCACAGGAACAGGTCGCTGTCGCGGGCGAGTTCGTCGAGGGCCGGGCTGACGCCGGTGTCACCGGAGTAGGTCAGGGCCCGGCCGCCGTGCTCGAGGCGGATGCCGTACGCCTCCACGGGGTGGGCCACGCGTTCGGTGTGGACCGTGAAGGGGCCGATGTCGAACGTGGAGGGCTTGACCGTGTGGAAGTCGAAGACCTCGCTCATGGAGGAGGCCGAGGGGGTGTCGGCGTAGGCCGTGGTGAGGCGGTGCTCGGTGCCCTCGGGTCCGTAGACCGGGAGGGGGTCGCAGCGTCCGCCGTCGTGGCGGTAGTAGCGCGCCACGAAATACGCGCACATGTCGATGCAGTGGTCGGCGTGCAGATGACTCAGGAAGATCGCGTCGAGGTCGTAGAGACCGCAGTGGCGCTGCAACTCGCCCAGGGCGCCGTTGCCCATGTCGAGAAGCAGCCTGAAGCCGTCGGCCTCGACGAGGTAGCTCGAGCAGGCCGATTCCACGGACGGAAACGACCCCGAGCAGCCGACGACGGTGAGCTTCATAGAGCAGGAACCTCCGCTGGCGGGAACCGAAGAAGACGGAACACCGGGAAAGATCGTGAAACGAACGGTCGGGGCAGGGGCGACGGGGGTCGTGCGGTTCGTCGAGCGTAAGACGCGGAACGTCCGGTCGCTCCTCCGCCAGGGGCCGTTGTGGGCGAACTCACCTGTGGTGTCACCGGTTCGGCTGGACGCGGGGCGTATGGGGCGCACGAGAGGGCGCGCACGGTCGTACATACGCCGGTAACGTCGTGTCCATGGACACGTCCTGGTGGCTGGCGCTCGCGGCGGTGGTACTGCTGGCGCTCGTCGCCACGCTCGTCGACGGCTGGGGACACCGCCGGCGGCCGGCGGGGCGGAGGTCCCGGCCCCCGGGGCGGCCGGCGCGGGGCCGCGGCCCGGCGGGGCGCGGCCGGGGTGCGGCGGGGCGGCCGCAGCCGGCGGAGATCTGGTGGGCGAACGTGCCGTATGAAGACGGGCCAGAATCGAGAGGGGCCGCGCGGAGCGCGTCGGGCAGAGCGGCGGTGGGAGACGGGCGGGCCAAGGACCGGCCCTGTCTGGTGCTGGTGGTGCGCGGCGACCGGGTGACGGTCGCGAAGATCACCAGCCGGTACCGTGACGAGCGGGCGGGGGTGATCCCGCTGCCGCCGGGTGCCGTCGGGGACGCGCGGGGGCGTCCGAGCTTCCTGGAGACGGACGAGCTGCGCCAGGTCCGGGTGCGGGACTTCCGCCGCCGGGTGGGTGTGGTGGACCCGGTCCTGTGGGACCAGGTCCGTCACCTGACGACGTGAGGCCCGCGGCGGCTCACGCCCAGAGCTGGCCCTGGAGCGTCTCGATGGCCTCTTCCGTGGTGGCCGCGGTGTAGACGCCGGTGGAGAGGTACTTCCAGCCGCCGTCGGCCACGACGAACACGATGTCGGCGCTCTCGCCGGCCTGCACGGCCTTCCTGCCGACGCCGATCGCGGCGTGCAGCGCGGCGCCGGTGGAGACGCCCGCGAAGATGCCCTCCTGCTGGAGCAGCTCGCGGGTGCGGGTGACCGCGTCCGCGGAGCCGACCGAGAAGCGGGTGGTGAGGACGGAGGCGTCGTACAGCTCGGGGACGAAGCCCTCGTCGAGGTTGCGCAGGCCGTAGACCAGGTCGTCGTAGCGCGGCTCGGCGGCCACGATCCTGACGTCCGGCTTGTGCTCGCGCAGGTAGCGGCCGACGCCCATGAGGGTGCCGGTGGTGCCGAGGCCGGCCACGAAGTGCGTGACGGAGGGGAGGTCGGCGAGGATCTCCGGGCCCGTCGTCGCGTAGTGGGCGCCCGCGTTGTCCGGGTTGCCGTACTGGTAGAGCATCACCCAGTCGGGGTGCTCGGCGGACAGCTCCTTGGCGACCCGCACGGCGGTGTTGGAGCCGCCGGCGGCCGGGGAGGAGATGATCTCCGCGCCCCACATGCCGAGCAGGTCGCGGCGCTCCTGCGAGGTGTTCTCGGGCATCACGCAGACCATGCGGTAGCCCTTGAGCTTGGCCGCCATGGCGAGGGAGATGCCGGTGTTGCCGCTGGTCGGTTCGAGGATGGTGCAGCCGGGTGTCAGCCGGCCGTCCTTCTCCGCCTGCTCGATCATGTGCAGGGCGGGACGGTCCTTGACCGAGCCGGTGGGATTGCGGTCCTCCAGCTTGGCCCAGATGCTGACGTCGGCGGACGGCGACAGCCGCGGCAGGCGCACCAGGGGGGTGTTGCCCACCGCGGCCAACGGGGAGTCGTAACGCATGAGTGGTCAGCGGCCCGTCAGGCCATGCCGCCGGCCACGGCCGGCAGGATGGTCACGGTGTCGCCGTCGGTGAGCTTGGTGTTGATGCCGTCGACGAAACGGACGTCCTCGTCGTTCAGGTAGACGTTGACGAAGCGGCGCAGCTGGCCGTCGTCCACGATGCGGGCCTGGATGCCCGCGTGCCGGGTCTCGAGGTCGGTGAACAGGTCGGCGAGGGTGTCACCGCTGCCCTCCACCGCCTTCTGACCGTCGGTGTACTGGCGGAGGATGGTCGGGATGCGGACCTCGATGGCCATGGCTCAGGGCTCCTGTCGGGAGTGGTCAGGTCGGTAAGCGCGCGGCTGCGCAGTACGGAGTGGTCGTGCGTCGCGCCGCGGCTCACGAGCCGTGCGGCGGCAGGGCGAAGCGTCAACAGATGGCGCTGGCGAGCCTGCACAGGTCGACGTGCAGCCGCGCCACGAGCAGCGTGCCCGGCGTCCTGTTGCTCACGTCGTGGGAAACCATGGGCTCATCGTATCGATTCCCCCTCGGGCTTCCCGAGGGTAGTTCCACATGGTGGACGGAATCCGGCCGAAAAATGAGACCGCCCTGTGGGAGCGGGTCCGGCGCGCACCGCGCGCACCCGCTGCCGGCACGCGCCCCCGCGTACGCGTGGCGTCCGCGCGACGGGCGTCAGTAGGCCTCGACGACGCGGATCTCCTCCTCGGTGACCTCGCCCTCGACGATGCGGAAGGAGCGGAACTGGAACTCGCCGGCGCCGTCGGTGTCGGCGGTGGAGACGAGGACGTAGTGGGCGCCGGGCTCGTTGGCGTAGGAGATGTCGGTGCGGGAGGGGTAGGCCTCGGTCGCGGTGTGGGAGTGGTAGACGACCACCGGTTCCTCGTCGCGGTCGTCCATCTCGCGGTAGAGCTTCAGCAGGTCACCGGAGTCGAACTCGTAGAACGTGGGCGACATGGCCGCGTTGAGCATCGGGATGAAGCGCTCGGGGCGGTCCGAGCCCGCCGGGCCGGCGACGACGCCGCACGCCTCGTCGGGGTGGTCCTTGCGCGCGTGCGCGACGATCCGGTCGACGAGGTCCTGGGTGATGGTCAGCATGGTCGCCAGGATAAGCAGAGGGGCCGGCCCGTACCGAGGGGCGGTACGGGGCGGCCCACATGGCGGACGTCCTGGGCGGCGGGCGGAGGGGGCACCGCACGGGTCGGCGTGTGTCCCCTCCGGCCGGACGTCCCGTGGTGGCGGTCAGCCCACCTTCTCCGGGGCCGCCTCGCGGCGTCCGGTGACCTCGGGGCTGCGGGACTTCAGCACGGCCCAGCCGGCCGCGAGGGCGGCGGCCCAGCCGGCCATCACGTAGAGGCAGACGCGGGAGTCGGCGTCGTAGGCGATCAGGCCGGTGACGAAGAGCAGGAACGCGATGGCGACGTAGGAGCACACCGCGCCGCCCGGCGCCGGGAAGGAGGAGGCGGGCAGCCGGCCCGCGTCGACCGCGCGGCGGTAGAGGACGTGGCTGACCAGGATCATCAGCCAGGTCCAGATGCCGGCGGCGGTGGCGACGGAGGTGACGTAGCCGAACGCCTTCTCCGGGACGACGTAGTTGAGGACGACGCCGATGCCCATGAAGAGGACCGAGACCGTGATGCCGAAGGCCGGGGTCTTGGAGGCGGACAGCCGCTGGAACGCCGCCGGGGCCTCGCCGCTGTCGGCCAGGTTCCGCAGCATGCGGCCGGTGGAGTACATGCCGGAGTTGCAGGAGGAGAGGGCGGCGGTCAGCACGACGAAGTTGACGATGCCGGCGCCGGCCGGGATGCCGATCTTGGCGAAGGCGGCGACGAAGGGGCTGACGCCCGGCGCGAACTCGGTCCACTTGACCACGCACAGGATGACGGTGAGGGCGCCGACGTAGAAGAGGGCGATGCGCCACGGGAGCGTGTTGATCGCCTTGGGGAGGGTCTTCTCCGGGTTCTCGGACTCGCCGGCCGTGACACCGACCAGCTCGACGGCGAGGTAGGCGAACATGACGCCCTGGAGGGTCATCAGGGACGAGCCGATGCCCTTGGGGAAGAAGCCGTCGAAGGCCCACAGGTTGGAGACGGCGGCGGTGTCACCGGCGGAGCTGAAGCCGAAGGTGAGGACACCGAGGCCGATGACGATCATGCCGATGAGGGCGGTGACCTTGACCATCGAGAACCAGAACTCCAGCTCGCCGAAGAGCTTCACGGAGATCAGGTTGACCCCGAAGAGGATCACCAGGAAGACCAGGGCCGTCACCCACTGGGGGATGGCCGGGAACCAGTAGTTGACGTAGATCGCGGCGGCCGTCAGCTCGGCCATGCCGGTGACGACCCACATCAGCCAGTACGTCCAGCCGGTGAAGTAGCCGAAGAACGGGCCGAGGAACTCGCGGGAGTACTCCGCGAACGAACCCGAGACCGGGCGGTAGAGCAGGAGCTCGCCGAGCGCCCGCATGATGAAGAAGATGATCACACCGGCGAGGGCGTACATGACGATCAGACTGGGGCCCGCCTTGGCGATGTTCGCCCCGGCCCCCAGGAAGAGGCCGACGCCGATGGCGCCGCCGATGGCGATCATCTGGACCTGGCGACTGCCGAGGCCACGCTCGTACCCCTCTTCGGAGATCTTCTCCGTGTCGACCTGAGCGGAGGTCATGTGGTGGTGCGCCTTTCTCCATGCCGAACCGGGCCTGCGTCGGCCTCGGATCGGGTCTCGATCCCCCCGGATTGATGGAGTTGAGCGGGCCTCGCGGGCCCGCTCGTGCCTGGCCGGCGATCCGCCGGCTCGGTGGCGCACCCGGCCGAACATTCGGGTGGTGTTCGCCGGGCGGTCGTGAAGATTTATCACGACCGCAACAGTGATCACCCGTACGAAATATGGCGCACAACACAGGAAGAAGCGGACAAATGGCACTCGAAAGGGGCAAAGCACATCACCGCAGTGACGCGATCGTTATCCGGATTTGAGCGTCCGCTGAGCGAACACGAAATCGTCACACGTCAGGACGAAACCCTCACGATCACGGCATCAGCGTGGCCACGAGCGTCTCCTGGAGCCCGCCCAGCCACAGGTACGCCATCACCATCGGCTTGCGCGCGTCGTCGTCCGGCAGCCGGTAGAGGAGGTCGGTGTCCTCGTCGTCGGTGATCTCCAGCCGGGACCCGATCGCCAGGCGCAGGTCGTTGAGGGCGCCGAGCCACTGCCGGGACTCGCCGGGCGACAGCTTCAGCACCGCCGCGCCCTCCGCCTCCACCGACAGCGCGTCCAGGGAGCGCACCACGGCCAGGGCGTTCTCGCGCTTGCCGGCCCGCAGGTCGTTCTCGGTGTACCGGCGGAACTCGGCGGAGCGCGACCGCCGTTCCTCCGCCTCCCGGGGCCCGGGGGCCGCCTCGGGGCCGGTGTAGGCGTCGGGGAAGAGCCGCCGGAGGACCGGGTCGGCGGGCGGTTCGCTCGGGCCCTCGGCGAAGAGTTCGGCGAGCGGGTCGCCGGACGCGTCCTCGGCGGGGCCGGGGCCGATCAGCTCCAGGAGCTGCACGGCCAGCGACCGGATGATGGAGATCTCGACGTCGTCGAGCGCGACGGCCGCGCCGCCGCCGGAGAGCGGTTCGAAGTGTCCTGGCATCAGTGGGGTGACTACTTCCGGTCCTGCTGGAGGGTGGCCCACAGACCGTAGCCGTGCATCGCCTGCACGTCGCGTTCCATCTCCTCGCGGGTTCCGCTGGAGACGACCGCCCGGCCCTTGTGGTGGACGTCGAGCATGAGCTTGGTGGCCTTGTCCTTCGGGTAGCCGAAGTACGTCTGGAAGACGTACGTCACGTAGCTCATGAGGTTGACCGGGTCGTTGTGGACGATCGTGACCCAGGGGACGTCCGGCTCGGGTACGGCGAACACCTCCTCCGCCGACTCGGTGCGTTCGATCTCAAGGGGAGCGGGTGACGTCACACGAACCATGCTGCCACGCGCCCCGGAAATCGTCACACCGACGAAAAGGGAGTACCATCTTTGCCATGAACACAGCGGACCTTGGGCTGCCGGTGGACGTCCCCTCGACGGCGCTCTTCACGGACCAGTACGAGTTGACGATGCTGCAGGCCGCCCTGAAAGCGGGGACGGCCGGGCGGCGCAGCGTGTTCGAGGTCTTCACCCGCCGGCTGCCGGACGGGCGGCGCTACGGCGTGGTGGCGGGCACCGGACGCGTGCTGGACGCCGTCGAGAACTTCCGTTTCGACCCGGGGGTGCTGGGCTTCCTGCGCGAGCGGGCGATCGTCGACGACGAGACGCTGGACTGGCTGGCCTCGTACCGCTTCTCGGGTGACATCTGGGGCTACCCGGAGGGCGAGGTGTACTTCCCGGGCTCGCCGATCATGCGGGTGGAGGGCTCCTTCGCCGAGTGCGTGCTGCTGGAGACCGTGATCCTGTCCATCCTCAACCACGACTCCGCGATCGCCGCGGCCGCCTCCCGCATGGCCTCGGCGGCCGGCGGGCGCCCGCTGATCGAGATGGGTGCCCGCCGCACCCACGAGCTGGCCGCCGTCGCCGCCTCGCGCGCCGCGTACGTCGGCGGCTTCGCCACCACCTCCGACCTCGCGGCCGGCTTCCGCTACGGCATCCCCACCGTGGGCACGAGCGCCCACGCCTTCACGCTCCTGCACGACGCCGAACGCGACGCCTTCCGGGCCCAGGTGGACTCGCTGGGCGCGGGCACGACCCTGCTCGTCGACACGTACGACGTCGCCGAGGCCGTCCGGACGGCGGTGGAGGTCGCCGGCCCCGGGCTCGGCGCGGTGCGCATCGACTCCGGCGACCTGCTGCTCGTCGCCCACCGGGTGCGCCAGCAGCTCGACGAGCTGGGCGCGACCGGCACCAGGATCGTCGTGACCTCGGACCTCGACGAGTACGCCATCGCCTCGCTGGCGGCGGCCCCGGTGGACGCGTACGGCGTCGGCACCCAGCTGGTGACCGGCTCCGGGCACCCGACCAGCTCGATGGTCTACAAGCTGGTCGCCCGCGCCGAGTCGGCCGACCCGAAGGCGCCGCTGGTGGCGGTGGCGAAGAGGTCGACCGGCGGCAAGACCTCCGTCGGCGGGCGCAAGTGGGCCGCCCGGCGGCTGGACGCCTACGGGGTGGCGGAGGCCGAGGTCATCGGCACGGGCCCGGTCCCCGACGGGCTGGCCGGCCGGCAGCTCCTGGTCGAGCTGGTCCGGGGCGGCGAGGTCGTCGCCCGGGAGTCCCTGGACGTCGCCCGCGACCGGCACGTCGCCGCCAAGGCCGGCCTGCCGCTGTCCGCGACCCAGCTCTCGCGCGGGGAACCCGTCCTGCCGACGGAGTACGTCCAGGCGCGCTCGGGTACGTGAAGCTGTGCCGCCACGCGCTCGGGTCGCGCCCCTCCCCCTCCGCCGCCGCAGTCTCTAGGCTCGTACCGTCACCCATAGTCGAAGGACACCCACCATGCGCCGCGCCTTGATCGTCGTAGACGTGCAGAACGATTTCTGCGAGGGAGGCAGCCTCGCGGTGTCCGGGGGTGCCGACGTGGCCGCCGCGATCACCGAGCTGATCGGGCAGGCCCCCGCCGGTTACCGGCACGTCGTGGCCACGCGCGACCACCACATCGCGCCCGGCGGCCACTTCGCCGACAACCCCGACTACGTCCGCTCCTGGCCCGCGCACTGCGTCGCGGGCACCGAGGGCGTGGGCTTCCACCCGAACTTCGCCCCGGCGGTCGCATCGGGCGCCGTCGACGCCGTCTTCGACAAGGGCGCCTACGCGGCCGCGTACAGCGGATTCGAGGGCGCCGACGAGAACGGCGTCAAGCTGGGCGACTGGCTGCGGGCGCGGGAGATCGACGAGGTGGACGTCGTCGGCATCGCCACCGACCACTGCGTGCGGGCGACCGCGCTGGACGCGGCCCGGGAGGGCTTCCGTACGCACGTCCTGCTCGACCTGACCGCCGGGGTGGCCCCGCAGACCACCGAGCGGGCGCTGGAGGAGCTGCGGGAGGCGGGCGTGGAGCTGTCCGGGAAGCCGGTGGTGCAGTAGGCCGCGCGGCAGGTGGTGCGGTCGGCGCCCGGCAGGTGGTGCGGTCGGCGCCCGGCCGGCGGAGGCGGGCCCCGGACACCGCCCGGGGCCGGACCGGAGCCGGAGCCGGGGGTCACGGCTGGGGTGCCGGGCTCCTCAGCAGGGACCGGATCGGGCGCCACGGCTCGGGGGCCGTGGCGCCGGCGCCGTCGGGGGCGGTCCGCCATATCAGGCCGTCGGGGTGGTGCAGGACCGCCGTGATCTCGTCCGGCGTCGGCGGCGCCGCGTTGCCGCGCAGGTAGACGGCGCGCAGGCCCAGGTTGCGGAGCCGGGTCAGGGCCCGGGCGCGGTTGCGGGCGAGGACGAGGACGCGCACGACGCCCCGGTCGGAGCCGGTGTGCGCGGTGGTGCCGTCGGCGGTGGGGCTGGGCAGGTTCAGTGCCACCACCACGGAGCCGTCGGGCAGCTTGCAGAAGCCTCCTGCGGCCATGCGGTCACACCCCCGTGCGTGTCGGTGCCGATGCGCGTGTCAATAACGAATTCACAGGAGGCACCTAAACACGATCGGCGGCGACCCGCCAGGGGGTCGCCGCCGAAGCGCTTGTGACCTGCGAAGACGTCGACTACTTCGCCGACGGTCCGACCTTGACCGTGATCGTCGAGCCGCTCAGGGGCTCGCTGACGATCTTGATCGAGGTGTCGGTGTCAGTGACCTTGACGCCGGCCAGCGGGTTCGACGCGTCGTAGTAGCTCGACGCGCCGTCGTCGAAGACCGGGACGCCGGGACGCGCCTTGATCTTCGTGGCGGCGTCGGCCTTGTGCAGCGTGATCGCGTCGGTCGGGTACTGGCTGAAGGTCGAGTCGAAGGACTGGATGCGGTTGCGCATCAGCGTGCCGTCGGACCACTTCAGCGCCGTCGGGTGGGCGTCGACCGGCAGGATCAGACCCTCGCCCGGGTGCGCGCTGGTGTTGTCGTCCGCCTGCGAGGTGTCCCACTTCCAGATCAACAGGCCGTTCTGGTACGGGTAGTGCTCCACCCAGTCCGGACGGGTCGTCGAGAAGCCGAAGTTGTACGGGCCGACCTGGAGGGTCTTGTCGTACGACACGTACTGGCGGTTCTCGGCGATGTAGTACTGGGCGTAGTCGTCCGTGATGGACGCACCGACGCGGGTGAAGCCGTCGGCCGTCCAGGCGGCGTCCGCCGTCTCCGCGTCGTCGGAGAACAGGGTCGCGCCGTCTGCGGTCACGGTGATCTCGTCGGCCGCGAAGCCCAGCTGGGCCACACCGCCGTCGGTGGCGTAGCGGAAGCGCAGGCCGATGTTCTGGCCGGCGTAGGCGTCCAGCGGGAACGTCAGCTTCTGGTACGCGTCGACCGTGCCGGTGAGGGCGGGCTTGCCGCTGCCGTCGCGCGGGATGGCGGAGCCGTCGGCCAGCGTGCCGTCGATCGGCGTCCAGTTGGCGCCGTCGGTGGACACCTCGGTGTAGAGGTAGTCGTAGTCGGTCTCGATGTCCCACCAGCCGTCGAGGGACAGGGAGGCGGACGACTTCCCGGTCAGGTCGACCGAGCGGGTCAGGGTGTTGCGCAGGTCGTCGCCGCTGCCGCTCCACCACTGGGTGGCGCCCTGCGCCGGGGTGACGACGTCGGTGGTGACCGTCTTCTCCGGCAGGACGACGACGAGGGCCTGCGGGTCCTTGGTGTTGTACTCCGCCACGCCCAGCTTGTGGGTGGACTTCACGCCCGCCTCGGCGACGTCGTAGTCGAGCCAGCCGAGCTGGAGCTTGTCCCAGGCGTTCATGTCGCCGGGCAGGTCGCCGATGCTCTCCTTGCCGGTGCCGAGCCAGGAACCGGAGGACATCAGCGTCCAGAAGCCGGTGGAGTTCTCGCCGCCGCCGGAGGTGTCGTACTCGTCGGGCAGACCGAGGTCGTGGCCGTACTCGTGGGCGAAGACGCCGAGTCCGCCGTTCTCCGGCTGGATGGTGTAGTCGCCGACCCAGATGCCGGTGTCGCCGATCTGGGTGCCGCCGAGCTTGTTGGTGTCCGGGCCGGTGGAGCCGGCGTCGGTGGCGAAGGCGTACCAGCGGTGCGCCCAGATGGCGTCCTCGCCCTGGGCGCCGCCGCCCGCGGACTCGTCCTCGCCGGCGTGCACGATCTGGAAGTGGTCGATGTAGCCGTCGGGCTCGTTGAAGTCGCCGTCGCCGTCGTAGTCGTAGCGGTCCCACTGGTCGAACTCGGCGAGCTCCGCCTTGATCTCGGCGGCGGTGTCACCGGCGGCCTCGCGCTCGGCCACCCAGGCGTTGACGCCGTCCTGCACGGCGTACCAGGCGCCGGTGGGGGCGTCGTTGGAGCCGTAACGGGCCTCGTTGTAGGGGACCTTGACCCAGTCGGTCACCTCGCCCTCGACCGAGTAGCGGCCCGAGGACTGCTTCTCGTAGTACTTCTTCAGCGACTCGGTGCCCGCGCCGGTGCCGAAGTAGAGGTCCTGGAAGTGCTCCTGGTTGTAATCCGCCTGCCAGGCCGTGCTGTTGTCCTGGGTGCGGTCCGGCTCGGCTATCTCGTTGTGCAGCGGGCCGGTGGTGCCGCCGTAGCGGCTGTCGATCTGGTCGCCGAACTCGACCAGGATCGTGAAGATCTTGTCGGTCTGCTCGCGGCCGAGCTCGACGTACTTGCTGCCGCCCTTCCCGCCCTGGAGCTGCACGACCTTGGAGCCGTCGCGCTCCTTGACCGTGGCCTCGCCGGATATGACCTGCTTGAGGGCCTCCTCGCGCTGGGCCTCCTGCGTCTTGCTGAGCGGCCCGTCGAAGTCGTGCTCGCGGGCCTCGGCCGGCTGCGGGTCCTGCCGGTCGGCCGCCGGGGCCTTCGCCGGCACGCTGTCGGCCGCCTGCGCCACGGCGAACGTCGAGAACGTCGCCGAGGCCGCCGCGAGGGCGACGACCGTGGCGGCCGTCCTGAACGTCCAGGATCTACTCGTCACTTGATGCCTCCCCTAACGCATCCCTGCCGCACGGATGGGAGATCCATGTCAAGGGATGTCCGCGCGCGGTTATACGCGTGTAGTCAAGTGCCGTCATTTGACTACTGGTTCAGCGGAAAAGACAGACCTTGACTTGGACAGATCAAGTGCATTATTGGGAGCCGACGTTCGTATTGCGGACACATGACCGTAACGTGACGGGCGCGCACGGCCGTCCGGGTACCGCACCGCATGACTCCGTGCGCCCCCTGTGCACCGGCACCGTGGGTTAGGTCACGCTTACTGCTCGTTCCACTCGGGCATGCAGGCGAATAGAGTCGAGACCGCCCCCGCTTCCGAGGACACGATTGCCATGCCTCGTCCGACTGTCGCACAGCTCACGTACGGTTCCTGCACCGTGATCTTCTCGGCACTCGCCATGCTGGCGCTGTCCCAGACGAGTTCGGGCTCCCTCATCGCGGTCATCTCCATCACCGCGGTCGCCCTCGGCGTACTCGTCGCCATGACGGTCCCGGCCCCCCGGCGGGGCCCCGTCGTCGTGGCACGCTCCACCGTGGACGAGCCCGCACCCGCCTCGGCCGTCCCGGCCGGCTCGGTCGTCCCAGCGGCCTCGGTACCCGAGCCCGTCCGGGAACCGTCGGCGTCCTGACCTCCATGACGGCGGGCCCCCGCCCGGCACGGCGGGGGCCCGCCGTCATGCCGGGCGGGCGCCCGCCGCCGTGCTGTCGCCGCGTCAGACGACGGCCACCACCACCGTCTTGGCGGCCTTGTCGTGCAGGCCCTGCTTGTAGGGCTTGTCGAAGAAGCTCCAGCCGCCGCAGATCACCGTCCACAGGCACGCGCAGCAGAACGCGAACGGCACCCACAGCACCAGGGCCCGGATCAGCGAGGTCTGCACGGAGGGCGTCGAGCCGTCGTCCAGGTTGGCCACGCGCATGCCGAGCCACTTCTTGCCCAGCGTCCGCCCCGTCCGGGCGATCAGGACGGTGTCGTAGGCGACGTAGAGCACGGCGGCGATCAGGGACTGGGCTAGGGACTTGCCGACCTCGACGCGGTCGCCTTCCATGTCGTACTCGTTGACCCCGAACCCCCACGTCAGCAGCCAGACGACGATCGCCACCAGGATCATGTCGATGATCCTGGCCAGCGTCCGCTTGCCGCTGTCGGCCAGCGGGGGCATGCCGGCCAGCGGGTCGGCCGGATAACCCCCGTACGGGTCGCCGCCGTAGGGGCCGCCGCCGCCACCGTGCGGACCACCGCCGTAGGGGCCGCCGCCGTAGGGCGGGGGCTGCCCGCCGGGGGGCGGCGGCTGCCCGCCCCCGCCCGCACCGCCGTGCGGGCTGTCGTACGGCGACCCTTGCGGGCCCTGCCCCTGACCGTACGGGGGCTGCTGCGGGGGCTGCTTCCTGAACGGATCGTCCTCCGGCGGCTCGCCGCCGGAACCGGGGGGCGGTTCGGTCGTCATGGCCCGAGTCGACCGCGAACCCCACGGCCGCGCATCCGGCGAGCGGCCGTCCGGAGTACGAATTTCCCTGCGCCGCCCGCCGTACGGGCGGTGGCCGGTCAGTCCGCCACGAACGTGTGCGCCGCCTTGTCGTGCCAGCACTGGCGCCACGGCCGGTCGAACAGGCACCACAGGACACCCACGACACCGACGGCGAGCAGGCCGGACACGCTGTAGACGAGCCAGCGGCGCAGGGCCGCGCCGAAGGACGGCGGCTCGTGGCCCTCGATGTCCCGCACCTCCAGCCCGAACAGCCTCTTGCCCAGCGTGCGCCCCCACTTGGCGGTCGGCAGCGCCTCGTACAGGATCCCGGCCACCAGCAGCACCGCGAGGACGATGCCGAGGTATACCGACGTCGTGCCGTCCAGCAGCCAGACGGTGACGGTCTCCCCGGTCAGCTCGGCCGCCTCGATCTTGTCGTTGACGTGGTCGACGGCCCGGGCGCCGAGCGGGACGGCGGCCGCGGAGGTGACGGCGCCGAGGACGAGCGAGTCGACGAGGCGGGCGGCCAGCCGCTTGCCGAGCCCCGCCGGACGGGCCGCCGCCTGCCGCCGGGCGGCCGCCTGGAAGAGGTCCTCCACCGGCGGCTTCCACGGCACGACCGGCTGGTCGTCACCGGCCCCCGCCAGCCGGTGCACCTGCTGCTGCCAGGAGGGCTGCCCACCGCCGGGACCCGCGCTCATCGGCGCGGGCTGAGGGCCGGCTGGGGCGGCCGGGGAGGGCTGGGGGCCGGCGGGGGCGGCCGGGGAGGGCTGGGGGCCGGCGGACTGCGGGCCGGTCGACTGCCGGCCGACGGACTGTGGGCCGGTCGCCTGCGGGCCGCTGGACTGCGGGGGGATGCTCGGGGTGGCCTGTCCGGGACCGGCGAAGGCGGGGCCGGAGCCCTGAGCGGCGGACGGGGCCGCGGTCCGGGCGGGCGGCAGGCCCGTGGGGCCCTGCGCGGCCGGTGCCGCCGGTGCCGCCGGTGCGGGGACCTGGGCCTGTGCGGCCTGGGCCTGCGCGGCCGCGGCGCGTTCGGCGGCGGCCTTGCCCGCGGCGAAGCCGGGTTTGGCGGCGGGCGCGGAGCCGCCCGGAGCGGGGGCGGCGGACGGGCCGGCCGGAGCGGAAGGGGCGGCCGGGGCAGCGGCGGCGGCCGGGGGGCCGAAACCGGCACCGGGCACGCCGACCGGCCCCTGGGCGGCGCCGAGACCCGCGGCGGCCTCACCGGAGCCGGGCGCGCCCACGGGCCCCTGGGCCCCGAAGCCGCCACCCGGTGCGACCGCGCCCGGCCCGCCGTAGCCGGGCGCGCCGGAGCCGGTCCCGGGCACGCCGGGCGCGCCGGAGACCGCACCCGCGCCCGCGGAGCCCGGCGGGCCGAAGCCCGCCGCCGCCGGGGAGCCCGGGGTTCCGGCCGTCCCTGGAGCTCCCGGAGTCCCCGGAACACCCGGAGCCCCGGGGTTCCCCTGAGCCGGCCGGGCCGGTCCGGCCGGTGCGCCCGTGCTTCCGGGCTGCGCCCCGGGCGCCCCGTCAGGGCGGGGCGTGCGCGGGACGGGCGCGCGGAAGGTCATGGTGCCGTCGTCGGAGCCGGGGCCACCGGGGTGGGAGGCGGCGGGCGGGGCGGCCGCGGGGGCGGATCCGGCCGTCGGACGGCGGAAGACGAACGTACTGCCGGAACCGGCCCGGTCCGCGCCCGCGTCCGGCTGCGCCGGAGGGGCCGTCGCCGTGCCCTCGCCGCCGGCCGGCCGCCCGTCCGGCGGGGCCGCGCCCACCCGCGGGTCCGGGCCCTGCGGACTCCCCCAGGACGCCTGGCGGTCCTGGTCCCCGCCGAAGCCGGAGCGGTGGGAGCCGTCGCCGCCCCACGCGGACGACGGTGCGTCAGGAGCGCCGTGCGGCCCGGCCGGTGCCGGGTCCTCGTCGAAGAAGTGCGGGCCGGTCTCCTCCACGGACGCCGGGGGAGCCGCCGGCCGCGCGCCGGACGGAGGCGTGAGCGGTTCGCCGTCGGACGGGGCCGGGCGGCTGGTGCCGGGCACCCAGGAGGCACCGTTCCAGTACCGGACGTATCCAGGGATGGACGGGTCCGGGTAATACCCTTCGCGGGGCCTGTCGTCGCCGGGGGCCGGGGTTGGGGCGCTCATGTCCGTCGTCCCGTATCTGCTCGGGGGTGGGATGGGGGGATCCACATCTATCAGACGAGCGCAACCCCCACCGCCAGTCCCGCCGTACCCGCCCCGTTCCGGGCAACCGCGTACACACCCTTCACACGTTCGGACCGCCGGCGAAAGAACTTCCCGGAACCCGCGTAATGCTGCGGCCCGGACCCGCTCTCCCTCCCGTACGGGTCACGTGGACGCCGTACGGAACGGCACCGAGAGGAGAACGGACATGCATCCCACCGTGGTGGAGCGCGAACTGGAGGTCAGGCTCGTCCTGTCACCGGAGCGGAGCGTCCCGGTCCCGGCCCGGCTCGGCTACCGCAGCGACGACCCCTTCGCCGTGCACGTCACCTTCCACATCGACTCCGAACGGCCCGTCGCGTGGACGTTCGCCCGCGAACTGCTGGTGGAGGGCGTGTTCCGGCCGTGCGGGCACGGGGACGTACGGGTGTGGCCGGCGAAGGCGGACGGGCGCGGTGTCGTGCTGCTGGCGCTGTGCTCGCCCGACGGTGACGCGCTGCTGGAGGCGCCGGCGGCCCAGGTCGCGTCCTGGCTGGAGCGGACGCTGCGGCTGGTGCCGCCCGGCACCGAGGGCGGGCAGCTGGGGATCGACGACGCCCTGGCCGACCTGCTGGCCCCCGCGCCCGCGGACGAGCCGTGGGGGCGCGACCCCCGAGCCCCCCGCGATCCCCGCGACCCCCGCGACCGCCTCGACCCCCGTGCCCCCCGCGACCGCCTAGACGCCCGCGACCGCCTCGGCCGCCGCGACCCCCGGTGCGCGTGGCCGTCGGACGGGTCCGCGGACGCGGAGTGAGCCGTCGCGGGAGGCCGGAACAGCTCGCACCGGATTCAGAACACTTTGCCCGGGTTGAGGATGCCGAGCGGGTCGAAGACGTCCTTGACGGCCCGCTGCATCTCCAGGCCCACCGGGCCGATCTCGCGCGCCAGCCACTCCTTCTTCAGCACGCCCACCCCGTGCTCGCCGGTGATCGTGCCGCCGAGCTCCAGACCGAGGGCCATGATCGCGTCGAAGGACTCGCGGGCGCGCCGCACCTCGTCGGGGTCCCGGGCGTCGAAGCAGACCGTCGGGTGGGTGTTGCCGTCGCCCGCGTGGGCGACGACGCCGATGGTCAGCCGGTACTTCTCGGCGATCCGCTCGACGCCGTCGATCATGTCGCCGAGCCGCGACCGGGGCACGCACACGTCGTCGACCATGGTGGTGCCCTTGACGGCCTCCAGGGCGACGAGCGTGGACCGCCGGGCCTGCAACAGCAGTTCGGACTCGGCCGCGTCCTCGGCGGGGACGACCCGGGTGGCGCCGGCGGCCTCGCACAGCGCGCCGACGGCGGCGAGGTCGGCCGCCGGGTCGGTGGTGTCGAAGGCGGCGAGCAGCAGGGCCTCGGTGGCCTCGGGCAGGCCCATGCGCGTGAGCTCGTTGACGGCCCGGACCGTCGTCCGGTCCATGAGTTCGAGGAGGGACGGCACGTGCCCCGCCTCCATGATCCGGCACACGGCGTCGCAGGCGGCGGCGCCCGACGCGAACTCGGCGGCCAGCACGAGCTGCGCGGGCGGCTTCGGCTTCAGCGCGAGGACGGCGCGCACGACGACGCCGAGCGAGCCCTCGGAGCCGACGAAGAGGCGGGTCAGGTCGTACCCGGCGACGCCCTTGGCGGTGCGGCGGCCGGTGGACATCAGGCGGCCGTCGGCGAGGACGACGTCGAGGCCGAGGACGTACTCGGCGGTCACCCCGTACTTCACGCAGCACAGGCCGCCGGAGGCGGTGCCGATGTTGCCGCCGATCGTGCACGTCTCCCAGCTGGAGGGGTCCGGCGGGTAGGACAGGCCGTACTCGCCCACCGCCCGGGAGAGCGCCGCGTTGACGACGCCCGGCTCGACGACGGCGATGCGGTCGACCGGGTCGATCTCCAGGATCCGGTCCATCTTCGTCAGGGAGAGCACGACGCAGCCGTCGGTGGCGTTGGCGGCGCCCGACAGTCCGGTGCGGGCGCCCTGCGGGACGACCGGGACGCGCAGCTCGGTGGCGGTGCGCAGGACGTGCTGGACCTGTTCGACCGTGCGCGGCAGCACCACCGCGGCCGGGCTGCCGGCCGGACAGAAGCTCGCCATGTCGTGGGCGTACGAGGCGGTGACGTCGGGGTCGGTGAGGACGGCCTCGGGGGGCAGGCCGTCCAGCAGACGGGCCGGCAGACGCTCCGGGAGGCCGCCGGTCGCTTCGTCGCGAGGAGCTTCGATACGGCTCATGATCACAGCGTCGCACCCGGGGCCATCGGTGTGAACCCCGTCCGCGGCACCCGGCGGAAGCTGTAATCCGGTCGTCGTACTGACGCACAGTGAGCGCCATGGACAGCGCCGTGCAGACCGAAGCCGCGGACCGGCAGCCGCGGACCCCCGCTCCCCGTGGAGGGGCCCGGCCGGCCCGCTCCCGGCGGCGGCGCCGGCTGGTCCTGGGCGCACTGGCCGGGTGCCTGGCGCTGGGCGGGGTGCTCGTGCCGGTGCTCGGCGAGCGGGGGCGGCCGCCGGGACCGCTGCCGGGGGCGCAGGCCGACACGGCGGTGCGCGCCGGGGTCGCGGCCGCGCTGCCCGACCTGGCCGCGCTGATCGACGAGCGCGAGGAGCGGGTGCGCGACCGTCCCGGGGACGGCGGGGCCTGGGCGGTCCTCGGCGCGGCCTACCTCGAACGGGGCCGGCGCACCGCCGACGCCGCCGTCTTCTACCCGAAGGCCGAGCGGGCGCTGCGCACGTCGCTGAAGGTGCGCCCGCACCGCAACGCCGAGGCGCTCACCGGCCTGGCCGCCCTCGCCAACGCCCGCCGCGACTTCCGGACGGCCCGGGCGTGGGGCGAGGCCGCGCGCAAGCTGGCGCCCAAGCAGTGGACGACGTACGCGCAGCTCATCGACGCCTACACCGGGCTCGGCGACCACAAGAAGGCCCGTTCCGCGCTGGACCGGATGACGGCGCTGCGGTCCGGTACGGCGGTGCGGGGGCGGGCGGCGGCCGCCTACCGGAACCAGGGCTGGCGCGAGGACGCGGCGGCCGCGCTGTCCGACGCGGCGGCGGGAGCGGCCACGGCCGCCGAGGAGGCGGCGTGGCGGGAGCGGGCCGGGCAGCTCGCCTTCGAGCGCGGCGATACGGAGGCCGCCCTGCGGTACTTCCGGGAGGCGGTGCGCCTCGACGCCGACCAGCGGGCCGCGCAGGCCGGGCAGGGACGGGTGCTGGCGGCCCTGGGGCGGACGACGGAGGCCGTGGGCGCGTACCGGTCGGCGCTCGCCCGGCAGCCGCTGCCGGGTTACGCGCTGGAGCTGGGCGAGCTGTACGAGTCGCTGGGCATGGTGCGGGCGGCCCGGGTGCAGTACGACCTGGTGCGGACGCGGGTGCGCCAGGAGGCGGCCGGCGGGGTCGACGGGGACCTGGTCCTCGGCCGGCTGGAGGCCGACCACGGGGATCCGGCCGAGGCGGTGCGGCGGCTGCGCGCCGAGTGGCGGCGGCAGCCGGGCGTCGAGGTCGCGGACGCGCTGGGGTGGGCGCTGCACCGGGCCGGCCGGGACGCGGAGGCGCTGCGGTACGCCATGATCGCCACCGACCGGGCGCACGGCGGTACGGTGCGCAGCGCGCCGTACGCCTACCACCGGGGGATGATCGAGCTCGGGCTGAGGAAGCGGGGGCCGGCCCGGCGGTACCTCACCGAGGCGCTGCGGATCAACCCGTACTTCTCCCTGTCGGGCGTGCGCGCGGCCCGGACGGCCCTGGCGGAGCTGGGCGAGCCGTCGCCGGCGGCGCCCCCGGAGGTGACCGCCACCTGGCCCGCTCCGCAGGACGACGCTCCCGGTAAGGCCTCCGCCGGGCGGTCGTCGCGGGACGGCGCCCCCGGTGCGGCCTCCGCCAGGCGGTCGTCGCAGGAGGGTGCCCCCGGTGCGGCCTCCGCCGGGCGGTCGTCGCGGGAGGACGACGATGCCGGCGGGGCCTCCGCGGAGCCGTCCGGGCGGGGCGGTTCCCGCTCGGGGACCGAACCGTCCGGGCGGGAGGGCTCGCGCTCGGGGACCGGGCAGTCCGGGCGGGAGGGCTCGCGCTCGGAGACCGAACCGTCCGAGCGGGACGGCTCGCGCCCGGGGACCGGGCAGTCCGAGCGGGACGATTCCCGCCCGGGGACCGGGCAGTCCGGGCGGGACGGTTCCCGCTCGGGCACCTCCGCCGAGCCGTCCTCGCCGGGCGGCCGGTCCCGGTAGGGCCTGCTGGAGGCAGCAGGGCTGCTAGAGGTTGCCGCGCCGGGCCTGCTCCCGCTCGATCGCCTCGAACAGGGCCTTGAAGTTGCCCTTGCCGAAGCCCATCGAGCCGTGCCGTTCGATGAGTTCGAAGAACACGGTCGGGCGGTCCTGGACCGGCTTGGTGAAGATCTGGAGCAGGTAGCCGTCCTCGTCGCGGTCGGCGAGGATCCTCAGTTCGCGCAGGGTCTCCACGGGGACGCGGGTGTCGCCGACCCACTCGCCGAGGGTGTCGTAGTACGAGTCGGGGGTGTCGAGGAACTGCACCCCGGCGGCGCGCAGGGTGCGGACCGTCGCGACGATGTCGTGGGTGTTGAGCGCGATGTGCTGGACGCCGGCGCCGCCGTAGAACTCCAGGTACTCGTCGATCTGCGACTTCTTCTTGGCGACGGCGGGCTCGTTGATCGGGAACTTGACCTTGAGCGTGCCGTCGGCGACGACCTTCGACATCAGCGCGCTGTACTCGGTGGCGATGTCGTCGCCCACGAACTCCTTCATGTTCGTGAAGCCCATGACCCGGTGGTAGAAGCCGACCCATTCGTCCATCCGGCCGAGTTCCACGTTGCCGACGCAGTGGTCGATCGCCTGGAAGGTGCGGTGGGCCGGCGGCTCGGCGATCGGGTTCGCGGCGACGAAGCCGGGCAGGTAGGGGCCGTCGTAGCCGGTGCGTTCGACGAGCGTGTGGCGGGTCTCGCCGTAGGTGGCGATCGCGGCCAGCACGACGGTGCCGTGCTCGTCCTTCAGTTCGTACGGCTCGGCGACCGGGCGGGCGCCGTGCTCCACGGCGTAGGCGTACGCGGCGCGCGCGTCCGGGACCTCCAGGGCGAGGTCGACCACCCCGTCGCCGTGCTCGGCCACGTGCCGGGCGAGGAAGTGGCCCCAGGCGCTGTCGGGCCTGATCACCGAGGTGACGACGAAACGCGCGGAGCCGTTCTCCAGGACGTAGGAGGCGGTCTCGCGGCTTCCGTTCTCCGGTCCGGAGTACGCGACCAGCCGCATGCCGAAGGCGGTGGAGTAGTAGTGCGCCGCTTGTTTTGCGTTGCCCACGGCGAAGACGACCGCGTCCATTCCCTTGACCGGGAAGGGGTCGGCCTGCCGGGCGGTGTCGGGAGTGTGCTGTGTGGTCTGCGTCATGGCCGAAGCCTCGCGCCGCCCGGCAAGGTGCGCAACACTTCGCTCGTCCGCTGGGCAGTCTGCCCAGCGCCACGGCGGCCCCGGCGGGCTTTCTGTACAGGCTGACCATCTCGGAGGCAGGGTATGGCGATCGATCGTCTGGACGGCCGGATCATCGTGCTGCTGGCCCGGGAGCCGCGCATCGGCGTGCTGGAGATGTCCCGGCGGCTGGGGGTGGCGCGGGGCACCGTGCAGGCCCGGCTCGACCGGCTTCAGTCGAACGGAGTCATCCGCGGATTCGGTCCCGAGGTGGACCCGGCGGCTCTCGGCTACCCGGTCACGGCGTTCGCCACGCTGGAGATCCGGCAGGGGCAAGGGGCCGACGTACGGGCGCACTTGGCGGGCGTCGCGGAGGTGCTGGAGCTGCACACCACCACCGGCAGCGGGGACATGCTGTGCCGGCTGGTGGCCCGCTCCAACGCGGACCTCCAGCGGGTGATCGACCGGGTTGTCGGCTTTGATGGGATCGTCCGGGCCTCCACCGCGATCGTGATGGAGAACGCCGTTCCGCTGCGGATCATCCCGTTGGTGGAGCAGGCGGCCCTGGGACCGGGAGAGGAACCGACCGACTCGGGGTGAGGCGCGTGAACTTCTGGGAGTACCTGGGCAACCGCCACCAGCAGTTGCTCACCGACGCCTTTCAACACGCCAGCGTCGTCTTCCAGTGCATGGTCGTGGCGACGGTGCTCGGTGTGCTGATCGCGGTCGTCACCTATCGCAGCGGCTGGGCCGGCAACCTCGCCACCACCGCCACCTCCACCGTCCTGACCGTGCCGTCCCTCGCCATGATCGGTCTGCTGATCCCGCTGGTGGGCCTGGGGGTGCCGCCGACGGTGATCGCGCTGACCCTGTACGGGCTGCTGCCGGTCGTACGGAACGCGATCGTGGGCCTGCGGGGCGTCGACCCGTCCCTGGTGGAGGCGGCGACGGGCATCGGGATGTCCCGGCTGAGGCGGCTGGCGCGGGTGGAGCTGCCGCTGGCCTGGCCGCCGGTCCTGACCGGCATCCGGGTCTCCACGCAGATGCTGATGGGCATCGCCGCCATCGCCGCGTACGCCTCGGGGCCCGGACTCGGCAACGAGATCTTCCGCGGCATCGCCTCCCTGGGCAGCAAGAACGCGCTCAACCAGGTCCTCTCGGGCACGCTGGGGATCATCGTCCTGGCCCTGCTGTTCGACGCCGCCTACGTCCTGATCGGACGGCTGACGATCCCGAGGGGGATCCGTGCCTGAGGCCCGGCCCGGTTCCCCGGACCCGTCCGTCTCCCACGGCGCGACGATCGAGCTGGAGAACCTCACCAAGCACTACCCCGGCAGTGCGCAGCCGGCCGTGGACAACGTGAACATGGAGATCAAGGCGGGCGAGACCGTCATCTTCGTCGGGCCGTCGGGCTGCGGGAAGTCCACCACCCTGAAGATGATCAACCGGCTGATCGAGCCGAGCGGCGGCCGCATCCGCATCGACGGCGAGGACGTCACCGACATCGACCCGGTGCGGCTGCGCCGCAAGGTCGGCTACGCCATCCAGTCGTCCGGCCTCTTCCCGCACATGACCGTCGCGCAGAACGTCGCGGTCGTGCCGCGGATGCTGGGCTGGCCGAAGGGCCGGACCAGGGACCGGGTGGACGAGATGCTCGACCTGGTCGGTCTCGACCCCGGGGAGTTCCGCGGCCGCTATCCGCGCCAGCTCTCCGGCGGACAGCAGCAGCGCGTGGGCGTGGCGCGGGCGCTGGCGGCGGATCCGCCGGTGCTGCTGATGGACGAGCCGTTCGGCGCCGTGGACCCGATCACCCGCGACCACCTCCAGGACGAGCTGATCCGGCTCCAGCACGAGCTGCACAAGACGATCGTGTTCGTCACCCACGACTTCGACGAGGCGATCAAGCTGGGCGACCGGATCGCGGTGCTGCGCGAGCGCTCGCACATCGCGCAGTTCGACACCCCGGAGGCCATCCTCACCAACCCGGCGGACGACTTCGTGTCCGGGTTCGTGGGCGCGGGGGCGGCCCTGAAGCGGCTGAACCTCACCCGGGTACGGGACGTCGAGGTCACCGGCTATCCGACGGTGAGCGTGGAGGACCCGTTGCAGACGGTCTTCAACCGGCTGCGCACCAGCGGCACGAACGAGATCCTGCTGCTGGACCGGCGGGACCGCCCCTACAAGTGGCTGCGGCGCGGCGACCTGATGCGCGCCAAGGGCTCGCTGGCCCGCGCGGGCACGCTGGTGAGCGACACCGTGACCAGGGACGCGACGCTGCGGGACGCGCTGGAGGCGGTGCTGACGGACAACACCGGCAGGGTCGCGGTCACCGGGCGGCGCGGCGAGTACATCGGTGTCGTCGACATGGAGACGCTGCTGAACTCCGTGCACGAGCTGCTGGAGGCCGACCGGCTGGAGGCGCTGGAGGCCCAGCACGAGCTGGAGGAGGCGCGGGCCCCGCAGACGCACGCGGAGCAGGAGGGCCACGGCGGGGAGGTGAAGGCATGAGGAACCCGGAGCCGGTCGAGGAGGTGATGGGGGACGAGGAGGAACCCGGCCGGGACGGCGCCGGGGGCCCGCCGCCGGCACCCGGTCCCCCGCGGCGCCGTTTCACCTGGCAGCAGCTGACGATCCTGCCGGCCTTCCTGGTCGCCCTGCTGCTCGCCACCTGGTTGTGGTTCCAGCAGGCGGACCTGGACACGATCTCCGAGAACGCGCTGTCCGGCGGACAGGTGTCGAAGGCGCTGTGGCAGCACATCGAACTGACCGTGATCTCCACCTTCTTCGTGCTGGTCATCGCGATCCCGCTGGGCATCCTGCTCACCCGCATGCCCCTGCGCAGGGCCACCCCCTTCGCGATGGCCATGGCCAACATGGGCCAGGCCACCCCCGCGATCGGTCTGCTCGCGCTGCTGGTGATCTGGCTGGGCACGGGCGAGAAGGCGGCCCTGATCGGCATCATCGTCTACGCCATCCTGCCGGTGCTCTCCAACACCATCGCCGGTCTGAAGGCGAACGACCCGACGCTGCTGGAGGCGGCGCGCGGCATCGGCATGTCACCGGTGGGCGTGCTCGCCAAGGTGGAGCTGCCGCTGGCGGTCCCGCTGATCCTGGCCGGCGTCCGCACCGCCCTCGTCCTGAACGTCGGTACCGCGACCCTGGCGACCTTCGGCGGGGGCGGCGGGCTCGGCGTCCTGATCACCGCCGGCATCACCAACCAGCGGATGCCGGTGCTGGTGCTCGGCTCCGTCCTCACCATCGCCCTGGCCCTGCTGGTGGACTGGCTGGCCTCGCTGGCCGAGGTGCTGCTGCGGCCGCGGGGGCTGGAGGTGGGCGGATGAGCCCAGCGAGGCGGACGGGTGAGCGGAGGCCGACGCGACCGGTGAGGCGGGTCCGGTGCACGGCCGGGTGCCTGGCCGGGGCGCTGGTGCTGGCCTCCGGCTGCGGGCTGACCAGCGGCTCCCCCATGGTCGACGACGTCTCGCCCGGGTCGATCGGGCAGGGCGAGCCGCTCAAGGGCGCCCGTCTCACCGTGACGTCGAAGTCGTTCACCGAGAACCTCATCCTCGGCGCCATGATGGGCATCGCCTTCCAGGCGGCCGGCGCCGACGTCCTGGACCGCACCGGCATCCAGGGCTCCATCGGCGGCCGCGAGGCCATCCGCAACGGGGACGCCGACGCCATGTACGAGTACACGGGCACCGCCTGGATCACGTACCAGGGCAACAGCGAGCCCATCACCGACCCGCGCAGGCAGTGGCAGGCCGTGCGCGACGCGGACGTGCGCAACGGGGTGACGTGGCTGCCGCCGTCCCGGCTGAACAACACCTACGCGCTGGCGATGAACCAGGCCAACTTCAAGAAGTACCGCACCAGGACGCTGTCGGAGGTGGCCGCGCTCTCCGAGTCCGACCCGGCCGCCGTCACCCTGTGCGTGGAGGGCGAGTTCGCCAACCGGGCGGACGGGCTGCCGGGCATGCAGAAGGCGTACGGCATGGACGTGCCGGCGTCGCGGATCACCCAGATGGACACCGGGATCATCTACACCGAGACGGCGAACGGGAGCTGCACGTACGGGGAGGTGTTCACCACCGACGGGCGCATCAAGTCCATGAACCTGGTGGTGATGGAGGACGACAAGAAGTTCTTCCCGAACTACAACGCCGCCCCGGTGATCAACACCAGGACCTTCGAGAAGTGGCCGGCGATCGCGGACGTCATCGACCCGGTCACCGCGAAGCTGGACAACACGGTGGCCCAGGACCTGAACGCGAAGGTGGACGTGGACGGCGAGGACCCGCACCAGGTGGCGCTGGACTGGATGAAGGAGCAGGGGTTCGTGAAGTAGGCCGCCAGGGCCCGGGTCCTGTCGGCCCGGGGCTCAGCAGCTCGGTACGGAGCCCTTGCCCTGCGCCAGGGCGGTCAGGGACTCCACCGCCCCCTTCAGGGTGGTCACCGGGATCAGCCGCAGCCCCGCGGGCAGCTCGGCCCGGGCGTCCGCGCACTCGTCCTTCGGTACGAGGAAGACGGTGGCGCCGTCCCGGCGGGCGGCCTGCGTCTTCAGCGCGACCCCGCCGACCGCGCCGACGGTGCCGTCGGCGTCGATGGTGCCCGTCCCGGCGACGGTACGGCCGCCCGTGAGGTCACCGCCGCTGCCGTCGCCGTCCAGCTTGTCGACGATGCCCAGGGAGAACAGCAGACCGGCGCTGGGACCTCCGACGTCGGCGAGCTTCAACGTGACCTCGACACCGTCGTCGGTGCGGCCGAGGTAGCGCAGCGCCGCCTCGGTCGCGGCGTCCTGGGACTCCTCCATCTGCTCGGTGTTGTACCGCTCGATCTCCTCGGTGCTGTCACCGCTGGGGTACACCGAGTCCCGCGGCATGATCGCCTGGTCGGTGCGGAACCAGCCGTCGACCACGTCCTCCAGCGAGACCCGCGCGTCCGGACCGGTCGCCTCGATGGTCGTCATCCGCAGCTGCCCCCGGGTCTCCCGGGTGGTCGCGCCGGAGATCGTGATGACCGGGGTGCCCTTGTTCTCCCCCAGCACATCCGCCGTCATCCCCGGCTGCGCCACCGAGAACGGCAACGGCGCCAGCCCCGCCGTCGCGAGCAGGGCGACGAGGGGCAGGGCACAGACGGCCAGGGCCTGGAGACGCGTGAGGCGTGAGAGCACGGAGTCAATCTAACGCGAGAGGATGACGCGGCAGCGGGCCGGTGGTCAGGCCCGACACCGCGAACGGCACAGCCACAGCCACCGCACCCGCGGGCAGACCCACCCGCCACAGCCGCAGCCACCCCACCGCAGCCCCGGGCAGCCGCAGCCCCGGGCAAGCGCACCACAGCCGCACCCGTACTGACCGCAGCCGCGGGCAGTCGTGCCGCTGGGGCGGCACGGGTGGGCGATGGGGGTCCCCCCGCTCGAGCGAAGCCGAGAGTGGGGGAGGCACCCCGCGGCGCCGGGCTGCGCACCCCTCAGGCCCGCCCCCACCGGCCCGCTGCCCACAGGAGGCCCGACGGCCCCACCGCCCTCACCTCACGCCGGCACCCCGCACCCCACGCCCCGGCACAGCGCCCAGCGCCCGGCGCCCGGCGCTCAGCGCAACGCCTCCGCCACCTCCCGAGCAGCGTCCACCACCCGCCGTCCCACCCGCTCCGGCACCGCCTCGGCCAGCATCACCACTCCCACACTGCCCTCGACCCCCGTCACCCCCAGCAGCGGAGCGGCCGCACCGCTCGCCCCCGCCTCCAGCTCGCCCTGGGTCAGCGCGTACCCGGGATCCTCCAGCGCCCGGTGCCGCGCGGCGAGTATCGCCTTGCCCGCCGCCCCCCGGTCCAGCGGGTGCCGGAACCCGGCCCGGTACGCCACGTGGTAGTCCGTCCACGTCGGCTCCACCACGGCGACGGCCAGCGCGTCCGTCCCGTCGACCAGGGTCAGATGGGCGGTCGCGCCGATGTCGTCGGCCAGCGACCGCAGCGCCGGCAGCGCCGCCTCCCGTACCAGCGGATGCACCTGCCGGCCCAGCCGCAGCACCCCCAGCCCGACCCGGGCCCGTCCGCCCAGGTCGCGCCGTACGAGTGCGTGCTGTTCCAGCGTGGCGAGCAACCGGTACACGACGGTCCGGTTCACGCCGAGTCGTTGGGAAAGCTCGGTGACGGTCAGCCCGTGGTCGGTATCGGCCAGCAGCTTGAGGACCCTCAGTCCTCGATCGAGCGTCTGGGAGGTCTCCGCGGTCACGACGCCCACTCCTTAGTGGTGAGGTCGGCGGCCCTCTCGCGGCGGATGCGTCACCGAGTCCCGTCGGAGACGCGCTTCAGAGGCCGCCGATCGGCAGGTGGGCCCGGCTTGTCCGGGCCTGGTCGCTTCACGGCTGCGCTCCGCGGCGGCGCTGCCACGGGGCGTGTGCGTAGCGGGACAGTAGCGAAGCCGGTTCGCTGAGCGGAAGGCTCCGTCCAGAATCCGGTCATTGACCGGATGGGACTACCTGTGTTTGTCCCGATACGTACAGCACATACCCCGAGCGCCGGGAGCCGGTGGGCCGACCGGGGACAGGCGGCATCCCCGCCGCCCCCCAGCCCCGCCGCCCCGGGACGTCACGCCATCCGGGTCGCCCACTCCTGGACCTTGGCGATCCGCTGCCGCAGCTGGCCCGCCGTCGCCTCGGCGCTCGGCGGTCCCCCGCACGCCCGCCGCAGCTCGGTGTGGATCACCCCGTGCGGTTTGCCGCTCTGGTGGACGTAGGCGCCGACCATCGTGTTGAGCTGCCGGCGGAGCTCCATCAGCTCCTTGTGGGAGACGACCGGCCGCCGTTCGGCGGGCAGCTCCAGCAGGTCGGCCTCGGTGTCCGGCTTCTTCTTGCTGTGCGCGATCTGCTTGGCCTGCCGCTTCTGCAACAGCAGCTGCACCTGCTCGGGCTCCAGCAGCCCCGGGATGCCGAGGTAGTCCTGCTCCTCCTCGCTGCCCGGGTGGGCCTGCATGCCGAACTCGGCCCCGTTGTACATGACGCGGTCGAAGACGGCGTCGGACTCCAGCGCCTCGAAGGGCAGCATGTCCTGCTCGCCGGTGTCCTCGTCCTGCTCCCGGTTCGCCTCGTCCATCTCCTTCTCGGACTCGGCGTACGGGTCCTCCTCGCCCCCCTCCTTCTTGGGCTTGTCGAGGACGTGGTCGCGCTCGCGCTCCATCTCGTTGGCGAAGCCGAGCAGGTCGGGGACGGTCGGCAGGAACACGGACGCGGTCTCGCCGCGCCGCCGCGACCGTACGAAACGCCCGACGGCCTGTGCGAAGAAGAGAGGGGTGGAGATGGTGGTGGCGTACACCCCGACCGCGAGCCGCGGCACGTCGACGCCCTCGGACACCATCCGCACCGCGACCATCCACCGGTCGGTGTTGCCGCTGAACTCGTCGATGCGGTCGGATGCGCCGGCGTCGTCGGAGAGGACGAGGGTCGCCTTGGTCCCCGTGATCTCGCGGATCAGCTTGGCGTAGGCGCGCGCGGAGTCCTGATCGGAGGCGATCACCAGCGCCCCCGCGTCCGGGATCGCCTTGCGGACCTCCGTCAGCCGCTGGTCGGCGGCGCGCAGCACGCTCGGCATCCAGTCGCCGCGCGGGTCGAGGGCCGTACGCCAGGCCTGGCTGATCGCGTCCTTCGTCATCGGCTCGCCGAGCCGCGCGGCGATCTCGTCGCCGGCCTTGGTCCGCCAGCGCATGTTGCCGCTGTAGGAAAGGAAGATCACGGGCCGCACGACGTTGTCCGCCAGCGCGGACCCGTAGCCGTACGTGTAGTCGGCGGCCGACCGCCGGATCCCGTCGTTGCCCTCCTCGTACGTCACGAAGGGGATGGGGTTGGTGTCGGAGCGGAACGGCGTACCGGTGAGGGCGAGCCGCCGCGTGGCCGGCTCGAACGCCTCCAGACAGGCCTCGCCCCACGACTTGGAGTCACCGGCGTGGTGGATCTCGTCGAGGATGACGAGCGTCTTGCGCTGCTCGCTGCGGTTGCGGTGCAGCATCGGCCGTACGCCGACGCCCGCGTACGTCACCGCGACCCCGTGGTAGTCCTTGCTGAGCGGGCCCGCGCTGTACTCCGGGTCCAGCCGGATGCCTATCCTCGCGGCCGCTTCCGCCCACTGCTTCTTCAGGTGCTCGGTCGGTGCGACCACGGTCAC
Source organism: Streptomyces sp. NPDC003248 (assembly GCF_055563235.1). NCBI lineage: Bacteria > Bacillati > Actinomycetota > Actinomycetes > Kitasatosporales > Streptomycetaceae > Streptomyces > Streptomyces sp. NPDC003248. The sequence continues at coordinate 102,236 of NZ_JBVHDT010000001.1, read as the reverse complement.
CTGCTGCACGACGTGGTGGTGCAGCAGCCAGGACGCCAGCGTGAGCGCGAAGGTCGTCTTGCCGGCGCCGGGGGTGGCGACGGCGAGGAAGTCGCGCGGCTGCTCCTGGATGTACTTCTCCATCGCCCCCTGCTGCCAGGCCCGCAGCTTGCTGGCGGTGCCCCAGGGGGCGCGGCCGGGGAAAGCGGGTGACAGGTGGTGGGAGGTGGAAACGGCGGCGGAGGGGGAGGAGGCGGCGGTGGTAGTCACGGTCTCCGGTTCGGGGGTCGGTCTCGGCTACGTATGACAACCGGGCCACCCTACCGGCGGCCCGACCCCGTCATCGCGTGGACGAGGCCGGGGCGTGCGCGGATGGGAGACAGGTCACATCTCCTCGTGCAGAGCCTCCAGCCGCCGGGCGATCATCCCCACATCCTCGAGGCTGCGCGACGCCACCTCGATGACGAGCTTGTACGCCTCGTCCTGGTCGACGCCGACCATGTCCGTGCCGTTGAAATCGAGGAAGACGACGGTGGACATCCACGTCATGCGCTTGTTGCCGTCCACCAAGGGGTGGTTGACGGCAAGCGACTGGAGCAGCGCGGCAGCCTTCTCGAACAGGTCCGTGTACGCCTCGACGCCGAACATCTGAGACCGAGGGCGGTGCACAGCCGCACTGAGCAGGCCCAGATCGCGCACGGCGATCTCCTGCCCTCCGCACGCCAGCTCGGCCAGATCCAGGACCTCCTGGACCGTCAGGTACTTCACCCGCTACTCCCCCAGCCTCCGCAGCAGGTCCGCATGGGCTGCCGCGTACTTCGCCCCGAGGCGTCGCACCGTGGTCCGGTCCGCCTCCTGCTCCAGATACCGGTCGATCGCCTGAAGCACTACGGCGTGCATACTGCGCCCTTCCTCCTCGGCCCGCAGCCTCAGCGCTTCCTGCTGGTCGTCACGGAGACGGAGATTCATAGCCATACCAAAACGGTACCATGCGTGGGGTCACTCTGGTACCACTCACTCACGGGTCCGCAACCGGGTCGTCACCCAGGCCCCCGCCAGTGCCACCGCCGCCATCGGCAGGAAGACGGCCGCGAAGGCCGCCGGGTGGGAGCCGGAGGCGTCGGCGGCCGCGTGGGTGACCGTGCCGCCGCCCAGCGCGGCGAAGGCGGCGCCGCCCGCCGCCAGCAGCAGGACGTTGGACAGCGCGTCCGAGATCTGGAGGGCGGCGGAGTTGCTGCCGGCCTCCTCCGGGGCGGACAGCTGGAGCAGGAGCACGCTGCTGGAGGAGATCACCAGGCCCATGCCGAAACAGCCGAAGCCCCAGGCGACGGCCACCGTCCAGGCGGGCACGGCGTCGATCAGCACGCTGGGCGCGGCGGCGATGGCGGTCGCCACCAGCACCATGCCGACGGTCATCAGCCGCTCCCGGTACGGCTCCGCCCGCGGCCGGGCCTGCACCCACGACCCCAGCGCCCAGGTCGCCCCGCCGGCCGCGAGCGAGAACCCGGCGAGCGTCGGGCTGAGGCCCCGCTGCGTGACCAGCATCAGCGGTACGAAGGACTCGGCGGCGACGAAGGAGCCCGCGGCGAGCCCGCGCAGCAGGACCACCGAGGGCAGTCCGCGGGCCGCCCGGCAGGTGCCGCGCGGGAGGAGTCCGAGGACGGCCGGCACGAGGAGCGCGGCGCCCGCGACGGCGGGGAGGAGGGACAGCGGCCGCAGGTCCTGGGCGGCGTACTGGAGCAGGCCGGCGCCGAGCGAGATGCCGAGCGCGAGCCGGATGCGGCGCCGGTCGGGCGCGGCGCCCCCGGCCCCGTCGACCGGGCCGCCCGCCCGCCGCCGTATCTGGGGCAGCGCGAGCGCGAGCGGCAGTACGACCAGCACCGGGATCCCCACGAACACCCACCGCCACCCCAGGTGCTCGGTCACCGCGCCGGCGGCGAGCGGCCCCACGACGGACGGCACCACCCAGCACGCCGCGAACGCCGCCATGATCGCCGGCCGCAACCGCTCCGGATAAGCCCGCCCGACGACGACGTACAGGGCGACGATGACGAGTCCCCCGCCGAGCCCCTGCACGGCCCGCCCGAGGACGAACTGCCCCATCGTCGCGGCGGTCCCGGACAGCAGGAGCCCGGCGGCGAAGGCGGCGATGCCGCCGGTCAGCGGTCCCAGCGGCCCCCGCCGGTCGGACCACTGCCCCGCCAGCACCATGGCGAACAGACTGGTCGTGAAGTACCCGGAGAACGCGAACGCGTACGCCGACACCCCGTCCAGCTCCCGTGCCGCCACGGGCATCGCCGTGCCCACGGCGGTCGCCTCGAAGGCGATCAGGAGGACGACGGAGACGATCCCGATGCTCAGGGACCGGTAGGCGCGCCCGAGCACGGTGTCGCCGGCGGACGGAGACGGCGACGTCGACGGGGGCGGGGGCGGGGACTGGGTCGAGGTGGGACCTGCGGTCGTCGGGGAGTCGGCTGCGACACCGGTGTCGCGGGATTCGAGGGCGGCCATGCCCGTCAGAGTAAGGCCCACAACCGACTTTGACCCCTGTCCGGAGACGGGCCCCAGCTGGTCCGTCGGTCCTACGCCCCACCCCGTTTCATGAACGCCGTGTGGCAGTCGCATTGCAGCCCCCACGCCCCCCTTGAGCCCCCGACCGCCCCCGCTCTACGGTCGTGTCACGCGGTTCGGCAGGGCACACCACCCGGTGGAACCGATGAACGGCCGTGTGCCCGAGTGGCTTAGGGACTCGCCTGCAAAGCGAGGTACGTGGGTTCAATTCCCGCCACGGCCTCTGGTGTTGCGACCAGGCAAGACGGAAGGGTGGTACCCCGGGAGGGGTGCCACCCTTCCGGTCGTCCGGCCGGATCGGCCGATACGGGGACGGTCGCGTGCTGCCGCCCCCCGCGCCCCGGCGGCCGTCGGCCCCGTCCGCCTACGCGTACAGCCCTCCGCCCGCCTCGTCCTCGAACATCTCCGGCCAGTACCGCCACCCGTCGTCGCCCGGTGTCGACGGGGTCGGGTCGCAGGCCAGGGGGTCGAGGGCGGCCAGGGTGCGGGTCATGGTGGCGGCCAGTTGGTCGTAGGCCTCGGTGAGGGCGTGGTCGGCGTCGAGGGCGCGTTCGCGGTGGATCAGCCAGAGGGTGAACGCGAGGGTCGAGACGTCGGCGTTCAGCGGGCGCAGGGTGGTGTCCGGCTCGCTCCAGGAGAGGACCGCGCCCGTGGTGCCGTCGACGACGAGGCTGGTGTCCTCGGCGAGGTGGCCGAGGCGGATCAGGTGGGCCGCGCCGGCGGGGAGGGCGGCGCCCGGGTCGTCCGCCCGGTGCTCGGTGAGCGTGGGGAGGGGGGCGTCGGTGTCCAGGGTGAACCAGACGCATTCCTCCGGCAGGCCCACCTCCCGCAGGAAGCGGCGGGTCGGCTCGTGGGTGAGCACGGCCGGGAAGTCGACGTCCTCGAAGCGGACGACGGCGCGGGCGCCGAACTCCTCGTCCAGGAGCCGGGGAGGCAGGTCCAGGGCCAGGTCGGACCGGGTGCCGGGGCCCGCGATGAGGGCCAGGGGGCGGACCACCGCGGCCAGCCGCCAGAACGGGGGCACCTCGCCGTCCGAGCCGGCCTCGTACAGGGCGAGCAGCCGGCCGGTCGCCTCCGCCACCACCTCGGGTCCGCACCGGCCCGCGTAGGCCGCGAACTGGCCGCGCAGGGCCGCCAGTTCGTCGGCGGCCGTGGCGAACCGCACCAGCGTCTGGAGGGACGGCGCGAGCGGCCGGCGGTCCATCAGGTCGGGGCGGTCGTGGAAGAAGTACGTCGTCGTGACCTCGCCGGTGGCGCCGTCGAGCAGCACCGACTCCGTCACGGGGCCGCCGGGGCCGGTCAGGCCGCCGATGACGAGCTGGTCGCGCAGGCCGGGCGCGAGGCGGCCCTCCGGGTCGCCGGTGGAGTCGGCCACCGTGCGCAGGCCGTCCGCGCGCAGCGCGTCGAACGTCAGCAGCTCGCCGACGCCCGGCAGTCCGGGGCCGGTCAGCCAGCGACGCGTCGGCGCGTGGGTGACGTACGGATCCAGCTCGTCCTCGGTGAAGGTGATCACCGCCGCGCCGGCGGCGGTCCCGGTCGTGCCCATCGGTCCCCCGTGCGTGAAGTGTGTGTGCCGTCCCCTACGGCGGGCCCCCGGCCCGCCGCTGTTCCACTGCCCCGAACACTACGCGGCACCACTGACAACGGGCCCCGCCCGAGAAGACGCCGGATCACCCTCCTACGTTCCCGTCCCACCCGGATCGCCTCGACCGTCTTCCCCACCTACCCCTCGTGGCCGGAGACGGACGGCCTGAGACGGCCGGAGACGGCGGCAATCGACCGGAGACGGCCCGGCCGGTGGAAGGCGTCCCCGCGCGCGTGCGCCGCCCGCGGGAGGCGGAGCGCCGGGGGCCGCGCGACCGCCGGCTGGCCGGACGCCGTCAGCCGGTGTGGAGCACCACCCGTTCACGACGGGGCCCCGCTCACTGGCCCGTGACCACCGCCGCCTGCGGCCTTATCGGCAGCCGGTTGACCGGGCGGCCCGTCGCGGCGCGTACGGCGGAGGCGATGGCCGCCGGTGAGGTCACGACCGGGACCGCGCTGACCGCCTTGGCGCCGAACGGCGCGACCACGTCGCGCTCCTCGACGAGTTTGACGATGCGGATGTCGGGCGCGTCCAGGGCCGTCGGGAGCGCGTACCCGGTGAGGTCGGGGTGGCGGACCAGGCCGCGCGGGGTGCGCAGGTTCTCGGTGAGGGCGATGCCGACGCCCTGGGTGACGCCCGCCTCGATCCGCGCGTCCAGCTGCGCCGGGTTGAGCACCCGGCCCACGTCCTGGGCGACCGCCAGCTCCACGACCCGTACCGAGCCCAGTTCGATGTCGACGTCGACGACCGCGCGGATCGCGCAGAAGGCGAGGCCCACGAACGCGTCGCCCTGGCCGGCGCCGTCCAGCGGCTCGGTCGGGTGCGGGCGGCACTGGGCCGTGGCCCACAGTTCCTTGCCGACGAGCTCCTCGGTGACGGTGGTCGACAGGACGCCGTCGTAGGAGGTGATCTTGCCGTCGGTGATCTGGAGCAGTTCGGTGGACATGCCGAACTTGTGGGCCAGGGGCTGGAGGAGCTGGGTGCGGACCATCTTCGCCGCGCGTTCCACCGCGCCGCCGGAGACCCAGGTGTGGCGGCCGCGGCAGCCCGGGCCGGCCGGGGGCTGGTCGGTGTCCACGGGGGCGACGTGCACCTCGTCGATGCCGAGGGTCTCCTGGACGATCTGTCGGGCCAGGGTCGTGAAGCCCTGGCCGGTCTCCACCGCCGCGCAGAGCACCGTCGCGACGCCGTCCTGGACCTTGACCGTGGCCGTGGAGACCTCGTCGGCGCCCTCCGCGCCGAGCATGTGCACCATGCCCAGGCCGTAGCCGACGCCCCGGCGCACCGCGCCCGGTTCGCCCGCGCCCTCGGGGCCGCCCGGCAGCAGCCAGTCCTCCTCCGGGGTGTCCTTCGGCAGGGCCGGCAGCGGGAACTCCTGGACGGCCTGGAGGAGTTCGGCGACCGGCGCCGGGCAGGTCACGGTCTGGCCGGTCGGGAGCACGTCGCCGGTCGCCATGACGTTGCGCAGCCGCAGTTCGGCCGGGTCGAGGCCGAGTTTCTTGGCCAGTTTGTCCATCTGCGCCTCGTAGGCGGCGCAGACCTGCATCGCGCCCTCGCCGCGGACGTGCCCGGAGGGCGGGTTGTTGGTGCGTACGGCCCAGCCCTCGATGAAGGCGTTGGGGACGACGTAGGGACCGCAGGCGAAGGAGACGGCGGCGGCCAGGGCCTCGGCGGAGGTGTCGGCGTAGGCGCCCGAGTCGAGCAGGATCTGCGCCTCGACCTTGACCAGCTTGCCCTCGGCGTCCGCGTGGTGGCGGTACCGCAGGAGGGTGGGGTGGCGGTGGACGTGGCCGAGGAAGGACTCCTCGCGGGTCGCCGTCAGCTTCACCGGGCAGCCGGTCCGCAGGGCCAGCAGGCCGAGCGGGAGCTGGAAGCCCTGGTCCTCGCGGTCGGCGGTGGCGCCCGGCACCCCCGTCACGACGATCTTCACCCGATCGGGCGAGAGGCCGTAGCAGGCGGCGGCGGCGTCGCGGTCGGTGTGCGGGTCGGTGGAGGCCACGTAGAGCTCCACGCCGCCGTCGGGGCGGGGCACCGCGAGGCCGGCCTCGGCGCCGATGGGGGCGGGGTCCGCGCGGCCGATGCGGTACTGGCCCTCGACGACCACCTCGCCGGACGCGGCGGGGTCGCCGTGGTGCAGCGGGATGTGCCGGATCAGGTTGCCGTCGGGGTGGAGGGGCTCCGCCTCGAAGGCCTGCTCCGGGTCGGTGACCGGGTCGAGCACCTCGTACTCGACGATGACGGCCGCGGCGGCCATCCGCGCGGTGTCGGGGTGGTCGGCGGCGACGGCCGCGATGGGCTCGCCGTGGTGGCGCACGACCTCGGAGGCGAACACCGGGCGGTCGGCCGGGCCGCGTCCGTGCAGCGCGCTGCCGGGCACGTCCTCGTGGGTGACGACGGCCCGTACGCCGGGCATCTCGCGCGCGTGGGAGGTGTCGATGGAGACGATGCGCGCGTGCGCGTGCGGGGAGCGCAGCACGGCCGCCCACAGCAGGCCCTCGGCCCACAGGTCGGCCGCGTAGGGGAAGGTGCCCTCCGTCTTGGCGCGGGCGTCGGCGGGCGGCAGGGACGCGCCGAGGCCGTGCGGGATCGGCTCGGGGGCGGGGGCGGCCTCCGCGGGCGCCGTCGCGGTGGCTGCTTCGTTGCTCACGCCTGGCCTCCGTCCTGGCCCTGTCCGTGTCCGTACACCGGGTCGTTCGGGTGCGGTTGTGCCGGGTTCTCGAACGCCGACGGGTTGACGCCGCCGGCGCCCGGGCCCGCCTGGTGCGGGATGCGGGCCTCGTCGCCGTCCGCGTCGGCCTCGGCGGCGGCGTGCGCCTCGCGTTCGGCGACGACGTCCTTGACGGCCCGCAGGACGCCCCGGTAGCCGGAGCAGCGGCACAGGTTGCCGCACAGGGCCTGGCGGGCCTCCAGTTCGGTGGGCGCGGGGTTGCCCTCCAGCAGGTCGTGCACGGTCATCGCCATGCCGGGTACGCAGAAGCCGCACTGCACCGCCCCGCACCGGGCGAGCGCCCGCTGCACGTCGGAGGGCTGCCCGTCGACGGCCAGGCCCTCGACGGTGCGGATCTCGCTGCCGGCGGTGGTCACGGCGGGCACCAGGCAGGAGGCGACGAGCCGCCCGTCGACCTGGACGTTGCAGGCCCCGCACTCGCCCTGCGAGCAGCCGTCCTTGGCGCCCGCTAGGCCGAGCCGCTCGCGCAGCACGTAGAGCAGCGATTCGCCGATCCAGGCGTCGGTGACCGGACGGTCGGAGCCGTTGACGCGCAGCGCGTAGGAGGCGAGGGGGTGGTCGTCGTGGAGGGGCGGGGCGTCGGGGGCGGCCCCGGCGGCGTCGTCCGGTCCGGCGGCGCCGTCCCCGTGCGGGGCGTCCTCGGCGCCGGGGGCGGCCTCGGAGCCGGCGGCGTCCTCGTGCCCGGCGTGCGGGGCTCCGGCGGGGTCGGCGTCCGCCGGCGCCTCCGGGGTCCCGTCCGGGCCGGGTGCGTCGAACGGCGGCTCGGCGGTGACCGGCGGCTCGGCGGTGACCGGTTCGGTGCCGGCCGGGTCCGCCGTCGGGTGTGCGTCTCCGGGGGCCGTGCGGGCCGCTTCCCGGCCCTGTGCGGCCCCGGGAGCGCCGTAGGGGTCCACGGGGACCTCACCGGGCCCGGAGGCGCCCTGTGAGGCCTCCACGGCCTCTCGCTCGCCCCGCGGGTCCCGGTCGTCCCATTCAACGCGCTCGTCGGGCTCGTTGCGCTCGTTGCGCTCGTGAGGCTCGTCCCGCTCGGGCATCGGGGCCTCGTACGGCGCGGTCTGGTGCGGCGCGGTCTCGTACGAGGGCGGTGCGTAGACGGGCGACCCGTACGACGGCGTCTCGTACGAAGGCGTCCCGTACGACGGCCCGGGGGCGGGCGGTGCCGTGTGCTCGGGTGCCGGCGCGAACGCGGAGGCGTCCGCCACCGGTTGGGCGTGCTCCGGTGCGCCGGGGGGAGCGGAGACGTCGGACGGCTGCCCGGCGGGGCCTTCCGGCTGCCGGTCCCACGGCTGTCCCGGGGTGTTCCCCGCGTCCGGTGCCGGTCCGGTCGCCCAGGGCGCGGGCGCGCCTCCCGGCAGGGTCGCCGGGGGTGTGCCGCCCCACTGCTCGACGAGGGACGACGTGGTGTACTCGCCGGACTCGTCGGGGAGGTCGCCCCCGGCGACCGGGATCGACCACTGCCCGGTCACGTCGTGGCCGGGGGCGGGTTCCGCGGCGGGCGCGGTGGTCTCGTCGAAGGTCCACTGCCCGGTGCCGCCGGGGTGGTAGGTGAACCGGTCGTCGCCGGCCGTGCCGCCCGTCGCGGCGGCGGGCCACTCGGTGCCGCCGGCCGGGTTCGTCCACGCGTCCGCGCCGGTCGCCGACGGGTCGGCGCCCTCGTGCGCCGCGGTGATCCGCGGCGGCACATACCCGTGGCCGGGGGCGGCGAGCGGGCTGTCGCCGCGGCCGGCCAGCAGGGCGTCGATCCCGCCCTCGGGAAGCTTCACGAAGGCGGTGGCGCCGTCGTCGTAGTCGCCCTGGGGCAGCGGGTCCCAGCGTCCGCCGCCCTGCGGCGTGCCCTGTCCGTGCTGGTCGTCGGTCACGACAGCGCCCTCCCCAGTGCTCGTCGGGCCAGTGCGGCGACGGTGCGCCGCAGGTGCAGTACGGCGGGCGGAAGCGGCTGCACCGAGCCGTCCTCGGCGGGGGCCGGGTCGGGGATGCAGGCGGCGGCGACGTACTCGCCGAAGGCGTGCAGCGCCTCGGGGACGATCGCGCGGTTGTTGTCCCAGTCGATGAGCCGGGCGACCCACTGCTCGGCCTCCAGGGGCCGCAGCGGCATCGGCGCTATGGCGCCGACGGCGCACCGGACTCCGCGCCGGGCGGGGTCGAGGACCAGGGCGACGGAGGCGACGGCGCGGCCCGGGCCGGTGCGGCCGGTCGCCTTCAGGAAGACCTGCGGGGCGTGCAGCAGCGGCACGCGCACGTACCCGATGAGTTCGCCGCCGCGCAGCATCTCCATGCCGGCCAGCAGGTGCGAGACCGGGATCTCCCGGCGGGCGCCGCCGGGACCCGCGACGACCACCGTCGCCTCCAGGGCCGCCAGGACGGGCAGCGCGTCGCCCGTGGGGGACGCGGAGGCGATGTTGCCGCCCAGGGTGCCCGCGTTGCGGATGTGCGGCGGGCCCGCGGCGCGCGCGGCGGCCGCGAGCGCCGGGATGAGGGCGGCGAAGTCGGGGCGGCCCATGCGCGCGTGGGTGAGTCCGGCGCCGAGCAGGGCGTGCCCGTCCTGGTACTGCCAGCCGCGGATCTCGCTGATCCGGCCGAGGCCGACCAGCGCGGCGGGCCTGAGCTGACCGGAGTTGACCGCGGCCATCAGATCGGTACCGCCCGCGACGGGTACGGCGGCGGGCATGGCCGCGAGGGCCGCCACGGCCTCGTCCAGCGTCGTGGGCAGCGTGACGGCCTGCGCCGCCTGCGGTGCGTGCGTGGTCAAACCGGCTGCCCCTTCCCGCTGCCCCACCTGGTCCCACCTGTGTTGCCGTACGGTACGTGCTGACAGGCCGGACGTGGCAACTCTGGCACATCTTCGCAACGCCCGAACGCGGGGGTCCGCTAGGAGGCATTCGCCCACCTCACCAGGGAGATGGACCGGTTTCACACATCTTCACCGATGTGCTCGGATTGCCACTCTTCGGTGATCCTGTCGGGGTTTTTCCGTGACGCGCCGGGACGGTGCGGCGCGGCGCGGCGCCGCCCCGTCGTGCGGCTACCGGCCGGGGGGCGGTCCGTCGAGCGGGCGTCCCGGCACCCCGGGCCGCCGCTGCCACGGCCGGGGCCCGTCCGGCGGCCGGTAGGCGACGCCGAGGGCGTCAAGTCGCGCGTAGTGGGCGCCCATCCGGCGCTCGAAGCCGGCGAAGTCGCGTTCCGCCGGGGCGGGCAGCCGGCTCCAGGCGACCTCGGCGAAGGCGGCGAGGCGGGGGAAGGCCTGGTAGTCCACGCGCGCGGAGTCCTCCATCGCCTCGGTCCACAGGTTGGCCTGCGTGCCCAGCACCCGGCCGGCCTCCTCGGGCGTCAACTCCGGTGGTACGGGCTCGAAGCGGTAGACGTCCTCCAGGGTGCGCACGTAGCCGATCGGCACGGGCTCGTCCGGGCCGCCGTCCTGCCGGTGGTCGAGGTACACGTGCTCCTCGGGGCACATGACCACGTCGTGTCCCGCGCGCGCGGCCGCGATCCCGCCCGCGTAGCCCCGCCAGGACGACACGGCCGCCCCGTCGGCGAGGCCGCCCTCCAGGATCTCGTCCCAGCCGATGAGCCGGCGCCCGCGCGCGGCCAGCCAGGTGTCGAAGTGCCGGACGAACCACGCCTGGAGCGCGTCCTCGCCGGCGAGGCCGAGTTCCTCGATCCGGGCCTGCGCGGCGGGTGAGCGCCGCCACTGGTCCTTGGGGCATTCGTCGCCCCCGATGTGGACGAACGACGAGAACTCGGCGGCGTCCGCGGGGAACAGATCCAGCACTTCCTCGAACACCCCCTCGTAGAACCGCAGGGTGTTGTCAGTGGGGGCGAGTACGTTCGGATTGATGCCCCAGGTGTCCCAGACGGAGAGGGCGGTGGTGTCGATGACGTCGGTGTTGCCGAGTTCCGGATACGCGGCGACGGCGGCCTGCGAGTGGCCCGGTACGTCGATTTCGGGGACGACTGTGATATGCCGTTCGGCGGCGTAGGCGACGATCTCCCGGATGTCGTCCTGCGTGTAGAAGCCACCGTGCGGCCGGTCGTCCCACAGCGGTGAGGCGCGGTGGCCGAATTTCGTGCGGGGCCGCCAGGAGCCGATGCCGGTGAGCCGTGGATACCGCGTGATCTCGATCCGCCAGCCCTGGTCGTCCGTCAGATGGAAGTGCAGGACGTTCAGTTTGTGCGCGGCCATCAGATCCAGGTAGCGCAGAACGCCGTCCTTGGGCATGAAGTGCCGGGCGACGTCGAGGAGGAGGCCGCGCCAGCGGAAGCGGGGGGAGTCCTCGACGGTCCCGGGCGCGATGCCGTGGGGCGCCCCGGGGCGTACGGGCGCGCGCCGGAAGGCGTCGGGGCCGAGCAGTTGGCGCAGGGTCTGCGCGCCCCGGAAGACGCCGGCCGCGTCGCCGCCCCGGATGTCCACGCCGCCGCCGGCGACGGCGGAGAGCCGGTAGGCCTCGGGTTCCAGGGCGCCGTCGACGTGCAGCCGTACGGCGTCGCGGGCGTCCCGGGGGCCCGGGCGCAGGGGCAGGCCGAGGGCCGGGCCGAGGACGGCCCGCAGCCAGCGTTCGGTGGTGTCCGTGCCCGGCCCGGCGTACAGCTCGGTGTGCCGGTCGAGCAGGACGGCGCCGCCGGGCAGGCGCTCGAGGGCCCTCGGCCGCGGAATCAGGTCGTGTGCGGACGTCGTGCCGGGAGCGGGGCCGCCCGTCCCGTCGGAGCTCATGTCGGACGTCATGCCGGTCCTTCACACCGGGCCGGCCGGAAGACCGGCCGGCGCTGTACGGGTCACCGGTCCGCGCTGTACGCGTAACCGGTCCGGGCTGTACGGATAACCGGCCGGCGGAACACCGGCCGGGTCGTCGGAGGCGTCGGCGGGGAAGTGCCGCCGGGGCGGACGGCTCGCCGGACGGGAAGTCGTACGGACGCGGACGCGCCTTTACCGAAGCTTTTCGGAGTCCGCATAGCCCTCAGTATCGCGAAGGGCGGGGAGAGGGCGAAGGGAGCGGTGCGAACGCCCTCGGGGCGGCCGGCCGGGCGGTGTTCCGGCCGGGGCGGAACAACGGGAAGCCCGGCCCTTCCGGGCGCATCGTCCGCACCACCGGGAAAACGATCAACGGGACGGCCGGGAGGCGAAAGCGGAAGCACGGGGCGGCGGTCGCGGCGAGAAACACGATCACCTCGGGAACGGTCGTCCGGCGCCCCTCAGGAGGCGGCCGTCGGGGAAGTGGCGGCGGAATTCGCGGCCTTCGCACACGCGCCGGAGGGATTTCACGGAAGGCGGGGATTCCTGGAAGGGCGCGGGCGCCCCCGGTCGCCGCGCACCGGCCGCGGCCTTCCCGGACAGGCCGGGAAAGGAGACCGGAGAGGCGGTCCCCACACACCCCCGAGTCCGCGATGCGGCGGACGCGGTCCCGGCTTCGACCAGCACGAAGAAGCACGACAGCCGCACGAAGAAGCACGACAGCTGCACAAAGAAGCACGACAGCCGCACGAAGAAGCACGACAGCCGCACAACGGCAGCACAGCACCGGCACGAGACCGGCACGACACAAGCGCAACGGCAGCGCGATCGAAGCCTCCGTCCGCACGGCCGCGGGAGGCCTCGCCCGCTCGGCCGACCGGCGGGGGCCCGGCACCGCGGAGGCGGTGGCAGAACGACGCGAAGGCCTCCGGGGCGCGCCGGTACGCGCCCTGAAGGCCCTGTCGTCGGACGCAGTGCGGACGGAGCCCGGCAAGGCCCCGGCCGCCGCGCTACTTGTCGCCCTTGCCCTGGTCGTCGCCCCCGGAGCCCATGGAGTCGTAGATCTCCTTGCACATCGGGCACACGGGGTACTTCTTCGGGTCACGGCCGGGCACCCACACCTTGCCGCACAGCGCCACGACGGGCGTCCCGTCGAGGGCGCTCGCCATGATCTTGTCCTTCTGGACGTAGTGCGCGAAGCGCTCGTGGTCGCCGTCTCCGTGCGACACCTGCGGCGTCGGTTCTACGAGGGTCCCCGTACCGGTGCCGCGCTCGGGCTCGAGAGTGCTCATGACGCCAAGGGTACTGAAGCTCCTGCGCATCAGTTGAGCGAAGGGTCGTCCGGATACGTGGCCACCATCGCCAGCTCGTTGCGCTGGCGGCGCAGCACCTCCCGCCAGAGTGTCTCCGGGGACGGCGAGGACACGTCGCCGGGCTCGGACTCCACGACGTACCAGGCGCCCTCCACCAGCTCGTCCTCCAGCTGGCCGGGGCCCCAGCCGGCGTACCCGGCGAAGATCCTCAGGGAGCCGAGGGCGGAGGCGAGCAGCTCCGGCGGGGCCTCCAGGTCGACGAGGCCGATCGCGCCGTGCACCCGCCGCCACCCCAGGGGGGTGCCGTCGACGGCCGGGCCGCCGGGGATCACCGCGACGCCCAGCGCCGAGTCGAGGGAGACCGGGCCGCCCTGGAAGACGACCCCGGGTTCCCCGGCGAGGTCCGCCCAGCCCTCCAGGATGTCGCCCACGCCCACCGGCGTCGGACGGTTGAGGACGACACCGAGCGAGCCCTCCTCGTCGTGGTCGAGGACGAGCACCACCGCACGGTCGAAGTTCGGGTCCGCCAGGGCGGGCGTAGCCACGAGCAGCCGCCCTGTGAGCGAGGACACCTCGGTCATGCCAGACATGATCCCCCATCTTCCCGCCGCATGGGGAGGCAATGCGGCGAGGAGGGTGAGGGCGGCGGTGTCACGGGGGGAGCGCGCCGGGCCGCGTCGACGCCGCCGCGGGCGGCGGTCGCGCGGACGGACGCGGTACGGGCGCACGGATGCGGTCCGGGCGCACGGACGCCGCGCCGTGCCCGTGGTGACCCCATGTGCCCGATGAGGCACAGTTCGTGTTGTGACACAGCTATGACGTAGCTGGGCGTTGCTTGGGCTTACTGAAGGGGGCCACGCGGCGTTTACTCTGTCCTCTCCGGCCCTGCCCCACTCCACCACACTCCACGGAACGCGAGATACATGACCGTCAACGGCTCTGACGACGTACTGCTTGTCCACGGCGGAACCCCGCTGGAGGGCGAGATCCGGGTGCGCGGTGCGAAGAACCTCGTACCCAAGGCCATGGTCGCGGCCCTGCTGGGCGGTGAGCCGAGCCGGCTGCGCAACGTTCCGGACATCCGCGACGTGCGGGTCGTACGCGGTCTGCTGCAACTGCACGGGGTGACGGTCCGTCCGGGCGAGGAGCCCGGCGAGCTGGTGATGGACCCCACCTACGTCGAGAGCGCGAACGTCGCCGACATCGACGCGCACGCGGGTTCGAGCCGTATCCCGATCCTGTTCTGCGGCCCGCTGCTGCATCGGCTCGGGCACGCGTTCATCCCGGGTCTGGGCGGCTGCGACATCGGCGGCCGGCCCATCGACTTCCACTTCGACGTGCTGCGCCAGTTCGGCGCGAAGATCGAGAAGCGGGCGGACGGCCAGTACCTGGAGGCCCCGCAGCGGCTGCGCGGCACGAAGATCCGGCTGCCGTACCCGTCCGTCGGCGCGACCGAGCAGGTGCTGCTGACGGCCGTCCTCGCCGAGGGCGTCACGGAGCTCTCGAACGCGGCCGTGGAGCCGGAGATCGAGGACCTGATCTGCGTCCTGCAGAAGATGGGCGCCATCATCGCGATCGACACCGACCGCACGATCCGCATCACCGGTGTGGACAAGCTCGGCGGCTACGACCACCGCGCCCTGTCGGACCGGCTGGAGGCCGCCTCCTGGGCGTCCGCCGCGCTGGCCACCGAGGGCAACATCTACGTCCGCGGCGCCCAGCAGCGCTCGATGATGACGTTCCTGAACACCTACCGGAAGGTCGGCGGCGCCTTCCGCATCGACGACGAGGGCATCCGCTTCTGGCACCCGGGCGGCCAGTTGAAGTCCATCGCGCTGGAGACGGACGTCCACCCCGGCTTCCAGACGGACTGGCAGCAGCCGCTGGTGGTGGCGCTGACGCAGGCCACGGGCCTGTCGATCATCCACGAGACGGTGTACGAGTCCCGTCTGGGCTTCACGTCCGCGCTGAACCAGATGGGCGCCCACATCCAGCTCTACCGCGAGTGCCTCGGCGGTTCGGACTGCCGTTTCGGCCAGCGCAACTTCCTGCACTCGGCGGTCGTGTCGGGCCCCACCCGGCTCCAGGGCGCCGACCTGGTCATCCCCGACCTGCGCGGCGGTTTCTCGTACCTGATCGCCGCCCTCGCCGCCCAGGGCACCTCCCGCGTCCACGGCATCGACCTGATCAACCGCGGCTACGAGAACTTCATGGAGAAGCTCGTGGAGCTGGGCGCGAAGGTCGAACTGCCGGGCAAGGCCCTCGGCTAGCGCGCGTCCACGGCGGCGGCGGCCGTCGTGAACCCCGAAGGGGCGGCACCCGGACTCCGGGTGCCGCCCCTTCGAGAATGGTGGCTTACTTGCCCTTGGCCGCTTCCTTGAGCTTCGAGCCCGCGGAGACCTTCACGCTGTAGCCGGCCGGGATCTGGATCGGGTCGCCGGTCTGCGGGTTGCGCGCGGTGCGAGCGGCACGGTGGGTGCGCTCGAAGGTCAGGAAGCCGGGGATGGTGACCTTCTCGTCCCCCTTGGAGACGACGTCGCCGACGACCTCGGCGAACGCGGCCAGCACGGCGTCGGCGTCCTTGCGGGTCACCTCGGCGCGGTCGGCCAGCGCGGCCACCAGCTCACTGCGGTTCATGTTCTTACTCCCGTGTTCTTCTTGCCGTTGCGGCGTGCCACGCGGCGGAGCCGCATGTCGGGCACAGCGAATGCCGATGCGCTCGCGCCCAGAGACGCATCCTGCCCCCACCTGCGGCGGGAAAGCCAATCCGGCACCCACAGGAGTCGTCAGAACACCCTTGGGAGTCACACGAAAAGCGCCTTCGCCCGGCCGCCACCCTAGAGGGCGCGCGCAAGCACACCGTCGTGCGACGCGCCGACCCGGGGGCCGCCGTGGCGAGCCTCACAGCACCCGCACAGTGCGGCCCCGGTCCCCGCGGTGCCGTGGCGCCGTCCGTCTCCCCCACGCCGCCGCGACACCCGTCGTGTCCCCTACGACACCGTGGCGCCCGCGGCCTTCGCGGCCTCGCGCACCGCGCCGGCCACGGCGCCGGCGACCTTGTCGTTGAAGACGCTGGGGATGATGTAGTTCGCGTTCAGCTCGTCCTCGGTCACCACGTCCGCCAGGGCCTTCGCGGCCGCGAGCATCATCTCGGTGTTGACCGTGCGGGACTGCGCGTCCAGCAGACCGCGGAAGACACCCGGGAAGACCAGCACGTTGTTGATCTGGTTGGGGAAGTCGGAGCGGCCGGTGGCCACAACTGCGGCCGTCTGGCGGGCGATTGCCGGGTCCACCTCGGGGTCCGGGTTCGCGAGCGCGAACACGATCGCGTCGTCGGCCATGGCGGCCACGTCGTCGCCGTCGAGGACGTTCGGGGCGGAGACGCCGATGAAGACGTCGGCGCCGCGCACGGCCTCCTTCAACGTGCCCGTGAGGCCCTCGGGGTTGGTGTTGTCGGCGATCCAGCGCAGGGCGGAGTCCGGGGCGGCGTCGACGAGGTCCTCGCGGCCGGCGTGGACGACACCGTGGATGTCGGCGACGACGGCGTTCTTCACGCCCGCGGCGATCAGCAGCTTGAGGATGGCCGTACCGGCCGCGCCGGCGCCCGACATGACGACGCGGATGCTCTCGATCGTCTTGCCCGCCACGCGCAGCGCGTTGGTGAGCGCGGCGAGGACGACGATCGCGGTGCCGTGCTGGTCGTCGTGGAAGACGGGGATGTCCAGGGCCTCGCGCAGCCGCGCCTCGATCTCGAAGCAGCGGGGCGCGGAGATGTCCTCGAGGTTGATGCCGGCGAAGCCCGGGGCGATGGCCTTGACGATCTCGATGATCGCGTCGGTGTCCTGGGTATCCAGGCAGATCGGCCAGGCGTCGATGCCGGCGAACCGCTTGAAGAGGGCCGCCTTGCCCTCCATGACCGGCAGCGCGGCCTTGGGGCCGATGTTGCCCAGACCCAGCACGGCCGAGCCGTCCGTCACGACCGCGACGGAGTTGCGCTTGATGGTGAGGCGGCGCGCGTCCTCGGGGTTCTCGGCGATCGCCATGCAGACGCGGGCCACGCCCGGCGTGTAGACCATGGACAGGTCGTCACGGTTGCGGATGGGGTGCTTCGACGCCATCTCGATCTTGCCGCCGAGGTGCATCAGGAAGGTACGGTCGGAGACCTTCCCGAGGGTGACGCCCTCGATGCCGCGGAGCTGCTCGACGATCTCGTCGGCGTGCGCGGTCGAGGTGGCCGCGATGGTGACGTCGATCCGGAGCTTCTCGTGTCCGGACGCGGTGACGTCGAGGCCGGTCACCGAGCCTCCGGAGGACTCCACGGCGGTGGTGAGCTGCGAGACGGCCGTTCCGCTCGCGGGCACCTCCAGCCGGATCGTCATCGAGTAGGAGACGCTGGGCGCCGTTGCCATGGCCGACTTCCTCTGCTTTCACCTGTGCCGCTGGGTATGCCGTCCGATCGTCGCACCTACCCCGGAGTACGTGGTAGCCGCCCCGACTTGCGGTGCTTTTGTTCACAGCCAGGCAGTGACGGAGACGCGTTTTCGGAAACTGAATTCCACCATACGAGAGAACGCGGAGGCAACGAAAGAGGCCCACATCACATCGGATGTGGGCCTCTCCCTACGTTGATGACACCGACCCGCCATGCTCGCCTCGCGGCAAGTGGTCGCTCGTAGCGACGAAGGTTGGGCCCGGGGGCTTGGATCGGGCCGGTGCCACACCAAGGCTAACAAACGGATGCGCCGGGACCATTCCCGTCCGGCGATTCACAGGAACGGTTCCGTCCGGTCAGTCCCTCAGGAGGTCCGGCACCCCGTCGGCGTCCGGTTCGTCCCGCTCCCCCGACACGACCGTCAGCTGCTGCGTCGCCCGGGTCAGGGCCACGTACAGCACCCGCAGGCCGGCCGGGGACTCGTCGGCGATCTCGGCCGGCGACACGACGACCGTCGCGTCGTACTCCAGGCCCTTGGCCTCCAGGCTGCCGAGGGCGACGACCCGGTCGCCCAGGCCGGCGAGCCAGCGCCGGGCCTCGGCGCGCCGGTTCATGGCGACGACGACGCCGACGGTGCCGTCGACCCGCTCCAGCAGGCGTTCCGCCTCGGCGCGCACGGTGGCGGCGAGGGAGTCCGTCACGGCGGTGAAGCGGGGCACGACGCCGGTGGAGCGGACCGCGGACGGGGACTCGGCGCCGGGCATGGCCAGGGCCAGGACCTTCGCGGCCAGCTCGGCGATCTCGGCCGGGTTGCGGTAGTTCACGGTGAGCCGGAAGCGGCGGCGCGGCCGGGTGCCGAGCGCCTCGTCGCGGGCCTCGGCGGCCTCGTCGGGGTCGGACCAGGAGGACTGGGCGGGGTCGCCGACGACCGTCCAGGTGGCGTGCCGGCCCCGGCGGCCGACCATGCGCCACTGGAGCGGGGTGAGGTCCTGCGCCTCGTCGACGATGACGTGGGCGTACTCGGTGCGCTCCTGGGCGAGCCGTTCGGCCCGTTCGCGCTGCGACTCCTCGCGGACCGGCATCAGCTCCTCCAGGCCGGTCAGCTGGTCCAGCGGGTCGAGCTCACGTCTCTTGCGGGGGCGGGCCGGGGCGCCGAGGATCGCCTGGAGCTCGTCGAGCATCGCGATGTCGTGCACGGTGTGGCCCTCGCGCCGCAGCGAGCGGGCGACCTTGCGGACCTCGCCGGGGTTGAGGATCCGCCGGGCCCAGCGGCCGAGCCGCCGCTCGTCGGCCATGGCCGCGAGGACGGACTTCGGGGTGAGCTCGGGCCACCAGGCGTCGAGGAACGCGGTGAAGGCGTCCTCGCCGGTCACGTCCTCGTCGAAGGAGGAGCGCAGCTCGGCGGCGAGCTCGGGGTCGGTGTGCCGGCCGGCCGCGCCCGAGCGGTCCCACAGGGCGTCCAGGAGGAGCCTGCGGGCGCGGGGCCGCAGCAGGTTCACGGGGGCGGTGCCGCCGAGGGCGGTGCGGCGGATGCGGTCGAGGTCCTGGGCCTCCAGCTCCAGCCGGCGGCCGAAGGCGACCACGCGCAGCCGGGCGGGCGGTCCGGAGGGGGCCGGGGCGGTGTCCTCGTCCTCCTCCTCGCCGAGGGCGAGCTGTCCGGGGGCGGGCCGACCGGCGGCGGGCTGACCGGCGGCGGGCCGGCCGGGGGCGGGAGCGCCCGGACGGCCCAGTTCCAGGGCGCCCCGCGCCGCCTTCCGCAGCACCTTCAGCATGCGGGACGAGCCCTTCGCGCGGGCCACCGCCGGGGAGTCGTACAGGGTGGCCTCGACCCCGTCGACGAGCGAGCCGATGGCGCGGATGGCGACCTGGCCCTCCTCGCCGAGGGAGGGCAGGACGCCCTCGGTGTAGGCGACGAGCAGCGGGGTCGGCGAGACGATCAGGATGCCGCCCGCGTACCGGCGCCGGTCCTGGTAGAGGAGGTAGGCCGCCCGGTGCAGGGCGACGGCCGTCTTCCCGGTCCCGGGGCCGCCCTCGACATGGGTGACGGAGGCGGCGGGGGCGCGGATGACCAGGTCCTGCTCGGCCTGGATGGAGGCGACGATGTCGCGCATCGTGTGGCTGCGGGCCTGGCCGAGGGCGGCCATGAGGGCGCCGTCGCCGATGGCGGGCAGCTCACGTCCGTCGAGGAAGGCCGTCAGCTCGGGGCGCATCAGGTCGTCCTCGACGCCGAGCACCCGGCGGCCCTTGGAGCGGATGACCCGGCGGCGCACGACCCGGCCCGGGTCGACCGGGGTGGAGCGGTAGAAGGGGGCCGCGGCGGGCGCCCGCCAGTCGATCACCAGCGGGGCGTAGTCCTCGTCGAGGACGCCGATGCGGCCGATGTGCAGGGTCTCGGCGATGTCGGCGGTGCGGTCGGGACGAATGGCGCCCT
Source organism: Streptomyces sp. NPDC003248 (assembly GCF_055563235.1). Lineage (NCBI taxonomy): Bacteria > Bacillati > Actinomycetota > Actinomycetes > Kitasatosporales > Streptomycetaceae > Streptomyces > Streptomyces sp. NPDC003248. Next base: position 82,471 of record NZ_JBVHDT010000001.1, on the reverse strand, counting down.
CGGCCGGCTCCACGGCGGTGTAGGCGCCGTCGGGGCCTTTCTTGCCGTCCTTGCCGAGCAGCAGGTCGATCCGGCCGAAGAGGAAGTCCTCGAACTCGTTGTTGAGCCGGTTGAGGTGGACGCCCGCGCGGAAGACCTGCGCGTCCCGCTCGGCCAGGGCGCCGGGCGTGCCGACCTGGCCGCGGCGGGCCGCGTCGTGCATGAGGAACTCCGCCTCGTGGATCTTCTCCTCCAGGCGGCGGTACACCCGGTCCAGGTGTTCCTGTTCGATGCTGATCTCCCGGTCGCGAACTGAGTCCTGAACCGGGCCGACCGCGGTTTCCTGCTGTGCCTGAGCGGCCACCGGGCCCCCTTCTGACGTGCTGGGCAGCCGTCAACCGTACGCGAAGGGAGCCCCCGGAGGCGAGGGGCCCGCCCTGCGGATCCACGGGCGGGCCCGGCCGCCCCGTGCCGCCGGGCGGCGGGGGCGTACCCGGCGGGTCCTAGGGAGACGTGCCCGGCGGGTCCTAGGGAGACGTGCCGGGCGGGTCCTAGGGAGACGTGCCCGGCGGGTCCTAGGAGGACGTGCCCGGCGGGTCCTAGGAGGGCGTGCCGGGCAGGGGTCCTCGGGAGGCGACCGGGCGTTCCCTAGGCGTCGACCTCGACGAGCTTCTCGCCGTCGAAGGTCGAGACCTCGTAGTGGTCGATCTCGTCCGGGCTGAGGGCGGCGCCGCCCTGGACGTAGAGCGGGTTCTTGGCCTGCTCGGTCTTGGCGTCGGGGAGGCCGTAGCCCCATTCCGGGACCGACCAGGACGCGATGGTCTCGCGCTCGCCGTTGTGGCCCACCGCGATGAGCGAGCACTTGTTCGGGCCCGCCACGTTCTTCAGCTCGACGACGGCCTCGGTGCCCCAGGCCTTCTCCTGGGTGGCGACGGTCGCCGTGACCTTGGTGCCCGGGTCGGTGGCGGTGACCTTGTCGGTGAAGGTTTCGAAGGCGGTCTTGGCGGAGCCCGCGTCCGCCAGCACCTGCGGGGTCCCGCCTCCCTCGTCGCCGCCGCTCGTCGCCATGGCCACGAACGGGCCGCCGACGATCAGCGCGGCCGCCGCGGCGATCATGTAGAAGCCGCGCCGGCGCTTCTGGGCGCGGCGGTCGGCGATCTCGCCGACGAGCTTCTCCACGAGCCGTGGACCGGGCCGGGCGGACAGGGACTCGCCGATCGCGGGGGTGCCGGCACCCGGCAGGTCCGCGAGGGCGGCCATCATGGGCTCCATCCCGGCGAGTTCGTCGAGCTGCTGCGCGCACCACTCGCATCCGGCGAGGTGGGCCTCGAAGGCGGTCGCCTCGGCGTCGTCGAGGATGCCCAGGGCGTAGGCACCGACGGTCTCGTGTTCGCTCGGGCCCGGAGATCCCACAGATCCCTGCATGGGACCAGACATACCCGACCCACCCGCTCCGAACCCCCCGTACATGCTCATCACGCCGTCACCCCCCGCTCCTCCAGAGCCAGCTTCATCGACCGCAGGGCATAGAAAACCCGTGAGCGCACGGTGCCACTGGGTATCCCCAGCGTCTCGGCCGCCTCATTGACGGTACGCCCCTTGAAGTACGTCTCGACGAGCACCTCCCGGTGCGCCGGGGTCAGGTCGTCGAGCGCGTCGGACAGCGTCATCAGCCACAGCGCCTTGTCGATCTCGTCCTCCGCGGGGATGACCTCCAGCGGCGACGGGTCGACCTCCTGCGGCCGGGCCTGCCGGCTGCGGTGGCCGTCGATGACGATGCGGCGTGCGACCGTCACCAGCCAGGGGCGTACCGATCCGGTCGCTCGATTGAGCTGTCCGGCGTTCTTCCAGGCACGGATGAGCGTCTCCTGCACGACGTCCTCGGCGCGCTGCCGGTCTCCGGCGACCAGGCGCAGCACGTAGGCGAGCAAGGGTCCGGCGTGCTCCCGGTAGAGAGCCCGCATCAGCTCCTCGTCGGGCTCCGAGGGCTGTGAGGACATGCGATGTCGGGCCCTCGATCCACGTTCATTGGCCACGGCCGCATCCTTGCGCACGCCCACCTCCGGTGTCCGGGGGTTCCCCCGAGTCGGTCGCTCCCCCACCGGTACGGAAACGGCTCGTCGCGCGTTCAAACCGAACTGACAGATTTCTTCGGGGTGTCGCGACGAGGGGGACATGAGGCCACATTCCCGCCCCTCTTCCTTCACGTTTCCGCCACACCGCCGACCGGGCGGACGTCGCGCGGTGGGCGGCGACGACAACCGCCGTGTGGCGCAGCTCACTTGGACGTACGCCGGGCCGAACGCGGCGCGCCCGGAGGGGAGACGGGCCGGGCGCGCGTCACGCGCGCGCGAGCGCGGCCCTCCTGCGGTGCCGGGCGACCCGCTCCCGGTTCCCGCAGACCTCGCTGGAGCACCAGCGCCTGCGGCGCCCCCGGGACGTGTCGACGTACACGATCGGGCAGTTGTCGCCCTCGCACTGCCGCAGCCGCGCCCGCGCGGCGGGATCGGTGAGCAGCTCCACCGCGTCCCGGGCGACCACGGCGAGCAGCGCCGCGCACTCCGGCGGTCCGTCCAGCGCCCGGACGAGCGCGCCGTCCCGGCCGGGCACGGCACGGGGGGCCGGGGGCGCGGCGCGGGCGGCGTCGTTGACCCGGGCGAGGGCGAGGGCGAGGGCGTGGGACCGGGCGCCGCCGTGCGGGCCGAGGTCGCCGGAGAGCCCGGCGGCCACCAACCGGCCGACGTCGGCGCGCAGTTCACGGAAGGCGCCCGGCCATGCGGGGTCGGCGTGGGTGAGTCCGGTGCCGGGCGGCACCAGTCCCGAGCCGGCGATCCACGCGCACAACGGCCCGACCGCGTCGAGCCGTTCGAGGGGGTGGGTGGTGGCGAGGAGGTCCAGGCAGACCCGTCCGGCATCGAACCGCAGGTCGTACGGGGACGGAGGCGTACCCAGCGCCATGTGCGGTCACCGCCTAGGGAAGGCTCCTCGGGAAGCGTCCCCTTCACAGTGCCGGGTGCACCGCATCCCCGGAACCCCCCGTACCGGCGGCGGGTGCGTGGACGCGCGCGGGGGCGGGGGGGCCGGGCCGCCCGTCCGGGGCCGGTGGTCGGGGGTGAGGGCGGTACCGGGGCGGGGCCCTCACCGGCACTCGGCCGCTCGGCCGTTCAGCCACTCGGCCGCTCAGCCACTCAGCCACTCAGCCGCTCAGCCGCTCAGCCGCTCAGCCGCTCACGCGTCCGCGTACTTGGCGTCGGCCGCCGGGTCCAGGGCCAGCCGGTACCCCCGCTTGACCACCGTCTGGATCAGCTTCGGCGCCCCCAGGGCCGTGCGCAGCCGCGCCATCGCCGTCTCGACGGCGTGCTCGTCGCGCCCGGCCCCCGGCAGCGCCCGCAGCAGGTCGGCCCGCGGCACGACCCAGCCGGGCCGCCGCGAGAGCGCCCGCAGCAGGGACATCCCGGCCGGCGGTACGGGTTTCAGCGCGCCGTCGACCAGGACCGCGTGCCCCCGGATCTCCATCCGGTGCCCGGCGACCGGCAGGGCACGGGCCCTGGACGGCAGCTCCTGGCAGAGCAGCTGCACGAGCGGCCCGAGCCGGAACCGCTCCGGCTGGACGGTGTCCACGCCGCGCGCCTGGAGCGGCAGCGCGGTGACCGGGCCGACGCAGGCCGGCACGACGTCGTGGTGGAACGCCGAGAGCAGCTCGGACAGCAGGCCGCGTTCCTCCGCCCGCGACAGCAGCGAGGCCGCGGCCGGCGCGCTGGTGAAGGTGACCGCGTCCACTCCGCGGGAGACGGCGGCGTCGAGGAGCCGGTCGAGCGGTGAGAGGTCCTCCGGCGGCATCCACCGGTACACCGGCACGCCCACGACCTCCGCTCCCCCGGCCCGCAGCGCCTCCACGAAGCCGGGCAGCGGCTCGCCGTGCAGCTGGACGGCGACCCGGCGGCCGTCGACGCCTTCCTCCAGCAGCCGGTCGAGGACCTCCGCCATCGACTCGCTCGACGGCGACCAGTCCTCGGTGAGGCCCGCGGCGCGGATGGCGCCCTTGACCTTGGGTCCGCGCGCCAGGAGCTCCACGTCCCGCAGCCGGGCCAGGAGCTGCTCGCCGAGCCCCCAGCCGTCGGCGGCCTCGACCCAGCCGCGGAAGCCGATGGCCGTGGTGGCCACGACGACGTCCGGCGCCTGGTCGAGGAGGTCCTTGGTGGCGGCGAGGAGCTCGCCGTCGTCGGCGAGCGGCACGATCCGCAGGGCGGGCGCGTGCAGCACCGCCGCCCCGCGCCGCTGGAGCAGCGCTCCGAGTTCGTCGGCCCGGCGCGCCGCGGTGACCCCCACGGTGAAACCGGCGAGGGGTCCGTACTGCTCGCCGTCCCGGCCGCCGGGCCCGTGGTCCGGTTGCTGCTGTTGCTCTTGCATCACTCTCGTCCCGCACTCGAGTCGAAGCACTTACACGTGGTGTGGTGTCACCCGCATGCCGAACGAGCCTGTCAACGGTGCGTGACAGGCTCGGTTCCGCTTCATGTCGCCAGTGTTACGTCACACCTTGGCGTAGCTGAGCTGCGACTTCGCCTCGGAGGTACCGCCGGACGCGGTGATCCGGCCGGCAGGGCGGCGAAGGTATACGGCCCAGGTGACCGCGAAGCAGGCGGCGTAGAAGGCGAGGAAGGCGACGAACGCGCCGGTGCCGGAGCCGTAGGAGAGGAACGACTGCCGGAAGGCGAGGTTGATGGCGACGCCGCCGAGGGCGCCGACGGCCCCGATGAGCCCCATGGAGGCGCCGGAGAGACGACGGCCGTAGCTCGCGGCCGCCTCGCCCTCCAGGCCCAGGGCGACGGCCTTCGCCTGGAAGATGCCGGGGATCATCTTGAACGTCGACCCGTTGCCGAGCCCGCTGAGCACGAACAGCACGACGAAGACTGCGACGAAGAGCGCCAGCGACTTCTGCATGCTCGCCCAGACCAGGACGGCGGTGGCGGCGGCCATGCCGACGTAGTTGTAGAGGCTGATGCGGGCGCCGCCGTAGCGGTCGGCGAGCCAGCCGCCGAGGGGGCGGATGAGCGAGCCGAGGAGCGGGCCGATGAAGGTGAGGTAGGCGGCCTGGAGCGGGGTGCGGCCGAACTGGGTGGTCAGCACCTGCCCGAAGGCGAAGCTGTAGCCGATGAACGACCCGAACGTGCCGACGTAGAGGAAGGACATGATCCAGGTGTGGGCGTCCTTCGCGGCGTCCTTCGCGGCGCCGGTGTCGTTCTTCACGGTCGCGAGGTTGTCCATGCACAGCGCGGCGAGGGCGGCGGCGACGAAGATGAGCGGGATGTAGATCCCGAGCAGCACGCGCGGCCCGCCGCCGGCCCCGATGATGGCGAGGGTGACCAGCTGGATCACCGGCACGCCGATGTTGCCGCCGCCCGCGTTGAGCCCGAGCGCCCACCCCTTCTTGCGGAGCGGGAAGAAGGCGTTGATGTTGGTCATGGAGGAGGCGAAGTTGCCGCCGCCGATGCCCGCCAGCAGGCCGACGAGGAGGAAGGTGCCGAACGACGTCCCCGGCTTCATCACGGCGAACGCGGCGATGGTGGGCACCAGCAGCAGGCCGGCCGAGATGATCGTCCAGTTGCGCCCGCCGAAGATCGCGACGGCGAAGGTGTACGGCACCCGGACGACGGCCCCGACCAGCGTCACCACCGACGTCAGCAGGAACTTGTCCGCGGGCGTCAGCCCGTACTCCGGGCCCATGAAGAGCACCAGCACGGACCACATGGTCCAGATCGAGAAGCCGATGTGCTCGGAGACGACGGAGAAGAGGAGGTTGCGGCGGGCGATCTTCTCGCCGCCCGCCTGCCAGGCTGCCTCGTCCTCCGGGTCCCACTGCTCGATCCAGCGGCTCCCCCGCCTCGGTGAGGTCGGGGGTGCGGGGGCTGTGCTCGGGGCTGTCATGACGCCTCCACGGTGCTCCGGGGCTCGGGTGGTCCGGGGTGATGAGCGGTGATGCTTCCCGAAGGTAGGGAGGGCGCGTTTCCGCCCTGTGGCCATGGGTGACCGGAAGGGAACGTTGCTCTCACCTCGGGCGGAGGCGGGGTGAGAGGTCTTGGGGCGCGGTGCGGGGGCCGGGGGCGGACCGGGCCCCGTGGGAGCGCGCTCATCCCGGACGGCGCCCGCTCGTCCCGGACGGCGCCCGCTCGTCCCGGTCGGCGCCCGCTCGTCCCGGACGGCGCCCGCTCGTCCCGGACGGCGCGCTCACCGCGGACGGGTGCGCTCCGCTCGGACGGGCGCGCTCACCCCGGCCGCGCGCACACTCCGGCCGCGCGCACACTCCGGCAGGCGCGCGAGGGGACCCGGGCGGCGCGCGATCACCTCCGACGGCGCGCGGGCCCGCCGTCCGGCCACAGGCGGGGCCTGCGGCCCGCCGCGAGGTCCTCGGCCCACCCGAAGCAGAGCACGCACCCGGCCGTCAGCAGCCACACGGCCGGCAGCTGCGGCCAGGGGCTCTCCAGCAGCCACGGCGCGCCCTCCTCCAGGGCGGCGACGTCCCACAGGTGGTCCCAGAGCGCCTCCGTCACCACGATGCAGACGTTGTGCCACAGGTAGATCGTGACGGCACGGGAGTTGAGGAGGGTGATCAGCCGGTCCCAGCGGCGCAGCCGGGGCGGCCAGGTGTGCCAGGCCGGGCTGAGGTGCAGCAGGAGCAGGACGGCCGCGAAGGACCACAGGGACTGGGCGAACGGCATGTCGTCCAGGTCGTGGCCGGGCCGCAGGTCGTGGGCGAGGGCGTACCAGAGGCCCGCCGCGGCCACGGCCGGGGCGAGGGACGGCACCACGTAGCGGGGCAGGCGGCTCAGGACGCCCTCCCGGTGGGCCATGCCCAGCAGCCAGCAGGCGCCGAACGCCCCGAGGTCGCTGAGGACCGCCTCCGGGCGCCGGCCCGGTACGTCCACCAGGCCGGACTCCAGCACCGCCGACAGCGCGAGGGGTGCCAGGACCGTCGGCCAGGGCAGCCGGCGCAGGGCGCGCAGCAGCAGGGGGGAGAGCAGGACGAACCAGAGGTAGGCGCGCAGGTACCACAGGGGCACGCCCACGGCCACCGCCCAGTCGGCGGCGACCAGGCCGGGGACGCCGGGCAGGCCCTCGCCGTAGGGCGGATCGCTCAGCGGGAGGATCCAGAAGGCGAGGTGGAGCCACCACCAGCCGGGGTGCCCCTCCGCGTCGGGACCCCAGCCGGCGAGGAGCATGCCCGTCACGCCGACCGCGCCCAGCAGCCACAGCGGTGGCAGCAGGCGGCGCAGCCGGCCCCGGACGACGTCCACGGCCGGGCGCCTGTCCAGTGAACGGGCCGTCAGGCTGCCGGCCAGGGCGAACATCACGCCCATGGACGGGAAGACGACCGGCAGCCACGCCCAGCCCATCAGGTGGTAGAAGACCACGCGGAAGAGGGCGACGGCTCGGAGGAGGTCGAAATAGCGGTCGCGGGAGGGCGGCCGGGCGCCGTCACCACCGGGACCGGCCGACAGGTCGGCCTGCGGGTCGGTCCGCGAGGGTGGCGGCGGGTCGGTCCGCGGGAGTGCCGCGGTTTCGGTCACCGCGGGTTCGGACGGCCTGGTGCTCATCGGAGCGCGCCCCCTTCCCCGGCCATCTCGCCCGGCGGCGCCGCGACCTGCCCCTTCCTGCGCAGTTTCTGCCAGCGCAGCCGGCCGCCGGTGAGCGCCGTGATCCACGACTGGAGCAGGACGATGTACATCAGCTGGCGGTAGAGCAGCTGCTGCAACGGCAGGGAGATCAACGGGGTGAGGCGTTCCCTGTCGAGGACGAACGCGTACGCCGCGCAGGCCGCCTGGACCGCGAGGACGCCGAACCAGGCCGCGACCGTCCCGCCCGTCGGGCCGAACAGCAGGCCGTAGACGAGGAAGAGGTCGATGAGCGGGGCCAGCAGCGGGGCGACCACCATGAACAGGGAGACCAGGGGCAGGCCGACGCGGCCGAAGCGGCCCGACGGGCCGCGGTCCACCAGGGCGCGGCGGTGCTTCCAGATCGCCTGCATGGTGCCGTAGCACCAGCGGTAGCGCTGGGACCACAGCTGCTGCACCGACTCGGGGGCCTCGGTCCAGGCGCGGGCCTTCTCGGCGTACACCACCTTCCAGCCGTCGCGGTGCAGGGCCATGGTGATGTCGGTGTCCTCGGCGAGGGTGTCGTCGCTCATGCCGCCGACGCGCTCCAGCGCCGAGCGGCGGAACGCCCCGACCGCGCCGGGGATGGTCGGCATGCAGCGCAGGACGTCGTACATGCGGCGGTCGAGGTTGAAGCCCATCACGTACTCGATGTGCTGCCAGGCGCCGATGAGGGTGTCCTTGTTGCCGACCTTGGCGTTGCCGGCGACCGCGCCGACCTCGGGGTCGGCGAAGGGCTGGACGAGTTCGCGGACGGTGGACGGTTCGAAGACGGTGTCGCCGTCCATCATGACGACGATGTCGTGCCGGGCGTTGGCGATGCCCCGGTTGAGGGCGGCGGGCTTGCCCGCGTTGAGCTGGCGGACGACCCGGACGCCGGGCAGGTCCAGTTCCTCGACGATGCGGGCGGTGCCGTCCGACGAGCCGTCGTCGACGACCAGGATCTCGACGGGGTGGTCGCTCCGCACCAGGGAACGCACCGTGTTCTCGATGCACTTGGCCTCGTTGTAGGCCGGGACCAGCACCGACACCGGTTCGGTGACCGGCGCGTCGGGGCCCCAGACGAAGTCGCGCCGGCGGGTGCGGCGGGTGTGCAGGCCGGACAGCAGCAGCATCAGGCCGAAGCGGGCGAAGACGAGGAAGCCGATGACGGCCAGGCCCACGACGAGGACGCCGGTGAGGTCGTCGGCGGCCTCGACCAGGGCGGTCCAGGCGCGGCCCTTCCACAGGTCGAGGCCGGTGACCTCGGTGTGCGCGCTGGGGGCGTTCAGGGCCTCGGTGAGGTTCTCGAACGCGTAGCCCCGGCGCTGGAGTTCGGGCAGGTAGGTGTCGAGCGCCCGGACCGTCTGGCCGCGGTCGCCGCCGGAGTCGTGCATGAGGACGATCGCGCCCCTGCCGTCCTCGGGCGTGGCGTTGCGGGCGATCCGCGCGGCGCCCGGCCGGCGCCAGTCCTCGCTGTCGAGGCCGGTGAGGACCGTGAGGTAGCCGCGGCTGCCGACGTACTGGGTGACCGGCCAGGAGGCGTTGTCCAGGGCGGAGGCGCCGGAGGAGTACGGCGGGCGGAAGAGGGAGGTGCGGATGCCGGCGGCGCCCGCGAGGGCGAGCTGGTTCTGGGTCAGCTCCCAGTCGATGCGTTTCTTCGACTGGTAGGAGAGATCGGGGTGGTTGAAGGTGTGCAGGCCGATCTCATGGCCCTCGTCCACCATGCGCCGGACGAGGTCGGGGTGGCGGCTGGCCATGGTGCCGGTGACGAAGAAGACGGCGTGCGCGTCGTACTTCTTCAGGACGTCCAGGACCTTCGGGGTCCAGCGCGGGTCGGGGCCGTCGTCGAAGGTGAGGACGATCCGGCCGTCCGGCACGTCCATGCTGGTGGCCTGTCCGCCGCGGGTGTCGACGACGGGGCCGCCGTCCAGGATCTGGCGCGGCACCCGGTCGGCGGCGGCGTCGGGGCGGACCCGGTGGTCGGCGAGGACCTCGCTGTGGACGTACCCGCGCAGCATCAGCATCGCCATCATCGCCACGAGCACGAGCAGGGGGAGCAGGTGCCGCAGGCGTAACGGCCGCAGCAGCCGCCGGCGGACGGTCCCGCGGGCCTCGCCGGGAGCCCGGCCCGGGGCCCGGCCGGATGTCCGGCGCCCCGGCGACCGGCGGCGGCCGGGCGGCCCGCCCGGCCGCCCGGCGGACCGCCCCCCGGATCGGCCTACCGATCGGCCTATGGAACGGCCTATGGATCGGCCGGTGGAACGGCGGCCGTGCGGGCTCGGCTCGGCGCACTCGGCCTCGGCGCTGTCGCCGGGTGAGGGACGGGCGGACTGACCGGCGGGGCGTCGGGGCGTGCGCCGGCTGGTGCGTGGGGACATGAGAGGACGTTCTTTCGGGGAAATCGGGGAAATATGGGAAATCAGGGATGGGAAATATGGGAAATCGGGGATTTCGGGATCACGGGATCGCGGGATTCTCGGGATCGCGAGACCCCGGGACATCGGGGATCGCAGGTATCGCGGGGGTCACCGGGGGCCGGAGGCACCGGGCGGCCCCCCGACCTCGGGGACTTCACCGTCTCGGGAGTCGAGTCCCGGAGCCGGCCGTCAGGCCGCGGGCCCCTCGGCCCCTCCGGCCGGTGACGGCGAGGAGGCGGGTGAGGGCTCGGCACTGGCCGAGGGCGACGGGTCCGGCGGCGGGGACGCGGCCGGGCTGCTCGGCACCGGGGCGGCCGGGCTCTCGCTGCCGGACACCGGGCTCGGCCGGGCGGAAGCGCTCGGCGCGGGCCGCGGCGGCACGGCGGCCGCCGACGCGCTCGGCGCCGCCGCACCGCCCGACGCCCTCGGCGCCGCGCTCGCCGCTCCCGGCGCCGCCGCGGCGGGCCCGGAGGCGGTGACGCCCGGGCGGCCGGGCGCGGCGAAGCCCGGCGAGGCCGGGTCCGCCGCCGACGCGCTGGGCGCCGGGGAGGTGTCGACCCGGCCGGCCGGCTCGTCGTCCTTCTGGCCCGGCACCGGCAGCCAGGGCGCGCCGGCGTTGCCCGACAGGAGGGTGGCGACGATGACGACGGCGTAGGTGGCGCAGGCCAGCCCGACGAGGATGCCGATCCGGCGGAAGGTACGGCTGCGGCGGCCGGACTCGTCGACGAACACGGGCACGTCGGACGCCTCCGGGCCGTCGCCGCGCGCACCCGGGACCCGGTGCGGGGAGTCGAGCTGGACGGTCACCTCGTCGGGGTCGTGGCCCTGCCCGCCCTCCCCGGTTTCCGCGGCGGGCGGCCCGTCCGGGAGGCCGGCGGAGCCCTCCGCCCAGGGATCCCTGAGACCTCCGCTCAACCGTTCGTTTTCGGAAAGGCCGTTCGAGGTCGCCGAGCGACCGGTTCGAGGCGTTACGTCCGCTGATGCCCCCCGGCCGCCGCCGGACGACCCCGCGGTCGACACCGAGGGCGGCTGCGGCGACAGCGGCGACGGACCCGGGGTGTCCGCCCCCGGGACACCCGCCGGGGACCGCTTCGCGACCCCGGTGAACGCCTGGGTGTTCCCCTCCATGACCGGTACGTTTCCGGTCGGCGATGCCGCCTCCGGCCACTCCGGTTGGGCATCTTCCCGCCAATTCTTCACGTGCGTGTTTCCCCCCACGGGACACCAGGGGTGAGGAACGGATGCGCCTGTGGCGACGTGGCAGATGTCGGCGGCCCCGGGCCCCCACCCGGTCCGCGCGCCCCCGTTCACCCCTTCTTGCTCAGGCCGCCGAATCTAGCGCAGGCGCTTCACCCGTACGCACGATGTCCTATTTATCCGATGAAGTCATGTTCATGTCTATGGCTGGAATCCATCCCTTGACAGGGCGCTCCAGCCACGACTCGGCGAACCCGAGTTCGACCGCCGCGCGGCGCAGTGCGTCGAGGGCCGGATGGACCAGCCCCTTTCGCCACACGAGTGACACGGGAGAGAGCGGGACCGGGTCGACGAGCGGCCGCAGCACCGTTCCAGGCATGGCCGGAAATCCCACCACCACAAGGATCGGAACGGCATCTTTCGCCATGATGCGCTGGAATTCCTCGACCCCGACGACCAGCGGGGCGGCCGGGGCGACCTCGATGCCGAACCCCTCGAACAGCAGCCGGGCCAGGTCGGTCCACTCCGGCGTCCGCCAGTTGCCGGCGCCCGCGTACACCCGCTCCCCCGCCAGCGCGCCCAACGGCACCTGCGCCGACGCGGCCAGCCGGTGCCCCTCGGGCAGCAGGACCGCCATCGGCTCGTACCGCACGAGCTGGTGCTCCAACTGGGCCCGCAGCGCCGCGTCCAGGCCCGCGAACCGGCCGAACGACGCGTCCAGCCGCCCCGCGACGATCTCGACGGCGGCACCGGTCAGGCCGCTCTCGTAGCGGGCCATCAGCTCCTGCTCGGGGGCGAGTTCACGGGCCCGGTACAGCACCCGGCGCCCGGTCTCCAGCCCCGGCGAGTTCAGGTCGACCAGCAGCGGGCGGGCCTGGCGGAAGGCCGCGAGCAGATCGTCCTGGGCCTGGAGCACCCGGCGCGCGTGCGGCACCAGCCGTTCGCCGTCCGGGGTGAGCGTCACCTGCCGGGTGGTCCGCACGAACAGTTCGGCGCCCAGCTCGCGCTCCAGCCGCCGCACATCACGGCTGAGCGCCTGCTGGGCGACGTACAGCCGGGCCGCGGCGCGCGTGAAGTGGAGTTCCTCGGCGACGGCGAGGAAGGAGCGCAGGAGTCGGGGGTCGAGGTGAGCGGGCATCCGGCGAACTTACAACGCGGGTGCGTGAATCGGCACGGAGAAGGTGTTGGACCCCCGGACCGGCGGCGGACGACGGTGGAACCATGCCGCACCTGCCGCAGCCCGACCCCGACCGGCCCCTCCCCGGCACCCTCGACCGGCCCCCCGACCAGGCTCCCGAACGGGCCCTCACCAGCGCCCCGGACCAGGCTCCTCACCCCACCGACGGCCACTCCGCCGACGGCCGGTCCCGGACCCTGCCCAAGATCCGGACCCCGGCCCCGGCCCGAGCCCCAGCCCCGGCCCGAGCCCCAGCCCCGGCCCGAGCCCCAGCCCCGGCCCGAGCCCCAGCCCCGGCCCGGACGCCCGGCACCTACCGGCACCTCCTCGCCCTCCCCGGCGCCCGCGCCTTCACCGCGGGCAACCTCCTCGCGCGGCTGCCCATGGGCATGTTCAGCGTGAGCGCGGTCGTGATGATCGCCGGCACGCGCGGCTCGTACGCCCTCGCCGGTGCCGTCACCGCGACCGGGCTCGCCGCGACCGCGCTGGTCGGGCCGTGGACCGCCCGGCTCGTCGACCGGTACGGGCAGGCCCGGATCGCCGTGCCCGCCACGCTGTTCGCGGCGCTCGGCAGCCTCGCGCTGGTGCTGTGCGTCCGCCGCGGCGCCCCGGACTGGACACTGTTCGCCTCCTACGCGGCCACCGCGACGACGCCCAACACCGGCGGCATGTCCCGCGCCCGCTGGGCCCACCTGCTCGAGGACGTCCCGTCGGGCGCCGCCGCCCTGCACACCGCCAACTCCTTCGAACAGGCCGTCGACGAGCTGTGCTACATGCTGGGCCCGGTCCTCGCGGCCCTCCTGTGCGGCACGTTCTTCCCCGAGGCCGGCACGCTCGTCGGCGTGGTGCTGCTGGTGACCGGCGTGCTGCTCTTCGCCGCCCAGCGCTCCACCGAGCCGCCCCCGCATCCCCGTACGCAGGCCGGATCGCCGCTGCGCAGCCCCGGCATCCCCGCGCTGCTCGCCGTCTGCCTGGCGCTGGGCGCCGTGTTCGGGGCGACGGAGGTCGTCACGATCGCGTTCGCGGACGCGCGCGGACACGCCACCGCGGCCGGCGCCGTCCTGGCGTTGCAGGCGGCCGGTTCGTGCGCGGCCGGGCTGGTGTACGGGGCGGTGCGGCCGTCCGGGCCGGCCGCCCGGCGTCACCCGTGGACCGTGGCCGCGATGACCGCGCTGCTCACCCTCCCGCTGCTCGCGGCGACCGCCGTCGGCTCGCTCCCGCTGCTGGCGGCCGCGCTGCTCGTCGCGGGGATGGCCACCGCGCCCACGATGGTCACCACCATGACCCTGGTCCAGGAGCGCACCCCCGAAGGCCGCCTCAACGAGGGCATCACCCTGGCCGTGACCGGTCTGCTGGGCGGCATCGCCTGCGGCAGCGCGGCCGGCGGGTGGATCGTCGAACACGTCTCCCCCACCGCCGGATTCGCCGTGCCGGTGACGGCGGCCGCGACCGCCCTGCTGCTCTCCCTCGCCCCGGTCGCCCCGCGCGCCGGAGCGGACCGTTCCCGTCCGCGCCATTGACGCGAGCACAACAGCCGCCTACCTTCGCCCGTCGAAGCGCTTCGACGTCACGCATCGAATCGATTCGACGCACCGGTCGACGCACCGGTCCGACGAACCGGTCGCCGCACCGGCCGACGTACCGGTCCGGCGCACACCGCGTGACGACCGTTCCTGCCCGAACGAAGCCCGAAAGTAGCCCGAACGAAGCCCGAACGAAGCCCGAGAGAACCATCCGGCTCCCCTGGAGGCACAGGATGTGGACGGCACGAAGGCGTGGGAAGGCGACAGCGGCCGCGGCCCTTGCGGGGGCCCTGCTCCTGGCCTCCTGCGGAGGATCGGGCGACGGCGGCTCCGCCGACGCCCACACCCTGCGACTGTGGCACTACGAGGCTCCGAACAGCGCGATGGGCGTGGCCTGGGCGGAGGCCGTGAAGGAGTTCGAGGCCCAGCACCCGGGCGTGAAGGTCGAGTTCGAGGAGAAGAGCTTCGAACAGATCCAGAAGACCGCCCCGATGGTCCTGAACTCCTCCGACGCGCCCGACCTCATGGAGTACAACAAGGGCAACGCGACGACGGGCCTGCTCTCCCGGCAGGGCCTGCTCACGGACCTGTCCGCCGAGGCGTCCGAGCGCGGCTGGGACCGGCTCATCGGTCCCGGCGTGCGCACCACCAGCCAGTACGACGCCGACGGCGTGATGGGCTCCGGCAAGTGGTACGGCGTGCCGAACTACGCCGAGTACACGATGGTCTACTTCAACAAGGACCTGTTCGCGCGGTACGGCCTCGGCGAGCCGAAGACGTTCGACGACCTGGTCGCGGCGATGGACACGTTCGTCGGGAACGACATCACCCCGCTCGCCAACTCCGGCGCCGAGTACCTCGCCCACCAGTACCTGTACCAGCTCGCCCTGTCCAGGGCCGACCGCGCCTGGGTGGACGCGTACGAGCTGTACCGGGGGAAGACCGACTTCCACGACGCGGCCTGGACGTACGCCGCCGAGACCTTCGCCGACTGGGTGGAGAAGGGGTACATCGGCAAGAACTCCACCAGCGTCAAGGCCGAGGAGGCCGGCGTCTCCTTCCTCCAGGGCAAGGCGCCGATCCTGTTCTCCGGCAGCTGGTGGTACGGCCGCTTCCAGGACGAGGCGACGTTCGACTGGGGCACCACCCTGTGGCCCGGCTCGGACCTCACCCTCGGCTCCGGCGGCAACCTCTGGGTCGTGCCCAAGAGCGCCGCCAACAAGGAGCTGGCCTACGACTTCATCGACATCACCCTGTCGAAGAAGATCCAGAACCTGCTCGGCAACAAGGGCGGCGTCCCGGTCGCGGCGGACCCCTCCGCCATCACCGACCCGAAGGCCGAGAAGCTCATCGCCGACTTCACCACCCTGTCCGACCGGGACGGCCTGGCCTTCTACCCCGACTGGCCGGTGGCCGGGTTCTACGACGTGCTGGTCTCCGAGACGCAGAAGCTGCTCACCGGCAGCGAGGAACCGGACGCCTACCTGGACGCGTTGCAGGAGGCGTACGACAAGGGCGTACCGCAGCGATGAGGGCGCGTGGCGCCCGCGGCTCCTACGCCCTGTTCCTCCTCCCCGGCGTCCTGGCCTTCCTCACCGTGGTCGTCGTGCCGTTCCTGATGAACACGGGGGTGAGCTTCACCGACTGGCAGGGGGTGGGCAGCCCGTCGTGGTCGGGGCTCGACAACTACCGGGAGCTGTTCGACGACGCGGACTTCTGGGAGTCGTTCCGGCACAGCCTCTTCATGGTCGTCGCCATGGCGGCCGTGCCCACGGCGATCGGGCTGCTCCTCGCGGCCGCCCTGTTCGACCACGTCGGCCGGCACTTCGGCTCCCGGATCACCACCGTCCTGCGCGCCTGCTTCTACCTCCCCCAGGTGCTGCCGGTCGCGGTCGCGGGGATCGTCTGGAGCTGGATCCTCGCCCCCGACGACGGCGCCCTGAACGCGTTCCTGGAGGCGATCGGGCTCGGCGGCCGGCAGCGGGACTGGCTGGGCGATCCCGACCTGGCGCTGTACAGCGTGATGGGCGTGATGGTGTGGGTGCAGCTCGGCTTCCCGCTGGTGGTCTTCCTGGCCGGTCTGCAACGCGTCGACCCCCAGCTGCACGAGGCGGCCGAACTGGACGGCGCCGGCTGGTGGCGCCGCTTCCGGCACATCACCCTGCCGCAGCTCCGCCCGGAGATCCACGTCGTCCTGACCTGGTGCACGATCGCCGCGCTGAAGGTGTTCGGCGCGGTGTACGTCCTGACGAAGGGCGGCCCCGGCGGCGCGACGAACGTGCCCTCCTACTTCTCCTTCACCACCTTCTTCGAGAAGACCCAGGTCGGCTACGGCGCCGCGATCTCCACGGTGCTGACCCTGATCGTCCTGGCCCTGTCCCTGCTCGGCCTGACCTTGCAGACGCGCGCCGAGGACGCCGAGGAAGGGGCACGCGCATGACGACGGGCACACGTATGACGACGGACACCCGCATGACGACGGACACGCGTACGACGACGGCCCCGCGCCGTCGCCCGGACCGGGTGACGACGGCCCTGCGCCGTTACCCGGTCCTGATCGCCCTCTGTCTCGCCGCGCTGTTCATGGTGGTCCCGTTCCTGATCGTCGCGGTGAACGCGGTCAAGTCCCCCGCGGAGTACGCGCGGAACGGCCCGCTGAGCCTGCCCGACGGCCTCTACCTCGACGGCCTGAAGGACTTCTGGGAGCGGGTGGACTACAGCCGGAAGCTGTTCAACTCGGTCCTGATCAGCGGCGCGGTGGCGGTGCTCGCGGTGGTCCTGTCGGTCCTGAACGCGTACGCGATCGGCATCGGCAGGATCAGGGGCCGCACCTGGGTGCTGGCCTTCTTCGTCCTGGCGACCATGGTGCCGCAGGAGGCGCTGGTCTACCCCGTCTACCACCTGAGCAAGCAGGCGGGCCTGTACGACACCCGGCTGAGCGTGATCATCGTCTTCACGGTGCTCCAGGCGGCCTTCGGCACGTACCTGCTGTCGTCGGTGCTGCGCGAGTTCCCCCGCGAGATCATCGAGGCGGCCCGCATCGACGGCGCGAACACCTGGCAGGTGCTGTGGCGGGTCGTCGTCCCGGTCAGCCGGCCCACCCTCGGCGTGCTCCTGGTCTTCTTCTTCGTCTGGACCTGGAACGAGTTCCTGCTCCCGCTGGTCATGCTGGTCTCCAACGACAACCAGACCGTGTCGGTGGCCCTCGGCGTCCTCCAGGGCCAGCGGCTGATGGACGCCACGATGACCAACGCGGCCGCCCTGCTCGGCGTGCTCCCGGCCCTCGTCTTCTTCCTCCTCTTCCAGCGGACGCTCACCCGCGGCATCGCCGTCGGCGCCGTGAAGTAAGGACCCCCACATGAAGTTCACCGATGGTTACTGGCTGCTGCGCGAGGGAGTCACGGCCGCCCACCCGGCCGGCGTCCTCGACGTCGAGGAGGGCGACGGCGCCCTGGAGATCCACGCGCCGACCCGGCCCGTCCGCTCGCGGGGCGACCTGCTGACGGGACCGGTCATGACGATCACCGTCCACACCCCGATGCCGGACGTCATCGGCGTCACCCTGACCCACCTCACCGGCGGGCAGCCGCGCGGGCCGGTCTTCGACGTCACCGGCGGTGAGAGCGCCCCCCGGATCTCCCACGACGACGACCACACGACCCTCACCTCCGGCGCGCTGTCGGTGCGGGTGGCCCGCTCCGGCCCCTGGCAGGTGGAGTTCCTCGCCGACGGGCGCCTCCTCACCTCCAGCGGCCCCAAGGGCATGGGCATCATGCGGGACGCGGCCGGCGCCCATCACCTGCGCGAACAGCTCGCCCTCGGCGTCGGCACGCACGTCTACGGCCTCGGCGAACGCTTCGGCCCGCTGACCCGGGGCGGCCAGGCCGTCGACATCTGGAACGCCGACGGCGGCACCGCCACCGAACAGGCCTACAAGAACGTCCCGTTCTACCTGACGGACGCGGGCTACGGCGTCTTCGTCGACCACCCCGGCAAGGTCTCCTTCGAGGTCGGCTCGGAGACCGTGTCGAAGGTGCAGTTCAGCGCCGAGACCCAGGAACTGACGTACTACGTCGTCCACGGCCCCACCCCGAAGGACGTCCTGCGCCGGTACACGGCCCTCACCGGCCGCCCCGCGCTCCCGCCCGCCTGGTCGTTCGGCCTGTGGCTGTCGACGTCCTTCACGACGTCGTACGACGAGGAGACCGTGACCTCGTTCATCGAGGGCATGCGGCAGCGCGGACTGCCGCTCTCCGTCTTCCACTTCGACTGCTTCTGGATGCGGGAGCACCACTGGTGCGACTTCCGGTGGGACCCGCGGGTCTTCCCGGACCCGGAGGGCATGCTGGCCCGGCTCAAGGCCAGGGGCCTGCGCGTGTGCGTGTGGATCAACCCGTACATCGCCCAGCGGTCCCCGCTGTTCGCGGAGGGCAAGGCGCTGGGGCACCTGCTCAGGCGCCCCGACGGCGGTGTCTGGCAGTGGGACCTGTGGCAGCCCGGCATGGCCCTGGTCGACTTCACCTCCCGGGCCGCCCGCGACTGGTACGCCTCGAAGCTGGAGGCGCTGCTCGCCCAGGGCGTCGACTGCTTCAAGACCGACTTCGGCGAACGCGTCCCGCTCGACGTGGTCTGGTCCGACGGCTCCGACCCGGAACGCATGCACAACTACTACACGTACCTGTACAACCGGACCGTCTTCGAGGTGCTGCGCAAGCACCGGGGGGAGGGGGAGGCGGTGGTGTTCGCGCGGTCGGCGACGGCCGGCGGGCAGCGGTTCCCGGTGCACTGGGGCGGCGACTGCGAGGCGACGTACGCGTCGATGGCGGAGTCGCTGCGCGGCGGGCTCTCCCTCGGACTGTCCGGGTTCGGCTTCTGGAGCCATGACATCGGCGGCTTCGAGGGGACGCCGACGCCCGCGCTGTTCAAGCGGTGGGTCGCCTTCGGACTGCTGTCCTCGCACAGCCGGCTGCACGGCTCCGCCTCGTACCGGGTGCCGTGGCTGTTCGACGAGGAGTCCGTGGACGTGCTGCGGCACTTCACCCGGCTGAAGATGCGGCTCCTGCCCTACCTCTACGAGGCCGCGCGCGTCGCCCACGAGGAGGGCGTGCCGGTGATGCGGGCGATGGTCCTGGAGTTCCCCGACGACCCCGGCTGCGCCCATCTGGAACGGCAGTACATGCTCGGCCCGGACCTGCTGGTCGCGCCCGTCTTCGACGACGAGGGAGACGTCACCTACTACGTGCCCGAGGGCACCTGGACCCACTACCTCACCGGGCGGACGGTCACCGGGCCGCGCTGGGTGCGCGAGCGGCACGACGTCCTCAGCCTGCCGCTGCTGGTGCGGCCCGGCGCGGTCCTCCCGGTGGGCGCGCACGCCGACCGGCCCGACTACGCCCACGCCGACGGGGTCACGCTGCGCGCGTACGGCCTGCCGCGCGGCGCCCAGGTGAGCGTGCGGGTCGGCGCGGTCACCTTCACCGTCGTCCGGGAGGGCGACACCCTGCGGGCCTCCGCCAGTGACCCCTCGGCGCCGTGGGCGCTGGCCGCGGGGGACCGGACGGCCCGGGCGCGGGCCGGCAGCGGCTTCCTCACCCTGGAGCTGGACCGATGGTGAAGATCACGGACGTGGCCCGGCACGCCGGGGTCTCCCCCAGCACCGTGTCGTACGCGCTCAGCGGCAAGCGCCCGATCTCCGCCGCGACCCGGCGGCGCGTCGAGGACGCCATCCGGGAACTGGGCTACCGGCCGCACGCGGGTGCCCGGGCCCTGGCCGGCCGACGCTCCAACGTGCTGGCGCTGGTGATGCCGCTGCGGGCCGGCATCCACGTCCCGGTCGTCATGGGGTTCGCGGTGTCGGTGGCGGTGGCCGCCCGGCGCCACGACCACGACGTGCTGCTGCTCACCCAGGAGGAGGGCGAGGAGGGGCTGCGCCGGGTCGCGGACACCGCGCTGGTGGACGCCCTGATCCTGATGGACGTCCAGCTCCGCGACCCCCGGCTGCCCCTGCTGCGCTCCCTCGACCGGCCGTCCGTGGTGATCGGGTTCCCGCACGAGAGGGACGGGCTGACCTGCATCGACCTCGACTTCCGGGCGGCGGGCGAGGCCTGTGTGGAGCATCTGGCGCAGTTCGGCCACCGGGTGGTGGCGCTGGTCGGCTCGCCGCCGGAGGTGTATGTGCGCGGGACGGCGTTCGCGCAGCGTGTGGTGCAGGGGTTCACCGCGGCCGCCGACCGGGCCGGGCTCTCCTGCGCCGTCCACCCGTGCGAGGCGACGCCCGCCGCCGCCCGCCGGGTCGCGGAGCGGCTGCTGCGCGAGCAGCCCGCGCTGACGGGTGTGGTCGTGCACAACGAGGCGGTCCTGGAGCCCCTGATCGACGCCTTCGGGGAGCTCGGGCTGCGGGTGCCGACGGATCTGTCGGTCACGGCGATCTGCCCCGACGAGCTCGCCGCGTCCCTCCGCGTGCCCGTCACCTCCGTGGCGCTGCCCGCCACCGAGGTGGGCACGCGGGCGGTGGAACTGCTGATGGCGCAGCTCTCCGGCGAGCAGGCGCCGGACGCGACCCTGCTGCCGCCCCGGCTGACCCGGCGCGCCAGTACGGCACCGCGTCCGGCCTGAGGACATGAAGAAGCCCCGTCCCCCTCAGGGGCGGGGCTTCTTCATACATGGGATGAGTGGAGATGGCGGGAATCGAACCCGCGTCCAACGGTGCGGAACCAGGGCTTCTCCGTGTGCAGTTCGCTGTGATTTTCTCGGCCCCGGCGATCACGCGAACAAGTCGCCGACGGGCCCAGTCACTGTTTGGTTTCCCTCTTCACCCCGTGACCGGGATCAAGGTTTAGTTCCCTAGCTGATGCCAGGATCCGGGTCGGGAACGAGCCCGGGCTGACACTCCCCTAGTAAGGGGCAGTTGCCTCGTTACCTGAGATCAGGCGGCGAGGGCGAACTGCGTCGCCTTGGGAGAATCGCTCTTAACAGTGGCGATTATTTTTTTCGGCCTGTGGTTTACGAGATCATGGCCGCTTCCTCGACACGCTTCCCCTGCTTCGACATCCGCTGTCGAAACCGATCATCCCCATGTTGATTTTTCAATCGTCGTGCCCGCTGTGAGGCACAGGTGCCATCGTACGTGACCAACGCACGCCGATGCCAGCCTATTCCCGCCGGGCGGCGACCCACCGCCGGCCGGCCGGTGAACGCCCGGCTACGCGCCCCGCTGCCGCCGCTTCGCCGCGGCGATCGCCCGGTCGGTGTCCCGGCGGTCCTGCTTCTCCCGCAGGGTCTGCCGCTTGTCGTACTCCTTCTTGCCGCGCGCCAGCGCGATCTCCGCCTTGGCCCGGCCGTCCTTGAAGTACAGGGCGAGCGGCACGATCGTGTGACCGGTCTCCTCCGACTTCACGGCCAGCTTGTCGATCTCCTCGCGGTGCAGCAGCAGCTTGCGCTTGCGGCGCGCGGAGTGGTTGGTCCAGCTGCCCTGGCTGTACTCGGGGATGTGGGCGTTGTGCAGCCACGCCTCACCCCGGTCCACCTGGACGAAGCCGTCGGTCAGCGAGGCCCGCCCCTGGCGCAGCGACTTCACCTCGGTGCCGGTCAGCACCAGACCGGCCTCGAAGGTGTCGATGATCGCGTAGTCGTGCCGGGCCTTCTTGTTCTGCGCGACGATCCGGCGCTTGCCGCCCTTCTCGCCGTCCTTGCCCGCGGCCGGCTTGCCCTGCTTCGGCTGGGACTCTTTCGGTACGTACATGCCCTTGCTCATAGTGCGGCCATTTTCGCACCCGAGGGGGGTCCGAGGGAAAGCCGATTACGAGGTGCGCCGCGAGCGGTCACGAGGTGCGCCGCGAGGGGGCCCGGCCGGCTCAGGACGCGTCGCCGAGTCCGCTCAGCACGGTCTCCGCCCGCTCCAGCGCCCCCTCGTCGGCCTCCAGGTCCGGGCTGATGCCGGTGCCGTCGACGGTACGGCCGGACGGGGTGCGGTAGTGGCCGACGGTCAGCTCGGCGACGGAGCCGTCGGGCAGCTCGCTCGGCATCTGCACCGAGCCCTTGCCGAAGGTGCGGGAGCCCACGACGACCGCGCGGCCGCGGTCCTGAAGGGCGCCGGTGAGCAGCTCGGCCGCGCTCATGGTGCCGCCGTCGACGAGCGCCACCAGGGGCCGGTCGGTGTCGCCGCCGGGCTCGGCGTGCAGGGCCCGCTGCTCGCCGTCGACGTCGTAGGTGGCGACCAGGCCGCCGTCGAGGAAGGCGGAGGCGGTGGAGACGGCCTCCGTGACCAGACCGCCGGAGTTGCCCCGCAGGTCCAGCACGATCCCGGCGTCGGCCGGCGCCGCGCGGACGGCGGTGCGGACGGTGTCCCCGACCCCCCGGGTGAACGCGGCGACGGTGATGACGGTGGCCCGCTCGCCGAGCGCGCGCACGGTGACGGGGTCGGCGGACAGACGGGCCCGGCGCAGGGTCTGCGTCCACGCGCGCGTGCCGCGCTCCAGGCCGAGACGGACGGTGGTGCCGGCGGGCGCGTCCGTCGCGTCGCCGCGCAGCAGGGCGACGACCTCGGTGACCGGCCGGCCGTCGACCGCCTCCCCGTCGACACTGCGCAGCCGGTCGCCCGCGCGGATCCCGGCGGCGGCCGCGGGCGACCCGGACCGCACCCCGGTCACCTCGATCGTCCCGTCCCGCTCACGGCGCGCCTCCAGGCCGACTCCGGTGTACCGGCCGTCGAGGGACTCCGCGAACTCCTCGTACTCGCCCTCCGAGTAGACGGCCGCCCAGCGGTCCCCGCTGCGGCTGACGGCGCGTTCGGCGGCCTCCAGGGGCGACTTGCCGTCGGCCATCGCCTCCTCGGCGGCCCTGGTGACCGCCTCGGCCTCCGGGCCCGGAGCGGCCGCGCGCGACCGGTCGGCCGGGGCGCCCCGGCCGTCGACGGGCAGTGAGCCGGTCGCCGCACCCGCGACGAGGACGCTCGCGAACACCACCGTCAGGGCGGCCCCGCGGCCGAAGCGGCGGGGCGAACTCAGGGGATCACAGCCTGACATGGCCGCGAGTCTAGGGGAACGCCGAGGGGCCGCACGGTGGCTTGCCCGTACGGCCCCCTTGGCATGCGTCACACCTTCAGGTACTTGCGCAACGCGAAGAACGCGGCCAGCGCGGGCATCAGCAGGCTCGTGGCGAGGATGAGCGGAAGCTTCGTCAGCACGGCGTCCCAGCCGATGAAGTTGATCAGGTTCAGCTTCTCGGACAGGGCGAGACCGTGGTCGATGATGAAGTACCGCGCGATCACGAGGAATCCGCACGCGACGGTACCGCCGATGAGCCCGGCGACCGCCGCCTCCGCGATGAACGGCGCCTGGATGTAGAACCCGGAGGCGCCGACCAGGCGCATGATCCCGGTCTCACGCCGTCGGCTGAACGCGGACACGCGCACGGTGTTGACGATCAGCATCAGCGCCACGACCAGCATCAGCGCCATCACCGCCCGCGCGGCCCAGTTCATGCCGTTCAGCAGCCCGAACAGGTTGTCCAGGATGCCCTTCTGGTCCTGCACCGACTGCACGCCGTCCCGCCCGTCGAAGGCGGTCGCGATGACCTGGTACTTCTCCGGGTCCTTCAGCTTGATGCGGTACGACTCCTGCATCTGGTCCGGCGTGAGGGAGGCGGCCAGCGGGGAGTCGCCGAACTGCTCCTTGTAGTGCTTGTACGCCTCGTCCTGCGACTCGTGGGTGACCGAGTCGACGACCGACATCTTCTTCAGGTCGGACGTGATCTGCTTCTTCTGGTCGTCGGTCACCGCGCCCTTGGCGCAGTTGGGGTCGGACTCGGCGTCGCTCTTGTTGCAGAGGAAGATCGAGACGTTGACCTTGTCGTACCAGTAGCCCTTCATCGTGTTGACCTGGTCGCTCATCAGGAGCGACCCGCCGAACAGGGCGAGCGACAGGGCGACGGAGACGATGACGGCGAAGGTCATCGTCAGGTTGCGACGGAGACCGACACCGATCTCCGACAGTACGAACTGGGCGCGCATGGCGTGTTGTTCAGGCCTTTCCGTGGACGGTCGCGGTCAGTGCTGGTAGCCGTAGACGCCGCGTGCCTGGTCGCGGACGAGGCGGCCCTTCTCCAGCTCGATGACGCGCTTGCGCATCTGGTCCACGATGTTCTGGTCGTGCGTCGCCATCACCACGGTCGTACCGGTCCGGTTGATCCGGTCGAGCAGCTTCATGATGCCGACGGAGGTCTGCGGGTCGAGGTTGCCGGTGGGCTCGTCGGCGATCAGCAGCTTGGGCCGGTTCACGAAGGCCCGCGCGATGGCCACGCGCTGCTGCTCACCGCCGGAGAGCTCGCCGGGCCTCCGGTCCTCCTTGCCGCCGAGCCCGACGAGGTCGAGCACCTGCGGCACGGACTTGCGGATCTCGCCGCGCGACTTGCCGATGACCTCCTGCGCGAAGGCGACGTTCTCCGCCACCGTCTTGTTCGGCAGGAGCCGGAAGTCCTGGAAGACCGTCCCCAGCTGGCGGCGCATCTGCGGCACCTTCCAGTTGGACAGCCGCGCGAGGTCCTTGCCCAGGACGTGCACCTGACCGTGGCTGCACCGCTCCTCGCGGAGGATCAACCGCAGGAAGGTGGACTTTCCGGAGCCCGAGGACCCCACGAGGAACACGAACTCACCCTTCTCCACTTCGAGGGAGACATCCCTGAGTGCGGGGTGGCTCTGCTTGGGGTAGACCTTGGAGACGTTGTCGAATCGGATCACGGATGCACCACGGGTCGCCGGGGGTAGATGAGCGTGACCATACGCGAACCGGGTACGCGCGCGCAGGCACCGGTTGCGGTTGCGCGGCGGTTGTGCCCTTTTGTACCGACGGGACGCATCCGAGGGCCCGTCCGGGCGGCTTCCGGGGCCCCCGCGCAACCTCCGCGGGAACCTGGCACAGTGGGTGGGGGAACGTTCGCGCCTCCGCGAGCGTTGAGATACCTGGAACCGGTGCGAGGAGGGCGAGCGCATGACGTATGACCGGCTGGTGTGCGCCAACTGCGCGGCGCCCGTGAGCGAGGGCCGGTGCCCCGTGTGCCGTGCGAACCGCGAGCGGATGCAGCAGGAGAACTTCTTCGCGGGGCTCAACCCGATGGCGTTGATCGCACTACTGGCGGTGCTGGTGGCGGCGGTGGCGCTGCTGGCCCACCAGAGCGCGTAGCCGTACGACGCCGAAGGGGCCCGGAGCTGTCGGCTCCGGGCCCCTTCGCGTGTCCGCGTACCGTGGGTACGGGCGCGACTACCGTCAGGCAGCCGCCGCCCCGCCGCGGCCCTCGACGAGACGCGGCAGCACCCGGAAGCCGATGCCGCCGGCGATCATCGTCGCCGCGCCGATGATCAGGAACGTGGTCTGGCCGGCACCGGTCTCGGCCAGCTCCTCGCCACCGCCCTGGGCGGTGGTGTCGGTGCTGGTGGAGTCCGAGGTGTCGGTCAGCGCGGAGCTGCCGGCCTCCTGGACGGAGGTGCCGTCGGGCGTGGTGCCGGAGCCGCCGGTGGTGGAACCGCCGGTGCTGCTGCCGCCCGTGGTGGAGGCGGAGCCGCCGGTGGAGGAGTCCGAGCCGCCCGTGGTGGTGCTGCCGCCCGTGGTGGAGGTGGAGCCGCCGGAGCTGCTGGACGAACCGCCGCTGCTGGAGCTGCTGCCGCCGGAGCTGGAGCTGCTGCCGCCGGAGCTGCTGGAGCCACCGGAGCTGGAGCTGGAGCCACCGGAGCTGCTCTGGTCGCCCGAAGAAGCGTCACTGCCACCGGCGCTGGCGTCGCTGCCACCGGCGGACTCCTCACCACCGGCGTCGCTGCCGCCCGCGGACTCCTCACCACCGGCGTCGCTGCCGCCCGCGGACTCCTCACCACCAGCGTCGCTGCCGCCCGCGGACTCCTCACCACCAGCGTCGTTCCCGCCCGCGGACTCAGTACCGCCGGCGGTGCAGACCTGGACGGTGCAGTCGTCGTCACTGCCCGAGGTGTCGCCGTCCGCGTCACCGTCAGTCGTCTGCACGAGGACATCGAGGCCGATCTCGTCGGCCGAAGCCACACCCGCCACCGTCAGCGAGGCGCCCGCGGCGATCACTGCGCCCGCGGCGATGCGCGCGATACGCACGCGCGTCTTCCTGGTCATATGGTTGCTACCCCCAGTAGCCGATTCGTCAAAGAGGCCGCGTTCCGGGCGGTGATCGACGGAGGCAGCTGGGATGTAGCGAAGGCCCCCGGTTCACATGCGCCCCAGAGATACGCATGCCACACTGCACGATTCCTATTTTTTTAAGCAACGTCAAGGTCGTTGCGCACGCGATGTCCCAGACGACACGCTTTGCCGGAAGTTGAAGCTGTGAGTGTGATGTAAAACCCAGACATCCGGGAAAGCGCGGGCAAGACAAAAGGCAACCACCCCTTCCCCAGGGGCAGTTGCCTTGTCGACAAAACTACGAGACTACTTCTCCTGCTGCTTGCGCCAGCGAATCCCGGCCTCCAGGAAACCGTCGATCTCCCCGTTGAACACGGCCTCGGGGTTGCCGACCTCGAACTCGGTGCGCAGGTCCTTGACCATCTGGTACGGGTGCAGGACGTAGGAGCGCATCTGGTTGCCCCACGAGTTGCCGCCGTCGCCCTTGAGGGCGTCCATCTTGGCCTGCTCCTCCTGCCGGCGCCGCTCCAGCAGCTTGGCCTGGAGGACGTTCATCGCGGTCGCCTTGTTCTGGATCTGCGACCGCTCGTTCTGGCAGGAGACGACGATGCCGGTGGGAATGTGGGTGAGGCGCACCGCCGAGTCGGTGGTGTTCACTCCCTGGCCGCCGGGCCCGGACGAGCGGTAGACGTCCACCCGCAGCTCGGACTCGTCGATCTCCACGTGGTCGGTCTGCTCGACGACGGGGAGGATCTCGACGCCCGCGAAGGAGGTCTGGCGCCGGCCCTGGTTGTCGAAGGGCGAGATGCGCACCAGCCGGTGCGTGCCCTGCTCGACGGAGAGGGTGCCGTAGGCGTAGGGGACCTGCACGGCGAAGGTGGTCGACTTGATGCCGGCCTCCTCGGCGTACGACGTCTCGTAGACCTCGGTCTTGTAGCCCTTCTGCTCCGCCCACCGCAAGTACATCCGCTGGAGCTTCTCGGCGAAGTCGGCGGCGTCGACGCCGCCGGCCTCGGCGCGGATGTTGACGAGCGCCTCGCGGGAGTCGTACTCGCCGCTGAGGAGCGTGCGGACCTCCATCTCGTCCAGCGCCTTGCGGACGGCGGCGAGCTCGGACTCGGCCTCGGCACGGGTGTCCGGGTCGTCCTCCTCCTCGGCCATCTCGAACAGCACGGCGAGGTCGTCGATCCGGCCGCGCAGCGCGTCGGCCTTCCTGACCTCGGCCTGGAGGTGGGACAGCTTGCTGGTGATCTTCTGCGCCTCTTCGGGGTTGTCCCACAGGGACGGCGCGGCCGCCTGCTCCTCGAGCACGGCGATGTCTGCCCTCAGCTTGTCGAGGTCCAGAACGGCCTCGATCGACTCCATGGTCGAGGAGAGGGACTTGAGCTCTTCGGATACATCGACGACTGCCACGCCTCCAGCGTAACGGCTCCGCCAGGCGGGGACGGCCGGAGGACCGGGCCTGGGGTGCTCCCCGGCGCGGACGCGGCCGTCACCGGGGGCGGCGGCCCCCGGTGACGGGCCGGGTCACGGCGAGGCCGGTGCCGAGTTCTTCGTGTCCCCGGGGCCGGTGCCGGGGTCGTCGTCCGAGGTCGCCGCCCAGGTGCCGACGCCCACGGCGGCGAGCAGCACCGCCGCGGCCACGCCCAGCGTGATCCGGCGGCGCCGGGTCGCCGCGCGGTTGCGCGCGGAGCCGGGGCGCGGTGACCCGGCCGCCCTCGGCACCCGTGCCGTCCCGTGCGCGCCCCCGGCCAGCTCGTCGGGGGCCGGCACCCGCATCGAGGTGTGCGTGTCCCGGCTGGAGTCCGGCTTGGCGCCGGGCACCAGGGGGACCGAGCCCCGGCGGGCCCGCCCGGCGGGGGCGGGGGACTCGGCGGCCGGCGCCGTCTCCTCCCGGCGGCCCTCCTGGGCCGTCTCCGCGTCGGGCTCGTCGACGTCCAGCGGCGGCATCCCCGCCAGCGTCGGCAGCTGCTCCCGCAGCCGCGCCGCCAGCTCGGAGGCCCGCAGACGGGAGGCCGGGGCCTTGGCCAGGCACTGCACGAGCAGCTGCCACAGCTCGTCGGGGATGCCGGGGAGCGGGGCGACCGACTCCGTGACATGGCGGCGCAGCACCGCGCCCGGGTGCCCGCCGCCGAACGGGGTGAAGCCCGCGAGCAGCTCGTACAGGACCGTAGCGAGGGCGTAGATGTCGACGGAGGCGCGCGGGGGAAGGCCCTCGACGATCTCGGGGGCGAGGTAGTCCGGGGTGCCGATGATCTTCGTGGCGCGGGTCCGCTTCGGGGTGTCGATCAGCTTGGCGATCCCGAAGTCGGTCAGCAGCGCCCGGTGCGAGCCGCCGGGGCCCAGCGGGCCCTGCATGTCCAGCAGGACGTTCTCCGGCTTGACGTCCCGGTGCACGACCCCGGCCGCGTGCGCGGCGGCGAGCCCCTCGGCGATGTCGGCGACGATCGCGACGGCGGCCTCGGGCGCGAGGCGCCGGTCGCGCTCCAGGCGGGTGCGCAGGTCGGTGCCGCGGACGAGGTCCATGACCAGGGCCAGGTCGTTGCCGTCGACCACCAGGTCCCGTACGGAGACCACGTTCGGGTGCTCCAGGCCGAGCAGGGCGGTGCGCTCCTGCACGAAGCGGCCGACCAGCTCCTCGTCGGACGCGAGGTCCTCGCGCAGCAGCTTGACGGCGACGGGTCCGTCCGGCCCCTCGCCCAGCCACACCGTGCCGGCGCTGCCCCGGCCCAGGATCTGATGGGCGGTGTACCGGCTGCCGATCTTCCGTGCCAAGACTGCTCCTACAGACGCGTGTTGCCGACAAAAGTACGCGTCCGACGAGCCAACCTTCACCGCGGAGACGGAAATCACCCGTCAGGAGTCGACAAATCCCCGAAGTCGCGGCCGGATCCGGCCCCCGCGACAGCAGGAGCCGCCGCGGCGGGGCACCACGGCGGGGGGTCACCACGACGGGGGCGCCGTGGCACGGATCGCCTCGGCGGGCGCGCCGCGGCGGGGATCTCCTCGGCAGGGGTCGCCGACGGGGACCGCCTTGGCACAGCCGCCACCGGCACGGACCGCCTCGGCAGGGCCGCCACGGCGGAAATCGCCTCGGCAGGAATTTCCGCAGCGGGGGACGCCGCAAACGGGGGCGCCTCGGCAGGAGTCGCCGCAGCGGGGGCGCCGCCGCTAGGCGCCGCCGCTCGTGCCGTTGCTCGATCCGCTGCCGCCCAGGTCCTCGATCCACCCGGCGATGTCGCCGATCCACGTGGTCAGCTGGTCCCAGTAGCCCTTGCCGGAGCCGATCCAGTCCTGCAACGGGCTGAGCTCCCAGATGAGCCACCCGGCCACGAAGAGGATGACGATCGTGAACAGGCAGCCCTTGAGGCAGCCCAGGCCGGGGATCTTCATCGGGTTGGCGCTGCGCTGCCGCGGCTCGCGCGGCGGACGGGCCGGGCGGGGCTCCGGCGCGGGCCGCTGCGGGGGCTGCTGCGGCTGCGGCGCGTACCTCTGGGGCTGGCGCTGGGGCTGCGGGGCGTACTGCTGCGGCTGCTGCTGCTGCGGATGGCCGTAGCCCTGCTGCTGGGGCCGCTGCTGCTGTTGCGGGCGCGGTTGCTGCTGGGGGCGGGCGACCTGCCGCTGGGGGCGGCGGCGCAGCGGGTCCTCGTTCGGGTCGAGGTACTGGACCTGGGTCTGTTCGTTGCGGTCGCGGGCGGCGCGCAGCTGGTTCTGCCAGGGGTGCGGCTCCTCGGGCTGCCCGCCCTGCCCGCCGGGCTGGTGCGGAGGCACCGGCGGCAGGACGGCCGTGGGGTCGGCCGCGCCCGCCGGGCCCCCGGTGTGGGGCAGGACGGCGGTGGGGTCGGCCGCGCCGGGCGGGGTGCCGGGACCGGAGGTGTGCGGCAGGACGCTGGTCGCGGCGTTGGGGTCGTAGGCGCCGGCCGGGTCGCCCGGCACGGGCGCGGGCGCCGGGTCGGGCGCGAGGAGGTGGCCCACGCCGTCGGCGGCGGCGATCTGCATCGAGTTCGCGTGCACCCCGATGCCCTCGGCGACGATCCGCAGCCCGCGCGCGAGGTTCTCGGCGCTGGGGCGTTCCGCGGGGTTCTTGCGCAGGCAGCGCTCGATGACCGTCCACAGCGGGTCGGGGACGGTGGAGGGGCGGCGCGGTTCGGCGCTCAGGTGCTGGTGGAGGACCTCCAGGGCCGACCCGCCGGAGAACGGCGGACGGCCGGTGACCAGCTCGTACAGCAGGATGCCGGCGCCGTAGACGTCGACGGCGGAGGTCTGCGGGCGGCCCTCGGCGGACTCCGGCGCGACGTACGCGGGCGTGCCGACGAACTCGCTGGTGCGGGTCAGGCCCGGGGAGTCGGCGAGGCGGGCGATGCCGAAGTCGGTGAGCAGCGGGTGCATCTGCCCGCCGTTCTGCATCAGCAGGACGTTGGCCGGCTTCAGGTCGCGGTGGACGACGCCGTCGGCGTGGCTGGCGGCGAGCGCGTCGGCGATCTGCGCGGTCAGCAGCGCCGCGGCGACGGGCGTGAAGGGGCCGTTCTCCCGCAGGTAGCGGTGCAGGTCGGGGCCCTCGACGAGGTCCATGACCAGCGCCAGCAGATCGCCCTCGACGACCAGGTCGCGGACCCGGACGATGTTCGGGTGGGTCAGGCGCAGCAGGACGGAGCGCTCCCGCAGGAAGCGCATCACGACGTCGGGGTCGCTCGCGAGCTCCTCCTTGAGGACCTTGATCGCGACGGTCTCCCCGGGCTGGCCGGGCACGGCCGCCTCGGCGCCCGCCGTCTCGCGCTGGCGGGCTCGCCAGACGGTGCCCGTGGCGCCGCGTCCGAGCGGCTCCTCGAGCAGGTACTTGCTGCCGACTGGCCGCACGTCACGCGCTCCCTGCTGCTTGCTTGCCTGTGTTGCGATGTTCCGACCCACTGTAGTGCCGGGGCCTTCGTGGCAAGGCGTGGAAGGAAAGACGCACCCGCCGGTCCGGGCGGTTGCCGGGCCGGGACGTGACCGATCTCAACTGATCACGGGTGGGACACGGGTCAGGCACTTTTGCGGGCAGAGCCGACCAATCAAGATCACTTGCCTTCGGATGGCGGGCGGATTGTCGGCGGCAGGTGCGAGGATGCGTGCAGTAACTGGCCGAGTGCTCGGCGGGGTGGGGGAAGTCCGCGCCCGGGCAGAAGGGACCGTTGACGGCGATGCAGATCCGGCTGACCGTCGTAGACCCGCAGGCCCCGCCCGCCGGGGCGCGCGGCCGTGCCGTGAGGTGCGACGTGCTGGTCACCGCGCCCGCCGGCACGGCCCTGGCCGCGGTGGCGTCCGCACTGGCCGCGGCGGTCACCGGGGAGGGCGGCGCCGCGCCGTCCGGGGGAGCGCAGCCCGTGCTGTACACGGGCGCGGAGCGCCTGGACGCCGGGCGCTGCACGCTCGGCGAGCCGCCGCTGGTCGACGGCGCCGTGCTGGCCGTGGGCGCCCCGGCCGACCCCGAGCCGCATCCCGAGGTCGACGACGCCCCGGCCCGGCTGGACGTGGTGGCGGGCCCGGACGCCGGCGGGGTCCATCTGCTGCACGGCGGCCAGGTCCGCGTGGGCCGCTCCGCCGACGCCGACGTCCCGGTCGACGACCCGGACGTCTCCCGGCTGCACTGCGCGGTCACCCTGGAGGCCGACGGCCGCGTCACGGTCGCCGACCTCGGGTCCACCAACGGCACCACCCTGGACGGCGCCCGCGTCGAGAGCCGTCCCCTGCGCTTCGCCCCCGGCGCGCTGCTCCGGGTGGGTGAGTCCGCCCTCCGGCTGGCTCCGCCCGGGGGGCCGGGCGCCCGGGTGGCGACGACACCGGACGGGGAGGGGCACGTCCGGGTGGCGTGCAAAGGCGCGCCGGCCGACGGCGTACCGGCGGCGGGCGCGGCTCACGCGCGCGGGGCGGGCCCGGCGGCAGCGGGGCACCCGCGCGAGCCGGGCGCCGGCACCACGGGCATCCCGTCCGCCCGCGCGGGCGGCACCACCGGACTCCCCCACGCCTCGGGCCCCCGGCGTCCCCCGGGCCCTCGCGAGCCCTCCGGTGGCCTGCATCACCCCGGGGACTCCTCCTCTCCCTCCGGCAGCGCCTCGCACCCCTCGGGCCCCACCCGCCACACCCACGGCGCGGTCGACTGGAGCGGTTCCGCCCCGGCCCGCGCGGCACAGGACGACCGGGCCCACGGGCCCGGAAGCGCTTCCGTGGTGCCCGTCCAGGGCGGTGCCCCGCGCGTCGAGAGCCGTACGGGCGCCCGGTCCGCGGCCGGGGGCGACGGCTCCGGTGAGACGCACGGCGGACGCGCCGTCCTCGGCTCCTTCGCGTCGGACGGGACGCCCTCCGGGGCCCGCGGCCCGCACGCCCCCGCCCCGCAGCCCGCCGGCCCGCCGTACGACGACGAGGGCGCCGCCGGCCGCCGCAAGGGCACCCCGCTGCGCGGCACCGACGTGCCGCAGGGCCTGCGCCGGCGCGGCGGTCTCTCGGCGTGGGCGCGGCGCCTGACCGGCGGCCGGGGCGGCGACCAGGACACGGCCGCACCCGAGGCGTGCCCCGAGGAACCGGCCGGCCCCGAGCCGGCCGCCGGCGTGTCTCCCCTGCCGGACACCTGGCCGGACCCGGCCGCGCTGCTGCTGGCGGCGCTGGGACCGGGCCCGCGTCTGTGGGAGCGCGGGCCGGGCCATCCGGAGGCGCTCGCGGTCCGGCTCGGCACCGCCGACCGGGTGACGCCCGACGGCTCGGGCCTGCTGCCCGCCGTACCGGTGACCGTGGGCCTGCGCGAGGCCGGGGCGCTCGGCCTGGCCGGGCCGCGCCCGCGCCTGGCCGGTCTGGCACGGGCCGTGCTGGCCCAGCTCGCCGCGCTGCACTCGCCGGACCTCCTGGAGATCGTGCTGATCAGCACGGACCGCGCGCGTCCGGAGGAGGAGCGGGTCGCCGAATGGTCCTGGCTGGGCTGGCTCCCGCACCTGCGCCCCGCGCACGGACAGGACTGCCGTCTTCTCCTCGCCTACGACCACGACCAGGCCGCGGCCCGCGCCGGGGAACTCCTGCGCCGTCTGGAGGACCACCTCACCGACCCCGGACGGCCGACGGCGAACCCGCACACGGCCACGGGAACGGACACGGACACGAGGACGGACACGAGGACGGGGGCGGAAGCGGGGACCGGCGGACGCGGGTCCGCGGCGTCCGTTCCGCCGCCCCGGGGCACCGGCCGACGCCCTTCCTGGGCGCTGGCCGACGACGGCCGGGACGGCTCCACGGGCCCGTACACGGTCGTCGTCGTGGACGGCGACCCCGGCGGCGCCGAGCTGCGCGAGGCGCTGGCCCGGCTGGCGACGGCGGGTCCCCGCGTCGGCATACATGTCGTGTCGCTGGCCGAGACGGCCGCCGCCTCCCCCGCGTCGCCGGTGGCGGAGACGTACGAGGCGGCCTGCGCGGCGGCGCCCACGTTCCGCGCGTGCGGGGCGGTCGCCCTGCTCAGCGGGGACGTGGCGACCGCGCTGCGGCTGCTGAGGATCGCACCGGGCGGCGCCGACCCGCAACGGCCCGACCCGCAGCGGCCCGGCCCGGTGGGTCACGGCACGACCGGGGCCGTGGACGCGGTCTCCCCGGCCTGGGCGGAGCGTTTCGCCCGGGCGCTCGCCCCGCTGCGCCCGGACGGCGCGGGCGGCGGCGAGCGCGCCCCGCGGGTCTCCGCGCCCCTCCCCCAGTCGGCCCGCCTCCTGGACGAACTGGGCCTGGCCAGGGCGACGCCCGCCTCCCTGATGGCCCGCTGGGCGGACGCGGCCGACGACGCCGAGGCCCTCGGCGGCCGGGCCTGGGCCGTACTCGGCGCCGGGCCCCGCGGCCCGGTCACCGCGGACCTCGTCGCCGGAGGCCCCCACCTGCTGATCGAGGGCCCGCCCGGCAGCGGCCGCACCGAGCTGCTGCGGGCGGCCGTCGCCTCGCTGGCCGCCGCCGAGCGCCCCGACCGGCTGAGCATCGTCCTGCTCGACGGCCGGGACACCGTGGGCAAGGGCGCCGACGGCCACGGCGACGGCCTGCGCGTCTGTACGGACGTACCGCACGTCACCACGCATCTCACCGCCAACGATCCGGTGCGGATGCGGGAGTTCGCGCAGTCGCTGAGCGCCGAGCTGAAACGGCGGGCGGAACTGCTCGGCCGGTCCGACTTCACCGAGTGGCACACGCACCGCGCGGTCTCGGGCCGTATCGTGCCCCAGCGACAGCCCGGCGGCCCGCAGCGACAGCAAGGCGTGCCGCCCCGGCAATCGGTCGTCCCGCAGCGGCAGCCGGGTGTCCCGGCGGCCGGCGCCGCCGATCTCGACACCCCGCCCAGCTCGACGCTGCGCCTGCGCCCCAGGGCGGCGGCGGCCCGGCAGCGGGCGGAGGCGGCACCGCCGCTGCCCCGGCTCGTGGTCGTCGTCGACGACCTGGACGCCCTGGTCTCACCGGCCCTCGGCTCCCCCGGCCGGCCCGCCGCGGGCTCCGTCATGCGCGCCCTGGAGGCGGTGGCCCGCGACGGCGAGCGGCTCGGCGTCCATCTGGTCGCGGCGGCCGGCCCCGGCGGCCGTACGGCCGACTCGGAGCCCGCCCGGCAGGCCACGCTGCGGATCACCCTCGACGCCCCCGGCTCCGGCGCCGACGAACCGTCACCGGGGCGCGGACGGCTGCGCGGCGCGGACGACAGCCTCACGCCCTTCCAGGGCGGCCGCGTCACCGGCCGCATCCCCCGCACGGCGACCCTGCGCCCCACGGTGGTCCCCCTGGAGTGGCAGCGCATGGGCGACCCCCCGGCCCGCAGACCGGTGCGGGAGCTGGGCAACGGCCCCACCGACCTGGCCCTGCTGGCCAGCGCGCTCGAACGGGCGGCACGCGAGGTGTCGGCGGTCGAGGTGCCGTCGCTGCTGTAGCGCCGCCCGGCCGGACGGCGTACGGCGGCGGCGCACGGGGCCGGGCCGCGTACAGCGGTGGCGCACGGCCGGCCGCATACAACGGCGACTCACAGAGCCGGGCGCGTACAACGGCGACTCACGGCCGGCCGCATACAACGGCGACTCACAGGACCAGGCCGCATACAACGGCGACTCACGGCCGGCCGCGTACAGCGGCGGCGGTGTACGGCCGGGCGGCGTACGGCCGAAAGTGCACCCCGCAGTCACGACGCGGTCACGATCGTCCACTTGACACCGCATGCGTACTTGCCGACCTTTCGCACCCGGCGTAGACCAGTGCCCACGGGACAGCGCTCGGACCTTCGACGAGGACGAAGAACGGGGCAGTGATGCGCAGCACGAGCAACACCAGCCGGACCCGCAGGACCGTAAGGGCCGCCGCCGCACTCCTCGCGGGAGCACTCGCGCTCTCGCTCACCGCGTGCGGCAGTGACGACGACAAGAGCAGCGGAGGCGAGAGCAGCCCGGCCGAGGAATCGGGCAGCTCCCTCAGCCTCCCGAAGCTGGACGGCACGACGCTCTCGGTCGCCGCCGTGTGGACGGGCGCCGAGCAGGCCAACTTCAAGAAGGTCCTGGCCGAGTTCGAGGAACGCACCGGCGCGAAGGTCACCTTCGTGCCCGCCCAGGACCCGATCGTCAACTTCCTCGGCTCGAAGATCGCGGGCGGTCAGCCGCCGGACGTCGCGATGCTCCCGCAGCCGGGCGCGATCCAGCAGGCCGTGGAGAAGAAGTGGGCCAAGCCGCTGGGCGCCGAGGCGAAGGCGGAGCTGGCGAAGAACTACGCGCAGGGCTGGCAGGACATCGGCGCGGTCGACGGCACCCAGTACGGCGTCTACTTCAAGGCCGCCAACAAGTCGCTGATCTGGTACAACGCCCAGGTCTTCGAGAACGCGGGCGCGAGTGAACCCAAGACCTGGGACGAGCTGCTGACGACCGCTCAGACGGTCTACGACTCCGGTGTCACCCCGTTCTCCATCCCGGGCGCGGACGGCTGGCCGCTGACCGACTGGTTCGAGAACGTGTACCTCTCCCAGGCCGGGCCGGAGAAGTACGACCAGCTCGCCAAGCACGAGATCAAGTGGACGGACCCCTCCGTGACGGAGGCCCTGACCACGCTGGCGCAGATCTGGGGCAAGAAGGACTACGTGGCGGGCGGCGCCGGCGGAGCCCTCCAGACGGAGTTCACCGAAGCGGTCACCCAGACCTTCACCGGCGGTGACCAGCCCAAGGCCGCCATGGTCTACGAGGGCGACTTCGTGCAGGTCAACATCGGGCAGACGAAGGCCGAGGTGGGGACGGACGCGAAGGTGTTCCCGTTCCCGAAGGTCGGCGACACCGCGCCCGTGGTCTCCGGCGGTGACGCGGCGGTGATCCTGAAGGACTCCGAGGGCGCCCAGGCGCTGGCGACCTTCCTGGCCTCGCCGGACGCGGCGGAGATCCAGGCGAAGCTGGGCGGCTACCTGTCGCCCAACAAGAACGTCGATCTGTCCGCGTACCCGAACGACGTGCAGCGCACGATCGCCGAGGCGCTGATCGAGGCGGGCGACGACTTCCGCTTCGACATGTCCGACCAGGCCCCGCAGGCATTCGGCGGCACGCCCGGCAAGGGCGAGTGGAAGGACCTCCAGGACTTCCTGAAGAACCCGACGGACGTGGCCGGCATCCAGAAGAAACTGGAGTCGGACGCGGCAGCGGCGTACGGGAACTGACCCGGCCATGAAGTCGGCCGCGGCGGCGGGGGCTCCCGGAGCCCCCGCCCCTCCTCGCCCGCGCAAGAGCGTGACCGGCACCCGCCGGAGCGTGGCGGCACTGTTCCTGCTGCCCGCCCTGGTGCTGCTGGGCGCGCTCGTGGTCTACCCGATCGGGTACTCGGTCGTACGCAGTTTCTACGACCAGTCCGGCGACGGTTTCGCCGGACTCGACAACTACCAGGCCCTCTTCACCGACGACGGCATCCGCACGGCGCTGAAGAACAACGTGATCTGGGTGGTGTTCGCGCCGACGGTCGCGACCGCGCTCGGTCTGGTGTTCGCGGTGCTGACCGAACGGATCCGCTGGGGCACCGCGTTCAAGCTGGTCGTCTTCATGCCGATGGCGATCTCGATGCTCGCCGCCGGCATCATCTTCCGGCTGGTCTACGACCAGGACCCGGACAAGGGCGTGGCGAACGCGGTGTGGGTCGGGGTGCACGACACGTTCGCGCGGTCGTCGGCGTTCCCCAAGGCCCACCCGGGCCGTGAGTCGCCGCTCCGGGCGGAGAAGGGCGGGGCGTTCATCACCGCGGAGCCCGTCCGCGCGGGCGAACCGGTCGCCCTGCCCCTGGTCGGCGTCGCCCCCGACCAGATGCCCGACGGCGCCGAGAACGCCGTCCGGGCGGAGCCCGAGCCCGGCAAGGTCACGGGCACCACCTGGCAGGACTTCACCCGCGGCAAGGGCGTCGGCACGCTCGGCGCCCCGGACCCCTCCGAGCTGGGCTACGCGGGCATGCGGATCGAGGCGGTCAAGGACGGCGAGGTCGTCGCGTCCGCCGAGGCCGCGGCCGACGGCACCTTCACCCTCCCCGCGGCGGCGGACGGCGCCCGGCTGCGGCTGCCCGCGAGCAACTTCCAGGAGCCGTACAACGGCCTGGACTGGCTCGGCCCGTCCCTGGTCACACCGGCGATCATCGGCTCGTACGTCTGGATGTGGGCGGGCTTCGCGATGGTGCTCATCGCGGCCGGGCTGGCGAGCGTGCCGCGGGAGCTGCTGGAGGCGGCGCGGGTCGACGGCGCGAACGAGTGGCAGGTGTTCCGCAGGGTCACCGTGCCGCTGCTCGCGCCCGTTCTCGCGGTCGTCGTCGTCACCTTGATGATCAATGTGCTGAAGGTGTTCGACCTGGTCTTCATCATCGCCCCCGGCTCCTCCCAGGACGACGCGAACGTGCTCGCCCTGGAGCTGTACCGCAAGGGCTTCTCCGAGGACCGACCAGGTGTCGCCAGCGCCATCGCGGTGTTCCTGCTGCTGCTGGTGATCCCGGTGATGTGGTTCAACATCCGTAGGCTCCGACGGGAGGTGCGGCGATGAAGGCCTCCGACGGACCGGTGCGGGCCGAGCGGTCCCCGGCCACGAGGATCGTGGAGAGGCTGGGCGGCGGTCTGGTCCGG
Source organism: Streptomyces sp. NPDC003248 (assembly GCF_055563235.1). Taxonomy (NCBI): domain Bacteria; kingdom Bacillati; phylum Actinomycetota; class Actinomycetes; order Kitasatosporales; family Streptomycetaceae; genus Streptomyces; species Streptomyces sp. NPDC003248. The sequence goes on along the minus strand of NZ_JBVHDT010000001.1, from coordinate 44,316 downwards.
GTGTTCCTGCTGCTGGTCGGCCTGTTCTGGCTGGTGCCGACCATCGGCCTGCTGATCTCCTCGCTGCGCTCGCCGGAGGACCTCGGCGCGAGCGGCTGGTGGACGGTGTTCACGGAGCCGTCCCAGCTCACCGTGGACAGCTACGAGAAGCTGCTGGAGAACGGCGACATCACGGACTCGATCGTCAACACCGTGCTGATCACGGTCCCGGCGACGGTGCTGGTCGTGGTCGTCGGCTCGCTCGCCGGCTACGCGTTCGCGTGGATGGAGTTCCCGGGCCGGGACTGGTGGTTCCTGGGCGTGGTGGGCCTGCTGGTGGTGCCCGTGCAGGTGGCGCTGATCCCCATCGCCGAACTGTTCGGCGCCGTCGGCCTGTTCGGGTCGGTGCTGGGGGTGATCCTGTTCCATGTGGGCTTCGGTCTGCCGTTCGCGGTGTTCCTGCTGCGGAACTTCTTCGCGGAGATCCCCCGCGAGCTGCTGGAGGCGGCCCGCCTCGACGGCGCCGGCGAACTGCGCCTGTTCGTGCGGGTCGTGATGCCCCTGGGCGGGCCGGCCATCGCCAGCCTGGGCATCTTCCAGTTCCTGTGGGTGTGGAACGACATGCTGGTGGCGCTGGTGTTCACCGACGCCGGCAGCCAGCCCATCACGGTCGCCCTCCAGACCCAGGTACGGCAGTTCGGCAACAACGTCGACGTGCTGGCGCCCGGCGCGTTCATCTCGATGGTGATCCCGCTGGCCGTGTTCTTCGCGTTCCAGCGGCAGTTCGTGTCCGGTGTGATGGCCGGCGCGGTCAAGTAGGCGTCCGGACAAGGGGGGTGGGCCGTCACCGGTCCGCCCCTCGCCGTTCACCCGGTGTCCCCCGGATGCCGTAGGCGAACGTAACCAAGTCACTCCATCGGCCGTTGCCGGGCCAGGCCCTGTCGTCCCGCGCCGACCCATGGATGTCCCTTGCCCAGGTTCAGTGTCATCGTCCCCGCGTACAAGGTTCAGGCGTATCTGCACGAGTGCCTCGAATCGGTGCTGTCCCAGTCGTACCCCGACCTGGAGGTGATCGCCGTCGACGACCGCTCGCCGGACGCCTGCGGCGAGATCATCGACGAGTTCGCGGCGCGCGATCCGCGCGTGCACCCCCTGCACCTGCCGGAGAACGCCGGACTGGGCCCGGCCCGCAACGCCGGCCTGGCCCGGGCGACCGGCGACTACGTGCTCTTCCTCGACTCCGACGACACGCTCACCCCGGACGCGCTGGAGGCCATCGCCGACCGGCTGAAGGAGACCGGCGAGCCGGACGTCCTGGTCTACGACTACGCCCGCACGGACTGGACGGGCGAGGCGCGGCGCAACAAGGTCGCCGCGCAGCTCACCGAGGACGGCCCGGCGCCCTTCCGGCTGGAGGACCGGCCGGGCCTGCTCAGGGTGCTGATGGTGGCCTGGAACAAGGCCTACCGGCGGGACTTCGTCACCCGCGCCGGCCTGACCTTCCCGCCCGGCTTCTACGAGGACACCCCCTGGACGTACCCGGCGCTGCTGACCGCCGAGTCGATCGCGACGCTGGACCGGGTCTGCGTGCACTACCGGCAGCGCCGCCGGGGCAGCATCCTGTCCACCACCAGCCGCCGGCACTTCGACGTCTTCGACCAGTACGACCGGGTCTTCGCGTTCCTCGACGAGCGGCCCGCGCTCGCCCGGTGGCGGCCGGTGCTGTTCCGCCGGATGGTCGACCACTTCACGACCGTGTTCACCCGGCCCGGCCGGCTGCCCCGCGGGGCGCGCGCCGAGTTCCTGCGCCGGGCCCGCGCCCACTACCGCCGCTACCGCGCCCCCGGCGCGCCCGTCCCGCCCCGCTCCCGGCTGCGCCACGCCCTGGTCCGCCTCGGCCTGCACCGCACCTACCGGGCCCTCCAGGCCGGCGAGACCGCGGCCCGCCGCGCCCGCGGGCTCGCCGGGAAGCTGGGCCACGCCCTGCGGGCGGGCCTGCTCCAGGTCCACTACCGCATCCAGCTGCGGCTGCCGCTCCGCGCCGACCGGGCCGTCTTCGCCGCCTCCTGGGGGCGCGGCCACGGCTGCAACCCGGGCGCGCTGGAGGCCGCGTTCCGCGCCTTCGCCCCGCACGTGCGCACCGCGTGGATCGCCCGCCCCGAGCACCGGCGGGACATCCCGCCGGGCCCGCGCCCGCTGCGCCCCGGCACGGCCGCCTACTGGACGGCGCTGGCCCGCTCCAAGTACCTCGTGAACAACGTCAACTTCGACCGCCGGCTGGTCAAGCGCCCCGGCCAGGTCTTCGTCCAGACCCAGCACGGCACCCCCCTCAAGCGCATGGGCCTGGACCTCCAGGAGTACCCGGCGGCCGCGCGGGACATGGACTTCGCCGAGCTGCTGCGGGGCGTCGACAAGTGGGACTACGTCCTGTCCGCCAACCGCCACACCACCCTGACCTGGGAGCGCGTCTACCCCGGCGGGTACACCACGCTGGAGTACGGCTACCCCCGCAACGACGTCTTCCAGCAGGCGACGGCCGCGGACGTGACCCGGCTGCGCGACGCGCTCGGCATCCCCCGCGACACCGTCGCGATCCTCTACGCGCCGACCCACCGCGACCACCGCCGCACCCAGCGCGCCGTCCTCGACCTGGAGCGGATCCTGCGCCGCCTGGGCCCCCGCTTCGTGATCCTGGCCCGGTCCCACTACTGGCAGCCCGCCCCGCCGCCGCGCGGCGGCCGCGTCCTCGACGTCAGCGGCCACCCCGGTGTGGAGTCCCTCTGCCTGGCCTCGGACGTCCTGGTCACCGACTACTCGTCGATCATGTTCGACTACGCCAACCTGGACCGCCCGATCGTCGTCCACGCCCCCGACGACGACTGGGCGGCCTATGAGGCGGCCCGCGGCACCTACTTCGACGTGCGGGCCTGCCCGCCGGGCGCGGTCGCCCGCAGCGAGGACGAACTGATCGACATCTTCGCCACCGGCCACTGGCGCGGCTCCCGCTCCGCCCAGCTGCGCGCCGCGTTCCGCGAGCGGTTCTGCCCGTACGACGACGGACGGGCCGCCGAGCGCGTCGTACGGCACGTCGTGCTGGGCGAGACGGCGCTGCCGCCGGTCGTGCCGCTCGCCGAGCGCCGGCCCGTGCCGTCGGCGGCCTCGGCGTCCACCCGCACCCCGCTCACCACCGTGCCGCAACCGTCCGGTCCGCAGCCGTCCGACCGCCGCACCGTCACCGACCGGCTCTGAGGGCCGCCCGCCCCCGCGGCCCGGCCGGGCCCGGCCTCCGGGACCCTCCGGCCACCGCGGCCACTGCGGCCACCGCGGCCCCTCCGGACCCTCGACAGAGAAAGAACAGAGAAAGAGCAGTATGCCCCGCTTCAGCATCATCGTCCCGTCCCACGGTGTCGCGGGCCGGCTGTCCCTGGCGCTGGACTCCGTCCTCGCCCAGTCCTTCGGCGACTTCGAGCTGCTCCCGGTCTGCGACGCGCCCGGCACCCCGGCCGCGGACGTCGCCGCCGGGTACGCCGCGCGGGACTCCCGGGTGACGCCCGTGCACTCGCCCCCGTCGGCGGGCCTGGCCGGCGCCCGCAACGCCGGACTGCGGGCGGCGACCGGCGCGTACCTGCTGTTCCTCGACGGCGACGACACCCTCGCCCCGGGCGCGCTGACCGCCGTGGCCGCCCGCCTGGCCGAGACCGGCGAGGTCGACGTCCTGTACGCCGAGCACGAGCGCTGCCCGTGGTGGGAGGGCGAGCCGACCAACCCGGCGGCCCCGCTGCTGGCGGGCGCGCCGCGGGGCGCCTTCGCCCCCGCCGAGGCGCCCCGGGTGACCGGCGTGGAGCTGCCGGCGTGGAGCGCGGCCTACCGGCGGTCCTTCCTCACCGGGCACCGGCTCGCCTTCCCCGACGGCCACTTCACCGACATCGGCTTCGGCGGCCTGGTCACCCTGCGCGCCGAGCGGATCGCGGTGCTGCGCCGGGTCGTCGTACGGCACCGGCTGCGCCGGCAGGGCGGCCGGCTCAACCTGCCGGGCGAGCACCACACCGAGCTGCTGGACCGGGCGGAGGCGGTGCTGACGGCGGCGGCCGGGCTGTCCGTGCCGGCCGGGCGGTCGGGGCCGCTCTTCGAGCAGCTCTTCGCCGCCGTCCTGAAGACGGCCGCGCATCCGGCGCGGCTCCCCGGTCCGCTGCGCCGCGCCTTCTTCCGCCGGGCGGCCCGGCTGTACCGGCTCCACCGCCCGGCCGGTTTCCGCAGGCCCGGCGGGAGCATGGGGGTGCAGCACCGGCTGCTGGCGGCGGGGGCGTACACGGCGTTCCGCGCGCTGCGGGACGCCAACCGGGCGGCGTCGGCGGCCGTCCGGCGCGTCCCGCGCCCCCGGGGGCTGCGCACGCGCCTGTACTACCGGATGCAGCTGCGCCGCCGCATCGACCCGAACCTGGCGGTGTACTGCGCCTACTGGGGACGCGGATACGCCTGCAACCCGGCCGCGATCCACGCCAAGGCCGCCGAACTCGCCCCGCACATCCGGTCGGTGTTCCTCGTCGAGGCCGACCGGGCGCACACCCTCCCCGAGGGCGTCGACCACGCCGTGATCGGCTCCCGCCGGTACTGGCGGGTCCTGGCGCGCGCCAGGTACCTGGTGAACAACGCCAACTTCGCGGAGGGGGTCGTCAAGCGCGCCGGCAGCGTGCACGTGCAGACCCAGCACGGCACCCCGCTGAAGAAGATGGGCGTCGACCAGTCGACGTACCCGGTGGTGGCCGCCGCGAGCGGCAGCTTCACCAAGCTGCTGGGCCGGGTGGACCGCTGGGACTTCAACCTCTCCGCCAACACCCACTCCACCCAGGTGTGGGAGCGCGCCTTCCCCGGCTCCTACGAGCACCTGGAGTACGGCTATCCGCGCAACGACGTCTTCTGCACGGCGACCGCCGAGGACGTGGCCCGGATCCGGCGGGAGCTGGGCGTGCCCGACGGGGCGACGGCCGTGCTGTACGCCCCCACCCACCGTGACTGGCGGACCGGGTTCGACACGGGCCTGGACCTGGAGGCGTTCTGCGAGGCCGCCGGCGACGACGTCGTGGTGCTGCTGCGCGCCCACTACTTCTACGACCGGGGGGTGGGCGCCGGCACCGGCCGGATCATCGACGTCACCGGCCACCCCTCCACCGAGGAGGTGTGCCTCGCCGCCGACGCGCTGGTCACCGACTACTCGTCGATCATGTTCGACTACGCCAACCTGGACCGCCCGATCGTGGTGTACGCCGACGACTGGGACGTCTACACCGAGACGCGGGGCGTGTACTTCGACCTGCTGGCGGCCCCGCCCGGACCGGTCGCCCGCACGCCTCGGGAGCTGGCGCGCGTCTTCCGCGACGGCTCGTACGCCTCCGCCGGGTCCGCACGGCTCAGGGCCGACTTCCGGGCCCGTTTCTGCGGGTTCGACGACGGCCGGGCCGCCGAGCGCGTGGTGCGCCGGGTGCTGCTCGGCGAGCCCGCGCAGGCGCTCCCGCCCGTGCGGCCGCTCACCGAGCGCGTCCCGGCCCCCGCCGCCTCCCCCCTCGTAAGGAGCTGACCGCAGCAGTGCCCCGCTTCAGCATCATCGTCCCCTGCTTCAAGGTGCAGGGCTTCCTGCGCGAGTGCCTCGACTCCGTCCTGGAGCAGTCGTACCGGGACCTCGAGGTGATCGCCGTCGACGACCGCTCCCCCGACGGCTGCGGCGCGATCCTCGACGCGTACGCGGCCCGCGACGACCGGGTGCGGGTCCTGCACCTGCCGGAGAACGTCGGCCTCGGCCGCGCCCGCAACGCCGGCCTGCCGCACGCCACCGGCGACTACCTCTTCTTCCTCGACAGCGACGACACCCTCGCCCCGGGCGCCCTGCGCGCGGCGGCCGACCGCCTCGACGAGGCCGGCGACCCGGACGTCCTGGTCTTCGACTACGCCCGCACCTACTGGTGGGGCGGCACCCGCCGCAACGCCCTCGCGCACGTCCTCGCCGACTGCGGCCAGGAGACGTTCACGGCCGCCGAGCGCCCCGAGATCCTCGACCTGCTGATGGTCGTGTGGAACAAGGTGTACCGGCGGGACTTCGTCGAGTCGAACGGCTTCCGCTTCCCGCCCGGCTACTACGAGGACACCCCCTGGACGTTCCCGGTGATGCTGAGCGCGGAGCGGATCGCCACGCTGGACCGGATCTGCCTGTACTACCGCCAGCGCAGGCAGGGCAACATCCTGTCCACCACCAGCCGCAAGCACTTCGACGTCCACGACCAGTACGAGCGGGTGTTCGCGTTCGTCGGCTCCCGTCCGGAGCTGGCGGGCTGGCGCCCCTACCTGCACCGCAAGATGGGCGAGCACTGTCTGGACATCCTCGCCAAGCCGGACCGGCTGCCGCCGTCGGACAAGGGCGAGTTCTTCCGCCGCACGGCCGAGCTGTTCCGCGCCCACCGGACGGCCGAGCCGGTCCCCGACGAGCTGCGCGTGCTGGAGGGCGGCTACCAGGCCTACCGGGCCCGGCGGCTGGCCGGGCGGGCCGGGCGCGAGCTGGCCCGGCGCGCGGGGCAGGCGCGCGCGGCGGCGGGAGCGCGGGCGCACCGGGCCGCGGGCGCCGTCCAGGCCCGGCGCCCGCTCGATCCGCACCTCGTCGTGTACTCGGCGTTCTCGCACCGGGGCGTGCTCGGCGATCCGGGCGCCGTCTACCGCACGGCCCGCGAGATCGCCCCGCAGCTGCGGGGGGTGTGGGTGGTGCGGGACGAGGAGACGGCCGCGCGGCTCCCGGACGGCGTCGAGCACGTGCTCCTGGACTCCCCCGCCTACCGGCGGGTGACCGCGCGGGCCGGTTTCTTCGTCAACAACGTCAACTGGCCCGGTTCGCTCGTCAAGCGCCCCGGCAGCGTCCACATCCACACCCACCAGGGCACCCCGCTGAAGTACATGGCGGCCGACCTGCTGGAGCGGCCCGGCGCCCGGTACGGGGTGGACGTGCCGCAGATGCTGCGCCGCGCCGACCGCTGGGACCACAGCCTGGTCGCCAACCCGCACTCCGAGCTGGTGTGGGAGCGGGCGTACCCGTGCCACTTCGCGTCGGCGCGGACCGGCAGCCCGCGCAACGACGTGCTGGTGAACGCGGGCGAGGGCGCGGGCGCGGCGGTGCGGGCCCGGCTGGGCGTCCCGGAGGGCCGCACGGTCGTGCTGTACGCGCCGACGCGCCGCGAGTACGTGCGCGGCGGGCACGTCGACCGGATCGACCTGGCCCGGTTCGCCGCCGACCTCGGCGAGGACCACACCCTCGTGGTGCGGCTGCACCCCTCCCTGGCGGCCGGTCCGGCGCGCGGGACCGGCCTGGCCGAGCTGCACCGGCGCGGGATCCTCGTCGACGCGACCGACGAACCGCACGTCGAGGACGTCCTGCTCGCCGCCGACGTCCTGGTCACCGACTACTCGGCCCTGATGTTCGACTACGCGAACCTGGACCGGCCGGTCGTCGTCCACGCCGACGACTGGGCCACGTACGCGGCGAGCCGGGGCGTCTACTTCGACGTCACCGCCGAGCCGCCCGGCCATGTCTCGCGCGACTACCGGGAGCTGGCCCGGCTGTTCGCCTCCGGCGGCTGGCGCGACGAGGAGTCGGCGCGGCTGCGGGCGGCCTTCCGGGAGCGGTTCTGCGCGTTCGACGACGGGCGGGCGGCCGAGCGGGTCGTACGGACGCTGCTGCTGGGCGAGCCGATGCCGCAGCGGGCGCGGGTGCGCGTCCCGGGCCCGGCGACGGCCCACGACCTGCTGGCGTCCACGTGAGCGTGCGCCCGCGATCCGCCGGTGACCGGGTGGGCCCGCGCCGACGGCCGGCCGACGTCCGGGGGTGGTTCCGCGCGCGACCCGCCGACGTGCGGGTGTGGTTCCGCGCGCTGCCCGCCGACGCACGGATGTGGTTCCGCGCGCGGCAGGCCGGTGGCCGGGTGGGGACGCGTCCGCGGCCGGCCGGTGGCCGGGACTGGTTCCGTCCGCGGCCCGCCGGCGCACGGATGTGGTTCCGCCTCCGGCCAGCCGGCGCACGGATGTGGTTCCGCCTCCGGCCCGTCGGCGCACGGGTGGGAACGCGTCCGGGGCCGACAGGCGTCCGGGCCTGGTTCCGTTCGCGGCCCCGTGTCTGGGTGCTGGTCCTGGCGGTCGTGTTCGCGCTGGTGCAGCTCACGAGCGTCACCGGCCGGGACACCCCGGACAGCAAGAACTACCTGTCGTACGCGCTGAGCCTGCGGGGGGAGGGCAAGCGGGAGGCGGCGGCCGCCACGATCGACTGGGCGTGCGCGGGGCAGGCCTCGATCGCCGTCCGGCGGCAGAGCGTGGACGTGATCCGCTTCCACCGTCCCGACCCCGGCGCCCGGGTCGGCGGCGACTGCCGCGCGCGGGAGTGGCGCAACGCCGGGGCCCGGCTGGCGGCGGGGCAGACCGGCGGACACACCGTGCCGTTCATGTCAGAACGCTTCATGCGGATCTTCGAGGTGCGGCCGGGCTATCCGGTGTTCCTCGTCCCGTTCGTCACCGTGTTCGGGGTGGTGTGGGGGATGTGGGCGGCGGGCGTCGCGGTGACCGTGGCGGGCGGGATGCTGGCGTTCCTGATCCTGCGGACCCTGCGCGCGCCGGCCCGGTTCTGCCTGACCGGTCAGGTGCTGTACTACGTCCTGCCGTGCGGTGCGACCGCCATGCGCCCGATGACCGAGGGGCTGCTGCTGGCGCTGACGCTGACGGCGGTGTGGGGCTGCGCGCTGGCCCTGGACGGGCGGGTGCGGTGGGGGGCGGGGCTGGTGGGCGGCGCGCTGGCCGCCCTGTTCACGGTCAAGCACTCGCAGGCGCTGTTCCTCGGGCTGTGTCTGGCGGGTGCGGGCGCGCTGGTCGCCGTACGGCGACGGCGGCGCGGGGGGCCGGTGGGGCGCGGGGTGGCGGTGCTGGGTGCGGTGGGCGGGTGCGGGGTGCTGGGGACGGTGCTGCTGGCCTGGCTGCTGCACTACCCGTCGGCGTCGGAGAGCCTCCAGGACCTGCTGACCCACCACTTCACCCGGCCCGACCGCGTCCGTCCCTGGCCGGAGTTCTGGCAGCTCCAGGGGAACTTCTGGGGGGAGTGGGCGCGGCGGCAGCTGGGAGATCCGCTGTTCCCGGCGGCGCTGGCGGCGGGGGCGTGGGGGGCGCTGGGCGGCCGGCGGCGGACGTTCGGCGTGTTCCTGGTGGCGGCCGCCTGCACCGGGGTCCTCACCCAGGCCGGGCACCCGGACATCGCCATCTGGGGCGGCCGGCTGATCGTGCTGGCCTGGCTGCTGCCGGTGCTGGGCCTGCCGCTGCTGCTTCAGTCCGCGGTCCGGGAGCGGGCCGTGCCGCCGGCACCCCGGGACCGGACCGGAACCGTCAAGGCTCACTCGATGAGGTGACAGTCGGCAAGGCTGTTGACGCGGGCGGGAACACATACGGCCGATGTCTCCCATGCCCCGTCCCCTGTTCCCGCTCCTCCCGGTCCGATGAGCGTCGGCGTACTGATCCGGCGTCCGGTGCGCGGGGCGACGGCGCTGCGCGGCGGGCGCCTGTGGCGTCCGACGCCGTACCAGGTGTGCGGGTTCCTGTTCTGGCTGGTGGTGTCGCTGGCGTTCTGGCGGGTGCCGTTGTGCTGCGACGCGGGCCAGCACGCGGCGGTCGTCGAGCGGCTGAGGGCCGACCTCCTCCGTCCGCGCCATCCGACGGCGGACCTGCCGGGCGCGGGCAGCCCCTACTACTCGCCGTACGCGGTGGCCGAGGGCGCCTTCGCCCGGCTGACCGGTCTGCGGGGCTGGGAGGTGCTGCGGGTCGCGGGGCCGGTGAACCTGCTGGTGCTGCTGACCGGGATCGGCCGCTTCACGCGGGTGCTGACGCCCCGGCCGTGGGCGCCGGTGTTCGCGCTGGGCGCGATGACCCTGCTGTGGGGCACCGAGCGGGCGTGGTGGAGCGGCTACCTGGGCCTGATGTCGATGACCGGCAACCTCGGCTACCCGTCGACGTTCGCCATCGGGCTCGCCTTCTGGGCGTGGGCGCTGACGGGGGCACGCGCGCGGGACGCGCGGCGGGTGCGGTTCGTGGGGCCGGGCGGGCTGCGCGGCTTCACCGGCTACGCGGCGGTGGGCGCGCTGTACGGGGTGGTCCTGCTGGTGCATCCGATCACGTCGGTGGCGGCGGTGACCGGGGGCGCGGCCCTCGTCCTGGGCCGGCAGCGGCGGTGGCGGCCGGCGGTGGTGCTGCGGTGGGCGGCCGCGGGCGCGGCGGCGCTGCTCGTCGCGGCGTCCTGGCCGTACTTCGACGTGTTCGCGCTGGCCGGGGACGGCAGCGTGGACGCGATGCACCGGCGGCTGTACGAGGGGCTCGTGGACCACTTCGGGCTGGCGCTGCTGGGGCTGCCGGCGCTGTGGCTGCGCGGGCGGGTCTCGGCGCGCGATCCGCTGGTGCTGATGTTCGCCGCGGACTGTCTGGTGGTGGCGTACGGCTGGGTCAGCGGTCACTACACCTACGGGCGGATCCTGGGGCTGACGCTGGTGGCGCCGCAGTTCGCGCTGGCGGTGGAGCTGGCGGCGCCCCGGCCGTGGGGCGCGGGGCGGCGGGTGCTGGGGGCGGCCGCGGCGGGCGCGGCCTGCCTGGGCTTCCTGACCGTGCACGCCGGGGCGGTCGTACCGCGCTCGCTGGATCCGGTCGGCTTCGCGCAGCCGCCGCGCTGGCCCGCGTACGACTGGGCCGCAGCGTACATCCGGCCCGGCGAGGTGGTGATCACCGACGGGTACTACGCCGTCCACGCCATCGCCGGGTACGGGCCGAACCTCGCCGCGCCCGCCTGGCCGGACGCGGCGGTCGGGGAGGGTGAGCGGCTGCGGCGGCTCGCGGACGTCCGCGCCTACCTCTCCCCGGGGTCGACCCGCGCCGAGCGGTCGGCGATCGTCCGCCGCCACCGCGTCCGCTGGCTGCTGCTCACCCGCCGGCAGCGGGTGCCCGAGGAGGCGGTGGTGGTGACGTGGAGCCGGCGGACGGGGGAGGTGCTGGCGCGGGTCGGGTGAGGCGCCGGGGATTCCCGGCGCCTCACCGTGTACTCCCGGCGGTCACCGCGTACTCCCGGCCGTCACCGTGTACTCGCGGCCGTCACTCGATGACGAGGTCGACCTCGATGTTGCCGCGGGTGGCGTTGGAGTAGGGGCAGACCTGGTGGGCCTGCTCGACCAGCTTGCGGCCGGTCTCCTCGTCCACGGTGTCCGGCAGCTCGACGCGGAGGGTGACCTTGAGGCCGAAGCCCTCGCCCTGCTTGCCGATGCCGACCTCGGCGGTCACCGCGGCGTCGCTGACGTCGGCCTTCGCCTGGCGGCCGACCAGTGCGAGGGCGCTGCCGAAACAGGCCGCGTACCCGGCGGCGAAGAGCTGCTCGGGGTTGGTGCCCTGGCCGTTGCCGCCGAGCTCCACCGGCATGGCCAGCTGGAGGTCGATCCTGCCGTCGGAGGAGACGGTGCGGCCCTCGCGGCCGTGGGTGGCGGTGGCGACCGCGGTGTAGAGCGCGTCCATGGAAATGAACCATCCCTTACGGAGATCGGTGTCGGGGGGTGGCCGGTCCTCGCGCGGTGGCGTCCGGGCCGTCCCACGAGAAGTGAAGCACACAATTAAGTTGTGCACAACTAAATGGCTTCCAAGAGCTACCCTGGAGCCATGACCCCGCCCCCGCCGCCCGACACCGGCGCCGCCGCCCCCGAGGAGAACTGGCTCCGCCTGGACCGCCAGATCTGCTTCTCCCTGCACGCCGCCTCGCGCGCGTTCAACGGCGTCTACCGCGTGATCCTCAAGGACCTCGGGCTGACCTACCCCCAGTACCTGGTGATGCTGGTGCTCTGGGAGGAGGGAGAGCTGCCCGTCAAGAAGCTGGGCGAACACCTGCGGCTGGACTCCGGCACCCTCTCACCGCTGCTGAAGCGGCTGGAGTCGGCCGGCCTGGTCCGGCGGGAGCGCAACGCGCGCGACGAACGCTCGGTCGTGGTCCGGCCGACCGAAGAGGGCACGGCGCTGCGCGAACGGGCCCTGCGGGTGCCGCGCCGGATCGCCGGCGCCACGGGCTTCGACCTGGAGGAGATCCGCGAGCTGCGCGAACGCCTCGACCGGCTCACCGAGGCGCTGGACGCGGCGGCGGTGGCGGACACCGGCGGCGAGGAGGGCCACGACCGGCCGGGGCGGTAGGGCCGGGCGCCTGTTCGACTGCGAGACGGACGACTCGCGGCCGAGGAGGGGGAGGCACGACGTCCAGGACGTGCTCGTCTCCGCTGGGAGGGATGGGTGCAGGCCTCGGGTGCAGGCCTCGGGCGTGGTCCCAGGGCCGGCCCCGCTCACAGGGCCTTGATCGCCTCCGCGGTCGCGCGCGCCAGGGCGTCCAGGTATCCCTTGGGCAGCTTCGGGGCACGGATCACCACCGAGCGCCAGTACAGCGGTCCCGAGATCAGGTCGAGCGCCAGTTCGCCGTTGAGTCCCTCGCGCACCTCGCCGCGCCGGGCCGCCGCCGCCACGATCTTCAGCGCGACCCCCTCCTGCCCGTCCCGGAGCGCCTTCTGCATCGCCTCGGCGATCTCCGGGTTGCGGGCCGCCTCGGCCTGGAGGTCGGGGATGATCTGCGAGGCGACCGGATGCCGCAGCGCCCGGGACGTCACCTCGTACAGCAGCCGCAGGTCCCCCTCCAGGCTCCCGGTGTCCGGGGCCGGCAGCCCCTGCACGGCGATCGCCGAGACGACGTCCAGCACCAGGTGCAGCTTGGAGCGCCAGCGCCGGTACACCGCGGTCTTGCCGACGCCGGCGCGCCGGGCGATGCCCTCGATGGACATCCGCGCGTAGCCGACGGTCGCGAGCTCCTCGAACACGGCCGCCCGGATGGCCTCCGTCACGTCCTCCCGGAGCACGGCCGCTCCGGCGGGGGTCCGGCGGCGCGGACGCGTCTGGGGACCGTCGGCGTTCGTCGTCATGCGGACAGCATAGGGCGTTGCGACGATACGGGCCCGTCCCCACGCGCCCTCCAGGCCCCTCCTCACGCGCTCTTCACGCCCCTCCCCCACGCGCCCTCGCGCCCCTCCCCCGCGCGGCCCCGGCCGGACGGCCTCGCCGTGACGACGAAACGGTTGCGTTCCGACGCCCGCTCGCCTTACGCTCACGTTGCGACGATACGGTCCCGTCCCGACGTAAGAGAACGTGAAGAGAAGCGTAAGGAAACGCCGGGCGACGACGGGCGCACGCCGGACGCACGCACCCCACCCCCCGAGTGAAAGCAGCGGATGTGAGCCAGGTCCTCCACACACCGCCCCCGACGCGGCCCGAGGTCCACGAAGACCTCGCCGCCCTCGCGGCCCGGCACGGCCTCTCGGTCAGCGGCGCCCGCCCGTCCCTGCCGCAATACGTCCGCCAGCTGTGGGACCGCCGCCACTTCATCAGCGCGTTCGCCACCGCCAAGCTCACCGCGCAGTACAGCCAGGCGAAGCTCGGCCAGGTCTGGCAGGTCATGACCCCGCTGCTGAACGCGGCGGTCTACTACTTCATCTTCGGCGTCCTGCTGGAGACCAAGGAGGGCGTGCCGGACTTCATCCCGTTCCTGGTCACGGGTGTGTTCGTGTGGACGTTCACCCAGAGCTCGATCATGACGGGCACCCGGGCCATCTCCGGCAACATCGGCCTGGTGCGGGCCCTGCACTTCCCGCGCGCCGCCCTGCCGATCTCCTTCTGCCTCCAGCAGCTGCAACAGCTGCTGTTCTCGATGGCCGCGCTGGTGGTCATCCTGCTGTGCGTCGGCGTCCCGCCCGCCGTCTCCTGGGTGCTGGCGGTGCCCGCCCTGGTGCTCCAGTTCGTCTTCAACGCGGGCGTCTCGATGATCCTGGCCCGCCTCGGCGCCAAGACGCCGGACATCGCCCAGCTGATGCCGTTCGTCCTGCGCACCTGGATGTACACCTCGGGCGTGATGTGGAGCATCGACAACCTGCTCAGCCAGCACGGCGACCTGCCGCCCTGGATCGCCGACCTGCTGCGCGCCAACCCGGCCGCCATCTACATCGACCTGATGCGCTTCGCGCTGATCGACACGTTCACCGCGAGCCAGCTGCCCCCGCACGTGTGGGCCTGGGCGGCCGGCTGGGCGCTGCTCGCCGGCGTCGGCGGCTTCATCTACTTCTGGAAGGCTGAGGAGACGTACGGCCGTGGCTGACACCGCAGGACTCACCGAGCCGACACCGACCGGCGGACGCGTCACCGCCGACGAGCGCGTCCCCACCGTCGTCGCGGACGGCGTCGACATCGTCTACCGGGTCAACGGCACCGGCGCCGGACGCGGCTCCGCGACCGCCGCCCTCAACCGCATCCTGCGCCGCAAGCAGACCGAGAAGGCGGCGGGCGTCCGCACCGTGCACGCCGTCAAGAACGTCTCCTTCGTCGCCCACAAGGGCGAGGCGATCGGGCTGATCGGCACCAACGGCTCCGGCAAGTCGACCCTGCTCAAGGCGGTCGCCGGCCTGCTCCCCGTGGAGCGCGGCAAGATCTACACCGACGGCCAGCCCTCCCTCCTCGGCGTCAACGCGGCCCTCATGGGCGACCTGACCGGCGAGCGCAACGTCTACCTCGGCGGCCTGGCCATGGGCATGTCCCGCGAGCAGATCAAGGAGCGCTACCAGGAGATCGTCGACTTCTCCGGCATCAACGAGAAGGGCGACTTCATCTCCCTGCCCATGCGCACCTACTCCTCCGGCATGGGCTCCCGGCTGCGCTTCTCCATCGCCGCCGCCAAGGACCACGACGTCCTGCTCATCGACGAGGCGCTGTCCACCGGCGACGCGCGCTTCCAGACGCGGTCGGCGGAGCGCATCCAGGAGATGCGCCGGCACGCCGGCACCGTCTTCCTCGTCAGCCACAGCAACAACACGATACGCACCACCTGCGACCGGGTGCTGTGGCTGGAGCGCGGCGAACTGCGCATGGACGGCCCCACGGAAGAGGTCATGCAGGCCTACGAGGCGTTCACCGGCGACAAGCCGAAGAAGAAGCCGCGCCCGGAGCCGGCGTAGGTCCCGTCAGACGTGAGGGCGCCCCCCGATGCCTCGGGGGGCGCCCTCACGCGGTGCGGTCACGCCCTACGCATGCGTCCGCAGCAGGGTCCGCATCGTCCGCATCGCCACCGACAGGTTGGCCAGGTCGAACGTCTCCGACCCCTGGATCTCCTCCAGGGTGACGCGCGCCCGCCCCAGGATCGCCGCGTTCTTCTGCTCCCAGGCCGTGAACCGCTGCTCGGGCGTCGAGGTGCCGTTGCCGACGGACAGGATGTCCGCGGTCAGCGCCGCGTGGGCCGCGTACAGGTCCTCGCGGATGGAGGCGCGGGCCATGGACTGCCAGCGGTCGGCGCGCGGCAGCTCGATGATGCGGTCCATCAGCTGGGTGATGTGCAGCCGGTCGGCGAGGTCGTAGTACACCTCGGCGACGTCCAGCGGGTCCTTGCCCGTGCGGTCGGCCACCGACACGATGTCGAGCGCCGGGAACGCCGACGAGAACCCGGCCACCCGGGTGGCGAGCTCGTCGGGCACGCCGGCGCCGGTGAGCTCGTCGTGGATCATCTGCCACCACTCCAGGTCCGCGCCCCGCAGCAGCTTCGTCAGCTGCGACCAGACCTGCTCGACGCGGTCGGCGAAGAACTCCACCGTCTCGGCGAGCTGAAGCGGCTGCGGCCGGTTGTTGAGCAGCCAGCGCGTGCCGCGTTCCACCAGGCGGCGCGAGTGCAGGCGGATGCGGGTCTGGACAGCCGCCTCGACCTTGTTGTCGAGGTCCTCCACCGCGTCCCACACGGGAGCCGAACGGAAGATCGCCCGGGCCGCGGTCTGCGCCCGCACGATCTCCTCCAGCGAGGCACCGGTCTCCTCCCGCAACCGGTGCAGGTAGGTCGTACCGCCGGTGTTGACGGTGTCGTTGACCAGGACGGTCGTGGTGATCTCGCGGCGCAGCGGGTGGCTGTCGATGTGCTCGGGGAACCGCTCGCGCAGCGCGCCGGGGAAGTAGGCGTACAGCAGGGTCCGCAGGTAGGGGTCGTCGGGCAGCGAGGTGTGCAGCAGCTCGTCCGACACCGTGATCTTCGTGTACGCCATGAGGACGGCCGTCTCCGACCCGGTCAGGCCCTGGCCGGCGGCGAGACGCTCGCGGATCTGCCGGTCGGCGGGCAGGAACTCCAGCGCCCGGTCGAGGTGGCCCTCGCGCACCAGGTGGCGCATGAACCGCTGCTGGGCGTGGAGCATGTCCTTGGACTGGGCGAGGGCGTTGGCGATCGCCGTGTTCTGCGCGTAGTTGTTGCGCAGGACGAGCCCGCCGACCTCGTCGGTCATCTCGGCGAGCAGCTTGTTGCGCTGCTTGACGGTCATGTCGCCGTCGGCGACCACGCCGTTGAGCAGGATCTTGATGTTCACCTCGTGGTCGGAGGTGTCCACGCCCGCGCTGTTGTCGATGGCGTCCGTGTTGATCCGGCCGCCGCGCCGGGCGAACTCGATCCTGCCGAGCTGGGTCAGGCCCAGGTTGCCGCCCTCGCCCACGACCTTGACGCGCAGGTCGGCGCCGTCGACGCGGATGGCGTCGTTCGCCTTGTCGCCGACGTCCGCGTTCGACTCGGTGGACGCCTTGACGTACGTGCCGATGCCGCCGTTCCACAGCAGGTCCACCGGCGCGGCGAGGATCGCCCGCATCAGGTCGGCCGGGGTCAGCTTGGTGACGCCCCCCTCGATGCCGAGGGCCTCGCGGACGTGCGCGTTGACCGGGATCGCCTTCGCCGTGCGGGGGAAGACGCCGCCACCGGCCGACAGCAGGGCGGTGTCGTAGTCGGCCCAGCTGGAGCGGGGCAGGTCGAACAGGCGGCGGCGCTCGGCGTACGACGTCGCCGCGTCCGGGTTCGGGTCGATGAAGATGTGCCGGTGGTCGAAGGCGGCGACCAGGCGGATGTGCTCGGACAGCAGCATGCCGTTGCCGAACACGTCACCGGACATGTCGCCGATGCCGACGACCGTGAAGTCCTCGACCTGCGTGTTCACGCCCAGCTCGCGGAAGTGCCGCTTCACCGACTCCCAGGCGCCGCGCGCGGTGATGCCCATCGCCTTGTGGTCGTACCCGGCGGAGCCGCCGGAGGCGAAGGCGTCGCCGAGCCAGAAGCCGTACGTCTCGGCGACCTCGTTGGCGATGTCGGAGAAGGTGGCGGTGCCCTTGTCGGCGGCGACGACCAGGTAGGTGTCGTCCTCGTCGTGCCGGACCACGTCCGCCGGGGGCACGACCTCGCCGGCGACCATGTTGTCGGTGATGTCGAGCAGGGCGGAGATGAAGGTCCGGTAGCTGGCGATGCCCTCGGCCATCCAGGCGTCGCGGTCCACGGCCGGGTCGGGCAGCTGCTTGGCGACGAAGCCGCCCTTGGCGCCGACCGGCACGATGACGGTGTTCTTCACCATCTGCGCCTTGACCAGGCCGAGGATCTCGGTGCGGAAGTCCTCCCGCCGGTCGGACCAGCGCAGACCGCCGCGCGCGACCTTCCCGAACCTCAGGTGCACACCCTCCACGCGCGGCGAGTACACCCAGATCTCGAAGGCGGGGCGGGGCGCCGGCAGGTCCGGGATGGCCTGCGGGTCGAACTTCATCGACACGTAGCCGTGCGGTGTGCCGTCGGCGGTCCGCTGGAAGAAGTTGGTGCGCAGGGTCGCCTTGATGACGGTGAGGAAGGAGCGCAGGATGCGGTCCTCGTCGAGGGAGGCCACCTGGTCGAGGGCGGCCTCGAGCTCCTCCTGGAGGGCGTCGACGAGCTCGTGCCCGGCGCGCTGCCGGTCCGGCGACATCCGCGCCTCGAACAGGGAGACCAGCAGCCGGGTGGTGTGGACGTTGTTGCGGAGGGTGTCCTCCATGTAATCCTGGCTGAAGGTGGAGCCGGCCTGCCGCAGGTACTTGGCGTACGCGCGCAGCACCATCGCCTGCCGCCAGTTCAGGCCGGCGCTCAGCACCAGGGCGTTGAAGCCGTCGTTCTCCGCCCTGCCGGTCCAGGTCGCGGCGAACGCCTCCTGGAACCGCTCACGGCCGTCGTCCCCGAGGTGGTCGCCGTTGCCGCCGCCCAGGGAGCGCGGGATGCGCAGACCGAAGTCGTAGATCCAGGCGACGCTGCGGTCGGCCAGGCGCAGCTCGTACGGCCGCTCGTCGATGACCTCGACGCCGAGCCGGTTGAGGACCGGCAGCACGGCCGACAGGGAGATCGCGTCCCCCTTGCGGTAGATCTTGAAGCGGCGCTCGTCCGGTCCCGCGCCCACCGGCTCGTACAGGCTGAGCGCGAAGTCCCGCTGCTCGTCGAGGCGTTCGAGGTGGACCAGGTCGGCGACCGCGGAGCGCGGGATGTGGTCGGCCTTGTAGCCCTCGGGGAAGGCGTTGCCGTACCGGCGCAGCAGCTCCGCGGCCCGCTCCTCGCCCAGTTCGGCGTTGAGCGCCTCGGAGAACGCGTCGGCCCAGGACCGGGCCGCCGCCACCAGCCGGGCCTCGATGCGCTCCTTGTCGCCGTCGGACAGCTCGGGCAGCTCGGTGCCCTGCGGGACGCGGACGACGAAGTGCAGGCGGGAGAGGATCGACTCGGTGTTCCAGGCGGTGAAGTCGACGCTGATGCCGCCGAGCTCCTCCTTGAGGATGTCGATGATCCGCAGCCGGACACCGGTGGTGTAGCGGTCGCGGGGCAGGTAGACGAGCGCGGAGTAGTAGCGGCCGTACTCGTCCTGCCGCAGGTAGAGGCGGAGCCGCCGGCGTTCCTGGAGGTAGAGGACGGAGGTGACGATGGACCGGAGCTCGCCCACCGGCGTCTGGAACAGCTCGTCGCGCGGGTACGTCTCCAGGATCTGGAGCAGGTCGCGGCCGTCGTGGCTGTGGGGCGAGAAGCCGGCGCCCGTCAGGACGGCGTCGACCTTGCGCCGGACGACCGGCACGCGCAGCACCGACTCGGTGTAGGCGGCGGAGGAGAACAGGCCGAGGAAGCGCCGCTCCCCGACGACGTTGCCGTCCGCGTCGAACTTCTTGACGCCGACGTAGTCGAGGTAGGACGGCCGGTGCACGGTGGCGCGGCTGTTGGCCTTGGTCAGCACGAGCAGCTTGTGCTCGCGCGCCTTGGCGCGGGCGTCGGCCGGGAGCCGCTCGAAGGACGGGCTCACGGGGTGGGTGTCGCCCTCGGCGTGGTGCGGGTCGGAGCGCAGGATGCCGAGGCCGGTGCCGGGGACGGCGGCGAGGGAGTCGTCCTCCCGCAGCTGGTACTCCCGGTAGCCGAGGAAGGTGAAGTGGTCGGCGGCCAGCCAGCGCAGCAGCTCGCGGGCCTCCTCGACCTCGGGCGCGGGCAGGTCGCCGGGGACGGGCTCGTCCTCGAGCCCGTCGGCGACGCGCAGGGCCGCGTCCCGCATCTTCTCCCAGTCCTCGACGGCCTCGCGGACGTCGGACAGGACGCGCAGCAGGTCGGCGGTGATCTGCTTGAGGTCGGCGCGGTCGGTCTCGCGGTCCGTCTCGACGTGGATCCAGGACTCGACGTGCGCGTCGTGCGGCAGGCCCTCGGCGGGCGGTGCCGTGAGCACCTCGACGAGCTTGCCGGTGAGGTCGCGGCGGACGACGACCTGCGGGTGGATGACGAGGTGGATGCCCCGTCCCTGCCGGGTCAGCTCGTTCGTCACCGAGTCGACCAGGAAGGGCATGTCGTCGGTGACGACCTCGACGACGGAGTGGGAGCAGGTCCAGCCGTTCTCCTCGACGGTCGGGGTGTGCACGCGGACGTTCGCGGTGCCCTGCGGGCGGTTCTCGGCCAGCCGGTAGTGGGAGAAGGCGGCTCCGAAGAGGTCGACCGGGTCGCGGCCGGTGAGGTCTTCCGGGGCGGTGTGCAGGTAGTAGCGCTGGAGGAACGACAGCACGGCGTCGCGGTCCGGGATCCCCGGAGTGCCCTCGTCCGTCGTCCCGGTCGGTAGGTACCCCCCGACCGGGCTGTTCTCAGCGACCAGGGCCGCCCTTTCGAGCAACTCGGCCTTGGCTTCGTCCAGCTTGGTCTGCATTGTCCTCTGACTCCTGTCGCGCGCCGTTGCGTGACGTAGAAGGAAGTACGGTCTCTTCCCCTGCGGCTCGACGCC
This sequence comes from Streptomyces sp. NPDC003248, assembly GCF_055563235.1. NCBI lineage: Bacteria > Bacillati > Actinomycetota > Actinomycetes > Kitasatosporales > Streptomycetaceae > Streptomyces > Streptomyces sp. NPDC003248. The sequence continues at coordinate 24,178 of NZ_JBVHDT010000001.1, read as the reverse complement.
ACGTCCCGGGGTCTCCGGTCTGCTCCGACGCTATGCCGCAAGGGGAGATGAGCGGGGCATTATCAGCCATTCTCGACGCCGCTCCGGGGTGTGACGCTGATCTCCGTGCCACTCGCGCCCCGGGTGGGTACGGCGTCCTGGGGGCCCTCGCGGCCCCGTCCCGCCCGTGCGGACCAGCGACTGCCACCCGGTCGCGGTCGTCGTCCGCGGTCACCGGGCGCGGGGCAGGGGCAGCAGCGCCCCCGCGAGATATCGCGCTGATCACGCCACCAAGGCTATCGCTCTCCACCGGGGGCCCGTCATGAGCCGTATGTGTACAAAACAGGGGCTGGAAGTTTGACGTTCTGCACAGCGGCGGGGTGCGGGACCGTGTGTGAGGGACCGGCCGCCGGCCGGCCCCCGCCCTCGGGCCTCAAGGGGAAAAGTCGACGCGCGGCCCGCCGCCGGGGCAACCTGAAAGCACCCCACCTCTTGGCAGGGCCGCCACCAAGAGGCACGTTGCTGCAAGAGCGCCCGCCCGAGAGGAGCCGTCCGTCATGACCGCGAAGATCCTCATCGTCACCGGCGACGCAGCGGAGTCCCTGGAGGTCCTCTACCCCTACCAACGCCTGCGCGAGGAGGGCTACGAGGTCCACATCGCCGCCCCCACCCGCAAGCGGCTCCGCTTCGTCGTCCACGACTTCGAGCCCGGCTTCGACACCTACACCGAGAAGCCCGGCTACACCTGGCCGGCCGACCTGGCCTTCTCCGAGGTCGATCCCGGCCAGTACGCCGCCGTCGTCGTCCCCGGGGGCCGCGCCCCCGAGTACCTGCGCAACGACCCCGAACTCCGCAAGATCCTCAAGTCGTTCTTCGACGCGGACAAGCCGGTCGCCCAGATCTGCCACGGCCCCCTCCTCACCGCCGCCACCGACAGCCTCCGCGGCCGCCGGGTCACCGCCTATCCGGCGCTGGAGCCGGACATGCAGACCGCCGGCGCCACCTTCCAGGACACCGAGGCCGTGGTCGACGGCACCCTGGTCTCCTCCCGCGCCTGGCCGGACCACCCGGCCTGGATGCGCGAGTTCCTCACCGTGCTGCGCGCGAAGGCACCGGCGGTCTGAACCGCCCGCCGACACCCCGCGCCCCCGCAGCCACCACCGGCCCGCAGCAGGCACGGGTGCGGTGCCTCCCGGAGGCGCCGCACCCCACCGGCCGGCGTCCGGTTCACGCGGCGATCCGCTCCGCCACCTCCACGGCCTCCTCCAGCGAGTCCACCACCGGCACGCCCACCTCCTCCAGGCTGGCCCGGCCGTGCGAGCCGCCGGTGTACAGCACGGCCCGCGCCCCCACGTGCAGCGCCGCCACCGCGTCGTCGGCGGCGTCCCCGATCACCACCGTGCGCTCGGGGTCCACGTCCGCCAGCGCCAGGAGGTGGCGCACCATGTGCTCCGCCTTGCTGCCCCCGGACGGCCCGGTCCGCCCGTCGACCCGCAGGAAATGCGGCTCGATCCCGAAACCGCGCACCAGCGGAACGAGCTCCTCGTGGACGTACATGCTCAGCAGCGACTGGCTGCGCCCCTCCGACCGCCACCGCGCGAGCAGGTCGGCCGCGCCTTCGGTGAGCCCGCACCGCGTCCGGTGCTCGGCGTAGTACCGGTGGAAGATGTCGTCCATGACTTCCCACTCGGCGTCGGTGGGCAGCCTGCCCATCAGCCGCTCGTAGAACTTCGGCACCGGCACGCAGTAGAGCGCCCGGTACCGCTCTATCGTGATCGGTTCCAGCCCCAACTCGGCGAACGCCGCGTTCGTCGCCCCGATGATCGCGTCGTTGTCGTGGAACAGCGTGCCGTTCCAGTCCCAGACGATGTGCGCCGCTGACTTCCCCATGTCCGCAAACGTACCCGCCGCCACCGACAATCAAGAGAGCGCCGGGCAGAGCGCCAGGCAGAGCGCCAGGCAGAACGCCGGGCAGAGCGCCGGGCAGAGCGCCGGGCCCGGCCGTCGGCCGGCCGGGCCCGGGCGGTCTCAGTGCCCGGATCCGACCAGGTGGGGAATCTCCTGGGTGGCGAACCACAGCAGTTCGTGCTCCTCGGCGCCGTCCACGACGGACTGCGCGTCGTCGTCGCCGCCGTCCGCCGCCGCCAGGGCCCGGGCCGCGGCGGTCACGTCCGTCTCCGCGTCCGGCGCGTCGACGTGCACCGAGGCCGCCTTGGCCAGGGGCAGGACGCCGGCCACCCGCACCTCGCCGGGCGCGGCCGGGTCGGACCCCCGGCCGGGGTCGGCCGTGGCCGCGCCGTCCGGTACGTCCACGGCGACGACGACCCGGCGGCGCGGCGCGCCCGGGTCCGCCGCCAGCAGCCGCAGCGAGGCGAGCCCGGCCCGGCCGAGGGCCGCGTACTCCAGCTCCTCCATGTCGTCGGAGAGGTACCACTCGCGCAGCGCGGGCGTGACGGCGTACGCGACGAGCGGCCCGGCCCCCAGCCGCCCCGTCTCGTGCGCCTCGGCGAGACCGGGGAGGGTCAGGGGGACGTAGACACGCATGGTGGGCCGCTCTTTCCTGGTCGGAGGCTCCGTTCGAGGCCCCGGGGAGGGCGCGGTCCGCGCCTCCGGAGCGCCTTCAGGATACGTGCGGGAGTCCCCTTTCGAGTTCCGGCCCACGCCCCCGCAGACGTCAGCCCCACGCCCGCCGATTCACCCCACCCGCCCCGTCTTCCAGGGACTTTCCCTCCCCGGCCACCCTGATAGGTGAACCCGCACGCCCGGCCACCGGCACCCTCCGCCGCCTTGCCGTCACGCACCGCGACCCCGTACAAGATCCGCAGCAGGAAGTTACCGCCCGGTAGACGACCGGCCGGGCAACCACCGAACGGGGACACCCATGAACAAGGTCATGACGAGGGCCCAGCACACCCCCGGCGCCCGTCCGCCCGGCACCCGTCCGGCCGGCACGCGTCCGCCCGGCCGCCGTGACACCCGCCGCCCCGCCGGCGCACCACCGCGCTCCCCGAACGGCAGCACCCCCCGCACCACCCCGCGCCCCGACTCCCCCACCGCCCCGGCCCCCGCCCCCCACCGGCACCTCCCCCAGCCCCGCCCCACCGACCTCTTCGCCGACCTCCTCGTCGCCGTCCTCAGCGGCCAGCGCCCGGTCCACGCCATGCTCCGCCACACCCTCGGCCGCGCCTACGACGACCTGGCCCACCTCGCCGAACGCGGGCCCCTGCGCACCACCCACGGCCTCCGGCCGGTCGTCCGCGACATCGGCTACGAGATGCCCCGCCCCGGCGCCATCGAGGCCTTCGCCCGCATCAGCGCCGGCGACCGCCTGCGCGCGATGGCCTTCCGCCTGGAACTGGGCGCCGACCGCCGCTGGCGCTGCACGGCCGTCGAACTGGGCGGCCCCCGCAGCCCCCGCCCCACGGACGACTGACCCCACCCCCTCCCGCACCGGCGAAGCACACACGCGGAAGGGCCGGACCACCCCCAGGTGACCCGGCCCTCACGCCCTGCGAAGCCTCAGCAGGCTCCCAGCGCCCTGCTCCTACTTCTTGCGGCGCCGCCCCGCCTTGGCCTGCTTGCGGCGCTCCGCACGCGTGAGACCGTCGGCCTCGGACCGCACCGGCTCCTCGTCGACGAGGTCGCCCTCGACGGTGCCGCCCTCACCGTCCACGGTCGGCGCGGAGAAGTGCAGGTTCCGCCGCTGCGGCACGTCCAGGCCCTTGGCCCGGATCTCGGGCCGCCCGCTCGCCTGCGCCGGAACCACGTCCTGCTTCTCCATGTCGACCGGCTCGGCCTCCTCGACCGGAACCTCCTCGACCTGCTGCTCCACCTGGACCTCCAGGTTGAACAGGTAGCCGACGGACTCCTCCTTGATGCCCTCCATCATCGCGGTGAACATGTCGAAGCCCTCACGCTGGTACTCCACCAGCGGGTCCTTCTGCGCCATCGCGCGCAGACCGATGCCCTCCTGGAGGTAGTCCATCTCGTAGAGGTGCTCACGCCACTTGCGGTCCAGCACCGACAGCACGACCCGACGCTCCAGCTCCCGCATGATCTCGGAACCGAGCTGCGCCTCACGCGCCTCGTACTGCTCGCTGATGTCGTCCTTGATGGACTCGGCGATGAACTCGGCGGTCAGACCGGCCCGGTCCCCCGCCGCCTCCTCCAGCTCCTCGATGGTGACCTTCACCGGGTAGAGCTGCTTGAACGCACCCCACAGCCGGTCCAGGTCCCAGTCCTCCGCGAAGCCCTCGGCGGTCTCCGCGGTGACGTAGGCGTCGATCGTGTCGCCCATGAAGTGCTGGACCTGCTCCTGGAGGTCCTCACCCTCCAGGACGCGGCGCCGCTCACCGTAGATGACCTCACGCTGCCGGTTGAGGACCTCGTCGTACTTCAGGACGTTCTTCCGCGTCTCGAAGTTCTGCTGCTCGACCTGCGACTGCGCCGACGCGATCGCCCGCGTGACCATCTTGTTCTCGATCGGCACGTCGTCCGGCACGTTCGCCATGGACATCACGCGCTCGACCATCTGCGCCTTGAACAGCCGCATCAGGTCATCGCCCAGGGACAGGTAGAAACGCGACTCGCCCGGGTCGCCCTGACGGCCGGAACGGCCCCGCAGCTGGTTGTCGATCCGGCGTGACTCGTGCCGCTCGGTGCCCAGCACGTACAGCCCGCCGAGGTCCTCGACCTCGTCCTTCTCCGCCTTGACGGCCTGCTCGGCCTTCTCCAGGGCGGCCGGCAGGGCCGCGGCCCACTCCTCGATGTGCTCCTCCGGGTCGAGGCCGCCCTGCCGCAGCTCCGCCTCCGCGAGGTCCTCGGGGTTGCCGCCGAGCTTGATGTCCGTACCACGGCCGGCCATGTTCGTGGCGACGGTCACGGCACCCTTGCGGCCGGCCTGGGCGACGATCTGCGCCTCACGCTCGTGGTGCTTGGCGTTCAGCACCTCGTGCTGGATGCCCCGCTTGCTGAGCTGCTGCGACAGGTACTCGGACTTCTCGACCGACGTGGTGCCGACCAGGATCGGCTGCCCCTTCTCGTGCTTCTCGGCGATGTCGTCGACGACCGCCTCGAACTTCGCCACCTCGGTGCGGTAGATCAGGTCCGACTGGTCCTTGCGGACCATCGGCTTGTTCGTCGGGATCGGGACCACGCCGAGCTTGTAGATCTGGTGGAACTCGGCGGCCTCGGTCATCGCCGTACCGGTCATGCCCGACAGCTTGTTGTACAGGCGGAAGAAGTTCTGGAGGGTGATCGTGGCGAGCGTCTGGTTCTCGTCCTTGATGTCCACCCCTTCCTTCGCCTCGATCGCCTGGTGCATGCCCTCGTTGTAACGGCGGCCGGCGAGGATACGGCCCGTGTGCTCGTCGACGATCATGACCTCGCCGTCGATGACGACGTAGTCCTTGTCCTTCTTGAAGAGCTCCTTCGCCTTGATGGCGTTGTTCAGGTAGCCCACCAGCGGCGTGTTCACCGACTCGTAGAGGTTGTCGATGCCCAGCCAGTCCTCGACCTTGGAGACACCCGCCTCGTGGATGGCGACCGTGCGCTTCTTCTCGTCGACGTCGTAGTCGCCGGTCTCCTCGAGACCCTTCAGCGGGTTGCCCGCCTCACCGCGCTTCAGGCGCGTCACCAGCTTCGCGAAGTCGCCGTACCACTTGGTGGCCTGGTCCGCCGGACCGGAGATGATCAACGGCGTACGGGCCTCGTCGATCAGGATCGAGTCGACCTCGTCGACGATCGCGAAATTGTGCCCGCGCTGGACGAGCTCGTCCTTCGACCACGCCATGTTGTCGCGCAGGTAGTCGAAACCGAACTCGTTGTTCGTGCCGTACGTGATGTCGCAGGCGTACTGCTCGCGGCGCTGCGCGGGCGTCATGTTGGCGAGGATGCAGCCGACGCTCAGTCCCAGGAACCGGTGGACGCGGCCCATCATCTCCGAGTCGCGCTCGGCCAGGTAGTCGTTGACCGTGATGAGGTGGACGCCGTCCCCGGAGATGGCGTTCAGATAGGCCGGCAGCGTACCCACCAGGGTCTTGCCCTCACCGGTCTTCATCTCGGCGACGTACCCCATGTGCAGGGCGGCACCGCCCATCATCTGCACGTCGTAGTGGCGCTGGCCCAGCACGCGCTTGGCCGCCTCACGCACCGTGGCGAACGCCTCCGGCAGCAGGTCGTCGAGGCTCTCGCCGTCGGCGTACCGCTGCTTGTACTCATCGGTGAGGGCCCGCAGCTCGGCGTCGGAGAGGTCGACGAAGTCCTCTTCGATGGAGTTGACCTGGTCCGCGATGCGGTGCAGCTTGCGCAGGATCTTGCCTTCGCCTGCACGCATGATCTTCGAGAGGACGGACACGGGGGTTGGTCTCCTTGCCGGTCGGGCCTGGGACGGTCGGTTTCCATTTGACTTACTGAGCAACGGCCATCGTATGCGAGGACCCCACCACGCCGGGAGGTCTGGCGTGACGAGGACCGCACGGCGCCGCGCGCGACTTCACGTTCGGCTTCGAAAAGGACAACGGCCGGGCCCCGCGGATGGTGCCGCCCCCCGCAGACGAATTGCGCGAATTGTGATCACCCGCTCACCCGCCGCAAACTCATGGCGCCCGTCCCGCGCCCCGCGCAGAATCGGCCGATGCAGTCCGTCACGCTCACCACCCACCGCCTGGTCCTGCGCCCGGTCGGCCCCCAGGACACCGAAGCCGTCCACACCGCCGCCCAGGACCCCGACATCCAGCGCTGGACCACCATCCCCTCCCCCTACCTCCCCGAACACGCCCGCACCTTCACCGAGGAGGTCGCCCCGGCGGGCTGGGCCGACGGCACCCTGTTCACCTTCGGCGTGTTCCTCCCCGACGGCACCCTCGTCGGCGTCAACAGCCTCATGAGGCGCTCCCTCGGCACGGCCGAGATCGGCTACTGGGCCACCAAGGAACACCGCGGCCGCGGCTACACCACCGAGGCCGCCCGCGCCGCCTCCCGCTGGGCCTTCACCGACCTCGCCGTGGACCGCGTCGAATGGCGCGCCGAAGTCGGCAACACCGCCTCCCGCGCGGTCGCCGAGCACGCCGGCTTCACCCTGGAGGGCACCCTGCGCTCCGCCATCGACAACAAGGGGGTACGCCGCGACTGCTGGGTGGGCTCCCTGCTCCCGTCGGACCTGGGCCTGCCGTCCACCGCCCCGTACCTCCCGGCACCCACGAACGGGCCGCACCCCTGACCTTCCCCGGACGGCCCCGCTGTCAGACCCACCCCCTATCGTGCGCACCATGACGACCCCGCGCGCGACCGCAGAGCTCTCCGCAGACGAAGCCCGCCGCATCGCCCTGCGGGCCCAGGGCTTCCTCGGCTCCCCCGACCGCAGAGCCGGCGTCCGCGGCGTCCTGCGCCACCTCGGCGCCGTCCAGCTCGACACCATCTCCGTCCTCGCCCGGTCCCACGAACTCGTCCCCTACGCCCGCCTGGGAGCCGTGGGCCGGAGCACGGTCGAGGACGCCTACTGGAAGCCGTCCCCCGGCACGCCCGCGGCAGGCCCCCACGCCTTCGAGTACTGGTCCCACGCCGCCTGCATCCTCCCCATCGAGGAATGGCCCCACTTCGCCTTCCGCCGCCGCGCCTACCGCAACCGCCCCCACTGGAACCACCACCTCCCCGAGGGCACCTACGACCAGGTCGTCAAGCAACTCCGCACCGAGGGCCCCCTCACCGCGACGGAACTGGGCGGCGCGAAGCGGACCAGCGAGTGGTGGGACTGGTCCGGCACCAAGGTCGCCGTCGAACGCGCCCTGATGTACGGCGAGGTCGTCTGCGTCGAACGCCGCGGCTGGAAACGCGTCTACGACCTGGCCGAGCGCGCCGTCCCGGCCGACCTCCTGCACGACGAACTCGACGACCGCGCATGCCTGCGCCGCCTGGTCCGCCTGGCCGGCCGGTCCCTCGGCGTCGGCACCCGCGCCGACATCGCCGACTACCACCGCCTCAGGGGCGACCAGGTCGACGCGGTGATCGCCGACTCCGGGCTGGTCCCCGTCACCGTCGAGGGCTGGGCGAAACCGGCCTGGGCCGACCCGGAGGCGCTGCGGACACCACCGCGCGGCCGCCACCGCACCACCCTGCTGTCCCCCTTCGACTCCCTCGTCTGGGAACGGGCCAGGACCGAACGCCTCTTCGGGTTCACCCACCGCCTGGAGGCGTACGTCCCCCGGCAGAAGCGGATCCACGGCTACTTCGCGATGCCGGTCCTGGCCGGCGGCCGCCTCGTCGGCCGCGTGGACCCGGCTCGCGAGGGCCGCACCCTGGTCGCCAGGCAGGTCACCCTGGACGGCCCGAAGGCGGTCCCGGCGGTCGCCCGCGCCCTGGTCGAGGCGGCGACCTGGGTCGACTGCACGGACGTACGGGTGGAACGCGTCGACGCCCCGGACCTGCGCGATCCCCTCACCCACGAACTCGCCCGCGCCCTCGCCTGACCGACGGCACCACCGGACCGCTCCACCTGCGACGGCGCTGCCGGACCGCTCCACGCCGCTAGCGGATCTCGAGGATCTTCTCCCGCATCGCGTACACCACCGCCTCCATCCTGGAGTGCAGCTGAAGCTTCTCCAGGATGTTGCGCACGTGGTTCTTCACGGTGTTCTCGGAGATGAACAGCTCCTTGGCGATGTCCCGGTTGTTCATCCCCGTGGCGACGAGCTTGAGCACCTCCAGCTCACGGTCCGTCAGCCGGGGGGCGGGGACGAGCCGCCGCTCGTCGGTCCGCTGGATCATCGACTTGAACTCGGTGAGCAGCTTCGACGCCATGGAAGGGCTGATCTGCGACTGCCCGTCGGCCACGGCGCGGATCGCCGTCGCGACCTCGTCCGTGGAGATCTCCTTCAGGAGGTATCCGGTCGCGCCCGCCTTGATCGCGTCGTAGAGATCGGCCTCCTCGTCACTGATCGTCAACATGATGATCTTCGCGCTGGGGGCCACCTCCTTGATGGACGTGCACGCCTCGATACCACCGCGCTTGGGCATCCGCACATCCATCAGCACGATGTCCGGCAGCAGATCGGCCGCCTTGTCCACGGCCTCGGCGCCGTCGCCCGCCTCACCCACGACCTGGATGTCCTCCTCGGCCGCGAGCACGATCTCCAGTCCACGACGGAACAGGGCGTGGTCGTCCACGACAAGGACTCTGATCGGCTCCTTGCGGGGAGTGCCCGCGTCCGGGCCCGTGCCGACGACGCCGTCGACGGCATCCCCGTCATGCATCGGTCCGAAGCTGTCCGCCATCGTTCCTCCCCCTGAAGGCTGTGGCCGTGGTCCAGTGCCATCGCCAACGCAAGGCAACGGCCCACCGGTTGAGCCGTTGCCGCCATGATTCCATGCCAGGACGACAACGGTGTGACAGAGCGGTGCGCGAAGGGGTCGCACACGGGTGCCCCTGGGGGCGCATACCAGCGCTCCAGGGGCACCCGCTCAGCTGTCACGGGACCGGGTCAGCCGCCCAGCGCACCGCCCGCCTCGGGCGCGTGCGTCTGCGTGACCATCGTGTCCGTCCTGAGGTGGATCACGCCGTAGTCGTAGGCGTGGCGCCGGTAGACGACGCTGGGTTCCTTCGTCTCGGAGTCGACGAAGAGGTAGAAGTCGTGCCCGACCAGTTCCATCTCGTAGAGAGCCTGGTCAAGGGTCATGGGTGCGGCGACGTGGGTCTTCTCGCGCACCACGAGGGGGCCGTCGCCCTGCACCTCGAGCGAGCCGATCCGCTTGGTGGGGACGCTCTCCGACTCCTCGGCCGAGGTGAGACGGCCGGTGCCGTCGAGGGTCGCGACACCCGGGACCTGGTCGGAGACCTCCGCTGCCGAGATCCGGCGTGCGCCGCGCCGCGTGTAACGCTTGTCGTGCTGCTTGCGCAGCTGGGCGTCCAGCTTCTCCGCCGCCAGGTCGAGTGCCGCGTACGGGTCGCTGGCCGCTGCCTCCGCCCGGATGACCGGACCACGGGAGCGGAGCGTGATCTCCACTCGGTCGCTCCGGTCGGCCTGTCGGGGGTTGGGCTCCTTGGACACCTCGACGTCGAGGCTCATCACCTTGCCGTCGAGCTTCTGGATCTTCTCCAGGTTCAGCTTCTCGGCCACGTGCTTGCGGAACCGCTCGGGCACCTCGGTCTTGCGGCCCTTGACGACGATGTCCACGCAGAACTCCGTTCCCGGATCGCTCCGCTTCCACGGCGGAGCATCTCCCTTTTGCACCAGACTCCGGCGAGCACCGGAACCTCGGACTCGGTGACTTCCACCTCCTCCTCCCCCAATGAGCGAGATCTCCACCCAGGTGCTGCGAGTGATTAGCAAAAACCGCAGCACGCAGCACAGCATTCGCAATGGAGGGGTGTGGCCTGCGGCTTCCCTCACAACCGAACATATCTCGCCCGGACGGATGTCGTCACCCTCTACTGCGACGTACCTCCGATCAGGTGAATTCACGCTCCTATTACCTGCAACGACTCAACTCCGTCGCCGGTTCCGGTTTATTTCGAAAGCGTCCGGCGGCGCTGCCACCACGGCCGCGCAGACCACCTGACCTGCACCGCCGACGCCGACTGTCCCCGCCGGCACCCGTCCCGCACCTCCCTCCCGTGCTCCGGACGGCCGTACCTCTCTGCCTTCCCGGGTGACGCGCCCGTACACAGCCGTCGCGCCCTCAACCCGTGCCGGCCACCCGACCGCACCGGTCGGCCGGTCCTGCCCGACCCACCCGGCCGACCCGACCCACCCGGCCGACCCGACCCATCCGGCCGACCCGGTCGCACCGGTCGAGCCGGTCGCACCGGCGACCCGTGCGGCCGCCGCGTTCTCCGTCTCCCGCTCCCGGGCCACCGCCGCACGCACGGCGCGCGCCGCCTCGGCCAGTGAGGCACCCGTCGTGACGAGGTCGTCGACGAGTACCACCGGACCGCCGCACAACACCCGCGCCCCACCGGGCACCACGGCCAGCGCGCCCACCAGGTTCTCGAGCCGCTGCCGGGAGCTCAGCACCGACTGGTCGGCCACCGCCCGCCGCTGCCGCAGCACCGCGGCCACCCGCACCGACGCCCCCGCCCTGCGCAACTCGGCGGCGGCCGCGAGGGCGATACGACGAGCCGGGTCGTGCCCTCGGGCCCGGACGGCTCGGGGGGAGGAGGGGATCGGGACGAGGAGGATGTCGGCGCGGGCGGTGCGGGGGAGGGGGCGGGGGCGGGGGCTGTTTCCGGTTGTGTTCTCTCCGGCTTCTCCGAGGGGTGGGGGCCCCTCCCCCTCCCCCAACCCCACCCCCACCGCCCCCGCCAACGCCGCCCCCAACGGCCGTGCCAGGCCCAGCGCCCCGCGTTCCTTGTGTGCCAGCAGCACGGCGCGTACCTCGTCGGCGTACCGGGCCGCCGCGTGCACGGCGGGCAGCCCGGGTGGTTCGGGGTCCGGCCGTACGCGGCGCGGCGTGGTTGCGCCGAGTGCGGTACGGCATGCGGGGCAGAGCACCGTACGGGCTTGTCCGCAGCCGGCGCACTCGGCCGGCAGCACCAGCCCGGCCAGTTCCCGCCACCACTGCCGAAGGCCTTCCATGGGGACTACTGTGCCGGGGTGGGAGTGAGTCGACCACCCCTGTGGAAAACGCCTGTGGAAAAGTCCCGAAAGGCGGCGGGGAAAGAAACCGGCTCGAAAGAAACCGGCTCTACGAACAAACGGACGAGCCGCACGAACGATCCAGGCCGGCCGCGCACATGCGGGACAAAGTTCCCTGGTGTTTCCCCGAGAACATCCACCCCCGCCGGAACACCGCCCTCATCCCGGGTAGAAGGCCACCGAAGCGGTCTCCTTCAGTGTCCGCCATCCGCTTCCCCCGGGCAGCCACAGCAGTCCGTCCTTGGAGGTGGCGAAGAGCGGGGCGTCGCTGTCCTCGGAGGCGGCGATGCTGGTCACTTCGGTGAGACCGGGCAGGGTGCCGGTTTCGGGGATGGAGCCGTCGCACTGCACGTACTGCACCTGTTCGACGCCGCCGGTCTCACGCCCGACGACGACGAGCCGGCTGTCTCCGGCCCAGGACACGGCGGTGACCTGTTCGAGGTCGGGTGTGGCGGAGCGCAGTTCCTGGACGCTGACGGTGGGCTGCGTTCCGGTCCGGTCGCGTTCGATGCGTCCGATGAGCAGGGACTGCTTGCCGTCCTTGTCCACGACGAGCGCGATGCGTGTTCCGTCGGCGGCGACCCGGACGGCGTTGATCCGTCCGTCGAGGCCGGGGGTGAGCACGGTGAGGGGCTGGCCGCCGCCCTTCTCCAGGAGGAGCAGCCGGGGGGCGGTGGGGTCGCGGTCGGCGACCCACAGGTCGCCCTGGGCGTCCCAGGTGGGTGTGGTGAGCCGGTCGGCCTCGGTCTTGCCCTTGCTCTGGAGGAGGGGCTGGCCGAGGGCGGTGCCGGCCGTGGTGGGGGTGACGTAGAGGGCCTTGCCGTCGAGGGAGACGCCGGCGGCGGTGTCCTCGTCGCGGGCCACGGCCACGGAGCGCAGCTGTTTGCTGCCGTCGCCGAGTGCTCCGGGTACGGCTTCGGCCCGGGCGCTGCCGCTGCCGCTGTTGGGCATGCGGACGAGCCGGTGGCCGCCGTCGATGAAGTACAGGTAGTCGGGGCTGGTCTCCGCGCCGCGGTCGGCGACGGCTGTGGCGCGGTCGTCGCTGAGGGTGCACAGTTGTCTGCCGCCGGCGCGCAGTTCGATCTCGTCGACGGTGGGGCTGAGGCTCTGGAGGGTGAACAGCAGCTGGGCGGCCATCTCGTCGCACTTGCCCTGGCCGATGCGGGCCGCCTTGGCGTTGAGCGGCACGGTGAGTTTGTTGCGGTCGTCCAGGGTGAGCGCGGTGACGTCCTCGGTGAGTGCCGTGCCGGTGGGGAAGCTGGACCGGACGACGGGCTCCAGCCAGCTGGTGGGCCCGTTGAGCAGGGAGCGCACCATCTGGGTCATGGGGTCGACGCGTTCGCGCACGTAGACGGGGTCGGCGACGGCCATGGGCCGGCCGGCGCCGGTGGCGGTGGTGTTGGAGGCGAAGTAGTACTTGTTGACGGACATGAAGTTGCGCTGGAAGTCCGACTTGCCCATGACGATGCCCTGGGGGAGTGCGTCGATGCGCCACTGCCGGGTCTTCTTGTCGCGCGTGAGGTACACGGTCTGGCGGTAGTTGCCGGAGGCGGGCGCGTAGGACTGCTGTGCGTCGAGGGTGGCGACTTCGGTGCCGGTCAGTTCGAAGGCGAAGTCGTCGCCGTCGTCCCTGTCGCCGGACTGGACGACCTCGGTGCCGGGCCCGTCGGCGAGGACCGTCGTGGAGCTGTCGGGTTCCCAGCGTTGCGCGGCCTTGGTGGTGAGGTACTGGCGGGCGGTGGAGTAGCGCGGGTCGTCGCTGGTCAGCGCTTCGAGGAAGCCTTGGACGATTTCGGAGGGCGGGGCGTCGTCGCGGGGCGGCATGGCGAACACCCGCACCTGGGTGTCCTGGCGCGGGGTGGACTCGACGCCTTGGAGGTCCCCGCTGTCGGGCATGGAGGCGCAGCCGGCCAGCAGTACGGCACCGCAGGCGGCGTACGCCATCGCGCGCGCCGTCGTGCGCCGGCGGCTCCCCCCGGGTCGGCTCGCGCCCGCGGCACGCGTTCCCTCACGACCGATAGGCACCGCAGACGGCACCGCACGTCCCCCCTCCAGGTCGGCGCCCACCACATGTCTCCCCTGGCGGTCAGCGCTCACGAAATGCCTCCCCTTGCTGGTCCGGGCCGGCCGGTCGTGTGCCCGTCCGCTCGGGTGTCTCCCCGTGGGCCGTCCCGGTGGCGGGCGGCTCGTCCGGCCGGCGGGTGCCGGTCGTGGGCCGGGGCACGACGCGTGCGCCGTTGCCGGGCAGCGCGGTGGGGTCGGCGGTGGGGGCGGGCGGGGCCGGCCGGGGGGTGAGCGGGGTTCGCTGTTCACCGGGCGCGGGCTGCACGGGCACGGTGGCGCTCTTCTCGCCCGCGCCGCGGGGCAGGCCGGCGTCGTCGAGTCCGCGGTTGCGGCGCGAGTCCTTGGGTTCCAGCGGTATGGGGGAGCCTCGCAGCGGCTCGTCGGCGGTCCGGGGCAGGGTCAGCCGGAACTGTGAGCCGCCGCCCGGCTCGCCCCAGGCCTGGAGCCAGCCGCCGTGCAGCCGGGCGTCCTCCAGGGCGATCGACAGGCCGAGCCCGGTGCCGCCCGTGGTGCGCGCGCGTGCGGGGTCGGCGCGCCAGAAGCGGCTGAAGACGCGGGTGGCCTCGCCGGGCTTGAGTCCGACGCCGTAGTCGCGTACGGCGACGGCGACCGCGCCGCCGGCGGCGGCGAGCCGGACGACGACGTCCTTGCCCTCGCCGTGTTCGACGGCGTTGACGACGAGGTTGCGCAGGACGCGTTCGACGCGGCGTGCGTCGGCCTCGGCGATGACGGGCTGCTGGTCGCCGCGGATCCGTACGGTGGTGCCCTTGCGCTCGGCGAGCGGTGCGGCCCCGCTGACGACACGGCGCACGACTTCGCGCAGGTCGATCGGTTCGGCTTCCAGGGCGGCGGCGCCGGCGTCGAAGCGGCTGATCTCGAGCAGGTCGGCGAGGAGCGACTCGAAGCGGTCGAGCTGGTCGGCGAGGAGTTCCGCCGACCGTGCGGTGACGGGGTCGAAGTCCTCGCGGGCCTCGTGGATGACGTCGGCGGCCATGCGGACGGTCGTCAGGGGGGTGCGCAGTTCGTGCGACACGTCGGAGACGAACCGTCGCTGCATCCGGGACAGGTCCTCCAGTTGGTTGATCTTCAGCTGGAGGTTCTGCGCCATCTTGTTGAAGGCCTCGCCGAGCCGGGCGATGTCGTCCTCGCCGGTGACCTTCATCCGTTCCTGGAGGCGTCCGGCGGACAGCCGCTCGGCGATCCCGGCGGCCATCCGCACGGGGGTGACGACCTGCCGCACGACGAGCCAGGCGATGGCGCCGAGGAGTACGACGACGAAGAGGCCGGCGGTGGCGAGGGTGCCCTTGACGAGGCTGAGGGACTTCTCCTCCTGGGTGAGCGGGAAGAGGTAGTACAGCTCGTAGGACTCGCCGTTGGGGTCGTTGAGCTGTTTGCCGATGACGAGGGCCGGCTGGGACTCCTTGTCGTTGCTGTAGATGATGCGGGTGTAGCTCTGGGCTGCGCCGGTGCTGGTGTTGACGCGGGTGCGGAGGTCGTCGGGGACGCTCTTGTTGGGGTCGACGTAGCCGGAGGCGCGTGGTCCGCGTCCGCCGCCGCTGTCGTCGCCGGGGGGCAGGGTGACGACGTCGAAGGCGCCCTGGCCGCCGCTGGAGAGCGACGACACGAGTTCGCTCATCCATTCGATGACGTTCTGGGAGGTTCCGCCGTCCACGGTGCTGTCGGCGTCGGCGGCGGCGCTGGCGGCCTCGTCGGCCTTCTGCTTGGCGACGGCGAAGCCTCCGGTGGCCTGGCTCTGGGAGGCCTTGACCTTGGCGTCCAGGAGTCCGTTGCGCACCTGTCCGATGACGACGAAGCCGAGCAGCAGGACGACGCCGAGCGACATCAGCAGGGTGGTGACGACGACCTTGAGCTGGATGTTGCGCCGCCACAGCCGCATGACGGGCAGCAGGGGCCGGCGCACCCAGCGCAGCAGGAGCCTGAGGACGGGGCTGTTGCGGATCCCGCCGTGCAGCAGCCCTCCGTCGAAGAGATGCCCGAGGCGGGATCCGGCCGCCTTCCGGCCGACAGGCCGCCCCGGACGGGCCCCGGACCGGCCGGGAGCCGAAGCGGCGCTGTCTCCGGACATGTCAGCTCGGTCCTGCCTTGTATCCGACGCCACGGACGGTCACCACGATCTCCGGCCGCTCCGGGTCCTTCTCGACCTTGGACCGCAGCCGCTGCACGTGCACGTTGACCAGGCGGGTGTCGGCCGCGTGCCGGTAGCCCCACACCTGTTCGAGCAGGACTTCCCGCGTGAACACCTGCCAGGGCTTGCGGGCGAGCGCGACCAGCAGGTCGAACTCCAGCGGCGTCAGCGCGATCGACTGCCCGTCCCGCTTCACGGAGTGCCCGGCCACGTCGATGACGAGGTCGCCGATGGCGAGCTGCTCCGGCGCGGGCTCCTCCGACCTCCGCAGCCGCGCCCGGATCCGGGCGACCAGTTCCTTCGGCTTGAACGGCTTCACGATGTAGTCGTCGGCGCCGGACTCCAGTCCGACGACCACGTCGACGGTGTCGCTCTTGGCCGTGAGCATCACGATCGGCACCCCGGACTCCGCCCGGATCAGGCGGCACACCTCGATACCGTCCCGCCCGGGCAGCATCAGGTCCAGCAGCACCAGGTCGGGTTTGGCCTCCCGGAAAGCGGCCAGCGCCTTGTCGCCGTCGGCTACGAAAGACGGTTCAAAACCTTCACCACGCAGCACGATGCCGAGCATCTCGGCCAGTGCGGTGTCGTCGTCGACGACAAGGACTCGTCCCTTCATAAACGACATCATCCCATTCTCATAACGGTGAAGGTGGCGCAGGTGAGCAGCGTCACCGGCCAGTGACCTTAGCCGCACCGAACCGTCACTGTCTGCCCCCGTCCCCCGGTCCCCCCTCACCGCCGCCCGCCGCGGCGGTGCGCGCCGGCTCCCGCCGAGGCCGTCCCGCCGCCCACGCGGCCGTGCGGGCCGCTCTCCGCCCAGGCCGCCCCTTGCCACACACGGCCGTACAGGCCGATGCCCTTCCAAGGCCATCACCGTCGCCCCAGCGCGGGGCAGGGCGGCACAGGGCGGCACAGGGCGGCGCACGGAAGCCCCTCCCCCGGCCATACCCCTCCCCTCCCCTCCTCTCCCGCGGCGCGACGATCAGCCGGCCGCCACCCGGCGAGGCCGGGCGCACAGCTCGGCGAGGCCCTCGGCGGTCACCGGCGACACCACGCCGTCCTCCGTGACGATCGCCGTCACCAGCTCGGGCGGCGTCACGTCGAACGCCGGGTTGTACGCCTGCGTCCCCAGGGGCGCGACCGGAATCCCCCCGCCTGCTCCCGCCACCGGCACCTGCGGCGCCGTCACCTCCGTCACCTCGAACGCCGGCCGCTGCTCGACCTCGATCGACGCCCCGTCGGGGGTGTCCGGGTCCACCGTCGTCACCGGCGCCACCACGATGAACGGCACGTGGTGGTAGCGGGCGAGCACGGCGAGCGGATAGCTGCCCACCTTGTTCGCCACCGAGCCGTCGGCCGCGATGCGGTCCGCCCCGATCAGCACGGCGTCCACCTCACCGGCCGCGAACAGCGACCCCGCCGCGTTGTCCGTGAGCAGCGTGTACGCCATGCCGTTGCGGCCCGCCTCGTACGCGGTCAGGCGGGCGCCCTGGAGGAGGGGCCGCGTCTCGTCCACCCACAGCCGCCGGAGCCGCCCGGCCCGGTGCGCGGCGAGCGCCACCGCGAACGCCGTCCCCTCTCCGCCCGACACCAGCGCACCGGTGTTGCAGTGCGTGAGGACCCGGTGCCCGCCCCCGGGCAGCAGCTCGTCGAGGAGGGCCAGTCCGTGCCCCGCCATCCGTGCGCTCGCCTCGGCGTCCTCCCGGTGGAGCCGGCGCGCGGCGGCCAGCGCGGCCCGGGCGCCCTGTTCGTGACCGCCGCCCCGGGCGAGCTCCGCCCGGTAGGCGGAGCGGGCCCGGCGCACCCCTACGGAGAGGTTCACCGCGGTGGGCCGGGCCCCTTCGAGCGCGGCCGCGGCCTCGTCCACGTCGAAGCCACGCGCGGCGGCGAGCGCGACGCCGTACGCCCCGGCAATGCCGAGCAGCGGCGCCCCGCGCACGGCGAGCGAGCGGATCGCCTCCACCAGCGCGGACGCGTCCGTACAGACCAGTTCCTGTTCCTCGGCCGGCAGCCTCGTCTGGTCCAGGAGCACCAGTACCGGGCCTTCGGGCGGTTCCTCCCAGCGGATCGCCGGTATGTCGGTGGGCCGCTTGTGCTCGCCGGGTCGCGCGTACGGATCAGCCATGCCGTCAGTCTGCCCGTTATCCGGCGGACAATTGATGCCGTGCAGCCCCGACCGCGGCCGGTCCGTCGACGACCGGCCCATGGCACGATGGCTCCCGAACTGCCGCCGCGCCCGCGGTCGGGCACCGTGAAGGAGCGACGATGAACGACACCCCGGGCTGGGCATCGCCCGGATCCGCCCCGTCCGACGGACAGGAGCCCGGGGCGTCCCACCCTGCCGATTCCGCCGACCGACCCGGCGGTACGCAGCCCACGGACCAGCCGGCCGCGAACCCGCAGAACCCCGGCACGAAGTGGTCCGAGGAACAGCCGCCACCGGCCCCGTGGTCCGCGCCCGCAGGCCCCCGCGACCCGGCGCAGTCTCCCCCGCCGCCCCCGCCCGCCCCCGGCTGGGGCACCCGCCCGCCCGGCGACCCCGGTCCCACAGGCCCCGGCGGACACGGAAGCCACAGCGGTCACGGCACCCCCGGCGGACACGGCGGCTACAGCGGCTACGGCGGCTGGGGTGCCGGCTGGGGCGGCCCCCCGCCCGCCGTCAAGCCCGGCGTGATCCCGCTGCGCCCCCTCGGCGTGGGCGAGATCCTCGACGGCGCCGTCTCCACCATGCGCGCCCACTGGCGCACCGTCCTCGGCATCTCCCTGACCGTCGCCGTCGTCATAGAGGTCGCCGTCGTCCTCGTCCAGGGCCTGTTCCTCAACGACAGCGCGAGCACGGCCGCCCTCAGCGACCCGTACGCCACCATGGACGAGAAGTGGCGCGCCATGGTCGACGTCGCGCGCGACTCGGGCGTCGTCTTCCTGATCGCCCTCGTCGGCAGCATCACGGCGACCGCGCTCCTGACGACCGTCACCAGCCGCGCGGTCATCGGCCGGCCGGTGACGACCGGCCAGGCCTGGCGCGACGCCCGCCCCCAGGTACCCCGACTGTTCGGCCTGGTCTTCTTCCTGATGCTGACGGCGGTCGCGATCGTCGTCGTGGGCGCCCTGCCCGGCGTCCTGGTGGGCGGTGCCGCCGGTGACGGGCTGTCCGCACTGGGCGTCATCGCGGCCCTCGTCGTCGTGGCGTGGCTGCTCACCCGCTTCTCGCTCGCCTCGCCCGCGCTGATGCTGGAGAAGCAGAGCATCAAGAAAGCGCTCGCCCGCTCCGCGAAGCTGGTGGGCGGCTCCTGGTGGCGGGTCTTCGGGATCCAGCTGCTCTCCATGATCCTCGCCAACCTCATCGCGACGATCGTGGTGGTCCCCTTCGCCCTTCTCGGCGCCGCCCTCGGCGAGGGAGGAATCTCCGCCTTCACACAGGGCGACACCGACCTCGGCTGGTCGTACCTCGTCGTCAGCGGGATCGGCTCGGTGATCGGCTCCATGATCACGCTCCCGATCACGGCGGGCGTGACCGCTCTCCTCTACGTCGACCTGCGCATCCGCCGCGAGGCCCTCGACCTCGACCTGGCCGACGCCGCCGGCATACAGGGCTACGGGACCGCCTCCCCCGCCGCCCCGCCGCGGAGCTGATGCGGTGAGCCCGACGGGGGGAGTCCTCACAGCCCTGCCGGCACCGCCGGGCAGTCCGGTGCCCGCGACGGTGCCGCACGGCACGCCCGCCTCCGCCCCGTCGTCCCTCTCCCACGCCGCCGACCGGGCCGTACGCATACTGCTGCGGGCGGGCGACGGCCTGCCCGTGTCCTTGCGGGGCGACGAGCCGCCGGTGACCGTGCCTCGCGATCCAGCGCGGGAAGCGGCCCGGCGCGAGCTGTCCAAGGGGCTGTACCACGAGAACGACCCCAGCCTGTTCGAACGCTTCATGAACGGCCTGTGGGACCGGATCGGCGACCTGCTCACCGCCGCCTCCACCGCCACCCCGGGCGGAGCGGTCGGCCTGGTCGTGATCGTCCTGGCCGCCGTCGCCGCCCTGGCCGCCCTCTGGTGGCGCCTGGGCACCCCGGGCCGCCGGCCCGCCTCCGCCGCCGCCCTGTTCGACGACCGCCCCCGCAGCGCCGCCGACCACCGCGCGGCCGCCGAGGCACACGCCGCCCAGGGCCACTGGAACCAGGCCGTCCAGGAACGCATGCGCGCCGTCGTCCGCGCCCTGGAGGAACGCGCACTCCTCGACGTCCGCCCCGGACGCACCGCCGACGAGGCCGCCGCGGAGGCGGGCCGCTCCCTTCCGGCCCACACCGAGCGGCTGCACGCCGCCGCCCGCGACTTCGACGACGTCACGTACGGCGGCCGCACCGCCACCGGCCAGACGTACCACCGCATCGCCGGCCTCGACCGCGACCTGGACGACACCACACCCCAGGCCCTCCACAGCAGCACCCCCGGCGCGGACCACCACACCCGCCCCGGAGCGCCCGCATGACGACCGAGGCCACGCTCCCGTCCACCTCGGCCTCGCCCACCGCCCGCCACCTGTGGACCCGCGCACGAGGCGTCGTCCTCGCCCTCGCACTCCTGCTGGCCGGGGCCGTCGCCCTCGCCGCGCTCCGCTCCGACGCCCGGCACGGCGCCCTCGACCCGCGCTCCGCCGACCCCTACGGCAGCCGCGCCGTGGCCGAACTGCTCTCCCAGCACGGGGTCGCCACGCGTGTCGTCACCACCGTGGCGGACGCCCGAGCCGCCACCGGCCCGGACACCACCCTCCTCGTCGCCGACCCCGATCTGCTGACGAAACGCCAGCAGCGCCGACTGCACGCGGCGACCACCGACTCCGGCGGCCGCACCGTCCTCGTCGCCCCCGGCGGCTGGTCGGTGCAGACCCTCGCACCCGGCGTCGCCGCGGACCCCGCCGTCAGCCGCGAGCCCACCCTCTCCCCAAGCTGCGCCCTGCCCGCCGCCCGCCGCGCCGGCACCGCCGACACCGGCGGCATCCGCTACACCACCACCCTCCGCGACGCGGACGAGTGCTACCCCAGCAACCGCCTCGCCACCCTCCTGCGCCTCCCGACACCCTCCGGCGACGGCGACGGCGACACGATCGTGCTCGGCGCCCCCGACATCCTCTTCAACGACCGCCTCGACGAACAGGGCAACGCCTCGCTCGCCCTCCAGCTCCTCGGCTCCCGCCCTCACCTGGTCTGGTACCTCCCCTCGCTCTCCGACTCCTCCGCCACCGCCCCGGACGACGAGAAGAGCCTCATAGAGCTGCTCCCCTCGGGCTGGCTCTGGGGCACCGTGCAGCTCTTCGTCGCGGCAGCCATCACCGCCCTGTGGAGGGCACGCCGACTCGGCCCCCTCGTGCCGGAGAGACTCCCCGTCGCGATCCGCGCCTCCGAAACGGCCGAAGGCCGCGCCCGCCTCTACCGCAAGACCCGCGCACGCGACCGCGCGGCCACCGCTCTTCGCTCCACGACCCGCACCCGCCTCGCCCCTCTCGTCGGCCTCCCCGTCGCCCAGGCCCACACGCCCGAGACGCTCCTCCCCGCCCTGTCCGCCCGCCTCCACGGCGACGGACAGGCCCTGCACCCCCTCCTCTTCGGCCCGCCACCCGGCGACGACCAAGCGCTGATCACGCTCGCCGACCGACTCGACGCCCTCGAAAGAGAGGTACGCCGTCCATGATGGACCCGACCACTGACAACGCCGGGAAGACCGGGGACCCGGGCGACGCCCGCGCGTCCCTGGAAGCCCTGCGGGCCGAGATCGCCAAGGCCGTGGTCGGCCAGGACCCCGCCGTGACCGGCCTCGTCGTCGCCCTCCTGTGCCGCGGCCACGTCCTCCTCGAAGGGGTCCCCGGCGTCGCCAAGACCCTGCTCGTCCGCGCCCTCGCCGCGGCACTCGACCTGGACACCAAACGCGTCCAGTTCACCCCCGACCTCATGCCCAGCGACATCACCGGCTCCCTCGTCTACGACGCCCGCACCGCCGAGTTCTCCTTCCAGCCCGGCCCGGTCTTCACCCACCTCCTCCTCGCCGACGAGATCAACCGCACTCCGCCGAAGACCCAGGCCTCCCTCCTCGAAGCCATGGAGGAACGCCAGGTCACCGTCGACGGCACCCCCCGCCCCCTCCCCGACCCGTTCCTGGTCGCCGCGACCCACAACCCGGTCGAGTACGAGGGCACCTACCCCCTGCCCGAAGCCCAGCTGGACCGTTTCCTCCTCAAACTCACCGTCCCCCTCCCCTCCCGCCGACACGAGATCGACGTCCTCACCCGCCACGCCGAAGGCTTCGACCCGCGCGACCTGCACACCGCCGGCGTACGCCCGGTGGCGGGCGCGGCCGACCTCGAAGCCGCCCGAACGGCCGTCGCCGGCACCACCGTCGCCCCGGAGATCACCGCCTACGTCGTCGACATCTGCCGGGCCACCCGCGAGTCCCCCTCCCTCACCCTCGGCGTCTCCCCCCGCGGCGCGACCGCCCTGCTGTCCACCGCCCGCGCCTGGGCATGGCTGACCGGCCGCGACTACGTCATCCCCGACGACGTCAAAGCCCTCGCCCTGCCGGCCCTCCGCCACCGCGTGCGGCTCCACCCGGAAGCGGAGATGGACGGCACTACGGCCGACTCGGTCATCAACGCCGTCCTCGCCCACGTTCCCGTCCCCCGCTGATGGCGCTCACCGGACGCGCCGCCCTCCTCGCGGCCCTCGGCTCCCTCCCCGTCGGCATCTGGGAACCCGGCTGGACGGGCGTCCTCGCCGTCAACGCCTCCCTGGCCGCGGCCTGCGCCTGCGACTACGCCCTCGCCGCCCCCGTACGCCGCCTGCGCCTGACCCGCTCCGGCGACACCTCCGTACGCCTCGGCGACACCGCCGACGTCACCCTCACCATCACCAATCCGTCCGGCCGCCTCCTGCGGGCCCGCCTCCGCGACGCCTGGCCGCCCAGCAGCTGGCTGCCCGGCACCGAGTTCGCCGCCTCCCGCCACCGGCTCACGGTCCCGGCCGGCGAACGGCGCCGCCTCACCACCCGCCTGCGCCCGACCCGCCGCGGCGACCGCCACGCCGACCGCGTCACCATCCGCTCGTACGGCCCTCTCGGCCTCTTCGCCCGTCAGGGCACCCACAAAGTCCCCTGGACCGTACGGGTCCTCCCTCCGTTCACCAGCCGCAGGCACCTCCCCTCGAAACTGGCCCGCCTCCGCGACCTCGACGGCGGCACCAGCGCCCTGACCCGCGGCGAGGGCACGGAGTTCGACAGTCTCCGCGCATACGTCCCCGGTGACGACACCCGTTCCATCGACTGGCGTGCCACCGCCCGTCAGTCGACGGTCGCCGTCCGCACGTGGCGCCCCGAGCGCGACCGCCGCCTCCTCCTCGTCCTGGACACCGGGCGCACGTCCGCCGGCCGTGTCGGAGACGCCCCCCGCCTCGACGCCTCCCTGGACGCGGCCCTGCTTCTGGCCGCACTGGCCTCCCGCGCCGGCGACCACGTCGATTTCCTTGCCTACGACCGCCGCGTACGCGCCCTCGTCCAGGGCAGAACGGCCCGCGACCTGCTCCCGTCACTGGTTGCGGCGACGGCCGCCCTGGAACCGGAGCTGATCGAGACGGACGCCCGCGGCCTCATCGCCACCGCCCTTCGTACGGCCCGTCGCCGCTCGCTGATCGTGCTCCTGACGGCGCTGGACGCCGCCCCCATCGAGGCGGGTCTGCTACCGCTCCTCCCGCAGCTCACCCGAGGCCACACCGTTCTCCTCGCTTCGGTCGCCGACCCCCGCATCGCCGGTATGGCTCAGGCCCGCGGCTCCATCGATGCCGTCTACGAAGCGGCGGCGGCCGCCCAGGCTCAGACAGAACGTCACCGCACCGCCGAACACCTCCGCCGCCATGGAGTGACGGTCGTCGACGCCCCTCCCGACGAACTGGCGCCAACTCTGGCGGACGCTTATCTGTCCCTGAAAGCGGCCGGACGTCTGTAACGCAAAAACGGGCTCTCGCAGGAGAGCCCGTAGTCCATGTCCTCGACCCTGAACGCAGAAATCCCCCGTGCCGTCCGGCACGGGGGATTTCTCAAAAATTGTTCGGCGGCGTCCTACTCTCCCACAGGGTCCCCCCTGCAGTACCATCGGCGCTGTAAGGCTTAGCTTCCGGGTTCGGAATGTAACCGGGCGTTTCCCTCACGCTATAACCACCGAAACACTATGAAACTGTCAGCCGCACCGCCAGGTAAACCCTGACGGGGCTGTTCGTGGTTTCAGAACCAACACAGTGGACGCGAGCAACTGAGGACAAGCCCTCGGCCTATTAGTACCGGTCACCTCCACACGTTACCGTGCTTCCAGATCCGGCCTATCAAC